>CAWINB010000001.1:0-699532 GCA_963837465.1 Candidatus Doudnaibacteriota bacterium
AAGTCGCTCCTGCAAAACCTGGAAGTCGAGGGGGGCATCACGAGGTACCTCCCACCTCGAAGGCCTGACGGATGACCTGATATTGGGTCATCAACTCTTGATATCGGCCGATTGTCTTATTGAGGATTTCCTCGGCATCCCGGTTTTCAGCCGCGGTCCGGGTCTTGCCCTGATTGATTTCTTGCCGGCGAGCTGTGAAATCGTTTTTCATCGCCGAGCGAAATCCGTCGATTTGCGCCTTCGCGGCCGAGTCGAGTGCGGCAGAAAGTCTCTCGAACGCCCTCGTCGCGGACTTCTGTGCTTCCGCGCCGTGTTCCGGACGCTCTGCTCGAGGCTCGCGATCGCCGCGTCGCGCTGCGCTCCCTGGCCATCTCGACACCACGGACCGCGGCCCAGATCTTCGTTGCCACATAGCCAACGCCGGCGGCCGCACCCACGGCCCAACCGATGGGGTTCGATATCAAACCGAACCCCGTGGCGATGCCCGCGCCAAACCCGAGCCATTTTGCCGCCTCGCCCGCCACGCCGCCGATCACGTTGTAATTCATCGCGGCCTCACGGACAATCTGCAACGAATTCTCGCGCACCGGGCGGCGTTCGCCGGGCTCCACGTCGATATCCGGCAGCGAGATGGCCGACAGATCCTCCGTGATGCGGCCGGCCATTCGCTCGCAATGCCGCAGGTATTCTCGCCGGAACCCTGTGAGGATTTCATCGGCGCGTTCCGTCCACCGCTGTGCCCAATCCCCCAGATGCTCGTCGCACAATCGCTCGACATCCTGGGCCGACCCACACCGACTGCGAAGAGCATCAAGGCTGGCGACGCATTCGCGGGAGGTCGGCGAAATCTCGTCTTGCAACCGGTTCTTCGTCTCAAATCTGAGTCGACCGATCTCATCCTGGAATTGACGGGACTGAGCGGGCCAGACATCGGTCTGCCAGCGATCGAACTCGCGCTCGGTCTCGGCGAGCTGCCGTTCATACTCCGCCAATCTCGGCTGATGCGATGCGCGAACGATCGCCAAGCGGTCCGACACCAGCTTGACCGAGCTCAGCAACTCGGGGCCGAGGAGCGGGAACCAGCGCCGGGCGAGAATTTCATCCCGCTTCGGAATCAATTCCTGGCGAATGTATTTGAGCACCTCCGGATAGCCACTGTGCTTGAGCAGCTCGGTGTTGTTCCGCTTGTCCGCAAGCTCCTTGAGCTTCGCCCCGACGAGAAAATATGGGATCGCCTCCGGCTTGACATTCAGCGTCCCCGCGAGAATCTCGAGGTTCCGCTTCCGCCAGGCCAGTACCTGCTCGGTCCCCGCGAGGTCGATCTTGGTCTGCAAGAACACGATCCGCTGGGTGTGCTTCTGCAACTCCTTGAGGAACCGCTTCTCGTCTTCACTGATCAACGCCTCCGCCGAATCGACGACGAACATCACGACGTCCGCCTCCGGCGCGTACCGGAAGGTGATGTCGCGATGCCGGCGGAACAATCCGCCGACTCCCGGCGTATCGACAATCGCCACCCCCTCGGCCAGCAGCGGGTGCGGCAGCTCGACGGCGATGAAGTCGACCCGCTTGATGTTGCCGGGATTGCCCGCTTCGGTTCCAAACTCGGGAATCTGATCGCGCGTGATTTCCCTCGTCGACGGCTCGTCGTCGTTCGGTCAAGAAAAACACCGTGATCCGCTCAACCGGGCCATTCACGAACTTGTACACCGTCGACGTGGCGATGTCGACTTCGGTCGGCGACAGGTCAACCTGGCCGAGCAGTGAATTGATGAAACTGCTCTTCCCCTTCTTGACCTCGCCCATGACGACAAGCCGGAAGACGTTGGCGGAAATGCCTTCACGAGCGGCTCGAGCCGCTGTTCCCGCTTGGCTTGCTGGGCCGGATCGACCTCGATGGCCAGGTGGGCGTGGGCGATTTTGAGGATCTGCTGCTTGGCACTCAGCGACATCGCGCTAGTTCCTCCCTTGCCGGATCCGAAACTAGCCCCGCGTCGTGCACGAGCCGAGTCAAGACTCGTAAAATGACGTGTGCTGTAACTGGATCGAGATGACCTGCGACGCCCGCAACATTGAGTCCTATGAGACTATCGTCCGAGGAAGCAGCCGTCGCAATTGCCGCTTTAAATGTTCCCCTGTGGCAAAATCGTAGCTCGCCGGAGCAAATGGAATGGCGGGAATCTCGAGGAACTCAAGCTGGCTGAGCCTGGCCAGTTGAAGCCAGCCCGCCTCTGAAGTCCTCCCTTCATTGACGGTAAACTTCAGTTTGCAAAGCGTCCGGAGCTTACTCAGTCGCAAGACGGCTCATCATCAAGCTTAGAAACGTACATTTCGAGAGATTTAAGATGAGTCAGTCGACATAATCTATCAACATGATGGTTCTCTAGGGGTACTTGAATTGTCAGCTCCTCGCACCACCCTTGCATAAGGTCCACGAGCTCCGCCAGTTTCGTGAGATCAGAGACCACCACGCTGGATTCCGGGAATTCGGATGATTCCGAAAAACCGGCGCCAAGAGGAAACAACTTCCCCTCTCGTTGGTGGCGAATCGTCGGAGGTTGCTGCCCCGATTCGGAGGACGGACTCGCGGAAGCGGCCGGGGCGTTGACCGCTGTGATGGGGCAACCGCATCTGGGGCAAGACGCCGCGCGATCGGACACGGGATGCTGGCCGCATTCGGGACAGGTGATAATCGCCATTCTCTTTCTCCGATAGGAACACAAGACGCGAGCGAACTTGAACGGAGTAGCGCCCGAACATCGTCAGATATCCCGCAGAAAGACCGCCCGTTCTCGGTCGCTCATCGCTGCCACTTTCTGCGGCGGCCCGGCGACATGTCATCGGCCGCGGATGTCACGGGAGAGTGAGCGGCCAGCGCTTGGATCGCCGGGGCAGGGGACCAGTCCGTCGGTGCGTGATCAGTCGCCACGTAGTGCATGTGGGCAGACTCGATCGCCGATTGAAAGTGCTCGAGCGGGTATTCGACGCCGGCTCCGTCGGCTTGCCCCGGATCGTTGATCACCACCACCACGTGGCCGTGATCGTCGACCTTCAGCCCTTTGATGACCACGGCATGGTTTGCCTGATTGCCGAACAGGTTGAAGAAGTCGGAAAACGGCCCGTGATCGTGCCAGAGACGGTCGGCGTTGACCCCCATCACCACCTGATGCCCGGCCGCAAGATCGTGGATCAGATGCGGCCAGTCGTGCCCCTCGTGACTGGCGACGCCGTAATGTTCGAGCAATCGACCCAGATCACCGAAACTCGTGCCGTGGTCAGTGAGCCAACCATGGGCGGTGGCGTCGTAGACGAGCCGAGCCTCCGAGAGCGGCTCTCCCGTTTGTGGATCGCTCAAATGAAACTGATGGAGAATCATCTGCTGCGAGACGACCGCGCACGTGAAGCCGGTTGTCTGGTGCGAAAAGCCGTCCCCGTCCGTCGAGCCGACATGCAACGGGTCGGCCTCATTGTGCGTGTGCGCGTGAGACTCGGACGAACCGAGCAGCGCTCGGAAAGAGCCGCCTCCGTCAGTTGTTCAACCGCAAAATTCACCACGGCGGATGCGGCGCCGTGCAACGCCGCCGGCACGAGTGCATCGAGCAATCCGCCATGCTCATGATGCTCGGCCTCCGAGCCCGAATGCGATGTCTCTCTCTTCCTGCCTCGCGCGCTCAGGTGATCATCATGTGCAACGGACAGGTGATCGTCGTGAAAGGAATGATGCGAGTCGATCGGCGGTGGCTCGATCTCGTCCGCCGCTCGCTCGATCTGGTCGGCCAGAGAATGATTCAGACCGTCGTGGAAGTCTTTGATCCCGGGGATTTCCATGGCGACCTCTGCCTCGGAGAAAAAGTTGATTTGTCACCCATCAAGGTCTTCGTGGTCATGGTCCCAGGGGTGATCGTCGGGATGGTCGTCAGCCAGTTCCGACGCGTCAAGGTCGTGGCCGGGATGATCCGCTGAGCCCTCCTCGTCGGGCTCGGAAGCGTGGGCGTGAGGATCTTCCTCGAGTTCATCCAGGCCGGTCGGGCCCCCGGGGTGATCGCTCGTTTCCCCTCCCAGCACGGCCCGCAAGTGATCGAGCATTCGCGAAATCTCGTCCCCTGAACTATCTGACGGAGCAGATCCCTCGGGGATTTCACCTTGTTTAGGAAAATCCTGGGGGAAGAGGCGGAATCCCTCGTCCGGGTGGTCGTCCGCGGCCAGGACCAAATCTGGTCCTGGGGCGAGGAAGCCAAGCCCCGCGATTCCTCCGAGAAAGCCAGTTGCACCCATACCGTCAACAAGCTTGAGCCACCGGCAGCCGATCCCTTGCGTTCGAGGATGGCCGC
Source organism: Candidatus Doudnaibacteriota bacterium (assembly GCA_963837465.1). Lineage (GTDB taxonomy): Bacteria > Patescibacteriota > Doudnabacteria > UBA920 > UBA920 > PALSA-1336. The sequence continues at coordinate 4,332 of CAWINB010000001.1, forward strand.
GAGTTGCCGCCGGGCCCCTGCTTCCGAAGGCCCGCGAGATCGGTGCCCGATCGAATCCCAGCGACTCGAAGGCAATCGCTTCGCGGGCGGCGATTACTTCGAGGGTGCAGGACTCGCAGCCGTCGAGATGGGCTTCGATCGAGGCCGTGTCCCAGGCATTGCCTTCGGCGAATGCGGCTAGATCCTCGATCGTCGGGTGGTCGCCTCGGAGGTCAGTCATCGCACTTCCCCCTCTCGTTCGAGCACCTCTCGGGAGACGTTGCTTGGCCCGGGTGTGAGCCACTCGCACGGCCTCGATGGTCCGATCCAGCATCTCGGCCACGACCTCGATCTTCTCTGGCGGCACTTTCAGATCCAGGAGCGACACGATCAATCGATCGCGATCCGAAAGCAACTCCATCGCCCGCAGAATCCGCGAGTTTTGGAAGGTCTGCACTTCCTGATCGGCCATCGCGACCATCGGCTGGTCTCTCGCGGTTTCCTTCCAGTAAACGGTGGAGGACAGCGCATCTCCGGCAAATCTCGCCCCGCCGTGGCTACGCGTCCTCACTCGTTCTGCGTAAAGGTTACGTGCGACGGCCGCGAGCCAGGTGGAAAACTTCGATCGACCGTCCCATTTCCGCAGTCTCGCCCAGGTCCCGTTGGAGAAGAGATGGAGGTAGAGGTCGGAAATCATGTCATCGTCGTATTTCCGGGCGAAAAACTGCATCAATGCGCCGTATCGACGGACCAGCAAGGTGGTTGCCGCCTCTGGCAGCCGGAGCAGGTCCGATCGATCAGTTCCTGGTCCGAGAGAGAGAGCGCGTCAGATATCGGCGTCTTCTCCGAGCCGTCGTCGCGTGCGACCTCCATGGGAACGTCCCCATTCTCATCGCGAAGGGTATTGGTACGTTATGGCGTTCTCGGACGCGGTACGAAGCGTCCCCCTCGGCGCTCGCTATTGCGAACCAGGGAATGAGTCGGCTCGATGAACATTAAAGATTATCCGCGGCGATCGGCCTTAACGCAAGCAGGAGAGCACGTCGCACGACCGGCCCAGGCCAATGATCTCGGGGATGTCCACCTTACCTTCGGGGCACGCTCTCAACGAAGTCCGACGGGCCCGTGTAATCAAACCGGGGTTCGTTCCATCTCATTCGGTAAAGGGTACAAGGAACCGGACCGATCCACATTCTCCAAGAAAGGACACGACAAATGGATCGTCAGCGCACCCTCAAGCTCGCCGCTCGCTTCATCGCCGAGGCCGAGGCCGACATCAACTACGGACTCGCCGAGATTCGACCCGCACCGCGAATACGCCAGCCTCATTGCACGGTTGCATGGCAAACAGGTCGTGGGATCCCGACCGTCACCCGAACTGTTCGAGGACGAGAGCAGGATGGACATCGTCCATGACCTGGCGAGCAGCCACGACGGCAACATCGATTCGCCCGGTTGCAACCACTTGCGGAGTTTCGCTTTGGGCTCTAGCCTGGAGATGCATAGCATAAAAATCACTCGGCTTTGAGGTGCCTGGTCATCAACTGGCGTCCTCAAGGCCGAAATACCGTCCTCAGTCCTCTAGAATGTCAAAATATCTCAAGACCGATGACTTTTACATACGAGTGAATATCCCATCATGGGAAGCTCGTTTCAGGAAATCGACCGAATAGAAGAGGGTAGTACCGATGGTGCTTGTTCCGTGCCTGCTGAATGTTCAGAGGGATGTTTCAACTCGGGCAGCAGCCTGCCCGCCCGCATTGCGGTTGTCCGCTGACTGCAGCGGTCTCGCCCGCTCCAGACGAGCCTCATCGCCCTCAAGCATGTGCAAATAAGCTTGATGACACGACTTGGGTTCATGTTAAAGAGGGGAAAGAGATCTTATGGCACTTTGACGAGGGAGGAGTTTTGAGAATTCATGATTCCGAGATACAAGGGGAATGGAAACAACAGGACGACGTGCTTCATGCTAGAGTGGGTGAAGGTTTTTCCCTCGACGCCAAAATCCGAACAGTCTTCTGATCGTGGGTGAAATTGGGGTGCGCTTGAAACGTAGATAGAATTGCGACGTCGTAGTTAGATTTAAACTGACAACCAAATTGAAAATGTATTGTTTTGTGAATTTGAAAATAAAATCACTCCACTTTAAGACGCTGGCTACTCGGTCAAGCTGGAGACGGGCCTGTTGCCTAATTCTGAAATCCGGGAGTTACCCTAAAATGGCATTGATCTCATGTCCCGAATGTGGTCGCCAGATTTCCGATCGGCTGCATCTTGTCCGCATTGCGGATGCCCTGGCTCGGGGTTCAGTACCAATCCCTCCGCGTCACCAAGAGCGAAAGCCCCAACGCCTGCGAGCGAGCCCCAGCCGGTCGTTTGAAATGCCTCGACGGTCTAGGGGATACGCACGGGTCCTTGCCCTTTCGCCCGACGGTAAGTTCGTCCTGCTACATGACCGCGATCTTGAGTTATGGGACGTCGAGTCCGGAACCTGCCTGGCGACGTTGAAGCCTCAAGAGAGGATGGTCTTGAGAGTTTGGAATTGCGGTGCCTTCTCGGCTGACGGCCGTCGGGTGCTAGCCGGAGACAGTTTCGGGGCTATTCATTTGTTCGATATCGCATCGGGCAATGAATTGCGATCGATCCCTTGCCATGAAGCTGCAGTTGGAAATGTGTATTTCTCTCCCGATGGCCACCGCGCCGTGACCTTCGGCAAACCGGGGCTTGTCACTGAGGTTGGTGATGAAGATGTTCGGCTCTGGGATTTGAGCGGCGAAGGCAGCTCTCCCAGTTTGATGGGCACGTTCTCAGCGAGACCGCCTGGCAAGGCGGCATTCTCTCCGGACGGTTCATTGCTCATCACCGGCGGTAGCCTCGACGGCACCGTCCGACTTTGGGATGCCGCGACGGGACGACCACTTCAAACGTACGGAGGCGATGTTCATTGTTTCACAAGCATTGCATTTACTCTCGACGGTCGCAAGATCGTGGCAAAAGCCATAGAAAAGCTGAAGGGATCATCGGGCCATCGGGCCATGGTCCGATCTTGGACCCTGGGATCGAACGCAGCCGCATCGCAGTACGAACTCGGGAGGTGGACCGATAACGACGGACGAGGTGCAGTTTGGAGTGGTGTCTTTTCCTTTGACGGCCGTGCATCGTCACCAGCCACGGAGATGGGACCATCAAGTTGTGGGACACCGCAAGTGGTGAAGAACTGGCGAGCTTTGAGGGAGGAGATTCAAGATTCCCCATCCAAATCCACCTATCTGCGGACGGGCGTCGGGCCATCACTCAGGGCTTCGACGATAAATCGATCTATCCGTGGAACCTGCCTGCATCGGATTGAATTGCCCGAGGCTTCAATACTTGTTCCCGTCCGGCATCGGGTTGCCAGACTTCGGCCTGTGTTCCTATCGAATCTGTGAGGACCACGATGGCGCTCATCTCCTGTCCTGAGTGCAATCGCCAGATTTCCGATCGGGCGGCCGCCTGCCCGCACTGCGGTTGCCCTTCATCACAATTTGGTGTGAGCTCGCCCGGCCAAATTGTACAGGCTGTCAACTTTTCCAATTCGGAAGAAATCGAGGCGGGCCTACGCGCTGGAAAAACTCCTGATCGGCGACGATCCATCGCCGCTCATCGACCACCTTGGCACCGCTCATTTTCGATCATGGCTTGCCTCGGCCGAGCAGGGCAATCCCGACGCCCAGTGCTTGGTCGGTTTCAGCTACCTGGCCGGGGCGGGCGTCAACGAGTCGGACCTCGATGGGAATAACTGGCTCCGCAAAGCAGTCGATCAGGGGCAAATGATCGCGAGGATGTTGCTCGGCGCCGTGTACCTGGAAGGAAATCAGGGCACACCGAAAGATGAAAAGCGAGGCTTTGAGCTCTTCAAAGCCACAGCCTCGGTGGGGTTCCCCGTGCCCAGTTCATGCTCGGGCAGTGCTACGAAAGCGGCACCGGCACACCCCGGAACATCGATGAGGCTTTGAAGTGGTACGGATGCGCCGGCCAGGCGGGCATGAAAGATGCGCAGATGAGACTCGCCGACCTGTACATGAAGGGGGAAATGATTCCACGAGACGTGGCCCAGTCGTTCTACTGGATGCACAAGGTCGCGGAGGGGGGCGACTGCTGGTGCAACTCGCGGTAGGCCAGATGTACGTTAAAGGGATCGGTGTTTCGAAGGATTATCAGGTCGCCAAGCAATGGTTTGATAAGGTCTACCTGAACTTCGCCGCCGATCCTAAAGCGAGCGAGCGAACCACGAAAGAATCCATCAAAGCAGGCATGCTCATCGACGGTTCTCCCGAATGGCTGGTCGATCAGCTGCTTAAATAATCGAACCCCTCAAGTCGAGCGCGTGGCAGGGCCGGCCCAATATCTCCGGAAGGGCGACAAATACAATTGCTTCAAGTGTCTTTTTCTCCTTCCCACAGTTTCGGCTACCACTTCCGAACTACCTCCGAACTTCCGCCGGTAGTTGAAGAACGTCGCCCGGCATCCTCCCCCTGCTCGACGAACGCCTTGACCCGCTCCGCGGTGCTGGCGTGGGCGGGGCTGGCCAGCAGCTCGGCGGCGAGCCGCTCCCGCTTGTTCCCGGCCTCGGCCGCCAGGACCTCGGTCCAGTCCATACCGGCGGCCTTGACTCTGGCCTGCACGTAATGCCGCATCGACGGCTCGCGCACCCGGTGCAGGTTGGCGGCGAACCATGCATAGATTTCTGCGTCGTCGAACCAGGTGCCAGCCTTACGGTGCACCTCGGCGGCGCTGGGCTCGAACATCAGCACATGCCCCCGGTCCTGGAGCGCCGCCACGTTCTTGTTGAGCGTCTTCCACGAAGTGCGGGAATTCGCCGGCCACGCCGACCTCCGCACCACCGAGGCCTATTTCATCCGCAAGGAGGAAGACGCCAAAGTGGCCGCACGGGCCTGCATCCAGATCCGGCGAACCGGCCTCCAGGGTCCGTGAGCCCAGCGACGGCTGTTCCGATGATTGCCGCCTAACAGTCCGCCGGACAACGCCCTCGGCAGACGGCCCCGGCCCCCGACCTGAGGACTACGAGGAGCCGTTCTACCCGGAAGAGCATGCCCCGGCCCGGCCGACCGCCCGGCCGGATCGGGGCGACGCCTGGGAGCCGCCGACCGGCGAGCCGGACGAGGACGCGCCGACGGACGGGCGGCAGTTGTTGGGCTGGGCGTCGAAGCAGATCCCGGACCTGAAGGGGATCCTGATCGGCTACGGCAAGAAGAAGGGGCTGCGGTCGAAGATCGTCGAATGGACGCCCCAGCAGGTCGCGGCGGCCTACCGGTTCGCCCGCGGCCGGCTGCAATCTACGACCCGATGACCGAGCCCTGCCCGCCGACGCCCCGGGCCGACGCGTTCGCGCGATCGGCCTGGGCCTGGTGCGAGAAACGACACCTCAACCGATGGACCGCCGGTCAACGGCGGAAGTTTGAAGAGATCTGGTATGCGGAAGTGACCGCGGCGGCGAGAGCCAAGCCGGATCGGTCATGAACGCGACCCCGGCCCGCCCGGCTGACCCGGGCGGGCCGTTCGCTTTGTATCGTACCCCACCCGAGGGCCGGGTGGGCAATGTGGGCACAGAGATGGGGTTATGCCCTGTTCAACGCTTTGAACTGATTAATGCGCACAGGAGGGCGATCCGGAAATTGGGCGACAATTTCCAGGGTCCCTCCCATTGCTTCGATCAAAGCACGCAAGGAACTTACGTACATGTCAGCGCGGTGCTTGAATTTGAGACCGCGGCCTGCTGTATGCCCAGCCTCTTGGCTAACTCGATCTGGGAACGCTGGCGGGCCTCCCGAAGTTCCGCGAGACTCAACTCCTCGGCGATCAGCACATCGGCGGCGTGCCTGGATCGCCTCTCGGCGCGTTGGCGACAACTTGGCCAGGTAGTCCTTTGCATTAATCGCCATGGGTCATCTCCTCAGCCTATGACAGGCTATCCAAATGCCGCTCGAATCGCCGATCCGCGATCCGGATGTGTTCCTCATACCAACGATGGTTTCCGCTTTGTTCCCGCCGACTAACAGGATCGCGCACCGGCTTGGGTCAAAAGCAAACAGAATGCGCGATGGATCTCCCTGATACTGGATTCTCAATTCCTTCATGTTGGAATACTTAGATCCTTTGACGCTATCAACGCGCGGCCGGCCCAAATTCGGCCCAAACCGTCTCAGCAGCTCGACGTGAGCAAAGATTTCGTCCTGCAAGCCCTCGTCCACCGCCTCAAACCAATCGGCAAACTCCGCATCAAAGAGAACCTCCCATTCCATCGCTGGATACTCCTTGGCCCATGCTAGGAGTGTATTCCATATACGGAATGTCGTCAAGGGTTAGCTGGAATAATCAGGAAAAGAATAGGAGTTAACGAAAAGTCAGTAAGTGCATGTCATCACTGCCGGCAAATTCAGGTCGGCGGCCGACCCAGCGGACCCAGCCCGACGGCCCGTCGCGCCACGCCCTCGGCGATCGCCGGCGGCGACGAGCTGGTTGACCGTCAGCCTCTTGCGCCGGACGACCTGGTCGAAGTCGCGGGGATCCCCATTCCCATCGAACAGGTCATCCCACTCGTGGAAGGATGAAGGCTGAGGGATGAAGGATGAGTCATAACGGAATTCATTCATCCTTCCTCCTTCCGCCTTCAGCCTTTTGTGATGCCGGTTGAGCGGGCCGACGAGCCGGGCACCCGAAGGGTCGTGGCCGCCGACCGGCATCGTCGCCGCCAGGCCGCCGGCGGAGCGGAACTCGATCGGGGCCTGGGCGCCGGCAATGATCTGCAGTTGCTCGCACTCGCAATGCGGGTGGAAGGGGATCGGCCCGGGCTCGGCGGAAATCCGTCCGTGACGTCGCAGGCAGACGGCGCAGGGCTTGCGCAGGGAGCTCACGAGCTGGTACCACGTTCATCGGTCAGGTTCCGCCAGCGCGTGTCCGGCGGGCCGCCCAGGCCGTCAGAATCAACAGCAGATTTCATCGGAAGAACTCCCCGAGCCACACGCCGCACGCATAAACGACACCCAGCACGTCAGCCATGGTGATCGATCCTGGGGTCCGACAATCATCGGAACAGAAAGTCGGGTTAAGCCCTGCGGAGCCGGCGGTCAGGGAGCAGAGGGTCGAAATCCAACGATCTGCGGAGTCCACCCTCTGGTGAGTGCGTGTTCCGCTACGGATCACGCACTCCGGCTCCCAACCCCTGAAACGGCCTCGAGCGTCAATCCCCCTGATTTTCCCGGGCGGAGGCTACTTTCACGCCCCATGCGGTGCGGGTAGCCTGGCAGTTGGAAAGCGCAGCGACTGCGTGTTCCGACCCCAAGTACGCACGAATTCGGGGATGGAAGATGCCGTATCAATACGTGAGAGAGCCGCTGACCGCCGACGAATCGGATCGCCTGTCCAACGCCTGCGAGACGCCCACCGAGCGAGCTCGTCGTCTGGACCTTGCTCGATACCGGGCTCCGCGTCGGCGAGCTTTGCGGCCTCACCTCGAAGGACATCCTCTGGCAGCAGCGCCAGCTCCGGTTCAAGGGCAAGGGCGGCCCTCATGGCAAGAAGACCAAGGTCCGCGTGGTGCCGATGTCCAACCGCGTGCGGACGCTTCTGGAGCACCACTTCGCCCTGGAGAAGGCGTTCCCGGTCAAGAAGCGGCGTGCCCAGGACATCGTCAAGGCGGTGGCCAACCGCGCGGGGATCACCAAGGACGTGAGCCCGCACGTGCTTCGGCATACCTTCGCCACGACAGCCTTGCAGAAGGGCATCAGCCTGGCGACGGTCCAGAAGATCCTGGGCCACGACCGGCTCCAGACGACGGCCATCTACCTCAATTTCACCGACACCCACATCCAGGAGGAGTTCGAGCGGAAGTGGTGAGGACGAACCGGAGGAGCGGCCGTCCAGCAAACTCGATGGCCCCGGGTCTGTTATCCGCTCCGTTGCTACCGGAACCGCGAAGGAGCCCGGATGCCCGTCGATTTTCTGACCGCGGAGCAGCAGAGGAAGTACGGCCGCTACGCCGGCGAACCCTCGCCCGCCCAACTCGGTCGCTACTTCCATCTCGACGACGCCGATCGCGCGGTGTTGACGACGCGGCGTGGCGATCACAACCGGCTGGGCTTTGCCCTGCAACTGGGAACGGTCCGGTTCCTGGGGACGTTCCTCGACAATCCCACCGAGGTCCCTGGCGCCGTCGTCGCCCATGTCGCCAGGCAGTTGGCGATCACCGACCTGACGTGCCTGAGACGCTACGGCGTCGGCGAGACCCACTGGGACCATGTCAATGAGATCAAGGCGGCCTATGGTTACCGAGATTTCTCCGACCAGCCCGGCCATTCCCGGCTGATCCGCTGGCTCTATGCCCGCGCCTGGGTCAGCGCCGAGCGGCCCAGCCTGCTGTTCGACCTGGCGACGGCCTGGCTGGTCGAGCGCAAGGTCTTGCTGCCGGGCGTCACCGTCCTGGCACGCGAGGTCGCCCAGGCACGTGATCGGGCGGCGGCCCGCCTCTGGCGTGTCCTCGCCAACGCCCCCAACGCCGGGCAGCGCGAACGGCTGGAGGCGTTGCTGGTCGTGCCCGAAGGTGCCCGCCAGAGCCATCTGGACCGGCTTCGCCGTGCGCCGACCCGGGTGAGCGGTCCGAGTCTGGTCGCCGCCCTGAGGCGGCTCGAAGAGATCCGCGCCCTGGGCGTCGCGGAACTCGACCTGTCGCGGGTACCCGCGGGTCGGCTCAAAGCCCTGGCCCGTCATGCCGCCACGTCCTGGGCGGCGGTGATCGCGCGGATGCCCTCGGACCGGCGGGTCGCCACCCTGCTGGCCTTTGCCCGGGCCTTCGAGGCGACGGCGTTGGACGACGCCTTGGACCTGCTGGACCTGATCATCACGGATCTGCTGGCCCAGGCCAAGCTCGCCGGAGAAAAGGAACGACTTCGCACGCTCGGCGATCTGGATACGGCCGCTTTGCAACTCCGCGACGTCTGCACCGTCCTGCTCGACGAGGCTTGTAGCTCAGCCCGGGTGCGATCCTTGGCCTTCGCACGCGTCCCCAGGCCCCAACTCGCGGAGGCGGTGGCCCTGGTCGAGAGGCTGGCGCGGCCCCCGGAAGACGACTACCAGAGCGAACTGCTCGATCGTTACCGTCGCGTCCGCCGCTTTTGGCCCTACCTGCTCCGGACCGTCACGTTTCAGGGCACCCAAGCCGGCCGGCCGCTGACGCACGCGCTGAGCGTCCTGGCCGCTTGGGAGGACCAACGCGAGCCCGATCTCTCCCAAGCCCCCTTGGACGTGGTGTCGCGTGCCTGGCGGCGATTCGTGATCGGTCCGGACCGGACGATCGACCGCCGCGCCTACACCCTATGCGTGCTGCAGCGGCTCCAGGACGGCCTCCGCCGTCGCGACGTGTTCGTCGAACGTAGCGAACGCTGGGGCGACCCTCGGGCCAAGCTCTTGCAGGGGACGGAGTGGGAAGCGGCCCGGTCCCAGGTCTGTCTCAGTTTGGGTCGCCAGGCGACCGCCGCCGCCGAACTGGAATCACTCCGCCGCCAGCTCGACGACGCCTATCGACGGACCGCCGACAATCTCCCGGCCAACGAGGCCGTCCGCATCGAGGTCGTCGCGGGGCGCGACTCGCTGACACTGACCCCGCTGGACAAACTGGACGAACCCGCCGGCCTGCGGACGCTCCGCCAGGCGGTGGCCGATTTGCTCCCACGCGTGGACCTGCCGGACGTCCTCCTGGAAATCCAGGCCAGGACCAACTTCGCCGAGGCGTTCACCCACGTCAGCGAGGCCGAGGCCCGCGTGACCGATCTGGCGGTCAGCGTTTGCGCGGTGCTGCTGGCCGAGGCCTGCAACATCGGGTTGGAGCCGCTGACCCGCCCCGAGGTCCCGGCCCTGACCCGCGGTCGACTCGCCTGGGTCCAGCAGAACTACATCCGGGCCGAGACCTTGATCCGCGCCAACGCCCTCCTGGTCGATGCCCAAACCAAAGATCCCGCTGGCGGGGGCCTGGGGCGGGGGAGAGGTCGCCTCGGCCGACGGCCTGCGTTTCGTGGTACCGGTCCGCACCGTCAACGCCGGGCCCAACAGCAAGTACTTCGGGGCCGGCCGAGGGATCACCTATTACAACTTCACCTCCGACCAGTTCACCGGGTTCCACGGCATCGTGATCCCCGGCACGCTCCGCGACTCGCTGTTCATTCTGGAAGGCTTGTTGGAACAACAGACGAGCCTGCGTCCTCTGGAAATCATGAGCGATACGGCGGGGGCCAGCGACGTGGTCTTCGGCCTGTTCTGGCTTCTGGGCTACCAGTTCAGCCCCAGGCTGGCCGACGTCGGCGAGGCCCGGTTCTGGCGCATGGACCCCGCCGCCAACCACGGGGCGATGAACGGTCTGGCGCGGCACCGAGTCAACACCGAGCTGATCGCCCGGAACTGGGACGACATGCTACGGGTGGCGGGGTCGTTGGCTCGGGGGACCATCAGCGCCTCGGAGTTGATCGGCTCGCTGCTGCGGAGCAGCCGTCCCTCGACCCTGACGCGGGCGATCGGCGAGTTGGGGCGGGTGGCCAAGACGCTCTACCTGCTGTCCTACCTCGACGACGAGACTTACCGCCGGCGCATCCTCACGCAGTTGAACCGCGGGGAGAGTCGCCACGGCGTGGCCCGGGCGATCTTCCACGGCCAGCGCGGCGAAGTCCGCCAACGCTATCGCGAGGGCCAGGAAGACCAACTCGGGGCGTTGGGACTGGTCGTCAACGTGGTGGTGCTCTGGAACACCCTGTACATGGACGCGGCGCTCGCCCATCTGCGCCGCCAGGACGTCGAGACGAAACCCGAGGATGTCGCCCGCCTCTCCCCCTTGGGGCACGAGAACATCAACTTCTTGGGAAGATACTCATTCGCGTTGTCGGAATCCGTCGCCCGCGGCGAGTTGCGACCGTTCCACAACCCGGAGGACGCAGGGAGCCAGGTCGGGCCGAACGCGGCTTAACCCGACTTTCTGTTCCGATGATTGTCGGACCCCCCTGATGGGCCACGAGTCGCTGGAAACCACCCGCCGCTACATCCAGCCCGGCCACGACGACCTGGCCGCGGCCGTCGAGCGCATCGCCGGCGGGGAGGAGTGAGCGGCGCACGGCGAAACCTTGCGCTAACGACACAACCTCACCTCTGCCGCCCAGGGCCAAGGGTAGCCAGCGAGGCGCGGAAGCAGCGAACTCGCGAAGAGTTTGTCCATCGCCCTGCGGCATCGCTGCGGCCCTCAACACCCAGGACCACAAGACCCGTCGCGATTGACCTTAGCTCGCCCGGTAATATTCGACTGGCTTGTGCTCGATACCGGCCCGCCCGCCGGCATCGGTTTCAACACCACCGACCCGACCGTCCCGGCGCCGATCGCCGCCACGAACCCGCCCCGACCGGCCGGATTCGGCCACCCGGCTCCCGATCGAAGGCCGACGAGCCCACGACGGGCCGGAAACGACCGTCTGAACCGTTCGGATGAGCTCGCAAGTCGCAAATCGCGCCGACCCGACCCGAAAATCCGGTCGGGGCGGTAACGCCTAAAAATGGAGCTTGACCCCATTCGTTACGCATACTAAAATGCGTAGATTACGCAAATTTCCGCAGCGGCGCGGTAGATTAAGACGGCAGAGTCCCGTCAGCAAGCTTAAAAACCCAGAAGTCCGGGCCGGGCGGATCGTCCCACGAACCCCTTGCATCTGAGCCACCATCACGAGACGATGGGAGGGCACAAACGGAAACGGCCAGGAGCCATCAACTCCCAGCCGCTCTTGACTCGGTTTCGACCTCATGGGGAGGCCGGCCGATCGCCGTGCGCCCTTAACAGCAGAAGGGACGCAATCGATGACCATCATACACCGCGGGCCGTCCCCGGGGAAGGGGACGGCCGTTGGGGTTTGCGCACTCAGGCCGGGACTCACCGGCCGGGGAGGTGCACCATGAGTGCATCGGCCCTCTTCGCCAAGAACGGCGACTTCTACATCCCCGTCACCGTCCAGCTCGCACAGATCCCACGGGGCGACCGCACCGCTGCCTGGCTGGTCTACTCCGCACTGGTCGACAACCTCCGGCCCGGACAGACCGTCCTCGGCGAGCGGTTCACCGACCGGGTCCTCCGCCAAAGCCCCTGGCTGCATGGGTACAGTTACCGGTTCGTCCAGAAGGGGCTCCACGTCCTCGAGCAGTGGGGGATCATCAAACGGGAACGCGGGCACGGCCGACGGATCATCACCTTCACCGGCCGCCTCAGGCCCTCGGGCAAGACCGCCAGACCCGAGCCCAAATCCCCCGACAAGCCCAAGCCCAAGCCCAAGCCCGGACCCGCACCAGGACCGGACAGCACGCCCCTGACTCCCGAGCAGATCGCCGCCGCCGACAGGGCCCTCCAGCAGAAGTATGCCCAGGCCCAGGCCGAGGCTGACGACGACCCCGAGATCCAGGCCCAGGCCGACCAGTGGCGACAGCGCGGCGCCGAGCTCGCACGAAATGCGCAGCGAGAAGGCCAAAGCCAAGCAGGCCAAGCTCGAGGACCAGGCCCCCAAGAATCCAGAGGCCACCCGGGCCGAGGTCCAGGCACTCATCGCCGGACTGGCCGCCGCCATGAGGCCTCCCGAGGACCACGGCAAGCCACACGACCCCTCCGGACCCTGACCCTCAGGACCAACGGGCGATCACCCGAAACGCGACGGCCGCCCACCCCGTAGACGCTAACGCCGAGCCAGCCTGACCGACGTGCACCTATCCGCACGGTCGGTCTTGGTGCCGCACTCCACTCATGCACACCACCAAACCGCGGTCAACCCATCAACAAATCCATGTTCTTTTCTTTACGACCCATGCTATCGCACCGACGAACGATTGCACCCACATCAGGGCGCAGGTGCAATCGCACCACGGTGCGGTTTTCTTAATGGAGTCTATAGCGCAAGACTAAAACCTCACGTCGGCTTGAGGCGGCCTATGGCCTGCCGACGTGGCGCAGGAGGGAGTCGCGCGAACACCTGGCGAGATGGCGGCAGCCCAGGAAACCCCCGGCCGTCGTGCATCCACGCAATCATGGAAACCACTCCCCTGCCCTTCGCCGCCGGCCTGGTTTCCGACGGCCGCGCCCGGCGGCTCCCCAGCCCCGTCCTGGGCCGTGCGGGCGTCGGGCCGAGGGATCGGGCGGGCGGGCCGGCGGTCGCGGCAGAGACGGGCGGGGAGGGCCATTCCGGAGACGGGACGGCAACGCACCGGAGATCCCCCCTGCCCTGTCTCACCTCGGATGGAGTAATGCCGAGTTTCTCGGACCCGGCCGGCCGACACCTCAAACTTACGACGTCATCGGCCAGGGCGTCCCAGGCATATCGACGGCAGCCCGGCCCATCATACTCAGAACCCAGAGGACCACGGTTCCATAGACCCTCGGGCCTCAGAGCACATGGGCTCCTGATACCCTGGTTCTCGGGACATATCGGCTCAGAGTTCCTGGAGCCTGAAAGCCTATGAAGCCGCGGGACTTCAGGCTCGGAGGCCTCCCGGCCCGTGAGATTTCAGCCCCATGGGCACGCGAGTCCCCAGGCTCGTGAGCCCGCGATACCCTGGCCCTCGAGAACGATGGGCTCAGAATTCTTGGAGGCTGAAGGCTCATGAAACCGCGGGATTTCAGGATCGTAAGTCTTTGGGCCTGCGACCATTTCGGGACCACGGGCGTTCGGGTTCGTGGGATTTCAGGTCCATAGGCCCGCGGCACCGAAGGCTCCAGGGTGAACAATCCCGCGGGCTTGCGGACTTCTGGGCTCGCAGATCTCTAGGCTCGCGACCCTCTAGGCTCGCGACCTTCTGAGCCCATAGCGCTTCGGGCCTGGGGACCTCTGGGCCCGTGAGCTTCCGAGCCCATGGGGCTTCGGGCCTGGGAACTTCCACGCCCGCGAGCTTTCAGGACCGTAGACCTTCAGGACCGCAGCCTTCTGGACCCACGAGCTTCCGAGACCGCAGCGCTTCGAGCCCGAGGACTTCCAGGTCCGCGAGCTTTCAGGACCGTAGACTTTTAGGACCGCAGCCTTCTGGGCTCACGAGTTTCCGGGACCGCAGAGCTTCGGGTCTGGAGCCTTCCAGGCCCGCGAGCTTCCGGGCCCGCAGCGCTTCGAGCCTGAAACCCCGCGGGCTCCCGGTCCTTCGATGCGGAAAGCCTCAAGGCTTGCGGGGTCATAGCCGATGAGGAGACACAGCAGGGAGGTAGGGCATGCGTTCCATCGCGCTGGTGTCCGAAAAAGGCGGGTGCGGCAAGTCAACGACGGTCCTCAACACGGCGGCCTGCATGGCAGCCGGTGGGCTCCGGGTCCTCGTGGTGGACACGGACCCCCAGGCGAATTCCAGCTACGTCCTCCTCCGCGGGGAGAAGCCACGCCGGCCGGCGCTCCTGGAGGTTCTCGCGGCCGAGGCGGAGGCCCGGGAGGCCATCGTCCCATCCCCATCCTTCGCAGGCGTGGACCTCCTGCCGGCGGACCCGACGCTGGCGGACGCCACGGTCATGCTGGCGAACGAGGTGGGACGGGAACGACGCCTCCGCGTGGCGCTCGAGGAGATCGGGGACGACTACGACATCATCCTCGTGGACACGGCCCCCACGCGGTCGCTCATCACGACGAACGTTCTGAACTTCGCGGAGGAGATCCTGGTCCCGATCGCTCCGGGACTCTTCGGCGTCCTCGGCCTCGGCCAGCTCCAGGCGGACGTCGCCCAGGTCCGGCGGTTCCTGGACAACAAGGCCCTCCGCATCGGCGGGATCCTGCTGACGATGGTGGAGAAGAACAACGTGGCCAAGGACCTCGAAGGGCAGCTCCGCCAGCTCTTCGGCGAGCTCGTCTTCCGGACCAAGATCCCGCGATCCATCAAGCTCGAAGAGGCGCACTTCCGCCACGAGTCCATTCTGGCCTACGCCCCCCGGAGCGTCGGGGCGGAGGCCTACAAGGCCCTCACGCAGGAGATCCTGGACCATGGCCGAGAAGAAAACCGGATTGACGGTACCCGCGGGAATCCTTCAACCCACCACGCCGCTTGAAGACCCATCGGCCGAGGAAGGGCAGGGGGACGGCCCCGCCCGGGACGAGGGCCAGGAATCCCGAGCGGCCTCCAAGGCGGCCCGGAAAAATAAGGTCACGGACAAGGCCAGCTCCGGGAAGGTCGAAGGGCGGCGGCTCTACCTGTCGGAAGGCGTCCACTTCCGGCTCCGGCTTTATGCCTACCAGCGCGGTCAGAAACTCTCCGACGCGGCGGAGGAACTCCTCGACCGGTCCTTGCCGAAATGGGACGTCAGCCGGGTAGGGTAGGGCGGGGGGAGAACCCCCTCCTCAGAACCGGCATCACCCGGAGAGTCGGGCGAGGCCGGAACGCCGTAGGGCAGGGGAGGCTGCCAAGGACAACCCAGGAGGCCGCGTGATGAGCAAGCGGGACGAATCGAGGAAAGCCTCTCGGGAGGTCGCTTTGGAGTCGATGGGATGTCCCCAGGCCGTCGTCAACGAGAAGGGCAAGGGCCGCAAGCTGACGCTGCCCGACAGCGTCTTCGACCGGCTGGTGCTCACGGCGATCCAGCGCGGGTACACCGCCTCGGCGATCGCCGCGGAGATCCTCGACCGGAACCTGCCAGGCTCCGAATCGCCAGCGATGAATAAGCCAGGGCCGAGAAAGCTTCAGCGCAGCCAGGCGCATCCGGGGCCGGACGATCTACCTGCCGGACGACCTGTTCGAGCGGATCCTGGTCCAGGCCCATCGCCGCGACCGGACCATCAGCGAGTACATCGCCGGCATCCTCGAGCGCCAGGTCCCCGACCACCGGATCGCCCGCGCCGAGCCGGCCAGCGAGTCGACCGAGGCCGGGACGGCGTAGGTCCTGTGGGGCAGGGGAGGGCCCTGATGGTCGAGAATGCGTGCTATTGGAGTTCATTTTTTTCGTTGCAGTTCCCCACAAGACGTGCAATAATCCCTCGGTAGTTCTTGTTATTCACCGAGGAATCATTGCAATGGCCGAGCCGGCCACCAAGATGAAAGCGGCGTTGGAGCTGGTCCGCGAGCAAGGGATGCTCCGGCCCCGCGACCTGTCCCGGCGCGACATCCCGCCCGACTACCTGGACCGCCTCTACCGGCTCGGGCGGGTCAACCGCGTCGCGCGGGGCCTCTACGCCTGGCCGGATGCCGAGGTGGGCGAGCACCATAGCCTCGCCGAGGCCGCGCGCCTCGTCCCCGCGGGGGTTGTCTGCCTCCTGTCGGCGCTGCGGTTCCACCGGCTGACCACCCAGTCACCCCGCGAGGTGTGGCTCACCCTCCCGAGCAAGGCGTGGGCCCCGAAGCTCGAGTACCCGAGGCTCCGGATCATCCGGGCCGGCGGCCCGGCGCTGACGGCGATGGTCGAGGAACACCGGATCGAAGGGGTCCCCGTGCGGATCTACGCGCCGGCCAAGACGGTGGCCGATTGCTTCAAGCATCGCAGCAAGGTCGGGCTGGACGTGGCCCTCGAAGCCCTCCGCGACGCCTTCCGGGGACGGAAGGCGACGATGGACGAGCTGTGGGCCGCGGCCCGCGTCTGCCGGATGGAGAACGTGATGCGGCCCTACCTGGAGTCCCTGGTATGACGCGGGGGAATCCGAAGGACATGGCGGCCTCGGTGCGACAGCGGCTGCTCAACCTCAGCCGCCAATCGGGGGAGGACTTCCAGCGGCTGCTGACCCGGTATGGGATGGAGCGGTTCCTCGACCGGCTGTCCCGCTCGGAGCACGCCCCGCGGTTCGTGCTCAAAGGGGCCCTGCTGTTCGCGCTCTGGACGGGCGAGCTCCTCCGGCCGACGCGGGACCTCGATCTGCTGGGATTCGGCGACAGCAGCGCCGAGGGCATCGCCGAGGTCTTCCGATCGCTCTGCGCCTGGAAGTGGCGGACGACGGGCTGGTGTTCTCCGCCGAGACGGTGTCCGTCGAGCCGATCCGCGAGGATCAGGAATACGGCGGCCAGCGGGTGAAATTCGAGGCGCGCTCGGGCAAGCCCGGATCGACCTCCAGGTCGACATCGGCTTCGGGGACGCGATCACGCCGGGGGCGGAGTCCGTCGCATACCCGACGCTGCTGGGCATGGAACCGCCGCGGCTCCGCGCCTACCCGCGCGAGACGGTGGTGGCGGAGAAGCTCGAGGCGCTGGTGAAGTTGGGGATGGCCAACAGCCGGATGAAGGACTTCTTCGACCTGGCCGTCCTGGGCCGGTCGTTCGCGTTCCAGGGCCCGGTCCTACGGGATGCGATCGTCGCGACGTTCCGGCGCCGGGGGACGGCGGTCCCGACGGAGCTGCCGATCGCCCTGGGCGATGCCTTCGCCAAGGATGGGGCGAAGCTGGTGCAATGGAAGGCGTTCGTGAGCCGCAATGGCCTGGAGGGGAGGGCAGGGGATCTGGGGCAGGTGGTTGGCGAACTGGTCGGGTTCCTCGGCCCGCCGCTGATCGCGGCAGCGAAGGGAGAGGGGTTCGAGTGGCGGTGGGAACCGGCCGGTCCGTGGCAGCGGGCATGAACGGTCCACAAGCACCCGGATAGTGAAGGCATCGCATCCCCGCCGGCCCGGTTGGGACATCGCGGCCCGTCCGTCAGCCGGGCAGGGGAACCCGTCCGGCCCGGGCTCGCTTCGTCACCCGGATCCGGGCCGGGCCGCCGCGGACGGAGCGGTCGCGGCCCCGGGCGATGTCGCCCCGCTCGTCCAGCGGGATGTTCCGTCGAGGCCCTTGAGATCAGGGGGATTTCCCGGGGAAACACCCAACGCGGGCCGTCCGGTGGGAGACGGTCTTGCGGGCCACGGCCGGATCGAACAGGATGGCTGTCAGGGCAGAAACCGCGGCCCCATTCCGGAGACGGAGCAAACCCCATGTCCACGGCCACAACGACTCGACCGACAGTCTCATCCCCGCCCCCTGGACGCCGCCACTCCACCGGATCACCGTCGACGAGTACGAGCGGATCATCGAGGCGGGTGCGCTGGAAGATCCCGGCCGGGTCGAACTCATCGACGGCTAGATGGTGGACAAGATGGGGAAGAACGCGGAGCATCGCTACACCACCAAGAAGATCCTCAAGGCGCTGGACGGCCGACTGCCGCCGGATGGACGTCGCGAAGGAGGAGCCGGTGCGGATCCCCGCCTATGACGAGCCGGAGCCGGACGTCGCGATCATCCGGGGCACCGACGCCGATTACGAACATCGGATCCCCACGGCCGCCGACGTGGCGCTGCTGGTCGAGGTCTCCGACTCGACGCTGGTCCAGGACCGCGGCAAGAGGCTCTCGGCCTATGCAAGGGGCAGGATCCCCGTCTACTGGATCGTCAACCTGGTCAACCGCCAGGTCGAGGTGTACTCCCGGCCGGGGAAGAGCGGTTACCGGTCTCACAAGATCTTCGCATCCGGCGAGCAAGTCCCGGTCACGATCGGCGGCCAGCAGCTCCGCCCGATCGCCGTCGATAACCTGCTCCCCCGCCGCAAAGCCACCGAGGGCAAGGGCCGGCCCAAGGGTAACGGGGCATGACCGATGCCCAAGCCCATCCCCAAGCCACCGCGTGCCGAGGAGGTCCTGGCGGCGGTCGCGGCCCGGTACCCGGCCGGCGCGACGGTCACGCGGTCGGATGATCGCCGAGGTCGGCGGCGTCAACCTGGCGACGGCGGGTCAGATCCGCCAGTGGGTACGGCGCATGGGCGATGGCCGTTCGCCGACGGCAAGGGGGAGCCCGACCCCGTCAGGTCCGGCCCATCGGCCCGTCGCTGACCGGGACGGATTGGTCATAGATCGCCGATCAACCGAGCGGTGCGTCCACTCGTCAGATGGGTCCAGTCGGGAGAGCTCCGGCGGCTCGGCGACGATCGCGGCCCGCCCGTCGGCCGGGCAGGGGGGCCGCCCGGCCGGGCCGGGCTCGCTTCGTCACCCGGATCCGGGCCGGGCCGCCGGAAGATGTTGACGTCCCCGGCCGGCCTGTGAGTCAATGGATGTATCGGCGAGTCATGCTGATCCGCGGACCATCACCGCCACGCAAGGAAGATGACACTCGGTCGGAGTGAATCCCATGTCCACCCTCGCGTCGATGCCGACTCAACCGGCGGGCCCGATTCGGATCCCCTGGCCGCTCTACCGCATGACGCCTGGAGCAATACGAGTCGCTGATCGCCTCCGGCTTCTTCGCCAAGCAGGACGACGTCCACCTCATCAACGGATACGTGGTGAACCGAATGGCCGAATCGCCCTTGCACGGCGCCGTCTGCGAAGCGATCCGCATGGCCATCGGGGCGATCCTGCTGGCCGGCTGGCATACCCGCAGCGAGAAGGGGCTGAGGATCCCCTCGCAGATCAGCATCCCGCGCCCGACCTCGCCGTCGTGCGCGGCGACTGCGCGGGATTACTTGACCCGGTACCCCGACGCGGCCGATGCCGCCCTGGTCGTCGAGGTGTCCGTCTCGAGCCTGGACGAAGACCGGGCGATGGCCGACATCTACGCGGCCGGCGGCATCCCGGTCTACTGGATCGTCAACGTGGACGACGGCCAGGTCGAGGTCTACTCCGACCCGGGTCCATCCGGCTACCAGTCGCACGAGGTCCTCGCGCCCGGCCATGTGCTGCCGGTCGTGATCGACGGCGTCGAGATCGGCGAGATCCCGGTGGCCGACATCCTGCCCTGACGGGAGTTGACCGCCCATGCCCAAGCCGATCCCCAAGCCACCGCGGGCCGAGGAGGTCCTGGCGGCGGTCGCGGCCCGGTACCCGGCCGGCGCGACGGTCACGCTGCCGATGATCGCCGAGGTCGGCGGCGTCAACCTGGCGACGGCGGGTCAGATCCGCCAGTGGGCGAGGGCGTGCAATTCATACCGTTCCGAGAAGTGACCCCAACTAGAAATCACCATAAGTCTTCACGCGGCGGGTCAGGTCGGAGATCGCCTCTCTGTGGCTCATGTGTTCCTCTCGCCTGAGCATGTCGTAGACGACGACGAATCGTCTGATCAAACGCTTTTCGAAGCCTTTACGGCTGGTGGATCTCATGGTCTGAACCAGACCCTCGAGGATGTCTGTTGGCTTCGTTCCCTCCCGGTATAATTCCTGACTGGCGCTACGGCAGTTGATCCAGACGTCGAACACGTCTGCCTCGAAATAGCTCGTCGCCTCGACGAGAAGCAGTTCAAACTCCCGGCCGGGCGGCATTGTTGCAGCCATGTCCTCATAGAATTCGCGCATCGACTTTTGGGCCTTAGCGAGCGGTTCATAGTCTTTGGAGTCCTGTTCTTGCAGGGCGTTTCTCTCCCTGGCGCACCCATGAGAAACTTGGCCGCGTAATCAGGCATCTCGGGATGACGACGCTTCGGATCATAACCCCGAGAAAAACCAGCGAACCACAAACAGAGAGAAACAAAGCCGATCACCCCGGCCGAAATCCCACCCACCAAGACGAGGGTCTTCAGTCTTGAACTTGAAGCCTGTGCGTTCTTCGGCCTCCACGGTTCGGACTCAGGGCTACCCCTTTCCTCGTCGGTCGCAGGCCGTGTCAGTGCCGGGGGAATCGGCGGCGGAGAGTCACCTGACTTCAATGTCAACGGGAACGGGACCACGACTCCCCATCCGCACGACGGACATTTCGACCGCCGGCCAGCGTATTCATCCTTCACGCTCAGATTCTTGCCGCACGATCCACACGAGAAGCTAATCGCCATCGATCGGCCTCCACCTAACGGCCAACACGAACGGCCACGCTTGGATCATGATATCGTGCATTATGTAGTATTCAAGACAATCGAGCCTCCTCAGACCCCGCCGGCCAGGCAGGGGCGCCCTTCGGTCGGGGCGTTGGGCAGACCGCTCACCTACTTGCGGTCTGGGCTTCCGGTCTCGGATCATCCTCGATAATTCACCGGGGACCCAGACGACGCCCTGGTCGAGCCAGGGGCAAAGCGGATTAGTGCACCAAGCTCGTACGCACCGAGCTCCCCGCCGGGATCAGTTAGGTCGCGCCGCTCCCAAACAATTCTGTAAGCAACCGGTGAGGTACGACAACGGGGACAGATCACGTCGGCCATCGAGTTAGGCTCCCAGCAGGCCGGGATGCACTCCATTGGCATCTCCGTGCCCACTTCACAGCCTAATGCCCCAGACCTCCTTGGCTGAAACGGCGGGCCATCTGGTGACCAGATTCCCTAACGTTAAGCGACTCTCGGATGAAGTGATGGCAGACGATCCGCTCGCGGGAAAACCCACGCTCAGTCTATAATCCGCTTGACTGCCTTTTACTTCATGACGTAGGTCTCGCTGTAAGGTGTGAGTGCCCAATAAGTTCCGAATTGCTACAGAGTATCACCTCGAAGGGATTCCTCAATCTTGGCCTTCAGCTCATCGGGGCCATTCACGTGCATCTTGAGGTCCTTCAGATCGCTTCCGCTAAAACTCAAAGTAACTTTTGACAGGTTCTCGTGGCCGATCGCATCTGCGACTCGCTGGCGTGCGATTTCCTCCATCTTGCTCCCGATGGAATCCCGGTTCTCTCGGAGGTATTCGTCGAGCATATCTTCGCCGTCGAATTCGAAGGACATGATGGCTTCCACCTTCCAAATCGCTGGGCTCGGGTACTCCGCAGCAAACGGCCGAAACACACCAAGTTCGCCGTGTGATTGGGTAGATTATCTAAACTAAAGTATACGCCATTTCGCCGTCGATCGCAACGTCGCTTGCCGTCGCGGCTCTTGGCCTTCACGTAGCAAATGGACAAAAAACAACGCTAAGGCCGGTCTTTCCCGAAACTCAGTGGCTCAAGCAGGCCTGGGGACGTTGATTCTGTGACGGGTAACGGAACGGCTTTGAGGGGCCTTTTCAGCGGGATTTCGGCTACCCTAGGGGAGAGTGCCGAAATTGCTCCATTTCGGGATTGAGTGAGTCGAAGACCGGAATCGACATGGATGCTCACGCGATGGCTGGTGTTCCATGTCGCGAGCGGCCAATCGTTCTTCACAGGCGCCGCCTGCCTGATTGTTGCGGTGTGTCTGACAGCCTTGAAAAAGCAGCGTCACATACGCATAGCTCGGAACGCTCTCGTCTGTCTCGGAGGCATATTCGTCTCCGTGTCCGCGACACCGTTGTCGCCTTGGTTCTATCTCCTCCTGCTCATCGCGTCACTGCTCTGGTTGGTGGGCGAAGCGTTTGGTGGGCGGGTCTCCGGCCCGACTCGTCCTCGGGTTGCGGGTCGCTGTCGCCATCGTGTGGGTAGCGGCGGTGCTCGTCGAATTGCCCTACCACCTCTCGCCGAGGGTTCCTCAACTCGGCCATCCGATTCTCGGAATCATCGGCGATTCGGTAACGGCCGGGATGGGTGAGCAGAAGGCCGTTACCTGGCCCCGAATCTTCGCGGACCGCTACGGCGTCGTGGTCCACGACCATTCTCTGGCGGGGGCCAATGTCGCTTCCGCGTTGCGACAAGCGGCCTCTGTTTCCTCGGACGAGCGGCTCGTTTTGCTGGAGATCGGTGGGAATGACATCCTGGGGGAGACCACCCCCGCAGGGTTTGAGGCGGGGCTCGCGGGTTGCTCTCGGCGGTCTGCCGACCCGGCCGAGTTGTTGTCATGCTTGAGTTGCCGTTGCCGCCCACGTACAACGCTTACGGCCGCATTCAGCGTCGCCTGGCTCGGCAATACAAGACCCTCTTGGTTCCCAAGCGAGTTCTGCTCGGTGTCCTCCAACAGCAGGGCTCGACCCTCGACACGATTCATCTCACCCAAGAGGGTCACCAAGGCATGGCCGACGCCGTTTGGAATGTCGTGCGGGCTGCGTACGAAGACGAGAGGCGGCCTTAGCGTTGTTTTCTGTCCGTTTGCTACTGGAAGGCCCTCTTGAAGTTCCTCGGACCCCGCCGGCCCGTCCGTGGCCCGGCCCCCCGCCCACCCCCGGAGTGCCGGCATCGTGCCGGCCCGGGCGGTCGGGCCGTCGTGGCCCGCCCGCTGCTCGCGCCCGCCGGCCTGGTCCCGCTCGAGGCGCCCGCCCGCCGGCCGGGCCGGTCGGAGGGCCGGCATCCTGCCGGCCACCCGCGACGGCGACCGCGACCGCCGCGGCCGACGGCGACGCCGAGCTGGTCCGCCTGGACTGGACAGCCCGCCCGCCGGTGACCGCCCGGGCCGGCCCGGGCCACCATCGCCGGCGACGGTGACGGCGACGTCGGCCGCGGTGACGCGCACGCTGACGACGCCCAGGCCGTTGACCAGCTCGGCGACGATCGCCGCGGCGATGGGGATCCTCGCCTGGCTTCCAGAGCCGCCGGCTACGCTCAAGCGGAGACTGACGCGTCAATCAGAGAAGGGAGGGCGTGCCGCCGGCAAAGACACGCTGACGCGGGCGGACGTTTCCCAGGCGGTAGCTCGCCAGGCTTCAGGGGAATCGGAGCCCTGTTGCTTCGTAAACGACCAGCCGTCAGCCGCTCCCGACACATGCCGTGCCAGGCGGCTCACTGCGTTCGGCCCTACGGGCTACCCGCCTGTCACGGCAATATGCAGGGTCCGCGGTTCACGGGCACGGCCGTCCTGGCTGGGTTCGGCGGGCATCCTGCCCCCGGGCTTCGGCCAACACCCCCCAAGAATACCGGGGGGGGTTTTGGCCTCCGCCGAACAAAAGGTGGTCGCTTCGCTCCGCGCTATCAGTTGGGGGTAAGGAGGAGGAGAGGAGGGGGGTCTCCCCCCGCGGCCGGCATCCTGTCCGGCCCGCCCCAAGGCCACGGCGGGCATCGTGCCCGCCGCTGCCGCTGTCGCGGTGCATCGCCCGCCCGCCGCTCGCCGGCCCGCTCGTTGGCGGGCGTCCGCCCCCCGGCCACATCGCCTCATCATTCGTTTATTAGTTCACTCTTGCACGTATGTTTCCGGAAACGACACTAGTCGATTTTCCCGGGGAAAACCGCGATTTTCCCGGATTTTGGCTTATGACAGCCATAGTGTATTTTGGTACAATGGCGGTCCCGGGCCGGCATCGGGCCGGCCCGGGAAAGCAATGGCCCCGCGAGTGCTAGTAACACCCGCGGGGCCGAGTCCGCAAGCTTATTGGAGCTCGCGAACCATGGCCACTGTAGCAGCTCCGCCGCGCCCCGTCGGCGCGGCCCCGCCCCCCGTCCGTCACGGCATCTGCCGGCTCACCCTCCGGATCGGAGGCACCGAGTACCGCCTCCGGCCCATGCCCGCCCCAGCCCGGCTTCCGCGCCGTCTGGGTGCTCAGGAAACTCGATCCGCACGGCCCGGTCGTGCACTACTCCGTCGCCCAGCCCAAGGGCGAGCCCGCCGGTTGCACCTGCCCGGATCACGAACAGCGTGGTCCATATGCAAGCACATCATGGCGCTTGCGGCGCTGGGCCTCATCGCCCCGCCGAAGGCCGCCCGGCCGGCCAAGGCCCGCACCCGGCAGCTCCACGCCAAGAATGCCCGCCAGGCCATCGCCGAGGCCAAGGCCCTGCCGGTCGAGGCCCGCCGCCACCTGGCGGAGATCGCCCCGCGCCCAGGCCTGCCCGGAGGGCTGGCAGTCCCGGCGGCGCCGCACCCGTCCTTCGCCACCGGCTTCCGCCAGGCCGTTGCCGCCCACGTCGCCCGCATCCGGCCGCGGCGGCCTATGAGCCATCTGCGATGGCTGCGGCGCGGAATTCGACCCAGATCTCCGGCGATCCCGAATTTCTGCGAAGCATGCTTGCGCGAAGGAGGTGCGCATGAACAACACCGAACTTCTCACTTACGTCCAGGCCGAGATCCGGCGCTGGGGGCGCTGCGGCGGCCCATGCCGCGTTCGTCGCCGATCAGCTCGATCGCATCGCGCAGCTCATCGTCGTTCACCGGCGCGAGACAGCCCGAGCAATTCGACGCGGATCGCGTGCAACGAGGAAGGCGTCAAGGAGGAAGCACTTCGAGCCGCGGCTACCGAGGGTCGGGAATCCGCACCTCCTGTCCATCTGAGCGGCCGTGCACCAATTAGCCCGCCCCCCGCCCCACGGCCCGCCCCGCCCGTCCCGGGCGGGTCGGGCCTGCTCCCATCAGGAGATCACACCATGGCGAAGAAACGACGCAAGAAGCTCACGAAGGCGGAGGCCGGCCGCATGGGCGGCAAGGCCACCGTGCGGAAGTACGGCCCCGAGCACATGCGACGATCGGCAAGGCCGGTTTCAGGCATCCGCCGGAAGTTCGGCTACATGGGCGGAGCCGCTGGCGCGATCCCGATGGCTGAAGAGGCAGGGGAAGATCCCCGAGCCTGGCCGACCCGCGACCCCGGAGAGCCGATCTTTCACGGCCTCTGGGAGCACTGACGCCCGGCCCGACGAGCCCGAGGAGCCCGGTCATCGCGCAGATCCTGGCGTCGATCCGGCCGCCACCCATCCACCGCACGACGAGAGGGATCTTCGGCTTCACGGCCGCACAGCGTGCGCCATCGCCCGAGCGACACGGGAGGATGACCCGTCATGACCAACGCCGAACGCAAAGAGCCGCAGGGAGGCGGCGCTGAAGGCCGCCAGGACCCGCGCGGCGAAGCAGGCCACGGCCCCGGCCGAGCCCGAGGTGCCCACGCGCCCGGGAGATCCTCGAGCGAGCCCGCGCCCTGGGCATCCACCGGGAGCGCGGCATCTACCGCTGGGCGCACGAGCTCAAGGCCGGCCATCACCCCAGGACTGGCCCTGGATGGTCCGGCAGGCCCTCCTCGGCGCCCTCGAAGTCTGGGAGGGGAAGCCGATGATCGTCCGACTTCGAGCAAGTCAACGCCCGCGGCGAGGCCTCCCGGCCGCGGGTCGATCTGAACGCCCTGGGCGCGCTCCTGGACCGCGCCGCCCTGGGCGTCGAGATGCTGCGCGGCCGGCTCCAGGCCGCCGGAGAGATCCCCGGCCCCGAGGCCAAGGCCCTGGAAACAGACCTCATCGCCGCGCTGCGGGAAGTCCGGTCGGTCCGGACCCGATCGCGGCGCCGCACCCCATGCACCAGGAGATGAGACATGCCCCGACCGAAGAAGAGCACCGACGGCCACGGGAAGGGAATCCCGCTGATCCCCTTCGAGGAGGTTGAACGCACCGGAAACCGACCTCTCGCAAGTCCCGGTCGAAGACCTGATGGACGAGCTCGCCATCGCGGGTTCCTCGTGGCCAAGGCCGATGAGGGAAGGCCCGAGCCGGTCAATATTTGGGCAGGGACAGGGTAAATATGCAGTTTGAGATGCCGCTTAATAATATTATTTTGGATTTCTACGACAAACTAAAATCCGTTTCCAGCGGTTACGCGTCTTTAAATTACGATTTTATAGAGGAGCGGGTGGGGGATTTGGTTAAGGTGGATATTTTAGTGGCCGGCGAACCCGTAGCCGCGCTCTCGGCCATAATGCACCGCAGTGTCGCCCACACCGACGGCAAAGAGCTGGTGGAAAAACTCAAAACCCTGATTCCCCGCCACCAATTTGAAATAGCCATCCAGGCTACAATAGGCGGCAAAGTCGTCGCCCGCGAAACCATCTCCGCTCTCCGTAAAGACGTTACCGGATATTTATACGGCGGCGATGTTACGCGCAAAATGAAACTGTTGAATAAACAAAAAAAAGGCAAAAAAAGGATGAAGCAGATTGGAAGAGTAGAAATCCCGCAGGAAGCGTTTTTGGCGGTCTTAAAGAAATAAAGTTATCCACTTGACAATTGGTGTACGATTGTATACTATAAATACAAATAATATAAACTGAAATGAAAAAAGAAGAACTTTTAGAAAAAGCAACAAACTTCGCCAAGAACAATGGTTATGTTGATGTAGTTAAAATAGCCAATGAGGCCGGGATTGGCGTTTTTGCGGTTGAAGAAGATGATAATTTCAACGCAAAGATTATTTATGACAAAGAAAATGATAAGTACAAACTCTATGTAAATGAGAATCACACTATTGAAAGGCAGAGATTTTCAGTGGCTCATGAACTGGCACATCGAGTACTTCACAACGCAGAGTTAGTTACCTTGGGAAAATTGGATAGGGATGGCGATTCTATAATGGAGGAAGATGCCGATACCTTAGCCGCCGAAATTTTAATGCCTAAAATACTTGTTGAAAATTATTTTGAATCACAAGGGTTTAAGGAAAACAAAATTGACAAAGGGATTATTTCCAGTATTGCAAAAAAATTTAGAGTTTCAAAAAGTATGACAATTCTTCGCTTAAGAGACCTAGACTACTATGTCCCCTTTATTCAATTTTCGTAAGGAGCCAAAACAAATATATACGGACGATGGGCTTGAGCAACTTACCCAAAATGACGGCTACTGGCGTGTTAAGTTGTTGCGTGACGTTATTACCTATGTGGCGTGCGGTCTGATAGTTTTATTTGCCGTGGCTATTATTTATGAATATATATTTGACTTAGCTTTTAGAAACTTCGTTATCGGGGAAATCAAAGATAGTTTTGAAGGGATAGTGTTCTTTGTTTTGTCTATGATTGGTATAACCTATAACATAAAAGGAAAAAATTTAAAATAAAAAAAAATCGGCAAAATGCCGATTTTTTGGTATAGTTTAACTATGAACCAATATAAAGTTGGTTTCCAAAGCCAGGATAAGGAAACAAGCAAATCTGAGCTAAAAATAGAAGGACAAATCCCGCAATGGCTAACAGGGACTTTGTTTCGGAATGGGCCGGCTAAGTTTGAGGCGGGGGATCAGAAGTTAAACCATTGGTTTGACGGCTTTTCTATGTTGCATGCTTTTAGGTTCAAAAATGGGCAAATAAGCTACCAAAGCAAATTTTTAAACAGCCACGCCTACGGAAAATCAAAAGCTAACGGTAGATTGCAGTATCGGGAATTTGCCACAGACCCGTGTAAATCTATTTTCGCCAAAGTTTTTACGGACTTTCAAAATAGTCTTACTGATAATGCCAATGTCAACATTAGCCGCTATGCCAAAGATTATGTCGCCCTTACCGAAACCACTTTGCCGGTTATTTTTGACCCACAAACTTTGGAGGCAGCCGGGGTTTATGATTTTAAGGATAAAATCAAAGGCCAGGTTACTACGGCTCATCCGCATTACGATGCCCGAACCGGGGAATTTTTTAATTACGTCGTAAAATTTTCCGCCAAAAGCGTTTACCGAATATACAAAGGGAACAGTGAAGCCAAAAGAGAATTATTGTGCGAAATTCCGGTAAAAAATCCAAGCTACATGCACAGCTTCGGCTTGAGCGAAAATTATATAATTTTAACGCAATTTCCTTTGGTAATTAACCCGCTTAAGCTGATTTTTTCCGGCAAGCCCTTTATAGAAAATTATCAATGGCGACCGGAATTGGGAACCGTTGTGACATTAATTAACAGAAGCTCCGGCGAAGTGGATGCCAATATTAAAACCGAAAGCTTTTTTGCTTTTCATCATATAAATTCCTACGAAAAAGACGGCGAAGTAATTGTAGACTTATGCGCCTATTCTAATCCGGATGTAATTCGGGCGCTATACCTAAATAATTTGACTGGGGAAAATCCCAGCGAGTTTCCTATGCCACACTTGCATAGGCTTAGCTTAAATTTAAAGCAAAATTTATGTAGCAGTAAAAAAATCTCCAATGTCGGCATAGAACTTCCCAGAATTAATTACCAAAATTTTAATACCAGGCCTTACAAGTTTGCCTACGGAGCTGCTTTTAGTAACTCAGACAGTTTTATTAATCAGTTGGTAAAAGCTGATGTTACGTCCGGGCAGAACATTGTGTGGCGGCGACAAGGGACTTTTCCGGGAGAACCTGTATTTGTGGCAAAGCCCGGTTCTCCCAACGAAGATGAAGGCATAGTTTTATCCGTAGTCCTGGACTCCAAAAGCGACAACTCTTTTTTGCTGATTTTGGATGCGAGCAATTTTAAAGAACTCGCCCGCGCCCAAGTTTCAAACCGTATACCTTTTGGCTTCCACGGGCAGTTTTATAAATCGTAGATATTATTTATGGCATTAAACGCGTTCATTTTTCACGGCACAGCGGGACATCCGCAAGAAAACTGGTTTCCCTGGATAAGGGAAAAATTAGAGGCCAGAGGACTTGAGGTTTTTGTGCCGCGGTTTCCTACGCCGGAGGGACAATCTTTAGAAGCTTGGCTTAAGGTTTTGGAACATCTTCGCGGTAAAATAAACCGGGACACAATAATTATCGGCCATAGTTTGGGCGGTATGTTTGCCCTTAAGCTTCTTGAACTTTTAGAGCAGTCTGTAAAGCTTGCGGTTTTTGTCGCAACTCCAATTGGAGTTGGGGAAATAAAAAATTATGATGCCGATAAGGCTTTTGCCGGCTTTGATTTTGACTGGGAGAAAATTAAAGCAAACTCCAAAAATTTTATTGTCTACCATTCCGACAACGACCCCTACGTTTCCCTGGAAAACGGCCAGGAACTTGCAAAGCATTCTAGGAATTGAATTAACCTTTATCCCAAACGCCGGACACTTTAACAAAGCCGCGGGTTATTTAACTTTTGAAGATCTTTTGGAAAAAATCACGCCCCTACTTTAAATCACGAGTGCTTATTCGTACGAATAAGCACTGTAGCTTTAACAATCGGCAAACAGCCGATTTTTTGTTATAATTGGGGAAGGTAATTAATCTTTTTATTATGTATAAAACAAAAGCGCGTAAGGATTGCGATATGCCGGGGGATAGCGAGCTTAAGGTTTTGGTGCTTAATGCGTCTTTAAAACATAAAGGCGGCGAGATTTCCAATACGGAAGAGGTGGCACAGATGGTTTTGGACAACATGCGGGGGAAAATCAGTTCGGAAATTATCAGGCTCGCGGACAAGAATATTCCGGTCGGTTTGGGTTTTAGGGAAAGTCCGGATGACGAATGGCCGGGGATTGTGGAAAAAATCAAGGCCGCGGACATTGTAATTTTCGCCACGCCAATTTGGTGGGGCGGTCGGTCCAGCTTAATGCAAAGAGTTATAGAAAGAATGGACGCCCTGGACGAAGAATACCGCGCCGACGGCAGAAGCGCGCTTTACAACAAAGTCGCGGGCATTTGCATAACCGGCAGCGAGGATGGCGCGCTTAGTGTTATGGGAAGCATTATGATGGTCTTAACCTGGATGGGTTTTACCCTGCCGCCGGAATGCTGCGCTTACTGGATAGGCGAAGTCGGCCAACCCGTTGCCACGGACCGCGAACGCAGACTTAAAAACCAGGCCACCAAACATATGGCTATGAATATGGCCCGCAATCTGGTTTACTACGCGCAATTACTGAAGACACATCCGTTAAACCCTAAATAATTTTTTTGTGAATTTACCATTTTATATTTTAGTCCTGGATGCCAGGTCAAAAAGCGTCAACCCGCGAATCTTAATCCTGCGAAATTTCCGGGTTAAGGTTGTGGATATCCATAATTTTGGCTGGTCGCAATTTCAGGACCTGCAAAAAACCTATGCCGCGGACAATTTCCATCCCAACGATTTAGGCTATCAAAACTGGGCAAGCGCCTTTATAAGCCAAATATCCCAATAATCCCGCTTATTTATAAGCCCTTGACACACCCATAATTACCTGTCATACTTGTTTGGCAGATACTTATGTCTAGAAAGTAGTCGAATTTCCCAATCATATTTAAATTTGCGATTTTATTATCTAAACTATCAATTCCATGACTGGTGTAATTAAGAAAAAGACCGATAAAGGTTTTGGCTTTATTACCGTACAAGGCCAAGACAAAGATTTGTTTTTTCACAGCAAGTCTTTAGTCGGCGTAACCTTTGATGAACTCAACGAAGGTGACACGGTTAGCTTTGATGTCGAAGAATCCCCCAAGGGTCCTAACGCCGTCAACGTAAAAAGAGCTTAAAGCTTTTAAAAACTCCCCTGCGAAGGGGAGTTTTTTGTTGGCTGTTTTTGTTTCGATCAGATTTTGATATTTGGCGGATTTTTGTTATAATTTAAACGTCTGTAATTTACCAGCTTATTTAAACTTACGGCTGAAATGATTAAAAACAGGAAAAAACTCGAAAAAATTATGGCCATTGTCATGGCTCTGGTAATACTCAGTATGATAGCGGCCCTGTTTGGCGGCTCATTTATTAACACAAACCACTAAAGATAAAAATTATGGCCCATAAATTTTAATATGTTCAAGTTTGATTTGCTGGAAAATGAAGTGGTTAATAATATTTACCGCCAGAACGAGGTTATCCTGTTTAAGCCTGTCCTGGTAGTCTTTGTTTCAATTTACTGCCCCTGGTATTTTTTGCTTAAGTATGACCTTGTCCTGACTTACGACCGACTGCTGTTTTTTTGGACCACCCTGGTTTTTTTATACGCCCTGAACAAATACCTGCTCTGGCTGGCTAATGTCTATATGGTCACAAGCAAGCGGCTTGTTTGCGTTCATTACAAAAACCTGCTCAGTAAAAAAGTTTTGGAAGCTCCTCTGGACAAAATTTTAAATATCAGTTTTTCCAAGCACGGGTTTTGGCGCACGCTGTTTGATTTTGGCTCGGTGCAAGTTCAGGCGCCAGGCCTTCCGGAACCTTTGTTGTTAAAAGATGTCAGTCATCCGTCCCAGGTCAAGGATTTGCTTTGGAAGCTGCTCCAAAAAGTCCATTCCGGCTGACACCCGTAATTTTATCCACTTGCCATAAAAATTTTTCCCGCTTGGTTCTGCCGCTATCGGCTCAAACAGGGAATCTACGGCCGAAATGCAAAAATTTTGGAATAATGTATAATTAAGCAGGAATCTGTTTTTAAAATAAACTCCAGGTATCAAGATGCCGTCAAAGCAAATTCTTTCTTCAACAGTCGGCCTTATAGCACTAACTCTGCTGCTGCTGTTTTTGGGAGATTTAAAATTCCGCCAGTACCAAAGCCAGAAGATTGTGGAAGCTCAAACCCAAAGTCTCCAGCAGCAGGCCGACGCGTTACAGAAGCAAAATGACCAGCTCAACCAGTCTCTTCAATATTTAAATTCTCCTGATTTTAAAGAGCAGGTGGCCAGGCAGCAGCTTAATTATAAAAGGCAGGGGGAAGTTGTGTATGGGTTTTCGGGCTCCGGGACTCAGGCAATCCAAAGCCAGCAGGCGGCCCCGGCGGAAAGCGACAGCCAAAAATGGTGGAATTATTTTTTCGCCGATTAAAATAGGTTTATAATTATTAACAGTATTAAATCCGCAAGTCCCTTGGGTTTAAAAATTAAATTTTTAATATGATAGACCAGGAACTGACAGACTATATCATGGCCGCCCAAAAGCACGGGTTGCCCGAGTTGCAAATTAAGCAAAATCTTTTGGCCGCTGGCTGGGACGCGGCTATGGTGGAAGAAAATTTTGTCCACTCTAAAGTTCTGGAAAATCAAAGACAGCCAGCCCAGGGCCATTCCGGCCAAAGCAGTCCGGTGTTTGCCCCCGCGGTTTTTACCAGTCCAAACAGTCAACCCCCCGACTCTGCTGGCCCGGCTTTGGGTTTAAGCGGTAACAATCCCCAAAGGCCAGCTTCCGGCAAATCTTTTTTTAAGCGGCCTTTGTTTTGGCTGATTGCGGCAGTAATTATAATTGCCTCGGGCAGCGCTTACGGTTATTACGCCTACGCTTATATGACGCCTGCCAAGGCGCTGCAAAATTTAACCGCCGTGAAAAGTTCCTACCCCAAAACCGTCCAGGATGCGTATTCTTTTTCTTATACCGATAACTCGCTGCCCGGAGAGAACTTGTCCGCTTCGGTAAACGGAACCAGTTCAGTGGACAGTTCCAGCGCGGCTAATTTAAAAGTAAGCAACAACGCCCAGGTAAATGTGGGCGCTTATGGCTTTAGTTACAACATTCCCGTGGATGAACTGATAATCGGGAATGCTTTTTATATTAATTTGGGTAAAATTGACCAGCTCAAACCCTTTTTGGCGGGCCAAAACATAGAGTGGGTCAAACTGGATTTAAACCAGCTTCAGCAATATATCGGTCAGCAATCCGCCTCCGGCGCCAATAAATTTTCCCAGGCGATTATTAACAACCCCCAACTCAAGGCCGGGCTGGCAAAAATTTGGTCCGGCGGAAATTTCCTTAGCCCGGGTACTTTTTTCGCGCGAGAAAGCATTAACGGCACAGCTGTGTATCATATAAAACCTGTGATCAACACAGCTGAAATTATTCCGGCTTTGGAAAGTTCGCTGCAACTTATCAATTCGGCCGAAGGCAGCAGTTCGCCGGTTACTTTTACCCCGGATGACAATAAAATCCTGACGGCGGTCGTCAATAAGTTCCAGGTTAAAAGTTTGGATTTATGGGTAGGCCAAAAGGATTCTTTGTTATATAAAGTCAGCTTGGTCATGAATGCTCCCGGAGCGGCTGATTTTGCCAGTTCTTCGGCCATAGCCAGCGCGGGACCGTTGGGCGCGGCGCAAAGCAAATCCAGGGATGCCCTGCGTTTAAACGATATAAGGCAAATACAAACCGCTCTCCAGCTTTATCACAGCGATTTTGGCGGCTATCCCCAAAGCTTAAACGGGCAGCCCCAAAATATGCAAAGCGGCGGCTACTTAGCCAGCTTCCCAACCGCGCCCGAACCTGCCGACGGCGCCTGTACCGACTATTTTAACGGCTACTGGTACAAAGCCGCGGGAAAACCAAAAGTTGTGAAAGACCAAAATGTTTACCCTTCCTACACCCTGACTTTTTGTTTGGGAGCGGATACCGGCGGCTACAAAGCGGGTATTGGAATGGTAACTCCAGGCGGAATAGAGGGTGATATTGCCTGCCCGGCCACCCCGGATAAATGTGTTGGTAATTCAACAATCGATTCGTCGTCCCAGGACCAGGCTATAATCAACGCCGTAAACAAAATGACGTTCAGCGGCCAACTCTCGGTCAATGTAACGTATTCGGATTACGGCAAGCCCGCTAACATCCAAGCCCCGGCCTCGTCCACGGATTTAATGAGCTTGATAAAGCAGGCCATCCCAAGCTTTGGCTCGGCATCGTCATCGGCCCCTCAAGCAACACTGCAAATGAACGGCGGGAACGCGGGGCAATAATCCGGAGAGCGCTAATTTAAAAGTTTTGGTTCGAATATCCTTATGAAAATCGGCATTTTTGATTCCGGCTTGGGCGGCCTTGTTATAGCCAAGTCCATATTTAAGCGATTGCCGAAATATGATTACGTTTATTTGGGCGACACCAAAAATCTGCCCTACGGCAATAAGAACCAGCGGCAAATTTACAATTTTACCAAACAAGCCTTGGTGTACCTGTTTGGGCAGGACTGCAAGCTGGTTATTATTGCCTGCAATACTTCTTCGGCCAAAGCTTTAAGGAAAATCCAAAGGGAATTTTTGCCCGAATTTTACCCGGACAGAAAGGTTTTGGGAGTGATAGTGCCGACTTTGGAAGCCGTACCGGGAAATTTAAAACGCGTGGGCGTCTTGGCTACTTTAAGCGCGGCCAAATCCCACGCTTATAAAAGGGAGCTAAAAAAGCTTAAGCCCGCAATAGAAGTCTATGAGCAGGCCGCTCCCCGGCTGGCCACTTTAATAGAAAAAAACGCTTTACAGGAAGGCAAAAAAAGCCTAAGATTGTACTTGGGGCCGCTTCAAAAAAAGCAGATTGAAGCGCTGGTTTTGGGTTGCACCCATTACCCGATTTTAAAAAATGAGGTGGAAAAAATAATGGGGCCCCGGGTAAAAATAATTTCCCAATCCGATATAATCCCTCCCAAGTTGGCGGATTATTTAAGGCACCATCCGGAAACAGCGTCGCGGCTTTCAAAAAACGGCGCCAGTATTTTTGAAGTCACAAAGATCAACAAAGGTTTTCAGGAAGCGGCTGGCAGGCTGTTTGGGAAAAAACTAACATTCAAAGTTGTGAGCCTGTAGCCTGTTAATTGCCAATCATTATCCGTTCGCAGTTTCCCCGGGCCGGCTTAGCTCATCTGGCAGAGCGGCGGTATCGTAAACCGCAGGTGGTCGGTTCAAGTCCGACAGCCGGCTCCATTTTTTATCAACGGCACCAAGGGCAACATAACCGCCAAACTTCTTTAACGATTCTAAAGCATGAAAAAGTTTTTTTTAATCCCCGTTTTTATTTTATTGGCTTCGGGCTGTTCCCAATCAGGCCAAAGTACTTTGACCGCGAAAGTTCCGCCGGCAGCCGACCAGCCGGCTACGAGTTTCCAGCCTTCGACACCTTCCATTCCAAAACAGAGACCCATCGCGCTTTTGGCCACGATTAATGTCTCCGGTTCCACAAACACGCTTCCTTATAGCTTAAGTATTTACTCCGATGGCAGTATAGTCGCGGCTGCGCGGAATGAAAAAAGCCCCGGCTTTCCCGCAAAAACAGCCGATGCCGGCGAGTTGCTTGGCTTATTGGATAAGGCAGGCAACATTACTAATGTTAAAAGCAGCGGAGAATGCGCCAAATCCGCTTCCTTTGGGACTGTTACAACCTTAACTTACAACGGCCAAACCAGCGGCGACCTGCAGTGCGTTTACGGCAACCCGCCATCCCAGTACAAAAACTTGGCTGATTTTATAAACTCCATTGTTAACAAAGCCGGCATTCGCGCTATGCGTAACCCGGTAACAATCCCCGGAACTTAAAATTTATTTAAAAATTCATTTTGGCCGTAATTTAAAAGCCCGTTTTAAACGGCAATTTATTAAAATAAAAAATTAACTCTTAGCGGTTTTTTAACGTTTTGTCAAGGCCGGCAAAAAATGCCGCTCTTGACAAATTGTGGTATTTTTCCTAATATTTAAGCGGAAATTCAGATATGGATGAAAATAAGCAACCCTATGATAACAACAAGGCAAAGGAAAAACAAAGAACCGTTGGTTTGCTTATGCTGGAAGCGGGCACTGAATTCGCCTTTTTGATAGCTGTGCCGTTAATAGCCGGAATTTTAGCGGGTAACTGGCTGGATAGTAAGTACAAACATCATTTTTTTATTATTATAGGAATTTTGCTTGGGATAACCATAACCTCAGTGGCGGTTTACTCCAGGGTAAAAGACTATAAGAAGATGCTCAAATAATATGCTGTCACTCCCGCCGCTCGCGGCTGAACGAATTTTTAATATAGCTTCACTGCCCGTGACCAACACTATGATTAACGCTTGGATCGCGACGATTTTTTTCGCCGTGTTCGCGTTTTTCTTAAATCTGGGCATAAAAAAATATTACCTGAACGACAGGGCGCCAAAGGGAGTGGTTAATTTTTTTGAAAGTATTTTGGAAGTATTTTTAAAACAGATTGATAACGTAACCAAGGACCGCCAAAAGACCTTAAAGTTTTTGCCGATCGTCGGCGGCATTTTTTTGTTTATTTTGGTCTGTAACTGGATGAGCCAAATCCCGGGGACGGGAAGCTTTGGATTATTCCGGGGAACAGACTTTATTCCCATTCTGCGGCCGGCCA
Organism: Candidatus Doudnaibacteriota bacterium; assembly: GCA_963837465.1. GTDB lineage: Bacteria > Patescibacteriota > Doudnabacteria > UBA920 > UBA920 > PALSA-1336. Next base: position 40,725 of record CAWINB010000001.1, read on the forward strand.
CCAGTGATTTGAACCTGACTCTTGCCATGGCCGTGTTCGTAGTCGTCCTTTCCCATATAGTCGGCGTGGCTACCATTGGATTTTTCAGGTACGCCAACAAGTTTATTAAACTCGGGGATCTTTACCAGGCTGTTAAGTCTTTAAGTCCGTTAAAAATTTTTGTGGCTATGATTGAATTTTTTGTGGGGCTTCTGGAAATTATTTCCGAAGTTGCCAAAATGGTTTCGCTGTCTCTGCGTTTGTTCGGCAATATTTTTGCCGGCGAAGTTTTGTTAACGGTTATCGGGTCCCTTGTCGCGCTGTTTGTGCCGCTCCCGTTTTTGGCTTTGGAATTATTGGTGGGCATTGTCCAGGCTATGGTTTTTTCCCTGTTGACTCTGGTATACTTAACCATAGCCACCACGCCGGCGCATCATACCGAAATACACGGGGTGGAGATGGAAGAAGCGTAAATAAATTGAACAAAATTAAATAAAATTGCCCAAAATTGAACATAATTAAGCTGCAGTCTAATTTTGTCAATTTTGGTCAATTATGCTCAATTTTGTCAATAATTAATCCCTCTTTGCAGGCAATAAGCAAACTATCATGCCTCTACTTGCAAGGCGGAAAAAAGGTGGTGTAGCGTGCCTATTTACGGGCTGCCCTGAAAAGATCCGGCCGGTAAATTTATCCCGTACTTGATGCGGGATGGCGCCCTACGTCAAAAAAAACTATGTCCCCGGAATCAGTAACGGTGCTCGCTAAAGCTTTAACCATTGCCGTTGGCGGTATTGGCCCGGCTTTGGGTATTGGCATGACAGCCAGCAAAGCCATGGAAAGCATTGGCAGAAACCCCGAAAGCGCGGACAAATTGTTCGTGCCGCTGCTCCTTGGCATGGCTTTTGCCGAAGCTATTGCTATTTACGCGCTGGTCGTGACTTTCACTTTGTAGGTTTTGGATTGGTATCCCGTAGCGCGACCAACTTATTGGGCGCGCTACGGGCTCCGCATTTGAAACTTAAAATAATAATTTAAGATGATATTCCTCCAGCATATTTTTACCTCGGTTGCCTTTGCCCAAAGCGCGGCGGCGCAATCAAGCTCTCCGGTCGCGGTTTTGGGTTTGAACGCCAAATTATTCATCGCCCAGTTAATCAACTTCGCGGTTGTCCTGTTTATTTTATGGAAATGGGTGTTTACGCCGGTAGCCAAAAAACTCCAGGAGCGCACCGACCGCATAGAAAAGGCCATGAATGACGCCGACCGCGTTGCCAAAGAAAAAGCCGAATTTGAAAAGTGGCGGCAGGAACAAATGGGTCAGGCGCGGCAGGAAGCGTCGGTCATCATCACTAAAGCCGAAGTTGATGCCGGAAAAGTAAAAGACGACATGCTCCGCCAAGCCAAACAAGAACAGCAAAAATTGACAGACCAGGCCAAAAAGCAAATGGCGCGGGAAAAAGAACAGACAATGAACAGCGCCAAATCCGAACTGGCCGACTTAATTACCAACGCCACGGAAAAAATTTTGCGCCATAAGCTGGATGACAAAAAGGACGCGGAGCTGGTTAAGGAGAGTTTAAAAAGTATGTAGCATGTGGCGTCATCCCGGAAATTTTGAGCGCATCCGAAAAATTGTCCGGGATCCATACTCAAGCGAAACGGTGTCATTCCGAGGAGGAGCGCGCCCGACGGCGAAGCAGTCTTTTTCAGCTTATGCTTAGCAAGACTTACTGTGTTTGCATCCTAACGAATTTTAATAACGCTGTTCTCTATACTGAAGTTACAAATGACCTGGTGCGCAGAGTTTATGAGCATAAAAGTCATCTCATTAAAGGGTTTACCGACAAGTATAATGTGATGAAATTAGTATGTTTTGAGTCTGCGGATGAAATCGAAGGCGCCATACTGAGAGAAAAACAAATTAAAGGCGGCTCCCGTCGGAAGAATATTGATTTAATTAATTCTAAAAATCCCGCTTGGAAAGATTTATATAATGAAATCGCCGGATAAGTGTCACCGCGGGGAAGCGCATTCGACCGAAGCGATCTTATCTGGAATTAAATAAGGATTGCTTCGTCGGCCAGCCAAAGCCCTGGCCTCCTCGCGATGACACTCACCATATTATGCCTAAACTCACCCCAACCCAATACGCCCAGGCGCTTTACGACGCGGTCTTGGAAACCAAGGATCACGACGTGGTTTTGAACAACTTCGTCAAGATTTTGGCGCAAAACGGCGACTTGGCCAAACACGACGAAATCCAGGAAGAATACCGCAAAATTGATATGAAAGCCAAAGGCATTAAAGAAGTCCAAACCACCTTTGCCCACGACCTGCATAACAACCATCAAATAGTAGAAGAACTCAACAAAGTGGTAAAAGGCAAAGCTGAATTTAAATCCAAAATAGACGAAAACATTATCGGCGGAGTGGTGATAAGGGTGGACGACACGCTGATTGACGCGAGCGTGAAGACGCAGTTGAGGAATTTGAATAAGTCTTTAAAATTTTAGGTTTATGAAAATTTTTGAAAGGATTATTGGAGCTATAGGAATTTTAGGGTTATTTTATTCAATTTATTTGCTTGTATTTTTGAAAGGGTTTCAAGGCCTGGGAGCGCTAATCACGCTGCCCTTAAGTTTAGTACTCTCAATATTCTTTTTTAACAGTTTTTTAAAAAAGCCAATAAAAAATTCAGGGTCTGCCATAGCGACAACTAATAGATTCTCCCCGATAGTTGTCCTAGGAATACTAATTATAATAGCTATTTTAATTATTTTAATATATTTTCAAGTTTTAAATCCTAAATCTTAAATCCAACTTATGGCTCAAAATATCGTACAACAGCTTAAAGATAAAATTTTAGAATTCCAGCCTACTGCCAAAGTGGAAAAGGTTGGGACGGTTTTGGAGGTGGGGGATGGCGTGGCGCGGGTGAGTGGGTTGACCGAAGCTGGAAGTATGGAGATGTTGGATTTTGGCAATAATGTTACCGGAGTTGCTTTAAACTTGGAAGAAAATTTGGTGGGTTCCATTATTCTTGGAGATTATACCGGCATTAAGGTTGGTGATACCGTACGGTCGACCGGGAAAATCCTTTCCGTACCTGTCGGTGAAAATTTAATTGGCCGCACGGTTAGCGCTTTGGGTTTGCCGATTGACGGCAAGGGTGATATTAAAGAAAATGCTTTTTACCCGGTGGAAAAAATCGCTCCGGGAGTTATTACCAGGCAATCGGTCAAACAGCCGGTGCAAACGGGAGTTAAAGCCATTGACGCGCTCATTCCAATTGGCCGCGGACAGCGTGAATTGATTATCGGCGACCGCCAAACCGGCAAGACCGCCGTGGCCATAGACACCATCATCAACCAAAAAGGCCAGAATATGATTTGTATTTACGTGGCTATTGGGCAAAAAGAAAGCAAAGTTGCCAAAATTGTGGCGTCGCTGGAAAAAGCGGACGCGATGGAATACACAATTGTCGTGGTTTCGGGAGCCAGCGAACCAGCCGCGCTTTCTTACATTGCGCCGTACTCCGGTTGCGCTATGGGCGAATATTTTCTTGACCAGGGTAAAGATGTTTTAATCGTATACGATGATTTATCCAAGCAGGCCGTAGCTTACCGCGAAATTTCCTTACTGCTCCGTCGCCCGCCAGGACGCGAAGCTTATCCGGGGGATGTGTTTTATTTGCACTCCAGATTACTGGAACGCGCCTGCAAATTAAATCCTGATTTTGGCGGCGGCTCTATAACAGCGCTACCAATCATCGAAACCCAGGCCGGCGACATTTCCGCCTACATTCCGACCAACGTTATTTCCATTACCGATGGACAGATATTTTTGGAAACAGATTTGTTTTACAAAGGCATTCGCCCGGCGCTTAACGTCGGCATTTCTGTTTCGCGCGTAGGCAGCGCCGCCCAAACCAAAGCCATGAAAAAAGTGGCCGGCAAACTTAAACTTTCCCTGGCCCAATTCCGTGAAATGGAAGCCTTCGCGCAATTCGGCTCGGACTTGGACGCGGAGACAAAACGAACTCTGGATTTAGGCCGCCGCCAAACCGAAATCCTCAAACAACCGCAATACGCTCCGGTATCTTTGGAAAAACAAGTCACAATTTTGTACGCCGTAAACAACGGCTATATGAACGAAATCCCGGTGGAAAAAATGGCGGAGACGGAAAGCCGATTTCATAAATTTATGGAAGTGAATGGAAAAGAGATATTAACTGAAATTAGGGATACTAAGGATATTAGCGAGAAAGCGGAGGCTAAATTGAAGGAAGCTATTCAACAGTTTTTGCAAAGCATTAAGGGGAATTAGGAATTATGAATCAGGAATTAGGAAAGGGAACTGTGAAAAGCCCGATTAAGTCGTTTACGGATTTGGATGCTTGGAAGGAAGGACATAAATTGGTTTTGGAAATTTACGAACTTACAAAATCTTTTCCAAAAGAGGAAATGTTTGGCCTCACAAGCCAGATTCGGAGAGCTGTTGTTTCTATTACTTCTAATATCGCGGAAGGTTTTAGCAGGCAAACTTATAAAGACAAGCTTCATTTTTACTGCATGTCCCTGGGTTCGCTGACAGAAGTCCAAAACCAATTGCTGATAGCCCGCGACTTAAAATATATTCCTACTGAAGATTTTAATGCAACTTCTGAGCAAACAATAAAAGTAAGTAAAATCTTCAATGGTCTAATAAAGAGCACTAAGTCCCTAATTCATAACTCCTAACTCATAATTCATTCTCTCCCATGCCAGGAATTAAAGAGCTCAAAACCAGAATAAAATCCATCGGCAGCACGCGCAAGATTACACGCGCGATGCAGATGGTTAGTGCTGCCAAAATGCGCAGGGCCCAGCAGGCGGCTTTGAATTCGAGGACGTACGCGGAGCTGGCTTGGGAGTTGATTGGCAAGTTGACGGGTGGCGCTAACGGTGTCATTGCGAGGAGGAGTGCGTCCGACGACGAAGCAATCTCTCCGCCAGACGAAAAGATTGCTTCGGCTGCACTCGCAATGACAGACACGCCGTTACTCCTGCAATCCTTCCCCAAAGCCACCAAAACCGGCATTATCGTAATTACGACGAATACCGGTTTGGTCGGCGGGTTTAACAGTAATGTTTTAAATATTGCAAATAAAATACAAACAGCCGATGTTGTGGCCGAGCTGTTTGTCATGGGCCGTAAGGCCAAAGACTATGCCGTGCGTTTTAATAAAAATTTAAAGGCGGATTTCCAAAAATATGACACGCGAATTAGCATAGAAGCTATTTACCCGCTGGCGAGAATGATTGAAGATTTGTACGCGACAGGGGAGTATAAAAACATTTCCATAGTTTACAATAAATTTATTTCCACCTTGAGCCAGAAGCCGACGGTAAAGCAGTTGTTGCCGTTTCAGCAAGCTTCTTCGGGTGTCATAGCGAGGAGGAGCGCATCCGACGACGAAGCAATCTCATCTCAAGATAAAAAGATTGCGCCGGACGCGCTCGCAATGACACACAAGAGCGCCGACTACCTCTTTGAACCCACCCCCGCCTTCGTCTTAAACAGCCTCCTGCCCCGCATTATAGAATCCCAAATCTACCAAGCCGTGCTGGAAAGCGACGCCGGCGAACACTCCGCCCGCATGGTCACAATGAAAAACGCCACCGAAGCCGCGGGGGACCTGATTTCAGATTTGACATTAACCTACAATCAATTAAGACAAAACAAGATAACCACCGAGCTCGCGGAAATTACCGCGGGTAGGATCGCGTTGGAGTAAAATGGATATCTACCCAGAATTTGGATCACTGCTCGAGAGACAAGAAGCTTTAAATAGATTATACGCCCTCAGAGAAGCCCAGGAATCTTTTGAAAACTACGCGGATCCCAAATTAAAAGAATACAAATTGAGTTCCGGTATCGAAAACAATAGTTTTGACACCGTTACACAACTAAAATTTAGAATAGCTAACCAGACAGATCAGATAGAAAGATTAATTTCTTTATTTACCGGGGGCAAAGAAGGAGAAGCCACGGTGACAATTAATCAGCTTATTTCAAATCATTTGGAGATCATAGGTCAATACCACTCGTGTCCGGTTAATTTTACCATAATTGAGCCTGGTTCTGAGTTTGTGTGTTAGTTTCTGGTAACACAAACTCGGAAACCAGCTTAGCTAAAGGAGTTTTATCAAACATGGAAACACTTAATATCTGTAGAATTTCGTAAGAGTTGCGGTTAATGTTCAGCTTCTTTTTTAAAATGGCAACCAGCAGGTAAGCGCAGAGCGCGATACAAATTTGGGTCTTAACCGCGTTCTCAGACCGGCCCCAGAAACTCTTAATGCTCAAATGCTGTTTAATCCATTTAAAAAATAATTCAATCTGCCATCTGTACTTGTAGAGCAGGGCCACAGTTCCCGCGGATAGATTAAAGTTATTAGTCAGAAACACGTAAGTGGAATTGGTTTCGGCATCGTGGTATTTAATCCGTCTCAGCTTTTCCGGATAATCTTTAGCGGCATAGTAGTTACTTAGCCGGATTATTTGATCGCAGATGACACCGCTAGTTTTATCAACGGGGCCGGAATACAACCTTTTGTAGGCCATATTGTCCTTGGCTCTGGTGACAAAGAACGCGTTGGCCTGATGAATTCTGTAAAGCCTTTCAAAGTCAATGTAGCCCCGATCCATAATGTAGTAAGCGCCGGCTTCGTAGACTAATAAATCCAGAAAGTCTAAATCATGGGTTTTTCCCGAGGAAATATGGAAAAAAGCCGGAATACTGCCTTTGAGTTCCATCGCCAGATGCAGTTTAACCGCCGCCCTTACTGTCTTGAGTTTCGCCCAGGGAAAAAGATTCAGACAAAGCTCAATGGTCGTGGAATCGATGACATAGACTGTGCCGCCAAGTTCCAGATTAAAAGTTTTGTCTGTTACATACAATTTTCTGGCCTCATTAATCAGCACTTGGGCGTAATCCCAATAAATGCGCCAGTCACGATGTTCGTTGGCATCGGCTAAAGTGGTACGGGTAACTGCCGAACAAAAACCTAAGTGGTAAAGTTTCTCATGCTGAGCGTTTAAGCAGACCACGATGTCACGCAAACTTTCTCTAAAGGATAGCTGGCCAAAGGCCATAGCCAGAAATTGTTCCCAGCAGGAGAAGTTTTTAACCCGATACTCGCCCCTGTACCTGGCAACACATTTATTGAATTTGTAACGAACTACTTGTTCCATAATCTGTGAAAAAACATACTTTCCTTGGTTCATAAAGATAATCAAAGGTTAATTCCCTTAATTATCCCATAGCCCAAATTCAAATCGAAAAATATGTTTTTGTCAGATTACGGCTCAATTAAAATCATTTTAAACTTTTATTAAAAATTAACCGGACACGAGTGAGGTCAATACAATAGAATTTTTAGTGACAAGTATACAACTAATCTGAAAACACTATGAACAAAGGAACAATATCGCAAGTTATCGGGCCGGTGGTGGATGTTAAGTTCGAGAAGGATGTGCCGGGAATTTATAATGCGCTGGAGATAGAGATGTCGAGTGTCATTGCGAGGAGTGCACCCGACGAAGCAATCTCTTCCACAGATAAAAAGATTGCTTCGGATGCACTCGCAATGACACAAAAAGCGAGCAAGTTAACTCTCGAAGTACAGCAACAACTCCCCGGCGGCATTGTCCGCACGGTCGCTATGTCATCGACAGATGGTTTAAAGCGTGGTATGGAAGTTATAGATACCGGCGCGGGAATATCGGTTCCGGTGGGTAAAGTAACGCTGGGACGCATTTTTAACGTGCTGGGCGAGGCTGTGGACGGCGAGCCTACGCCGGAATCGGACAAAAAATACACCATCCACCGTCCGGCGCCAAAATTCACGGACCAATCCACCAAAACCGAAATCCTGGAAACCGGAATTAAAGTTATAGATTTAATCTGCCCCATCCTTAAAGGCGGCAAGGTAGGTTTGTTCGGCGGCGCCGGCGTGGGAAAAACCGTTATCATCCAGGAACTGATCAACAACATTGCCAAAGCGCACGGCGGAGTTTCCGTGTTTGCCGGAGTAGGGGAGAGAACGCGAGAGGGAAACGATCTGTACCACGAAATGAAGGACGCCAAAGTTTTGGATAAGCTGGCCATGGTTTTTGGCCAAATGAACGAACCGCCGGGAGCCCGCGCGCGCGTGGCTTTGTCCGGACTTTCCATGGCCGAGTATTTCCGCGACGAGCAAAACCAGGATGTCCTGATGTTTATAGACAACATTTTCCGCTTTACCCAGGCCGGTAGCGAAGTATCCGCTCTTTTAGGTCGCATTCCGTCAGCTGTGGGATATCAACCGACGCTCGCAACCGAAATGGGCGAACTCCAGGAACGCATCACCTCCACCAATAAAGGCTCCATTACCTCCGTGCAGGCAGTGTACGTGCCTGCCGACGACTTAACCGACCCGGCGCCGGCCACAACTTTCGCGCACCTGGACTCCACGGTAACCTTGTCGCGCGCGTTAACAGAAATCGGCATTTATCCGGCCGTGGATCCGCTGGATTCCACATCCACAATTCTTGACGCCAACATTGTTGGCCGGGAGCATTACGAAGTGGCCCGCGGCGTGCAAAAGACACTGCAGCGCTATAAAGATTTGCAGGACATTATAGCGATTTTGGGCATGGAAGAATTGCCGGAAGAGGATAAAGTCTTGGTCGGCCGCGCCCGAAAAATCCAGCGCTTCCTTTCCCAGCCGTTCCACGTAGCCGAAGTCTTTACCGGCGCGCCCGGAAAATTTGTTTCGCTGAAAGATACGATTAAATCTTTTAAAGAAATATTAGATGGTAAGCATGACGACAAGACGGAAGCAATGTTTTACATGAAGGGCGGAATAGATGAGGTAAAATAATAGCGGCTAGCGTTTAGTGATTAGCGTTTAGCGTTTAGAAGCCGCTATGCTAAACGCTAAACGCTATACGCTAAACCCTAATCACCTATGACCCTAGATTTTCAACTCGTTACCCCCGAAAAAACCGTTTTGTCCCAAGAACTGGTGTCTTTAACCTGCCCGACCAACCTTGGCTACATTACTATTTTACCAGGCCATGAGCCTCTAGTGGCGACTTTGGCGCCAGGGGAAATCCATACAAGGTCATCTGCCGGACAAGACTCTTATATTTTTGTTTCCGGCGGATTTGCGCAGGTAAACCCCGGCAGCCAGGTTATTGTATTGGCCGATCAGGCCGAGCACCATTACGAAATAGACGAACAAAAGGCCGAGGAGGCAAAGCAGAAGGCGCAAAAGGAGCTGGCCGAGCGCGGAATGTCTTCGGAAGAATACGCTTCGGTTTCAGCCTCACTTGAAAAAAGTCTGGCGAGGCTGGATGTAAAGCGCAGGCGTTCCGGCCGGCGCTCTCAGATAATCCAGCCGGATAATTTGGAATAATAACCGCAAGGAACGGCGATAAGCCGCTCCTTTTAACTTCAAGCATGGAAATGCCGTACCGCCCCAAATCTTTTTTGGAAAAATTTGGATTTAAAGTTTATGATTTGCTTGTGGACAACTTTCCGCGAACTTTTTTTGTCGGCGGCACGGCGCGAGACATATTGCTTAAAAGAAAAGTAACTGATATTGACATTGCCACCGCTGCCGCTCCGGATGAAGTCCTTAACATACTAAAGTCGGCGGGCCTGAAAACCGGCCTTAACGGAAGACCGTTTGGGGTCATTGCGGCGGAAAAGGGGGCCATGACGGTTGAAGTCGCGTCTTTCAGGACCGAAGCTTACCGGGGGTCCCGTTATCCTGAAATTCGCTTTATAACAAACCCAAAGGTTGACAGCAAACGTCGGGACTTAACGGTTAATTCCTTATATTTTAGCCCGAAATTAAATAAAATATTGGATTTCCACGGCGGCCAAAACGACTTAAAATCAAACAGGCTAAAATTTATAGGGGATCCCGTCAAGCGGATAAAAGAGGATCCCCTGCGTATTATCCGGACGCTCAGGTTTTCTTTGTCGCTTGATTTTAAAATTGACGCCGGAAGCTTTAAGGCAATAAAAAAGAATATGGGTTTGTTGAAAAATATTTCGGAAAATAAAAAACTCGGCGAAATAAATAAGTTAAAAAATAAAAGGCAAAAATTAATTTTGGAACGGATTATCAGCGACCCTTTATTGCTTGACAAATATTTTAAATAGCCGTAAAATAAAAGCAGATAAAAATATTGTCTTTAAAAAAATAAAGGCGCGCGGATATCGGAAACGAAAATTAAACAAGACAGGAAGAAAAGTATTACCTAACTACCTCTCCGTTAAAAACGGAAAGTAGAAAATTAAGAAAGCTTGGCCAAAATTCAGTCGGGCTTTCAGGAGATTAGCCCAATGGCTATGAAGAAAAAGAAAAAGGTTGTAAAAAAGAAAAAAGGCGGCGCGAAAAATAAGAAGAGATAGTCGCCTCCAACCTTTTCCGCTAAACACGGAAACAAAACCATCCTCAAAATTAGGATGGTTTTGTTTTAGGCCTGTTCTGAAAAGCTTGCTTTTTTACATTAGTTTTTGTATAATATAAAAGGTTTAAATATCGCGGGATAGAGCAATTGGCAGCTCGCAAGGCTCATAACCTTGAGGTTCCCGGTTCGAGTCCGGGTCCCGCAACCAAGCTAGTTTTGTATAAGCATAGAAAATTAGCTTGGTTAAAACCTGAAAATCGTGACAGATTTTGTGGCTCTCTGTCCGAGAGCTTTTTGCTTGCCTGATAACCTGTTAAAAGCCGACGGTCGGCTAAATCATCTGCCGGGGTAGCTCAGTTAGTTAGAGCGTGGGACTCATAAGCCCAAGGTCAGAGGTGCAATTCCTCTCCTCGGCACCAAAAATTAGTTAAAAGTTGAAAGTGTAAAGTCAAAAGTCGCGATACTTTTAACTTTCAACTCCTAAATTTAAACTTACACGGACTGGTAGCTCAGTTGGTTAGAGCGCTCCCCTGTCACGGGAGAGGTCGCGGGTTCGAGTCCCGTTCAGTCCGCCATCGTAAAAATTTCCACTTTTAACCAGTCTGTCAAAGGGCTGGTTTAGTGTTAAACTGAGGACTTGTTGTCTTCTATAGTAAAGTTCAATTTGCCCCAATCTGGAGAAAATTGCCGTAATTTCGCCGGAAGATTATTTTAAAAGACGACTATCCCTTGACAGCAGGTATTATATCTGCTAATATTACTGTATAACCAGTAAATAAAGGGATTTTATGACAAAATACACAATAAAGGATTTTAATAAGCAGTTTCCTAACGATAACGCCTGTTTAGAGAATATGTTTCTGTCTAGGTATGAGGGAAAGACGTGTCCGTTCTGCAATAAGCAAACTAACTTTTATAAACTTACTAACCGCAAGGCGTATTGTTGCCAAAATTGCGGCGATAGTATTTATCCTTTGGCTAATACCATTTTCCATAAATCTGAAACTTCTTTAAAGTCTTGGTATTACGCAATTTTCTTAATGAGCCAGTCTAGGAACGGCGTATCAGCTATGGAATTACAGAGGCACTTGGGCGTAACTTACAAGACGGCTTGGAGAATGGGAAAGCAAATCAGAATTTTAATGTCGCAGGAAAATGCAAAACTTAAAGGGACTGTTGAGGCTGATGAAACTTATGTCGGCGGTAAAGGCAAAAATAACAAGCGTGGCCGTGGAGCTGAACATAAGACAGCGGTATTCGGAATGGTAGAGCGTAAAGGATCTGTAGTTAGTAAGGTAGTGGAAAATGTTAAATCTTCAACTGTAATGCCGATTATGCGGTCTAGCGTGGCTTTAGGTAGTAATGTAATGACTGATGAGTTTCCTATTTACAACAGCGTTAGGAAAAGCGGTTACAATCACGGCGTAGTCAATCACGGGCAGAAACAATATGTTATCGGTAGCAAGCACACTAACACTATTGAGGGCTTTTGGTCGCAGTTAAAGCGAAGTATTGACGGCACTTATCACGCTGTTAGTCCGAAGTATTTGCAGTCTTATGTGAACGAGTTTGTTTATCGGTATAATCAGCGTCTTGGTCTTTCCCCTTTGTTTTCGGTTCTGCTTGGACGGGTTGCGAAGCTCGCTTCAGCAGATTAAAGAAGTGATTTTTATCGGTTATGTTATTTTGATTTTTGATCATTTAATTGAATTGTTTGTAATTGTATAAGGCTATCTATCTTTGCATTTTCTATCGTTACTTGTTGAACTAAATTATTGCTAGTTGTAGTAATAAATTGAATATAGGCAAATATTAATCCTAGTAAAGCTAAGCCCATTACGATTACTACACCGAACAGAAATCTATAAAGTCTTTCTATTTCTGCTACTTGGCCTGTATTTGATAAATTTTCTTTAGCCATTATTTTATTCTCTATAAGGGGAAACCAGACAAATTAGAAAATTTTTCAAATTCTGAAATAGGAAAAATCTTAATTTCTTTTGTTCTAGTATTTATAAATCCTTTTAAGATAACTCCAGAATTTTGATAAAAATTAGCGTTTGATTTATTGTGATAGTCTACCATCATTAATGCCAAAGTCCCCTCTACCTCATCCCAAGTATCAGGCTTTGAAGATGAAGCAGACAAGCTCTTATGCAAAGCCGCACTTTCACCATTTAGCTCGATAATTTTCACATCAATTTTAGCTTGGTCTATCATAGATATTCCCATTATACCACAAAACCATCGCCACAATCTTTTAAACATTAATTCCACCCCCTCTCATTGTAGCGGGCAAAACACCTGCTGTCAAGGGATAGTCGCCTTTTAAAAATAGGTTACAAATAGTTTGAGAAAAACGGGGCAGCTCGATGTTCAATATAGCTGGCTTTTCCCGAAAATCAGCAAAATGGTATAATAAAAGCAGAGATTTATATACACTATTGCCCTGAATCTGAAGATTCGATCCCCGCGGAATTGCGCCAGGCAACTGATTAACGAAAGGTATTATTTAAGAACCCATTTTAAAAATAGTCTTATGAGCAGTAAAAAAATTCCCGCGGGAACAGCGCATAAGTTACCGCCCGATTTAAAGAAGACTCTTGCTTCCGACAAGCAGGCTTTGGCGGCGTGGCGGGGTTTGACGCCTTTGGCGCGCAATGAGTGGATCTGCTGGGTTACGTTCGTCAAAAAGGCGGAGACCAGAAAGCAACATGTACACAGAGTGCGAACCGAGCTTAAAGAAGGCATGAGGAGGCCGTGCTGCTGGCTGGGCTGTATGCATCGAAAAGATAAAGCAATAAGCCCTTCTGTGCAATATGCGCTGGACAGGCGATCTAAAAAATAACGTGTTCCAAACTCATGTGGCATGAAAATTAATTCCTCTCTCAAACAGCTTCAGCCGTTTATCGGCGAATGGGACACGGCGCTCTCAAATGCGTCTTTCCTTCCCGATCCGCAAACTGTTGTCCATGGACGGGTTGCGTTTGAATGGATTGAAGACGGGGCGTATTTTGTCATGCGCCAAGGCAAGGAAGCCACATGGCTTATCAGCCGCGACGAAAAGGCCGGGGATTTTACCATCCTTTATTTTGACGCCCGCGGCGTCTCCAGGGTCTATGAAATGAGCTTAAAAAATAACGTTTGGAAAATATGGCGCAATTCAAAGGGTTTCTCGCAGCGATACTCAGGCAGAGCGAGTAAAGACAAAAAGACGATCATCGCCCATTGGGAAAAATCGTTTGACGGCAGGAAATGGGAACACGATTTCGATATGAAATTCACAAAATTGAAATAACAGGCAATTGATTATAAAACCATGCCTTTAATAGACATAAAAAATCTGACAAAAAAATTCGATGATTTTACCGCCGTGGATAATCTGTCTTTGGAAATAAGCGAGGGGGAAATTTTTGGGCTTTTGGGCCCGAATGGAGCGGGAAAAACGACCACGCTTTCCATGCTGGCCACTCTTTTGCCGCCAACCAGCGGCAGCGCGGTAATTAACGGTTTTGACGTTATAAAGCATCCGACGCAGGTCCGGCGATGCGTCGGGTTTGTTTTTCAGGACCCAAGCTCGGACGATCTTTTAACGGGGAGAGAAAATCTTTATCTTCACGCCTTAATGTACGGGGTCAAGCCCGGCGGGATTAACAAAAAAATCGAAGAAGGGCTTAAACTGGTTGATTTGACGGACAAGCAAAACGTAAGAATGAGAAAGTATTCGGGCGGCATGCGCAGAAGGCTTGAGCTCGCCAGAGGTTTTTTGCACAGCCCGAAAATATTATTTTTGGACGAACCGACGGTGGGTCTAGACCCCCAGACCAGGGAAAATCTTTGGGCGTATATTAAAAAACTGTCGGCGGAAAATAAAATAACCATCATCTTAACCACTCATTATATGGAAGAAGCCGACAAGCTGTGCGACCGGATAGCCATAATCGACCACGGCAAAGTAATAGCGTTAGATACTCCGGCTGACTTTAAAAAAAGTCTCGGCGGTGACTTGGTGACTATAAAAACCAAAAATCCGGAAATATCCGAGCTGGAAAAAATGGATTATATCAAACGCGCGCGGTTTAAAGATGGTTTACTTAACCTGACTGTCAACGACGCTAGCTCCCACTTGCAGAAAATTTTGGAAAAAGTCGGCCAGGCGGAAGATGTTGAACTCCATTCGCCGACATTGCACGATGTATTTTTAAAATTAACGGGCAGGCAAATCAGGGAAGGTACGGAAGAAGCGGAAGGCGGCTGGATGACCAGATCTATGCGTTCGGGAAATAAATAATTTTTAAAACATGTCGAATCTGAACGTAACATCGGAACTAAAAGGCCTGTACGCGATTTGGTATCGGGAGCTTCTGGTTTTTACCAGGGAGCCCTCAAGGCTGGTTGGCGCGATCATTCAGCCGCTTCTGTGGCTGGTAATTTTTGGAACCGGACTGGGATCAATAATAGAACCCGGAGCGGTCAGCGGCGCCAATTACCAGCAATTTTTATTTCCCGGAATCCTGGTCATGACCGTTTTATTCGGCTCGTTATTTTTTGGCTTGTATATCATATTGGACAAGCGCGTGGACTTTTTAAAAGAGGTGCTGGTCGCGCCGTTAAATAAAAGCACGATGTTTTTCGGCAAAGCCCTGGGAGGTTCGACCGACGGATTGCTGCAAATAATTATTTTGCTGATTCTTGGGGCAATATTTTTTGGAATCCGCTTTAACTTATTGACCGTGATTTTAACCTTTGTTATTATAATTTTGCTGCTTATCGCGGTTACAAGCCTTGGATTGGCGATTGGTTCGGTTATGGAAAGTCTGGAAGGGTTCGGCTTAATCTCCAGCTTTGTTGCTTTCCCGCTGTTTTTCTTAAGCGGCGCGTTATTCCCGGTCACCAAATTGCCTTTTTGGCTTAAAATAATTGTGATGATAAATCCGGTATCTTACGCTGTTGACGCTCTCCGGTCGGTTATTTTGGGAATAACAAGTTATGGTTTATTTCTTGATTTTACGGTGTTGGTTGCCTTTGCGGTTATAATGCTGATTGTCGGGACATGGGCATTCAAAAGAATCAAGCTTTAATTATTAACCAGCCACAGCTGGCGAAAGGAAAAATATTATGAAACTTAGCTATATTGCGATAAGAGTAATGGATTTGGATAAATCCTTAAAATTCTATACCGAAGACCTTGGTTTAAAAGTTGTTGAAAAGCGCAGCCCTATTCCGGGAGAAGATGTTGTAAGTTTAATTGATGAGGAGTCGGGACAAAAGTTAGTTCTGATGTATTACGCGGAAGACTGCAAACTCTACACCCCGTGGAAAATGGACGGTGTCGAGCTGGATCACCTGTCCTTTGAAGTGGAAGATGCCAAGAAAACTTACGGGGAATTCATAAAAAATGGAGCGCCTGCCGCAACGGAATTAATGGAGAGGAAGACTGACGATGGAGATTTTGCAATGGGATTCGTTAAAGATCCCAACGGAATCTGGGTAGGATTTAGGAGCCTGACCAAAAACAAGTAAGATCCATCCCGATAGCGGAGTTTCCAAATACAAATGACACGGGTGAATATGCGTAAAGTTATTGTCCTGACATTTATAACATTAGACGGTATCATGCAGGCCCCGGGCGGACCGCAAGAAGACACCTCCGGCGGTTTTGCCTTTGGCGGCTGGTCGTTTCCCTATGCTGACGAGTTTTCCGGCAAACTGATGAGCCGCCAAATGAGCAAACCGTTTGACTTGTTGCTCGGCAGAAAAACCTACGAAATATTCAGCGCTTATTGGCCGCGCCAAGCTGAGGCGGTAAACCCTGTGGCAAAAGCCTTCAATAAAGCGAAAAAGTACGTCGCGTCACATTCGGCGCTGCGGCTCGATTGGAAAAATTCCGAATTGCTTACCGGGGATGTTGCCGAGGCCGTGCGCAAACTTAAAGAAAGCGACGGCGTAGATTTGCAGGTGCATGGCAGCGGCAACCTCATTCAGACTTTGCTCAGGAACGACCTCGTGGATGAGCTTTGGTTAAAAATTCATCCGCTGACCTTGGGCAGCGGCAAACGCTTGTTCGCGGAAGGCGCAATCCCGGCTGCTTTTACCCTGCTCGAAGCAAAGGTCACGCCCACCGGAGTAATTTTTGCCGATTATCGGCGCGCACCCGGACAGATTAAGACGGGAAGCTTTTAAAAACTTCCATTTGTCCCGTTGCGGCGGTTACAAAATACAGTTTGACCCAATAAACTCAGCCATTTCAATGGGTTTTGCAACCATCTTAAAGGTCGGAGTATTTAATTAACCAAATTAAAAAACATGGTAAAAGGAAATTTTATCGGCGCGGCTATTGTTGCGATAATTTACACGGTCTATATTTTAATGAATCCCGGCGCGGCGAAATCAAAACCGGCATTCATTTTCATATTGGTGATTCTTAATGCTTTAACCATCGTGCTTTTGTCTTTCGCGTTCAGGAAATAAAGGAAATCATAAAAAATGGCTCCCGACCCCGTTTTATTTATTTGGGTAGAAAGCGGCTGCCGACCCCGTTTTGTGCTAAAATAAGGTTATGTCTATTTTCGGCCTGATTCTCATTATTCTTTGGCTAATATTCTGGCTCTACTGGGCTGTTTCCGCGTTCGGAACAAAGAAGGTCTTAAAGCGCGCCAACTCAAAGGCGCGGTATTTCGGTATTATTTTGGTTATTGCCGTTATTTTAATATCACAGGGGATGGATTTTAATGCCCAATTAATTCCCCACAACAAAGCGGTTTTGATTGCGGGGACAATCCTTTGCGCCTTGGGCCTGGCTTTTGCCGTTTGGGCCAGGCGGCACTTGGGCAAAAATTGGAACATTGAGCCCTCTATCCAGCAGGATCACGAACTGGTAACCTCCGGCCCTTATCGGTTTGTGCGCCATCCAATCTACACCGGATTATTGATCGCGTTCCTGGGCTCGGCTCTGGTGGGAGGATTGTCCTGGATTATAATTTTTATTTTCACGGCAGGCCTATTTATATGGCGGATTCACGCCGAAGAAAATTTTACTGATGCAGTTGTTTCCGCAGGCCTATCCGGAATATAAAAAGCGGACCAAGGCATTATTGCCGTTTATCTGGTAATTCTTAAAGGGGCTGAAATATAAAATGAATCCAAACAAAAAGACGGCAAGGATTGCCGGTGTGCTCTACCTGCTTGTCGGCATCTTCGGCGGCTTCGCGGAAGGGTTTGTGGATCCAAAAATGTATGTCGCGGGCAATGCGGCTGCCACAGCCGGCAATGTAATGGCAAACCCAGGTCTTGTACGCGTGGGAGTTGTAGCGCATCTGTCAGACGGAACATTTTTTGTCTTTTTGGCCATGGCGCTCTATGGCCTGCTCCAGCCCGTAAACAAGAGCGTGGCGAGGTCAATGTTAGTCCTGGTCGTGCTGGCGACGGGCATTATTTGTATGAACGCGGTTTTTGAGTTTGAGGCTTTGCGGGTGGCAACCGGCGCGGTCAATATGGGCGCCTTAGGAGTCGCGGGTTCTAATGCCCTGGTGCTGCTCTTGCTTGATACCCAGCATTACGGAACCTTAATCGCCCAGGTCTTTTTTGGGCTGTGGCTGGTACCGCTGGGATATCTGGCTTATAAATCCGGGATGTTCCCAAAGTGGCTGGGTGTTGTGCTGATTGTCGGTGGCATATGTTACCTTATTGACCTGCTGACGGCATTTTTGGCGCCGGGCCGCGGCCAAAATATCCATACCTTTGTTATAATCCCTTCAGCGGCCGCAGAAATTTCCATGGTCCTGTATCTGCTTATAATTGGCGCAAGGAACCCAAAGCCAGGGCAGCAGCATGCTCCCGGATAGCCGCAGGATTATTAAAGCGCTAACAGCGGGCAATAGAAGAGGTATATGAACAGCTTTATTCAGCCAGCCCAACCATGGTGGGTAAACCTTCTGGTTTTAGCGCCTTTTGCGGCCTGCTATTTTTTTAAAAAGCAACAGTTGGTTATGGCAAAAACCCAGCTGTTATTTTTAGCGGGCTTTGGTATCGCTTTTGGCTTTATGGAAGCCGCTACGGTAGTTTATCTCCGTACTGCTTTGGGCTTCCCCGTTAACTACACCCCTGTTATGTTTCAGCAAGCGCGGCTGCTTACCGGTTTGCCGCGGACTTTATTAACAATTGAATTTTTTCGCGAATTGGCAACTTTGGCAATGCTGCTGAGTATTTCTTTGGCTGCCGCTCGGAAGCTTAAAGAACGTTGGGCGGTATTTTTATGGATATTTGCTTTTTGGGACCTGTTTTATTACCTGGGCCTGTGGCTGACAGTCCGCTGGCCAAGTTCGCTTATCACGCCTGACGTGCTGTTCTTAATCCCTGTTCCCTGGCACGCCCAGGTCTGGTTTCCTGTTTTAGTCAGTGTGTTAAGTATTGGCGCTGTAGCCACGGCGGCCTGTTAATTATAAATTATATGAATCCGCGTCCAATCTTCGTGCGTTTCCCAATCGCGTTATTGACGCTGTATACTTTATGCGAGCTGTTACGGTTTAAAATAATCAAACAGCAGCCGACTTGGTTTTACCTGAAAGCTGTTTTGGTTATTTGCGGCACCGCGGGAGCGACAGCCGCGATTTTAACGGGTGATGGCGCGAAGAGGGCGGTATTAACAGGTCTAATAAACGCCCAAGTTGCCAACCCCAGGATGGTAATCAGTTTACACGAAACCTGGGCCAAAGGCGCCTCTTTGGTTTATTTGCTGCTGGCCGCCGGTTACGCGGCCGCGTGGCTGAACCGGTTTAACATTATTGATAAACTGGCGGGCAAAACGCTTAAACGGGTTTGGCAGCTTGCCACAAAAATACAAAAGCTGCTCATAGAAACGAATTTGGTTGTTATTTTATCCATTATTGGTTTAATCGCCATTACCATCGCGGGAGCTTTGGGCGGATCCATAATTTACGGCCCGAATACCGACCCGGTAGTCCGGTTTATTTATAAGGTTATCGCGCGATAATACGGAACACTCTTTTCTTCATGCTGGCTTCATGACAAGACTTTACATTTCAACCTATGAAGATTTTGCTGGTTGAAGATAACCAAAAGTTATCGGCTTCCGTAAAAAAAGGTTTGGCACAGGAAGGCTACAGTGTGGATTGCTTGTTTGACGGTGAGACCGCCGAAAGGCGGCTTTTCGGCCGCCCGCTGGATTATGATCTGGTTGTTTTAGACGTTATGCTTCCGGGCAAAAATGGCCTGGAAGTATGCGGAGCCTGGCGCGGCCAGAATATTACCGCGCCAATTTTAATGCTGACCGCCAAAGACACCACCTCCGATAAAGTCATGGGACTGGACGCGGGAGGGGACGATTACCTGATCAAGCCGTTTGCTTTTGAAGAATTGCTGGCCCGGGTCCGGGCTTTGCTCAGGCGTCCGAAAGAATCAATGCCCAATATATTATCGGCCCGCGGTATTATTTTAAACAGCAGCGGCAAACTGCTTACGGTCGCTGGCCGTGAAGTGCCGCTGACTCTGCGCGAGTTTTCCATACTGGAACATTTTTTGCGGAATCCAAACCAAGTTTTGACCCGCGAACAGATAGTGGCGCATGTCTGGGAATTTTCTTTTGACCCTCTGAGTAATGTGGTCGACGTGCACGTAAAAAATTTAAGGAAAAAACTGGGATCTGATTATGGCCGACATTTACAAACGCTGCGAGGCCTGGGTTATCGCTTTACAGTCTGATATTTTCAACTGGGCAAAGATAAAGCTGACCGGGCTTTATCTTATTGTTATAGTTGTCATACTGGCTGTTTTTAGTTTCGCGCTGCGCGCCAACCTTGCCCATCATTTGCGAACGGACTTGAACATAAGGCGCGCAATTGAATCCAGGGACGCTGACGGCGATGGAATTGACGATGCCCCGCGAAGAATTGACGCTGTTATTGGCGCCACTGATATTGCTGTTCTGCTTATCGCGGGCGGATTTAGTTACTGGCTGGCCGGCTACACGCTTAAACCTATCCGTAAAGCGCTGGACGCGCAGAGCCGCTTTAGCGCTGAAGCCTCGCACGAATTGCGCACGCCTTTGGCCGTTATGCTTACAAGTATCGAAGTCCTGTTGCGAAGCAGCCACGCTTTGCCGCGGGAAGCCAGGGATGTTTTGGAAAGCAATCTGGAGGAGATCAAATCAATGTCAAAGATGACCGAACAGCTGCTGGAACTGTCCCGGGGCAGGAATTTTATGCCGGAGAAGCTGGAGCGGTTAAATTTAACGGATGTGGTTCGGGGCATGATTGAAAAATTAAACAAGCTGGCCGCCAGGAAGGGGATACTGCTGATTTCAGGAGAGTCTGCCGGTGTTTTCGTAAACGGCAAAACGGATGATCTGGAAAGAATATTAAAAAACATCATTACCAATTCCATAACTTATACTCCGCGGGGCGGGATCATAACTGTTTCAGTTTTTAATAAACGGGGCCGCGCGGAGATTTTGGTTGCGGACACCGGCATTGGCATAGCCCCGAAAGACTTGCCGCACATTTTTAAAGCTTTTTATAAAGCCGACCAATCCCGCGCCGCTGTGGACAACCAGTCGGGAGCCGGCTTGGGCTTGGCTATTGTAAAGCAGATTGTTGAGCAGCATCGCGGCGCTATAGAAGTAAAAAGCCTCGTGAATAAAGGCACTATGGTTATTGTTCGCATACCTTCAAAATAATTTGCCGCCTTTTTTCCGGGCTTCACGGGAGCTTCATTCAACGGAAGTATAGTTTATTGGCGGGCTGGTGTTGCGTAGGTTTAATTTTGGCCGCCAAGCTGTCTGTCCTTAGAGACTGTCTGAAAAGATCCGTTTCTGCCGCGATTTCAGAATTTAGCGGCGAGAGGACTTTCCGGACAGCTTCTTAAATAATTGGTAAAAAGCGCGAATAACATGCCGGAACTAGTTGTTTACGGCGCCAGGGGATGAGACCTCGTAAAAATAATTATCAGCACGGTTGATTTTTTATATGACGAAAAAGATTATAATTTCTTCGGCAGTTGCCATAATGATTTTAATCTACGCGGCCTGCCAGCACTACGGAGGTCATAAGGTTACCGCGCCAAATATAAGCCAAATTGAGCCGCGCCTGAATGTTGGTTATAAAGATGGCTCCTATAACGGGAGCGTTACGGACGCTTTTTATGGCAATGTCCAAGTGCAGGTCGTCATTAGCAACGACAAGTTAACCGACGTGATTTTTTTGCAATATCCCAGTGACCGCTCAACTTCCAGAAGCATCAACAGCCAGGCCATGCCATATTTGCGACAGGAAGCCATTGCGGCTCAAACTGCCCAGGTGGACGTGGTCTCAGGCGCCACGCAAACCAGCCAAGCTTTTACTCGATCGCTGGAGTCGGCATTGTCGCAAGCTCAAACCCAGGCATAAACTTATTACGCGGCGTTACGCTTGACCCAATAAAATCGGCCGCCCCAACGTGTTTTGTGGTTATTTGTAAATATAAGAATCGGCCGCCGATAAATTTTAGCCAAAACCGATTTTAAATAAAGTGGATATGGATAAAATATGAAAGAATTCAATGTTTTAAGCTGGAATGTGCAGGGTCAGCGGTACAGGGGAACAGCGCTGCCGTTTGAAAAAATACTGCCCGCTTTGTCCTCGAGTACGGCGGATATTATCTGCCTGCAGGAAATGCCGGATGCCAAAAGCAAGCTTTTGGGTCTTCCCGATTTCGATTCCTATCACACATTTATTTCCGAACTGAACAAGAACAGCGACCAAGGCACCCACGGCTATAATCACAATGTTTTACTGAGCAAATATCCAATTATTACGGCCGGGGATTTGGTCTTTCCCAGGTTTTCCAAAAAGCTTTTGGCTTTTGAAAGCGCGGTCAGGGCCGATATTGAAATTATGGGCGTTGCGGTAAGATTATATATTTGCCATTTCATGGTCGGCGGGGCCGGAATGGTTGCCAGATTAAAGCAGATTGAGTTTATTCTTGCCGACGCGGCCGACTGCTTAAGCCCCGTTATTATTTGCGGCGACATGAACGTGGCCATGCCGGCAAACAGTCTGGTAAAAAAAATATTCAAGTGGTGGCACCGCTGGCCCGCCGAGGATATGCGTTTGGACGAGCGGAAGCTAAAGGTTTCGGAAAAACAGATTTTTCATGAGAAAGTCACCAAATACGGATTTCGGGAAGCGCTGGACATTAATCTTCCCACTTGGTCCCCGTTCCGCGGCTACGGCTGGGAACTGTTTAAGCTGAAACTTGATTGGTTTTTGGTCAGAAATATTCAAACCGTGGAAGTTAAGCTCGGTGATTATATTTCCGACCATAGGTCCGTGTACGTACGTTGCCGGCTATGACAACAATATGAATTTTCTCCAGCCTATATTGGGTTTTTTAAGTTTTTCCCGCTATGTCATATTGTCGCCGGCGTGACGCTTGGCTTACGCTATATAAATAAGTATCTGATAAAAAAGAATTAGACGGTTTTAAAATTATCAAAAGCGTTTTATTCGCGGGCGTAAGAGCGGGAGAAATTAAATAGCTTGCTGTTTAATTTCCGAGCCGAAGGAGTCTTAATACAGGTTCAATACCGCGGAGCTCCGCTCCGAAATGATAGCCGCTCCCGCGTTAATACCTCGTCAGCTCTGCCGCGGGGAACCTTTATTTATTGGGGTTTTAGGAGTTTTGAAACCGTCACAATCACTGTATTAGTTAAGGGGTTAATTAACTGTTTAACCATCCATATTATCCGCAAACGGCCCGGAAAGAGCGCTAGAAGTGGATAACTAATCAGCCAGCTATATACAGGAGTTGCAATGGAGAGTAGGCTTAAGTTGTGTCAGTAAATCTGTAAAAGGCCTAAGTCCCATGATCGGCTAAGTTAAGGCAGGGCTTACTTTTTCATCCTTGGTGTCATCCAAAACGACCCGTAAAAGCGTTTTAGGATGAGCCCGGGCCGGAAGGCGGTGGAATCCCGCTCCGGCCTGTTTGAGTTTCCCCGGATAGTTTTTGGGCCGGGATGATTCTTTGCGGCATTAATAATTGTAATAGAAACTTTATGCTTACCGACAAGCAAATCACAAAAATCCGCGGAGCCTTTAACGGCACAGACCAGAGAGTGATTTTTAAAATACTCGGCGACACCAACCGCTACCGCATTTTTGAGATGCTGGGCGGACAGCCGCGGATTTCCGTCAGCGATATTGCCAAAATTCTTAAAATATCAATTCCGCTGGCGTCCCAGCACCTTAAAATTTTGGAACAGGCAAAAATTCTGGAAAAGGAAAAGATCGGCCAAAAAGTCTACTACAAACTCAGGGCCGATAACCGGATTGCCAGGTCTATTTCGGAAGGTGTTCTTTAAAGCCCGGTTAAAAAAATAATTTATCATTAAAGTCAGTAAGAAGCCGTTTAAAAAGTCATTTGGGCTGCGATTTCAGAATGTTTGGCGTCTTGCCCGGAAAAATTTTCTCCGCTCAGCTTTGGTTAAGCGTCAAAAATTGTTTCTGCCAATCCGCGCGAAATTCCGCAATTCCGCCTGCGAAGCGCTTTTTAAAATATCTTCTGAAAAAACAATATGGACTCATATAACTCACCCAGCACCAAACCTCTGTACCGCGGAACTCAAATTGTTTGGTATATCACCGGCCTTCTTGAAGCGCTTTTGGCCTTTCGTGCGGATAATATTAAGCGGCGGTTATAAAACCATAGTTTGACCCGATAAAATCAGCGTATGACTTTAACGAAAACTTTTACTTTAATGATAATTAAACTTGCCAAACATAACGGCAAAATATGGGAGAATAAATGGGAATAATACTTTGGATTATTTTTGGGGCTTTGGTAGGATGGATTGCCTCGTCAATTATGAGGACCAACGATGGCTTGTTAATGAATATTGTCATCGGGATTGTAGGCGCCGTAATCGGCGGCTGGCTTATGAGTTTTTTCGGGCAAAACGGCATAACCGGTTTTAACCTTTACAGTTTTTTGGTCGCGCTGGTGGGCGCGGTGGTGCTGATTATGATAGTGCGGTTTTTACGCCGATGACATAATAAACGTATTTTAAAAATGAACAAAGACGAGGTAATAATTTTAGCCAGGGAATTGTTTAAAATCAGGATAAGCTCTTCCAACGAAGGCTTGGCCCAGGACGACGGAGTCCATAAAATGAAAATTAAGGGCATTACTTCCTATGATTTTAGCGTAATTGAAAAATGGTACATGGAAGCCATAAAAACCGCGGAAATTATTATCGTGCTCGAAGATCAGTACTTAAATGGGAATTGACACCCTGTGTTTAACTGTTTGTGTTTATTAGCTAAGTAGGCGAGCCTGTCCGGCTGGAGCAGCAAGCGAGTCCAAGGAGTCTAACGCAGGTTAAATAAGTCCTCAGGTCTGCTGCGAGGAACCTTTATCGGCGTTTTAGTTTCCAAAAAATTCTGCTATGCTAAAAGCATAATAATAATAGCTGCCCCGGTTTTTTACGGTTTTTCTGGGAATGAAAAGGGGATATGGCCTATTCCATGAATAAAGAATATAAAATTATCGACCTGACCCACTCGCTTTCCAGCGATATTCCCTCGTGGGATGATGGTTCCAGCTTTGAGCTATCTATCTCTACTGATTACACAGATTGCGCTCCGCCACATTTATTCCGGATGCAGAAGATAAAATCCTCCGCCAGCATGGGTACTCATATGGATTCACCGTCGCACGTAATTCCGGGAGGTAGAACAATAGACCAACTTAATTTAGAGGAACTTGTCGTTGACTGCGTTGTTGTTGATGTCAGTCAGCAAGTGGATGAGAATTATTTGGTCATGCCGGAAGTTTTAGAAAAGTTTGAAAAACAGTATGGAAAAATACAGGCAGCTTCTTTCGTAATTTTTTATACCGGCTGGGATAAGCGCTGGCACAAACCAGCGGAGTATCGTAATAATTACAAATTTCCCAGTGTGGACATCTCCACGGCGGAAATTCTTGTTCAGAGAAATATCGCGGGTTTGGGTACCGACACTTTATCGTCCGACACAGGCCAAGCCGGTTTTCCAGCGCGCCGAGCCATTCTAGGAGCCAATAAATATCTTGTGGAAAACATCGCTAACGCTAACTTGCTGCCCCCAACCGGATCTAAAATTTTTATTCTGCCCACAAAAATAAAAAACGCCACGGAAGCCCCGGTTCGCTTAATCGCTTTGATATAACCGTTTTCCAACCGTTGTTCATTTGTTTTTCCACTCTATCTTCATCCGTTTCCAAAATTTTGCCCCTTATTTTTAAAATACGTCTCTATATAAAACCCCCTTTAAGGGAGCTTTCAAGGGGGTTTTATAGAATTATTTTTGGGATAATGTAAAACAAAAATTATATCTTCGTCTTTGACCTGTAAAATAAAGTCGGCAGCAATACCAGCGTCAGCAGCAGGGCAAAGGCCAGGCCGAACATAACGGTAAAGGCCAGAGGCGCGAATGTGCCGCCTTCCAGTTCCAGAGGAACCATACCGATTACGGTGGTGATGGTGGTCAGCAAAATCGGACGCAATCTTCCCAATGCCGCCTCCAGGGTAATATCCATTTTGGATTTCTCGGGTTCCGCCTCCCTTTTATGGACCAGGGAATCCGTAAGAATAATCGCGTGGTTAACTATAACCCCTCCTAAGGCGATAAATCCCAGGAAAACGGGGAATGATAAAGTTTGTCCGGTCAGGGTCAATCCGCACAAAACCCCGATTAAAGACAGCGGCACAATAAACAGAAGATGCAAAGTGTCGTGCAGCGAATTGAAAGCCAGAACCAGAATCATAAACATCATTAAGAATCCGATAAGCAGGCAAAAAAACAACTGGCCAAATGACTGGCTGATGGCCTGCTGGTCGCCGCCGTAAGTTACAAAAACACCGGTCGGCAAATTAAGCTGCTTAAGCTTTTTCTGAAAATTGGCCACAATCACGCTGGGCGTTCCGTTGCCGACGGGGTAAGCCGAAATCGTTTCAATGCGTTGTTCGTTAAGATGCGATATCGTAGCGTTGCTGCTGTCCAGGGAACTGGTCAGAATTGAACCCAAAAGTACCGGCCCATTGGGAGTCTGGATGGACAGGTCCTCTATGCTGTCCAGCGTGGTGGCGGAAGTATCCGCGGGATCGGTAAAGTTTTCGTTTAAATTAAGTTTGACCACCACATTAATATTCTGCAAAGGCTCTTCAATCGTAGTGGCTATGGTCCCATTAATAGCGGCGCGCAAAGTTTCCGCCACCTCCTGCGCGGTCAGCCCCAAAGCCGTGGCTTTGGCGCGGTCTATGGAAAGCACGAACTCGGTGCCGTTGTTTTTGGTGGTGGTGGTAATATTGGAGGCGCCTGGGATGGTAGACAGCAGTTGGGCTCCGGCATCCGCGGCCGTTACCAAATCGTTAAGATTGTTGCCGGTAAACTGAATCTGAATCGGAGCTCCACTGCCCGGCCCGCTGGTAGGTTGCAATACTTGAATAGAGGCGTCTTTTACCGGCGATAAAAGCCGTTCCAGTTCCGCCTGAACCTGGAAGCTGGTTTTTTTGTGGCCCGGCTGCAAGTTGACGGTAATGTTGGCGTAATTGCTGGAAGCGGAGCCGCTGCCGCTGAAGGCCGAGGTGGCGCCGACCGTGGTAACAAACGAAGCTGTGTCGGGATCGGTATATAAAATTTCTTCCACTTCGCGGGCTGTTAAATCGGTTTGGTCGAGCGTTGTGCCCGGCGGCTTTTGGATATCGACATAAACATAGTCCTGGTTGGTTTGGGGGAAAAAACTGGTTTGAATAAG
The DNA here is from genome assembly GCA_963837465.1 of Candidatus Doudnaibacteriota bacterium. GTDB lineage: Bacteria > Patescibacteriota > Doudnabacteria > UBA920 > UBA920 > PALSA-1336. The sequence continues at coordinate 67,941 of CAWINB010000001.1, forward strand.
GCCTTTAAAAGGCAGCGCCAGGGCTATAACAAACAAGACGCACAGAGCCGCGAGAAAAATATTTTGGGCGGTCCTGTTTTTCAGAAACGCGCGTAGATGTTTTATGTACCAGGCGCGTGCGTTATCCGTAAACTCTTCCTGCTTTTTTTCCAGACGGTTGCGTTCCAGGTTGGTAAAAGCAATGGCAACCAGGGGCACAACAGCCAGCGCCACAAAGATGGACGCGATCAGCACAATAATAATGGTCACGGGCACATTGGATATGAACCTGCCCGTTGTGCCGGTCAGGTATATCAACGGAATAAACACCGCGATGGTTGAAGCGGTGCCCGCGATTAATGGCCAAGCATATTCTTTTAAAGAAGCCCGGGCGGCATCAAGCGTGTTGCCGTAAATTTTCATGCGGGCGTGGATGGCCTCGGTGACCACAATGCCGGAATCCACCAAAATACCTACGCCTAAAATCAGCGCGAACAGGCTAATGAGATTCAGGGTGTTGCCGGTTTCGTAAAGGCCGATAAAGGCAATCAAAAACGACAACGGTATGGACAGAGCCGCTACAATGGATTCACGCCAGCCGATGGTTAAAAACAGCACGGCAATTATCAAAATAATCGTTTCCAAACCGGTGCGCACCAGTTCGCCCAGCTGTTCGGAAACCTGGAACCCCTGGTCGGTAGATGGAGGTACCAGTACCGTAAGTCCCTGCAGGCTTGTTTGGCTGAGGCTGCTTAGTTCGGCCTTTACGCCATTGGTCACCTGGGTCACATTGGCTCCCGTTTGCTCGTAAACCAAAAGCGTCATGGACTGGTTTGCCGGCTGGCCGCCGACGGATGCCCGCGAATAGGTAGTTGCCGGCGCCAAGCCGTCCGATATCAGCGCTATGTCCCGCAGATAAACAGTAGCGCCGTGGTTGTTGGCTATGGCAATGTCGCCAAGGTCGGAAGGGTCCGCTATGTTGCCCTGAAAATCAACGTCATAATTGACGCCGTTTATGGTAATGTTGCCTGCCGGCAGAGAAGCGTTGCTGTTGGCAATAGCCGTGATAACATCCGTTAAACGCAGGCCCTGCGCCGCGAGCTTATCTTTATTTACCACAACATCAACTTCACGGATCGGGATTCCGGATACGTTTACTTCGGAAACGCCCGGCACGCTTTCAAGGTCATTGGTCAGAGTCTGGCCAAGGTCGGAAAATTCCGTTTGCGGCAAATCCCCGGAAATTGAAACCGAGATTACCGGCCGGTTATTGTAGTTGACTTGCGAGACCACTGGAGTGTTGGCCTGGGAAGGCAGCTGGGAAATGGTTTTGGAAACGGCGTCGCGGAGGTTCTGAAGCGCCTGGTCAATATCGGCATTGGCGTCAAACTGCACTCTTATGGAAGAGACTCCTTCCTGGGAATTGGATGTCAGCGTATCAATGTCGCCGATGTTGACGATTTGTTCTTCCAGCGGGTTGGTAATCAACGATTCCACGTCCTCGGCCGAAGCTCCGGGGAAAGTTGTGGTTACCGTGCCTACGGGAATATTAATGGCAGGCTCGGCCTCTTTTGGGATTTGATAGACGCAGTAAAACCCGAACAGTACCAAAACAAGGACTAAAATTGTGCTGAATTCTCTTTTTCTGAGAAAAAAATTCCAAAATGGGTACATGGATGGGATTAGAAAATTTTAGGATTTCCGCACCTGACTGTTTGACTGCAGGCTAGAAGTAGCCGGATAAATTTGTTTTGACTCACGTCTTGCCCCGCGTGGGTTTAACTACTATCTACATTATTACCAGGCAAGGCGAAGGCAAAAAAATTTTCCAGCTGCCTCTGGCCTTGAATGTGGCCGGTAGATTTTAATTATTTTTCAGATAGGTTCTCGTTAGCCCTGCCTGTTATTGCTTAACGCTAACCTTTTCTCCGCTAGTCAGCCCACGGGCATCGGTCACTATAACCATATTTGGAGACAGGCCGCTTAAAACAATAATATTGTCGCCGAGAATGGATCCAATTTGAACGGAGTGAGAGACCAGAGTTTTTGTGGCGCTGTCCACGGTAAAGACTACCGGGCCGGAGGGGGTAATTTTTAAAGCCACGATGGGGATGGTGTTGGAGCCGGTGGTGGAAATGTCCCGGGCAGGCGAAATTTCCGTCCTGGTTAAATCAACTGTCACGGAATCGCCGTCGGTTAGACCCGATCCATCCGGCAGCCCTACTTCCACCTCAATAGCGCCTGTTTTTGGATCTATAGTTTGTGTAACCTGGGTTAAACTGCCGGATATGGTATTGTTTACCGTGGCTTTGTTGCCTACGGCAATGGTTTGGGCATCATCCGGAGTTACGTAAGCCACTACTTTAAGCGCCTTGGGATTGGAAACTTCCGCCACTTCGGCCGAAGATGATATGTAATCGCCGCCGGTTACGGGCAGGTTAATAATGGTTCCTGAAATCGGACTTGTTATTATGGTTTTTTCCAAAGCCGATTTTGCCACGTCAAGAGCGCCGAGTGATTCTTCGGCATTGGCCTGGGCCTGAAGCAGCGCTGCGTTGGCGCTGGAAACCTGCGACTGGGACGCGCTTATTTGAGCGTCGCTGGTTTTTAAAGCCGTCTGGTAAGCGTTGGAGTTTGCCACGTAAACGGCCGCGGAAGTGTTGGGGATGTTTACGGTCCAGGTGTCGGAGGGCGATACATTCATACTGCTAAACTGGATAAACAAACCGTTGCTTCCCAAAGCTACCGGCTGAGTTTTAACTTCGCCGGTGGCTTTTTCCAATCCCTGGGTCTGGAACTCCAAACCATTGCCCGTACTGTACAGGCTGATATTATAAAACCCATCATCCGTGCCGGTATAGGTGCCGCTAATGGTAGCTGTAACGTTATCGTTGCTCGGGCCGGGAATGGCCGCGATGGAACCGTTTAACAATGTAGTGCTGGCGTTTTGGACCGCGGTCATCTGTTGGGCTTGGGTATTGTTTAAGGCCGCGTTGGCATTGTTTAAGCTAACCTGCGAAGCGGCCACGGCCGCCTGGGCCGCCGCGTAAGCTCCCCGCGCTTGCGATACCGAGGCCTGCTCGCTGCTGTTTTCCAGGGTCGCGATAACTTCACCGGCGGAAACATAATCACCCAGCTGTTTGTTCAGGGTCACTATTTCACCCGAGTCCTGGGAAAGAATTGTGGCATCGTCCTGGGAAGTCACGGTTCCAATGACCGAAAGAGGCGCGTTCCCCGGGGAAAGGCTGCCGACGGCGGCGACGCTAACCTGCTCCGACGCGGGCCGGGCCGCCTTGGCTACCGGCTGTTTTTTACGCGTTAAAAAATAACCGGCGGCGCCACCTATTATTAATATAATAATTACTACTATTAAAAGTCTCCGCGGCCAGCGTTTTTTTGAATCAGCCGAAGTTGTTTTCATATTCTGTGTTTAATTGTCGATTGTATAAAATTCAGACACGTTATAATTATACAGCATTTGTTCTTATGCTAGGCCGTATACTTGTGGAAATTAAGGCAACCTCCCATAACTTTGAAAAAAATTAAAAACCAAACTTTAAACATTATACGAGCCTCCCCTTAAATTTGGCGCATATAAACTTGGTTTAAAGTTCGCCCCCGAAAATTTATTGACAAACTATACTGGTTGTGTTCTAAGCGATTATTGTATAATATTATGGAAACCAATGACAAATTTACTTGAAGTCAATAACCTGGTTAAAAATTACGGTTCCTTCCGCGCCGTGGACGGAATATCTTTTGTTGTGCCAGAAGGGCAGATTGTGGGACTTTTGGGCCCAAACGGAGCCGGTAAAACCACCACTATCCATATGCTGCTCGGAATAGTCAGTACCGATGGCGGCGGCATCAAATATTTTGGCAAGGATTTCGCTTCAAACCGCCGGGAGTGCCTGCGGCGGATTAATTTCGCCTCTTCTTTTAACACTTTGCAGGGCAGGATTTCGGTCTGGGAAAATTTACTGGTGTTTGGCGGGACTGTACAGCCTGAAAAATCCGGATAAAAAAATCAGGGAGCTGGCGGAATATTTTGAAGTTACCGACTTGCTGGATAAAAGGTTTTGGGATCTCTCGGCCGGACAAAAAACCCGGGTTAATTTAATAAAATCTTTGCTCAATGAACCGGCAATCATCCTTATGGATGAGCCGACCGCTTCGCTTGACCCGGATATTGCCGACAAAACCCTAAGTCTTATTGAACAGCTCAATAAATCCAAGGGCCTGTCTATTTTGTATACCAGCCACAATATGAATGAGGTAACCAGAATCTGCCGGCAGGTTATTTTTCTTGACCACGGTAAAATAGTGGCCCATGACACCCCGGTTGGCTTAACCAAGCGTATCGGCAAAGCGGAACTGCGCCTGACTTTTGACGGCGACAAAAAACAGCTCCAGGTTTTGCTCGAGGGTAATAATAATAAATTCAGTTTCCCCAATGATTATTCGGTCATTATTCAGGCTGAGGATAATCTTATGCCGCAAATTATTGCCCGGCTCCACCAGGCCGGCGCCCGGATAACCGATATGGAAATCAATAAGCCAACGCTGGACGATGTGTTTTTAAATATAGCGAGAGGGGGCAAAAATGTCGTTTAGCAGAATCAGGGCAATTTTGCTCCAGGAATTTTACATTACCAAGCGTTCGCTGGAAGTTATCATCGATACTTTTTTCTTTTCCGCCATATCAATTATAGTCTTCAGCTTTATGGCGATTTTTATTTCCAAAACCGCGGGTCGGCTGGCCGCGCGTGAGGTGCTGGTCGGGGTATTGTTGTGGGAAATTATCCGCATCACCCAGTACTCTTTGTCCGTGGGCAGCCTGTGGAATATTTGGTCAAGAAATTTAAGCAATATGTTCATTACGCCGCTTTCACTGACGGAATATATGCTGGCCGGAATATTTTCCGGCCTGGCCAAAGCCCTGATAAATTTTGGCATTATAGCCCTGATTGCCGGGCTGATTTTTAGGTTTAATGTTTTTAATCTGGGAACCGGCAATCTTGTCCTCTATTTTATAAACCTGAGTATTTTTGCCTGGTCAACGGGCTTTGCCATTGTGGGCGTTATCATGTGTTACGGCACGCGCGTACAGGCCCTGGCTTGGGGCGCGGTGTTTTTATTCCAGCCTCTGACCGCGGCGTTTTTTCCGGGGCCTTGCTTATCTGTTTCCGGCCACTTATATTTTTGAAGCCGCCCGCGCGAATCTGGCCGGGCTCCCCGCCAACTGGCCATACCTGGCCTGGGCTTTTGCCGAAAATATTATTTATTTTATTCTGTCGGTCCGGTTTTTAAATTTTATGTTCAGCCGCTCCAAGCAAACCGGCCAGTTCGCCAGGAATGAGCAGTAATTTACTGCCCCTGAAAATTTTGTGAAATTTGTAAAAGCTCATACCAAGGCTGGTAATTTAACCTCCATCCAACCCGACCCCGTAAGTCCGGATAAAAAATGGCCGGAAGATCCGAGTAAGGCTTCTCGAAATAAATTAATTTTTATGCCCAACAGGCAACTTGTAAAGGACACATTAAATATCTACGCCGCGGCCTGGCAGACGCGGGATTCAAACCTTATCCTGACTATTTTTACGCCGGACGCCCGTTATCAGGAAGGGCCGTTCGCGAAGGCCATGGTTGGACATAGGGAAATCAAGGCTTACTGGGATAAAAAAGTCGTAAAGGAACAAAAAAATATCAAGCCCGTTATAAAAAATTTTTTGATTGAGGGCGACCAGTGCGCGGTGGAATGGCACGCGGAATTTGACGATTTGGCGGCGGATCAGCGGATAAAAATGTACGAGGTAATGTTTTTAAAGTTCAGGGACGGGAAAATTTCTTCCCTGCGGGAAAGCTGGGTCATAGAGCGAAAGTGGGGCCCGGGCAGGTTTAAAAGGCTTGCTGAGCGAATAAGGCGTTTGGGGAAAATCTAGGATTTTTGGAATTCGGTTATTAAGTACCGGTTTGACCGGTACTTTTTAGTGGATGATTTCGCTTTGTTTGGTTATAATCAAAGCAAGGAATAAATAATATGGCAGCCGGACCAAGGTTCGGAGCGGCAAGATCATTTAGCCGCGACTCATCGGTAACCAATCAAAAAATCCCGCCAGGCACCACCCGGCGTATTATCCGTTTCTCCAAACCCTGGCGGGGGATGCTGGTCGGGTTTTTTGCCCTGGTCGTAATTGACGCTCTGTTTACCATTGCCAACCCGCTTATTTACCGAGAAATAATCGACAAGGGAATTTTAACCGGCAACACCGCGCTGATTATCCGGCTGGCTTTACTTGTTGCCGGTATTGCCGTTTTGGATGCCGGCGAAACTTTGTGGCGCACCGGACTTTCGGCCAAAATCGGCGCGGCCATGGTTTATGATTTGCGGGTAAAAGTTTTTAGCCACATCCAAAATATGTCCCTGGCTTTTTTTACCCGCACCCAGACCGGCGCTTTGGTCAGCCGTTTAAATAATGATGTTACCGGAGTGCGCGACGCCTTTACCGATTTTTTAAACAATGTCGTGGGCAATGTTGTCAGCGTGACGCTTACGCTGGCCGCCATGTTTTTTTTGTCGTGGCGGCTTACAATTGTCGCGCTCATACTGCTGCCGGTATTTATTTTGCCCGCCCGCTACGTAGGCAAGCGCCTCCAGGAGCTGACCCGGGAAAATTACAATTTATTGTCCGACATGAACAATATTATGATAGAGCGGTTTAACGTAGCCGGCGCGCAACTGGCAAAAATTTTCGGCCGTCCCGAAGCCGAAACTGCTTTTTTTGAAAAAAAGGCCGCCCGCGTCCGCGACATCGGCACGGCCATTACCGTTTACTCGCGGTTTTTCTTTATCGCCCTGGGCCTTACCGCTACCATTGCCGTGGCTTTTGTTTACGGCTACGGCGGCGTGCTTACGGCGCGCCACGCTTTGGATGTCGGTACCTTGGTAGCCTTGGCCTCTTATTTAGCCAGGCTGTACGGCCCGCTGACATCACTTTCCAATGTCCAGGTCGATGTATTGACAACCCTGGTTTCTTTTGACCGTGTGTTTGAAGTCCTGGATTTACAGCCGCAAATTATTGAGAAACCAAACGCAATTGAGCTAAAGCCAGGTCCGGCCAAAATTGAATTTAGAAATGTTAATTTCAGCTACCCCGCGGCCGGTGAAGTGTCCTTGGCATCGCTGGAGTCCGTGGCGACTTTAAGCAAAACCGTGGAAAAGCAGGTTTTGTTTGATGTCAGTTTTACGGCCGGGCCCGGGCAGCTGGTGGCGTTGGTCGGTCCTTCCGGCGCCGGCAAAACCACCATTACGCAATTGGTCGGCAGGTTTTACGATCCCCAGTCCGGCTCTGTCCGCATCAATAACATAGATATCCGTGACGCGAAGCTGGAATCCCTCCATTCCATAATCGGCACGGTGACTCAGGAAGCGCATATGTTCCATGATACAATCCGCGCCAACCTGCTTTACGCCAAACCCGACGCCACGGAAACGGAAATTACCAACGCCCTGCGCGCGGCGCGAATCCTACCGCTGGTGGAATCTTTGGCCGATAAGCTGGATACCATGGTGGGGGAGCGGGGTTATCGTTTATCCGGCGGGGAAAAACAAAGGTTGGCCATCGCGCGCCTGCTGTTAAAAGCCCCTGACATTGTTATTTTAGATGAAGCTACGGCGCATTTGGATTCCGAATCCGAGCAGGCCATTCAAAAAGCTTTTGAAGTGGCTTTGGCCGGACGCGCTTCCCTGGTTATTGCCCACCGGCTGTCCACCATAATTAACGCCGATTTGATCCTGGTTGTGGAAAACGGACGCGTAGCGGAGCGCGGGCGGCACGAAGAACTTTTGGCGCAAAACGGGCTGTACGCGGAACTTTACGGGACGCAATTCGCGAACAAAAAACAGCAGGGCCGTTTTTAACATTAGCCCGCGAAAAACAAATCCTTATAGCTAAAACGCGGCGGTTTATCATGTCAAGATAAAATTTGTAACGGGCCCTTTTTTTATTGGCCGGATATTGCTAAAATATAATTAATCTCAGTTTAATCATCAATTATCCAATCTTTTATTAATTGGCTGAAAAAAATTTTAAAGTACTCGCTAGTTGCCGCGGCCGCGGTTTTATTGCTGGATTTGGCCGTGGTGGTATTTTTTGGTTTTTACCGCCCGGTTATCCATCCTGCCGATGACATTGTGGTTTTAGGCGCGGCGGCTAATACCCCCGCGGCTTATAACCGCAGCTTGCAGGGACTGAAATTATTTCAGGAAGGGTTAGCCCCGGCCATCGTGGTTTCCGGAGGCAAAGATTACAGCCGCGGCCCCACCGAAGCCAATTATATGGAAAGGGTTATTGAGGCGAATTCATCCACCGCGGCGCCAATCATCGTGGAAGACAAATCTTATTCCACCTATGAAAATTTAAACAACACCCGCGCCATAATCGGCTACGGCAAAAGCATAATCATTGTCAGCGATACCTACCATTTAGCCCGCTCCGTTTTAATGGCCGAACGTTTGGGCTTTAAGCCCGTTTACTGGAGTTCGCCATCGCCCGATTACTACGCGCCAAAAGAATTGGCCTACTACTATTTACGCGAAGTTTTAGCGATGATAGATTACGTGCCAAAGTTTGTGACGGGAAAATAAAGCAAAAATCCAGACAAGGTTCCCCTTGTTTAAGCTCAAAAGACTTAAATTTGACGGATTTCAAAGCTTCCGGTATAATAAAGTTAATTTCCGCCAAAAGCGGATCCGCCCTGGCGGAAAATATCTAAAGACAGTTGGCGGCTGAGAAGCCTTAATTATCATAAAACAATGATTGCCCACCGAGGAATAACGATCAAATTTTTTATTTGATATGTTTCGTACTCGGGAAAACCCGGGTTTTATTTTCGCGATATTTACAGGCTAAATCGGTCGATGCTAGCCATTAACCCCTATTCACTAACCCTTATTCCCCAACTTATGTCCAAACCCAAAATTCAAAAGACCAAAGACTTGGAAGAGCTGACGGCCAAACTGGCCCAGGCCAAAGGCGCGGTATTTTCCGATTACCGCGGCACAACCGTTAAGGATCTGGATAAATTCCGCAAAGAATTGCGCAAGGAAAACGTTTTTTCCAAAGTCTACAAAATTACTTTGCTGAAAAAAGCCATGGAGCAAAACGGTATGGATGCTTCGTCCGTTAACTACAAGACGCCGGTAATTATGGCAATGTCCAACGAAGACGAAGTTGCCGCCGCCAGGATTATCAGAAACCTGTCCAAAGAACTTAAGACCATAAATATTTTAGAGGGCATTGTAGATAAAAAAGTTATCGGCAAAGCCCAGGTGCTGGCTTTGGCGGAATTGCCGGGCAAACAGCAGTTGCTCAGCCAGCTTGTGGGAGCTATCAACGCCCCTGTATCCGGTTTTGTCAACGTTCTGGCAGGCAATATCAGAGGCTTGATAAATGTGTTTAACGCCATAGCGGCGAAGTAGAATTATGATCCATGAATCAGGATCACAGATCCATCCATATTTCATAACCCATGATTTCCAATTCAATTAACAATAATTAACCGAGATTTAAATCTCTGAAATTAAAGGAAAAATTTATGTCCGATGAAGTAAAAGTTGAAGTTCCCGAAAAGTTTAAAGCTTTGGTGGAACAAATTGAAAAGCTTTCCGTTTTGGAGCTTTCCGAATTGGTAAAAGTTTTAGAAGGTAAGTTTGGCGTTTCTGCCGCCGCTCCCATGATGATGGGGGCCATGCCTGCCGCGGGAGCCGCCGCGGGAGCCGCCGCCGAAGAAAAAACCGAATTTACGGTTGAGCTGACCGAAGCAGGCGCCAATAAGATTAACGTTATTAAAATTGTAAGAGAAGTAACGGGCCTGGGCCTTAAAGAAGCCAAGGATATTGTGGACGCCGCTCCCAAAGTAGTTAAGGAGAACGTTGCCAAAGCCGATGCCGAAGCCATGAAGAAAAAGATTGAAGAAGCGGGCGGTAAAGCAGTTCTGAAATAGCTTTGCTGAAATAAATTATTTCGAACTGTACCGGAATTTTTTACGCCCAAGGGTTTTCAATGGTAAATTTCTGGCAACAATTCAACAAACCCTTTTTCTGCCTCGCTCCCATGGAAGAGGTTACGGATTTCGCGTTTCGGGAAATGTTCGCGCGTTACAGCGGCAGGCAAGTTGCGAGTAGCGGGTCGCGGGTATCCGGCGGTAACAATTTTGTCATGTTTACCGAGTTTGTTAATGTAGATGGTTTGTTGCACCCGGAGGGTTTTAAAAAATTATCCATAGATTTAAAATATTCGGAAATCCAAAGGCCCGTTGTGGCGCAAATTTGGGGAAGGGATCCGGAAAAATTTTACCGCGCCGCGCAACTCATCAGGGAGTTAAAATTTGACGGCATAGACATTAATATGGGCTGTCCGCAATCCAGGGAAATCCAGATCGGCGCCTGCGCGGCTTTAATCCGCGAGCCGAAATCAGCCCAGGAGATAATCAGCGCCACAAAAAAAGGCGCGGGTAATTTGCCCGTATCCGTTAAAACAAGAATCGGTTACGGTAAAACCGACGAAATGGGGGATTGGCTGAAAGCGCTTTTGGAAATGGATTTGGCCGCCATAACTTTACACTGCCGCACCAAGCAGGAAATGTCCAAAGTTCCGGCGCATTGGGACAAGATTACGGAAGCGGTTGTGATTAGGGATAAGGAGTTAGGCGTTGGGGCTAAGGGCGGCGGCACTTTGATTATCGGTAACGGCGATATTAAAAGCAGGGAAGATGGTTTGCAAAAAGCCCGGGAAACCGGAGCCGATGGTGTTATGGTTGGCCGTAGCGCTTTTGGCAATCCCTGGTTTTTCCAGGGCGGTATCATTCAGCCCAATCCCATAGAGCGCTTGCGGGTAATGCTGGAACACGCCGAACTGTTTGACCAAACTTTAGGCTCCGTAAAATCATTTTTTATTATGCGCAAGCACTTTAAGGCCTATTGCGGCGGCTTTGGCGGCGCGTCGGAACTGCGCGCCAAGCTTATGGAGGCGAAAAATTTGGAAGACGCCACGCAGGCCGTAAGTATTTTTTTGAAAAAATTTCCCTGAACACCGCTTTCAGAGCTTAGTGTCAAGGGTCACCCTTGACACTAAGCTATCCTGTCAAAAGTGAAGTATCTTAAATGACCGGCCGGAATATTGTAATCTTTTTCCAGGACGTAACCCGCGCTTTCCGTTCTTCTTCGCGCCCAGTCAAGGTCAAGTTTTTCAGCCGTAAGTTTTAAGCTGGCTTCGTCCGGGCCCTCAATTTCCAAATAAGTCGGCGCTTTGGGCCAGGTGTCCAAATCCAGCGTTACTTCTCCCAGCTTAAACGAATGGCGCTTTTTTTCCTGGAAACGGTAGGCCACCAAGCCCAGTTCCTCCAGAAAACTTCTAGCTTTTTCCATATCGTCAACTTTAAATTCAATTTCCTTGACGCCGATTTTTTGACCGACTACGCGGTATTTATAGGTTAAAAAAATGCCGGCGCGGTTTTTCCTCAAACGCGCCAGCTGGAAAACGGTGTTCCTGTTTTCCAGCCACTCCAAATTTTTATCGTAAAAAATTATTTCCGCGAGAAAGTCCTCGCCCAAATCTTCCGCGCCCAGCTTTTTTAAATCCGAGCGGATTTTGTCTTGGTCAACTTCCAGGAACTTAACCTCGATTTCCCTATTTGAATCGTTCATATTGATTGACGATATCCGGATCCCGGATATTTTAACAGCCCTTCCGCCTTCACTTCGCCAAAATCACGCCTCACGCCCTAAAAATTCCGGGATGGGCAGACTTACTGACCTTTAACACATAGCTTAATAATCAGATGTGTCGCAAACTCTATAAAATCAAGCAGTTTTGATTAACATCTCTATTAACTTAAGTGTTAAAGGTCAGTAGATTCTGCGGTTTTACGTGGTGTCCGCAAGCTCTGTTAAGGTAAAGCCACTTTCAGCAGATTACCATCATTGAGCACAAATATGGTCTTGCCGGGCTCGTTAACCGCAAAATCCATAAGTTTGGTAAACTGTGATGACTTAAGCGTTTCCTGCAGGTTACCGGTTTTATCCATAACCAAAATTTGGTTATTGGCCACATCCATCAAATAGATATTGTTGAAGCTTTTTTGGGTATAGATTTTATCGCCCGGCGCAAGGGGGGTTGAAAGGCCGGAGTCGGCAAAGGCGGCAGGCCCGCCGGCAAAGAATTTATTGACGCCGTTTTGGCCGAGGGCAAAAATACTGCCGTCAACAGCCAGGCTTTGGGCCTGCGCCAGGCTTGGACCCTGCGTCGAGACCACCGGTTTTGAAATAGTATTTTTTGTAACCAGGAAACTCAGAACCTCGGCCGCGCTTTTATCTATTAAATAGACGCGGTTGTTGAGGCCATAAAAACTTATGCCGCCGAAACTGCTTTTGGCAGGCACGTTTTGGGTAAAAGCCGGACCCAGGGTACCGGATAAAAAATTCCAAACGTACAAACTCGTTCCATCGTAAACCACGGCCGAAGAGTCGTTTACATCCACACTGGCCACAATGCCCACAGGACAGCTAAGCGCGCCGTCGGCTATTTGACCGCTTTGCAGGTCGTAACTGATAATATCACCAACAGCCTGGGTGCCCAAAAATTGCGGCAAACTTATCAGGCTCAATCCTTTGCCCAAATTACCCAAATCGCTTACCTTGACCTGCGTGACTTTTTGTATCTGCTGCAGCAGCGTTTGATATTGGGAAGAAATTTGGCTGTAAAGGATTTTGTCGGCGGACGGTACGTTTTTGGCCGGCGGTAAATCCGTTCCGGCCTGCTTTATAAGACCGGCGGCCTGGCTGTCGTCTTTATACAGGATTAAAGATTGGGCGTTGGCCAAAAGGCTTTTGGCGTTTTGCAACTGGCCGCTGATTTGGTCTTGTACCGCACGGCTTTTCTTTAAGTGCGCGGCTATTATAATATTGGCGGCCACGGCCAGCAGTAAAATAAGCGCCGAAGCCAGAAAGAATTTTTTTTGCCGGCTGAGGGAGCGGAAATTTTGCGGATTAACCGAAGTCTTAACGGCCTTGGCCGAAGTTTTGGCTTTCTGCCAGATTTTATTGCCGCCTGCCATTAGGCTCCGGGTATTTTGTGGTAAATTTTTCAGCCTTTGGCCCAAAGCCGCCCCGCCTCCATTAATGGATTTTGGCAATCCGGCGGAGGGTTGGCTGGACGGCAAAAAAGCTTTGACATAATCCAGAGTCCGCGTTATAACGGTTTTGTTGGTTAAACCAGCCGGGACTGAGTAACCCGCCGTTGCCGTTTCCTGCTCCCGGGCTTGTCCTTCCGGAACCTGCAAATTCAGCAAAACCCCAAAAGACGCCTCGCCACCCGAGTTTTGTTTCAACAGTCCGATAATTGTTTTTACTCCGAGCAAAAAATCGCCGCTCATAATATCTTTAAGCCTGTCCAGCGATAAGTAATTCAGCAGTTGGGTGGTAGAGAGGATAATAAGGTCGTTTAGCCGGATTTTGCCGATGGCGTAGTTTTGGAAAGTTTTTAACGGATGAGTTTGGTCCGATGAGCAGGAGATATCGGTAAACTCGCCGTTGCGAAATAAGAAAGCCGCCACTTTTCCGGTGCTGGCCATGCTTAACTCAAGTCCCTGCCTGACGCCCAGCACGCAGTTAAGCTTATCTATCCACTGTGTTTGACCCAGGGAGGCCAGCTTGCCCAGTTCCTCGTTTATTTGGCCAATGGCCGTTTCAAAAGTGTTTTCCGAAAGCGGGGCAGTTTTATAAGCCCTTCTAAAGGCCGAACCTATAGCCAGACAAATCCTTTGGCAATCTTCCGTTGCCGCCGGCGTTAGTATGGGCAGTTCGGCCACGGCGTACAGTTCCGCGGAGCCGGCGGTTTCCGCCATCAAATAAACATAACTACCAGGCGCCTTATTGTTTCCAAGTTGGATTTTTGCTATCTGTGACTCTAATTCTTCCATGAAAATACGATTGGATAAAATGAATTCCCGGTTATTATACAACAATTATCCCCAAACTCCAAACTTTCTTACGGCAATAATACCTGGCCTCGCAAACAAATGCTTCCAATATATGCTATAATTTCCGTATGTTACAGGAAATAATAGATTCCAAAATTGATTCCGAAGCTTTAAGCTTTTTTTTGTCAGCGCCTCAAAGAAGTTTTTCGGTTGTGGAAATTTCCAAACGACTGGGCGCTCCCAATTTAAAAGCGGCGCGCAGTTTAAACAAGCTGGCCGCTGCCGGCATTTTAAAAAATTTTGCCAAAAAAGGCAAAAAATATTACCTGCTGGATTCCCGTTATAAGCTGTTGCCGGAGATAACCAAACGCTGGTCCCCGGGAGGAGCCAAATACGAGGATGAGCTTTTTTTTGCCATCAAGCGCCTGGGCAAAATTGAGGCCGCGTTTTTAAGCGGTATCTTTTCCGGCGAGCCGGAATTGCCCGTGGACTTGCTGCTTGTCGGCAAAGTCAACCTAAAAAAACTTTCGGATTTTTTAAAGTCCGCGGAAAAAATGATGGGCCAGGAAATAAATTACAGTATCATGAGCGTGGAAGAATTTTTGCTGCGCCGCGATACTTTTGACAAATTCATTAAGGATATTTTTGACTATCCGCACTTGAGAGTCGTGGATAATCTGGCTAAGTCAAAACGATAGAACGAATCTTTGATATTCCGCGAGGAGCCACGGCCGGCAGTAGCCTCGCGCCTCCTCTTTTCAACAAAAAATAAGATGTTATAATCAAGATAGATGTCCTTATCCGATTTACAAAGCTTATACCTGCAGTTTTTGGCCAACTTTCCACCCAGCCTTCAGCCGCTTATTTCCATTGGCCTGGCGTTATTGATAATTTACTCTATTTTTAAAGTCATAAGAAAAGACTGGATTTTTCTTATCGCTTTGCTTATTTTGCTCCCGGCCAGCAAGCCTATTTTGGAAAGCGTTTGGCAGGGGATTGTGGTGTTCATAAAGTTTTTGCTCAACACAAAATAAAATCAGCAACTAATCCCATAACCCTCGTTTGAGGATTTTTTGTTATTTGATGGCTTTCTTGCTGTGAGGGGGTAGTTCCCATATTATCTGTGGATAACTTAAAATACCGCCTAGTCTTTTTCTTGGCGGATGCCGCGGAGTTTTAAAGGGTTGTTTTTGCCTCATAGATAAAGTATTTTTTCGCTTTTTTTGTACCCAAAATTTTTGCCGAAAATACTAACCTAACTTGACATCAGGTGAACGAAGGTTTACTATACCTATATCAACAAATTAATCATCAAAATTTTATGTCCAAAGAAATAACTTCCAGGCAGAAAGAGCTACTCCAATTTATAATAAAACAAGTTCGCGATTATAGCCTTCCCCCCAGCATTTCCGAGATGGCAGAATTTTTAAAAGTTAAATCCAAAAACGGGGTGGCCAAACTTTTGGACGCGTTGGAAGTGGCTGGCTATATAAAAATTTCTGGCAAAGCGCGGGGAATTGAAGTTTTAAACTCTTTGGGCGAAAGTTTGCAAAAAGGTTTGGTCGCTGTGCCGCTTTTAGGCAACATCCAGGCCGGAGCCCCAACTCTGGCTGAAGAGCATATAGAGGAATGGATAAACCTGCCGCAGACTCTTATAAAAAACCGGCGCGATGTTTTTTTGCTGCGGGTCCGGGGCGACAGTATGATTAACGCGGGCATTTACGAAGGTGATTTGGTTATTGTGCGACCGACCAAAGACGCGAGGAATAATGATATTGTAGTCGCTTTGCTCCATGATGAAGCCACGGTAAAGCGGTTTATACAAATTAAAAACCGAGCTTATCTTAAAGCTGAAAATCCGGATTATAAAAATATTTACCCAAAAGAAGACTGGATGGTACAGGGGAAGGTTGTTGGGGTTATCAGGAATTTGGAATAACACTCCTAATTTTTGCCTAAAGGCTATCCACTAAATACTATTTATTATGTCCGAACTTCAAAAAATCAAACAAAATATAGTTACCCAACTTTCCGGGTTATGCGCGCACTGCGCTTCGGGAACCGGACGCCCACATAGCTGCCCGGTCCAGGAAATTTCCGCCCGTGTCCGGTGTTTACGGGGCGTACCGCTCATAGTTAACTCTGAATTCAGGGGAGTTTTATTCGCGGGCGTAAGAGCGGGAGAAATTAAATAGCTTGCTGTTTAATTTCCGGGTCGAAGGAGTCTTAATACAGATTCAATACCGCGGAGCTCCGCTCCGAAAAGATAGCCGCTCCCGCGTTAATACCTCGTCAGCTCTGCCGCGGGGAACCTTTATTTCCCAGAGTGTAAAAAAGCGGCGATTCTTAAAAAATTAGGAGTTTTTTCAAAACAATGCTAAAATTATTTAATGGAAAACGATACTAAAAATCCTATTATTTCTAGCCCTCCTGTTGTTGATTTGTCCGGTCCGGGTCCTGAGTCAGATAAGCCCGTAAAAAGAGTTAAACCTTTGGTGGAAGGGATAAATGCCCCAAAATCCCTCAATGATATTGTTTTTACAAAACCAAAAGCAGCTCCCTCCACTCTTACACCTGGCGAGCAGGAGTTAATCGTAGAATCTCCGGATTTTAAGGAAAATCACACATTTTTTCCGGGAGCGCCGGAAGGTTTAGTAAAAAAATCCAACCGTTTGGCTAAATTTATGTGGTTTGCCATAGTGTTTTTAATTTTGGTTCTTGCCAGCTACGAAGTTTATGGCTGGTATTTGGGTAAAAATAAAGTGGTTTATTCAGGCACCCGTAATCCATACCAGGCAGTTTCTTCATTAGGTGCTCCCACAGGGTTTTCCACAACTTCCAGCAGCACTCTGGTTACGGCTACCACAACCATTTCGGGCACAAGCACAAGTTCGCTTGCCAGTTCCACTGTCCCTATGGGCAACCCGCTTTCCACCAGCTCAACATCTTCAGCCCCAGGGGTGGTTACACCTCAAGCCCCAAAACTCACAGTCAATAAAACCCCGACCGGGTATCTGAATGTCCGCTCCCAGCCGTCAACTTCGGCTTCAATTATTACCAAAATCCACCCGGGAGATGTCTATCCTTACGCAAACACCCAAAACGGATGGTATGACATAATCCTGCCGAGCGGTATCCAGGGTTGGGTAAGCGGTCAATATGTTACTGTCCAATAAGGCGATTTTAAGCGGGCCGCGTAGTTTATATTTTGTGCAATAACATGAATCTAAATTACTTTGAGCGCCGTAGTATTATGTAAATATGGCCAGGCGCATTGTTTCAAAAGTAAAGGTGTTTTGGGCGGGGAAAAACAACTACGATAAATTCATTATAGGCGCATCGCTTATTTTTTTAGGTGTCGCGGCTTTTTTTATTATCCTGCACCAGGTATTTTTTACCCCTGACCAGTTTTACGTTTTAGGTTTTGTGTTCGCGCTTATTACGGGACAGGCTACGGCTTTTTTATGGGACTGGACGCCGCTGGTGCTGCTGATTTTTTCTTATGAATATCTCAGGGGCCTGATACCGCTGGTGAACCATCATATCCATTTTGATCTAATGCCCAATTTTGACAAGCTTGTATTCGGCTTTATCCCCTCGGCGGTGCTGCAGACAAAAATTTTACACGCCGGGACATTTGCACTGGTATGATTACACAGCCGTAATTTTGTATTTAATGCACTTTGTGGTGCCCATGATAACCGGTTATATTTTTTGGGAAACCGACCGGGATTACTTCAGGGAATACGCCGCGGCCATTGTGGCTTTATCTTATCTTACTTTTTTAACTTACCTTATTTTTCCAGCCGCTCCGCCGTGGATGGGCTCGCAGCAGGGGATTATCCCTTCGGTACAGCATATAACAACAGTTATCTTGGGACATTTGTTTAACTATGTTTCCATTCCCACAGTTTACCGCTATTTCGGCGATAACATTACCGCAGCCGTGCCGTCTTTGCATGCCGCGTATCCTTTGCTTAGCGCCTTGTATATAGGCAAAAAATGGCCCAAAGTCTGGCCGATTCTGGCTGCTTATGTTCTGGGGGTATGGTTGGCGGTAATGTACCTGGGCGAGCATTATTTTTTTGATGTCACCCTCGGCGCCATTTACGCCATGTTTGTTTACGTCGCGGCCCAGCGCGTCAGGCAGTATCTGGAAAAAAGAAAAGCCGGAAAATTAAGCCGCCATCCCGCGGTTGCCGCTTAAAACCCGACAGTGGAAGTTTGCTTTAAAAAGGGACAGGATCCGGGTATCGAAAAACCGGGATCGCTTTCGGGCGCGAACCGTTACAAATCTGCTTTGCGGCAACTATTTTAAAATCAGCGGGTTCTGGAGTAAAACCGCGCCAGCGGTTTTTTTTCTTGGCGGCACCTACGCTTGCCGTTTGGCCGTGGAGTAACGCGGGCTGTCAGCGCCCGTAGGTTTTACGGCCGGGCTTTTTTCAGCCACGGCAACCGGTCAAGGCGCAAATAATGAGGCGGCGGAATATGCCCGGGAAAAACTCCGCTATTTCTGTCCCGGCGCCTTTCGTGATATGATACAGTCAGATTATTAAGATCCAACTTTAAAAAATAATGTTATCAAAATTCCGACACCCGGATCTGGGTTTATTGCTGATCCGCTTGGGCTTGGCTTACGAATTTATTACCCATGCCTGGCAAAAATTAAGCCATTCGCAAATGACCATCAGGTTTTTTGGGCATTTGGGTTTGCCGTTTCCCCATTTTACAATGTATTTGGTTTGCGGAGTCGAACTGCTGGGCGGAACAGCCATGCTAATCGGTTTTTGGACCGAAATTCTAGGCCTGCTTTTAGCAGCGGACATGCTGGGAGTAATTCTCACGGTACGCGTGGGGCCAATGGCTCACACATTGCTTGCTGGCCATGATTTTGAATTTATGCTGCTGCTGATGTCCGTGGGCATTGCCCTTATAGGCAGCGGCAGATACGCCGTGGACAGGCCCAAACGACAGCAGATACTGGTGTAAAATTCAGAACCTGTATTAAATAATTGCTTCCCTAAAATTGGAGCGGTTGCACTTATGCTAAAATCAATCTACATACACCATGACTGAAACCAGAAAAGGAGAGATGGCAATTATTGCGGAAGCTTTGCTGTGGAGTGTTTTCCCCGTTCTCACTATCATTTCATTCGCCGCGCTTAATCCGATAACATCTTTGGCTTGGAGCACCTTGTTCGCCGCAGTATTTTTTGGGTTAATGGTGGCAATAAAAGGTAGAGTCCGCCAAATTTTTGACCCAAAAATTTGGCCGCTTACATTTGTGCCGATTTTTTTTGTCGGATGGATGTACTACGGTTTGTATTTTTTGGGGCTGAAATTTACCACCGCAGGCAACGCCAGTATCATAGCTCTTATGGAGCTATTTTTTAGCTACCTGTTTTTTAATGTCTGGAAAAACCAGCAATTTTCCAAAGCTCATACTTTAGGAGCAGCTTTGATGCTTTTTGGCGCAGTTATTGTTTTATTTCCAAAGTATGGTTTTGCCTTTCATGGCGGCGATTTTTTAGTTTTGCTGGCAACTGCTTTCGCTCCCGTGGGTAATTACTATCAGCAAAAACTCCGTAAAATAGTCAGCAGTGAAAGCATCCTATTTTTACGTTCTTTATTTACTTTCCCGTTCGCTTTTTTACTGGCCGCTTTTTTAAAGGCGGATACGGGTCTGGTTTCTGTTGAGAAATATTTTTGGCTTTTGCTCTTAAATGGTTTTGTTGCTTTGGGTTTGAGTAAATTATGGTGGCTGGAGGGCATTCATCGCATTTCAGTGACCAAAGCCAATGCATTGTCCGTTGTTGCCCCGTTATTTACTTTACTATTCGCTTATATTTTTTTACGCCAAGCGCCGACAGTTTGGCAGTTTTTATCTTTTATCCCCATGGCAGCCGGTCTGATACTTTTGACTTACCAAAAAAATCCAAGCATCGCGCAAAATTAAAAATCCGCAGGCGGTATCCGAGATTTAATTTATGTTCCGTTTGCGCTAGCGTACTAGTACGCTAGCGCAAACGGAAATGGTTTATTTTATAAAACACGCGGCCAAAGCGTGTTTTGCGCTTTGGTCCAGTTCTTTTTGTGCCATTATTTTTCAAATAGATTTTGGCAAAAATTATGGAAAAAATCAAACATTTCTGCTATAATGCCTGTATGGAAAACTCCAATTACATGGAAAACCGCCCATGGGGCAAGTTTGAGATATTATCAAAGTTTGATGTCGAAGGCGGCAATGTTTGCGTAAAAATAATCACGGTACTGCCCAAAAAAAGACTGTCTTACCAGTCCCACAAAACGCGCGCCGAGCACTGGACTTTTGTCCAGGGCAGGGGAGAGGTTACTTTGGACGGCGATGTCCAAACCGTAGTCGCCGGCAGCGGCATAAATATTGCCGTGGCTGCCAAACACCGCGTTGCCAACATTTCCGAAAACCAGGAGCTGGTATTTATAGAAATTTCCACCGGACATTTTGACGAGAATGACATCGAGCGGTTTGAGGATGATTTTGGCAGGAAGTAAAAGTCGCATAGGATGCAAAGACTGTATAAAACAAAAGCCGTCCCGGGTCTGCCAAAGGACGGCTTTTGTTTTTTTGATTACCGGATAATTATTTCATGGGGTTGGGTACCTCGGGCGCGGATTGGGAAGCTTTTTCTTCCGGGAATTCAAAGTTGCCCCAGCCGTATTTGTCGGGGTTAAAACCATCGCCGCAGGTGGTTTCAATCAATGCGGTGCAGATTTGGTAAGGGTCCAAATTGGCGGCCGGGCGGCGGTCTTCCAGATAGCCTTTGCCGGCGTTGGCCGCGGCCATCGGAATCCTAATAGAAGCGCCGCGGTCGGACACGCCGTAGCGGAAATCTTTGTAACTGCAAGTTTCGTGCTTGCCGGTTAAGCGCTCTTCGTTTCCCGCGCCATAAACGCGCATATGCTGTTTGGCAAACTGGCTTAATTTTTCGCAGGTTTTTTTAATAACTTCCATACCGCCGGTTTCGCGCATAGGCAGAGTGGAAAAATTGGTGTGGCCGCCGGCGCCGTTCCAATCCCCGGTCATAGGTTTGGGGTCAAGCTTGGCATAGGCGCCAAAATCTTCGCCAAGACGGTACAAAAGCCATCTCGCCAGCCATAAGTGGTCGGAGACTTCCAAAGGCGCCAATGTGCCTACCTGGAATTCCCACTGCGCGGGCATAACTTCGGCATTAATTCCGGTAATGCCCAAGCCAGCCTCTAAACAGGCTTTAAGATGGGCTTCCACCAAAGGACGCCCGTGGACTTCGTCAAAGCCTACGCCGCAGTAGTAGCGGCCCTGGGGATGCGGAAAGCCGTGGAGCGGCCAGCCAAACGGCCAGTCATTTTTACCGTAAAGCGTATACTCCTGCTCAATGCCGAACCATGGTTCCTGGTCATTGTATTTTTCAGCTACATCCACCAAAATGTGGCGAGTGTTGGTTTTGTGAGGCGTACCGTCGGCGTTCAGCACTTCGCACATTACCAAAAGGTTGTCGCCTTTGTTGATCGGGTCCGGCACATAGTAAACCGGCTTTAGCTGGCAATCGCTAAAATGCCCTTCGGCTTGTTCGGTGCTGGAGCCGTCAAATCCCCACATAGGAATATCGTCCAGCTTCCTAACGGGTCCGTTTATAATTTTGGTTTTGCTTCTTAACTTAGCCGTTGGCTTCCTGCCGTCCAGCCAAATGTACTCGGCCATTACTTTACCGTTTGTCATATTATTTTTTCCCTTTCTTTTGAAGTCGTTAATGCTTTGTAAAAATTTTTGTATTTTCGCGTCATCTTATTTGTATCAAGAAAAAATAATAAGTTTATCATTGACGCTTAGCGCATTAATTTTTTGCCTTAAAAAATTAAAAAACACCTTTTACGCGCGCTGCTTTTTTATCCAAAAAAGCAATTAGGGTGTTTTTTTTAACTTTATATTTATTTGTATACGGTTATGTTACCAGATTTTAAAACGATGTCAAATAGGTCAAAATAAAGCTTATTTTAAGGGATTTTTGCATTTCCCAAAGTTTTCCACAGTATAAAATATCGGATGAATAAAAATGCCCCGCCTAAAAATCCGTTTGACTTTTAAAATCCTTAAGTCTTTGCTTAATATCTATGACTCTGATTTTTTGTAGTCGTCTGGTGCCAAGTCTTTCACAACAAAAACTGGCCAGTGCAGAGCCGTAAGCGCAGGCTTTTTTTAGGTTCTTCCACGAAGTATTATTTGTCTTTGCCAAATACCCCATAAACCCTCCCGCGAAGCTGTCGCCGGCGCCGGTGGGGTCGATGACTTTTTCCAGGGGGTAGCCGGGGAGATGAAAAATTTGGGATTTTTGGAACATCATCAGGCCGTATTCGCCGCGTTTGATGATGAGTGTAGGGGCTGGCTTTAGCCGCCCGTCATCATTGGAAAGCGGGCGGGCAAGCCCGGCCCCTACAGTTCGCATAATCTTTTTGGCGGCTTTAATTAAATTATGTTCTCCCGATAGCTGTCGTGCTTCGGAATCGTTGATAATAAAAACATTTACCAGTTTTAAAACTTTGGCCAGCTGTTTGGGCGCGCTTGATATCCAAAAATTCATTGTATCCAGCCCCACAAATTTTGGTTTATTTATCTGGCTTAAAACTTCCAGCTGCAAAGAGGGGTGGATGTTGCCCGAAAAAATGTAGCCGGCTTTGGTGTGGCGGGGGAGTAGTCGGGGTTTAAAATTTTCAAAAACATTTAAGCGGGTAAATAAAGTTTCGCGGCTGTTTAAATCAAAACTGTACTCGCCGCCCCAGGCAAAGGTTTTGCCGCTTTCGGTTTGCAGGCCCGAAATATCCGCGGCGCCTCCAAGAATTTTTTTATCGGCCGCCGCAAAATCATTCCCCACTACCGCTACAAGCATCGGCTTTATAAAAAACCTTGCGGCCAAAGAAAAATAAGTGGCGCTGCCGCCCAGCGCTCTCTTAACTTTGCCAAAAGGGGTTTTAATGCTGTCGTAGGCTACGGACCCGACGATTAAAAGGTTATTCATAAAATCAAGCTAAAATACAGACCCAAACCGCGTGGTGATTTGGGTCTGGGTCTGCGTCCTGGTAAGTCCCAGGACGCAAGTTCATAAAGCTCTTCCTCCAGATCGTAATCCAGAGGCCAAAACTTTTTTCGATTCATCCGCTACCTCCGAACTAATCATAGGAGTAAGAGTATGTGATGTCAATATATAAAATTAAAGGTTTTTTGATGTTATCATTAATTGAGCTTACCCCATGCTGTGCCTAAGAACAGCAGCCTGCTCAATCAGGTTCGTTAATCCGCGGCCGGTTTTTAAGTTTTGGTGGATTTTCGCGGAAATTAACTGGTGTTCCTGTTCGTTTAGGTATTTGGGCTTAAGCGGTTTGCCCAGGTATTTTTCTATTTCCTCCACGTCGCGCAAAATCTCTTTCCAAGCCGGGGATTTTTTGGCCAGGTTTATAAGCCCGGGTTTGTATAAAAATTTTCCCGCGAAATATAAATCGTGTTTCAGATTAATGTAGTATTTTTCCATAAGATGCAATTGTCCGGCTTCGCGCGCGGCCGCCAAACCCCGTCCGGTGCCTATAAGCTCCGGCGGCACGCCCAGCGAATAAAGCGCGGCGGTAAAGCTGATGGCGCGCGGCAGTTTAACTTTGCCCATGCCCCGGCTGTAGCCGAACAGGCCGATGTGCTGGACGCGTTCGCGGCGTTTGGGCAAATGTCTGGCCAGCTCATTTATCGTTGGGGCGATTTTTTCCACGCTGCCGCGGTAAGCGGCTTCAAATGGCTTTATGGTTTTAACCAAATCCGCCTCTTCGCCCGCGGTTATGTCCGCCGCCTGTCCTTTGGGCAACCCCGCCTCCAGAATTTTTATCGCTTTTATCACAACGGCTTTGGGGTAATCATAACGAAAAGCGCTTTGAATAGTTACCGTCCTTATGCCTTTGTACTCCTGTAAAAATCTTTCGGGCCTTAAAGGATACAAACCGCCGCGAAAAGGCAAAGCCCCGCAGCCAATTACCGGGTAAAGTTTGATGTTATGCTTTTTGGCGAATTTTTTGTAGCGAGAAAGCGCGATTTTAATGGCCAGCACGGTCGGAACCAGACCGGAATTTAGCGCCGGATCCGAACGGGCCACGTAAGGTCTTAAATACGGCGTTGAGGATTTGAATTTTCGTCCGCGCAGCCGCAAGTATTTTTCCAAAATCCGGTCGGAGTTGATAATCGTGCCGACCTGTTCAAATAAAGGAACTATCAGCACTCCGTCCAGCAGCTGTTTTTCAAACCGGTTTAAAGGGTGTTTAAGCGACGCGATTTCCGCGAAAGCTTCCTGGATATCTATCATTTCCTCCGCGCTTTCCGTCATCGGTAAAATCACCTCAAACAGCGGGGGGCTGTGCATGCCGACCTGCTTGGCCAAACCGGCGGCGCTTAAAATCCCCATAAGCGCGCGTCCCATCCTGAATTCCGTTTCCACCTTGGGGTTCGGTAAACGGAAGGTCAAAAATTTTTCTTTGCCTATTGGATGCTTTTTAAAAAAGTCGTATTTTTCGCTGAACAATCTTTCCAATACGGACTCGTCCACTAACTTGCCTTCCCAGTCCCACTTGTACTCCGAAATGCCCAAATCTTTAAAAGATAAAAACAATTCCCCGGCTTCGTCCATAGTGGAAATAAAAGCGTCTTTTTTCCAAAACGGCGGGCCGGCGTGATCCGGATGCTGCGTGGCCATGGTGGCCGGAATTTTTCTGTGTGCTTTTTTCATCTGCGATTATTTTTTCATACTCTTCTGTTAATGTCAAAGATTTGTTATGATTATCGGGTAATGCATCCTGCGGCGCTCCTGATTTATTGGGCTGTATTTGGGTAGCTTGATGCGGCTCTAAAATCATTACTTAAATTTCGCGGGATTAGTACAATGGCAGTATGAGACCTTCCCAAGGTTTAGACACGGGTCCGATTCCCGTATCCCGCTCCAGCCTTCGCCCCTAAAGGGGCTACGGCTGGCTTACGCCCGCAAATTTAAATTAACAACCAAATTAGATTCAATAATGGCGGAGGCTGCGACGCCGAAGTCCCGCAGAGCGGGACGAAGGCGGGCTAGTTTCCAGCAAAACGATGTTCTACGTATATATCCTAAAAAGTATTAATTTCCCCAAAGAACATTATGTAGGCTATTCCAAAGATTTAAAATCCCGCCTCAAAGCCCATGACTGGGGCGACTCAACCCATACTAAAAAATTTAAACCCTGGAAACTTATTTGCTATCTAGGCTTTGAAAATGAAAAATCAGCCAAAGAATTCGAGTATTATTTAAAAACTGGTTCTGGTAGAGCATTCTTGAAAAGACATTTATTGAAGTAAAAAAAATACTCCGTTTCTTGGAGTGATTTTTGATATAAAAATCCATTAAATTGGCCTTGTGTTCAAGGTCATTAATCGCTAGAAAAAATAATTTTAAATCGTAGTCTGAAATTTCTGAAAAATTGCGGAGCATAAGGCTACATTATACCAAGATAAGCCGGAATTAGGGAAGTGTTTCAAGTGGGCAGACAAAGGGGTACGGCCAAAAATAATTGGGGTTGCTTAATGGGTTTATTAAATGATATAATCGCCTTATAATTACTGACGCCAAAAAAACTCATCGCAGTTTGTTATCAATTAAAGGAATTTTATATTTAATAATATCAATTATGTTTAAAAATTTAAAAAAACTCCGACCATTATTTTTAGGCGCGGCGGCAATCTTTGTATTGAGCTTTAATCCGGGACTCAGCTTAACAACTCAAGCCGCGACTTTAACCATATCAAATGTACAGGTATCCACCACCTACACTACCGCGACAATAACATGGACAACCAATTTACCGGCAGATTCCGAAGTTGGCTACTTATGGTTTTTGTCCAAAACAAATATGGTACAGTCTGAATTAACAACCAGCCATTCCATAACTTTAACCTCGCTCTTGTCAGGGGCAAATTATAACTATACAATAAAATCTATCAGCCAGGACGGGCAAACCGCCTTTCAAGACTACAAGCCTTTTACCACAAAGGTTCAACCAGGATCTTCGTTAACCACAAGCGAGCCTGTATCGGAAACTGACCCAGCAGGCACAAATATCATCTCCAGCGGCACGGTATATCTGATAACCGCCAGCGGCCAAAAGCGGCCATATACCTCTGCGGGAGCTTTCTTGTCGTACGGCTTTAACGCTTGGACCAACGTAGTTCAGGCCGGTTCCGCCGACTTAGCATTGCCAACCGGCAACTTTATCCCGCCCAGGGACGGCAAAATTATCTGCTCAAACAAAGGCTCGGACACGGGCACTTGTTACCTTATTACGGATAGTAAAAAAGCCGCCTTTACCAGCGCGGCCGTATTTACCGGTTTGGGCTTTAGCTTTTCCGACTCTTTAAGCGGCGATGTGTCATTTTTGCCGCCCGCTCCAAATATCAATTCTGTTAGCCAAGCGCACCCCGCGGGAGTTTTAATAAACAAGGGCGGCACAATTTACCTTGTGGGCGATAATGGCCTGCTCGGTATACCTAATATGGGAACACTAACATCTTGGGGATACTCTTTAACCGATTCCGTTCCCGCCAACGCCGCTGATTCAGCCATGGCGCAAGCCGGCGTTATGTCCGCGCGTACGGCCGGCGCTTTAAGCCCGTTTGGGAATTAAAGTTTTACTAAGAACCTATCCATTGCGTGGTTACAAAACTCATTGGAGCCGCTGATTTTATTGGATCAAGCTATAGTTTTGGAACCGCCACCATCTGCTTTGTGGCGCAAGCGTAGTTTCCGATTATTTATCCCAATCCGCAGTTCCATAATCGGATTTGCGGATAACCGTGCCATCGATAATCAGCCAGCCGTCTGACAGCTTGCCGAAGACGCAAAAAATTATCCAAGCGGCAAGGTTATCGCGTTAATGGAGGTAACAAGAAAGAAGTCAAAGCAGTCAAAAATCGTTTTATGAAAATTACCATCTGCGGCAGCACCGCTTTTATTCTGGAGATGGAAGCGGTTGCCAAACAACTGGAGGCCCTGGGGCACGAGGCGCAATTTCCACCGGTTTGGTTTACGGACGGCGGCGGAAAAAAGTGGCACACGCTGGACTATTATAAATTTAAAAAAACCAAGCCCTTTAGTAATCCCGAATTTTTAAAGAACCACACCCAAAGAATCCGCGACCACTTTGGGCTTGTGGAATGGTCGGACGCTATTCTTGTTACCAATTACGAAAAAAACAGCGTTGCCGATTATATCGGCCCCAATACTCTGATGGAAATGGGTTTGGCATTCCATCTCGGCAAAAAAATCTATCTGCTGAACCCGGTTCCGGATGTGGCGTGGAAAGAAGAGATTTTAGGTCTGCGGCCTGTGGCGATTAATGCCGATTTATCGGCGATCGCTGATAAGAAGTTGTAAATTAGGCTGATTTTAGTTATAATTAAGGCGTTACAAGCCTTATTTTTTATGGAAAAAAATACAAAAAAACTTTCTTTGGAACCTTACAAAGGCACGCGGGATTTTTATCCCGGGGAGCAGTTCGAGCAGGATTATATTTTTGGCGTTTGGCGCAAAGTGGCGCGGGCTTACGGCTATTTGGAATACGGCGCTTCTATTTTGGAAGAAACGGATTTATACCGCCAAAAAAGCGGCGATGAAATAGTTAACGAGCAAACTTACAGCTTTACCGACCGCGGCGGCCGCGATGTAACCATCCGTCCTGAAATGACGCCCACGGTGGCCCGTATGGTCGCCCAAAAACGCCGCGAACTCAGTTTCCCCCTGCGCTGGTTTTCCATCCCCAACCTTTTCCGCTACGAACGCCCCCAACGAGGCCGCCTGCGCGAACACTGGCAGTTAAACTGCGACATTTTTGGCGTGGACAACATACAAGCCGATGTGGAAATAATTTCCCTGGCCTATGACATTATGAAGGCGTTCGGGGCGAAGGATGAAAATTTTATCATCAAAATAAATAACCGCCGCGCTTTAACCAAAGTTTTTAGCGAACTGGGACTGGATGAAGAAAAGCAAAAAACTTTTCGCAGATTGCTGGATAAAAAAGATAAAATAGATGATTTTGAACATCAGGCAAAACT
This sequence comes from Candidatus Doudnaibacteriota bacterium, assembly GCA_963837465.1. Taxonomy (GTDB): domain Bacteria; phylum Patescibacteriota; class Doudnabacteria; order UBA920; family UBA920; genus PALSA-1336. Next base: position 96,022 of record CAWINB010000001.1, read on the forward strand.
GGTTTTAGGCAAACCTTTTAACGCCAATCCGGATCCCGACCCGGAAACATCCGCAGTCATCAATGGGCTCAAAAAGCTGGGAGTTTTGAACATAGTTTACGAACCTTATTTGGTCCGCGGCTTTGATTACTATACCGGCACGGTGTTTGAAATGTATGATACCAACCCCAAAAATCCCCGCGCGTTATTTGGCGGCGGCAGGTATGATGATCTTGTGGGAATCTTTGGCGTTGAAAAAGTTTCGGGAATCGGTTTTGGCTGGGGCGATGTTACTACCAAAGATTTTTTGGAAACTTATAACCTTTTACCCGAATACAAACCGCAGGTACAATTATATATTTGCCATCTTGAAGGTTTTATGGAAGAAGCCAATAAATTGGCGCGCTACCTTAGGGAGCGGGGGATTAACGTGGAAGTGGATTTAACCGACCGCCAGGTATCCAAGCAAGTTAAAACCGCCGACCGCGAAAAAATTCCGTTTGTGGTAGTTGTTGGCGAAGAGGAAGTTAAAAGCGGAAAGTATAAAGTTAAAGGTTTGTCACAGTCAAAAGAAGTCGCCTTAGAAAAAAAAGATCTGCCGTATTTTTTTAAAAATAATGAATAAACCTAAACTTGTCAGAGATAAAGTCCCTTCTATTCTTCTAAAACTTGGCAAAAGACCTGTTTTTCATATTGCTTCAAAAAAAGAATATTGGCTTAGATTGAAAGATAAGTTGTTGGAAGAAGCCCGGGAATTTCATAAGTCGGGTAATACGGAAGAATTGGCGGATGTTCTTGAGGTGCTTGACGCTATTTTGATTTTTAAACTTTATTCAAGGAGTAAAATAAACGAAGTTAAATCAAAAAAGGCAAAGCAAAGAGGTAAGTTTGTAAAAGGTATTATTTTAGAAAAAGTTTAATTTATGGAACTTCAGGTTGGCGTTAAAATTTTGCTTAAAAACTCAGAAGGTGAATACTTGCTGCTCAGGAGGAATCCAAAAAAATATCCCGAGGTTGGGGCAAAGTGGGATATTGTCGGAGGCCGGATAGTCGCCGGAACATCTTTGCTGGAAAATTTAAGGCGGTAAATTAAGGAAGAGACGGGCTTGGATTACAAAGAGTCGCCAACGTTGGTCGCCGCTCAGGATATTTTGAAAGCCGAGGATAAACATGTAGCCAGACTTACTTATACAGGCAATCTTGATGGCAAAGCAAAAATAGGCGAAGAGCATGTGGAAGCAAAATGGATGACCGGAAAAGAACTAAAAAATTTACCGCCTGAACAGCTCGATTCTTATTTTAGGGAATTAATCGATAGACAGATTATTATTCTGTAACTCTGAAATGAAAAAACGCATTGTGGCCCACAGGGGCGCTTCCAATTTGGCCCGCGAAAATACCTTGGAGGCTTTTGCCAAAGCTATTGAAATTGGCGCGGATATGGTGGAGCTGGACGTGCGACAAACCCGTGACGGGGTTTTGGCTGTTTTCCACGACGCTAAAATTGAGAACAAAAAAATCAGTAAGCTTGCTTTTACGGAGATTAGCGCCATAGGTTACGGCAGGGGTTTTAAAATTCCGACTTTAGAGGAAGCACTGAGTTTGATAGCCGGCAAAATCCCGGTACAGATAGATATTAAACAGGCAGGCTACGAGAACCATACGGCAGAGGTGGCTAAAAAATACCTTCATCCTTCACAATTTATAATTATTTCCTTTCATGCCAAGGTTCTGAAAAAAATAAAGGCAGCCCATCCCGAAATTAAACTCGGTTTTTCTTTGGGTGGAAGCTTTAGGCATTGGTACGAGCTGGGACAAGTTTTTTGGGGACGAAAAAAAATTCTTTCCACGGCGGACGAGTTTACGGTAAAATGGCAACTGGCCGCGTTAGGCCTACTTAAGCTTATCCCCGAAGGCTATCCGATTACGCTTTGGACTTTGGACAACAGCCACGTTATTAAAAAATTTTTAAACCACAGCCGGATTTCGGCCATTACATCCAATCGCCCCGGTCTTGCCATGGAATTAAGGGAGGCCTATGGCAGCCAGCCCCGGTAAACTTTACTTCGCTTTATTTTTGGTGTTTTTTGTGGCTATTATTGTGCTGTTGATAATTAGCCATACACAAAAAAATCCGCTGGCTAATATCCAGAATTTTGACGATTGCGTAAAAGCCGGCTATCCGGTTTTACAAAGCTACCCGGAGCAATGTACTTTGCCCAACGGTAAATTTTTTGTCAGCCAGACTATGCCTGGCCATTAATCGGCAGTTAGTGTCAAGGGTCACCCTTGACACTGGGGTTTACGATTAAAATATATGGATATAAATCGCCAGCGGGCTCATGAATTATTAACCCAATGGGTTGGATCGGAAAGCTTGCGCCGTCATATGTACGCCGTGGAAGCGGCTATGCGCGCTTACGCCGCAAAATACGGGGAAGATCCGGAGCTGTGGGGGATTGCCGGACTGCTCCACGATTTTGACTATGAAAAATATCCCCAAGCCGACGCGGAAGCCAAAACAGGTCATCCGTTTGAAGGGGTCAGACACATGCGGGCTTTGGGCTATCCCGACGAAATTATCCAGGCTATTTTGGGCCACGCTCTTTACAGCGGAGTGCCCAGGCAAAGTCAAATGGCAAAGACCTTGTTTGCCTGCGACGAGTTGTGCGGCTTTATTGTGGCCGTCGGCAAAATGCGGAGCGATAATTTGCAGACTCTGGAAGCGAAATCGGTTAAGAAAAAGCTTAAAGACAAAGGTTTCGCGGCCAAAGTCAGCAGGGAAGACATAGCTTTGGGTTTAAGCGAAATTGGCTTAAGCGATGACGAGCACATAGATTTTGTAATCGCGGCGTTAAAGCCGGTTGCAAAGGAATTGGGGTTTTGATGGTCACAGCTTGTTCCATTTTCCTTTCGATAATCTTGTGGCGAAAAATTCCGGGATGACGGACATTTAATCCACATCTACACCAATCAACTATATGAAAAAATGGATCGGTTCGGCAATTTGTATTTTGGCGGCGCTGGCGATCTGGCGTTTATTAACTCTGCCTCAAAAACAGGCCAAGCAAATTCCAAATCAAGTAAAAAATTTTGCCGGCAACGCTTTGACCAGCTTAATCAGCGCCCAGCCCAAGGTTTCCCTCCCGCCGCCGCTTCGGCAAATGCTGGGGCAAGGCTCGCCTTTAACGGACGCCGGGGTCATCTCCCTGACCAACCAAAACCGCCAGCAAAACGGCGACCTGCCGCCGCTGCGGGAAAACCAGACTTTGGATCAGGAAGCATCAGCCAAACTTGCCGATATGTTTAAGCAGCAGTATTTTGAACATATAAACCCCCAGGGCCGGGGACCGGCGGATTTGGCCAAAACTTACGGTTACGCCTACGTCAGCATCGGTGAAAATTTGGCTTTGGGGAATTTTAACGGCGACCGGGATTTGCTTACCGCCTGGATGAACAGCCCGGGCCACCGCGCCAATATTTTAAATTCGCGCTATAAACAAATCGGCGCGGCCGTGGGCAAGGGTTTGTATAAAGGCCAGAGCGTTTGGATGGCGGCGCAGGAGTTCGGCGAGCCTGCCTCCGCCTGCCCGAGTGTGGACACCGATTTAAAATCGCAAATAGGCTCCCTGCGGCCCCAGGTTGACCAAATGCAGGCTCAATTAAGCGGAGACAAAAGCCAGATGGATTCGCAAAACCCCCAAAGCCAGAGCCAGTACGATGCCTACAACGCGGAAGTGGCCAACTATAACAGTTTAGTGGCAATTTATAACAATAAAGTTGACCAGTTAAAATTAATCACCGCCCAATATGACGCCGAAGTAAGCGCTTATAACGCTTGTTTAAAATCTTAATCGCGCGCCGCGCGGTAAAAATTCTGGAATTTTTTTGCGCTATGGGCTATAATGACTGGGTATAATTTATAAATTAATTTTTACTCGTTTATGGGATTCATGGACAAATTGAAAGATATCAACGAAATGCGCAAGCAAGCCAAAGTTATGGAAGCCACGCTGGCCACGGAAACAGTTACCGGCAAAAGCGGCGGCGGAAAAATCGTATTGACCATAGACGGCAACCAGAACATAAAAAGCGTGGAAGTGGACAGCTCTATTGTCGGCGATAAAAGCGAAATCGCGCGGCACATCCGTTCGGCTTTGGAAGACTTGTTTAAACAGCACAAAAAAATGCTGCAATCAAAGTTTGGAAGCATGCTGCGGTAGCGTCATGTTTTCGCATAAATTGTAGATGGGGTCGAAATAAACAGCAATAAATTGTAAAATGCCAAACAAAAATTTTTTAACAGCTTTTATCCTGATTTTTCTGCTTTCGCCGCTTTCGGCTTTCGCGCTGGAAATTCCCGGTTTGTCGATGCCCGCCAATGGCAATGACTTGGCCGACATGACGGGCTTAAGCGCCCAGGCTTATTTTGTCCAGGATGTTGATACCGGCCAGGTATTGATAAACAAAAATCAGAACCAGCCCTGGACCCCGGCGTCCCTGACCAAACTCGTAACCGCCCTGGTGGTTTTGGATACCAAGCCCAATCTGAACAAAGCCGTAACCATGACACAAGCCGACCAGGCAGCCGGTGCCTGCTCCGATGGCGGATCATGCATTAAATCCAAACCCGGAATTAAATTTACCGTGGATGGTTTATTTCACGCCGCGCTTTTGCCCTCGGCCAACAACGCGGCCAACGCCCTGGCCAGGAGCACGGGACTTTCGCGAGCGGAGTTTGTGGCCAGGATGAACCAAAAAATGGCCGAGCTTGGCGCGAGCGGCAGCACCCATTTTAACGAGCCTACCGGGATGGATCCGACCAACCAAATTACGGCCGGGGATTATGCCAAAGTAGTAACCGCGGCTTTTTCCAATATCTACCTTCGGCAAATCGCGGAATTAACCAGCTATCCGTTGCGCTCCGTCAACAATTACCGCTATAATCAAACTATAAAAAATACCGACAAGCTTTTGGCCGATAGCGGCGGCGTAACGGTTCTGGGCGCCAAGACCGGCTATTTGGGAAGCGAGTCGGGATACAATTTCGCGGCCCTGCTTAAAAACAGCGACGGCGATGAGCTGGCTGTGGTGGTGCTCGGCGAACAGCATCTGTACACGGCTTTTGATGAAACCGAATTACTGGCTTCTTTGGCCGGCGAAGCGCGGCAGCTGGCTATGCTGAATTCGGGCGGGATGGTTTTGGGGACGAGCACGCGAAACTCACAACTCACACCTAATAATTAAAAATTTAACCTATGGCCAGTAACATGTCACACGGAGACGGTTCCGCGTCGGGCGCGAAAAAAATTGCTACCATTGTAATTATAGTTTTAGTGGTCTTGGGTTTTGGCTATTATTTATTTAAAATTTCCCCTTCCACCCAGGACAGCTCAACTACCGGCTATAATTCCAGCCTGAATTTAAGCGATTTTAAACCAATTTCCGGGCCGCCGGCTTTTGACCCGTCCACGGACCACTACCTTGGAAGTCCCACGGCCAAGAACGTGTTTATTGAATATGGGGATTTGGAATGCCCGTACTGCGCGGCTTACAATAGCATGCTGGAACAGATTCCTTCCCAATTTCCGGATACCGTATTTGTGTTCCGCTATTTCCCGCTGGTGGAAATCCATCCCAACAGCGTGGAGGGAGCGCTGGCCGCGGAAGCTGCCGGAGCCCAGGGCAAGTACTGGCAAATGCACGATATTTTATTCCAAAAGCAGGCTGACTGGGAAAGTTTAAGCGACCCGCTGGACCAGTTTGCCCAGTACGCGCAGTCGGTGGGAGTGGCCAATATTACCCAGTTTAAAAGCGACATAACCGGTAAAAAATATCTGCCCGCCATCCAAAACGACAACAACCAGGCCTTAGGCCTAAACCTGCAGGGTACCCCGTCCTACTTTTTTAACGGCCACCCCCTGCAAATTGCCACTACCATTCAGGGGCTGGAGCAGGAAGCGCGGCAGTACTTAAACAAATAACCACCATTAACCATTAACCATTAACAATTTACGATTAACAATTTACGATTTACGATTGACTTTTGTGAACCCCAAAACCTTCGCCCTTAAAATTGCCAAGCAGGCCGGGAAAAATATCCGTGATAATTTTGCTTTAGGCATGGCCAAACAGTACAAATCCGACTATTCGCCGGTAACGGTAACAGATTTAAAAAACAACAAACTCGTTATTGACCAAGTGGCGAAACATTTTCCCGGCCACAGCGTTTTGGGCGAGGAAGCCAGCAATATCATCAAAGGCAGTCGCCAGACCTGGGTTTGCGACCCGGTTGACGGCACGGTGCCGTTTTCACATGGCATTCCGACCTGCGTATTTTCTCTGGCTTTAGTGGATGACGGCCGCCCGATTTTAGGCGTAATTTATGATCCTTTTATGGATAGGATGTTTTTCGCCGAAAAAGGCAAAGGCGCTTTTTTAAACGGCGGAAAAATCAAAGTCAATAAATCCAATATGGACAGGGCGGTAGTGGGCTGGAGCAATAAGGGGACCACGGAAATGAGGAAACAGTTTCCAAATGTTCCGGTAGTTACCTTGTGGAGCATTTGCTACGAAGGAATACTGGTGGCAAGCGGCGAGCTTAACGCCTGTTTTTACGACCATATCAACGCCCACGACATCGCGGCCCTAAAAATTATCGTGGAAGAAGCCGGCGGTAAAGTCACCGACAAATTCGGCAGGGAACAACGCTATGACGGTAGAATAAACGGCGCCTTGGTCAGCAATGGGGTGGCGCATAACGAGTTGTTAAAGTTTATAAAAAACACCGTGGTTAAGTAGCATACAATCCAAGACGCGCAATAGGCACGTTGACAACGGCGCCTGTTGTTTTAAAAATACAGTTGAAAAGGGCGGCCAAAATTACAGCCGCCCTGCTTGTCCGCGCCGGAGCGAGTCTTTATTTTACTGAAGATGCGTATTTTTCTCCGCCATTCTTAATTTAAAAAGGCTGGAGAATTCTTTTTGGACCACTTGGGCGTATTCTCCATTTCTGGGCCAGGAAGTCCCGGTTGATGCCCATAAGATTCTCTGGTTTTTTTCGTCCTCTATGTATATCCAGCCGAGAAAGCCGTTAATATACACGGCGTCCACCAGCCCATCCGCGTCGCAGTCAGCGAATAAACCTCCCCTTTTGTCAGCTATGATAAGTGGCCGTATCGTTTTTAGGCACGGCGACTCAGGACGATCACCAGACCCCAGCTCTAACTGGGTTTGCGAAGATAATTCTACCCATAACTCAGCATCCGTCGAGGTAAGAACTATCTCTGCTTGAAAAGATATTATAACAATAAACCACAACATAATATGGGCAGGCCTAAGCGCCATTTATCATATCCTCCTTGCCGAAACTTTACAGTAACGGAGGTTTTGTGTCAAAATATGTGGTATGGCAAAAAGCAGGAAAAAAGTATTGATTGCTCTTTCCGGCGGAATCGATTCCGCGGTTTCGGCGTATTTGCTGCTTAAACAAGGCTATGAAGTGGAGGCCGCGTTTATGAAGAACTGGTCCAAGACGGCAGGTTTGCTTAAGAGCGATTGTCCCTGGCTGGTTGACCGGCAGGATGCTTTGCGCGTAGCGGCTTTTTTGCGCGTCCCTTTGCGTACGCTGGATTTTGAAAAGCAGTACCAAAAAAACGTTATGAGATATTTTTTTGACGAATACAAAAAAGGCCGGACGCCGAATCCGGATGTTATGTGTAATAAGGAAATTAAGTTCAAACTTTTGTATAATTGGGCAATTAAGAACGGGTTTGATTATTTGGCGACCGGGCATTACGCCAGAATCGGAGGATTGGAAAATCGGGGCCGTAGCGGGCCGATTTATAGGCGGCTTGGATATAATGGGCGCGCCACATTGGAGCGCGGCGCTGACGAATTCAAGGACCAAACCTATTTTATTTACAACATAAAGCCCCGGCAGCTGCCGCATATTTTGTTTCCTGTCGGCGGCATGAAAAAATCCGCGGTGCGAGCTTTGGCGCGCAAACTTAAACTGCCCAACGCGGAAAAAAAAGAAAGCATGGGTTTGTGCTTTGTGGGAAAAATCAGGCTAAAAGATTTTTTGGAGCAAAAGCTAAAGGAAAAGCCCGGGGATATTCTTGACCTGAACCGCAAAACCATCGGCCGCCACCGGGGCCTGCATAACTACACCATCGGCCAGCGCCAGGGTATTAACATAGGCGGTTCGGCGCCATATTATGTAACGAAAAAAGACCTGAAAACCAACAGGTTGTATGTGACCAATAACCCGGAGGATAAAAATTTGCTTACTAAAGAAATTCAAATCCACTCGGTAAATCAGCTGATCAGCTGGCCAGCTGATCAGCTGACCGGCCTGCGAGGACGCTATCGCCACCAGGGAGATTTAGTCCCGCTGACCATAAAAAAATTAGACAAAATACATTATCAGGCAACCTTTAAAATCCCACAAAAAGCTATAGCCAGCGGACAGAGCCTGGTGCTTTATGAAGGCAAAACCTGTATAGGTGGCGGAGTAATAGCTTAATTATCGCAGAAGGTAAATATCTACCGCCCCTTCCCTGGTTTCGACACTGTATTCGACGATCGGCAGCTTTTTTTTGGCCAAACTGCTGGCCGGAAAGCCGAATAACATCGCGTACAAAAAAACAACAACCGTTGGTTTAATCATTTAACCCTCGTCTAAAGTTGGAATAAAAAGATTGTATCACACTTCCCGTAATAAAAAAATCCCCCGAACATCGTCGAGGGATTTTTAAATATATTTTACGGTTTCAGGAACTTTACCAGCAGCAGCGCCACGATGTTGATTATTTTAATCATAGGGTTAATGGCAGGGCCGGCGGTGTCTTTGTAGGGGTCGCCGACGGTGTCGCCGGTGACCGCGGCTTTGTGGGCGTCACTGCCTTTGCCGCCGTAGTTGCCTTCTTCAATGTACTTTTTGGCGTTATCCCAGGCCGCGCCGCCGGTGGTCATGGAAATACCAACGAATAATCCGGTAATAATAGTTCCAACTAACAGGCCGCCCAAAGCCTCGGCTCCCAAAAGCAGGCCGACTAAAATAGGAACAACAACCGGAATCAAAGCCGGTACGACCATTTCTTTAATGGCGGCTTTGGTTACAATGTCCACGGCGCGGGAATAATCGGGTTTGGCGCTGCCGTCCATAATTCCTTTAATTTCCCTAAATTGCCTGCGCACTTCTTCCACAACAGCTTTGGCGGCGTTACCCACGGCTGACATGGCAATGGAAGCGAAAAGATATGGCAAGAGACCGCCAATTAACAGCCCCACCAAAACTTTGCTGTTGGAAAGGTCAAATACAGCAGGAATGCCGCGCGCCTGCAGCTCTTGGGTATAAGCGGCAAACAAAACCATGGCCGCAAGTCCTGCCGAGGCAATGGCGTAACCTTTGGTCACGGCTTTGGTGGTGTTGCCAACCGCGTCCAGAGGATCTGTCACGTCGCGCACGCTTTTATCCAAGCCGGCCATTTCCGCAATGCCGCCGGCATTGTCCGTAATCGGACCAAAGGCATCAATAGCGACCACAATTCCCGTTAAAGACAACATGCTCATTACGGCCAAAGCAATGCCGTACAATCCCGCCAGGTTAAAGGCCGTTAAAATTGCCAGCACGATCACCAAAACAGGCATGGCCGTGGCTTGCATGCCGACTGCCAAGCCTTTAATAATGTTGGTGCCATGGCCGGTGGTGCTTGCCGCGGCAATGTCCTTAACAGGGGAAAAAGATTTGGAAGTGTAGTATTCGGTAATTATGGTTATTAAACCGGTAACCACCAGACCGGTAATAGCGCACCAGAAAAGATTCATGACCGGGTATAAACCGTTGTTGGCCATGAGTTTGTAAGTGATGGGGTAAAAAGCAATAGCCGATAAAATTCCTGTCACCGCGAACCCTTTATACATAGCGCCCATAATGTTGCCGGATTTACCCAGGCGCACAAACCAGGTGCCAATTATAGTGGTCACAATGGAAACCGCGCCAATCAGCAGGGGATAGGCTAAGGCGTTTAAGTAGATGTAGCTGTTGGTAACCACGTTGCCGAAAGCGTCTTCGGTGACAATGGTGGTTTTAAACACAAAGCTGCCGAGCAGGATAACGGCAATGGTGGAAACCACGTAGGTTTCAAACAAATCCGCGGCCATGCCGGCGCAGTCGCCGACGTTGTCGCCGACATTGTCGGCAATTACCCCTGGGTTTCTCGGATCATCTTCCGGAATATTATTTTCCACTTTGCCTATCATATCCGTTCCCACATCCGCGCCCTTGGTAAAAATGCCGCCGCCTAGGCGGGCGAAGACGGAAATTAAGGAGGCGCCAAAAGCCAAGCCTGCCAGGGCTGTTAAATCTTTAGTAAAAAAATAAAAGCTTGTGACGGCTAACAACCCCAGACCTGCCACAAATAAACCTGTAACCGCGCCGCCTTCAAAAGCCAGGGACAGTGCCGGCTCCAAACCTTTTTTGGCGGCTTGGGCGGTGCGCGCGTTGGCCCTTACTGAAACATTCATACCCACAAAACCGGCTACGGCCGAAAGTACTGCTCCGATAATGAAGCCTAAAATCGTATGCCCGGAAAAATGCGCCAGCCACATTAGCAAAACAATTACAACGGCCACTATGCCCACGGTTCGGTACTGCCTGGCTAAATAAGCCTTGGCTCCATCCTGGATGGCCGCGGCAATTTCCAGCATTTTTCCTTCGCCGGGAGATTGCTTTAAAATTTTAACAATTAAAAATACGCCGTATAAAAGCGCCAAAATCGCGGCCGCGACGGCCCACCACAAATAACTGTCTATCATATATATTTTGACCTGAGATTAATACTATTGTATAATTCTTGTACAATTATAGAGATTTTTTTAAATATTGGCAAATATGAAATTTAACACCACAAGATTTTACGCTTTGTTTACGGGCGGAATTTTATTTGCCTTTGGGTTTTTTGGCTTTGCTTTTAAGGGCATATTTAACGTATCCGACGCCTACTTATTTTTTAGTTTGGTTTTGGGTTTTTGGGGGGTTGTCGTCGGATCGGCCAATAAGTGAAAGAGATAAGGAAATAAGGAAATACAGGACTCCAATCCGTGCGAGGATTTTAAAGGGCGCCCCTTAAGGGGCGCCCTTTAGTTCAAAAAATAGTTTGCAGGCGGAATTGCGGTAATTTCCGGTAGATTGACCCAAATAAATTTTTAAGGCAGGTTCTAGTTAAACTTCACCGAATGTACCAGGCCGTCAAAATCCGGCACCAGGCTCATTGACCAGCCGACATCAAAAGTATAGTAAAGACCATTTGCTTTGATGCCGTATAGGGCGTTGCTGACATTTGAAGCCGTTTGGCCATCTATGGTTTCGCTTGTGGCTGGCAGGTCATCCATGGCGTAAAATTGCGCGGGGCTTATATAAATTTTTATATTATAGTATCTTATGCCGGGATCAACCTGCAATACGGTAAAACCTTTGGACTGGACGGCGGGTAAAACTTTCCAGCCGGGTTTGTATTGGAAGCTGAAGCCGTATTCGCTGTTGGTATAAACCGGCCAGCCGGAAACGTTTACCGGCGGCTGGGGCTTGGCGGATGGAACAGCGGCCGGAGCGGCAGAGAAATTGCCGTAGGAAATTACGCGGTAGTTGCTGCCATAAACAGAAGCGGAATGGGGAGTGGAAAGCAACAGCAGCCACATGGTTAAACAAAGGTACGAGCTTATAATAATAAGGCTGAACAAAATAATGAAACTTTTTGATTGAGGGGAAATTTTTGGCATTTTTGTTTCAAAACTATTTTACCGTTGAATTTATTTTAGGATTTTTAAGGCAGGATGTCAACTTTAAACGAAACTACAGTTTATTCCTAACCCCCGAACAATTTGTCCAAACCGGCGTCGTTGCCGCAATAATAAATATGGGGTGCCATATTAACGCAGTATCCCGGGTTTTTGCTGATGAACGAATACTTGGGTAAAAACCAATATAAAAAGGCGATAACCAGAATTACCAAAATATAAAACCCGATTTTTAATGCCTTGAGCATTTGGTTTCCAAGAAGATGCTTAAACATCTTCTAAACAGCCTAAACATCAATGATTTATGATACCACAAAGCAGGCAATTGTAAAATGCCAAATGCCAAAATATGGCTTATCTATAATATATTATCCACAGGCCCAAGTTGACAACAAATAATTATTTAATTAGTATAAATCGCCAGACTTGAGCAAGGACAGGAAAATATGCAGCTTAAAGTGGACAGTTTGGCTCCAAATTTTGAAGTCAAAGTACTTGAAAAATCCCCCAATAATTGGTAAAATATCAAAAGTCAATCGTTGACGTTAATTGTCAATTGTTGCTCATCATTGCCCGGTAGCCAAGCGGTAAGGCAGAGGACTCTGAATCCTCCATCGAAGGTCCGAATCCTTCCCGGGCAGCCATCAACACTTTTTATCGAGTGACCGAGATGCCTACAAAATCGATAAAATTCAAGCAAGACAAATTCCGCCGCTCGCGCGGAGGTTATTCAAGATTACTTGAAATAAAGTGCGAAAAATGCGGCCAACTACTTTGCTATTATCAAAAAGATGGCCCCGGTCCATTAAAACGGATGTACATAGACAGGATTATTAAATCGTACGCAAAGGCTCGCAAAAATCTAGTCTGTAGAAACTGCGGGCATATACTTGGCGTTCGTTATACCTACGAAAAAGAAAAAAGACCGGCTTTTAGAATGTTTGAGGGGTCTGTGATAAAAAAGGTTACAAAGAAGAAATGAAGAAGATTTACATTACCGGCGTATCCGGCACGGGCAAATCCGCGATTGCAAAAGAATTAAAAAAGAGGGGCGTTTTTGCATTCGACATAGAAGAAGTTGAGGGGATGTGCTACTGGGTGGATAAAAAAACTCAAGAACAGGATATTAATTATAGTCCTACAATGGATTGGTTAGAAGCGCACGATTGGATTTGTGATACAAAAAAATTAAAGGAGTTATTAGCAAGTGAGAAGGATATAATAATAGCTACAGGAATCACTGGCAATCAAGATGAGTATTTAAATTTGTTCGATAAAATTTTTTTACTACAAAGCGAAGAAGAAACATTTACAAACAGAATGGCCTCGCGGCATTTACAACCTGGAGAAAATAGTTATGGGCAATATCCTGCCGAAAGAGAATTTGCAATAAGGAATTATAAAAATTTTGAAAATAAAATGATTGCACTTGGCGCAATCCTTGTAAATGCTGAGCTTTCTCTCAGTGAAGTTGCTGATCAAATTCTTTCAAAAATCTAAATAAACTAGCCTGACCGAGGTGTCTATGATACAAGAAAAAAAATTAGCCCAGTATCTAGTGGTTATAATGCCAATATTAATTTCAATAATTGCTCTTGGGTTGTCTGGTTATGCAGTTTATATTTCCTATAAACAACTTCAGTTTAGTTCGCGTCCATACGTTTTTGTTGAAAATTTTGGCTACTTGAATAAAGATAATCTGTTAGTACAGGACATACAAAGTGTCCTTATCAAACCCTTAAATAGCCCCAGTAAAATTTTACAGGGCCAATTTGTATATTCCCTTTTCCAAAATGGTAAATTAATAAAAACCCTTGATTCTCAAGGCTATCCAAGTTATATCCTTTACCCTACTGATGGAGATCAGCACACGCAAACTACGGGAATCGACCTTATCAGCCTGTTAAAAAATCTTGGCAACGGGCAAGAGATTAGAAGATCAGTCAGCGTAAGCTATAAAGGCTTATCTGATAATAAACAGTATTTTTTTCAGGGTTCGTGGAAATTAGATCCAATAAGTAAAACTTGGCAAGTTATTGATACAAACGCTGACTAGATTTAAAAATTTAGCCCCCGACCGAGGTGCATCAACGGGCCTCTGGCAAAACGTTCCGAAACCCCTTACAATACCCCTAAGAGTCAGGTGGGTATCCGTGCCACACAGCCACTAATTCTGGTTCCTGGAGACCTATCGACCCTCAATCAAAGGTCTAGAATCTATAATAAAAAAGAGCGTGGATTTTTGCATCCATGCTCTTTTTTTTGTCTAAACTACTTTAAGTAATGTTTTACTTGGTTCGGTTACATTCTACTGACCTTTAACACATAGCTTAATAATCAGATGTGTCGCAAACTCTGTAAAATCAAGCATTTTTGATTAACATCTCTATTAACTTAAGTGTTAAAGGTCAGTAGGATGGGGAAATGCGTACTACGAGCGCAAATTCTAATCTGAAGTGCAATCGCCGGCCCAGCCAATTAAAACTGTTACCAAGACTTTAGCGGGTAGCTCATAAATGGGTTACTTATTAAGGGGTGGTTCAATTCGGCCATGTTTCTTATTTTTACTATCTTTGGTATAATAAACTCATGCAAATGGCAATTCTTTATGGAATAATAGTCTTTCTTTTGGCTGGCTTTGGCGTGTTTTTTTATTTTTTGATGGGTTTAAAAAATAAAGCCGAAAAACCCGTCGATGACGGCAATATGAAGATAATGCTGGAATGGATGAAGGAGATGAAGCAGAGTACGGAGGCGACCCGGGAAGGCATGCAAAAGTCCATAGATTCGACCAATAAAGCCATTAACGAGAGGCTGGATAACGCGGCAAAAGTTATCGGGGCTTTGTCCAAAGAGCTTGGCGGGGTATCGCAAATCGGGCCGGACATTCGGCGATTATCAGAAACCCTGGCTTCTCCCAAAATGCGCGGCAACTTTGGCGAAGAGATGCTGGAAAATATGCTGGGACAGATTTTGCCTAAAAATAATTTTAAAATCCAGTACCGTTTTAAAAACGGCGAAACAGTTGATGCCTGCATATTTATTGGCGAAACGATTTTGTCCATAGACAGCAAGTTCTCCTTAGAAAACTTCCGTCTATATAAAGAGGCCAAAGACGACGAAACGGCGGAAACTTTAAAGAAAGCGTTTTTAAAGGACGTAAAAAAACGGGTGGACGAAATTTGCAAAAAATACATCCTGCCGCAGGAGGGCACTTTTGATTTCGCGCTAATGTATGTGCCGAGCGAAGGAATTTACCAGGAAGTTATTGAAGCTTCTGATATCATCGAATACTGCCGAAGCAAAGCTGTTATTCCCGTTTCCCCGAACACGATGTACATTTACCTGCGCAACATTATGCTGAGTTTGCGCGGCCAGGAAATAAACAAAAAGGCCCAAGAGATTCTTAAAATGATCAGCGGCATAAAAACCGAAAGCGAAAAATTCGGCAAAAACCTGGAAGTTTTAGGCACCCACATAAAAAACGCGGGCAACACAATGGGAACCGTTGTGAATGACTTTACTCGCCTCCGCGGCAACATCCAAAACGCGGCGAATTTGGAATTGGAAGCGGAAGAAATTAAAGTTATAAAAGAACCCCAAAAGTTAATATAATTGTATGCCCAAAAATCCAGAAATAATATTAGGAGGTGGCGGAGAAAAGCAAGTTTACGAAGATAAAATTGATCCTTTAAAAGTCACCGCTGAATTTCCAGATGCAGTACAAGATTTAAATACTGGAAATTCGGATTATAAACCAAATCAGATTAAAGGAGCTTACTATTTGGGTAAAATTGCCAAGTTGCTATTTCCTGATGCTGTCGCCGAGCATTATGCCGCCGGTATGAAACCGTTGCCATTTTTAAGGATATCAAAATTGGAATTAGATTCTGACCATGTCGAATATCAAGAGTCTTTGAGAACACCGACGGAGCTTGCTGAACGTTTAGAAAATCGATTACCGGGCATTCAGGCATTAACAAAAACAATGAATAAGGCCGGATTAAGAATTGATGACATGCCGCATAATTTTTCTTACTCACCGGAAGGGCATTTGCAATATGTGGACGCCAAATTACCATGGAGGGTTGAAGTTATGGACCCATTTACCAAAAAGCAGAGTGTTGAGCTACATTTTTCTCCAACTAAATTAAAACGAGCAATTGAAAATCTACCTCAGCCCCAACAGAAAATTGCGATGCGATATTATGAACGGTTAATAAAATTACATAGTGAAGAGAAAAAAATAATCAAACAAGAAAATAGAAAAATATGAGTATTAGAAACCCAGACCAGCGCGTCGGTGTGTTTGTGGATGTACAGAATTTGTACTATTCCGCCAGAAATATTTATCAGGCCAGAGTGAAATTTAATGAGGTTTTGGAAGCGGCTGTGGCCGGACGTAAGCTAATTCGCGCCATTGCTTATTGCGTTAAAGCGGATATGCCGGAAGAACATACTTTTTTTGAGGCTTTGGAAAAAGCCGGCTTTGAGGTAAAAATGAAGGAACTGCAAACTTTTGCCGGCGGCCATCAAAAAGGGGATTGGGATGTCGGGATTGCCATGGATATTATTAAGCTTATGAACAAGCTGGACGTAATAGTCTTGGCCAGCGGCGACGGCGACTATCTTCCTTTGCTGGAGTACCTGCAAATGTCCGGTCAATTCACCGAAACCCTGGCCTTTGGCAAATCCTGCTCGGGAAAAATTAAGGAAGTCACGGATTATTTTATAGATCTCGACGAAAATCCCCGCAAATTCCTGATGCCTATCAAGAACGGGAAAAACAGATAGGAAGGAATTGCACGGATGAACACGGATAGGAAACAGATTAACACGGAGTTGCTGCACGAAGATTTGACGTACCAAATCCGGTCGGCAATTTTTGAGATAGCTAATAAGTATGGGAAGGGTTTTAAAGAGAGTATTTACCAGGCGGCGTTAGCCGAAGAGTTCGCCAAACGCAGTATTCCTTTTGAGTCACAAAAACGCATCACAGTTTATTCTTTAGATACTGGCAAACCCCTGGGTTATTATATCCCGGATTTTATAGCTTACGAAAAAATTATTATAGAGATAAAAGCCACAGATTTTACGACAGACCAAAATATTGAGCAAGAGCTGTCTTATCTGCGAATAAGTACTTACGAGATTGGGATTTTAGTTAATTTTAATGCCCGCAAACTGGACATCCAAAGACTCATATTTACCAACGACCGCAAGCTATTTTTGAAAAAAATACTCTGATCCGTGTTAATCTGTTTCTTATCTGTGTTTATCTGTTACAAATACATTATATTGTCCTATGAAAATTGTTCTAGATACCAATGTCCTAATAAACGGGTTTAAAGATGAGTATTCTTACGAAAAAAAGATTATAGGTGCCGTGATTTCGGGCGAAATAGAAGCTTATGCCAACAGGCAGACTTTGCGGGAAAATAAATTAATCGCAGGACAGTTAATTGACAACGACGACTACAGGCACGACCTGGATAGTTTGTTCGCCCAAATAAACTGGGTGGTTAACCGGCGGCAAATCCGGGTGGTCAGCGATCCCGAAGACAATAAAATCCTGGAAAGCGCCGTGGAAGCGAAAGCGGATTTTTTAGTCACCAGCGACAACGATTTACTGCAACTTGATAACTATCAACAAGTCCAAATAGTCAATCCAAGCCAATTTTGGCTAAAGCATAAAGACGACGGTATGGATTTGTGGAAACAGTGGGCCAGCTTTATCAGTAAAAAATAGCACGGATGGAAAAACTGCTGGACAATCTCAATAAAGAACAGCTTTCCGCGGTTACCCATAGGGACGGGCCGCTTTTGATAGTGGCGGGAGCCGGGACGGGAAAGACCACGGTTATTACCCGGCGGATAGCTTATTTAATAGAACAGGGATTGGCCAAGCCCGATGAAATTTTGGCGCTAACGTTTACGGACAAAGCCGCCGGGGAAATGCAGGACAGGCTGGCGCAGTTGTTGCCTCTGGGCTATTACGATATGTGGATTTCCACGTTCCACAGCTTTTGCCAGCGAATTTTGGAACAGCACGGGCTGGATATCGGCCTGCCCGGGGACTTTAAACTGCTCAATAAGGCGGGCGCCTGGATATTAATTTACAATAATTTGCAGAAATTTAATTTAAATTACTACAAACCGCTGGGCAACCCCAATAAATTTATTTCCGCTTTGCTTAAGCATTTTAGCCGGTGCAAAGACGAGCTGATAACTCCGGAGGCCTATTTGGAGTACGCGCGGGAACTGAAGCTGTCTACAGATGTAGCCGAAGGTGTAGGGGCTGGCTTTAGCCGCCCGCCTCCTGATGACGGGCCGCGCGGATCTTCTTTACGGGGCGGGCAGGCAAGCCCAGCCCCCGCGGATCCCAATATGGATCCAGCCGAAACACTTCGAATAGAAGAAATTGCCAACGCTTTCCATATTTACGAAAAACTCCTGCTGGACGGCAACTTTTTGGACTTTGCCAACCTGATTAATTACACAATAAAACTTTTTGAAAAACGCCCGCAAATTTTAAAACACTACCGGGAAAAGTTTAAATATATTATGGTGGATGAGTTTCAGGATACCAATTTGGCGCAGTACGAGCTGATTAAAATGGTTGCCGGCGGCGGATTACGCAGCGTTCCCGCTTACGGGGCGTCCCCGGATGCCGATAAATCCGCGCGCCACACCCCATCTGCCAACCTCGTAGTCGTGGGCGACGACGACCAATCCATTTACAAATTCCGCGGCGCGTCCGTTTCCAATATTTTAAAATTCCAGGAGGACTACAGCCCACTCAAACAAACCAGTTTGGTGGAAAATTACAGAAGCGGCCAGGAAATTTTGGATTTGGCTTATGACTTTATCCAGTCCAACAATCCCGAGAGGCTGGAAGTTAAGTTAAAAATCAATAAAAGACTTAAAAGCCAAACGAAGGAAAAATCTGTTATTGAGGTTTTGGAAGGCAAGGATTTGGTTGAGGAACTTAATTTTGTCGCCAAAAAAATTACGGAACTGAAATTGCAAAGCCAAAAAAGCACCTGGAACGATTTTGCCGTTTTAATAAGAAGCAATTCCGCGGCCCGCGAACTGTTGCCGGTCCTGGAAAAGCACGGCATCCCGCACACGTTTGTGGCCAATACAGGACTCTACAACAAGCCTTTTATTTCATTGCTGATTGCTTATTTGGAATGTCTGGACAATTTTCACGACTCTTTTGCCTTGTATCGCGTGCTTTCGTTTGGCGAATTTAATATGCCGCCGGAGGACTTGGCGCAGGTTCTGGCCAATTCCGAAAGAAAAACCTTGTCTTTATACGAAATGCTCGGCAAAGCCGAAACTTTGCCGCAAATAGGGGGGAAGTCGCAAAAAATAATTCAAAATATTATTTTGCTTTTAAACCGGCACGCCGCGGTGGCCAGAGAAAAAGCGGCTAATGAAGTCTTTATCCAGATTATCCGTGATTTAAAACTCGACCAATGGCTGGAGGAGGATAATTCGCAAAACGCGGAAAACCGCGAGCTTTTGGAGCAGTTTTATAAAAAAATTGAAACTTTTGTGGCGGAGAATGTCGATAAAAGCCTGCATAATTTTTCGCATCTGCTCAATTTGGAAATAGAAGCCGGTGACGAAGGGCAGATTAAATTTGACCCGAACTTAGGCCCCCAAAGCCTTAAAATCCTTACCGTGCATTCGGCCAAGGGCTTGGAATTTGAATATGTTTTTATACCCAACATGGTTGACCAGCGCTTTCCCACGCGGGCGCGCGGCGAACAAATAGAAATTCCGGCGCCGCTTATAAAAGATATCCTGCCGGAAGGGGATTTCCATCTCCAGGAGGAGAGGCGGCTGTTTTACGTGGCCGTAACCCGGGCAAAATCCCATTTATACTTGTCCTGGAGCAAGGATTACGGCGGCGCCAAAACCAAAAAGCCTTCGCTGTTTTTGCAGGAGACCAAACTGGTGCCCGGGGAACATACTTCCCGGGCCACGGGAAAAGTATTTTTTCGGGGCAGCTCGAAAAATCAGGTGGTTTACAAATTTTTACCCGCGACTTTTTCTTTTTCCGCTCTCAAAGCTTTTGAAAACTGCCCGTTCCAATACAAATACCAGTACTACCTAAAATTGCCCTGCCCCGGCAGCGCTTATTTCAGCTTTGGCCAGACAATGCATAAAACCTTTGAGTTGTATTTGAAAGATTACGCGGCCAGAAAAAGCCAGAGCCAGCGGGATTTATTCGCCAAGACATCCGCCCAAGCCGAGCCGGGCGATTTTAAATTTTTGGAAAAACTTTACCAGGACAGCTGGGTGGATGAGTGGTATAAAGATAAAAAGCAAAAAGAAGATTACCGCGAAAGAGGCCGCCGGCTTTTAAAGATTTTTTACGAAATTTCGCGAAAAAACCCGCCGAGCCCCAAATACCTGGAAAAGTCTTTTTACCTGCCTCTGGGGAAATATAAATTTACCGGCAAAATAGACAGAGCGGATTTTGTAAACGGCGCCCTGGAAATCATTGATTACAAAACCAGCGAAAAAATACCGAAGCAAAATGACAAGGACGGACTGGACCAGTTGTATGTTTATCAGTGGGCGGCCCAGGAATTTTTGGGGGAAAAAGTTTCTGCCCTAAAGTACTGGTATTTGAACGAGGATAAGTTTCTGCCGGAAAAAATCGCGTCGGACCCGGAAATCCGGGAATTAAAGCAAAGGCTTTTAAAAAGCATTGAAAATATCGCGGAAACCATCAAATACGACCGTTTCGCCCAAGCGCACGAAAATACCAGGGAACACCAATGCCAATTTGAACATTGGGAAATCCATGGTTTGAATTTAAAAATAAACTAAATTTGTGTTATAATATATTGTAATAAAGATGTCTTCAAACCCAAAAGGCCAGGTATCTTTAATAGTTTTTAGCACAGTATTGGCGGGGTTTTCGCTTGCCTCTATAATTACTTTTACCAGTCCCGTGGGAGCTTCAACCGTTACCCTAGGTTTTTTTTACGCCAGTTTGTTTTTGCTGGCCCTGGGAATTTTTACCCTTTTGGGATTGGCCTTAAGGCAGCTGTTGATGCCGGGGCGTTACGTAATTAACCTCGGTAACAGTTTCAGACAGGCATTTCTTTTGGCAGTTTTAATGTCCGTATCCTTTTTTTTGCTATCCCAGCGTCTGCTGTTTTGGTGGGTTGAGTTTAGCCTGATATTATTCTTCGCTGCCGTGGAAGGATTTTTAAATTTAAAAATATGACCGGGATTCAGGATATAAAAATACAGTTTGAAGCCGATACAAAAGGCGATTTTGATGTTGAGCAGGTAAAAAATAAATTTTTAAGCCGGAAACGCGGCCTTATTACCCAAGCCTTTGAGCAGCTTGCCGATCTGGATCTGGAAAGCAAAAAAAAGATCGGCCGGGAATTAAACGAGCTCAAAATTGAGGTTGAAGCCAAAATAGCTTCTCCTGGCGGCAAACGAAGGCCCCAGGCCGGATCTCTTGATGTTACCCTGCCGCCGCTGAATAATTTCCGCGGGCGCCTGCATCCGATAACCCAGACGGAAAAACAGCTGGAAGATATATTTAAATCAATCGGGTTCGGCGTTCGGCCGCTGCCTGAAATAGAAACCGATTGGTATAATTTTGAGGCCTTAAACATGCCCAAATTCCATCCGGCCAGGGATACGCAGGATACTTTTTACGTCAACAAGGCTTCTTTGGCAAATCCGCCCAAGGAAGAAGTGGTCTTAAGGACGCATATATCAACCGTACAGAGCAGGACCCTGGAAACTTGTCAGCCACCCTTTGCCCAGATATCTTACGGAAGAGTCTACAGGAACGAGGCTACCGACGCTTCCCACGAGCATACATATAATGAAATCGAGGGTATTGTGGTCGGTAAGGACGTAAGGTTTTCCAGTATGGTGTGGACGCTTGATTTTGTTCTAAAGAAATTTTTCGGCGGGGAGATTAAAACCCGGCTGGTACCGTCTTATTTCCCGTTTACCGAGCCCAGCGCTGAAATGGCCATCTCCTGCCTCAACTGCATGGGCAAGGGCTGCCCTGTTTGTAAAAAAACCGGCTGGGTGGAACTTTTGGGCTGTGGGATGACCCATCAAAATGTTTATGCCAATCTTGGTTATAAAAAGGGCGAGCTGCAGGGCTTCGCGTTTGGCATGGGCACCAGCAGGCTGGCGCTGATGAAATACAAAATACCCGACATCCGCTTATTTAATGAAAACAACCTGCAATTTTTAAACCAGTTTTAGCCAAGCCAGGAAAATTCCATTATGGATGAACAAACCCAACCAGAATCTCCCACCCAACAGCCGAGCTCTCCCCGGCAGGATTACGTTTTTTTTAACGTCATGCCCAAAGTTAAGTCGGCGGAGCTTGTCCAGCCTTTAATTAAAGTGGAACAAGCTGTTGACTCTTCCCCGGGCGCTCCCGAAAGCAAATTTAAGGAGAGCTTAAAAAAATACAAATGGTACTTTATTATAGGGGCAGTTGTTCTTGTCGGCGGAGCCCTTACTTACTTTGCGATACTTAAATTCGGGGTTCAGTCTTATAAAACCAGCGGCCTCCTGCCGCCAGTTCCCGCGCGCTCCCTGGTTAAGTCGGCCAGCGGCACGGCCCAGAGCGCGGCGGCGCTCGGCGCTGATTTTACCACGCCCCAAGCCTGGCGCGACAAATATTTTCCCGGCTGCGCCGATCCCAGCATTTGCGGCGACAACGCCGATCCGGACCATGATGGCTTAACCAACCTTGAAGAATACAAGCTGGGTACGGATCCCAACAATCCCGACTCAGATCAGGATGGCATAGCGGACGGCGATGAGGTCCATGTGTTTGGCAGCAACCCCTTAAACTCGCGTACCTCGGGCAATCCAAAATATTCGGACAGCGACTATATTAAAGGCAGTTACAATATCATAAGCGGCAAAAAAATGAACGCCGCCGACATTGCGGCCATAACCGCCAAAATGAAAACTTTTGGCCTGCACCAGCCGACGCTGACAACTTTAGGCGACATTTTAAACACCGTTTATAACTTCAGTCCGCCTTCGGGCTCAGGATTGCCCGCGCCGCCCCCAATTCAGGGAGCGACATCCACAGCCAGCTCAACGGCTACGTCGACCGCTTTAAGCGGCGGCAGTGTAGATGAGTCGGTTGAAGCCAAGCAGTCCCGCGACGCGCGAAGGTCCGATACCATACAAAATATAGAAATAGCCCTGGTCCAATATCAAAGCGCCAATAACAGCTATCCGGCTACAAACGATTTTAATACCATGGTCGGCGAGGTTAAACCTTATCTGAAAATAGCCACCGATTCCACGGATCCCATTAACCAGCCTCCGTACGTTTATTCCTATGTTTCCAATGCCAGTTCCTCGGACTTCGCGCTGTCTTTTTACAGCGAAGTCGCGGCTCAGATTATAACCAAGAACGCGGCCGATGCCCAAAAAGACGCGGCCGCCGCGCAGGCGGCAGTCTATGACAACCAAAGGGAGATGGATCTGCAAAGTCTGCGCCAGGCTTTATTGCTTTATTCCGACAATAATGTAGCCGGCGGACAGACCTATGTTTTCCCTTCGGCTGCCAACTATCAAACCGCCCTGGTTCCCAATTATATAGAGTCCATTCCCAAAGACCCGAAGACCGGCTCCGATTATGCCTACAATGTCTCCTCCACTTTTAATACGTTTACCTTAAAATCTGTGCTTGATGACCCTCCGCCAGGCGCTGCCGGCTATACGTGCGACCAGGACGGGTGCCAAAATTATTAAAAGGTTAGAAGTGACCAGCCGATTAGTCCCATTCTTTCCATGAAATTTTCCCTGAACCTTTTAAAACAGTTTGTAAAAATTGATATGGAGCCGGAAAAACTCGGACAGCTTTTAACCGAGAAGGCTTTTGAAGTGGAAGAAGTAACCGCGGTTGGCGGCGGGGATTTTGGAAATATTACGGCTGCGAAAGTTTTGGAAGTTGCCAAGCACCCCAACGCCGACAGGCTCAGGGTTATTAAACTTGATGTCGGCGGGGGGAAGATTGTTTATCCGGTCGTCTGCGGAGCTTTTAATTTTGGCCCTGGAGACATAGTGGCTCTGGCGCTGCCCGGCGCCAAAATCGCCCAAAATATCCACTCCAAAAGCCGCGAAAGTTTTATTCTGCGAAAAGCCACTATAAGGGGCGTGGAAAGCCAGGGAATGATTTGCGCCGCTTTTGAACTTGGTTTGGAAAATCAGCCGGGGGAGGGAATTATGCTGCTGAAAAAATCCGTAGCGGCCGGCGCGGCCCTTGCCGAAGCCCTTGATACCGGCAGCCGGGACCGCGTGCTGAACATCTCTCTGCCGGCCAACAGGAGCGATTTATATTCCCATTTGGGAGTGGGGAGGGAAGTGGCGGCGGTGACCGGGGCAAAGTTAAAAGTTGAAAATAAAAAGTTGAAGCTTCCCAAAACGTCCGAAAATTTTAAAATTATTGTCAGGAGCAAACAACTCTGCCCAAGGTATTATGGCGTAAGGATGTCGGTAAAAATTGGGCCGAGCCCCGGGTTTATCCAGGACGTTCTTTCGGCTGTGGGCATGAGGCCGATTAACAATGTCGTGGATGTAACCAATTACGTAATGATGGAATTGGGCAACCCCACCCACGCCTTTGACGCTAAATTCGTTAAGGGGGATATTGTGGTCAAGACCGCCGCTGAGAGTGAAAAATTTTTGGCTTTAAACCATAAAGAATATAAGCTAAGCTCTGATGATTTGGTCATTGCCGACAGCGAGAAAACTTTGGGCCTGGCCGGAATTATCGGCGGCAAGGAAAGCGAAATCAGCGAAACTACGGCTGAAATAATTTTGGAAGTGGCCAATTTCCAGGCACAGGGGATTAGAAAAACTTCCAAGAGGCTTGACATAAACACGGAAGGCGGCAGAATGTGGGAAAAAGGAATTCATCCCAGACTTGCCGAGCTTGCGCTTGCCCGCTGTCTTGAGCTGCTGCAAAAATATGCCGGCGCTGATGTTTTGGAATTCGCCAAGTTTGAATCGCCGGTAAAACCCGCGGCCGCGATAAAATTCAGCGCCTCCGACATCAACAACCTCCTTGGGACGGGATTTAGCGCCAAAGAAATTCAAAAATATTTGCTGCGTTACGGAATTATCTCCAAAATTGTAAATTCTAAATCCGGAGTTTTAAACAGCGCTCCTCCCTGGTGGCGGACCGATGTCGGCACGGTTCCCGATTTGGCCGAAGAAGTCCTGAAGCTTTACGGGTACAACAAGGTCAGGCCGGCGGCTTTGGCAATAACAGGATCATCAATCAAGCCGGCAAATCCGGAAGACGGAGTTTACGAAACAAAAAACTTTTTCGCGCTGCTTGGTTACGCCGAGGTCCAGAATTATAATTTTGTTTCCCAAAAGGATATTGCCGCTTTTGGCGCCGGCATTAAAGATCATGTGGAAATCCGGAACCCGCTTTCCGAAGACCAGCGCTATTTAAAAAAATACCCGCTGATTTCGATCTTAAAAAATATTGAGCTTAACCAAAAGCATTTTAGCGGCTTTAAAATTTTTGAAGCGGGAAAACAATATTTTGATTTTGGGAAAGAACCCCGAGTTTTACTGGCTGCCAGCTTTAGTAAGCTGGAGGCCGCTGAAAAACTTTTAATGAAAATCAAGGGCGACGTTTTGGAATATCTTAAGTCTTTGGGCATTAACGATGTCCAATTCAAAACGGACGAAAACCCCGCCCGGCTGAGTTTAATAACAGGGGGTGTTTATGCCGGTGGAATTGGTTACGCCAGCGAAGAGCTGAAAAAAAACTTTGGGGTAGAGGGTCAGGTTGTTTTTGCGGAACTGGAGCTGGAACAAATTCTGCCTTTAAAAAAGGCCGTGGTTTATGAACCAATCAGTAAGTTGCCAAGTGTTGAGAGGGATATTTCCATGGTAGTCGACGAAAAAGTTAAATGGTCAGACATCGGAGTTGCGGTCAGCCCATTTATGGGCTCATTAAAAGCGAAAACTGATGATAAGTCCGGCGGTTATAACCTTGAGTTATCCCTTTTTGAGGCCCCATTTTTGGCCCACGACAAAGAGACGTTAAAAT
The DNA here is from genome assembly GCA_963837465.1 of Candidatus Doudnaibacteriota bacterium. Lineage (GTDB taxonomy): Bacteria > Patescibacteriota > Doudnabacteria > UBA920 > UBA920 > PALSA-1336. The sequence goes on from CAWINB010000001.1 coordinate 121,901, forward strand.
TCCATCAGGAACTGGCTAAACAGGGCAAAAAGAATTTAGGCATAAGGCTTTTATTTAAGCCAATAAACCGCACCATGACAGACCAGGAAATTGCTGGAATTTTAGACCAAATTGTGCTAAAATTACAGCAGGAAATAAAGGCAGAAATTCGCTAAATTATAAGTAAAATCGACCTTAAAATAACCATGGCAAAGAAAGAAGAGATAAAAAAAGCATCCGGCGAGTATACCTCGGAGAATATTACTGTTCTTGAGGGTCTTGAGCCGGTGCGCAAGCGCCCGGGGATGTATATCGGGTCTACTTCGGTAACAGGGCTGCACCACCTTGTTTGGGAAATTGTGGACAACGCGGTTGACGAGGCCATGGCCGGCCACGCGGACAAAGTTTGGGTGCTAATGCAAAAAGACGGCGGCGTCAGCGTTTTGGACAACGGCCGCGGCATTCCTGTGGACGTGCACAAGACCACCAAGAAATCGGGTCTGGAAACAGTTTTAACCGTGCTTCACGCCGGCGGAAAATTCGGAGGCGAAGCCAGCGGCTACAAAGTTTCAGGCGGACTGCACGGCGTGGGCGCGTCCGTGGTTAACGCGCTGTCCACCAAGCTGATTGCCCAGGTTTACAAAGACGGCAAAATTTACGAGCAAAGCTTTAAAATCGGCAAACCGCAGAGCCAGATAAAAATTATCGGCAAACTCGGCAAAGACGAGCCCATCCAGCACGGCACCAGAATTACTTTTTACCCGGACGCCAGTATTTTTGAAACCATCAAATTCAATTTTAAAACTGTCCTGGAGCATTTGCGCAGCCAGGCGTATTTAACCAAGGGCCTGCATTTTGTTATTACGGATGAAGCGGAAAATTTAACTTACCAGTATTATTTTGAGGGCGGGATTTTAAGCTATCTTAAACAGTTTAACCGCAACAAAAAAACCAAATCCCAGGCCGTTTATATTGCCAGGCAGGTGGAAGATGTGGCGATTGAAGTTGCCATCCAGTACACGGACGACTATGAAGAGCGCATTCTTTCTTACGCCAACAATGTTTACACTCCGGAGGGCGGTATGCACGTTACGGGTTTCAGGACGGCGCTGACCCGGGTAATCAACGGCTACGCCACAAAAAATAATTACGTCAAAGAAAGCGAAAAGCTGACCGGGGAAGACATGCGAGAGGGACTCAGCGCCATTATTTCGGTTAAGCTGCCGAATCCGCAGTTTGAAGGGCAGACCAAGGCCAAGTTGGGAAATCCCGAAGTCAGGACCGCCACGGAATCGGTGGTCGGAGAGGCTTTGGAAATTTATTTGGAGGAGCATCCTCAGGAAGCGGGGAAAATTATAGAAAAAGTTATTCTGGCCGCCAAAGCCAGAATCGCGGCCCGCGCGGCCAGGGACAGTGTTATCCGCAAAGGCGTTTTGGAGGGTCTGGCATTACCCGGCAAGCTGGCCGATTGCTCGGAGTCCGACCCAACCAAATGCGAAATGTACATTGTAGAGGGCGAAAGCGCCGGCGGTACGGCCAAGCAGGGCCGCGACAGGCGTTTTCAGGCTATTCTCTCCATGCGCGGCAAAATTTTAAACGTTGAACGGGCGCGGCTGGACAGGATGCTCGGCAACCAGGAAATAAAAAATATTATTATTGCTTTGGGCGCGGGCATTGGCGATATGTTTGATGTCGCGAAGCTTAGATATCATCGCATAGTTATTATGACAGATGCCGATGTAGACGGTTCACACATTCGTACGCTTTTACTGACCCTTTTTTACCGCTACTTTCCGGACATCATAAAAAATGGCTACGTTTACATTGCCCAGCCGCCGCTGTTTAAAGTCCAGGTCGGCCGCGATTCCAAATACGCTTTTTCCGACGAAGAGCGCGACAAAGTTTTAAAGGAGTTGGTGGCGGGAGCTAAAGAAAAAAAATCAGCTTCTAAATCATCCAAAGGCGGAAAATCCGCTGTAGCGCAGGCCCCCGGCCTGCCCGCCGAGGAAGAAGAGCAATCCACCGTGGAAGAAACTACCGGCGGCAGTATGGATGGTTTTAAATACGGCATCCAGCGCTACAAAGGTCTTGGTGAAATGAACGCGGAACAGCTTTGGGAAACCACAATGGACCCAGCTAACAGGGTAATGCTCCAGGTTACCATTAAAGACGCGGAAAAAGTATCGGAAATTTTTGAAGTGTTAATGGGCGACGAAGTCGCCCCCAGAAAACGCTTTATAACCACACACGCCAAGGCGGTAAAAAATTTGGATATATAGCCAAAAGATGATCACTAAAAAATCCAAAATTTTAATTATTTTAATAGGATTAGTGTTCTTATTATTTGGCTCATATAACATATTTTCAACTATAATAAAAATTCGTGGTTTTACCCAAGCGTCTGGCCAAGTTACAAATATAATCCACATCCAGCAAATAGGACAAAGGGTTAATAATTATTACTACCCTGAAATCACATTTAAAACTACAAGCGGGCAAGTAACCAATTTTATTTATTATAAATCATTTGATCCCACAGGTTATCAAATTGGAGAAATTGTTCCGGTAATATATAACCCTCAGAACCCGACAAATGCTTTAATAAACAGCCTCTTTGATTTATTCTTTTGGCCCTCTATCAGTTTCATAATTGGAATAGCCAGCATTATACTTATACTAAAAGTGAAGGCAAAAAGTTAATATTTAAATTTACCTACGATGGTCTGGTTTACCTTAAAACTTTAACATTGACATAAAAATAATTTTCACGTATCATATACGAAGTCTATTTATATTATAAAATAATCCACCATGCCTTGGCGTCATTCTGAACATGAATGCATCTGAGGGTGGAGAATTTCTTATCTAAGGTCCTTATGTCCAAAAAATATTTGCTCACGCAGGAAGGTTTGGTTAAGTTAAACGACGAGTTAAAGGAACTGATTAACAAAAAACGTCCGGACGTGATTGAACGCATCCGCGAGGCGGCCAGCCATGGCGATTTAAGCGAGAACGCGGATTACGCCCAGGCCCGGGAAGAGCAAAGTTTTATAGAAGGGCGTATTCAGGAAATTGAGGATATTGTCAAGAACGCGGAAATTATTACCACCCAAACCCACGGCAGCACGGTGACCATCGGTTCAACCGTTACCGTAAAAAATTCCGGCACGGACCGCAAATATACCATCGTCGGCAGCAACGAGGCCAACCCCAAGGAAGGCAAAATCAGCAACGAGTCCATGGTTGGCAAATCTTTGCTGGGGCGCAAAGTCGGCGAAAAGTTCAATGTTACCACTCCGGGCGGCGAAATGGCCTACGAAATAATAAATATAGAATAATTTTACGGTTTTCGTTTTTATGATGCATTTGTCAGCCGCCCTTTGTAAAAAAGGGCGGTTTTTGTTATACTTTAGGGTATGAGCGAACGACTTGAAGACATTTTGGATAATCGTAAAAAGAAGCTGGAAGCCATAAAACAGTCGGGGACAGACCCTTACCCTTCGTCAACCATCCGCACCCATACAAACAGGCAGGCGTTGGATGATTTTGATAATTTGCAAAACCTAACTGTTACCTTGGTCGGACGCGTTAGAAGTTTCCGCGATATGGGAAAAATTATTTTTATCCATATTGAAGATGGAACGGCCAAAATCCAGGTTTTGCTTAAACAGGACGAAATCGGTAAAGACGCGTTTGACTTTTTCCTCAAAAATTTTGACAGCGGAGATTTTATAGAAGTTTCCGGTACGCTGTTTAAAACTAAGACCGAAGAAAAAACCTTGCAAGCCGCATCCTACAAGCTCTTGGCTAAATCTTTGCTCCCGCTTCCAACCGAGCATTTTGGCATTCAGGATGAAGAAACCAAACTGCGTAAGCGTTATTTGGATATTTTAACCAATCCGGAAACTAAAGACATCTTTATAAAAAAGAACAAGTTTTGGTCTTCAATGCGCAAATTCCTGGTAGATCGTGGATTTTTAGAGCTTGAGATGCCGGTTTTGGAAGCTGTACCCGGAGGAGCTGAGGCCGATCCTTTCATTACGCATCATAACGCCTTAGGCCGGGATTTTTATTTGCGTATATCTCTTGAATTACCGCTTAAAAAAATGCTGGTGGCCGGTTTTGAAAAAGTTTTTGAAATCGGAAGGATTTTTCGCAACGAAGGCATCTCAACCGAACATTTGCAGGACTACACGCAAATGGAATTTTACTGGGCTTACGGCGACTTTGAAAAGCTGATGGATTTTTGCCAGGAAATGTATCAATATGTTATAAAGGAAACTTTCGGCACGCTGGAAATCCCGTCATACCAGGGCAACGTTATAAACTGGGACGGAAGGTGGCCGCGACTGGATTATTTCCAATTGTTTTTAAAGCATACAGGCCTAGATTTAAACAGCGCGACAGAAGACAATCTCAAGGAATATGCTGATAAAAAAGGAATAAAGTACGAACCGTTCGCAGGCAAAGGAAGGCTGATTGACCTTATCTTTAAAAAAACTATACGCACGCTCCCGCAAGTAGCATCACAGCCGGTGTTTTTGGTCAACCAGCCGGTGGAGCTGGAACCTTTGGCCAAGCGTGACCCCAAAAATCCTAAAGCTGTGCAAAGGATGCAAATTTTGGCCTGCGGCTCTGAATTGGGAAAGGGTTTTGGAGAACTTAACGATCCGATTGAGCAAAAATCCCGCTTTAACGAGCAGATGAAGCTTAGGCAAGCGGGTGACAGCGAAGCGCAAATGATAGACGAAGACTACGTGGAAGCCATGGAATACGGTATGCCCCCGGCCGCGGGTTTTGGCCTGTCCGAAAGGCTGTTTGCCGTTTTAATGGATAAATCAATAAGAGAAACTGTTGTTTTTCCGCTTATGAAACCCTCCGACAGTAATCAAAAAAGTAAATAGTATGCCTCAAAATCAACTTACCATTGTTGTCGCGTTAATCAGAAATGAAAAAAACGAAGTCCTTTTAGCTCAAAGAAATGAACCCGCGACGCCGCAAGTTCATAATATGTGGGAGTTCCCCGGAGGTAAAATAGAGTTTGGTGAAGATCCAGAAACTGCGGTAATAAGGGAGGCCAGAGAAGAAACGGGGTTGGAAATAAAAATAAAAAGGCTTTTGCCGAAAATTTACACTCATGTTTGGGATAATACCGAAAATGTTTATCAAGTTATCATTTTAGCATATGAATGCAAGGTTGTCGGTTTAACAATTACAAGTAACGACCCTAAAATTAAAGCATTAAAGTATTTTAAACTACCAGAAATTAATTACGATGATTGTTTGCCAAGGATGAAAGAAATAATTGATTTATTAAAAGCTAACTAAATGTAGCGTGCCGATTTATCGGCGTTATTAGAATAGCCCATAAATGGGCGCGCTACGAGCTCGCATCATATGCTCGACATAAAATTTATCCGTGAAAACGCGGACAAAGTAAAAAAAGCCATAACAGACAAAAGGATAGTCCTGGATCTTGATGAACTTCTCAACCTGGACGCCAAACGGCGCGACCTTTTAACGGAACTGGAGGGCCTGCAGGCGGTTAAGAATCAGGCTTCCCGGGAAATCCCGTCATTACCCGCAGAAGAAAAAAAGGTTAAGCTTTTGGAAATGAAGGAAGTGGACGAAAAAAGCACGGCTTTAAAAAAGCAGGTTACAGAAGTGGAGACGGAGTATGTAAGGCTGATGTATTTGGTGCCAAACATACCGAGCCCCGAAACCCCCATTGGAGAAGACGAATCCAAAAATATCGCGTGGCGCTACTGGAGCCAGGCGACAGGAATTATTGATCCTTTTAAGGACGGTCAAAAAGTGAAAGATGTGCCGGCAAAATTCGATTTTCAAATAAAAGACCATATTGCCCTGGGTAAAGATTTGGATTTGATAGACACCGAAGCCGGGGTAAAAACTTCGGGCTTTAGGGGCTATTACCTAAAAAACGAAGCGGTACTTATGCAGTATGGGCTTATTTGGCTGGCCTTGAAAAAAATGCAGGAAAAAGGCTTTGGGTTAATGATCCCGCCGATTTTGGACCGCGAATTCGCCTTTTACGGGAGCGGGCATTTCCCATTTGGCAAAGGCGACCAATATCAGGTACTGACTGAAGACGAAAAGCAAAAAGGGGATTCGGAGCCTCTTTATCTGGCCGGGACTTCGGAACCTTCGCTCCTGGCTTATTACTCCGACAAAACTTTGGAAGAAAAAGATTTACCCGTAAAAGTTTGCGGCGTCAGCCCGTGCTTTAGGGGAGAAATCGGCTCTTACGGAAAAGACGCGCGCGGAATTTACAGGGTGCACGAATTTATGAAAGTGGAACAAGTTGTTTTGTGCCGGGCGGATATAATAGAAAGCGAAAAATGGCTTGAAGATATGCGGGAAATAGCCGAGAGCCTGCTGCAGGATTTGAAACTGCCGTACAGAGTCTTAAATATTTGCACCGGGGATATGGGCGCGGGCAAATATAAAATGTACGATATTGAAACCTGGATGCCTTCACGCAACAGCTTTGGAGAAACCCACAGTGATTCCAACTTAACCGACTGGCAGGCGCGCCGCTTAAACATTAAATACAAAGCGGCGGACGGTAGAATTAAGCATGTCTACACGCTTAATAACACCGTGGTCGCCTCACCCCGAATTTTAATCGCCATTTTGGAAAATTACCAGCAAAAAGACGGCAGCATAACAGTGCCGGAAGCTTTACGGCCTTACGTGGGTAAGGATTTAATTAAAAAGAATTAACACGGATATACTGATTGGCCGCGGATCTACGGATATCTACTGATACTAAACTGCTACGGCGGATGTGAATAATTACCGCGTCTGATTATTGGAGTCCGTAGGCATCAGCAGATCCGTACCCCATCCGTAAACCCGTGTTTTATTATGTATGTTCGGAAACAAAAAGAAAACCGACTCAAAAGTTCGCTTCCAAAACCGCGGTTTCCGGCGGCAACTGCGAAAGGCCAGAAACTATAAGCGACCTTTAAGGAAACTGCCGGAAACCCGCTGGCAGTTATTTTTGTCAAAAATCGGCTTGGGCTCCTGGCTGTCCAGGATCCTGACTTCGGCGGTTTTTTTTGCCCTAGTTTACGTGGTTTTTATTCCCAATGTATTTTTCGTAAAGCAAATTAGCATTAACGGGGCGAGCCAGGATGTTTACGGGGATATTTACAACATTACCAACTCCTACCTGAGCCGGGAAACTCCCTGGCCGCAAAGAAATCTGCTTTTACTTTCCGAAAGCGGACTGAAAAGTTACCTCCTCGGCAATGACCAGAAAATTTTAAATGTAACCCGGATCAGCAAAAAATTTCCTTCCGCTTTGGTTATAGATGTTACGGCCCGGGTCAATGAGTTTGTTGTTCAAACGGCCAGCTCAACCAATTACGCGCTGTCATCCGACGGCTTGGTTACGGGCGAAATCCAAACCGACGCCTCCGGCACCTTGCCAACCGGGCTGATTTTAATTAAACTTACGGATGACAACAATGTCAGCGTCGGCTCAAACCCGCTCCCGAAAAGCAGCCTGGATTATATTTCCGGAATACAGGGCAGTCTGCCGGGGGTTGCCGGCTCAACGGTCAACTACTACGAGATGTCGGATTTGTCCAGCCCGGATTTGGATGCTTATTTAAAAAACGGCCTCCTGCTTAAATTGAGCCTGAGTTCCGATTTAAACCAGACACTGGGCAGATTAAAGTTATTATTGTCGCAGTTTAGCCCGGCCGAACTGAGAAGCCTTCACTACGTAGATATGCGCTTTGCCGACCGGGCTTATGTTTGCTACCAAGGCGCTCCCTGCGCGCAAAATATCACGGTTCCCCAAAGCTCGGCCACTTCAACAGCCAGCTCTACAATTACCGGCGATTAAAAAATTATAAAAGCATGAGTAAACTTTTTGTTGTTTCCCTCGGAGGTTCTTTGATTAATCCGGGGCAAGTTGACGCGGTTTTTTTAAAAAAATTCCGGACTTTGGTGTTGGAGCAGGTAAAAAAAGGCAATCGGTTTATTTTAATAACGGGCGGCGGAAAGCCAGCCAGGGATTATCTGGCCGCCTTAAAATCCGTAGCCAAGTCATCCAGCAATGAGCTGGATTGGATGGGAATTTTCGTCGACCAGGCTTAACGCCCAGCTGGTGCGGCTAATGTTCGGCAAACTTGCCCATGGCGGAATTGTAGAGGATCCCAATATCAAATTAAGTTTTAAAGAAAAAATTCTGGTCGCCGGCGGCTGGATGCCGGGCCGGAGTACGGATGACGACGCGGTAAGGCTGGCCAAAATTTACGGCGCGGGTACCGTAATAAATTTAAGTAATATCGATTATGTTTACACAAAAGATCCGCGAAAATTCAAAGACGCCAAACTAATAAAAGACATTTCCTGGAAAGATTTCAGGAAAATCGTGGGCAACAAATGGGATCCGGGCAAAAACCTGCCCTTTGACCCGACTGCCGCCAAGCTGGCCGAGCAGCTTAAGCTAAAAGTTATAATCGCCAACGGAAAAAATTTGGGAAATCTGAAAAATATTTTGGAAGGCAAAAATTTTAAGGGGACAACAGTACGCTAAAACACGGAAGACACGGACAAGAAACGGAGGAGGACGTGTTAGTTGACCCTGTACTCATCCACATAAATAATAGTACCCAAATAAGGACGGACTTCGGCGTACTGCTGTTCATCCACCTCGGTCCAGTTAAGCGGCATTTGGGGTTTATTGGAGCCAAAGGCGTAGGTCCAAACAAGCCATTCGGTATCGCCCGGATGAGCATATTGGGCAAATGTGGGGGCTAAATCCGAGTTGGATAAAAGCGCCGAACCCTCGACCGAAGATATCTGGCTGACGTTTGACCTGCCGCCGGTAAAAAGCAGCGGGGGATTGGGAGTCGGGTAGTAAACGAGCTCGTAGTATTTGTAATTAAAAAATTCAAAGCTGGTGCCAACAAACACGTGCTGGCCTGAAGCTACGTTTTCACCCAAAAATTTAGCGGCCGCGTTCATTCCCGGCCTGGTGGAAATATCCAAACCTGACCAGTAGTTGTAAAAACAGATTAAGTTAAGAACGCAATAAATCCCAAACAGGCTGTAAGCCAAAAACGCGGCCTTTATTTCACTCAGCCACGCGGCCAACGCTATGGAATAAAAAACGGCCGCGAACAAAAAGTAACGGTCTTCGTAAACCGAACGGCCGTGGCAGACTAAAGAGCCGCCGCCGTGGACGCAACTGATGCTCTTTAGGTAAAACAGAACGGAGCCTATAAACGGCATCGCGACGCAAAGCAGCACCAGCCATTTTTCAAACTTATCCGTCCCGCGGATAAATCTCCATAAAAAGTAAATTGTAAACAATGTTACGGCCAGCAGCCACAGCTGAGTGGAAAATTTTGCGGTGTCGTCGGCAAAACCAAGCAAGATTGACCACAGCGTGGAGGGAATGCTCCACCAGGTCATATCCGGAATCCAGTAACTTTGGCCTACGGATTTAAGCTGGCCTAAAAACTGGCGGAACCAGGGAAGGAAGCAAACCAGCGACAGGAAACAGGCGACAAGAAACGGAAGGTAATTTCTGTAGTTTTTACGATAGTGGGCGATGCAAAAAAATAACCCATACAGCATCAGTGCCGCTGCCGTAAACAAAAGGTAGTAGTGGGTAAGGATAATTATGGCCGTGCAAACAATAAAACCAACGTAATTCCAAATAAACTTTTTTTTAAGCTTGATATCCCGCGGCAGGTTCGGCATGTTCATTTTCTGATCGCCGGCGTATTTTTTTTGTTCACGCAAGGCTTTGACTAAAAAATAAGCGGCCAAAACCGCGAAAAAAGCGCCAAAGGTATACATACGGGCTTCGGTTACGTACTGGAGCTGGAAAGGATTTATGGCCACAAACACCGCGGCCCAAATGGCCATCTTTTCATCGTCAAAAGTTTCTTTAACAAACAGGTAAACCGCCGGTATGGTTAATACCGCGAACAAAACAGAAAATCCCCGCAGCGACCACATGCCGTCGCCAAAAATATAATACCAAAACCGCAAAGCGATATAATACATTGGCGGATGGACATCCAAAGCCAGCCGCCGGAACATTTCCCCCCAGCTATACCTAATCATCAAAGCCGAAAAAGCCTCATCATGCCAAAGCGAAATATCCGTATTATGATAAACTCTCAAAGCTAAACCGACTAAAATAATTAAAAAAAGTGGCCAGTATTTTTTCATTTCAAAATTAGTTAAATTAATTTGTAAATTTAAATGTTGAATTTACTTTTATAATAGTTGGATCATTGCCACAGGTGGGGTCCAAAAAAGTATATGCGTAACCTTCATGGATTATTACAAAAAAATTTTCGGTACAGCCACCTTCAGTAATTGGATCACTTACATACAGAACAGGGTTGCCAAATTGCCTGCCCAGAATTTTGGCAGGCAACAATGAAGGATCTCTAGCGGCGTACTGATTATTAAACCAATCATCCAAATTAGAATAACTAGTCGGTGCGATTGAAATGTAATAATCAGCCCCTCCCTCTGATAGAGGAGAATTGTTATTTAAAGATTAAAGTTGGCCGCTTGACAAATTTTTTAAAACTGCTAGTATACATATACAAATGGCCATGTGGCCTCCGAGACCCCTGCATTTCCGCAGGGGTCGATTTGTTATTATTGTTATTTTAGAGCATTTCTTTAACCTTGTGCCTTATGCTATTAAATATTTCGCTATCCATTGAGTATATTTTTCTCCGCAGACGCTTAGTGCTTATTAGACGCAACTGGGAAATAATAGCGGAAAATTGTGTGTCGTTGTGGGTAAACTTTAAAAAATACTTATTATCTTCTTTTATTTTTGAAGTGAGCGGTATAACAAGTACCATATCGCGACTAAATTTTTTTAATACCAAAACCGGCCGTTCAAAAAATTCATGTTTTCCGTCCTGTTCAAAACCGATATTTATCCCTAACGAGCACCACCAAACTTCCCTGGTATGCACAAAGTTGTCAAAAATATCCTTATTAATTTGCTTTTTCTTTTGGTTCCATTGATCAAAATTTTTATCCATATTTCTAGAGCTGGTTTTTACTATCTCGCTTCATACACCCCCATCACAATTTGATTAAACTGGTCGCGGATTTCCAGGCGGAGTTGGGCTTCGGGGTGGTTGGCCGTGAATTTGCGGGCGTCAAACAGGGTGGATTCCGCGAAAATTACCTGCTGGCCGGGTTTTAACGGCGGGAGTTTCCAGGAACTGGCAGGGTCTACTACCTGATAGGGAACGTTGCAGGGACTGTTAAAGTTGCCTTTGGGGTCGGATGTTAAATAATCCGGCGTTTGTTCGGAGTAGGAATCCAAAACCAAAAAAGTGGAATTTTTTGTGGAACCTTTGCCTGCGGTTAAAGATTGCTGACAGCGCTGGACCAAATATTGGCTGGTCGGAGTTAAATCGGAACGGAAGGAATAAAAATATTCCGGGCTGGAGGCCGCGTAGACAAAATATAAAATGTAGGTTTGCGAAATAAGCGCCAGGCAAAAACAAACCGCCACAAATTTTAGGCAACCGGTTATGAATTTATAACGCGCGGGGTGACGATCGTATATTGACTGATAAGGCGATCCATCCTGTCGCGCCAATCTCGTTGACCATATCTTTTTATGTATCTTTGCGATCCACTCCCCAACGACGTATAAAGACACGGCGGCGATTATAAAAGTAGGAGCGATTGCTCCGGCGCTGCGTAATCCATGGGGAATACCTTCGGCTGTAGCCATTTCAGGCAACAGCATGCCCCAAAACCATCCGGTCAGCAAAAAGTACTTCCAATAGCCGGGCTTTTTTAAAGGCCGGAAAAAATACCAAATTCCCAATACTGCGATTACGGCAAGCCCGAAGCCAAAAAACGGACTGATTAAAGGCGATAAAAACGGATAGCCGGAAATATTCTGGCGCCAGTTTAAGTCGCCGTGGATAAAAAACCCGCCGACAGCCGCCTTCAGCACGGTCCAAAAAACAGCCAGCACCACGGAAAGCGGAGGACGGTAAGTAAGCTGCTGGCCGTTGACCAGGTACAAACTCTGGTTAAAAATACTGACCTGGCCGCTCCTGCCGATGAAAAAATCAAAGTTGTGGTAAAAATAGTCGGTAATCCAGGCTACCGAGGCGCAAAAAGAAACAAAAAATATCGCGAAAGCGGCCCGATATTTTACCACTGTGGTCTTAAGCTCCTTCTTTTTGACAGCGGCAAGCAAAGGCCACGCCACAACCATAAACAAAATCGGAGCCATTATCCGATAGGCAATGTAAGTGTAAAATCCCAGGCCAAAACTTAAACCCAGCAAAATTGAAAACCAGTTCCTGGCTTTGGAGCTTTGCGCCTGGTAAACGCGCAGCAAAAAATATAAAGTCAGCGCGCCAAACAGGGGAGTGAGGTTGGCTCTTAAAGCGGTGCGGGAAAGCACCACATGCCAGGTGGAAACAGCCATCAGGAACGAAGCTAATAGCCCTATGTGAATTGCCCGATTTTTTTTACGCTCATAATCGTCAGGATTCCCGGATTCATCGGCATCCATCAAAAATAATCCGTAAGCCACAAAATAAACCATTGCCACGGCCAGCACGCCAATTAAAGCCGAGGTAATATGTAATTGCCACTGGCCCTTGCCAAAAATAGCCGTGCTGGCCCACTCCATATAAAAGAACAGAGCTTCGCGCCCGTTGCCCCGCTGGTAAAACGGCTGGAGCTGTCCTTGTTGCATAAGGTTAATATCAAGGCCGTTGGCAGCTTCGTCGGGGAATAAACCTCCGGGCATTTGCCGGATCTGGTAAAACCTGAAAAATATAGCCAGTAAAATAATCGCCAGGAACAAAGACTTTTGTTTTGATGTCATAGAGATTTTAAATTAACAGCGGGAACTAATTAATAATGCGGTTAGCCGATTTATCGGCCGTCAGTATCAAATACTGTTAACAGCCGATGATGTCTGTCCCGTACCGGATGCGGGACCTGCTGACTACAGACATTGCCGGAAGTCCTATAGCAAAAGCCGTATGTTTTTGCTATACTCTAGCAAGATAAGTGGTTTGTGTAAACTTTTTATTCCCTTATTTAAAGCAAAAAATGAACCGGGAAGATTTATTAAAATTTAAATTTGATGTGGATAATGTTTGGTTTCTTTGGGGTTTATGCCTTATTTTAAATATTATAACATTTTTATTCCTGTTTTTCAAAATCCATCCGGGAAGTAAAATTTTGGCCCTGCATTATAACGTCCTGCTCGGGGTGGACTGGTACGGGGCCGGCAGGAATTTATACTTTATTCCGGGGGTGGGATTTTTAATTTCAGCCGTAAATTTTACCCTTTACCGATCGCTTGGCAACAATGAAGCCTTCCTTTCTTCTTTAACCGCTTTTGTGAGCTTGTGCGCGCAGCTTATATTACTGGTCGCGGCGCTGTTTTTGGCTAAAGTCAATTAACACGGATCTACGAATACTATTTTGATTAACATCTCTATTAACTTAAGTGTTAAAGGTCAGTAAGATCAGTAGGTATCTGTAGATCCGTTTTCAATCCGTATACCCGCGTTAAATTTATTATGTATAGAAAAAGAACCGCCAGCGAAAGATTTTGGGAAATTTTACCCGGGCTCCAGTTTTGGGCGGTTTTTTTTGGCGCCATAACGCTTTCTTACTACCAACCCATTTGGGCCGCTCTGTTTATTATTTGCTTCGATTTGTACTGGGTACTGAAGGCCGTAAATGTAGCCACGCACCTGGTATCCGCCTATAATAAATTTCGCCTTTACGTAACCATGGATTGGATGGATTTTACCAAACGGCTGGGCGACCTAAACAGCTTTGCCGAGTTTTTAAGCCAAAAACAAAAAGAAAGTCAAAGCTCGGCCGCCAAAAACTTTTTTAAAAAGGAAGCCCAAAAAATTCAAAGTATCTTAGCCGGAGGCAAAGCAGGCACCAGTTACCTTAATTTTTACCAGCTGGTTTTAATCCCTTTTACCGATGAAAGTTTTATGGTGCTTGATTCCACCCTGCAGGCCTTGTCAGGCAGCGATTACCCCAAAGACAAAATAATGCTGGTCTTGGGCAGTGAGCAGCGCGCCGGGGCCGCGGCCAAAGATGTGGCGCAAAAAATCCGTGAAAAATACCAAAGCGTATTTTTTAAATTTTTTATCACTGTCCATCCGGACGGCTTGCCGGGGGAAATAAAAGGCAAAAGCGCCAACGCCAGTTTCGCGGTTAAGGAAATTTTGCCGGAACTGCGAAAGCTTGGAATCGGCACGGACCAGGTACTGGTTTCCAACTTTGATTCGGATACCATCATCCATCCCCAGTATTTTGCCAGGGTCATGTATGAATTTTTGACCGTTAAAAATCCTTACCGCGCCAGTTACCAGCCGATTGCCATTTACAATAACAACATTTGGGACACGCCTGCCATTGTGCGCGTAGTCAGCGTTTCCAATTCTTTTTTCCAGTTTACGGAAAGCAGCCGTCCCAACCGCCTGCGTACTTTTTCTTCCCACACCATGACCCTGCGCGCGCTCTTGGACGCGGGTTTTTGGAAAAAAGACATTGTCAACGAAGACGGGTACATTTACTGGCAATGTTACCTGCGCTACAATGGCGATTACCGCGTGGTTCCCTTGTTTATCCCCATCAGCCTGGATACCTGTCTGGCCCACAATACCTGGCAGACCCTGATAAACCAGTACAAGCAAAAACGGCGCTGGGCTTACAACGTGGAATATTACCCCCAGCTAATACCCAGACTGATTAAATCCCGGGCGCCCTTTTGGGACAAAGCTTACAAACTCTACCAGTACGTGGAAGGCAATTTCAACTGGGCTACGGCCAGCATTTTAATTTCTTCCCTGGGCTGGCTGCCGCTGTTTTTGGGCGGCGGTAATTTTGGGCAGAGCGTGATTGGTTATAATTTGCCGTTTGTGACCAAAATTTTAATGACCATCGCCACCTGCTTTTTAATCTTCAGTGTTTATATTAATTTGATTCTCCTTCCGCCGCGCCCGAAAAAATACAGCGCCTGGCGCAGCGCGGCCATGTATTTGCAGTGGTTTTTGGTGCCGTTAACTTCGGTTATTTTTGGCAGCCTGCCGGCCGTAGAAGCCCAAACGCGCCTGATGTTCGGGCAATACTTGGAATTCTGGGTGACGCCGAAAGCCCGAAAAGGCGAAAATACCGGCCTGACAATGAAGGAAATGCAAAAAGTTCATCCTTAATTTCGTGAAAAAAAACTTTTTTCTTAAAGCGAAAATTTACTTTAAAGCCCACCCCACCAAGGCAGTTTCGGCTGTTCTGTGTTTTTTAATTTTGGTTTTTATCTCT
Source organism: Candidatus Doudnaibacteriota bacterium (assembly GCA_963837465.1). GTDB lineage: Bacteria > Patescibacteriota > Doudnabacteria > UBA920 > UBA920 > PALSA-1336. Next base: position 137,234 of record CAWINB010000001.1, read on the forward strand.
CCCGCGTTTTTTCAAGGACGATTTTTGGCGCCGGTTGACACTTTGCATTTTGTGGCTCCATATTTGGATATTACCACCCAAATGCTGCCGTGGTGGAAACTGTCCGGCGAAATTATCCGTTCCGGGCATTTTCCCTTTTGGAATATTTACTCCGGTTTGGGTCTGCCGCTGTTTGCCAATATGCAATCCGCGATGCTGTTTCCATTAACCTGGCTGTTTTATATTGTTAACGCGAGACTGGCGCTTTTGGCTTACGCTTCTTCAAAACTTTTTTTGACGGGGCTTTTTACCTACTTCTACCTGCGGGAACTGAAATTAAGTTTTTATCCCCGTTTGCTCGGAGCGATTTTATTTGCTTTTGCCGGGGTCAATGTCATTTGGTTTTTATGGCCGTTGACCAGCGTGATTTTAATTTTGCCCCTGGCGTTTTTTTTAATTGAGAGATATTTTAACAGCCGCGACTTAAAAACGGCCCTGTGGCTGGCTCCGGTTACGGCCCTGGGATTATTGGCGGGGCACCCGCAAACTTTTTTTTACGTTTTTTGCCTGATTTACGCTTACACCATTTTTAAAATCCTCGCCTCCGACCGACCATTTAAAAAAAATTTTACGGATTTTACAACCTTGTCGCTGGTTTATTTTTTAGGCGCCCTGCTTTCCGCGGTAGCCGTAATACCTTTTTTGCAGTACCTGAAACTGAGCGCCAACCTGGGTTACCGCTCGGGGTTTTCTGAAAATCCGTTTTATTTGCCGCCGCTTTTATTCTTAGCCAATTTAATTCCTGACTTTTACGGCAATACCGGGGTTAAAAATTTCAGCTACCTTTTGGCGCCAAACTACGGAGAACTGGCTTTGGGGTATATTGGCATCAGTAGCCTGCTGTTAAGCCTGTTCGCGTTCGGCAAAAAATCGGCAAAGCAGGTTTGGTTTTTTTTGGCCGCGGCGATTTTCTGCTTGGCGCTGATTTACCACGCGCCTGTCATCTATCACCTTATAAACAAGCTGCCCGGTTTTAGCTTAAACTACAACAATCGACTATTGTATTTATGGGCTTTCTTTGGATCTGTTTTGGCAGCTTTTGGTTTGGAGAGATTCCTACGCGGAGAGATCGGTAAAAAACAAATTCGATGGACGTTCTCCTCCTTTGCGGTTTTTGCGGCAATCTTAATTATCGCCAATAAAGCTGTTACCAAACACTGGGAGTTTGGCCATAACTTAACCTGGCGCACAGTAAGTTTGTGGCAAGATGCCCCTGATACTGGCTTTTGTTGTTAATTTGATTGCCGCTTATCTTATTTTTAAAAATTTACCAAAAAAGTCCGCGGTGATTTTGCTTTTGGCCCTGGTTTGCCTGGAAACGGCTGTCCACGGCATGGTATTTTTAAAGACTTCAAGGCCGCAAAATTTTTACCCTCCCACTCCCGTTTTTATGTATCTTCAAAAGCAGTTCCCGAACGGCTACTTCCGGACATTTACTTACGGCGACAATCTGCTGCCCAACATCGGCACGTGGTACCATATTAACGAGCTTAACGACCACGACACCATATATCTGCAGAGCGATAAAATATTAAAGCAGGCGGTGGCCAATTATAATTATTCCCCGGAATATACTTTCGATAACCCAAACTTAAACGCCCTGCGTTTTTTGAGCGTAAAGTACCTGCTTTACCCGGCCGGGGGACAGGGGAGTGACTTTTTATCCGGCCACCCCGGGGACTTATCATTGGCTTACAGGGATCCGGGTTACGATGTTTATGCTTTAAGCAACCCTTTGCCACGCGCCTACTTGGTAAGCGCCGCCAATTTCCAGGATCTGCAAAACACTCTTTCTCTAATGATAAAAAATCCGAGCGTGGCGGCCGTTACCCCTGTCGGCGATTTCCGGATCGCCGAAAATGGGACGGAAAATTTCAGCTATTCATCGGACGGCGGAGATTACCTGGTTACGGCCGATAATTATTACCCCGACTGGTTCGCGCGAATTGACGGCCAAAAAATTCCCCTTCAGGATGCCATGGGTCTTCGTGTCGCCAAGGTACCGGCCGGTAGCCATTCGGTCGTAATTTTTTACCAATCCAAAAGTTTTGAGTACGGACTGTTTGTTTCTCTTTTGGCGTTTTTATTGTGGCTCGGGCTATTTTTTGGGATTAAAACTTTTAACGGCCGCTCCAAACAAAATCAAAATACAGATTAAATGCATTACTCCTATTTTTTTATTCTGGCCGTGCTGCTGGCGCTGATTCTTACCCCTGTTATTAAAAAACTGGCGGCGCGTTTTAAAATTTTGGATATCCCGGACCAAAAGCGCAAGCTGCACACCGCGGCAATGCCCTTGCTCGGAGGAGTGTCTTTGTATTTAAGTTTTTTACTGGCTTTACTGGCTTACCTGAACTCCGGGGAAGTAAATTTTAATGTCGTTCCTTTAAAATTTTTTTCGGGAATTATATCCGGCGGCCTGATTTTAATCATCGGCGGCATCCTGGACGATAAATTCAGCCTGCCGCCCAAAATCTTATGGCTGTTCCCGGCCCTTGCCTCGGCAATCGTGGTTGCCTCAGGTATTGGCGTGGGTATTACCCATCTCAGCAACCCCTTTGGCCATTCAATTTACATTGGCTATACCTTAAAGCTGTCAGCTGTCAGCTTTAAGCTGTCAGCTGTCCTGGCTTGGCTCTGGATGATGGGCATGATTTTCACCACTAAATTTTTGGACGGGCTGGACGGTCTTTGCGCCGGGGTGGCCTTTATCGGCGGTCTGACCATGTTCGCGCTGTCGCTGGGGCCAAAAATCAACCAGCCCGAAACGGCCAGCATCGCCATAATTTTCAGCGGGGCGATATTGGGCTATTTAATTTACGCTTTTTATCCGGCCACTATTTTTTTGGGCGAAGGCGGCAGTACTTTTTTGGGGTTTATGCTGGCCGTGCTGTCCATAATTTTAGGCGCCAAAATCGCCACCGCGCTTTTGGTTATGGGCATCCCGATATTGGATGTCGCCTGGGTCATAACGCTCAGGCTTTGGTACCACAGAAGCCCCTTTAAAGGCGACCGCCAGCATTTGCATTTTAGGCTGCTGGATATCGGCCTTAGCCAAAGACAAACTGTGCTGGTTTTATACGCTATTTCCGCTGTTTTTGGGGTCACGGCCGTGTTTTTGCAAAGCAGAGGCAAGCTTATTGCCCTGCTAATTTTGCTGGGCGTAATGCTGGCCATGGCCATAACCGTAGTAATCCTGTTCAAAAAACGCCATCCCCACATTCCGGATTTGTTTGATTATCGTTTGTCCCAAAAAAATGATAAAACCGGACGTTGACTAAATTGAGCATATTTGATAGAATATCAGGAGTTCGCTTAAATCTAATACATTTGTCCAGCAAAAGATGCCAAATTAAAATTTTGGCTTCCAAGCAAAAACAAGGCCAAAATTTTATATGATAGCTATATTTGAATCCGGCGGAAAACAGTATCTGGTTTCCAAAGGCGATAAAGTCCAGGTGGAAAAGCTGGAAGGCGAAGCCGGCAGTACTATTACTTTTGACAAAATTTTATTTTTTGACGGCACCATCGGCAAGCCTTATATCAGCGGCGCCGCTGTTACAGCCAAAGTCCTAAAACAAGGCCGCGGCAAAAAAATCCACGTCCTGAAATACAAACCCAAAAGCAAATACCGCCGCAAAATCGGCGCCAGACAGCACTTTACGGAAGTGGAGATTGCGTAAGCAAAAAAATCTCCGTCAACTGACGGAGATTTTTTTATGGATTAAGCATGCTTTAATGTCAGCTGCCTGACATCTTTTTGCAGCTGGACAATGTCTTTGGCAACGGCATTGCTGTTTTCTTTGCCGCGTTTGTCAATCCTGTTAACTTTTTCTTCAATATTAGCCGTCTTGAATTTCAAAAAAACAAGATCTTCCTTATGCGGAATTTAGTATTCCCTCCGCCCTTCCATCGCTCTCATTAAAGTAATGTCGTCCGCGTATTCCAAGTCACCGCCCATAGGCAGGCCTCGGGCAATGCGGGTGATTTTTATTTCCGGGTTGGCGGATTTAATAAATTTTTGCAGGTGCATAGCGGTTGTTTCGCCTTCAAGGGACGGGTTCGTCGCGATAATGATCTCCATAATTCCTGATTCATAATTCCTGATTCTTTCCAGCAGACTTTCCACTTCCAAATTTTCCGGGCCAATCCCTTCCAGGGGATTGAGCACCCCGCCCAAAACGTGGAAAACGCCCTTAAACTGTCCGGACTTGTCTATGGCCTGGGCATCCAGCGGTTCTTCCACAACACAGACTATTGAATGGTCGCGTTTTGGATCGTTGCAGGTAGAACACGGATCAGCTTCGCCCATATTGTGGCAGACGGAACAAAAAACAATGCCGCTTTTTACCTGAGCCACCGCCTGGGACAGGTTCCCGATATCAATATCGTCTTTTTTCAGCAAATAAAAAGCCAGCCGCTGGGCGGTTTTTGGCCCAATGCCGGGAAGACGACTGAGCTCGTTGATTAATTTTTGGAGACTAGTTGGTAGTTTAGTCATTGTTCTTTAAAATTTTGCAGTTTTAATTTCAAATTTCCAATTCCAAATATCAGATAAAGTCCTGATTCCTAAATTCAGCATTTGTCATTCATTTGAAATTTGAAATTACTACCCCTGTTCCTCCGCGTTCATGCTCCCCATAACCGTCTGCGGCGAAACGTCAAAAGTTTTATCCAGATTTTTAAATGATGTCTTGTCCGCGTCAAAGAACAAATCAATCTGGCCGGTGGGGCCGTTTCTGTGTTTTTTAATATGAATTTCCGCTATGTGCGGGCGCTGGGCATCCTTGCCTTTATACATTTCTTCGCGGTAAATGAACATAACCACGTCCGCGTCCTGTTCAATGGAACCGGATTCGCGCAAGTCCGCCAGCTGGGGAACTTTATCCGGACGGTTTTCCACTCCGCGCGACAACTGCGACAAAGCCAAAACCGGCACGTTTAATTCGCGCGCCAAAAGTTTCAGGGCCCGGGAGATTTCGGAAACCTCCTGCACGCGGTTTTCCTGGTTGCGTCCTTCCATTAGCTGCAAGTAGTCCACGACTATCAGCCCGATATTATGCTCGCTGTGAAGCCGCCGGGCTTTGGTGCGGATTTCCATAATGTTGCTGCCCGCAGCATCGTCTATAAAAATGGGGGACTCGGACAATTCTCCCATGGCCTGTCCGATTTTTTCAAAATCGTCGTCATTTAAATTTCCGGTGCGGATTTTCCACAAATTAACATCGCTTTGGGAACTCAATAAACGGTCAACTAATTGATCTTTGCTCATTTCCAGAGAAAAAATTCCCACCGGCGCTTTTAAATTTACGGCCACGTGGCGCATAATATCCAGCGCCAGCGAAGTTTTGCCCATAGACGGCCGGGCGGCCAAAATCACCAAATCCGATTTCTGCAACCCCCCGAGCAAATTATCCAAATCCACGTAACCGGTGGGCAGGCCGCGCAGCTTGCCTTTTTCGCGATGCAATTCGTCTATCCTTTCAAACGTGCTGTGCAGAATATTGCTGATGGAAATAAAATTCTGCTTGAGGTGTTTTTGGGAAATGTTAAACAATTTTTGTTCGGCCTGGTCTAAAATATCTTCAATCTCTCCTGCCTCGCCAAAACCCAAGTTGGTAATTTCGCCGGAGGCTTGGATGAGTTTTCTTAAGGTTCCTTTTTTGCGCACTATAAAAGCGTAGTGGCTGATGTGGGCGGCGCTTGGCACGCCGCTGACCAGCTGGGTTAAGTAACTGGCTCCGCCGACTTTTTCCAGCGTTTTATGCTCTTCCAGCCAGTTGGTGACGGTTAAAATATCCACGGAGGTATTTTTTTCGTACAAAGCCAGGGCGGCATCAAAAATTTGGGTGTGCCTTGGGTCGTAAAAATCATCGGACCTTATAACGTCGCCGATTTTTATAAACGCGTCTTTATCCAGCATCAAACAGCCCAAAACCGACATTTCGGCTTCCAGGCTTTGGGGCGGAATTCTTTGGATTGAAGTATTGTCCGGCATATATCGTCTTTGTATTATAGCTTGTTTTTGACTGCCGCGAAAGATTAAAAATGCCCTGGTTTAGGGCATTTTGCGGGTTTGATGTGGAAGGACAGGGGATAGCTTAAGTTTTTATTATTTTACGGGTTTTCTGGCCCCCGGGCGTATCCATAATTTCGTAGCCCAGGTTTTGCGCTTGTTTCCTGAGTTCGTCGGCTTTTTTAAAATCTTTTTGTTCGCGGGCCTCCTGCCTTTGGCGGATTAAATTTTTTATATCCCCGGGCAGTTCAATATCTTCGAAAATACTGGGCGAATCCGCCAAGTTAAAACCCAAAACCCGGTCCAGATTTTTTAAGATGGAATCCTGGGTATTTATATTAAGCTGTTTGTCGCCAACCGCTTCCCAAAGCAGCGCGGCCAAAGAGGGGATATTTAAATCATCGGCTAAAACCCCGGAAGCTTTATCGGTATAATATTTCAGAAGCTCCTCCTGCGGCGGCTGGTTATCGCCGATGATTTTATGGGACTTAAGGATATTGTAGATTTTTTCCAGGGCCTTATAAGAAGCAATAAAGCTGTCCATTGTAAAATTCTGCCGGGCGCGATAGCCGCTCTGGCTGTATAAATGGCGCAAAACAATTCCGGCCAGCGGAACCTTGTCTTTTAAATCGCGGATGGTGTAAAAATTATTAAACCGTTTACCCATTCGCCCGCCATCCACCAAAATATGCTCGCTGTGCGTCCATTGGCGGACAAACTTCCCTTTGCCGAGCAGCCCCTGCGACTGCGCGATTTCGTTGGTATGGTGGGGGAATATCAAGTCCACTCCGCCGGTATGGATGTCCGTAACTTCGCCGCCGAACCCCATTTGGTTTATTGCCGAACATTCAATGTGCCAGCCCGGGCGCCCTCTGCCCAAAACCGGGTGCTCCCAAAAAATCTGTCCGTCGCTTTTTTCATCGCGCGCTTTCCACAAAGCAAAATCGCTGAGGTCGTCTTTGTCGTATTCGTCCACAGCTACCCGGGCGCCGACTTTTTTGCCCTCTATGAATTTTTGCCCCACCAGCTCGCCGTAGTCGCCAAAGTCCTTTTGGTATTTTTCAATGCTAAAGTAAGTGCTGCCGTCTTCGGCTTTGTAAGCGTATCCTTTGTCAATCAACCCCACTACAAAATCCTGGATCCGCGGGATGACATCCGTTACCCGAATAAATTTTATTTCATCCTTTAAAACATTAACCTCAGCCAAATCATTTAAAAACTCTTTCAGATAAAAACCGGTAAATTCCCGCAAATCTTTTACGGTCGCGGAGGTCCCGTATTTGGCAACCGCCCCCTTAATGGTTTTATCGTCAACGTCAGTAATATTCATTACCCAGCTGGGCTTATATCCCTGATGTTTTAAAGTCCGGTACAGAAAGTCGGCCGTAATGTAAGCCCGTAAATTGCCGATATGGGCGTAATTATAAACCGTCGGTCCGCAAGTATATAAATTTACTTTATTATCCTTAAGCGAATCAAACTGTTCATTTTTTTTTGTTAGAGTGTTATAAAGTTTTAACATAGACAAATTTTGGATGATAACTAAATTGGATGATTAATTGGCAGGGGAGTGAAAAATCAACGTTATTTCAATATATTCATCACGTCGCACAATGTATGTTCGGCGACTTCGTTGTAGTCTGATTACTGATAAATCCAGTTTTAACCCCAAACTAACAATTTAAGGCCTTTAACCGGAATTACTACCTTTTTATTTTACATCATTATCTTTAAAACAAAAAGGGTTAAGCCTTATTTTAAATTTAAGCAGCTTAGCCTTTACTTACAGATACGCTGATTAAATACGTCCGCGCATCATTAAAAGTTATTTCGTTTCTCTAAGCTCCTTAACTATTTGTGGCAGAATTTTTACAAGGTAGTCCAGGTCGGCCTTGGTGCTGGCTTTGCCCAAACTAAACCTTATACTGCTTTGCGCCTCTTGGCTTGTGCGGCCTATGGCTAAAAGCACGTGGGATGGGTCCAGGCTGCCTGTACTGCAGGCGCTGGCGGTTGAACAGGAAATGCCGTAAGCGTCCAGGTAAAGCATTAAGGCTTCGCCTTCCACGTTTTTGATTGTAAAATTAATATTGTTGGGCAGCCGTAAATTGCCGGCTTTAGATTTTAATTCAGTGTTATCGGGACCATTTAAAAGTACATCCGGCACTTTCTGCTTTATTTTATTTATAAGATAGCAGGCTAATTCGTTAAGGCGAATATTCTCCGCGTCCTTATTTTTCTGAACCAACTCAAAAGCTTTGCTTAAGCCAACCGTTCCGGCCACATTTTGCGTGCCTGACCTTAAGCCCGATTCCTGGCCGCCGCCGTAAATTAGCGGTTTAATTTCAGTTCCCGATCGTAAGTACAAAAACCCCGTCTGTTTAGGGCCGTAAATTTTGCTGCCGTTTACGGACATTAAATCCACGCCAAGTTTTTCTACGTTAAGGTCCATAAACCCCGCGGCCTGGCAGGCATCGGTGTGGAAAAAAATTTTAGGCAGACCCTGGCTTAGCCTTTGGGCGTTTAGATGTTTAAGCCATTTGCCGATTTCGGCTACGGGCTCAATAGCGCCGATTTCGTTATTGGCGAGCATTACCGAAACGAAAACAGTTTCCGGACGGACGGATTTTTTAAGCCCATCCAAATTTATAAATCCCCTGCCGTCAACTCCAATAAAAGTTGTTTCGCGGCCTTCCTGTTTTAGCGCGTTAAAAGAATTTATGACGCAGTGATGTTCAATGGCCGATGTTATAAAGCTCGCCGATGTTTTATGGCGGCGCGCCACGCCAAAAATTGCCAAATTTACGCTCTCGGTCCCGCCGGCGGTAAAAATAATTTCGGACGCTTTGGCATTTATTATGTCCGCGATGGTTTTTCTGGACGCGTCAATTGCCAGCTTTGCCTCCATCCCCTTTTGATAAAGCGCAAACGGATTACCGAATTTTTCCGCCAAAAAAGGCGCCATGGCTTTTTTAACCGCCGGGACCAAATAAGTAGTCGCGGCGTGGTCCAGGTAAATATCTTTTTCCGATTTTTTTAGTTTGGGAAACATAGCGACATTATATATTAAAATACGCTCAAATCAAAAGCAAAGCCGCTTAGAGCCTGTTTAAAAATTCATTTTGGCCGCAATTTCAGGAATCCGGCCGCGAAAGCTTCATAAAAATTCACCGATACTTTGGCATCGCTTCATTTTCCTTCAGCTTTTTCGCTCGGATTCCTGAAATTTCGCTTCAAAAGCAATTTATTAAACAGGCTCTGACGAAACAAAATCAGCGCCGCAAAAAAAGTCATCGCCTCGACTTTACAAACCCTGCCGCTTGCGCGGCCGTTTCCGTGCTAAAACACTGTTCCGGCTTTACTTTGGAGTAAAAAGCGCCCCCGGGAACGTGATAAATCTTTTTGCCCGAAGAAGCCGAAATATTGCCTTTTATTGGGCAATTATGGTCCGGAGCAGCGGATTTGGGGCTGGTTTTGGCCTTTGTACCGGTTCCCCGCGCCGGAGTTTGGTCGTTTTCCCTGGAAGTGTCGGGTAATGGCGCGACGTTTTGGTTTGTGGTATAATTAGCATATGTTTTTAAAACTGGCTCGGTGGATTTTTTATAATCCCCTGTCCCGAAACCAACCAAAAACACCAAAATAAAACTTACGCCAAGTACCAACTTATTTTTGTTCTCTTTTTGCGACAACCAGTCTTTTAAATTTTGATAATTCATAGCTTGCTTAATTATAGCAATAAAAAATTAATTCCGCAAGTTTAAGTAGTTTTAAGGGTTTGGTTATCTTAAACCCCTTTACTTTATATGCGTTACGCGTTTGTGTTGGGGAGGGTTTATACTTTGTCCGTTGCCGAACTGGCGGCTGTTTTGGAAGGCACGGACGTTTCTTTGGGCTTAACCGGCGAACCGGTTAAAATTTTGGAAGCTTCGGAAGAAATCCTGATCATCGAAGCTCAAAAACCTCTTAACGCCGAAAGGCTGCAAAAAAAACTGGGCGGCGTGATTAAAATTTTGGAAGTTGTGGATGTTATAACCAAGCGCGAGCAGGACTCCATCAACTTCGCGCTTAAGCACTATTTTAAACCCGGCATTTTAAAGAAACATTTTTTCAAGGACTATAAAGGCAAGACGCAGTTCGGCATCAGCGTTTACGTGCTGGATATGGATTTGCTAAAACGGCCGACTTTTGTACCTCCGGGCAAAGGGCAGCAAAACTCCCGCGGCTCATTTCCCCAATCTTTTAACTCGGTTTTCTCGGAGCCAAAAAGACTGGGTATGATGATAAAAAACGGCCTTACGGAAAGTGGTTTAAGCGTGCGCGTGGTTTTGCCGGAATTTAATTCCCTGTCGCTGGCTTCCGTAGTCGTAACCAAAAATTTATTGCTGCAAAAGGGCGCGGAAATTTGTATCTTAGCCGCCAAAGATAAAATTTTTACGGCCAAGACTTTAACCGCGCAGGATTTTGAGGATTATGGACGCCGCGATTACCAAAGGCCGGCCAGGGATGAAAAACAGGGAATGATTCCGCCCAAGGTGGCGCAGATTATGCTTAACCTTTCGGGCTGTAAATCCGGCGAAACCATTTTGGATCCTTTCTGCGGCATTGGCACTCTGGTTCAGGAAGGTTTGCTGCTTGGTTTTAGGATGATAGGCAGCGACATCAATAAAACGGCCATAAAAGGCAGCGAGCAGAATTTGGAATGGTTCAGGAACCGCTATAAAGTCGCTCCGGGAAAATACGGTCTGGAAACCAGCGACGCCTGCAAAGTGGCGGAGCTGATAGAAAAATCCGGCCAAAAAATTAACGGTATTGTTACAGAGGGCACTTTGGGGCCTATTTATTCCCAATATCCAAAACCTGATGAAATTGCCAAAAACTTTAGGGATTTGGAAAGTTTGTATAAAAAAAGCTTTAAGGAATTCGCCAAATTTCTGCCACAAAAAGCGCTGATTGTTATGTGTTTACCGGCCTATAAAAAAGGCCGCGAAGCTTATGAATACTTCCCCGGGCTTGACTTTGCCAAAGACTTAGGATATAATTTAGTGGATATTATTTCTCCGACGCTGGCTAAAAAGTTAAAGTTTTTACGGTTGACCGACAGGAAAACAGCAATCTACGATCGTAAAGACCAGATAGTTGCGAGGGAAATAGTGATATTTGAAAAGAATTAATAAAGCGTTTAGCGGTTAGTACTTAACGTCTAGACGTTAACTCCCTAAACGCTAATCCCTACACCCATATGGCTCATAAAAAAGCAGGCGGCAGTACAGCTTTAGGCCGCGATTCAGTATCAAAAAGATTAGGCGTTAAAATTTTTGGCAACCAGGCCGTAAAAAAAGGCCAGGTTATTGTGCGCCAAAAAGGCACCAAATACCACCCCGGCAAAAACGTCGACATTGGCGGCGACAGCACTTTATACTCCCTGGCCGATGGCTTAGTGCATTTTCAAAACAAGATGATGAAAAAATTCCACGGGAATTTACGCAGGACACGGATTGTGAATGTGGTAGCCGCAAAGTAAACCGCATCAATAAAAATTTTAAAACCCCGCCCATATGGGCGGGGTTTATTTTTCTATTAATTTAGATATCTTATCTCTCCATCTTCTAAGCTGAGCAAGTCGCATAGCATCGTCTACAGGAGCTAAGACCTTTTTTAATTTATAATTCTTGGCCTTACCGGAGACCTGGCCTATGTCCACAAAATGAACTCTTTGCCCTGATTCAGAGCTCCCGTCCGATATTACAATATTCCCGGAGAACCTGGGGTTATGAAGAAAATTACCCAAAAAATATCTGGTATCGGAATATAAATCCGGAATTTTTCTATCGGTTTCCCTTGCTTTTTTTATTATTTTTATACAGGCATTAACAAATTCTAGCAGCTCCGGGAGTAAGGTTGGATCACCATAAAGCTCTTGGTCACTTAATGACTCTACCCTTTTACCCGAGATCGGCTTTTGGACTACGTAAGCCCGCGCGGGGTCAGATTCTTTATTCCTTGCTTTTATGAAACTGCTTTCTACGACAAATTTGCCGAAATCCGGATCGCCTTTATAAAATCGTAAAAAGCCTTAAGCTTCGGCATTTCTTTGTCATCCGCATATTCAGTGAGTCGATTTTCCTTTAATATAATATCGACGTCCTTAGAAGTGCCACCCCTAACTTTAACTCCCAAAGAATAGACATCTGAGTCCTTCCCTGACTTTGCAAAAAGTTCAGAACTTTGGATGTTAAAAGGTAACTTGTTTTCTGTCGGGTCTATTCCGCGATTTTTTTCGGGCGTAAATTTATTTCTTTAACTTTAACACAGCTTTCATAAACCCCGCGAACAAAGGATGCGGCGATAACGGGCGCGACAGGAATTCGGGGTGGAATTGGGTACCGATAAAAAAGGGATGGTTTTTGAGTTCAATTATTTCCACGAGTTTGCCGTCCGGAGTTGTACCCGCGATAGTTAGACCGGCTTTAACCAGCTGGTCGCGGTAGGCGTTGTTAAATTCAAAGCGGTGGCGGTGGCGCTCGCTTATTTTTGGCTTGCCGGTTTTTTGTATCCATTTGCCTTCCAGGTAACATTTTTCCGTCAGCGTGCCGCGCTCCACCAGGCAATCCCAGGCGCCCAGGCGCATTGTCGCGCCGTATTCGCGGTTGAGCAATTTCTTTTCCTGGTCCGGCATAATGTGGATTACCGGATGCAGAGTATCGTCATCAACTTCGGTCGTGTTGGCGCCTTTAAGTCCGGCCACGTTGCGCGCGAATTCAATACTGGCCATTTGCATGCCGTAGCATAAACCTAAGTAAGGAATTTTATTTTCCCGCGCGTATTTTATGGTTTCTATCATTCCTTCCGTGCCGCGCGTGCCGAAACCGCCCGGCACGACTATACCGTCAAAACCGGATAAAACCTTTTTGGCGCCCTGTTTTTCCACGTCAATGCTGGAGACCCACTCTAAATTTACCTTTACGTTATTGGCCCAGCTGCCGTGCTTAATGGCTTCCACCACTGAAACATAAACATCTCCAAGTTTGTAATCGCCTGTTTCGTAATATTTACCCACTACCGCTATGTTAATTTGGTCTTTATGGGAGTTAATTTTAGTTATTTTATCGGCCAGGTTTTTCCACTCGCCCAAGTTATTCTTTTTGGATTTCATGGAAAACTTAGCCAAAATTTTGTCCGTTAAATCCTGTTTGTCAAAATTCATCGGCACCTTATAGATACTGTCCGCGTTCGGAGCCGCGATAATATTTTCCGCCGGCACGTTGCAGGTCCAGGCCAAAGTTTCGCGCCTTCTGTCGTCTATGGGCAATTCGGCTCGGGCAATAATAAAATCGGGCTGGATGCCGCTGCCGATTAGCAGGCGTACGGAAGTTTGCGCCGGCTTGCTCTTCATTTCCCCCACGCTGGGCGGCGTTGGCAAATAGGCCACATGGACGTGGATAACGTCGCGGCCGTCGCGGTACTTCATTATCCGGTTGGCTTCCATAAACAAAATATTCTGGTACTCCCCCACCGTGCCGCCAATTTCGGCTATGACAAAATCCGCTTTTCTTTCCCGCGCGGCTTTTTCCAAACGCCGAATTATTTCTTCCGGCACATGCAAAGCCACCTCTACATCTTCTCCATCATACTCAAAATTCCGCTCTTTACGGATAATTTCCTGGTAAATTTGGCCGTTGGTCACGTAATTGGTGCTGGACAAATCGCTGTTTAAAAATCTTTCGTAATTTCCCACATCCTGGTCGGTTTCCACGCCATCTTTAGTTACAAAAACTTCCCCGTGTTCCTGCGGCCTTATGGTTCCGGCATCCACGTTTAAGTACATATCGCACTTAACCGGCGCCACTTTGTACCCGCGGCTTTCCAAAAGCGCGGCAATCGATGCCGTGGTAATCCCCTTGCCGACGGAACTAATAACTCCGCCGGAAACAAAAATAAATTTAGTATCCAGCTTCTTGGCTTTGCGCGGTTTTATGTGATAGGACATAGGGAGTTTATGGTTTTAGATTTAGGATTGAAAATTAAAAAAAGGATCATTCTGTAAATTTGAAACTGGAAAGCATTTGGTTTAAAATTTCATTGTTTATATTGATTGCCGCGGCTTGATCCTGTGTTTCCTGGGGCGTGGCATCGCTTTTACCATTTTCCATTATCCCCAGATAGCCAGCCTCACGCCAATATATGTTGGAGTTCAAAATATAGCAATAACCATTGTGGATTATATGGTATTCGCTTACAGTACCCCTGGCGCCGCCCATGGCATCGTCCGAAGTATTATCATATAAAACATAAAAGTTATTACCATTAATTTCCTTTGTCTCCGTTAAATCTTTCGGATTGGCGCTGCCCGGATCGTCTTTTAGACACATGCTTAAGTTGACGCTGTTATTATCGGCAAAAACAGAAAATAAGGAGCTGTCAATATAGTTGCTTTTTCCGGAAAAACTCGCCACCTCAGAAATTTCATATTCAAAATACGGCTGTTTGCCTGGGCTGTCGTTTAACGAGTAGCTTGATGGGTACTTTAGCGTAAACCCATACTGGCTGTTGGTATAAGTTTTCCAATGGCTGGTTTCGCTCGGGACCTGGGTGTTCGCGGTTTCCAGTTCAATATCGGTTTTCTGCTCGTAGTACTCATTATAGTTTTTATAAACCAAAAGCCCAACGCCGCTGGTGAACAGGAAAACAATTACCAGGAAGAATATGGATTGTTGCCGGTTGGTCATAATCAGTTAAAAGTTATCAAGTTGCGAGTTATAAAGTCTTGGAAAATTCATCTGATTAACTACGAAGCTTCCACTTTAATGGTAATACCCGCGACAATATTCGGGCCCAGTTTCAGTTTAACTTTATGCTCGCCAAGCTCCTTAATGTGGCCGGTAATTTCCACTTGATTTTTCTCGATCATCGCGGACATTTTTTCGTTAACCGCTTTGGCAATATCTTTTTCACGCACGCCGGAAAAAATCTGGCCCTTGTCCCCTACTTTGATTTTTACCGTAAAAGTGCGTTTTTCCAATTCCTGCTTCAACGTCCGTAATTTCTCAATATCCTTTAATATCTTAATATCCGCCTCTTTTTGCTCCTTGGCAATTTTAGCCTGAATTTCCGGCGTGGCCGTTTTAGCAAAGCCTTTGGCGATTAAAAAATTCATGGCGTAGCCGTCGCTTACGTCTTTAATTTCGCCCTTTTTACCAGTACCCGATAGCTCTTTTACAAAGATAACTTTCATAAAATAAAAACTCTCCGATTATTTTCAGAGAGTCCTTTTGCCTTGTCTGCCCGTTGGCGGACCAAGGTTTTAACTACCCATTCTTGGGCTCTTTATAAGTATATTATATTGGGCTAAATTGTCAAATCTTAAGATACTTCCGTATAGCCAGCATTGTTGAAATAACCGACAAAATAATCGCTACAATAAAAAGCAGCAAAATCAGATACCAAAAGCTGAAAATATTGTGGCTGTAAACATTAACCTGCGGGTTAACATATTGCGTAACCTCGGGCAGGACTTTCGCGAACACGGGGACAAATATCAGCCCCGTAATAATTGTCGAGCCTATGCTGTAAAGCAGGCTCTCCATTAAAAATGGCCCGCGGATGTACCAGTTGGTGGCGCCGACCAGCCGCATTATTTCCACCTCTTCTTTGCGGGTGTAAATAGTCAGGGTAATAGTGTTAAAAATAACCAGAACCGCGATAACCCCGAACACGGCCACCACTCCTATGCCAAAGGCGATAATAAATTTTAAAATCTGATCCAGCCGGTCTATAACCGCGCTGTTATCCTCGTAGTTGACCTTGTCTATAAAGTCCTTGTACTGGGCGCCGGACAGACTTTGGGCTATGGCCGGATAATCGCTCAGTCTGTAAGCCTTGACGTGCAGGGTGGCGGAGAGCGGGTTATTGTTAAGTTCGTTTAACGATTCGGAAATCAGCGGGTCGCTCTGGTGGCGGGCTTTAAAGTCGTCAAATGCCTGCTGGGCGGAAATGTAATCAACTTCCTCTACGCGCGGGTCTGCCGAGACATCATTTTTAATCTGCGTAATTTGCCCTTCGTCCAGGCCGACTTTAAAGTAAACGCTGATATCCACGGTGTTTTGTATGGTGTGGATGGAATAAGTCGTCAGGACAAATACCAAAAACAGGGTGGCGAAAATGACCAGGGTTATAGTCATAACCATAGTGGCGGCCAAAGACAGCCAGATATTTCTGCCAAAATTTTTCAATCCGGTTTTTATGATCCGCAAGAATGAAATGGAATCGAGCATGACGCAGAACGATTAACAATTAACGATTTACGATTAACTAACTCTTTTTACCCTTGGATAGATACACAGTAAACGCTGTAAGTTGTTTCGCGAGGTTTGAAGCTCTTACAAGAGAAGCCTCCAATTCTTGTTCGGGGATATAGTTATCATCTAACGCACAATCAAGACAGGCAACAACCTCGTCTAAAGAGCAGTGACTCCTATTTATGTAAAGCCTCATATCTTTGTCAGAATTTTTATTTGTGCTTTCCGCGATATTTAAGATAATTGAAGTTAAGGCCCTTTTAGCTTGGTCGCTTAATGCGTACTTTTCGTCGGATGGGAATTTTTTAATTAATTGGTTTATATCTTTACGAAATTGCCTAGAATCTTTATACACCTGCCAATCCCTAAACCTAAATCCATGTTTGTCTTTTGTCTCCATGGTTAATCGTCAATCGTTAATTGTTAATCGTATTACAGCTTATACTTTCCCTTTTCCTGTTCCATGGTAATTTTTCCGCCTTCTATGGTGATGACGCGTTTTTTTATTTTGTTAACCAGGTCAACGGCGTGGGTGGCTAAAATTACCGTTGTGCCGAGCTGGTTGATTTTCAGCAGCAAATCCAAAACTTCGGCCGCGTTCATTTCGTCCAGATTTCCGGTGGGCTCATCGGCCAAAAGCAGCACCGGTCTGTGCGAAAGCGCCCGGGCAATGGCAACTCTTTGTTTTTCGCCGCCCGACATTTCGTCCGGAAAGCTGTTTCGCTTATGCGCCAATCCCACCAGTTCCAAAATTTTGGGCACGTCAACGGCAATTTTATCCCTTGAGTGACCGCAAACCTCCATGGCAAAAGCTATATTTTCAAAAGCCGTGGCTTTGGGCAAAAGTTTTATATCCTGGAACACCATACCGATTTTCCGGCGCAAATAAGGCAGGTCGCTTTTTTTGACTCTGGAGATGTCTATGTTATCAATTAAAATCTGGCCGCCGTCGATTTGCTCCTCGCCTATAATCAGCTTAAGCAAGGTGGATTTGCCCGCGCCCGAAAGCCCGACCAAAGAAATAAATTCTCCGTGGCGGATTTGCAGATTAATGCCGTCCAAAGCCGGTTGATGCCGGTCGTATTGTTTTATTACGTTTACGAACTTAATCATATTTCGATCCACGGAAGGCACGGATTAAATCGGATAACAACGATGTTAAAGGCGAATATTTGTACTAGCTTCAAATAAATTATTGCCTTTAAAGTATATCATAAAAAAAGGAATATAAAAATTTTATCTAAAGAGGCTGTCCGAAAAGATCCGTTTCTGCCGCAATTTCAGAATTTCGCGACGAAAACGACTTTCCCGGCAGCCTCTTAACGGAGTCTTTGCCCGGATTCGGGATATTTTTTACGGCTGCCGAATCCATGTGACGTAAAAAATTTCCAGGACGACACATAGCCAGATTAGGTGTCGGTTCGGCGCAGGTACCCGCGGCTAATCAGCGTTGTTTTCCAGGTATTTTTCCACAAACTCATCCAGTTCTCCGTTTAAGACGGATTCCGGGTCGGAGGTTTCCATTCCCGTGCGGTGGTCTTTGACCATTTTGTAGGGGTGGAGCACGTAACTGCGGATTTGGTTGCCCCATTCCGCGGACTTGAATTCGCCGCGGATTTCCTGTTTTTCTTTTTGCAGTTTTTGCTCTTCCAAAGTTTTTAGGCGGGACATTAAAATCTTCATAGCCAGTTCGCGGTTTTGGTGCTGGGAGCGTTCGTTTTGGATGCTGACTTTTATGCCGGAGGGGATGTGGGTTACGCGAATGGCCGAGTAGGTAGTGTTCACGCTTTGGCCGCCGTGGCCGCTGGCGGTGTTGGCTTCTATTTTCAAGTCCTTTTCATCCACCTTAAATTCCTCCTGTTGGTCCAAAAGCGGCAGCAGTTCCAAAAGCGCGAACGATGTCTCACGTGTATGCGCCGGATTAAACGGCGAAAGACGCACCAAGCGGTGCACCCCGGCCTCGCTTTTAAGCAAGCCGTAAGCGTACGGCCCGCGCGCTTCCACCACCGCGGTTTTTACGCCGCCCCTTTCGCCGCGCGACAGTTCAATAACGTCCGTGGAAAAGCCTTTTTTTTCACAATAGCGCAAAAACATCCGCAACAGCATATCGGCCCAATCCTGCGCGTCCACTCCCCCGGCGCCGGAATGGATGGAAAAGATGGCATTGTGATCGTCGTACTTTTTGCTTAATAAGGCAACAAAACGATTTTTACGATACAGAGTTTCCAGTTCATCAAGTTTCTGTTTAAGATAGTCTTGGTCCGCGGGTTTTATACCACCTCCCCCCGCTTCGCGGGGTACTCCTCCTGTAAAAGGAGGAGAGCTCCGATGTTTATCCCGGGATAACCGCGGAGCATCCCCTCCTGGTATAGGAGGGGTGGCCGCGTTAGCGGACGGGGCGGTAGAATCTTCCGCTAATTCCAAAGTCTCCTGAACATCCTTTTCCAACCCCAGCCAAAAATCCACAAACTTTTTGAGCTGATTATATTCCTGGCTGACCTTTTGCGCGTTCTCGTTATCATTCCAAAAATCACTTTCCCGCATCCTGCCTTCCATTTCCAAAATCCTCTGCTCCTTTTGCGGCAGGTTCAAATGGGATTTAAGATTTAAAATTTCCGATTTAAGGTTTTCTAAGCGCTTTATAAGGTCGTTCATAAATGAATTATCGCAAAAATACAGGGACTAGTCCAGAAAAAATTAAGAACCGGCGAAAGAACAGTTAAGCCGGTTCACGATTTTTTTTATGGCTATTCATCGTGCATGCCGATGAATGGGCCTGTTGCCAAATGTCATTTTGGTTAAAAATTCATAATTTTGGTCATTCGACCAAAAAAATTTATCAGCTTAACTAAAAGTTAAACGTCAAAATTTGTTTTGACCGACTGCCTCAAAATTCTTAATTTTTACCTCAAAAGCCCATTTGGCAACAGGCCCTGAATAGCCAGAGCAATGGGGCAAGTATATCAAAAAAGCCCCGGGAAATCCAGGGGCAATTTGTTTAAAGCAGGCTAATTTTTTTCAAATTTTTTATCCAGTCTTGCTTCCTTGACTCTTTGTTTTGCCTCACTGTCGGCACGGGACCAATAGTAGTCGTTATGGTCCACAAATTTCATTGCATCGGACATATTTGCGTTTCTTGATTCAATAAGCCTATGTATTTTTTGCGCGGCCAGACGATAATTAGGATGGCCTTGCGGAGTAGAGCGAAGCTCAAGCATATGCATAGCCTCACGATCATTAAAAGCCATTGACCAGCGGACGTAGTGGCCGTGGAGAGCAGAGTACTGGGCAAGTAGCGGATTATGGGCAACTATAGCGTCAAAGAGCTCATCGGCTTTCTCCACGCATTTTTTTACCTGCTCCATCGCGCCAATTGCTTCCAGTTCCGGCGAATAATCAAAGCCAAGCTTCGTTGTAAATAGTTGCCTGGATTGGGTATTCATCCGATGTCGCGTTAAATCTTTATAAACTCCAAAATTAGTTACCATATCAAAAGTATAAGGATAGCCGTCTTCTAAAGCCCTGCCCGGACGGTCGCGGCGGGTTTTTCTTTGGCCGATGTAAGTGTGCGCCGCGCGGCTACGCTGATTGGAATCCATTTGCAATACTTTTTGGCGAAGATCGCCCATAGAAATATTCGTATAGGGATAGAGCATGCAAGCCAGCATGGAAATTTCTTCATATTCGGTTAGCGCCTGCTTTGCGGAAACCCCTTCGCCGCGAATTCGTTTTTCCAAAAATTCTTCTCCCCTGTCCATTAAAACAAAATCAGGCAACTCCGGCGTTTGCGGTTTCACACCTTTAAATAATTCTTTTGCCAAAGCAAACATATTATTTGTATTTTCGGCCGAGTACTCGCTACGCTGGGCGCGGCGGACATACTGCGGGATAATTTCCTTTAGCGCCATAGCGCACCCTTGGGCCATATTGTGGCTTTCGGGCAAGTCCGAAGTCAGCAAGTAGGATATCAGTCCCTGGTAAAAACGGCCGTTGCCGAACAGGCCTACGTTGGTTAATGTCGCTACCGGTAAAAGTGAGCGTAAAATATCACAGGCCTTGGCCCGCAAATCAAAAGTATAGGTTTGCTTAAAAGCTTTCTTTTGCTTATCGTCCGTCAGGTCGGCCATTTTTTCCTTTATACCATCGCCGTTTATATCGTACTCCGCTTCCAAAATTGGTTTTTGCGATTCCAAATGCTTTTTTAAAGGCTCAATCAGGTCCGCGTAAGTTTGGAAAATAAAATCCATGGTTTCAACATACTGCTCCCCAAAACCCGCTTCCATAACTTCGCTGCCACGATAGTAAAGCCACTGGCCCTGTTCATTTTTTTGATCATACAAAACGTAACGGGTGGACTGCTCAATCGGGCTGCCGCCAATCCTGCGGTCCTCTATTTCCTTAGTAGCAAGCATGCTTATTTTTTCAAAACTAACATGCGCGCCTTCTAATTCCCCTACACTATCATCTCCATAGGCAACTAACACACGCTGGATTAATTCGTCCGCGTGCTTTGGGTCAATATTCCCCCCCTCAATAAATTCTTTCAGCAAAACTTCGCGGAAACCACCTTTAGCGCGGCTATACCTGGCGTAAGCCGCCCCCACCATACCCTCCATCCCTTTAACGGCAAAAATATTGGCCTCCGTTGATGTTACATATTTTTTTAGTATTTCTTTTTCCTGGTCTGTAAACATAAATTTTCGTTAATGTAAGTTTATTGGTTAATTCAATCTTGAATTATGTTTTTTTAACTGTTACTTTACCTGCTAACTCCTTGATTTTCTGCTCTGCCCGCGCGCGATCCCGTTCATAATTCAGTTCAGAAACTTTGGAGGATACGGGGGAATTAAATTCCGGCCGGGAAGAATCTAAAAACTTTCGATAAAGGCCAATGGCTTCAAAAGGACTTTCTTGTTCCACCGACTGTGCCAACAAAAAACATCCTTCGCCGTCACCCCCCAGTTCTACCGACTTCCTCAAATGCTCGATAAATTCCATTCTCCGGCCCGACATACCCGAATACATATTTGCCAGCTCGCCATAGGCGTTGGGGTTTTTTGGCTGAAGCTCCACTACTTTTTGCAAAAGTCTTTCGGCTATTGGATACATATCGCCAAAAGAGAGCGCTTGGCCAAGCTTAGTCAAGGCTTCAACATTGCCGGGGTTTTCCATAATAGATTCGGCGGCATCCAGATTTTCCCCCTTTAGCCGGGGAAGAGCCGAACGCAGTAAATCTTCCATACTCATACCCTCTTGTTCTTGATCCCCGTTTCCACTTTCCGCTTCTATAAAATCCGCCTCTTGGGGTCCGTGGTAAAGTTCTATCGGACCATCTAAAAATTCTCCGTCCATAAAAATCTGAATAATTATAATTTTAGCCCTTTTAAAGCAATACGGCGCGCCAATTCCCAGACTTTGTTATGGATTTCTTCGGGAGGCAATAGTTTGCCACTTTGCACGCATTCCACCAGTTTGGTATTGGGAAACAGTTTGGCGATTTCCAGGTAAATTTTTTCCGCGTTTTTTAAGTGGTCAATATCGGCTTCATGCAAATCTTTTTTTTTGTGGGCGGATTTTTCGTCCGCGTTTTCGCGCCGCTTATCCATCAGCTCCAGAGTTTTTTCCGCCGGGATGTGTAAAATAATATTCAGGTCCGGCTTTGGGATGCCAAAAATATCGTATTCCAGATTATTGAGCCACTTAAAGTATTTAAAGCGCTCAACGTCATCGGCGATTTTACCGCCCTGGTGCCCGGCGTTGGCCGTAACATAGCGGTTTGAGATTACAATTTTTCCTTCCGTTAGCCACTGCCTTAATTTAAAAGAGGCGTCGAACCTGTCTATGGCGTAAAAAATGGAAGCCGCCTGAGGATTTATCTGGCCGTACTTGCCGTCCAGATACTGCTCCACCATGCCCGCGGATTTTTGGCCGTATTGAGGAAAATCCGTTTCCTCAACCTGGTAGCCGTTAAGCCGCATCTCGTCCACCAATAAAGCGGTCTGCGTGGCCTTACCGGTGCCATCGGTGCCGTCTATAACAATAAACCGCCCGCGCTGGATTTGATTTTCCTTTTTGGTTTTGCCGAATTTTAACATACTGTTAACGAAGTTTTTTAATAATCTCTTCCGCTTTTTGGTACAGCTCCTCCAGGCTGCCGGAATTATCTATTCTAAAATCCGCCAAAGCGCCCTGGCCGGGAATTTCTTTTTCTATCCATTCCTGTTCCTGGAGTAAAAATTGCTCCAAACTTTCCGTCCCATCTTCTTTTTTTTCTTTGCGCCGCAAAAATCTTTGGTAGCGAAGCTCCGGCGGCGCGGTAATATAAATAATTTTTCCGCCCAGGCTTTTGGCGTCGGCAAACTGGTCGGGACGGCGCAAGCCGTTAATAACCACCATGGGAGCGCCGGATTCAAGCGCCCTTTTTTTAACCGCCTCTCCGATGATATGCTGCCCGAACACCATTTCCATTCCGCGGCCGGCGTCTATCTCGTCGCGCCTGGTAACCGGCAATCGCAAAACGCCCAACAGTTCGTCTAAAATCTTACTGGCGCGAATATGTTCGGCGCCGTAGCGGCTGACCAAATATTCCGCCACCGTATCTTTGCCCGCGAGTTTTTCTCCCAAAATGCCAATAACCATTTGCGGCGTCAAAATTAATTTTTATAACCCCCTGTTGACCCAATCCCGCCGCGGTCCACCGGCCGCAATTCCGAAACTTCTTCCCACTGTGCCTGCTCTACCGGCAAAAACAGCCCTTGCGCCAGGCGCTCCCCTTTTTTTACTTCCACTTCCTGCCTGCTGAAATTATGGACTATAATATGGATTTCGTCATTGGGGCCGGCGTAATCGGGGTCCACCACGCCAATGCCGTTGGCCATGTTCAGCCCTTTTTTAAAAGCCAGGCTGCTGCGGGCCGCTATAAGCAAAAAATGCCCCCTGGGCGCTTGTATAACCAATCCCGTGGGGACTTTTGCCACTTCTCCCGGCTGAATGACTACATCGCCGCTCGCGGCAATATCAAAGCCGGCGGATTCGGAGGTGTGATATTGGGGAAGCTGGATGTCAGGCGATTTTTTTTTAATAAGGACTATCATAGTGTTATCTCATGGCTTCCCATCCCGGAATTTTTCAGGGTTTTATCTGGAAAATATCCGGGATCCAGGTCGTCGCTTAGTTCTGAATCCCGGATATTTTTACAGCCCTAAAAATTCCGGGATGGGAACACAACGCTTTGGCTTATTTAAAAATTGATCGATTTCATTACCTCATCTATCCCCCCAAACAACTCCTCCAAACTTCCCTCATTGACAATCGTCCAGTCCGCGCGGGCGATTGGTCCCGCCTGGCGCAGATTTTCTATCTGGGAATAATCCCGCGATATTAATTGTTCGGAAGTCAGCGGGCGGAAAGGCCTTTTTTCCATGCGCGCGATCCGGGTTTTGGGGCTGGAATATATTGCCAGAACCTTAAAAGCATCGCCGAATTGTTTTTTTACCTCCAGATATTCCTCCCATGAGTACAGGCTTTCCAGGATTACCGGCGATTTTTCAAACGCCGCTTTTATTTTCGGCATATTGGCGATTGCCATGGCCGCCAAACCATTTTTATCCCGGTACTCTTCGCGCACAGTTCTTTCGTTGGCCTCGTTCAGCGGCAGGTTTCTGTTCGCGACCTCGTCTATTATTGCCTGCCCGAAATAAATTTTGGGCCACATCACTTTTTTGATTAAATATTCCGTGGCTTCAGTCTTGCCAGCTCCGGGCAATCCGACAATGGCGAGAACTATTTTATCACTCATAAGTTTAAATTTAAAATGGATATTGAACCGGCTTCGTTGCTTTACGATTCACTCATTTTAACCTGCCCTTCATTTTCCCTTACGGGAATTTCTTCGCTAAAAATTTGGCCCAATTCGTCACGCCACCTGGAATTTTCGCCGTAAACTTCCACGCTGACTCCGGCCTCTTTAAGCATATCCAGGGCCTGGGGATTGCGGTAAACTTTGCCAATAACAACCCTTTTAACGCCGCAGGCGATAATGTATTTGGAGCAGTGGATGCAAGGGCTGTATTTGGTGTACATAGTTGACCCCTGGGTTGATGTGCCGCCCTGCCTCGCCGCCTGCAGAAGGGAATTATGCTCGCCGTGAATGGTGCGCACGCAGTGGCCTTCTTCCAAAAGATGCCCCGCGTCGTCGCAGTGCGGCAGCCCGGCCGGAGAACCGTTATAACCGGTGGCGATTATCCGGTTATCCTTAACCAAAACCGATCCGGCGTACAGGCGGTCGCAGGTGCCGCGGGCGGCGATAATTTTGGCAATAGCCATAAAATAATCGTCCCAGGAAGGGCGGTAATGCTTTCTTTCTTCGGACATAAAGGACATAGTTAAAAGTTTCCGCTCAAGGCGGATCCGCCTTGGGCGGAAAAAGTAGAAAGTGAAAAGTGCCTTGATTGCCAAGTTAATCTATTTTACACCAATTTTACCGTGTTGACAAAAAGCCAAAGCAAAATCTATTACAACATACTTCTGCCAAAAACAAGGGGAATCCTTTTTTATATGTAGGCCAGATTACGCAAACCCTCCCGCCTGTATCTGCCACAGTTTTTGGTAAGTCCCCTGCTCAACTTTCAGCAGTTCTTCGTGCCGGCCCTGCTCCGAAATTCTCCCGTTCTCCAACACCACAATCCTGTCCATTTGCATTATCGTAGATAGCCGGTGGGCGATGACCGCGACGGTTTTGCCGCTCATTAAATTTTTTAAAGCCTCCTGAATATACTGTTCGCTTTCGCTGTCCAAAGATGATGTGGCCTCGTCCAAAACCAAAATCGGGGCGTTTTTGAGTATTGCCCGGGCAATGGCCACGCGCTGGCGCTCGCCGCCGGAAAGTTTTACTCCCCGCTCCCCGACAAAAGTTTGGTAGTTTTGGGGAAATTTGGAAATAAATTCGTGGGCGCAGCGCCAGCCTGGCCGCCTGCAGAACCTCGTCGTCCGTGGCCGTCGGTTTGCCGTAACGGATATTTTCCATTAAGGAACGGTGGAATAAAATCGCCTCCTGCGGCACTAAGGCAATATTGGCGCGCAGGCTTTCCTGCGTGGCTTTGGCAATGTTTTGCCCGTCGATTAAAATTTCGCCGCCGTTAATGTCCACAAAACGCAAAAGCAATTTTACAATGGTGGATTTGCCGCCGCCGGAGGGGCCGATTAAAGCCACGCGTTCGCCCGGGTTTATTTTGATGTTAAAATTTTCCAAAACCGGCGAATTATTTTCATAAGAAAAGCTGACATTTTTAAATTCCACCAGGCCTTTGGCCACTTTTAGTTCAAAGGCCTTGGGAGCGTCGGCGACTTCGTGCGGGGTTCGCAAAATCTCCGTCATCTCGTTGGCATCGGCCACGCTCTCATAAACGCGCCGCACAAAACGTCCAAAATTCCAGAGCTGGCTGAAAATCTGGATTAAGTAAGCTTGCAGCAAAGCAAAATCGCCAACAGTTAACTGGCCTTTTTTCCACAAAAGCACGGCGCCGTACATTACGCCGAATTCCAAAATTACCACCAAAAACCCCTGCACCGTTTCCGAAAGCGTGCCCAAATTCCAGCCCAGCCGCCTTAGCCGGAACAGCTCGTTGGTCTGGTCCTTAAAATCCCGCAGCTCTTTGCTAAAGCCGTTAAACAGTTTCAGGTTGATGTTGTTGCTCACGGTATCCGCCAGCTGTCCGCTGACTTTGGTATCCTGGGCGGCCCGCGCCACATCATATTTTATTTTCCAGATGGTAAAGCGGTAATTAAAATAAACGTAAATAGCCGACCAGATTAAAATTATCCAGGCCAAAGGCGGAAAATAAAAAAACAGCACGATGATTATGATGCCGATTTGCAGAGTGACCTGGCAGAGGTTTTGGAATAAAATATCGGCCAAATCCTCAAAGGTCCGGCTGTAGCGGTTGATTTTGCGCACCAGGCTGCCGGCAAAATTGTTGGAGAAAAAAGTATAGGAATGCTTTTGCATGTAGGCAAAGCAGGTGTTTAAAAGATCCGACATTACGCGGGCTTCGTACAAAGACAAAGCAAACCCCGAAAGCCTCCAGGCCGCCCAGGAGCCCAATCCCACCCAAAAAATCCACCAAACTATGCCAAGCATTTGCGGAACGGCAGATATATGGTTCGCTGCCAGCAAATTAAACAAATCCTTAAACAAAAACGGCTGATAAGTATCAAACCCCACCCCCACAGCCAAACTCAAAAGCACCAAAGCCACAGTTTTGGCGTAAGGTTTAGAGTGTTCTTTGAATATGTTAAATGTCTGGCGGGTTAGGGACTGCATAAATAATCGGTGTTTAAAATATAGTTGATGACTAAAAAATTACAGTCATATAAAATTTCTTCATGTATCAAAATCTTAATGAGGATTCGGTGGTCGAAGAGGCCGCTGAAGAATTTGAGAAAGAAGAAAAATCCGCTACCCGCCAACCCACCCTCATAGAACAATTTGTTAGTGGAGAACTAGGCGGGTCCTGTTACTCCGAGTAACATCCGGCGCAACACCTGCTCCATCATCTGCAATCATAATCATCTGCCGCTTTAACTTGATTAAGGCCCGCATATGAACATGAAGATGCTGGAGCAGGCATCACTTTATTTACTATATATTGTAAAGGTTTTAACCATAAAATAAAAGCTCTAATTGACAGCCAATAAAAAAAGTTTATAATAAATATATAATTATTATTCAGCAAATAAGTATGCCTATATTAACAAAAGAATTTTTTGATGAACTGGAAGATGGACAAAAATTTAGTTACGGAAGCTCCCAATATATCAAAGGGGGGGGAGTTGTGAAAATGTTGGGTAAGTACCGGGCTGGAGCCGAAGGACCTTTTTCCGAATTACGCATAGAACAGCCCATGAGCCAATTACTGGGAAGGAATGTGGAGATCTTAACGGAATCTAAAAAAGATTAGTTTGGCGTTAGAATTGTTGCTAATTACTGGCTCGCTCCCACTTTTATTTAGACCCTATATTAAGGCATCAATTAAACTTGAATCCACTTCTTAAAGTTTCATCAACCAACTCCCCTCTCAAATAATATATCCGGTTATTGTAAACGGCGGCGATGCCGTTGTTTTGTTGGGTGGTGGCGGAGAATTGGAGGGCCGGTTGGTTATTTAAAAATGTGTTGGAGATGCCGGTTACGTCGGGGCTGTTTTTTAGTTCGGCATAGATGTCAGTTAGAGTTTGGTTGGAAGTGTTGTTGTAAACTTCTATGTAGCCCACTTCCTGGCCGGTGGAGATGTCAAAAAAGTTAACCAGGTTGGGGCCGGAAGTTTGGGCTTGCCAGTCGGCAGGCAGAGTTATTTGGAAACCTAAAAGTGAATTTTGGTAAAGCGTTTGGCTGGGCTGCGATGGCGGCAAAACATAAGCCGGGGGTTTTTGCGGTAACGGAGAATTTGGGGTCAGGGGGCCGCGCGGCATTATGTAAGTATTGCCCGGCAAAGTTGCCGGAATGTAGGCCGGGGAAGACGTGGAAATCCCCTCCACGGAACCGGTGGTGGATGTGCCGACCTGTAAAAAAATCTGGCGGATTTGGTTAATGCTCGGCAAGTTAACCGCTGAAGAAGATGAAGGTTGGGGTAAGGTAATTTTTCCGCCGCTTGTTACCCACGCGACCCCAAAAACCAAAACCAGCACAACCAAAGCGCCTGTGCCAAAAAGCAGCGCCTTGGATTTTTCGCTGGACTTTGTAACCGTAACGACAGCCGGGTCCGAAGCGGGCCCGTCTGTTGTCTGCGCCTGGTCATCAATATTAGTTGGCGGAAGCGGGTGATCGGACATAGTTTTATAATGCTATCAAACTCTCCCCTGTCATTGTTTCCGGTTTGGGGAGGTTAAGAAGTCGCAAAATTGTCGGAGCGATATCGGCCAGGGAACCTTTGGATTTAAGCGGGATTTTTTGCCCGGGTGCGTGGCCGGCTAAAATAAACGGCACTAAATTTAAAGTATGCGCCGTGTGCCTTTCGCCGGTTTCCGGATGCACATTGACCTCGGCGTTACCGTGATCAGCCGTAATTATAGCTGACCCGCCCAACGCCAGAACTTTTTCCGCCACCCTTTTAAGCTCCCTGTCCACGGTTTCCACGGCTTGGATGATTGCGGGTTTGTTGGCGCTGTGGCCGACCATATCGGCGTTGGCAAAATTAATCAAAATAAAATCATCGCCGTCATCCAGTCGTTTTAGGGCAGCATCCGCGATTTCCCGCGCGCGCATTTCCGGCGCCTGGTCGTGGGTTTTAATGTCCCTGCGGCTGTCGATTAAAATCTGTTCCTCGTTTTGGCAAGGCTCCCGGCGACCGCCGTTAAAAAAATAGGTTACGTGAGCGTATTTTTCCGTTTCGGCGATACGCGACTGTTTTAATCCGGCGGCTGAAATTTCCGCGGCCAGAGTGGTTTGGGGCAGGGCTTTGGGAAAAGCCACGCTGCTTTCTATGGCAGGGTCATATTCGGTCATGGTCACAAAATACAAATTTTGCTTTTTGGCCCGTTCGGCGATTTTTCGCGCAAGCTGGCGCGGTCGGTCGGTCCGGAAATTAAAAAAGAAGATGCCGTCATTGTCTTTTACAAAATCAGGCCGGCCGCCAGGATCCAAAAAAATCGTCGGTTCCAGCAGTTCATCCACAACGCCCTGTTTATAAAATTCGGCCATGGCTTCCGAGGGATTTTTTTCCGAGACCTGTCCTTTTCCCGTAAAAACCGCGTCCTCGGCTTTTTGGGTACGGTCCCAGTTTTTGTCGCGGTCCATGGCAAAGTAACGTCCTGTTGCCGAGGCGATAAAGCCCACGCCAAGATCCCCAATTATTTTTTCAAGCTCCCGCAAATACTCCGCCGCCTTTTGCGGAGCCACGTCCCGGCCGTCGGTAAAAACATGGATGGTAATTTTTTTCAGGCCGGCTCGTTTGGCCGCGCGCAAAAACCCGTAAAGATGTTCGCTGTGGCTGTGCACGCCGCCGTCGCTTAATAATCCCGCAATATGCAAAACGGAATCATATTTTTTTACATGCTCAAATAAAGCCGTAAAAGCCGGATTCGCGTCAAAGCCTCCATTGAGCATATTTTTGGTAATGCGGACCAAATCGGTGTCTATTACTCTGCCGGAACCCATGGTCATATGGCCGATTTCGCTGTTGCCAATCACGCCTTCCGGCAAGCCCACAAACTCCTCGCTGGCGTTTAATAAAGTATGGGGGTAATTTTGCCAGAGCCGGTCAAAAAACGGCGTGCGCGCCTCAAAAATAGCATTATGTTCGTGCTCCGGCCTGTATCCCCAGCCGTCTAAAACTATCAAGCAAATTGGATGTTTTATTGGTTGCATTTTTATGATTATAGCAGGAATACAAAATCCTATAAACAACAAGTTATCGCGAAAATTAATTTAAAATTAAGCTTAATGCGCTATGGTTTTTATGGGCAATTCGGAGGAGTTGGAGGGATTGCCCTTACTATACTATCATTATTATTTAGGTTTTACGGATAGTTATTTATTTTTGTTTTGACTCATCCTAAAATCCTAAAGAAAGGAAAAATTATATGTGGCAACAATGGATAAACGGCATTTTAGGTTTGTGGGTACTTATTGCCTCCTATTTGTATGTACCGTCCGGAGGCGACCGTGTGGCAATGCTGATTACAGGCATTGTAGTGGCCCTATTGGGCTTTTGGGGAGCGGCGAGCTCGAACGAATCCCAAAGCTCCAGCCGAAACCAAATGCAGCATTAATTTACAGCCACATGAGCCCGCGTTACGCGAAAATCGTGCCCATCGGCACGATTTTCGCTATGCTGTTAGAATCTATTTTCCATCCGGTGTTTTGTTTTCCGGTTCTTCCGCCAGCCGTTTAATGCCTTCCATCTGCTTTTTGATTAACCGGTTATACAGGGGCGACAGCGCGCGGACCAGCATTTTGCTTCCGGGGCCGCCGTCAACAACTTCCAAGTTCAGCACGAGTTTGGTCGTGTTCTCGTCGACTTCGGTAAAGTGGTAAAAAACAGTGTTTTTCAGCTTGCCATGCCTTTGGCCTACGCCGAGTAATTCCGGTTTTTTATAGGCGATAACCTCGCCCTCAACTTCAATAACGCCGTTAATTTTTTGGCGGTATCTTGTTCCCACGGGGTTTTCGGGGTCCTTGAGGTTTTCATAAACCGTGTGCAGGTCCCCGCCCATCCAGCGCCTGATTTTATCGTCGTCATCCACACAGGCAAACGCCTTTCCTATGGGCGCGTTTATGATAATACTGTATTTTTTTTCCATAAAATAAGCGTAATAAGTAATGACTTTATCCCCCACTCTGGCTACAGTATACCAAAAAAATTCCCAAATAGAAAAATAAAGCCTTGGCAGCAGGCGGAGCCGCGGCCTTTCCCGGTTTATGGCTTATGTTTGCGGTTAGCTCTACTTTATTAAGCTATAAGGCCAAGGTACGGATAGCATGTACATCATAAGAACGGCTCCCAGCAGAGCCAGGTTTTTGTAGAAATTCACCCGGTTGCCCATTTTCATGTTTGGGTCGGTATCATTCCAATAAGCGTGCATCATAAAAGTTACGGGCAGCAGGAAAATTACCAACAGGGCCAGAGCGAAGCGCGCGTAAGCGCCGAGTAAAACTCCCAACCCTCCAAGGAGCAGCAACAAGCCGGTAAATCCTATGGCCAGCTTGGGCATTGGCACTTTTTTTGAAGCGGCGTAGCCGCTCATGCTGTTCAAGTTCTTAAAATGACCATAGCCGCTCATTATGAAAAAGCCGCCGAACAGCGCTCTTCCCAGGAGAAAAATGTATTCCATAAATTTATTTTATTTGCTAATGGATTAATACGTACATTACGGTGGTTGCGAAACTATAGTTTGACCCGATAAAATCGGCCGCTTAATGAGTTTTGCAACCATCTAATATTGCGGAGATTCAATTATTCTAGCTCCGCTCGTCGGCGGAGGGGCCGTAAATAGAGGGTACTTTGGCTCCCATGGCCCGAAGGTAAGTTGTCAGCTGGCCGCGGTGGTGGATGGCGTCAAACAAAAAACCCCAGGCCATATCATACTTTTTTGTTTTCCATATTTCCCCCATATTGGCTTCGCCGTTCTCCCAGTCGCTTTCGGAAATGGCCGCAACGTCGTTCTGCAATTGATTTATTCCTTGGTCAAACTTGGCCAGCATATCAGCTTTACTTTGAGAACCCATTTCATGCGGATTGAAGTCCGGGGCTCCTTTGGTTAAAATACCGGAAACAGCTTTCCATTGCGCGGCAATTTGCGCGGCAATATTTCCCGCTTCGCGGGATTTTTCATGGACCTTATGGGTATGCTTGTCTTCCGGCAAAGCCTCTATGGCTTTTCTGAACCTTGGCGCTTCGTCTTTTAGCACCTTGGCAAAAAAATCTTTTGTCGTCATATATTGTTGCTTTCTCGATTAATTTTTAGACTACCTTCATCCTAACAAATCCGGCCTCTCCTGCCAAGAAAACAAACTAAAACCTTACCAGCCAGAACTGCCTCCGGAGCAGTTAACACTTTTCCCAAAAAAAGATAATAAGGTACAATTTAAAAACTTCAAAAAATAAAGCTGTGTCCGTCCTTGCTCAAAGGCTTGGAGCGGAACACGGCATGGCATACGGTTGCATTTTACTTGAGTCTTCGAAAGACCCAAATCATGAGCAATCCGCCAGCGGCATCAACAATAAGGTTAGACTCTGCTATTGACTTTCGCCAATTAGATTGAATAGTCTTAAACATAGAGTACCGAGGCTCTCAGAAATCCCCGTAACAGTTCCCGGTCATTCCTGATTTTACGATAACTCCTGCCAACCGCGGCCTTTAACAGCGGCAAGCCTTTGGGCCGCAGGTTGCATAAATGTTTGTTCTTCATAGCGGACCACAGGTATTCGGCCGGGTTGAGTTCCGGCGCGTAAGCCGGAAACCGCTCCACCTTCAGCCAATGCTTTTGAGTTTTGAGGTATTCTATCGTCGCTTTAGCCTTATGCGCCGATAGTCCGTCCCAAAACAACAACAGCTTCTTACCCTTTAAGTGGCGTTTCAGTTCTTTTAAATAGTCAATAACATCGGGAAATTTGACGCTATGGGGCAGGCTTTTTAAAAACAACCGGGGATTATTGCCTTTAGGGGTACAAACAATTGTCCCGGAAAGGCTCATTGTCGCCCAAGAGCCCGTGGATTGTATTATCGGCGTCCTGCCCACCACAGACCAGGTTCTTCTGACAGTAGGTTTTTCAGAAATTCCCGACTCATCGTGGAAGCCCAGTAAATACAGGTGTTTATCAGCCCATTTTTTTTAAGGCCGGAAAGCTTTGAACTTTCCAGGCTTTGATGGCTGACTCATCGCGTTCTTTGGCTCTGGTTTCAGGCTTTTGGCAGGAAAAGCCCAAAGAGATGAGAATTTTCCAGACATGGCCCGGGTGGTAGTTAACCTTACTGATGCTTTTAATTACCTTGCCGATCCTTTGAAGTGTCCATAAGTCGGTGGAATAACCCAGGGCTTTGGGGCCCTTTAAGATAGCGGCTTTGAGCTTTCTCCGGTCTTCATTATCCAGTTGAGGCTTGGGGCCGGGCCTGCCCTTGCTTTTTAAGCCCTCTAAACCGCCATCTTTATAGAGCTCCACCCAGTTACTGACCGCCTCAAAGCTGACTTTTAGCTTTTTGGCTATAAAATACTGGCTTTTGCCCTGGCTATGGAGCCTGATGGCTTGTCTGCGGCGCGACTCCAGCGCCTGTGGATCCCGTTTGCGAGACCCTGAAGATATATGTTTGTTTTTCATATACCTTCATGGTAGCACAAAATTAATCCATATTCAAGCTAATTGGCGAAGGTCAATAGGAGATTGAACGGCATCGGATTTTCCAGCAGAGGGTGCTTAACATCAAGGAGAAAATTGACGTCAAAGATGTTGAGCTAAAAAGCTACACAAAATATGTGTTGGAGCATGGCAGTATTGTTGAGAAGCGGAATATTTTAAGCTGCTTAAAATCAAGACTAATTTTTAAAGACAAAATTGTAACATTACTGTGATCTGGATCCCGGATATTTTTCAGATAAAGCCCTGAAAAATTCCGGGATGACGCCATCAGGCATAAACAAAAATACGGCCATCGCTGGTCGTACTTTTGTTTTCGGTAAAGGCATCTTTTATCGAGCTTAGGTCTAGAACTTAAAACTCCGCGCGCGCCTCGATAACTCGATAAAAAATGTCTTGGCAGGGGCGGTAGGAATCGAACCTGCGCTAACGGTTTTGGAGACCGTTGTACTGCCATTATACGACGCCCCTATACAAACATTTGACCTTTGACTTTTAACAATTAACTTTTCGGTCAAATGTCAGGCGTCAAAGGTCAAATGTTGCTAAACTATTTCGTTTCCTTGTGCAAAGTTTTCTTTTTGCAGAATTTGCAGAATTTTTGGAGTTCCAGGCGTTTTTGCGTGTTCTTTTTGTTCTTTTTGCTCTGGTAGTTCAGATTGTGACAAATTGCGCACTCCAGGTTTATGAGATGATCTTGGGACATTTTTTAAGAACCTTTGACATATGACATTTAACATTTAACCCTCTGCAGCGACAGGCGTTAATTGTTAATTGTCAATGATTAATTGTTTGCTATATTGGAGCCGGCTGTCGGACTTGAACCGACCACCTACGGTTTACAAAACCGTTGCTCTACCAGATGAGCTAAGCCGGCATTGGTTACCTTAAACAGCAGGTAACTCAAAATATTTTACCATAAACCCAAAAAAAAATCCAGCGGTTCGTATAAAGACCAAAAACTGGATAAAACCGCCCCAATATGATAAAATTGCCTATATTGTTAGGTTAATTGTTTCCGTCAAAGGCGGATCCGCCTTTGACGGAAAAGATAAAAGATTAAGGATAATTTTTACGGCGCTATCGTCTAACGGTTAGGACAAGTGGTTCTCATCCACTAAATCGGAGTTCGATTCTCCGTAGCGCTACCAAGACCAAACTTTCAGACAATTTAGATTTGTTCACAAGGGCTGCCTTAAGGGCAGCCCATTGTGTTTGTGGGACAAATTCTATTTTTTGATTTTTTAAAAACAGGTTCGAACCGAAGATTTTTTGTGCAGCCGATTTTTTGGGGTGCAATTCTGCGCCCTGCGTGATTGCGCCCAGGTTTTCTGCGTCTTTGAGCCATTGTGTCAGGGGTTCAAACCAGGCATCCCGCTTTTGTTCAAGACGGGCAATTTGCTCCTCCAAAGACTTCTTTTCCAAGACGAGCTTATTCTTTTCTTCTCGGTACTTCTCCCTCTCAATATCCTGGTCTAAATACATATTCTGTAGTCTTTGGAGCCTGCGGTCAATGCCCTCAATTTTTGACCGCAGGTCTTTGACAAAAGCCGACGTGGACTGTGCGGACTGCTGCCGTTTCTGCTGGGCCATAGCTAAAAGCTTTTCTGCCCAGCCCTTGGGCATAATAAATTGTTTTAATGTTTCTGACAGCTGGTTGATTAAAACCTCGTCCCTAACAAAGGGCTGTGAGCAGACAACGTTTCTCTTGGTGCAATGGTAATAAACATAACGGTGAACGTTGCCGTTTTTTTGGCGCTTTTCCCTTTGCTCAGCAGTAACACCCCGGCCGCACTCTCCGCAGTGGAATAATCCACAAAGCAATTGGGGGTTATTTTTAGTTTCCTTGTGCGGCCTGCCCCGATACTTTAAAACTTCTTGGACTTTATCAAACAATTGCTTGCTAACGATTGGCTCGTGCTTGCCTTGATACAATTCGCCACCAAAGCGGAATAGTCCACAGTATATAGGGTTAGAAAGCATGTAGGAAATTTTATCCCGTTTGAAAAGTTTGCTGCCACGGGAAATTAATCCCTGACTTTTAAAAAATTCTCCTACATCCTCCAAACGGTACTGGTCTTTGGCATACAGCTCAAAAGCGGCTTTGACGATTGGCGCTTTGTTTTTATCAACAGCTATAGTTTTAGTCCTTAAGTCATTAATGTAGCCGATTGGAGCGAGGCCTGGGTATTCACCGCGCTTGGCTTTTTCGTACATGCCGCGTTTTGTGTTAGTGCTTAAATCTCTAACATACTGATTGGCAATACCAAACTCCATTTGCATCATCAAAACATTATCAGCAGAATAATAACTTTTGTCATGGGTTTGAATATGCTGGATTGTGCCCTCTTGCAGCATCCAGCTAATTTGAGCAGCGTCCACAGGATTACGAGCTAATCTATCCAACTTCCAGCAGACTATGCCTTGGGCTTCACCTTTGTTAATACGGGCAAGCATATCAGTAAATACAGGGCGCCCGGGTCTTTTGGCCGACTGTTTTTCAACAAATTCGGAGGCAATATTTAAGCCCTGTTCTTTTGCTAAGGTCCTCAAAACAGCAAGCTGATCTTCAATAGACCGGACTTGCTTGTCTTCTACATCTGTGGATTTACGGGCGTATAAAAAGTAGCCTGGCATAGCTTTTTGGTTTAAATGTTAAAATCTGTTATCATGATATTGATAGAATATCATAACATTATCATACTATCAAATTAATAATATTACCGCAATGCAAAATACTATTGGAGACAACATTAAAAAGAGACGTCTAAAACTCAAACTATCTCAAGAAGAGTTTGCCCAAAAGTCCGGCGTTAAATATACAACTCTAACAAAAATTGAGAGCGGGGTCATTAAAACTCCTTCGGTTTTAATTGCTGCTAAAATAGCAAAAGGCCTAGCAATTTCTATTGAGGAGTTAATAAAGTAACTTCTACAATTTTTTTATCAGGGAGCCCATAGCCTAAAGCTGCGCGAACTGGGAGGGTGGGTTAGCGGCTTTTCATTACTTAATTTTTTTGTTTCCTCTGCGTCTTGCGTTCTTGCGCCCTGCGTCCCCCAAAAAATCTTCCCTGGTTCCGAACCTGCTTTTAAAAAATCAAAAAATTGAATTTGTCCCACAAACACAATGGGCTGCCCTTAAGGCAGCCCTTGTGAACAAATCTAAATTGTCTGAAAGTTTGGTCTTGGTACCCTTATTCGATATTTTACAAACCTATTATACCCAAAACAGCTGACCTTGGCTACCCTAAAACAGCTCTTGCTTAGGGCTGTTTTTTGATTTAAAATGGGGGTACAAACTAGTTGAACAGCTAGTTGAATCCGGGTTCAACTAGTAAAGTTCCTAAACACCCTAATTCCATTACCTTTTCTTAAACCACAAACCTTGACTATCACCACGATTTCCACTGGCAGACAAAGAAAAATAATGGAAAGAAATACTAACTACTAAAATACTTAAAATACTACTATCTATATACTCTAAAAATATACTAAAATACCAAACTAAAAACTAACCAAAAACAGAAACAAAACAGGGTGCAAAATGGGGGTGGAAAAATTTTTGTGTCTTAACCGCCGCGATGAGCGGCGGGACAGGGGGTGGAAAAAACTAAGTTTGCTTTTATGTCAATCCCAAAACTCGCCTTGGCTTATCCGACAACTCACCCTGTAGCCCACAAAGTTCTATCCCCCGCAGCTAGCACCAAGGGTGCCGATTTTTTCACCGGTCCCCTGTATGCCAGTACCATTGGCAACCTTCCTGCGTGGGAGCGGACGACTTCAAACATAGCGGGCTGCCTGTTCCTCGTAGTGATTGGCTACACTGTGCTCCACAAACTTGGCTTCTTCCCCAAACACGCCTTTGAAAAGATAAAGCTAAAAAGCAAGGACGTAGACAAATGGCTAGAGAACACTGTGTACTTTGAAATCACCATCCCCAAGAACTCCCAGGCCACGGCCTTTCAAATCCAGCAAAAGATATTAAAGGCCTTCCACTCAATATATATTGATCCGGTGGAAGGCGCACATAACTTTAGCAGCCTTTGGGAGTTTGTCTACTACTTCCAAAAGCTCTGGAGAAGAAGCAAAGTCAAACGCTCCCAAAAGACTTTCTTTAGTATGCAAATCTGGGCCCAGCACCCGTTCATTTCTTTTAGGCTCCAAGTCCACGAAGCTGACTTTACCCGGGTGGAAAAAGCCATTTTTAACGCCTACCCAGCGGCAGAGATTACCATGTTAGACAAGTCCCAACCCCTTAAGGAAATTACCCAATTTTCCCAAGACTTTTTAGCATATGGGGAGACAACTATAGAGGGGCCATTTTACCACAGACTGAAAACCTTTAAGGACGTATCTAGCGAGCCTGTAGATTCTATGGTCTCGGTCATGGAAGGCCTAAAGAAGGGCGAGTTTATGGTCTACAATGTCCTAATTTCTCCCTCTTCCCATTACTTTAACCAAATCCTCCATTACCTCATAGAAGAGCAGGAACAAATGGGAGCGGTAGATATGGGCAGACGCAGGTTGACTATCCAAAAGCGGGGCTCAGGCTCGGAATTGGCCAACGCTTTAAACTCGGCCATGATTGAAAAGATGAAAGCTCCACTGTTCCAAACCATAATATCCTACTGGACGATAGCCGAAACCAAGAACGAGGCTGAGAATAAACTCCGCAGCATCCAAGGGGCTTTGACCGAGCTGAACCAAAAAAATATGAACACGCTTAAGTCTAAGCTGCTGTTTACCAAGCAGGTACAGAAACTTGAGCGTAAGGGCAAGCTGGCTGGCATAGTCAGCCAAAAGCCGGTGTTCAAGTTAAGACGTTTTCCGTTTTGGCCCTTTGCTAAGTTTAAAAACTATGGGCAAAAAATTTCTGACGGGGAGCTTTACTCCTTTTGGCATTTGCCTAATACCCAAGATGGGACGGTATCGTCCATTAACCTAACCAGATTTAAAAAGCTCCCGGCCAGTCAGCAAATCAGGCGCTACCCTAAGGACTTCTTTCTGTCCTTAGGCCATAGTAATTTCCGTATGCAGGATAACGCCCCCATTGGCATTGCCACTTGGGATGACTTAAAAAAGCACGTTTACATCTTAGGGGGAACAGGAGCGGGGAAGTCCGAAACCTTGAAAACTATCTTAAATAGCCTGTTACAAAAACAAGGCCAGGAAAAGTGTGCCCTGCTCATCGTCGACCCCAAGAATGACTTTGCCACGGATTTGCTAACTATGATACCGGAAGACCGCAAAGCTGACGTAGTATATTTTAACCCCCAGAGACAAAAAGACCGCCCGTTGGCTTTTCCGTTCTTCTCCAAGTTTTCAGGACAAAAGACCGATGACGAAAAACTGGAGTTTTTAATCTCCATAATGAAAAGGTTTGTCCAGATAGATTCCGCTTTTTCCTGGGGGCCGGAGCTCGAAAATATCCTGCGCCAATTATTTGCTACGGCCTACATACTGCCCCAGCAGTCCCTGTCCGGCCTTGACCTGCTCCTGCACCAACCCGAGCAAATCGGCAGGATGATTCCCTTTTTACCCCCAAGACTTCAAAACTTCTGGTCTAACTCCATATTAAAGCGCAGCAGCAATGATTTGGCTAAGTATCTAGCCACTACCAACAACAAGCTGGGTAAGTTTTTGGATTACCCGGAGTTTATGAATATCGTGGACAGGCAAAACACTAAAATTTCCTTTGAGGATATGATTAACCAAGGCAAGATATTTATCGCAAACCTTGGCTCCAGTAGCGAGCAGATGAAAAAATATTATTCTGTTTATCTCTCTGCCCACATTGCCGAGGCTATCTTTGGGCAGGCCAGACTTTCCAGCGAAAACAGAAAACCCACGGTCTTTGTGGTGGACGAGTTTCAAAGGGTGGCCAGTGATATCTTTGAAACCCTATTTTCCGAAGTTAGAGCTTTCAATACTGCTTTGGTAATCAGCAACCAATTCATGGGACAATTAGACCCAAGAATCCAAAAATCCATAGAGTCCAACATTGCCACTAAAATCTTTATGCGTACCCAGTCGGTGGATGACGCAGAGATTGCCGAAAAGATTTTAGGCGGCAAGGCCTTAGTGGAGGACATTATCAACCTGCCCACTGGCACGGCTTACATTAAAACCTTAGTTTCGGGTGTGCCGCAGGACGCAATGTCGATAAACATTAAAAAGACCGAGCACCACAGGGAAAACGCCAAAGAAACCGAGGATTATTTTATTCAGCAGACTATGGAAAAATACGGCACGCCGCAGGACGATATTATCTGGGAACGCACCGCCGTAAATTCCATATACTATTCAGGTGACAACGAGGAACAGTTTAGTAAAGCTATGAGTCAAAAAAAGACGACTGCCGAGACGGCAGGTGAAGCGGAGAAGCAGCCTTAATTTTTTTCAAATTTAATTTTAAAATTTTTACTCATTTAAAACAAATATGGAACTTCAACTGACCCCGCGACAGGAACTTAAAGCCTACAACATCAGGCTCAACCAAGGCACCTTGGAAATTTTGACTTTGGTGTTTGAATTTAAAATTGCGGCAGCGTGGCACATTTCCAGGCTTCTGTCCGGGCGTGACCAAAGCAAGTATGTTTATCTCAAGCTCCGCCGGATGTGGCAGGCTGGCTACTTGGACAGCTTTAAACTATTTACCGGCTCTATGGCAGGAGTGCCTTTGTACTACATGCTCTCAAAATCTGGCCTAAAAGTTTTACTTAAAGAAAACCTCTACAGTCCTAGCCAAATATCCAAGTACCCGTCTCCCCAGATTTTGTTTTCTTCCGGGCTATTTGAGCATGAAAAGGATGTGGTGGAACTGGCCAGCAAGGAAGCCAAAAATCAGACCAAGGATTTAAAGATTAAGTTTAAGGGCGAGATAGCCTCTCAAGGCACGGACTTTATGGACGACAAGACCATTGAAGCCTTAACCCCCGACTATACGGTGCTATATACTTATCCAAACCAAACACAAATCGTTTACAGCGAACTGGAACGCACCCAAAAGGGCAAGCAGGCCATGCTCCGCAAGGTAGAGCGTTACAAAAATTTCCTGAAACCCGAGCAGCTTAAAAACAGAACTTTAAGGCTTATTTTTCAAACGCCAGAAATGGAAGCCAGCTTTTGGCTGAACATTTATACTAACCGACCCGGGCTTTTAAATACCATTAGGCTAGTAACCACCAATACTTTACTGCTTAAAGACCATAACAAATTTGTGGAAGAAATTTATGCTACCCACAAAACAATTAAGCTATCCAAGCCTGTGAGGTTAGTAGTAGACACTTCTAAAAGGATAAAGCTGTTTGAGTTTTTGTAAAGACGTTAGGTTAAAAAATTTTAATCAGTTTTTTAACGCCCAAACTAATTGCTCTATTATCTTATCGCCCATGAATTTAGCCACCCTTTTCAGAGTGGCTAAATCTTGTATAGGATTAAACTTCAAAGTATTTTTTGATGTTTAAATTGCTGGGGCCGCAACCCGGACAGGTAACGGTGTCCAGGTCAATGACTTCTTCCCGGCTGGCGCTCCAGCAATTCTGGCAGTTAGGGCAAGTGATTAAATACTGAAAGTAAGCTGTTAGTGTTTTTAGCATTGTTTTAAAGTTAGTTGTTTAAGAAAGATTTTTGTTTTGGTATTAGTTTAAATTGTGTATCATTCTCCTTTCCTTTGGCTTAATTATCATGGCCAAATAGCACTGGCCGAAAGTTTTAGGTGTCAACGGGATTGAAAATATTTTATGCCCCACGGGAAATAAATTATTTTCACCCTTGAGCATCCTAAAAACCGGACAGTATAATGAGGGCAGATAAGGAAGCAAAGGAAAAGCTGTTCCCATTTAGTTTTATTTTTGATATATTTTGAACATGAATACATTACCAACAATGCACACTGGCGGAGTAGAATTTTTTAGGTTTGCCGACC
Source organism: Candidatus Doudnaibacteriota bacterium (assembly GCA_963837465.1). Taxonomy (GTDB): domain Bacteria; phylum Patescibacteriota; class Doudnabacteria; order UBA920; family UBA920; genus PALSA-1336. The sequence continues at coordinate 178,358 of CAWINB010000001.1, forward strand.
TGCAGTCGCTAGACGAGGCCAGGTATTTTGAATGCATGGATTCGCTAAGGCCGCTTTTTGAAAATCCTGATTTCAAAAATTCAACCCCGGGGTTTTACATAAACTACATTTCCAACCAGCCGGACGACGGCTTAATTTCCTTACGCCTAACTTACTACACCATCGACCCTGCCAAAACCCAAGAGAATATAACAAAATTTGTTAGCAATAACAAAAACGGCCTCGCTCTGTTTGACTCCAAATGGACTGGTCGTCCCGAAGCAAATCAAATTTTGAGCATGCCCGAAAAGGAGGAGATGGATTTTAGAAATTTTTTAAACCGCAATACCCAAATCGCTTTAGAGGTATTAAAAAGTTTTGGGGTAAAACAATTTCGGGACTTAGTTTTAAACTATCGCCATAGGCAATTACTGCAAGGAGTACCACCCGCGGTCATCTTTAAGCAAGTCTTTGAACAGCATAGCGGCTATTACAGCCAGCTAAAAAAAGACTTCTTGGCAAGCGAATATTGGACTGGCTTGATCCGACTTTTCCATGGGCAAAATCCAGGGCTACATTTTTTGGTAAATATGCTAGCCTTACCTGAAGCCCAATATTATTCAGCTTCTCCCGAAGCCATTTTATAATTTTCTACATCAGCCCTTTATCTCTAAAGCTGGCATAAAATTCAGCTGTTACAATCACGTGATCTAAAACTTCTATGCCAAGAAGTTTTCCGGCATCTTTCAGACGCTTGGTAACTGCGAGGTCTTCGTCAGATGGCTCCAGACTGCCGCTGGGATGGTTGTGAGCAACAATCACTGAGCAGCAGTTTTTTAATATAGCTGTCCTGAATGTTTCCCTTGGATGAATTAAGCTGGCGTTTAATGTGCCAATGCTTATTACTTCCTTACCTGTTATTTTGTTTTGAGTGTCAAGAAAAAAGACGCAAAAGTATTCTTTTTTAGCTTTTCTGAAACTCTTGCATTTTTCAGCCACTTGAGCTGGGCTGTAAACACCTTCTGGCATAGGCTTAATTTGCAAGTTTTCGTTAACATAATTTTTGGCTTTTTCGTTAGCCTCGGATTCGTTCTCCGCGGTAAACTGATAATTGATGTTAATTTGGTATTCCATAAAACTCCTTTTTGTTTACTTGTTATGGAGCAAGCAAACCGACCGCAGGTTTTTGGTGTCAACGGGACTAAAACCGATTTTATGGCTTACGGCAGATAAAGAGGTTTTACCCTTGCACACCCAAAAAACGGCCGGTATAATCTAAAACCCACAAGGAAACAAAAAGTTTTTGGTTTAAATTGGCGCGCCTAATGCTTTATCATTGAAATAGAAAAAACCATCCAGCAAATTGGATGGTTTTTTCTTACGCGCTCGAGCGAGGACGTTTTTGTAGTTCTTTTACTTTAGGCTGTTAATAAAGTTCCGGGTTAAGGTATCTAGCGCGCCAGTAGCGGCACTAATACCGATTTGAGTTTTGTATTGGCTCTGAAATTTCTTTAAAGCGGCTTTGGTTGCAAGACCAAACAAAGTGGTTTCGTGGCCTGGGGAGCCAATTACTCCATTTGGCGCGACTGGGAAATTATTTTGGTTTAAAAATTGCTGCAAGGCAGTGACGTCTGCGCCTTTGCTTAAGTAACCAAGATTTCTGGCAAAGGTCATGGACGGAGGAACGAGGCCGGTTGCCTGATTGGTTGCAGAAGTAGCAGAACTGGAAGTTTGACCCAGTATTTGGCCAGCAATTTGAGATTGTATTGTGTAAGGGGCTTTAGTGCCTTTTAGTACGGTTAACTTCTCCCCACTCTGGCCTTGGTAGGTTTGGAAGCTTGAAAAAGTATCAAAAGGATACAAACCACTTGGCTTAACCAGGTAAATGGTAGGATTTCCTTTAAACTGCAATAACTGCCCATCGTGAACATTATAGGGCAGAACTATGGTAACAGTACTTGGGTTATTGGTAGTTGGTAGGGTAATCCCTATGGGTGGAAATGGTAATGTCTGTGGTGGGGTTGATGTAGGGGTGGAAGTTGAAGCAGGTGGCAAGGTTACCACAGTTCCTGCCGCGGCTAGAGTGGTAAATATGTAATCCCCTGAGGCATTAAACTGTAAGTTAGGGTCTTTAACCCTAAAATGGTAAGTGGTGGCAGGGTTTAGGCTGGTTAGGGCAAGACTGTGGTTTGTTACAGATGTAGAACTGGAAACTATGGAGCCGTAACTATTAGTTAAACCATAGTCTATGGCAGAGCCAATTTGGTAATTAGTCTGCCAAGTAACAATGGTTGATGTTGCCGTTGTGGAAGCAACCGTAACATTACTAAAGCTGGCATAGGTCGCTCCGCCTCCGCCTCCTGAGCTGACAACATTGGTAGTGCAGGAAACGGATACATTGGTAATGTTAGATGAGGCTACTGTACCGGTGCCGTTAGTGATATTGCAAGTCTGGCCGGACGGCTGAGTTAAAACCGTGACGCTATATGTACCGCCGGTGCTAGTGGCCGTGGCGAAAATAAAGCTAGTATTAGTTGTGGTGCTTATATTATCCCCGCCATTGTTTTGCAAAACCACGGTGCCGGTTAAGCCAGAAATACTGCCGCCAATTGTGTAAGTTGGATTATTGGAACACGAAACTGAAACATTGCTAACATTTGCCGAAGACACTGTACCGCTGCCGTTAGTTACATTACAGGTCTGTCCAGAAGGCTGCGTTAAAACCGTAACGGAGTAACTGGCACTATTATTTAAAGCTGTAGCAAAAGTAAAAGTACCATTAGTCGAAGTGCTATAGTTATCGCCACCGTTATCTTGCAACACCACTGTACCCGAGAGACCCGATATGGTGCCGCCGATAGTGTAAGTTGTTAGCGCTACATATTGATACGCGCCCATGTCCCAAGGTCCTGTTGTTGGTCGACTATTGCCAGCCGCATCGGTTGTGGGCAGCCCTGCTGATGTTAATACACTAGTAAGATTTGTTCCTGTTTGGTAGGCTGGCGAAGCAGAGGAAGATAATTGTAAATTGGTAGAACTAATAAATTTTGGATCCGCGTTAGCCCCGTGTGACTCTTGACTATTACAGGTCGCAGATAAATATAAGGGCCAATTTCCCCAGCAACCAGTCAACCCGGTCAAACGAACTGGATTACTTATATTTGTCCATCCATAAAAATCATCATAATCAGATGACCAACCTGCGGTGGTGGTTGCGTCTTCAGAATATATAGCAGCTTGAGAGCCAGCGAAAATGTTATTCCTAACAGTGAGACTGGGAACAGGCCCGCCTGCAAGGCCAGCTGTTATAAGTCCTTGCCAAGCAGCCTGGGGGCTACTGGTGTCCATGTTGAAAGAATTATTATAAATATAGGCTTGTCCACCAGGAACAGTATAAATATTCATATAATTCATCTCAATCACAGTTCCTCCATTTGAAGCGGAATCCCATCCATGATTATTATAAATGTAGACCGGTCCTGCCGTACCAGAAAAATACATAAAAGCAGTCACGCCAGTTTCCGCAGGAGGATTGGCTCCAGAGGTGGAAATACTAGAAGATTGTGTCCAGCTTGTACCCGTTGTTATTGGCGTGGAATTTTGTTTATAAAGCGTACTGCTCTCCCCCGCGGTACTAAAATACACATTCCATCCTGAAACTGGTGAACATTCCGGAGGAGAAGAAACTTGGATGGCCTGATTCGGAGCGGATGTGGTAATTGAAGCCTCGGGAGAAAAATTACTTTCACTTACGCCTACGCAGGTCGTCTCAACATAATAAGTTCCAGCAACAGGAGCTGCTCCGGAAACACTAATAAGCGCTGGCGTAGTTGTTGGGAACTGTACATAGTTGCTCCAGTTCCCATAAAAATAATTATTATAAATAAACTCATTTGTAGTGTAAGACGATGGGTCGTTTGACACAGAAGAGAAAGTAAAAATACCGTCAGTATGATATCCCGCGCTGGCCATCTGATTGTGAAAATCGTGAATTAAGTTATCATGAATAGATACCCCATTTATTACGGTATTGGCATAAGGAGTTGAGATTGCGATACCCCACGTACAGTTTGAAATATCGTTGCCACTAAATGTGATGTTTTGTAACGTTTTTGAAGTACCGTCACCGGGTCGGTAATAAATAGCAATCCTTGCGTATACTGACAAAACCATATTCTTCACTGTTATATTTGAGCTGGAGCCTTGAATTACGACAGCTTCATTGCCTTGGTTTATTCCTACCACTCCGATATTTTGCAGTTGTAGATTGTCCATTGTAATATATGAGCCCGTGATCAAAAAGTACCCGTTCATTTGCGAAGGAGATACGGTATTTTGGCTTCCTCCATCAAAAATAGGCCGTGTCCAAGAACCTCCTGAATACCAGCTTTTGTTTATACCATAATAATCCGGCGTCCCGGATGCTCCAGAATTAGTTATATTCCACGGTGCAATAGTGTTATCCCAAGTTATTCCACCCCTGAATATAAATTGGTCGCCAGGATTATGTGTGTAGGTTCCGGAAAATCCCTGCATACCAGGCGCGCGCTGCCAGGGCGTGGAGGTAGAAGTCCCATTATTTGAGTCACTTCCGTTTTGAAAATCAATATAATAAATTCTTGCCTGTGTTGTTGCAGTTGCTGTAGTGCTGCTCGCAGATGTATTTCCAATTGCATCAAAAGCATCCACATAATAACTATAAGTGGTGCTGGCATTAAGTCCGGTGTCAGAATAAGAGGTTAGCGAGGTAGTGGCTATGTGTAAATTGTTTCGGTAGATATCATAACCGGTCACGCCAACATTATCCGTAGAGGCGTTCCAAGTAATATTAATTTGGCTGGCGGATGTTGTTGAAGCGGTAAGGCTAGCGGGAACGGATGGAGGCTGAGTATCTATATAAAATGTGCCATCAGTCGTGGTGGCAACATTACTTTGGGCATCAGTTGAGGAAATTTGGTAATGATAGGTGGTATTATTAGTAAGACCGGTTAAGGTAATGGAATGGCTAGTCACCAGAGCCGGAGTGGACGAAGACGAACCATAACCTGAACTAGTACCATAATTTATTAGCGAGTTAGCGGAATGATTTGTGGTCCAGCTAAAAGTGGCCGTGGATGATGCGGTGGTAGTGGAAACACCTGAAATTATAATCGGATTTTCAATATTGACCGTCGTTGAGGCGGTGGAAGTATTGCTTGAGGTATCGGTAGATAAAGCCCAGAGAGTGGTTGAGCCATTGGCAACAGCAGTTGTGTTCCAAAGTATGGAATAAAGATTACCACTTGGGGTAGTAGTTGAATTTATTAGAGTACTGGAGGCAAATGTGCCGCCATAACTCCCGTAGTAGAAAGCCACGCTCCCTACCGCTACGTTATCTGTAGAAGAAGCGGTTAAGGTAGTCGAACCTGAAATAAGGGCGTTATTGGCAGGAGAAGTCCAGGCAACATTAGGAGCCGTAAGGTCTGGCACAAAATATTGGTCAGCGCCAATGTCCCATGTACTGCCGCGGCTTTGACCGTCTATGTCTGTGGTAAAATTTAATGGAGATGAATCACCAGAAGTATTAGTACCCACACCTTTTAGAGCCGAACCAGATGTTATGTGATAATCTTCACTCCCAGGAGTAACATTTATAAATGTGGCAGTGCTGGTAGCAATTCCGGTTAAGCCTGCTGTTCCACTAGCATCTCGACTTGCACAGGTGGTTTTTGTAATCGTCCCAAAATAATCACTAAGCGCCCCTCCGCCAGCATAAGTGTTTTTGCATACTACTGTTCCGCCCGTTTGCCTTATGCCAACACGGGCATTAATCACAGTTGAGCTATAAATGTTAACGGAATTTGAACTGCTTGTAAGAATCCCAGTCTCGTTAGATAAATTTGGTACAAAGTTGAATAGGATTGTATTCCAAATATTTACTTTAGCATTTGCAGCACTAATATTTATACCGTTTTGATTATAGGTTGGGTCACCGCTTGCTTTAATAATAGAATTTGATAAATCGGCTTCGTTAAATGCGCCATTATCCAAAAAATTTAAAATATTGCGGTTTACGACTGTAGGACTTACATTTGTTAATTGTAATCCATCTAGTTTTATAAAGTCTATGCTTCCAACGTTGATAGCATAATTATCCGTCGGTGACAAATACCATTTAGTTGTATCCCATTTTCCGGCGGCTCGCTGGCTTTGATTGACTTCAGCCGTAGTGCTTGTTGGTGTATAAATTCGAATGTAATGGGTAGCATCGGTGGTTAAACTTTGAGCATTCACTCCTGTTGTGTCCGGTCCGGTATCATAATAAACAGGAACATTCAAAACCACATCAGCGGAAACAAGGCTTGTGGTCGCTATATGATTAGTATCAGAAGCCTTAGGCGTTCCATTGAATACATTGTTCAAACTAGAAAATGCGTGGGCAATAGAATTTACAGTGGCGTTACTTACATTACTGCAAGGAGCGCCCAGGGCTGTAACTAAATTCCAGACAGAAGTGGATGTTTTAGAAGCTATGTAACAGATGGAAGAAGTGTTAAAGGTGACCTGATCTCCTACACCGAGGTTGGTGGCAGTCTGAGCATAGTTGAAAGTAGCTTGCCCCGCTCCTCCGGCAATAGTCATGGTGCAGGCACCCGTGGTTGAACAAGTGGCTCCTCCAGCTCCAATACTATGGTCGCTGGTATTTTGCCCGACAGAATAATATACATTGGCCGTGGCAGAGGCTTTCCCAGCCAGAGAAAAACCACACCCTATAAACACCACAAAAAATGCCAGTAAGGTTAATTTGTTTTTTAAAAATTTAGTCATCGTAAAAAAATAAAAAGCCCGTCAAAAACGGAGCTTAATTAGAAATATTAAGTTTGTATAATCGCAAAACTGGCGAGCGTGTTTTACTCTCTCTCTCTCTCTCTCTCTGCTAGCGCGTTTAAGATTTTGGACATTTTAGTTTTTTTCTGGTAATTTTTGTAAGGCTCGGGCTTTAATCTCTTCTAGGGTGTCGGCCGGTACTGACTTGCCGAGAATCCTTTCAGCCAGTTCCAGCATTTTATTTAAGCTTGGTTGACTTTTAAATTTATCCGCTATGATTTCCTGAGCACCTTCTTGGGCAGGAGTTTTATCCTCAACAGTTATCCCGGATAAGTGAAGCATTGAGACATAGGCGGATAAAAGTCTGGCACATTCTTCCAGATAAGCCGGGCTGTCTTCGGGCTTAGGGACCAATTCTAGTCTATTAGGATAATCCATAATTACTACAGCTCTTTATACAAATATTATAGTATATTTTACGATTTAAAGCCAGGATTGACTAAGTATTAGATTTGCTAGACATTTTGGGCCTTGTTTATTGGTCAGTTTTCCCGTATTTTTCTATGTTTTTTGCTTTTCTCCACCACCCCCACCCCCCCTGTTTTTGCACCCTGTTTTGTTTCTGTTTTTGGTTAGTTTTTAGTTTGGTATTTTAGTATATTTTTAGAGTATATAGATAGTAGTATTTTAAGTATTTTAGTAGTTAGTATTTCTTTCCATTATTTTTCTTTGTCTGCCAGTGGAAATCGTGGTGATAGTCAAGGTTTGTGGTTTAAGAAAAGGTAATGGAATTAGGGTGTTTAGGAACTTTACTAGTTGAACCCGGATTCAACTAGCTGTTCAACTAGTTTGTACCCCCATTTTAAATCAAAAAACAGCCCTAAGCAAGAGCTGTTTTAGGGTAGCCAAGGTCAGCTGTTTTGGGTATAATAGGTTTGTAAAATATCGAATAAGGGTACCATCGGCGATTTTAGAGCGGGTTGCAATCAGATCGAAGGGAGAACTCGGCGTGATCTCCAGGAGTTTTCCGTTCAGTACCCGGTTCGAGGTCAGAGAATCTACCATTTCGCGTTTTTCCGGCATGATGCCGACTTTGTACGCTGAATACGCGGTGTTCGCGCGTTCGAGAATTTCTAGCAGCTCATCGGCGACATTGCGGTTGCCGCTTTCCCAGCCAGAGAGTGTTTCCGACGTTTCCAGGCGCTCCGTGAGGAGCGCCGTTTTTCGTTGCTCGAACAGATCCTTTTCGACCAGCCGGTCGATGTAGGCATCGGTGAGGCGGTTCAGCCGGTCGTCAATCTGGCCGAGCTTCAGCTTGAGGGCGGCGATGGCATCCTCGGTTTGCTTGTGACTGTCAGCTTTCAACCGGCGGAGTTCCTGCCAGCAGTATTGCTGCTCATCGGGAAGCAGCCGTAGTTGAAGGAGGGTTTCGAGAAATGAATTCTCGGCAACCTCTTCCCGGATCGCTGTTGTGGGACACTCGCGAGTTTGGCAGCGGTAGTAGACGAACCCCTTGTGAGTTTCGCCGATCAGGGTATGGCCGCAACCTTTGCAACTCAGCCTGCGGCGAAACAGAAAATCATGGCGGTTGGTCCGCGTGTTGGTTTTTCCGTGGAGCACATCCTGGACGCGCTGAAAGAGCGCCTTGGAGATTAGAGGCTGGTGAGCTCCGAGGAAGGACTGACCGGAAACCTTGATGTGGATGAGGCCCATGTAGAAAGTATTGTTCAGCAATTTGGTCAGGCCGTTCATGGTGACCTGCTTGCCACTGCGCCCGCGCAAGCCGATGCGTTCGGCTTCGTGAAGTAGATCGTGAAAATTGGCCGTGCCGGTGGAATACTTTTCAAACAGATGGCGCACCAGGGGCGCAGTCTTGGGGTCTGGCTCCTTAGGTTTGCCGCTGCTGATGTTCCGATACCCCAGCGGGGCTGGCATGGGCAATATGCCTTGCTTGAGCCGTCCATAGAATCCCTTCTTGGTTTCTTCTTTGAGGTTGCGGATGAAATCGGATGCCACAACCGCTTGGATGTCCGCCGAGAGTCGTCCGCCGCGAGAATTGAGGTCCAGACCTTCGTTGGCGAAGTGGACTTCGACGCCACGGTCGATGATTTCGCCGAGGTCAGCCCAATCCTTGAGGTTGCGGGCGGAGCGGTCGATCTTGTGAATGACCACACCGCGAACCGTGCCAGATCTCAGCCGCCTGATCATCTGGGTGAACACCGGGTGTCGGACGGCAAGAGGAAGCCATCACAGTCCCAGCAATCCGGCGTAGTCGCTCCGGGTGGCAACACGTACGGGGAAGTATCGAAAATAGACCGCTCCCTCTCATGCTTCGGGCCGTAAACGACCAAGTGCTCTGCGGTCTGATTTGTGCACTGGCCCCAGCCGCGTCCGCGGAGAATACGGAATGGCGGACGAATCAGGTCTCCATAATCCAGATCGAACAACAGCATGTCCTCCGCTCGGCACTTCATGCTTCGCTCTCAGATCACCGATCATATTGCTACGGACGAGTCGTCGCGTGGCTAAGGTTGCCACCGCCAGTTGGACCGGTATACATCAACGACGCCAAATTCTTTACCTGGGCTCCAACTACGTGACTCCCACATGAGCTGGCGAGCGCTACCGCCAAATTTACTACTGTCCAACATCACGTCGAATACTGCCTTGGTAATGTATGTAGAGAAGCCGACCTCCCGGATCGCGCTGAGCTTCGCCGCAATGTTCGGGGCTCGGCCTACCCACACCAGATCATTATTATTGCGAATTCCGCTCCGAACTACCATTATTTTGCTCGTGTCTATGCCAACGGTTTGACTCAATGGCAGGCCAGAGGGAAACGACCCCTTATAGAACGCATTAAATTCCGGGGTCAAAATTTGATTAAAAAAATAATTGATCTTGAGGCCCGCTTCGACCGCGTTCGTATTTTTCGCGCCCTCGATAAAGACGCCCATAACCCGGTCACCGTCAAAGCTTCGAATCTCACCCCCCAGCGCACGAATAATTCTCGTAGTGCCCATTAGATACGCCTTGAACACTTCAGCCGCGACCGACTGGTTAGCAATGGCCAGCCGAGTGGAGTCGTGCAGATCAGCATAAACGAAGGTAGCATCCAGGTTGACGCCCTCGTTGCCAAGGGCGAGGTCTTCGGTCTCAGGAACCACCGTCCCGTCCCGGCGTGTCCAGGCATCATGGACGACTTTGGCGGTTTCATTCTTAAGATCGTCGAGAAGAGTCATATTAGTGAAATAGGGTTGAACGGGTTGGAGCTGTATACGCCGCAAATAACGCGAGCGCGGCAAGCCATGGAAGGAGAGCCAGCGCGAGAAACGTGAAGGCCGCTTTTAGCGCATCAAACTTTGCTGTCAGTATTTCCGAATTCCGCCACACCTGTGCCAAGAGATCGTTAACGTGCCCGTCTTCATTCTGCTGCTTGAATTGTTCGATAAAGTGGTGCTCCGTACGACCTGCTATCTGTCGAAAATAAACCAAGGACGAATTGCCTCCCTTAAGACTGGGGAATGCGCCACGATACAAAAACACAATGCTCACGCCCAAGAGAACCACACAGATACCGGCGGACGTTGACATCGGCCAGGTTAACGCTTTGAGTGGTGGTGCGTCGGTAGCCAACACGGCTAACATTCCCGTATCTACCGCGAGTATCACAGAAAGCTTTGAATCTACACGCGGGAAAAAGCTCAATACTCGATCGAGTTGATCTTTGCTCGCAGCGTATATAGTTTCAGTCTTCATATAGGCTTGGGGCGCAGCCTAGCAAATGCGTCTGCGCAGTAAATATGTTAAATTGCGCTCAGACAAAAGATATTATTAGAATCATAACTCTCGAATTCCGAGGCGTCAAGAACTCAAGGCCGCATATTTGAAAGGCGAACTCGCTCGAAGTCCCGCTGGGTTCACTCATGTCCGAGGAATAAACACGCCGAAAATCTTTACGATGTCCGAACGTTCAAGCGGCTTGTCGGTCAAGTTGAACACATGCATGATGGTCGACCAGTGACACGCGAGGTTGTCCGCGAGCAACTGGGCTTGAGTGGCGAATGGCTCAAAGGGCACGCTGCGACGACTCAGAGCCGAGACACGCGTTTCAGCCAAGTGCCACTGGCCATATAGATCCTCGGGAGGACGCACGAGGACCAGATTCCAGCCTTCCCGATCCCGCGCGTTTTCGTTGATCTCAATATAACCACCATGTGCGACATGACGCCGCTCCAAAGTTGTCATCCTGCCAGGAACAATAGGATTTGCAAACAGCTCGCCACGATGAAAGAACCGGACACGTAAGGCCCGCCCACCAAAGCGGTATTTTTTCCGTCCGCAGCGGTAGCTGTGACGATCTTGGTTTCCGCGAGATGCCTATTGATCTCCTCGACGATCTCGTCAACCATCGCAATCAACTCCTCTTCTTTGTATCGATTCCTAGCAGCCGTGTCCCTTTCGGACTTCGCAATCCGCTGCTGCTCAAGTGTCGCCGCTTCGACCGCGTCGTGGTGTTGGCGCATCCTGGCGGCTAGCGCACCGATGGCGGATTCCCTTGGGGCCGGAGCAGTCTCCAGGCATCCAGAACCTCCCGCGCTGTTTGGTGACGGGCACGCGGATCCTTGGTCAAGAGCCTCTTGCCCAACTTTCCGGTTAAACATTCACCAATCATAAGATTTTTCTAAAAGATAGCAGCACAAGGCCCGACGTCAATCCCCCCTTTCGGCGCCGCCATCGAAACAAACACTGCCGTTCGAAGCCAGGGTATCTCTAAAGTATGTTGCCAGATCGGCATTCCACACGAAGAAAGCCTGTGCTATAAGGCTGAAGGCGTCGCGATCAATCGGCTCGTCGATCCTGAAGATTTTCATCCGTACTCCGGTTTTCCCGAGTTTTCTGAGATGATCTTTCTGCCGTTCTTCAAATTGCTCGCCGTTGTAAATCCTCAGCGCCCCGTCGAAATGCGTAATGGATTGGCTGCCCGGATCGTAAATCGCGTGAAGGTAACGGGCACCGGCGAATGGGATACGATCCCTGGGTGGAAGCTCCTCACAGACGAAATGGATTCCATCGCCACGTGGGCTCCAGCAGAATTCGGTAACTTGACTCCTGTCCCACGGCTTATCGGCCCGCATTTGCCCGAAGTGCTGTTCTCTCAATCGACCTATGTCGTTCCAGGTCAGCGGCGCGGCATACACAATCATCTTGTACATGGTCTGCGGGAAAGAATCGCACGGACCCCAAAGAAATGGGTCGAGCCGGACGCTGACGGAATTGGCGACACCCTGCTCATAAAACGACCGTAGTAGCCAATAAGTTGAATTGGGAGATTCGGTAGTTGTACAGACCGTGAAGTCGAACCCGTTGGCCTCAAGGGTTGAATTGTTGTAACTAAACTCCGCCAGTCTGACCATACCTTCACCATCCACGGTGACGCCGCGCAGACAATCGGCGGTGTAAGGTAGTGTCTGCGCGGAAGAGAAGGTTTCCGCTAGGATCTCCAATCGGCGGCGCGCCGCTTCATTGGTGAGGAGCGCATCTGCGACCCAGATCCGTGCAAGGCGTTCATTCTTTCCGTGAAGTGCAAGGAAGGTCGGGTCCTGGAAGGCGGCCTCGACCGCCTTCGTCGGCAAACTCGAAAGTAACCGCGACAGGTCGGGATACAGGGACCACGTCGACTCATTTGAGTTTTTAAGCAATTTGTCGAACGGGGCGAGCGGATCGGAAGCAAAGTCGCGCACGAGATCTTCCGGAAGCTTCACCCGTATCCCATTGAACTGCATAGTCTTCTTGCCTTTCTAGTTCCAGCATATCCTGGACGCGTCCCGCTGTCCAGAAGAGCTCTAAACGGCAGTTCAACATCGCGTTTGTCGATACCTCCATCGAACACGCCCGTTCATTTGACAAGACTTCTAGGGCGGACCATTATATAAGTAGAATTAGAATATCTATTAACGTCAGCGTTTTATGGTCGCTCTCGAATTTACATTAGGACACGTACACCTCAAGGTGAAAGACGTTGAAAGGGCAACTGCCTTCTATACAAATGTTTTCGGGCTTAAGGTTGCCGAGCGGGTCGGCAACTATGTATTCCTCTCGTTTGGCCAGAGGTATCATCACGACTTGGCCATACACGAAGTTCCGGCGGACGCGGCAGTGCCCGGCCTTAAAGATGTAGGCCTTTATCATTTTGCCCTTGAAGTTGCCGACATTCGGCAACTCGCATTGTTGTACCGCAAGCTAAAGCAATTAAATGTGGCCGTCAAGCCGGTTGATCACGGAATCAGCAAGGTGATATATTTCAGCGACCCCGACGGCAATGGCATAGAGGTCTACGTTGACACACGAAGTGAAACCGGACAGCAGGAATGGCAAGGAAAATCCACGCCGCTAAACCTTGAGGATGTCATGGTGTGAGAAGAAAAACTGTAATAAACCTCGCCACCGGCCTTGGCTTTTTTGGGTTTTCTACCCTATCTGGCTGGGCGCTTCACTCGCCCGTCGCGGCACTCGTAACGGGTTTCGGCATTGTAATCATCCGTCTTCTAGTAGACATCAGGCTGAATCTACATACAAAGATTCCGGTGGAGGTATCTTTCCTCAATAGCTACACTAAGCTGCGAGAGAGCCAATGTGAACTCTTTCGGGAGGCGGCAGCCGTAAAGCTACGGTCTGTGACTGCCTACTTCGACAGTTTGGCAGGTGGCCATTTGCCGGTTGACAATCAGAATGAGGTCTTCGATTTACTTGAGCTTTTGTTCTGTGACATTGATTTTGTAAGACAAATTCGTACGACTAGCTTTGGGGAAATTGAAGAGTGGGGAAATTGGTGGGGCAAGCGATATTTGGGTATCCACAAAGAGGCGAAGAAGAGAGGAGTGAAGGTACATCGCGTTTTCATCCTTCAGTCCGACGACGACGTTCAGGCGGGAGCCGATATCATGCGCGCCAACGCTGCTGAGGGCGTGGCGGTAAAGTATGTATCGCGGCGTGTGATTTCTCTGGGAGATTTCAATACCGGCAACAACTGTATGCTGTTCTATGACCGAAACGGGGTTCCAGTATATGCTCTCACGGCCGTGCACGACGAAAAAGGCGGATTTTTGGCAGCGATAATCTATAACGACGCAGCCCACATCAAACCCGTAGTTGATGCATACAGCCATATCGATGCCCTTGCCGTCGAGTTTAGATAACGGTGGACTTGGGACAAGCTTGTCCACCGTCTCGCAGAAAAAATGGACTTCCCGCCAAGTTTTCCCTCCTATACAAACCTTTAAGTTCTGCTATTCTATCTTTGCCACGATCAAAGCCGCCGAGCGGGGTGCTGGCCGCGCGGCAGGCTTGATCGATGAGCAAACTCATGCCGCAATCTTTTCTTTCGACTCTTGTTTGCGTTGGAGCAAATCCATTATCGCGGGCAGAAGGCGCTTCCACGTTCGATGTATGTCCCGTCTCGGGCTACCAAAATGATTCAGCAGCGTAAAGCTGCTGTTTTTATTTGCTAAAACGATTCAAGGAAAACGAACCATGCGGAGGGAGAAATTCCGGTCCGCATATTTAAAAGGCAAAATCGTTCGATTCCCCAATGGGGTCGAAATTAATTCCAGTAAGTAAGAACACAATACGGGCGACATCTTAGTTACTTAGCGACCGCCATCAGATTGCTTGGCGGGGGGAGTGTGGAGGGTGACGTAGAACCTTTTACCATCGCATCTGTGATAATCAAAGAACTACATGTAGACCCTGGGCACGTTAGGAGCGACGCAGGCACCGGAAACGCATCGGTAAATACGTAGCCCAGTGAAGTAAATGCCGTAGCAGTAGCGAAACCCGCAATTTGACCGTCCGACACGACATAATAGGTGCTATTGGTTGCGCATCCGTGCCCGCTCGAATCGAGAGTGCAAAGAATCGAACCTTCGCGATATGGCAACGTATAGTTCCGGAACGTTGGATCTTCCAGCAATGTGGCCGTCGACTGTTGTTGTATATCACTCCAGCGAAATCCCACGCCGTCGAATATCAATTGTGACGTGATACCTCGCTTATAATGCTGATCGGTTACCTCGTAGATGGTACCGCCATCATTCACCAAGAACGCTGCCGGCGGCGGCCCTAACAGACTTCCTTGGGGAAGCGCCTGAATCTCTTGAAGCCCCACACTTATGACTTTGCCGAAATCAAAGCCGTACGCGTAGAACACGGCGGGCGACGGTATCCCGCGAAGTTTACCGGCCTGTATGAGGTACACCGTGCCATTGTAAGAAACCAGCGAACCGTCGGGGTGCCAGATTACGTTTGGCGCGGCCGTTCTCGCCGGTGCCCAAAGAGTGGTGCTTCGGACTGTCCTCGGGTCCAGATACCTCCCTTGCCACCCATAGGGGTCAACCGGAACTCCGTTATAGCGTACCTCGAAGTGGAGGTGCGGGCAGGGAGAGTCCGTGGTACAGACTCCAACGCTACCGCTAACCCCGATCATATCTCCTGCGCTCACTGCCCGTCCTTCGACGGTGTTTGGATCAACCCAACTGGAGAGGTGCAAATAATATGTTTTATAGCAATTGCCATGGTCAATGTAAAGTGCATGGCAGCACTTTTCACCGGTATCCACGTGCAGTGTGCCGCTGGCGGCGGCATAGACTGGTATTTCGCCACTAGGGTCCTGATCCGTAGTTTTGTAATCGATTCCGGGGTGCCCATCATAGTTGAGAAATGTTGGCGTGCCCGCGCCGATATACTGTCCGTTTATCACGAAAGGGATTCCAGGCATGTTCTGAAAGGAGAAGAACGTTTGGCCGTTGATCGTCGTAGCATACTCGGGATTTAGATTGGCCAACTCGCCGGTGAATCCAATCACCACGTTGTCAGATGTGTAGGAGTTGGTCATGGAGTGATCCATGACCGAGTTGATGCTCGCGGAATAGGCGGTTCTGTTTGGCAAGGGGAACTTTGACAAGTAGAACGCTGAAGAGGGTTGCGAGGGGCAGGTAGACTGAGCAAGGAGCAGTACGTCTGCGTGCAGTGCGCAAATCGCGAAACAAAGCCAAAAACGCATGGTAACTCCAGTTGCCACCAGCGTACTACAGGCCTCGCCGAAAATCAAAGGGGCTCCCCGCTCCGCCCTACCCATCAGACCAGCAAGCTTGACCGGCTCTCCGACGTTTGTAATAATGCAATGGCTTCAATAATTAATCTGATTGTTCTAATGAAGAGGTACTTGTTTATCTTTGTAATGAGCTGTCTTTCTGCGGGTTGCAGTCGGGTAAACGTGGCGACAAATGAACCGGCGGTTCAGCCCGACGTTCGACTGAACCCGCCCCGGAACGCTTCTAAATCGCCGGTCAGCTTGATGGGTGTAACAGCCAATGGCACCACTACGCAGGACTCTCAACCCGGCGATTGGACTACATACACGGACACTGCTTATGGCTTTAGCCTGAACATTCCAGCCGGATACGTTTATGCCACGTCGACAGCGGAGCGCGGATGGTCGCCTGTGCTAATTGTCTACGACCCAGAGAATTTACCCATAGCCAGTGAGCCAGCTGTTACTGTTTATGTTTCAACAATCACTAGCAAGGAGCAGGAATCGCCTTCTTATCTGCTTCAGCAAGAAGGCATACCCCCGGCAGCGGCTACAGTCACCCCAACAAGGTTTGCGGGATGCCTAGCCACCCAAATTATTATCGAGAACACGGACGGAGGATACCCGGTTGAGGACCAGATGTTCGTAGCCCACGACGGTCTTGAATATTCAATCAGATATACCGCGCGCGACAATACGACATTCGCAAGGATTGCTTCGTCCTTTGTATTCCTCGCAACTGGTTGTTGACTCTTAGCTTGATACTCCGCTTCACCTTCAAAGGATGATGGCGTTTTCGTGGGGTTGAGTCCGATTAGCCCAGAGCGAAAAGAATTGGCAAGAGCTCAAGATATCCACCGAGCGGGTCAATTCTTGGAAGTTGAGCCAATGTTTCCCTCCTTTGCAAGCGTCTGAGTTCTTGCTATTCTACTTTTGCCACGATCAAAGCAGCCGCGCAGGGTGCTGGCCGCACGGCATGCTTGATCGAGGAGAACCATTTAGGCCGCAATCTTTTCTGTAGACTCTTGTTTGCGTTGGAGCAAGCTCAGCATCCTGGGCAGAAGACGCTTCCACGTTCGATGTATGTCCCGTCTCGGGCTACCAGGAATCCCATTCAACTTTTCCCTCCCTAAAAGAAGAATTCACCCGCAGAAATGCGGGTTTTTCATTGGCGCAGATTCAGCCCTTGGCCAGAATTGTCCACAGGCCATTGGGGAATCGAACTGACAGGCGGTTTCCCGCATGGGAAAGCGTAGTAGTGGTGCAGATTTGACACCCACACAAAAGGTGTGTAAACTACAAATATAAGATCATTAACCTAGAAACTTCCATGAGCAAACGTATTAACATCATGCTGCCGGAAAGAACCCTGGCCGTGCTGGACCGGGTGGCTTCCAAAGGCAACCGCAGCCAGTTTGTGTCTAGGGCCGTGCTCCACTACGTGGAAATCCAGGGCAAACAAAGCCTGCGCCAGCAGCTTAAAGCCGGCTATATGGCCAATGCCGATGAGAACCTAAAGATTGCCGCGGAGTGGTTTCCCCTTGAGGAACAAGCATGGCAAAAGTCCCGCACCAGCCAAAAGGCCAAAAGCAAAAAGTAGAAGGCATCCGAAGGGGTGAAGTCTACCTCTGCTCTTTTGACCCGACGGTCGGCCACGAAATCAAGAAGACCCGGCCCGCCCTGGTCGTCCAAAACGATGTCGGCAATCGCTATGGTCCCCTGACGATTGTCGCGGCAATCACTTCCAGCGTTTCCCCTGTCCCCTATCCGGTCGAGGTTGTCGTTGAACCGACCGCCGCCAACGGCCTGGATGTCCGCTCTTCCGTTCGCCTGGACCAGATCCGCACCATAGACCGGCAGCGCCTGATTCGTCATTTGGGCGTAGTGGATTCCGCCACCATGGCCAGGGTCGATGAGGCCATCAAGATTAGCTTGGGGCTGATTAGAGTTTAGTATCTATGTCGATTCACTCATTGGTCCCGGACGCGCCGACGCTCCTTGCCCTTGAACCGGAAGAACTCGCAGGCGTAGTGCTGCAATATCTAAACTCGCTACCGCCCGACGCCTCTGAGTTAAACCGACACAACTTCAGTTTGCCCCATACGGTTCAGGAGTATCCCAGGGAATATCAGCGACAGTTGAGGAGCGCACTTATGGAAGCCTGGGTATGGCTGGAGCGGGAAGGACTTATCGCTCCGAACCCAGAACAAGGCACTGATTGGCGGTTTATTACAAGGCGCGGCCGACTACTGAAGACGGCGCCCGAGGTCGCGGCATACCGGAAGGCCGAGATGCTGCCAAAGGCGCTCTTGCATCCTACTATCGCGACTAAGGTTCATGCGGCCTTTCTGCGCGGCGAATATGACACTGCCGTATTTCAGGCTTTTCGAGAAGTCGAAATCGCCGTACGCACCGCCGGCAAGTTTAAGGCCACGGACCTTGGAGTGGATCTAATGGATAAGGCCTTCAACAAGACCAGCGGCCCGTTAACGGATTTGGCCGTCCCCGACAGTGAACGAGAAGCGACGCGGCTCATGTTTCGAGGCATAATCGGTCGTTACAAAAACCCTCATAGCCACCGGGCCGTGGCAATCATTGATCCGTCCGAAGCCATCGAACTCTTGATGCTGGCCACGCATTTACTCCGCATCATTCAGGCCGCCGCCGTGGCTTAGCAGGAATTAACCTTATGATTGACGATCCAGGCGAACAATTCAAAGAGCAGCTCGACAATGCAATGAGTCACGGTAATGGTCCGAAAGCCGCCCGTTTTGCGTTGGCCTGCCTAGGCGTGATTCCCGGCGTCGGCGGGGCAATCGCCGGCATTGCTGGCTCGTGGTCAGAACGAGAGCAGGCCGAGTTTAACCGTATCTTTTCCGCTTGGCTCAAGCTCCAAGAGGATGAAATTCGGGAGATCGGCATGACCATATTCGAAGTCATGAACCGTCTCGACCAAAATGATGAAGAAATCCGAAAGCGCATTGAAAGCCCGGAATACCTCAAGCTGGTTAAAAAATGCTTCCGGGATTGGTCGGCAGCCGAAAGTGAAGAGAAGCGCGCCCTAATCAGAAATCTTCTCAGTAATGCGGCAGCGACCAAGCTCTGCTCCGATGACGTCATTCGAATGTTCATCGAGTGGATCGATAAATATTCTGAACCGCATTTTGCGGTCATCAGGCACATTTTTAAGACACCCGGCTCGACGCGCCGTGAAGTTTGGGCTGAAATCCACGGTGCCGACGTTCGCGAGGATTCTGCTGAGGCCGACCTCTTCAAGCTCTTGGTTCACGATTTGAGTACCGGCCATGTGATTCGTCAGCACCGGGAGAAGGATTACTATGGCAACTTCGTTAAAAGAGAACCACAGAGGAAGGGCCGCGGGGAGGCAAGCCGCGTCATGACATCTGCATTCGATGACGACAAACAATACGAACTCACGGAACTCGGCAAGCAGTTCGTACACTACACGATGAATGAAATCGTGCCGAAGATTGCCGCTCCGAGCGCAAATCCAGTGGCGAGCGAGCAAGGCCGCGCCGCCGCACCAAGCCAGTCATAGAATATTAAACTTCCTACACAGAGGCAATATGAATTCATCATTGAAACAACAACCTCTAATAGCGGAGGTCCTTCCTGGCCTCGCCGTGCTGGCGGTTCTCGCTGTATCATATTGCGTCACCCACCCTCAGCAGCTGAGCGAGCTCTTGCACCTGCCGAGCGCTGGCGTGATCGTGACCGGGATCGGTGTTGGAGGATTCTTTTTATCCTGGATCATCGGGACCTTTTTGGACGCGGTTAGAAATGCTTGCGAAGCACTTTTGGACATGCGCTGGCCCATCGACTGGAGTTTCCTGTTTACGGCCTCAGTAGATGAAATCAAGAAACTCGACGATTCTTTTCTTGCATACTATTTTCTTGACGGGAACTATGTAGCCGGATTTGCCATTCTCCTCATCCTCAAGGGCCTTGGCCTGGTTCACATCCCGCTACTGCCACTCGGTATTGTTTTCCTCATCTTTCTAGCCAATGCCACATTCCTTAGAATCGAAATCAAAAATCTGATAGACCGCCAAAACGAGCAACGCGGCAATGTAGGGCCTCATTGGCCCCACATTGGGGTCTATACCCGGTTGGCACCGTCGCAGATACACCAGGGTGGAATCGGGGTGATGGCCATTCGGGACATCAAAGAAGGCACCTCTGTATTTGAACCCGATGACGACGATATGGTCTGGGTTGAGTCTGGGGTCGTAGGCGCATTGCCGGCACAGTTGCGGAAACTCTATGACGACTTCGCGGTTATCCACGACCACCGTTACGGATGTCCCCGCAGTTTCAACAAGCTTACAATCGCCTGGTACTTAAATTCATCGAAGAATCCCAATGTGGCAAGCGATGCGGATTATAAGTTTTATGCAGTTCGTGATATTGCTCAGGGTGAAGAATTGACCGCAGACTACGATACTTATAGCGATGCACCGGAATCACTTCCAAAAACGCCCGCCAGTGTTGAGTGAGCCAAAAACCTGTAACCATAGGGGCTATTCCAGAATTTCGTCGTTTCGCTGGGATGCCGGCCATTCCTTACCCTCTACCTTGAGCCGGTCGTAGATCCTAACGATCACGGCCAGGTACCGCCTGAGGTTGTCGCGGGCAATCCGCAGCTTGTCATCGGTCATGTGTGGGTAGAGTTTACGGATGTCGTCTAGATTGTCTTCTTCATATGGGACCATTCCGGGAGCCTACAGGAATGTCCCCCGTCTAGGCAAGATATCCACCGCATAAGCAAAGGTTACGGAACTTCCGCCAACTTTTCCCTGTTATTCAAAACCTTTGAGTACTGCTATTCTACTTCTGCCACGATCAAAGCCGCCATGCGGAAATGTTGTCGCACAGCGTGCTTGATCTAAGAAATAAAATCAGGCCGCAATCTCTTCTGTAGACTCTTGTTTGCGTTGAAGCAAGCTCAGCATCCTGGGCAGAAGACGCTTCCACGTTCGATGTATGTCCCGTCTCGGGCTACCACGAGTTTCCGTTATCGAGGGATGTTGAAGCATCAAGCTGCCTAGAAAAGTTCTAGTCGTTGATGCGTCACAAAATCCAATCAATAGTGTAAGCTCGCAAAAACACGACCAACGTTGATCATGTTTTTGTTAAAATAATTACAAAATTTTAAAATTGTGGGTTTGACAAACAAGCCAGATTTTGGTAAACTATATATACAAAGTGCTATTTCGGCACTTTCTTTTTTTAAGAAACAAAATGCCTAACTCTTTATCACAAGTCGCTGTAAAAGAGATTGTTCCTACAGGTCTAACCAAGCTCGACTATGGAACTTTTGACATATTGCTGGAAAAGTCCAATCCCTTTTCTGCCGAGAACCCAGTTTTTGATTTAACGGGAATTACCAGGACCAGGAATCACCCTCATATCTGCTTCAGCAAGAAGGCATACCCCCGGAAGCGGCTACAGTCACCCCAACAAGGTTTGCGGGATGCCCGGCCACCGAAATTATCGCCAAAAACACTGCCGGAAGGATACCCGGTTGAGGACCAGATGTTCGTAGCCCACGACGGTCTTGAATATTCAATCAGATATACCGCGCGCGACAATACGACATTCGCAAGGATTGCTTCGTCCTTTGTATTCCTCGCAACTGGTTGTTGACTCTTAGCTTGATACTCCGCTTCACCTTCAAAGGATGATGGCGTTTTCGTGGGGTTGAGTCCGATTAGCCCAGAGCGAAAAGAATTGGCAAGAGCTCAAGATATCCACCGAGCGGGTCAATTCTTGGAAGTTGAGCCAATGTTTCCCTCCTTTGCAAGCGTCTGAGTTCTTGCTATTCTACTTTTGCCACGATCAAAGCAGCCGCGCAGGGTACTCTGTGCGCGCGGCAAGCTTGATCGATGAGCAAACTTGGGAGTGGCAAAATCTTTTATGAAAACTATTATAAAAACCGCCCTGTTTAATTCTCTCTCAACGGCAGTTTATGTAGCGCTGGTAGGGTCGTTTTTTTACTTAGCCGGGCAAAAAAAATTCGGCGATGGACATACTGTGTTTATCCCTATTTTCCTTTTAATGCTCTTGGTATTTTCCGTCGCGCTAACGGGAGCGTTAATTTTTGGCCGGCCCGTGCTTTGGTATTTGGAAGGCAAAAAGCAAGACGCTCTGTCGCTACTGGTTTATACCTTAGGAAGCTTTTTTATTATCACATTGCTCGCGTTCCTTGGTATGATAATCTTTATACACCCATAGTGGATTGGGAAAATTAATTAAGAACCTAATTCTTAAATTCCGCCTACGAATTATTTTTTTAAATAGGTTCTATTTTTTTGGGCTAATTGTCAATCGTAAATTGTCAATTGTTGTTTACTCGTGGCTGGCTTCAGGGAGTTTCAGACTATATTAATTAAACTTAAACTAAAACCCTGCTAATCTTTTGGCCGGATTTTATGGTATCAAGATTACGCTTTTGCAATAAATTTACTGCAGCCTGGCATCGTTTAAAGTCATCAGCGGGAGCATGGGGAAGGACAGGTCGTAGCTGTTGGCCGGGACTATGTAACCGGCTTGGCCGCCGTTGCTTAGGAATATGGCCCAGCTTGGGACAGGGATAAGGCCATTGGGAGTGATAAAGTAA
This sequence comes from Candidatus Doudnaibacteriota bacterium, assembly GCA_963837465.1. Taxonomy (GTDB): domain Bacteria; phylum Patescibacteriota; class Doudnabacteria; order UBA920; family UBA920; genus PALSA-1336. The sequence continues at coordinate 200,875 of CAWINB010000001.1, forward strand.
ACAGTGGAGCCGCTAAGCAACCAGCTGCCGCGGGGGTGGGCGCCGTCGGCCGTTACCACAATTTTACCGGATAAAGGCAACCCGGAGTTGCTGACAGTTCGCACGTTGGCAAAACTGAAACCCAATCCCAAAAATGCCGGGGCGTTGGCAAAGGGAGTCTTGGTATTTTGGTAGACAATGGAGATGGTGCCGTTTTCGTTAATCAACTCGCCATTGTTGTATGTAGTGGGCGCGCTGCCGACCGCGGGAACAGACAGGCTGGGGGCGCCGGGAATGGTTAAAGAGCCGGCCGGATTTACGGCAAGGGTGAAGTTTAAACTTTGGTTGGTGCCGCCGCTGTCCGCTACTTCCAGAGTAAAACTGTAACTACCCTCAACGGTTGGCGTGCCCGTAATAAGTCCGCCGGACGAAAGAGTCAGCCCGGCCGGCAAAGCGCCGGAAGTTAAGGAATAATTATAACTGCCCAAGCCGCCCTGGGCCGCCAGCTGGAAACTGTAACTTTGGTTTAAAGTCGCGGCCGACAGGCTGGCGCTGGTAAAACTTACCGAACCCGAACTGGTTGCGGATGTTCCGGTAGTGTTTACCGTTACGTTTAAACTGGCGCAGGCGGAACCGCCCGTTTGGCATATGCTTACGGACGAACTTCCAAGACTTGTGCCCGTAAGATTAAGCAGTGAACCGCTTAAATTTAAACTGACCACGCCGGGATTGCTGATGCTGGAAATGTAGTAACTGCTGCTGTTGCCGCCGCTGATAGTAATGCTTTGGCTCTGGCCCACGGTCATTACCGGAGCGCTGTTGCTAAAGCTGATAATTCCCGTGCCCGTAGATGAAGTGCCTACTGTTACCAATAAAGTGCTGCAAATGGAACTGTTGCTGTTATCGCAAACACTAACACTGCTTGAACCGGAATTAAGCCCCGTAGTATAAATGTTCGCGCCCTGTATGGAAACAGCCGCCGCGGAAGGATTGGTATTACTGGAAACGTAATAAGTCCCGCTGCCGCCCGTAATGGTTACCGTGGAACTTTGGTTTTGCGCCACATTGAGGCTGCTGGGGTTAAGGGTTAAGCCGCTGCCGGACCCGTTGACCGTCACATACAAAGTTCCACAAACAGTGCTTGAGGTCTGGCAAATTGTGATGCTGCTGCTGCCGAGATTTTGCCCGACTAAATAAAGTGAGCTTCCGCTCAGGCTCAAGCTGGCAACATTGGCGCTGGAGTTGTTGGAAACAGAATAAGTGCTGACGCCGTTTGTGGAATAAATGGCAATGCTCTGGCTTTGCCCAATCGTCATTACCGGATTCGGTACGCTAAAACTAATGCCGCCGCTTGAACTGCCGCTGCTGTTGCTGCCGACTTGGACATAAAGGTAAACACATCCCGAGGAACTGCCTACCGGGCAAATAGTCAGCGTACTGCTGCCGGGAGCCTGGGCGTAAACCGTAACGGTTTGGGAGGTCTGGCCGCTTACATTGCTGACGCTGGCGGAAACTTCGGAGGAATTGGAATTGTTGGTAATGGCTACAGCTCCAACAGTATTGCTGATCGTGGCGCTGCCTGTGTTGCCGACCGTTAAAGTCAGCGTGTTCGGACTTATACTCATTCCGCCGGAGCCGTTACTTCCCACAGTCACCGTAACCGTGCCGCAATAACTTGGGTTGGATTGGCAAATGGTAAGGGTAGAAGTACCCGGCACGCCTCCGGAAAAATAAAGGGTCGACCCGGAAATACTCGGGCTTGTCACAACGTTGGAATTGGAATTACTGGAAATATAGTAGTTTGAGGAATTGGTGTTGCTCGGGCTGAAAATAGTGATGTTGGAACTTTGGCCGGCTATAACAATCGGGTTTTGGTTGCTGAAATTTAATGTAGTGGAACTGCCGCCGTTAACAGATACAAAAATACTGCCGCACTGGCTTGTTGAAGTTGTGGAGCATACAGTCACGGTCGTACTGCCGGTAACCTCTCCGGTGATAATAATGGAATCACTGCTGGCAAAAACATTGGCTACCGAACTGTTGGTATTGCCGGTAACGTAAACACTGCCGCCGCCGGACGGGGAAGCGGTAACGGTTATACTGCTCGGACTGTTTATGGCAACACTGGTCTGGCTTAAGCTCAGGGTGCCCGAGGCGCAGCCAGACGCGCAGGTGCCGGGAGGGATTTGCAGGGGCGTGCTCGGGTTTGGAAACGAAACCCCGTTAACCATCACATACAAAAGCACCGGATTGGGACTGCCGTCAAAATTAATGGTCTGGGACGGACTGGTAAAATTACCGTTGCCGTCGGTACTGCCCAAGCTGGCGCTCTCGGTAAAATTAGAGGCGCTTTGGCGCTGGAACAAATAAACCGGGGAGCCAGCTCCGGCGCCGCTTATGGATAAAGTTATGGAATTGCCGTTTTGGGTAACCGAAAGCACGGGTGTGGAGGCCAAAGCTACCCCCGCTCCTGTCAGCAAAGGAGCCAAAAGAACCGCGGCGGCCAGGATTTTTGTCAATTTTTTCATAAAATCAGGTTAATGTTTATTTTGGTTTATTATAGCATAAATTATACGATAATGGTTGGTTTTTGGTGCGGAACAGCTCATAAAAATAAAAAGGATTCCCCTTACAACAAAGGGGAATCCTTTTTATTTTCAGGTTTATAATTTTCCGGCTAATTGTCCAAGCTTATCCACCATGGCGTTGGCGTTTTTGGCGTGGAAATCCCCGTTAACCAAAACTCCTTTTTCATCAAAGGCTTGCCAGACAGTGGGGATAAGAACCTGGTCGCGAATATCGTACATTTGCAGTTCCGCGGCCACCTGGCGCAGGTGTTCCGCGGCTCTGGAGCCGCCAGCGTAACCTCCGTAAGCCACAAAACCCACGGGCTTGCCGTTCCATTGTTTGTAGCCGTAATCAATGGCGTTTTTTAAAACCGAAGAATAACTGTGATTGTATTCGGGAGTAATAATTACAAAACCCCGGGCCGCGCTGACTTTTTCCAGCCACTGTTCCACTGTCTGGTTGGGATGTTTGCCCGCGCGGTTTTTTACTTCATTTGAGTCGGAATATAACGGCATGGGATAATCGCGCAGATCCAAAAGTTCCAGGCCGGCGCTTTGGTTATCCTTAACCGATTCCATAAACCACTTAGCCACTTTTTCCCCAAAGCGGCCTTCGCGGATGCTTCCCAGGATTACCAATATGTTGGGTTTCATAAATTTTCCTTTTTAAAACCTCAGCCAAGCGCCTAAGTTTTATGGACTGTCTGAAAAAATCCGTTTCCGCAGCAATTTCGGAATTTCCCGGCGAAAGCGACTTTCCGGACAGCCTTTTAATTATTTGATTAAAATTAATAATTTATTGATAAAATTCAGGCTCGCCAGCCGGTAATAAATATTATTGCCGCGCCTTTTGCCCAGCACCAGGCGGTTGTCTTTCAGCAGCTGCAGGTGGTGCGACACGCAGGGCAGGTTCATTTTTAACTCCCTGGTAATTTCCGAAACATTCAAACAGCCTTGTTTCCGGAGCAGAAGCAGAATTCGCAGGCGGCTTTTATCCCCCGCCAGTTCCAGGACGCGGACTTTAAAATCCAAAGCTTTGTTCGCTGTTTGCGGGGTCATGCGTAAAAGTATCTATTATAGTATTCAAACAACTATTTGAATACTAGCGAAGATTAAAAAAATTGTCAAGGCTTTTTGTCATTAACGTGAAAATAAGCTATACTGCCGTCATGGTTAAATTACAATTCCACGGAAAATTGCTCGAAAAAACAGATTTAGCTTTTGAAAATGCGTGCGTGCTCAATCCCACCTGCGCGCAAACGGACGGCTTAACGCACATGTTTTACAGGGCTGTCAGAGAGGGTAATTTTTCCAGTATCGGCTATTGCCAAATTGACAAAGACAAGGTCCTGTCCAGACTAAAGCGACCAATACTGGCGCCGGAGTTTGATTATGAATCGCACGGGGCGGAAGATCCGCGTATTGTTAAAGTGGATGATTTATATTACTTATTTTATACGGCCTACGACGGGAAAAACGCCCGCACGGCCCTGGCTACAAGTACGGATTTAACCAGCTTCCAAAAACAGGGACTGGTAACTCCCTCCATTAGCTATGAAAAGGCGCGGCAGTTGTTTTTGCATCCGGAGTTGCCGGGAAAATACAGCTGGTACGCCCTGCATTACCAGCAGTCCATAGCCCCTGACGTACTGCTTTGGGAAAAAGACCTGATACTGTTTCCCAAAAAAATCAAGGGCAGATTCCTGCTGCTGCACCGGGTTATGCCCGGCGTGCAATATATGTACTTAGACAGCCTGGAGCAGCTGAAATCGCGACAATTTTGGACTGATCAGCTCCGGGAGTTGCGCAACCATATAGTTATGAATCCAAAATTTTGGTACGAAAGCCGTAAACTTGGGGCCAGTTGCGCTCCCATTGAAACCGCAGGGGGCTGGCTGCAAATATACCACGGCGTGGAAGAAACTTCGTCCGGGAATATTTACCGGGCGTCGGCCGCGCTGCTGGATTTGGACGATCCGACAAAAGTAATCGGCCGGCTTCCGGAACCTTTGTTTTCTCCCCAAAGGATCTGGGAGAAAGAAGGCATCGCGAGCAACGTGGTATTTCCATCGGCCGCGGCGGTGTACGGCGACGAGCTTTATATTTACTACGGGGCGGCGGATTCCTGCGTTGCCGCTGTTTCGCTTAGCCTGTCAGAGTTAGTGCTGGAGTTGATTAATAATCCTGTGGTTTAATCAATTTATTTAATGGACAACCAAACTATTATTGCCTGTGTTACCACCTATCCCCCCCGGGAATGCGGCATTGCCACTTTTTCCCGGGATTTAATCGCCGCTTACAACAACCTGTATTTGCCGAGGGCGGAAATGCAGGTAGTAGCCATGCGGGACCCGGATGCCAGATTAAAATACCAAAAAAATCTTCTGGGCGTTATCGACCAGAATGATCCCCAAAGCTACATCAACGCCGCAAAAAAACTCAACAACAACAAGCATGTCAAGCTTGTCAGCATCCAGCATGAATTTGGTATTTTTGGCGGCTTGTGGGGAGAGTATCTGGAACTGTTTTTAAAGCAGCTGACCAAACCGGTGGTCGTAACGCTCCACACAGTACTGCCAAAACCAGAGATTGTTGTATTAAAACGGCTGGCTGCCTTAGAAGCCCGGGCTTCCGGTATTGTAGTCATGACTGCCCGAGCCAGGCAAATTCTGCTGACCGATTATGGTTTTTCCGAAGCCAAACTAACCGTCATCCCCCACGGCATCCACCCCCAGCCTTACAATTCGCCCGAGCAGGGTAAAGCCAAGCTTTTGTTCCCGCAAGTTCCGACAATTTGCACCTTCGGATTACTCGGCAAAAATAAGGGCATTGAATATATTATTTCCGCCCTGCCCGAAGTTATAAAAAAATTCCCCGCTCTGCGCTATTTGATTATCGGCAAAACCCATCCCGTGGTAAAAAAAACCGAGGGCGAAGCTTACCGGCAGAGCCTGGTGGATTTGGTGGCGGCTTTGGGTCTGGGAGATCATGTAAAATTCATCAACCGGTATTTTAAAACCCCGGCGCTGCTGAAATACTTAAACGCGGCCGATATTTATATTTCCGGCTCCCTGGACCCAAAGCAGGCGGTAAGCGGCACGCTGTCTTACGCTTTAGGCTCCGGACGGCCTGTCGTTTCCACGTCATTTGAGCAGGCACTGGAAGACATTACGCCGGACGTGGGCGCGTTGGTGCCGTTTCGGGACTCCGGAGCCATTGGGGAAACTTTGCTTCGCCTGCTTGGCGACCGAGGGCTTATTACCAGCATGGGACAAAACGCTTACTTTAAAACCCGGCATGTTATCTGGCCCAACGTGGCCATTGCTTACGCCAGGTATTTTTCCCGTTTCGCGCCGAAGCTGGCCACGCGCTATAAAAACTTGCCCCCCGTTAAACTGGATCATGTAGAAGCGCTGACCGACAATTTTGGAATTCTCCAGTTCGCGCGGCTGCACATTCCGGACCCCAAATCCGGCTATACCCTGGACGACAACGCCCGCGCCCTTCTTGCCATGACCGCTTATTACAAAAAATTCCGACAACCCAAAGCCCTGCGGCTAATGGGCACGTATTTAAAATTTATTGACACCGCCTCGATTGGAGGCGGGAATTTCCGTAACTATTTCACGTCGGAACGGAAAGTCGACCTGCCAAAAAACGCGCGCGATAATCTGGAAGACTCCAACGCCAGGTGCCTCTACGCGCTTATGACCGTAGCCAGCTGCCTGGTATTGCCCAAGCCTTTGCGCCTGAAATCCCAAAAACTTTACACTACGGCTTTTCCCCGTGAATTTTTATCGCCCCGATCCGCGGCGTTTTATGTTAAGGGTTTGTATTGCTTGCGTAACCGGCCCATGGCCATTAAAGCCATAAAGTTTCACTGCGATTTTTTGGTAAAAAGGTATGAGGAATCCCGCGGCGATAAATGGCGCTGGTTTGAACGCCAGCTGACCTATTCCAACGCCCTGCTGCCGGAAGCTTTGCTGCTGGGTTTTTTGGCCACCGGCAAAAAACAATATTTCAGCGTGGGCAAAAAAACCCTGGATTTTTTAATCAGTCAAACTTTTATAAACGGCAGGTATGAGGCCATTGGGCAGGAGGGATGGTACCAGCAGGGCGGCCAGCGGGCTGAATTTGACCAGCAGCCCGAAGATCCGGCGGCCATGGTCCAGGCCTTAAAAACCATGTACCTGGTTTGCGGCCAAAAAAAATACAACAATTTAATGCGCGCGGCTTTTTACTGGTTTTTGGGGGACAATACCCTGGGGCAGTTTGTTTACGACAGCGTAACCGGCGGCTCCTACGATGGAATCAGCCGGCAAAAAACCAACCTCAACCAGGGAGCGGAGTCATCGCTGTCCTACTTGCTGGCGCGGCTGGCTTTATAAAATTCCCATAGTGTCAAGGGTCACCCTTGACACAGGGGGTTTGCCGGCCCTGGTGTTTGCTTTTAATTAAAATTTCCATTATCATATTTATATCCTTCGGGGTCGGGTGATGTTTGCCGCTTTGGCAAACTATTCCCAATCGGTGGTTACAGCCCACGAGTCTTTTATGGACATGATCCGGCGCAATTCCGGGGCCGACCGTACAGTCGGGATGAAAGAAGGACGATAAAGTCTAAAAACAACTCATTGCGTTATATTCCGAACGCGTCCGGGGAATCTTTATACGGCCGTCTCATTCACACTCGGGAGTCACGCGAGAATTTTAGATTATTTCGTAATTTTTGTATTTGCTAATCCCCCGAAGCAAGGGGATTTTTTTATGTTTACGGGAATAATTACAAATTTGGGAGCTGTTAAGAAAAAAACCGCTTCCCGCTTAAACATTCAAGCCGATGCCGGATTAATAAACCGGCTGGATTTGGGCGGCAGCGTGGCCGTTAACGGTGTTTGCTTGACAGTTGCCAAAGTTTTTCCCAAAGCCGGCTTTGAAGTTGATGTTATGCCGGAAACCTTTAAAAAAACCGTGCTGGGCGCGCTTTTCCCGGGCGCCGGGGTTAACCTGGAACTGCCTTTAGCGGCAACCGGCCGCTTTGACGGACACATCGTGCAGGGCCATGTGGACGGCACAGCTACCGTTAAAAGCATAGAGCCGTCCGGCAACAGCCGCCTGCTTACTTTTCTGGCCCCAAAAAAACTTTTGGATTATATGGTGGAAAAAGGCTCCGTCACCGTCAGCGGCATTTCTTTAACCATTATTGATGTTACGGATAAAACTTTCAGCGCGGGCATAATCCCCCGCACCTGGCAGCATACGAATTTAAAATCCGCCAAAGTTGGAGACAAGGTAAATGTAGAGCTGGATATTTTGGCTAAATATATTTATAAATTTATCAAGCTAAACATTAAACAAATATAACCCATGAACAACAAAGACATAAAAATAGCCATTGTCAGCAGCGAGTTTAGGCCGGAAATATCAAACAAACTGGAAAAAAATTGTCTGGCGGAACTTAAAAAAAACGGTATAGAAAAAAAACAGGTAACGATTGTTAAAGTTCCCGGCAGTCTGGAAATTCCGCTGGCCGTAAAAAGGCTGGCCAAACAAAATAAATACCAGGCCATTATAACTTTTGGCGCTATATTCAAAGGCAGCACTTACCATTTTGAACAGATTGCCAACGAATGCGCGCGCGGCTGTATGGATGTTTCCCTGCAGTACGAAATTCCGGTAATTTTTGAGGTGCTGGCGGTTTACGATCCCAAAGATGCTTTGGATCGGGCCACGCGGAAAGAGGAAAACAAAGGCGTGGAAGCGGCCTTAAGCGCGCTGGCGATGATTAAACTCTTGGAAAAATTATGAGATCGGTTACTATTTCCGTAAAAGACGCTATTGAGGCCATCAAAAAAGGCCGAATAGTTATTATTGTCGACGAACCGTCCCGCGAAAATGAGGGCGACTTTTTTATTCCCGCCCAAACCGCCACCGCGGAAAAAATAAACTTTATGCTCAGATACGGCAGAGGTGTTCTTTGCGCGGCTATGGAGCGGGTACAGGCGGCGCGCCTGGATTTGCCGCTTATGGTGCCGCTCGGACAAAATAACGAAACGACCAAAGTTAATTTTGCCGTTTCCGTAAATGCCAAACATAAAACCGGCAGCGGAGTTTCCGCTTACGACAGGGCGGCTACTGTCAAGGTACTGGCCAACCCCAAATCCAAACCCGGTGATTTAACCAGGCCCGGACACATCTTCCCGCTTATAGCCAATCCGGGCGGCTTAAAAATTAGACAGGGCCATACCGAAGCCGCGGTTACGCTGGCGCGTTTGGCAGGTTTTAACCCCACCGGAGCGCTGTGCGAAATTTTAAAAGATGACGGGCGTATGGCCAGGATGCCGGATTTGGTAAAATTTGGCGCGCGGTTTAATATTCCCATAGTGACCATTAAAGATTTAATAAGTTACGATAAAACTCACCCGGCGCCCAAGACCAGCCATACTTCCGTTACCAGAACAGCTTCCTCGCCGCTGGCCACAATCTACGGAAAATTCCGGATTTATATTTATAGGTCTTTAACAGATAACCTGGAACATGCCGCCTTGGTTATGGGCAAAAAAAAATCGCCTGTGCTGGCCCGCATCCATTCCCAGTGCTTAACAGGAGACACGCTGGGTTCGCTAAAGTGCGACTGCGGCGAACAGTTAACGATGAGCCTGAAATTTATCGGCAACGCTGGCGGCGGCGTACTATTGTACTTAAACCAGGAAGGCCGCGGCATTGGGTTGGCCAATAAAATTAAAGCTTACGCCAAACAAAGCCAGGGCCTGGATACAGTGGAAGCCAACTTGGCTTTGGGCTTTGGAGCCGATGAACGCGATTACGGCATAGCCGCGGATATGTTGCGCGATTTGGAAATTAAAAATATTTCCCTGCTGACCAACAACCCGGATAAAATCCGGAAGCTAAAAAGTTACGGCATCAAGGTGGCAAAAAGACTGCCGCTGCAAACCCAACCCACGCCGGAAAACCGCGGCTATTTAACCACAAAAAAACATAAGCTTGGACACCAATTGGTATGAGAAATTATTCTCCGGCCGACATCGGCTATTTAAAAATGGCGCTGAAATCGGCAAAAAAGGGTTTGGGCTCGACTTTCCCAAACCCAATGGTGGGTTGTGTGATAGTAAAAAACGGCAGGATTATCGGACAGGGCCATCATCATAAAGCCGGATTGCCGCACGCGGAAATTGAGGCTCTGAATAATGCCAAGACCGATGTAAAAGGCGCGACGCTTTATGTCAACCTTGAGCCTTGTAGCCATTATGGAAAAACACCTCCCTGCGCTGACGCCATAATTAAAGCCAAAATAGCCCGGGTGGTTTGCTGCGCGCTTGACCCAAACCCCAAAGTCTCCGGCAACGGCGTAAAAAAACTGCGCGCGGCCGGCATAAAAGTTTCCTTAGGCGCGCTGGAGCGAGAGGCTGAAATTTTGAATGAAACTTTTTTTAAATTCCAGCGTACAGGGTGCCCCTTTGTGGCAATAAAATTCGCGGCCAGCCTGGATGGTAAAATTGCCACGCGCTCTTTTGACTCGCGCTGGATAACCAACCGGCAAGCCCGAAACTTCGCGCGGAATTTGCGCTCGCAATATCAAAGCATTTTGGTCGGTGTTAACACAATTATCCGCGACAATCCAAGCCTGGGGGCGAATCTTTCGGGAAAACCGGATCCGCTAAGAATAATCCTGGACTCCAAACTCCGGATTCCCTTAAAAAGCCGCGTTTTACGCGACAATAATGTTTTAATCGTTACCACAAATCGCGCAAGCCAAAAAAAATACGCCGAACTGGGACGGCGAGGTATACCTATATTTAAATACGCGGGCAAAACAATTTCCATCCCCAAAGTCTTAAAAGAATTGGCGCGCCGGGAAATTACCAGCGTCTTTGTGGAGGGCGGCGGCCAAACCTTGGGAAGTTTTGTCGACGCGCGGCTGATAGACAAAGTCTACGCCTTCCACGCTCCCCTGCTCATTGGCGGTCAAAACGCCACCGGCGCCGTTGCCGGCCAAGGCGCGGCTGAGATACTCAACGCCTTACGGCTAAACAAAATAAAACGCAAAAACTTTGGCGATAATACTCTTATAATCGGATACGTTTCAAGATGTACAGATAGAGATAAGCCAGACTGAATATCAGAATCGCTGAGCCGATAAAGCGGGTAAAATCCCCGATGGCTTGGCTTTCCGGCAGCAGGCCCCACGCGGAAAAAATAATATGCAAAGTTGAAAGAGTATAAAGAAAAACAGGCCGATATTTTGGAACAGATGAACCGGCACAGCAAGGCCGATGAAAATCACCACTTAACAGCCGCTAGAATACTAGACATTTGCAAGCGTGCTGTTTCAATCTTTGAAAGTTCTGAACCCAACGAAAAACGGCAATTCCTGAACTTCATACTTCAGAACTGCCGCTTAAAAGAGAAATCGCCAATGTTTACGCTTAAACCCGTGTTCGCTGGCATAGTAAAAGCGCACGAAACTAAGGAGTGGCTGTGGGGCTCGGATATGATTGCCCCATTAGCGATATTATAAGGGGTTTCAGAGCGTTTTGCCAGAGGCCCAATAACGCACCTCGGTCGGGGTTTCAGAAGTCCACTCTACGTGGTTTTGGGGCCATTTTGGAGCACTGTTCCATAGGCGGTTTTGGGAAAATGGGACAGTTTGGGACAGTCCTTAATGTCAGCGCGAACTGTCCCAAATTTGGCAGTTAATATCTTAGTGTGGCATAGTATAGAATGCGTTTCACAAACCTAACCGACTCTATTTTTTCCCAAAACCAATAGCCCCAAACGCGGCAATAATTGAAATGATAAGACCGCAAATAAAAATTACAGAATCAGACATGTTTATCTTTTAGCTAATAGACTGCCTAAAGACAGAATTGACGGAACCCAGAGTCCTACAAACAGGCCACCCTCTTTACTGCCGGTAAACCATAGGTATATAGCCAGTAAGAACGCCAGGAATGCCGCGACCAAAATTAAATTTTTTGACATAGTTTTTGTTTCCTTTCGCACACCTCGACCTTTAGTATTAGTGATTAGATTTTAATGGACTGAGTAAATAGCATAGTTTAAATACATGGCGAAGCTTACCCAAAGTATATAAGGTAGCAAAAGCCAAGCGGCCGCACGGGATACTTTTGCAAAAGCAGCAATTGTAGCAATAATGGCCAGCCAAAGGAATACAATCTCCGTCAAGGCTCCGCCTGGGCTGTGCAGACCGAAAAAGATAATTGACCAAAGCGTGTTCAGCTCCAGCTGAACAATAAATATACCCAGGGCAACTTTTACGTCCCTGCTATTCAATCCTTTTTTCCAGACCAGAAAGGCGGCAATGCCCATAAGCGCAAATAAGGTCGTCCAGACCGGAGCAAAAACCCATGCCGGAGGGTTAAGAGCCGGTTTAGCCAGCGTGGCATACCACGTAGGAATGGACGGTGCGGTAAAGATTGAGCCGATAATTCCCGCAGCCTCCGATACCCCAACCGCAATTAGCAACTTAAACAAATTATTGATTTTCATTTTTATTTCAGCCGGTTTATTTTCACAGTAAGTATAGCACCATTTTAGGTCTGTGCGTCGTATCAAAATTCTCCGCCAAGAAGGTCGGGTAATTTGTTTTTTAGGAACAAACTTTTGTTATCTGGCTCTGACCCCAAATACGCCGTCATTTGGGAAGCCCTATCATGCTCTTTTAATATATGCTTCAGGTACCATAATGACCTACCAGAACCATCTTCAATGTAATATTTTGCTCCCTGTTTTTTCTCTAAAACAATAGGCGGTCTAAGCAGAATGGTTGAAAATTCTTTTGGCAATTCGCCACGGCTAATCGGCTCGTACCAAAGCTGGCGCTTGCCGTCTTGAAGACTCGGGTCAAACGCAAATAGCGCACCTTTATTCAGCCAGTCTCTCAAGAGCTGGCTGGGGTTATCGTATACTGCGTAGGCCTGACAAAGCCCATCCCAAACAGCGCAGCTCAATAGATCGTCAACAGATAGGTTTATAAGCTGCCAGTTTTTAAATCCTGTTATTACACCATCCTTATATGGATATTGTGGTTCGCGAAAATATCTCATACCAACTCCAATACCTGGAGTTTATGATTTACCTTTATAACGATTATCAAATCTATCTCACAATGGAATCTTTGCTTTGCAAAGACATTATCGTCCTTGTCGGAGGCATTGTTGAAGCCGCTCTATTTGACCTGATTCAATCGGCCAGACAGCATGCCGGACTTGCGATGGAAGGACGGACTGATTTTACAATTTTACTCGGACAAGCCTTTCATGAATATGGATTTTTGGATGAACCTCTGTGGCACTTCTTCCATAATCTACGCAAAGTCAGGAATAATGTTCATCTTACGGCCGCTGACTTCAAAGAATATGCCGCTTATACTGTTGAGCAGGCGAATGATTGTATACAAAAATTAGGAGAATTTAGAGAAAAAATAAATCAAATGTGAGTTGTGGTAAACGTCGGCGAATTAAAAATAATGTGTTATAAATAATTCATGCAATATAACAAATAAATTAATAATTAATCTCTAGCTCCTTTGGACAAATTACATTGAGCACATGCCATTTGCCCATTTGCTACTGTAGTCTTACCGCCTTTTGAAAACGGAATTTTGTGGTCAATATGCCAGTCATCATCCCAACCCAACTTTCTTCCAGCGCATTTTATTTTTAACTGACAAACACCTTTATCCCGCCTGAAAATTGCTAATTTTTGTTCATTACTAAACTCTCTCGTATCGTCTAAAGGCAAAATGTTGTCAAAAGTTGAAAAAAATTCGCGCACTAAAATTTTATTTCTATACTCTAGTGATTCAATTGAATCGCTAGAGTGACCGACCGCATTCTGATAAGCGACCATCTCAGGGTCTCTTTGATCCTCTGGTAAATCAAGATCCGCAAACCGTTTAATTTCAAAGTCAATAAACCATTTTCCTATTTTAGTTTCATAGTCAGGGACTGCGTATTTTTCCAATAACATGGAAATTATAATGTAAAGGGAAATAACATTTCCCTGTTTTAACTCTGGAGTTTTTTCAGGGAATGCCCTAGCAAAATAATTTAAAACTTTATTAATTTTTTTAGCTTCGGCGGATTCAGAATTAAAATCCTCATTTTCGAGATACATTTTTTCTAAATCAGTATTCTTTATATTTCTAGCGCCACCATTAAGCTCCAATAACATACATTGGGCTGCCACTTGGTCAAAGTCAAACCTTTTGTTTTTAAAACCGCAATAATTAAAAAAGTCATTCTTGGCCAATTCTCTTATAAAAAGCTTCATTTTCCCTGGCAAAGCATTGCGTCTTTCAGCAGCTTTTAATGTAGAACCGTTTTGTAAACGAACAAACATTTCTTCCACTTCGTCTAATGAGGCATTTTCTAAAATAACTAAATCTAATGCATAAGAATCAAATTTATCCTTTAGTTCCTCGGATAAATCAGCGTAAGTTAGGTTTGCTATCTCGGTTGTTCCAATTGGATCAGCATCTTTAGCCGTTTTATATTCGTTACGTCTAAACTCCCAAATGGCTCTCAATCTTTGTTGTCCGTCTACCACCTCCCATTCGTATTGGCCATTATTAACAGCTCGTAGATAAAATTTTGGAATGTCCAAATCTCTAAGGATTGTATCGACCAAAAGCTGCTTTTGTTTTTTACTCCAAACCGGGCCCCTCTGATATTCGGGTCTCGGGTCTGTTTTTTCTTCCCTTCTTATAATACTTGATATTGGTTTAGAGTCAGAATAACGTTTCATATAATTTTATTATATTGGTTAATAATATTTAGTCAGCCAGATTACATTTATTTTTCCACGGCTTGAGCTTTGGCTCGATATTGGCAGAATTCACATTCTGGGTTAGGAGCCGGGAGACTGGCTTGGTTTAAGCAAGCGTGAATATTAAAAATTGTTTGCTCTACCCAGGAGTCCGAGCCGGTGTAAGGAATTAGCTTGGCGTCAAATTCCAACACGCCGTTAAAACCTGTCCTGTCTTTCTTGCCGTTCACGTAAAAAAAGTAGCCGGTGTTGGAAACTTTCAAGCCATTTTGTCTTAGTAGCCACTGGTAAATTTCCATTTGCCTACGGTAAGAATTATGCCACTTGGCATTTGTCAACTCCACTTCGCCCTCTTTGCTGGTAGCTTTATAATCCACCACAATATATTCACCGGCCGAATTTTTCCATAAGTCGTCAATTGCGCCATAGACAAGCATATTGGTTTTTTTGTGCAGGCATTGTACGCCAGTAAAATTATGCCGCCATTGGTCTAAAAGTTCGTGAGCCACAGGCACAGCGTCCAGCCCATAAGTTTCCATAAGCGGATGTTTGGTTCCGTTGGCACGGTGGACATCAAACTCTTTTTTAAGCAAAGCGTCTACGGCAACATTCAAAGTAAAAGCCGGACCGGACGGCCGAGAAATTCCAAGACGGCGATCCATATAAAAACAGCGCGGGCAATCCAAAAACATATCAATCTTTGAGCGGCTTAATTTAAAGGGCTCCGTGGATTGAGGATTAAACAAATTCTTAGTCCTATTGTGTTTGTAATATTGTGACATAATTTATCTTGATTATAACACTTTTATGGTTTAACAGCATACTCAGGGGAGGTTGGCGTTCGTTGTATTTTCCCATAACTCGTTTGCCGACAGATCGTAAATATAAGTTTTACCCACCAAAATGATTTTATTTTTTTCCAGTAAAAAATTATAAGCTTCGGCAAAGGTTAAGCCTTTGGCCTTAATAAGCTGGCTAAGGCCATGGCACAGGGCGGTGGTAACTTTATAGTCCTTAGCTCGGGCATTGTTATAAAATTCACCGACAGATTGATATTTTAAAATATCCAAATTGTCCATAAAACTTCTTTCCTTATACGCATTAATGTTTTTTACCTAGGGCCAGTTGCCACTGGGCCTTTATTATCATCTTCAATGTTTCTAAATTCGCACCTCTCTCCTTTGGTTAAGCCCAGCATGGTGAAATGGGTAAAAAAAACATTCCAGTCCACCCCAAAGGCTGTTCCGTCAGGTTTCCCGTTTACATATTTATGGCCAACCCAGCTCTTTTTTAGTGAATCGTAGTTGATAAATAGATGTATATAACCTCCGTAAACATTGCGGTACATTAAGGCGGAAAGTTCACCGTCCTGCTTGAGTGAGAAAAAGTCCGGCTTATACATGGCACTGGCGATAACTTTTTTACCGCCGCGGTATCCATATTCCGCGAACACTACATTACGTGGGAAAAAGCGCAACAATTCAGCTTCTTGCTCCAAGCTATAAGGCACCAAAGCTATTGATTCTGCTTGTTCATTAGCTCTAAATTTCATATTTTTTCCTTTCTTAAAATTAATAAAAAACTCTTCCTAAAGCAGGAAGAGCCAATAAAAAACCGACCATTTTTATCGCTCCCCGTTTGGGGCTGGATTTGGCACCTTTTGGAAATTGTCTATTTCCAAGGTTGCCGGTGGGTCATTGAGCCAGTTGCTCTCGCCACACTCTTGATAACTACTATTCAGTTGTGTATCAATATGCTATCACAGGTTTCCTTTTATGTCAATTACATACATAACTGGGTCATGACCCCTTTGTTTCCCCATAGAACGGAATGAGGTAGGACTCGAACCAAAAAAACGTTAAGTAAAAAATAGACAAAATAAGAGCGCGGATTCAAAAAATCCGCGCTCTTATTTTATATAGCAAGCCTTTTCTTTTCACCTTATTATGAATTTTGGTTCAGGGTTGGTAGGTCTTTAGGAAGCAAAATTTGTGGCTGACGTTATGGGGCAATGTTCAAATCTACCTAGCCTCCATTCGGGCTTGATTTGTTATAATCATGGCATTGAAATATGCCCTTTTTCTCTTTAATTTTTTGCCATTCAAAGTCATATCTGTCCTCTACATCCCAGTTCGGATATTTAACTCTAAAATAACCACCAATTGCGGATTCCATACCATCACTCGGGCCTTCTAATAATAAATGTCCTGCTTCGGGAGAAAAATCTTCATTTAAGAATTGTGCTGATAGTAATGCGACTAAACCTGAGGTAGCCTCAACTAAATTTTTTATATTTGCATGTCTAAAATTTGAGTGAATGTCATGTTTAACTTTATTGTACCAACTGTACCACTTAAGACCTTTGCCGCTAGGCCAACTGCGAAAGGGCTTATAGCGCCCTAACTCTCCACCCCATCTCGGCAGAAAGATTTCATATTCGGACAGCCTATGTGTTTTTTCAATAAGCCGGTAGTCGTCCATATTCCAATAATTTTCTTTTTTTAAAGTGTAGCCATTCTCACGGAGAATAGCCTTACAATTGGATTCGACTTCAATACAAACACGGATAAATAGTTCATGAGTTCTGTATGAGTAGGCTTCCTTATTTTTATCAACAGGTTCAATATATTCAAAAAGTTTTTGTATATCGTTCTGTATCAACAAAAAAGAGTGGATATATTTTTCAGGTGATTTTGCATAATCCGAATGCGTTATGTATTCCCCATTGCCACTGTTCTTATACGAACCATCCTTAAGTTGTCTGGCCGTTCTTTTGTAAGGTTGGGTTAGTCCCATAGATGGCATGTTATTGATTGTCACCATATTTATTGCATCCTATTCTCAGCAACTTTAAAATACTTTTTGTCCTTCTCTATACCTATCCAGTTTCTACCAAGTTTTTTGGCAACAAAAGTCGTCGTACCGCTCCCCAAAAATGGATCAAGAACAACATCTCCTTTGTTGGATGAAGCGAGAATAATTCTGCGGAGTATTTCTTCCGGTTTTTGTGTCGGGTGGATAGCTCTATTATCTTTCCCTCTGATTCTCTCTTTCCCCTGGACTAAGGGTAATTGCCAAACATCACGCATTTGTTTTAGAGAGCCATCCTTTTGTTTATCTGGATTCATCCTCTTTAGCTCCTCGTAATTGAAAATCCATTTTTTGCCCTTAACCGCCCACACAACAAATTCTGTAGAGTGGGTAAATACTCTCCTTGTCATGTTTGGCATCGCATTCGTTTTCTGCCAAGTAATAATGTTATTGATCTTAAAATCAAGTTGTTTCAAAACGATCATCACTTCCGAGATGTTGTGATAGGTGCAGGATATATAAATTGAACCACCATCTTTCAAAACTTGATAAGCACCACTAATCCACTTTCTCGTAAACTGCAAATATTCTGGTGCAGACATTCTGTCCCATTCTTCATTCACCATATACCAATCTCCGCCAGTTTTATTTCCTTTCCAGCGCAACCCATTTCCCGATAAATTATAAGGTGGGTCGGCAAAGATAAGATCAACAGATTTTTTTTCAATCTGGTCGGTCATTATATCCGTGCAATCTCCTAGGTATAGTTGATTTTTTTTCATAAATAATTATCTTGCAAGTATTCGCTCTCCCCAAGAGTCTATGGTCTCTGGTATATGCTCGATCCATTCGAGAGAATCAGAGACATTGTTGGTAAGCGCGATTATTTCTTCGTAAAGCTGCGACAACTCCGAATGATTTAATCTTCTCCCAGACTCTTTCAAGCTTACTAGGACTTCAAGAAGCTTGATAAGTTGCGTAATAGACAGAGGTACAATTTTTTGGAGTGTCCCACGGTATCCGTATTTAATAGCTACCCAAAATGTTTCTATTGTATCTTGATGTAGTCGCGGAGCAACAAAGACACAGTAAACTCCCTTGTCAGGATAACTTTCTTCAAAATCTCGCACATGGCGCATAACTGGCTGACCCTCGTTATACCATTGCGAACGATCAGTAAGCATGGTCACTTCGCACACAGAATTAAATGCTTGGTAAAAACACTCGATATCTGGCTTGCCAGCCGGAGCCGTAAATGTCGGCTCGTTATCGTCTCCTACAGGATAATTGGGTTTAATTTCAATTGCATCGTTGAGAGCATTGATTGCAAGGGTGGTAAGTCTTTCCAACTCAATGCTTTTCTTATTCACGGATTGATGAATATTACGCAATGCCGCTATGTACTCTCTTACTTTCTCAACATTTTGAGAATCAAAATGGGTTTCAAGCTCTTGAAGCTTCCTGCGATACGTTCTAATATCTTCGGCATACAACTTTAGCTCATCTCTATGTAATGATGATGAATTTTTAAATTCAAATACTGGGACTGTGATTGATTTTGATCTCAAGTCCTCAGCAAAGTGATTGATATCGTCCGTAAGAACCCTAACAATATTTTTAAGCTCAATATCTGTCTCCCAAGGAAGTACTGGCTGATTGAGATCAGCTAGATAGTTAATATAATCATCTGGGGTTACAAAGGTGGACGGAGCCGCATTATCAGATAATAAAATACTTTTTATTTCGATCATTCTTCTCGGCTCAAGGTCAATGTTAAATCCGCCTCCGCGAATATAGACGTAGCGAGTCAATCGAAAATATCGTATTGCGTTATCTCCGTAATCCCAAAGATTATTCAGTAACGAATTCACCGTATCAGTTGATCTTGTTTGTAAAAACTCCTGCGCAAACCTCCTCTGGAATCTTTTTTTAAAAGTTCGCCTATTGGCTTCGCTAGTCTGTGCGCGCAATTCTGTTCGATACTCAATCAATTTCTCTGTTTGTCCAACTATGTTTCGGTAATCAATAAGTGTAGGAACAAAAAGCGCAAACTCTTCTTTAGTAATACCAACGGGATCGTTCCCAAGCTCTGCCCATTGCTTATTAACCTCTCTGATTAAATGCAATGTTCCAATGAAGGGTTTTATTGCAAAACCATCCCGTTCGGAAAATCCATCGCTAGCAGGATTAGGCAGTTGCCATTTTAGAAAATGGATAAAGAAAAGTTTTCCGAGATCGTAGCCATCAGATAAAAAGTATTCTCCGAGCGATGTGATTATTACCCCGTTAGCTGAATTTTTTGCCACACACAAACCCATTTTATTCATAGGGGCAACCGAATTTCTTCCGCGCATTGCAGGATCTTGATACTGTTGAGTATTAAAAATCTCTTCTGCCACAGAGTAGGACATTTCTCTTTCGATATCCTTGTAGTATTCTTCTTGCTCTCTCGTAAGTTGAGTAGGCTTATAGAGCTTATGTTGTATAAGAAGAATTTGATATTTGATCTGATTATCCGAATTGAAGGGTTGTCCCTCAAGAATTTTGAGTACTCCTAAAAAGTCCCGTAACCTTTCAGGATTCCTAACCGTTGTTGAAATTGACCAAGGTTGTCTCATAATTATTTTGTTACTTTGCAATAAAAAATTCTTTCTGAATGCCCGTCCGTATTGCTTTTGCCGGCGGTAAAACCTTTATAATCACGTTCAAAAATTTCTACTTTTCCCTTGGCTTTTAGCACGTTCAAAATCTGGCCATCGGAAATCCGTGCGTTTGAGCGTTGGTTCTTTTTTTCGCCAGTATTATTATAAGATAATAATATATGTTTTGCCTTAGCATGGGAAATTAAATCTTCAAAAGCCCGCGGCGCGCCCTTAAGACAGTAATTACTTTTTAAATGCCCGCGTTCTCTCATTTTTTTAGCCACTCCTTCAACTTCCGGTTTTTGCCACGTAATCAAATTCTCTAGTAAGTGATATGAATCACCATATTGGCGTGAATTATAAGGTGGATCAATATAAAGCACATCGCACTGAATCTGCCGAATTAGTTGGTTCGCATCTTTGTTATATATTTCATTACTATGATTATTTCGGACATTGATATCCGGAGCAACTAATTTTAGCTCTTGTATGGTATCCAAAATTTTTCTGTATGCCTCAAAGTGACCAACGGTATTAGCTACCTTATCAACGGCGTAAAGCAAAGAGGTAAGTAGTATATTCTTTTCATTGTCATTGATGTCCAGATGTTCAATTTCATCTCTTATTGCACCAATCTTAAGCGAATTAGCTTTGGTGAAAAATGTGCCGCCAAAGTTTTGGGAAATATAATTTTCTTTGCTTGGATTCAACTGATTCAAGTAATCTATAAGATTGCTTATTTTTTCTCTATCGTATTCATCAGTTTTAAGCCAGCACTGTAGGCTCGTATAGCTACTGGTTAAAATATCGTTGGAAATAATTTTTGCATCTGGGCGGTTAAAATAATATCCCACCACTCCGGTGCCAGCGAAGATATCACAAAAGCTTTGGAAGTTGCCGCATTTTTCTGACACGATGTCGCCAATGAAACCTAAAAGTTTAGATTTATTTCCTAAAAATCTTCTGCTTTGAATCTGTAACCATTGTTCTTTTTTTTTGGACATTACAAAATTAGGTAAGGTTGTAATCGGCCTGCTAGTTACAAAGGTGTCTGCGCGTATAATCCCAGTAAGTTTGCCTCTAATTTCTAAATGCCTAACAAAAATAGGTTTATAATTATTATTTGCCGGCTGAAGTCTGAAGTTACTCTTTTCTTTGTAAATTCTTTTTAAAGTCGCTTCGCCATTAATAACGGCAACTCCAATTTCTCCATTTTCTACCATAGGTTGCTGATGAATTACAACTATATCACCGGTAGAAATTCCCGCGTCCTGCATACTTTGCCCTTCCACTCGTAAAGCAAAGTGATTGCCAAATGGAAGGGTTAATTGTTTGGGGACAGAAATAACTTCTGGAATCTCGGTTGCTTCAATTGGCTGTCCTGCGGCGATAATTCCTAAAAGAGGTATCTGTACAAGTTCCTGACTATCATTTTCGTTTAACTCAATTGAGCGCGCCAAATTATCTATCTTTTTAAGATAGTTTTTTTCAACTAAAGCGTTGATATGCTGATGTACTGTCGAAACAGCTGAGACTTTAAGACTTTTCTTAATTTCCTCAAGAGTAGGGGGTACGCCTTTACGTTGTATAGCAGTCCGAATGAAATTCAAGACCTGCGCTTGTCTCTTTGATAAAGGCTTTTTCATATTTTTTTATTTTACTCAAATTTATACTGTTAATTTAATTATACCGAAAAAATACCGAAAAGATAAATGGCTTATCCACATGCTTATAGCCGGTTAGGAGAATTCCAATTTTTTTTGGGGGATTAGTTATCAACTTCCTCAACCTGGACTTCACTTAGCCGTTGCGTCATTCCTTGTAGTGTAAGCAACTAATAAGGAAAGGAGCAAAATGCAAACAATAACAACAAACCAGGCACTAGGACTGGCTAACCAAATCGCCGCGCCCCCACAACAGGTAGGGTCTAGCGGCAAGCTATTGCCTGTATGCAAGAAAGAGCTCGGAGGACGACGAAAGGCAGGCGCTGAGCATCGATAGCCAAATTAAAGAGATGATGCTCATAGCAGACCGCGAACATCTGGTAATATCCGAGGTGCGCAAAGAAAGCCACTCAGCTAAAGATTCTGGCCAGAGGCCGGTGTACAACCAACTGCTCAAAGATGTTAGGAGCGGAATGTTCGCGGGCATCCTAACATGGTCGCCGGATCGTCTTAGTAGGAATGCCGGTGACTTAGGGGTGCTGGTGGACTTAATGGACCAGGGACTGCTTAAGGAAATCCGAACTCACGGCCAGCGATTCAGTAACTCACCGAACGAAAAGTTCCTACTGATGATCTTATGTAGCCAAGCTAAACTGGAAAACGATAACAGAGGTATCAACGTAAAACGCGGACTTAAAAATAAAGCTGAGCTGGGAATTAGGCCGGGACTGGCCCCCTTGGGTTACTATAACGAACTAAGTCATGACAGAAATAAGGGTAAGATTGTTGTAGACCCAGTTAGAGCGCCAGCAGTAAAAGAAATGTTTGAGAGAGTGGCTTACAATGGCGACAGTGGCCGGGACATTCTAAACTGGCTAAGTAACGAAATCGCATTTACAACCAGAACCGGTAAACGAGTGGCGCTAAGTAATGTGTACGCCATGCTCAGGAATAATTTTTATTACGGCATGTTTGAATACCCGTTCAAGAGTGGAAATTGGTACGAGGGAACACACGAGCCGCTAATTAATAAAGATTTGTTCGATAAAGTACAAGAGCAGTTACGAACTGCGCCTAAGTCTATGCCGGGAACCAAAGAGTTCGATTTTACTAAAATATTTACTTGCGGTGCCTGCGGTTCGGGAGTAACTGCCGAGGAAAAATTTAAAAACCTAAAAGATGGAACGGTAAGAAGATATATCTACTATCACTGTACTGGTGGGTCTGACCGGAGCTGTAACCAACTTTATATTAGGGAAGATGAAATTTTAAGCCAGCTGATGGATATAATAGACCGCTTAGATATAGACCAGCTCGGGATTAAAGACCGAGTTTACAAAGAACTATTTCGCTATCAAACATTAATAAAAAGCGTCTTAGGCCAGCCAGGTATGGCGGCCATTGAATTGCCGCAGATAGACACTAAAGCTTACGCCAAGCACATACTTAAGGATGGGAGCAGGGATGAAAAACGAGAGCTGCTATCATGTTTAAAAACCAAACTATTGATAAAAGACAAAAAAGTATACGCAGAATAAAGTAGGACTCGAACCTAGGAAAAGATTACTTAAAGTAGTTTAGACAAAAAATAAGAGCATGGACGCAAAATCCATGCTCTTATTTTCTATAGATTCTAGACCCGTGATTCAGGGTTAGTAGGTCACCAGGAACCAGAATTTGTGGCTGGGGCGCCAGGGATCGAACCTGGGAATGCAGGCTTCAAAGGCCCGTGCCTTACCGCTTGGCTACGCCCCAATAATATAGATTACAATTAACAGCTAAAACTATTCGGCAACTAACAGACATTATAAAATAAAACCCCGAAAAAGAAAAGACAACCAGGAGTTTTGCCGGACGGCGCCTTTAAAAGGTTGAATATTAAGGCAAAAATTGGGGCCAGTTTAATTTTGGGGAACATTACCGCTTTGGCCCAAATCCCCGCCTTTTTGGCCCACGTCAATAACATGCTCTTTCTTCGCGCTAATCTGAAGCTGTAAAATATTTTTGTCCAAAGAAGCCGCTTCTTCCGCTTTACCACCGGCCTTTAGGCTGTCGCGCTGCTTTTTTAAAGCCGAGAGGGCGACGGTGACTTCGGCCCTGGCTTCTACAATAGCCCGCAGCCTGAGCTGCCCGTCGCGCGAAAGGGCAGTATTCAAACCTGCTGCCGGGGAAGCCGGGCTGCCGTTGGCTGCCTGGCCACGGGAATTTAAAGCACCGGGTACGGCCGCGGCTGAATCTTTGGCCGCGAGTTCATCAAGCTCGCTGAGCCTTTCCTGGGCAAATTTGGCCTGTAGCTTGGCTTTGGATTCCGCGGATACGGTTAAAGTTAACTCCACTTTTTCCTTGGCTCTTTTAATGGAATAAAGTGGCTGGCCCGGTAAAGCGGTATTGGAGGCAAAAGCCGTTCCTGCCAGCATGGACAATCCCAGGGCCACAGCCGCGAAATAACGGGTAAATTTTCCCCAGTTTTGGGCAAAACCTTTGGCGGCAGTTTGGGGAGATGATAATAACGAGCGGAAAATTTTTTCCTTAATCAAAGCCTGTCTGTCCGGAGCCAAAGGTTTTACGCCACTGCTTAAAACGCCCAGCGACTGGATTTCTTTTTTAAACTTTTCGGCAATTTTTTGGTCATTAAAAATCATACGCCGTAAAAATAAATTTACGCTATTGTACTGCCAAGCTTGGAAGTTTTGCCTGAACCGGATAATATATTCTTCATCTTTTTTAAGGCCCGATGCTGGATTAACCTTACAGCCAGATTACTTTTACCCAAAACCGCTGCTGTTTCCCGCACCGACAAATCCTGGATAAAACGCAGCTCCAGAACCTGGCGGTAAAGCGCGGGCAGCAGGGCAAAAGCCCGGATGGCAATTTCCATATCCGAATTTGTGGCAGCCTCCTGCTCCAGGGAAGTTTTGTCCGCCAAATCCATACTGTCTTTTATGGAAGTCGTAACGGGACCGCGATAGACCTTACGGAAGTGGTCGTTAACGCAATTGCCGGCAATTTTATAAATCCAGGCGGAAAAATTCAGGCCCTCCATGTTAACCCCGGCAAGCCCGCGGTAAGCTTTAATAAAAACTTCCTGCAGAACATCTTCGGCTTCCTGCTGGTTCTGGATTTTTATGCGGATATACCTGAAAAGCCGCCCGGCAAATTGATCGTAAATTTGGCCAAAAGCTTCGGAATCTCCCTGTCTGGCTTTAATTACCAAGTCATCAATCCCCATAAATTAAAACGCTGTTTTTAGCATTCTGTTTTACCCGTTCTGAAAATTTATCTGCCTTATTTAAAGCAAAGACGGACGGACGCTGCTATCATACATTAAAATAATGATATAATGAAGAGGCTAACTCTGCTCAAAAATAAAAACCATGGGGCCCGACGAAGAACTCGCGAAAAAATTCCAAAGCTACCAGGAAGTGGCAAAAGATAATCCCAACGTTGACGTTGGGATGCTGATGCTTAACGCCCTGCAGACCCAGAAACAAAACTACGTTTCCACCAAAAAAAAGTGGTGGATTTATACTATTTCCTCAAGCATTCCCATGTCGGGATTTTTATTCGCCATCTACTATTATTATTTTGGCGAGGAAGACGACTCGCGCCAAGTGGCCTGGATATCCATAGGTCTAACCTTATTTTCCACTTTTATGTACTGGGCTCTGGCCAAAGCCACCTTTTCCGGCACAGGAGCTTCCGTCCAGCAAATCCAGCAGATAAAACCGAGTGACATTATGCAGCTGACACAGTAGATCGTTGCGCGACCCGCGCGAGGGTTGCCCTTGAATCCCAAAGCATCGGCCCTGCATTTTTTGATTACTTCCCCGCAATCGGGCGCGTCGGCGGAATGCGCATATAGTTTAAAATAAACTGCGCGAATTGCCCCCAAACGGGAACGGCCGTGGTTTCCGCGAAAGCCGCGTCGCGGGGATGATCAACGCGGATAAGCATCAGGAACTGCGGGTTCTCCACCGGCGCGAAACCGATAAAAGACCCAATATTATCGTTTACCAAATACTTGCCGTCCGGACCCGCCACCTGGGCAGTACCTGTTTTACCGGCCACATAGTATCCGGGCACGGCGGCCTCTTTGCCGTAGCCGTTTTCCACCACATCCACCAGCATGGCATCCAGAGTGCTGGCGGTTTGCGGCGAAATTACCTGGGCCACCACATGCGGCGCGGTATTTTTTATTTTTCCGTCCGGAAAAATTTCCGACTGCACAATATACGGCCTCATCATTTTTCCGCCGTTGGCAAAAGCGGTGTAAGCTTCCAGCATTTGCATGGGCGTTACTGTAATACCCTGGCCAAAACTGGCCGTGTCGTAATTTACCTGAATATTGTTGTCTCTTAGGCTGCTTAAATCCCCCACGGCCTCCGGCAATTCCACGCCCGTAGCCTGGCCAAAACCAAAAGCCTTGACGTATTTTAAAAAGTCCGGGTTGCCCAGCTGATTTTCCGCGTAAAGGGCGCCGTCGTTGTAGGACCAATCCAAAACCTGGGTCATGGTGGTTAGGCCATGGGCTTTGTTGTCGGAATCGTGAATGTGAAAGCCGTCCACCGCGACATCGCCGGTATCAATATAAGTTGATGTGGGCGTAACTTTATTTTCATCCAAAGCCGCGGCCATGGTAATGGCCTTAAACACCGAACCCGGCTCGTAATTGCCGGTGACGGCCTCGCTGTTAAACAGTGACGGATCCGTAACCTGGTTATACTGGTTGGGATTAAAATCCGGGTAGTTGGCCAGGGCCAAAATGGCTCCGGTTTTTGGGTTGGCCACAATAATACAGCCGCTGTCAGCGCCGTTTTTGGTTACCATGGTTTGCAGAACGTTTTCGGCCTGGAACTGGATAGTCTGGTCAATGGTTAAAATTAAATTGGCGCCGTCCTGGGCGGGCTGTTCGTAATCCTGAACTCCGAAGACCAAAGAACCGGCGGAGCCCTGCTGAGTGGTCAGTTGGCCGGAGGTGCCGGCCAAATCGTTTTGGAAATAACGTTCCAGGCCGTACAATCCGACTTTTTGCGTCCCATTGGCCCCGTAGCCCACAAACCCCACAGTCTGGCTGAGTAAATTATTTTGCGGATAAAACCTGGTGTCCTCGGAATCAAAATAAATACCGGGCAGGTTCAGGGCTTTGATTCCGGCCTGTTCGCTGTCGCTGAGTTGTTTTTTTATAACTACGTATTTTTTGCCTGTTTCCGTAATTTTGCCTAAAACATCCCTGGGGTCCAGGCTCAAAACCGAGGCCAGACTTTCGGCCGTTAAATTGGGATTTAAAATATCCGGCGGCACCGCGTAAACCAGGTAGCTTTTTAAATTGGCGGCCAGCGGGATGGCGCCGAAGGATGATTTATCCACCAAATCTATTTCACCGCGGCTGGGCAGGAGCTTTTGGTAAATACTGTGCTGGGCTTCGGCTTCCTGCCTGATTTGCGCGCCGTGAATGACCTGAAGGCTGAACAGCCGCCAGGCAATGACCAGAAAAAACAACAATAAAAAAACAGTCAACAGGCTGCTTCGGGAGTTAAAGTTGGTTTTTTCTTTTCTGGCGGCCATAAGTCAAGTATCGCGCTAATTACTAATTTCGCAAATATTACCTCCGTTTGGCAGTCAGAATTGGTAATATTTATACAATTGGTAATTAGCGGAATACAAACTCCCCGGGCTATTTCATAGTCAGTTCATTGTCGTTAGCCTGTAAAAACTTTGGCGTTTCCGCCGGCACATAGTTGGCGCTTAAAAAATCGTTCTGGATGCTGACCATGGAAGCCGCCTCGGAAACTTTTAAATTTATCTGTTTGTTGTCGGAAGTCAGGTTGGCCAGCTGGTTTTGCAGCGTCTTTATTTCATAGCCCTGCGAGGTGAATTGGTTGACTCCGTAAACATAGGCAAAAAGCAGGACGATATTGGCGGCCACCAGCGCGAAAGCCAAACGCGCGCGCCGGGAATTTTTGGCAGTGTCCTTTTTTATAAGCCTGACTTTTGTTTTCGAAAAACCCGCCGGCCACAAGCCTTGCAATATTGCTTCTTTGGTCATATTCATTTATTTTTATTTTAATTTTAATTACCGAAATTTTTTATTGCCGCAGAAAATTACAGAAGCTAAATTTTAAAATCAATTCAAATTTAAATAATAGGTTCCGCGGTTTTCTGCGGCTGTATTTACTTCTTTTCCATGGCTCTTAGCTTGGCCGCCTTTGAACGCGGGTTTTGTTTTAATTCTTCCGGCGAAGCGGTAATTATTTTTTTGGTTAAAATTTTGCCCCGCGGATTTTTGCCGCAAATACACCGCGGGAAATCCGGCGGACAAACACAGCCTTTGGCCATCCCCGCAAAAAATTGCTTTACCATTCTGTCTTCCAAAGAGTGGAAACTCACCACCACCAGCCGGCCGCCCGGGGCCAACAAATCAAAAGCTTTGGGTAAAAAACCTGAAAGGTTTTCTAGTTCATGATTTACTTCAATCCTTAACGCCTGGAAGATTCTTCGGGCGGAGTCGTCGGCTTTGTGCTTAACCGGCTTAGGCAGCGCGTCCTGGATTATCCGGTAAAGATCGTTTGTGTGTTTGATTTCTACCCCCTTACCCCTAGCCCCTATAACCTTGCCAGCTATTTGCCTGCTGAATTTTTCTTCCCCATATTCGTAAAAAATTTTCTCCAGCCTTTTTTGGTCGTAATTATTTAAAATAAATTTGGCATCTTCGGGCTGTGACTGGTCAAACCGCATATCCAGCGGCTGGTTGGTTTGAAAGCTGATTCCCCGGTGCTCCAGCTCGTAAGACGAAAGTCCCAAATCCGCCACAATTCCATCCGGCGCCGGAAAATTATGGTTCTTTATAATATGGTCTATTTTGGAAAAATTCCCTTGAACAAGCGAAATATTATAATATAATGATTCAAGGTGGGTTGGGGCTGGTGCCGAGCGAATCCTTGACAGTTTCGTCTCGCGGGTTCGATCCCCGTCCGGTCCGCCACTTAAAACCCGAAGGTTTGACAAACTCTGAACGTCTGATATACTAGAATTAACTGTCAAGGTTTCGCTCTGAAGCGCCGGTTTGAGGCCGGAAACCGTCCTTAATTGGGCGGTTTTTTCGTTACTCCAAGAGCTTTTAAAATTCTCAATAGCATCCTTATCTAAATCTATAGATAGTAATTTCCCTGTCTCCCCAATTTCTTTTAATATCGCCTTGCTGTATCCTCCGCCCCCCAGCGTGGCGTCAACAATATTCTTGCCGGGCTTGGGCGCAAGATAAGAAACAACCTCATTAAGTAAAACCGGAGTGTGTTCATAATTATTGACCATGATTGAACAAAATTGACGATGATTGACAAGATTGCCACAGCGAATCGTGTTCAATCTTATTTAATCTTTTAAATCTTGCTCAATTATTAAACCCCCAAACTCCCCAACTGCTCCGCAATGCTGTTACTGGCCGCTTCGGTTTGCTGTTTGTAGGCTTGCCAGAGTTCTTCGCTCCAAATTTCTATGCGGTTGTATAAACCCGCGATTATAACTTTTTTGCCGATTTTGGCAAAATCTTTAAGGTAAGACGGCAAAATAATCCGTCCCTGTTTGTCTATTTCGCAGTCCATGGCGCCGGCCAGCATTAGCCTGGAAAAAGCGCGGGTGTTGGCAGTGGAAATTGGCAGGCTGGCCAGTTTTTCGGCCAG
The DNA here is from genome assembly GCA_963837465.1 of Candidatus Doudnaibacteriota bacterium. Lineage (GTDB taxonomy): Bacteria > Patescibacteriota > Doudnabacteria > UBA920 > UBA920 > PALSA-1336. The sequence goes on from CAWINB010000001.1 coordinate 230,028, forward strand.
TTTTTTCCATTCATCCATACTGTAAAGGAACAGAGAATTGTCCAAACCTCTGGTAACAACTATTTTTGATTTCAGCGAAGGCCTAAACTTGGCGGGAATAGCAACTCTCCCCTTTTCGTCTATACTCGCCTGGTATTCACCGATAAACATAAATACGCCGCTAATTAATCGCTGATGAGTACGTGGATTGATAGCCGAACCGGGATCTCAGCAACTTTTCAGCGGCTGCAGACCTATCCAGTGTTAGTTCAGCGCCCAAAAAAATATACACAGAAATACCCACTTATCCCCACCTACTACCACTTTTTACCATTACCTAAACATTATACTCCACAAATCCCCATAAGTCAAAGCTGTAAAAATTATGTAAAACAACAAAAAACCTCTTATTAAAGAGGTTTTTAAAATATCCCTTGGCTGCTATCCACAGCAGTTCATCACTCAAGAAACCGGGAACTATCCCTTTACAGCAGGCTTATGACGGAAATAGGCAAAGGCGATTTAAAATCGCCGCTAATCTTAGTTAGTCATTAATTTTGGATTACTTAAACCTACGGCGCTTTGGTTTGTTCCGGATCGTGTTTGTCAATATCATCCCTATTCATACCAAAATCCTCTAAGCATAGATTGCGGAAATAAATAGCTCCTACTCTCCTTAAAATATTGGTGCTGATACCTTTTTCAAAGGCAAATTTCTTTAACTTATCGTCAAAAACAGGATCAAACGCAGTTATGTCAAAAACCTTAAAAATATGTTTTTGAACTTCATACGGATTTGTTGTTTTTTTCTCCTCGCAAATTTTTATAAAATCACTTTTATGGGCATCTATATATTCTTTCATTCCGCTTTCCACCAGCCAGCTCTCGCCGGTAGAATTTAAATTTACCGGCGAATGAGAGCTAAAAGCCGGGGTTTTCGTGTTTTCAGAATCAACCTTCAGGTCGTGTAAAGTGTCTTTCACCCACTGCATTGAAGTTTCCAAGGCCGTAAAACGACCGTTGGAATACCATGCGATACAAATCAAAAAACCTACCAACCCTAAAAAATATTCCCAACCAATTTGGATAGTCATATAAAATTCATTCCCGGATAAATTGTAACTTAAATTTATTGCCGCTACAAGCAAAAGTTATCCACATAATAGCCTTAAACAAGAGCGATTTTATAAGCCGCGACACCAAAGGCTACCGAGACATTCAGGCTTTCTTTTTTGCCCAGCATGGGAATTTGGACGATTTGGTCGCAGAGTTTTAGCATTGGCTTTGATATCCCCCGGACTTCTTCGCCTAAAACCAAAGCCAACGGAAACTTGGGTTTGAATTTATTGATGTTAAGCGGGCGACCAAGGGAGGCCCCTGCGCTGTTTTCCAAAGCTACAATGTTTACGCCTTGGGTCTTTAGTTTTTTAATTAATCTTACCGGGGATTTTTGGTATTCCCAGGCCACCCATTTTTCCGCGCCCAGCGCGCTTTTGGCAATCCTTTTTTCCTGAAACTGATCTTTGGGCGTGCCGGTATATCCCGTTAAATAAATTTTGCCTGCTCCAAAAGCATCGGCAGTACGAAAAAGCGACCCGACGTTATACAGCGAACGCATGTTGTGGGCTATAACAAAAAAATCTTTGGGCATAATAATACCAATAGTGTCAAGGGTCACCCTTGACACTATTTCAAACCAAGAGATTTAAATTCAAACTACTGTCCATTTCCCGCTTCATTTCTCCTTCAAGTCTTGTTAAAAATATTTCGCAGGTGGCGGAAATTACGAGTTTAAAAATATGGCCGCCGATGGCGGTTAAATCTTCGCGGGCAAATGTGCCATGGATGTGGAGCGCCGGTTGGCCGTTTGAAATTGCGGCATTGCCGGTAAGCGAAGTTATTTCCAGCTTTTGCTTTATTTCGGTTTTAATGTAATTTTTTGATTTAAAATCAAAGTACGACAATTCCAGTTGGTCGCAGGCGCCGATTCCGTTAAAAAAAGCGGCCGTAATATTGTGGGCCGATAAAAATCGCGTTAAGGAAACAAAAACTTCTTCGCCTTTGTCAAAACGCAAGACAAAATAGTTGTTGTCTTGGAGAACTAGTTTCATAGTCAATTGAATTTACGAACGGAAACGAATCTGCGAATAGCTCCGAATACCGAAGCGTCGGCATTCGTATATTCGTAAATATTAGTTGATTCGTCTGAATTCGTAGATTCGATTACGTTAGCTTAACGCTGCGCGCCAGCACATCCCGGACTTTTTGGATTATATCATCCACGGACTGGTCGGACTTAAGCAAATAATCCACAGCCCCGGCTTCCACGATTTTGCTTATAGTTTCCACATCACCAATGTTGGTCAAAACCACCACCGGGATTTTGGCTGTGTTTGGGTCGGCTTTAAGCTCCCAAAGCACGGAAATACCGTCAAGTTTGGGCATCATAATATCCAATAAAACCAAATCAGGCACTATTTCCTTGGCTTTGGCCACGGCTTCTTCGCCGTCGTAGGCCGGAGTAGGCTCAAAACCGGCCTGTTTAAGGGCTTCGCAAAGCGAGTTGGAGATCAATTTGTCGTCTTCGGCCGCTAAAATTTTTGGCATAATTTGTGGTCTTTCTTTAAAAGTATATTATAAATATAGCCGATTATTAATTTTTGGGCAACTGCCGCTTGTATAATTACTTATGGTCTTGTTGTACGGCATGCCGATTCATCGATCTCCTATAATTACTGATTGCCGGTAAATCGTCAGGTTACTGTTTAGAATTGTGTAATACATCCTCCAAAGCCATTAAGCTGGGTTTCATTCTTTCGGCCAAAGGGCCGACTTTTTCAATCAGGTACCGCGCCAGGGAATACATATTATCCAGTTCAGCTTTGGTGGAAACTATACCGCAAGCGTAAATGTAAATATGGCTATTCACAAATTCCAGACTGAAATTCTTCCACTGGTCCTGGATTTTTTCCATAAAATTCAGAGCCTATTTATCCAGCGGCAACGAAAAAGAAAAAGTGCTGCCCAAGCCCTCTCCGGCCGACTCGGCCCAAATCCTGCCGCCGTGCGTCTCCACAATCCCCCTGCTGACTACCAAACCCAAGCCTGTACCCTTGCGCGCGTGGTCTCCTGTTTTAAGCTGCTTAAACTTACTGAATAAGTCCGCCAAGTCTTCGCGCGAAACGCCGATGCCGGTATCTTTAACGGAAACCGTCGCAATTTTTTCGCCGGCGTTTAAAGAAAGATTCATGTTAATCTGGCCGCTGTCGCTGTACTTAATGGCGTTGCTTAAAAGATTGCCCAAAACCTGGCTGATTCTGACCCGGTCAAACTTCAGCAAATATTTGTCGGGCGCGGTAACGCCAATAGTTAAATGTTTAGCCTCGGCCTGCGGCTTAAAGGCTTTGGCTTGTTCGTTTATAACTTCCACAATATCATACTGCTGCGGGTTAAGCTCAAATTTTCCGGCTTCTATTTTGGCCACGTCCAGCAAATCGTTAACCAGCTCCAGCATATTGTTGGAAGCGGTTTCTATGGTCATCATAGTATCTTTAATCTTTGCCTGCTCCACGCCCGTGGCGGCGGCAACGCTTTTGAGCAAACTTTCGCTGGACCAGCGCACGGCCGTTAAAGGCGCCCTTAGTTCATGCACCATCATGGCCGTAAATTCCTGCCGCGTTTTTTCCAAAGTTTTTTCCGTAGTGATGTCGTGGAAAAGCACGCTGGCGGCTATAATCTGGCCGCGATTGTCTTTAACCGGGGAAATAGTCAGTTCCAAAGCTTTATCTTTCAAGACCACTTCCGGCAAAGTAATGGTTTTGCCCTGGGCTATGGCCTGGTCAATTTTGGTGCGCAAATCCACTTTGCCGGCCAAGCCGTCTATAATATCAAACATTGTCAGCGGCTTGCCCGGAGCAATGCCTAAAATTCCCAAAATCACGGGATTATAAACCCCCAGCTCATTGTTTAAATCCACGGTAATAACGCCGTCAGCCAGGGAATAAATTACGGCGGCCAGTTTGCCTTTTTCACTTTCCAGCACCGCCTGCAGTTTGGAAACCGCGGTCGCGGCCTGGTTGGTAATGGCGTACAAAATAGAAGCCTGCTCCCCGCCGTAGCGGCCTTTTTCCGAGGAAGCTACGTTAATCAACCCCACCAGTTTTTCGGAAATGACCACGGGCAAATTAAAAAACGACTCTACCCCGACTTTTAAACTGTCATCCAAAATGGTGCCGGTTATGCTCTCGTCCACGCTTAAGGAATTCCGGATTTTTTTGTCCAAAATGGCTTCGTAGGACATCATCATTTTTTCCTTGACCTGCTCTATAAAATTATGATTGACGGGGTTGGCCACCTGGCACTTAAACACCGTCCGTCCGTCGTTTTCCAAAACCATATAGGAAACCGTATCGTAATTTAAAAGATTGCCCAGGGAGCTGGTAATAATATCCACGATTTTGTTGGTATTCAAAGAATAGCCGATGCGCTCGCTGATTTCCTTGAGCACCTGGGCCTGGTAAACCCTTTGCTGGAGCGTTAAAGACTGGTTGGCCTGGGAACGCAAAAATTTGCGTTCGCGCAAAGAAGCGTAAATATAAGCGCTGACCACAATGGCCAGCATCACAAAATCTATGGCGATGAGGATGTTGATTATCATTTTTGTTTTTATCGAATATACGAATTCAGACGAATAAACGAATGTCTACGAATTTACGAATGATGGCGCCGGTATTCGTAGTTATTCGTGGATTCGTTTCTATTCGTAAATTCGATTTATTTACAAAGCTTTAACCTGGGGATATTTTTCCAAAAGCGAATTTAAGGTCATTTGGGCAATCTGCCCGGACAGGGTCATATATTCGTTGGCCACGCCTTTTAAAACCATTTGCGGGTCGCCGTCCATATCCAAAACCGAGCCGTCATCCGTGACTTTTAACCCGGGGACTTTTCGCGCCTTATCCAAAGCAATATTCGGCCCCAAAACCACCATCTGCTTCTGGATTAAATCCGTCAGCATTTTTTTGTAATCACCCTGTTCCGGCATAGTGTTAGTTTTTGTGTCTTAGTTGATGTCTTGCTTATGCCTATATTCTACCACACTTTTACAAAATTTAAAAAGCGCGGCAAACCTTACTAAAAACGCGTTTTAAAATGGGTTCTACTCTCCCGGATCGTTAACATTTTTCGGGAACTTAAAACTGGCGATAATTTTTTTAAATACAGCCATATCGTCAAAGGGGGTACTCGTTGGGGTAGCATTAATACTGGCAATGGTTAGTATAGTAATATCACCTGTCGGATAGTTTTGGGCTGCCAAGACTATTTGGTTTTTTTGGATCAAATCCGCGCGTAAAAAATAGGGACTTCCGGGCAGAGTTGTGTCCTGCCATTGGGATAAATAGATAACCGAGTTTTGGTCTTCCGAAAATTTTTCAAAAGAAATGTTTTTGTATCCTGGGTCTTCATCTTCCCACCCAAGGTTAGAGGCCTGTGTTTTAATACCGGCCATGGTAGCCATCGATTTAGGCAGATAATAGCTGCCCATATACAAAGTCGGGTTGCCATTGGCATCTGAAAACTCATTACCATCATTATTTGCCTGCCAGGACGACGGCACGGTTATTTCATAGTGGAAGGTGGGGCTGGTATAGCTTTGCCAACTACCGGTTAAAGCCGACTGCTCAAGCTTTTTCGGCAACGGCGAAAATGAACCCCCCATATACAAAGACTGGCTTAAAATAAAATAAACCGAAACGACGGTGGAGGCAATTAAGGCCAAAACAATAACAACCCAGTATTTTAGTTTCATAAAATTATTTTATTTTTATTCCGGAAGCTTTGATTGTTTTTATTATAGCAAAAAAATTTGAAGCGGCCCAAATCAAGCGCCTCTTTTTTGGACTTGGAGCCTGTTTAGTAAATTGAGACGTGAAGTTTTGCTCCCAGGGCTTCTGTCAGCCTGTTTAAGAATTGGAGCGACGGGCTAAAATCGCCCCGCTCTAGTCTTGAGATTACCGGCTGTTTAGTTTTAGCTCTTACGGCCAATTGTTTCTGGGTTAAACCTTCCTTTAGCCTTTTCTCTATAATCATTTCCACCACGGCAAATTCCAGGCCCAAATCCTTGTAGGCCTTGCTGATTTTTTTGTCTTTTAAAAGCTGCTTTTTAAAATTTTTATAGTTGCCCATAAATATTCTTTTGGTTAATATCTACCCGAATATAATATACTCTATAGGTTATATTCTGTCAAGCCACTAAATCCTTGTACTTATTAGTGGCTTTAGGCAGCTCTTTTTCGGGAATTTTTTGGGACTTCTTAACAAATCCTGACAAAAGATGAATTTGCCCTTTATGGAAACAGTAAAAAATCCTGACTTCCTGCCGACCTCTGACCCTCAACTCAAAAAATAATTTTGGTTTATGCCTCTATTTACGTGCCTTTATCCGCGTATTTTTCGCGCAGGCGCCCAAAACCAATGGAGTCGCGAAAGACTTTGCCGGCGGCGAGGACGGGGGCGCGGCAGACGGTGAAATCGCCGTATTTGTTGTTAATTTGGTCCAGGGCAAAACTGACGCGGCTTTTTTTGTCCTCGCGCTCAAATAAACCAAGCTGGTGGGCAAGGGGGATTAAGCCGCCTACGGTGACACCGATTAATTTAAATTCCCGGGGCGGAGCGCTTGCCATCACAACTTTAAAAATCTTTACGCACTGGGAAAAAATTTCCCGGCCGTCGTAAAGGTAAAAGCCCAGTTTTTCGTCCTTGCCAAAAGACTGGTAATTTTTGTCGCGGACGTAAAAGCTGACAACATTACCCATAAGCCCCTGCCGGCGCAGCCTGCGGCCCACCATCTCGCACAATTTGTACAGCACCGGCATAAAAAATTCCGGCTTTCGGTATTCCATAGGCAGGGTATACATATGGCCGATGGATTTAATTTTATCATCCTGCTCAACCTGCGGCTTCCAAGTAGATTCCAGTTGCCCCATAGCGTGCAAGTGATGCCCTAAGATGCCAAACCTTGCCACCAACTTGGAACGCGGATAATCCCGCAAATCTTTTAAGCTGTTAATGCCCAGTTCCCCAAGCCGTTTTTCCTGCCGCCGCGCTATGCCGGGGATGTCTGTCAACTTAAGCTTATTGTAAAGTTCCTCTTTTTCCAGAATTAACGGCTTTTTATTTTGCTGGCTAATCTCTAACCCCTTAGCCCTAAACCCTATCACCACCATTCCATCCGGTTTTTGCATATCCGAAGCAATTTTAGCCAGCAGTTTATTTTCCGCAATTCCTATACTGCAACTCAACCAATCCCCGACTTCTTTTTTCATCCGCGCTTTAATTTCACCGGCAATATTTATAGCCTCTTGAAACGGATTAATATTGCATTCCGATACCATCCCGAACGGAGTGAGGGATCCCTTAATCACAAAATCATCAGGTAATCCGGAGTTAAGGGATTCCTCTCTCGGCTGCACTCGCTCGAAATGGTACCTATAGGCACTACTGCTATTACAAACCTTTGTCATATCTATAAAAACTTCGTCTATGCTATATTTTTCCACAAAATTACTGTAATCGCCCACAACTTTTACCATTAAGCGGTTGTAATAGCGGTAACGTTCCGGGTTGGTATGGACTAAAATAATTTTTGGATAAAGTTTTTTAGCCTCCCACACCGGCGTGCCGGTTTTAATCCCCCACCTTTTGGCCTCAATACTCGCCGCGATAATAATCCCGCCCAAATGCTCGCACACCCCCAAAGGCCTGCCGCGGTATTGGGGATTATCCTGCTGCTCAACGGAGGCAAAGTAACTGTTCATATCCAGATGGAAGATGATAGGCTGCATATATAACTGATAAGAATTAATTTATAACTAATAACTACTTTGTTATAAGTTATAAATTAAGGGTTATCTATAATGTATACAACCGTTCACCTTATGTCAATAAATTTTTAGGCGCTGGTTTTTTTGACCAGCGCCCCCGGCAATGCCTAACCAAGCTCTAATCGACGGACCAGATAGCGCTTTAAAGAAGTCGCGATGCTCTTTCTGTCTTTGGCCTCCTTAACGCGAGTGTGGCCAACGATAATTACAAGAGTTAGGCCGTCCTGAATAGGCTCAATGCGAACACCCCCTTTGTAGGTCGGCTTACGCCGACTTCCCCTTTGGATCCGCCACAGCGACAACAGCCGAATAACTTGGCGGCGGTTAACCTTGCCCGCTACGAGCAAACTCAAACGATAATCGTACATTACATTCCCCCTGTAAAATAAAAAGCCGTCTGCCAAACGAATGGATCGTTTTTGCGGACGGAGTTTAGTTTACCATCATAAATCAGATTGTCAAATACTTCGCCAAAGCACCATTTCACTTAATTATGGGTGTGGTCCGCAACGTGGTGGTCGTTGTGATGGCCAGCCCCGTGGGCGTGGTGCTTGGCCTGGAGTTCTTTACGGATCTGGATGTGGCGTTTTTTGTGGAAGATGAGGGCGCTCAGGATTAAAAAAATGTAGGATATCCAGTACTCCGGTTTGGTAAATATGGACAGTCCGGTAAAATTGCCGGTTATTAGGAGATCTAAAAAAGCTCCCCCCAAAACCCAGGCAAACAGGATAAAAAATACTTCCAGGTAATTGATAACGCCAAACCTCCTTATCACAGCCGCGCCGACTAAGGCGGTGATAACCCAAAAAACCCAGGACTGCAGCAGGGGCCCGGAAAAAATCTGGCTGTTAAAAAACCAGACTTTAACAAAAGCCAAAATTATCCACTGCAGAAAAGAATAAAGGGAAAGGGTTTTTAGGTTCATCTTTAGGACTTGCTCGTTTGATGCTATAAATAATTAAGAATCTACTTTAAAAACGAGGGGACAAATTATTGGAAACGGATGGACACGGAAGCAAACAAACAGATAACACGGATTACTGCATTCCATCTGTGTTAATCTGTTTCAAATCTGTGTTTATCCGTGTTATGTTATAAAATACTTCAATATGTTTCAAATTAAAGGGAATTAAGTTTTTTTGGCGCGCGCCTGCGGACAATTTTGCGCTTAATGGCCGGCAAGGGGATTTTGGGCAAAGGTTTTTGGGGCAAATTTTCCAATTGGTTTAAATCTTCCGCCAGGCGGGTCCTTAAGGCGGCAATCGCGTTTTCATCTTGTTTAACTTCCGGACGCGGGAAATAGCGGCTGCTTAAATGGCGCACAAAGCCCTTATGGGTTCCTTGTTCATAAATTTTGTCGTACCAGTAAAGGCCCAGCCAAATGCCGTACCAGGCGCCGAGCATCATAACCACAATTAAGATAAAATAATCAACCACCAAAAACTGCAAATAAGTGAAAGGCGGGACAATGTAGCCGCCGGCCGCTAAAAATAAGTAAAAAAATACCACAATGCGGTCCAGCAGTAAAAACATCAGCACGCCCAGGACGGCGGTTAAAAAAATATAAAGGGATTTTTTGGCGGGGTATTGCATATATTTTTGTTTCGATGGATTTTTATATGAGCTTATTTTATTTATTATAGCCCAAAAACCAATTTTTGCCAAACTTTTGTTAAAAACTCGTTTTAAAAATTATTTTTAGAACGGATGATAGCAGTTTATATAACATAACACCGATAAACACGGATATTAAACAGATTAACACAGATGACTTTGCATCCTATCCGTGTTTATCTGTTTGTCCACTTCCGTGTTCATCCGTTTCCAAAACTTGTCCCTCTTACTTTGAGTTACGAAACGCCATTCCGAGCGCAGCGAGGAATCCCTTTCGATAAGAATTATCCTTAGATAAGGGATCCCTCACTCGGCTGCACTCGTTCGGGATGGCGAAAAGCCAGTGTTTCGTAATTCAAAGCCACAAACTTGTCTTCTTGTGTTTAAAATAGGGTCTACCGCGAGCTCAAAATGCTTTTTTTGTAACTGTTGAGGTTATCCAAGGCCACGCCCGTGCCTTTGGCCACGCAGAGCAGCGGGTCTTCGGCCAAAAAGCAGGGCACGCCCAGGCTTTGGGAAATATAATGGTCAAGGTTACGGAGCAAGGCCGTGCCGCCTGTCATCACCATCCCCTTGTCTATAATATCCGAGGCCAGCTCCGGCGGCGTTTCCTGGAGCACGTGCTTAACCGCCTGGGCGATTTCCAAAAGCTCGTCGGAAATAGCCTGCACCACTTCGTTGGTGGAAATAGTCACGGGCTTGGGCAGTCCGGTTAAATTGTCGCGGCCTTTTATTTCCATGACCTCTTCTTCGTTTAAAATAATGGCGCTGCCGATATTGATTTTAATTTCTTCGGCCGTACGGTCGCCGATGGCCAGGCCGTGTCTTTTTCGCACAAAGTTGATAATCGCCTGGTCCAGCCGGTTGCCGGCCACGCGCACCGAAGCGGAATTGACAATGCCGCCCAGGCTTAACACGGCCACGTCGGTGGTGCCGCCGCCGATATCTATAATTAAGTTGCCCCGCGCCTCGCTGATGGGAATGCCCGCGCCAATGGCCGCGGCTACGGTTTCTTTAATCACGTAGGCGCCTTTGGCGCCGGCGGCCATGGCGGCATCCACCACGGCGCGGCGTTCGGTGGAGGTAATGCCGCCGGGCACGGAAATCATAACTTCCGGACGGAAAAACCGGATGTTGCCCAAAGCCTTATTTATAAAATAACGGAGCATGGCCTCGGTAACGCGGTAGTCGGCAATGACTCCGTCCTTCATGGGCCGCGACGCCACAATGCTTTCCGGCGTGCGGCCGAGCATTTCCTTGGCTTCCTGACCGACTGCCAAAACGCGGTTGTCATCCAAAGAAATAGCCACCACGGTCGGTTCGTTTATAATTATTCCCCGCTTTGGCACGTAAACCAGAGTATTGGCCGTGCCCAAGTCTATACCGATTTTAGTTTCGAACATCTAAATTGGAATTATGAATTAGGAATTAGGAATTATGGGCCTTGATCATAATTCCTAATTCATAATTCCTAATTCATAATTCAGAACCTATTATACCAAAATCCCCAATGTTGTCATAGCCCTTAAAATTAAGCTATAATTGATACAATATGTCCAATAAAATCCGTTATCTGCTTATTGCCGCGGGCTTTGTGGTTTTTGCGCTTTTGGCTCCGGCCATTATTTTATATGTGCGGGGAATTAGTTACGACTTTGGCACCGGCGGCTTTGTCAGCACCGGCATTTTGGCCACCCGCGCCCAGCCTTCAAACGCGGAAATTTTTTTAAACGGCAAACTGAAAAGGACAACCTCGGGAGACATAAGATTTCTGGTTCCGGGGGAATATCAAATTACTTTAAAAAAATCCGGTTACCAGGATTGGAGCAAGCGCCTGCCCGTCAATTCCGGGCAAGTGACATGGACCAACGGCAGCAACAGCAGTGTTTATTTACTGCTGGCGCGACCGCGGGCGCAGGTTTTGGACGGCGGCGTTTTGGATTTTAACGGGCAAAACGGCGGCGTGGCTTATTTAACCGCCAATGATTTTGTAATCTACCAGGGAGGCCAAAAACATAATTACGTCTTACCGCAAAGCGTGGATACCATCCTGGCCTCAGACAGCGGAAATAAAAATTTTGTCCTGGCCAGTTCCGGCACAACGTCGGTGGCGACAATTTTAACTTTCAACTCCGGCCTGGGCACATTTAATAATCTGACCGGCTTGTTTACATCAACGCCCCAGGTCCAATATGACTCCGGACAGCTGTACGCCTTAAGCGCGGGCACGCTCTACGCGGTTGACGCGGCCAATAAAACCAAAAGTCCGGTTTTTAACAATGTCGGCGCGTTTTATTTTGAAGCCGGCAATTTGTATTTTATACAGCAGGCGCCGCAAAGCGCGCCCAAACTTTTTGTGACACAGTATCCTTTTGCCCAAACGGAGCAATTGGGTGACAGTCTGCCCGCTTTTGGCAACGGACAAATTTTTGCCACTTTTGAAAAGCAGATATTTTTGCTGCTGGACGACAACTTATACCTGGCCGGCCCAAGCGGCCCGCAGCTTCTGGCGGCGGGTGTCAGCCAGTCCCGGTTTAACGCCGAAACATCAATCCTTTCCGTTCTGCATTCCGGAGAGTTTGATTACTACGATCCTCTGTCAGCCAGCCTGAATTTTGTGACCCGCGACAGCCAGCAGCTTTATGGCCTGACCGTAAACACTTCCATAGGATACGCGTTTTTTGAAAAAAATAACCAAATCCAGGCCATTGAACTGGATATCAGAGACAGCCAAAACCAGTACGTTTTATACCAGGGCGCGGATATAAAAAAATTCATCCTGGACGCCAAAGGCAAAACCATGACAGTTTTAGATTCGGGGCAGTTAAAAACTCTGCCTATAAGGTAATTTTTTTCCTCAAAGGCAGCCTTCAAGGGGAAAAGCGGGCTTCATCAATAGCCAGGTTGACCAGCTTGTCGGCTTCCTTGTTCCGCTCCCTGGGTACGTGGGAAAAAAGCACGGACTTAAAATTATTTTTGAGTTTCAGTACTTCCGAAGCCAGCTCACGCAGAGTCGGCTCTTTTATTTTATATTGCCCGTTCATCTGGCGGACAATCAATTCCGAATCCATTTTTACCGTTAAGTCCAAAGCGCCGATTTTTACCGCCTCGCTTAAGGCCAAAATTAAGGCGCGATACTCGGCCACGTTATTGGTGGCTTGGCCGATGTATTGCTTATGTTCGGCGATAACTTCATTCCGATCGTCCCGAAACACCACCCCAATTCCGGCCGGCCCCGGGTTGCCCCTGGCGCCGCCATCGGTATTTATGATTAAATTCATATAAACATTTTAACATAAAGCATGTTAGCATAAAACATCCAAGCAATGCCCGCGCGCTTAAATGCTTACATGTTTATACGCTCTGTGATTAGATAAGCTTTAAATCTATTATCCTCAACTTCACTTCCTTTTTTCCATTCCATTCATCGCACATCAGTTCCGCAGCGATATCTACAGTATCCCCTATTTTAAGATTCTTGGCAAAATTAGACGCACTGAACATTATCCCCGCCACTTCTTTGTCGGCAATCCTGAACTTAATTTGGAGGTGAGAGCTTTGCTTACCAACCAGCTTTACGGAAATGACTCTGAATTTGGGCATTAAAAATATCGGCTTTGGGTTGCCGATGCCGAAGGGTTCCAGTTGTAGTAACAAGTGACAAGTGACAAGTGACAAGTCTGTGGGTTCAAGTTCCGCTTCAAGGCGCAGTACAGGCGATGAGTCGTCATCCGCTGAATTTTTATCCGCGTATTCCAGGATTTTTTGGTAAAAAATTCCCAGATGTTCATTTTTTACAGTCAGTCCGGCCGCCTGCTTGTGGCCGCCAAAACGCACCAGATGCCGCGAAGCATACTTTAATGATTCCACAACATCAAAATTCCCCGCAGTTCGCGCCGACCCTGTGGATTCCAACTCCCCTTTTTCCAAAACTATCACGGGCTTGTAAAATTCCTCGGCCAGCTTGCCGGCTACTAAGCCGACCACCCCTTTATGCCAATCGGCATTGGATAAGACCAAAATCTTTCTTTCCCCAAGCAGCAAGGCGGCTTCACGGGCTTCGCTGACAATCCTTTGGGTAATGTCCTGCCTGCGCCGGTTGACAGTTTCCAAATCAGCCGCTTTTGGCATTGCGCTTTCCAAATTATTTTCCAGCAATAAATCCAAAGCCTGGTCCGCGTGCTCCAGCCGCCCGGCCGCGTTTAAACGCGGGGCGATAATAAAACCTAAAGTGTAAGTGTCGGGCGGATTTTTCGCAAAATCCAAAGCCGAAGATTGGGCCAAAGCGCGCAAACCGGGCCACTTGGTCTTTCGCAAAACCTTAAGCCCATACTTTACCAGTATCCGATTTTCACCCATCAAAGAATGACAGTCCGCCACGGTGCCAATAGCTACCAAATCGAGCAGCCATTTTTCCCATCCTGGGATGTGTTGTGTGGGGGCGAGCTTCAGCCGCCCGTCATCAAAGGGCGGGCGCGCAAGCGCGGCCCCTGCACGGACCGCGTCAGACAAAATTCCGCACGCCAATTTAAACGCCACTCCCACACCCGTAATTTCATGGTAAGGATAAGTATCTTCGGAATTTTTGGGATTAATTAAAGCGTAAGCATCGGGAGTGGGACCGATAATTTCATGGTGGTCGGTAATAATAAAATCAATACCATTTACTTTGCAAAATTCCGCCGCGTCCACCGAGTTGGTGCCGCAGTCTACTGTAATGATCAGACCGGCACCGCCATCTTTGATTTTTTCCAGCGCCTCTAAATTCACCCCATAACCTTCCGTAAACCTGTCGGGAATATAACTTTCCATATTCTGGTGTCCAAGATATTTAAACGTCTGCCGCAAAACAGCATTAGCCGTCACCGCGTCGGCATCGTAATCGCCATAAATACAAATTTTTTCTCCGCGATCAACAGCCAGCCAAATCCTGTCCACGGCCTTTTGCATATCCTTAAACAAAAAAGGGCTGTGCAAATTTTCGTACCTGGGGTTTAAAAAATCCGCTGTCTGATGTTTATCCGTCAGCCCCCTATTGTATAAAAGTTGCCTCATCAGAGGCGGGTATTCCGATAACTTTTCAGCAACATCCTGGGGAATTTGTGATTTTAATTTCCAAATTTTAGGCATAAACCATTGTATCAGCATTAACCCGCATTGACAAAAAAAATAAAATCATATAATAAAGATAATAGGTATCAATTACCGGCAGTAGGCTATCTTAACTTTTAGGAGCACGACTGACTAAAACAACTTCTCCACAAGAGAAGTTGTTTTGTTTAAGCCACATTTTATGATATGCTTACATTGTCGGAAGTTTGGGAAGTCGAAGTCAGCCGGGCTGACCGGTAATTGATACCTACCAGGTTCCGCTAACAGCGGAATACGGTTCGACTCCGCCGGCTTCCGATACTTCCTTTCTCAAACCACCATTCTAAAATGATGCGCTAAGAGAGATGGGCAGGTTAGGAAGCTGCCCGGGGTCTTTTTTTTATCGAGGTTATATCCTCGGGTTTCGGTAGGTGTGGAGCCTACGCCCGCCTCTTTGTTTTAATAAAACCTCCTTGTCCTTGCTGTAATTCCATCTGGAATTTCGCAGCTGGTTTGGCCTGACCTTAACAGTTTCAGGCAGTATTTTTTGATAGTCTTTGGATTTGCAGTGACTTCATACCTCAACCATCGGCTCATACAGATTTCAATTTCGTGGTTTAGTGGTAGTATGCACTTTAACACATGGGTGACATTAAAACCTGCTTCCGAATAAGTGACAACAAAATCACGGCATCCAGTTTTTTGCAAAACATAAGTCAATCGGTCTGGCGGAAAGCTGAACATGGTTTATAATCTATTCCTCCTCTCCGTTAATTAAATCCCTTAGGATGTAGAAGTTCAGCCACTCTGGGATTGTTCCGTGACCTTTCGCAAGCTCGCGCCAGTCAGTAGCACCGTGGATTTGTCCGAGTTGTGAAAGCAAAGCCGCGAGCTCTTGTTCTGGCATAGCAAGACAGTCGATCAGCAGTAAATCAATCCTTGTCATCAAAGCCCCAAATTTAGCCTTCAATACTGGTATTGCCTCAAACGGCTTGCACTCGGCAATTTTTACCCCAGCAGCTAAACTGACTAGCTTAAGGATGAGCGAGGTGCAATTCTCCTGACCAGGAAGAATTTGTTTACCGTATTTGTTGGCCCAATGACGGGCTTGAAAAACGGGCATTGCAATGGTCCCTTGCCGCAAAGCCGAGTAAAACTGGGCCACATAAGCAATTTGATATTCGGATAAGTCCAGAGTGCATTCGGACTGAACCCAGTGCCAATCGCAATTAACAGCGAGCAACCCCGGGACGCCAAATGCCAACGCCATTTCGCCTTGAGGCGTAAGGTTGCCAGAGCCATCGTGAAAATTTGGATTGCGCTTAACGCCTCCGGTGAAGCGGTAAAGTGCTCCGTTTACTTCCAACCCCAATCCACCGCCAGCGGTGTAGCCGTGTCTTCCCTGATCGCCACAGAATACCCGCAGATATGGAGTGGTTTGTTTTTTGCGTTCTTCGTACGCCAGACGGCGCACCACACCATAAGGCACAGAGGGTCTTGCTTCGTCACCATTGAACATTTTTTACTCCGTATGTCCTATGTAGAGGACAGTCTGTTTTATCACAATTGTGATATATTGCCAGTTCGTCTTCCAAGGCTTTATTCAACTTAGTCAAGGAAATGACTTTGTTGATAAGGACTGAGATGACGGTTCCGAAAATTGAACTTACAACGATTTGGATCAGAGTCAATTTTTTCCTCTTTCTTTGTAAACGAGTATCCAGCGCATGCTTTTCGCTTACGATGTCAAAGTGCTTTTACGCTGGCTAAAAAAGACTTAAATCAGCTTTAGCCAAAACAAAAACACCTTCCGCAAAGCCGGGAGGTGTTTGAAAATTTGAGGAGATGGCCGATGTTATCGGCGCGCTACATTATCAAACCCGGACTTCGCGAAAGCAGAGTCCAGTTCCAGATATTTTGTGCTTTAATGCTAAAGATTGTATTCATAAAACTATTTTAATCCAAATACTCCGTTTTGTCAAGTTCCGTTTGCGCTAGCGTACTAGTACGCTAAAACATGCGAAATTTTGCGGGATTGTCGAGGAATGAATATTTTTTAAACAGCTTCTTAGCGCTTTTTTGGCACCTCGTCTATGGCATCCAGAAGATTGATGCCGGTCATTTCCGGTGGTTTGGGCAAGCCAAACAGTTCCAAAATTGTAGGGGCGATATCGCTTATGACGCCGGCCGGCACCTGGGCCGACAGGGAGTTAAAATCGGCATCCAGCGGCTTTGGAAATTTAAATTCATTGGCGGCCAGCAAAAGGGGCACCGGGTTGGTGGTGTGGTCTTTGTCTATGTCGCCGGTCCTGGGATTTATCATCTGCTCGCAGTTGCCGTGGTCGGCGGTTACAATAAGCACCGCGTCCGCGGCCAGAATAACGTCCAAAATCCTTTGCAGACACCTGTCTACGCTTTCGACCGCCGAGATGGCGGCGTTCAAGTTGCCGGTATGGCCGACCATGTCGCAGTTGGCAAAGTTAGCCACAAAAAAATTCGTTGCCGAGCCGGAAATTTTTTCCGTTAAAAAGTCCGCCAATTTTACCGAGGACATTTCGGGATGGTCGGCATAATTGCTGCTGTTTTCCGGGCTGGCCACAATCAGCCTTTCTTCGCCCGAAAATTTTTCCGTAATTCCACAGTTAAAAAACGCGGTAACATGGGCGTACTTTTCGCTTTCGGCAATGTGAAACTGGGTCAAACCTGCCGAAGACAGTACCTGGGCCAGGCTATTTTTAAGGGTTGCCTGGGCAAAAGCCACCTTAGACGGCAGCTCGGGAGCGTATTGGGTCATGGTGGCAAAATAAAGATTCTGCAAAGGCTCCCTCCGGAATTCCGGCGGAACCAGCTCAGGCCGCAAAAAAGCCTGGGACAGCTGCAGCGCGCGGTCGGAGCGAAAGTTAAAAAATATAACCGCGTCGTTATCCTGAATTTTTCCGGTGGGCAAACCGTACTCATTTAATATAACGGTCGGTTTAATCATCTCATCAAAAATCTGGGCTTTGTAACTATCGGCCACGCACTGTTCCGGCGAGCCGGCTGCTTGGCCGACACCATCGACCATTGCCCGGTAAGTCGCCATAGTCTGAGCCCAGTGGCCGCCGCGGTCCATGCCGTAAAATCTTCCGGTTATAGTGGCTATTTTCCCAATGCCTATTGTGGCCATTCTTTCCCTAAGCTTAGCCAAGGACTCCAAGGCTATTTTTGGCTCGGTATCGCGGCCATCGGTAAACATGTGGATAAAAATTTTTTTTTGCCCGCGCTCGGAGGCCATGGACAATAGGGCGTAAAGATGTTCGTCAAGGCTGTGCACGCCGCCGGGGCTGACCATGCCTATAAGATGCAGCGAGGAATTATTTTTTTTGCAGTGGTCAAGGCTAGCCAGGAAAACGGGATTTTTAAAAAACTCGCCGCTCTGGATGGCGCCGCTAATCCTGGGTAAATCCTGGCCCACAATCCTTCCCGCGCCTATGTTTAAGTGGCCGACTTCGCTGTTGCCCATTTCCCCCCACGGCAGTCCCACCAGCGGACCCGACGCCTGCAAAGTCAGGCTGGGAAAATTGCCGACAATAAAATTCAGGGCCGGGGTGCTGGCCCGGCTAATGGCATTACCCCGGCCGGCCGGAGCTACTCCAAAACCGTCCAGAATAACAAGTACGACTTTTTTATAAATCTTATGTTTCATTGTTTAACTGTTCTTCAATCTCCATCAGCCGATTATATTTGCAGACCCTCTCGCCTCTGGTCGGCCCGACTTTAATCCAGTCGCTGCCCACCGCCACGGCCAAGTCAACCAAAAAAGTATCGTTGGTTTCTCCGCCGCCGCGGTGGGAGGGAATGGTGGAAAAACTATTGACGGAAGCCAGGCGGCAGCAATCCATGGTTTCCGTAACCGTGCCCGCCTGGTTGAGCTTGATTAAAATCGCGTTGGCGACTTTTTGGTTTATGGCCTGCTGAAGCAGCTCCACGTTGCTGACAGTCAAGTCATCGGCCACAATTTTTACCGTACCGGCATTGGCTAAAAGCTGGGGCCAAAACGCCCAGTCAAATTCCGACAGGCCGTCCTCCAGCCCGACAATGGGATATTTTTTAAACCACCCCGCGTACTTGCTGATTAATTCAACCGAAGTCAAAGATTTATTTTCAATGGCCAAATTATAAAGGCCGTCTTTATAAAACTCGGAAGAAGCGGGGTCCAGATAAATTCCGGCGTCCTCACCCGGCTTATATCCGGCTTTAATAATAGCTTCGGCAATAAGTCCGAGCGGCAGTTCGTTATCCGTAAGTCCCGAAGGAGCAAAGGCGCCCTCATTTCCCACATTGGTTGATAATTTTTTTTCCTTTAACAGTTTTTTTAAGGCCTGGTAAACTTCTTCCATCATCCTGACGTTTTCACGCGCCGATTGCTGTTTGGTCACGGCTAAAATATATTCCTGAAAATCCGTAGAATTGTCCGCGTGCTTGCCGCCTTCAATCAAAACCGCCAAGGGCTTGGGCAAACTGCCGCCCGGGGTTTGAAACCCAAAGGCTTTGGCCAAATATTGATAAAGTTCCAGGCTTTGGGACCGTGCCGCCGCTCTGGCCACGGCCATAGAGACGCCTAAAATGGCGTTGGCGCCAAAATTGGACTTGCTTGCCGAGCCGTCCGCCTCAATCATAATATTGTCAATGCCGCGCTGATCTCCCGCGTCACGGCCTATGAGCAGCGGCGCGATTTTTTCATTAACATTGGCCACAGCGCGGAGCATGCCCCTGCCGTTATACCTGGCATTATCGTCGTCCAAAAGCACCACGGCTTCCTTACTGCCGGCCGAAAGCCCGTAGGACACCAATGCCACGCCCGCTATTCCCGATTCCAGCTCCACCCGAACCTCCACAGTCGGATCCCCGGCGCTGGCCAAAATTTCCCTCGCCCGAATTTTTGTGATTTTCCCGCTCCCGCCTGATATTTCTGTATTCATATTGATGATTTAAATATAAATGTTAATCCCATTATAGCATAAAATTAAAAAAACGAGCCGGACTAAGCCCGAAGTATTTTTTGATTAGATTCTTAATCCAAATGTTCAATCACTCCGATATTCAGCAAATGTTTTGGGTCAAGCCTATCTTTAATTTTCTGCCATTTATTAATAATTTCTCTTCTGTAATGTTTTTCTACCTGCTTTTTAGTCAGATTATGTAAACCGTACAAATACTTTTTACCTCCAATTTCGTATACTAAATTAGAAAGTTCGTTAGATAACTTAATACCATCCCCGACTTTCCCTTGCGGTACATTTGGTTGAACAGCGACACCGAAAGAAAAATTTTGCTCCTGAGGCAAATCCAAGCTCAAAGGAAACTCCGCGCCATCCACTCTGGCAATTTTCTTTATAGGATAGGCTCCTAAAACAGGCAGATCTATGCGATTATGCCATACAGCTTGTTTAATCAAATAGTCCTGCATTTTGTATTTAAAAATCAATTTTTTTGCTTGTTCAATGAAATATGAATACGAAGCACTGTCAACAATGAAATCGGTCCAGGGATGATGCAGCTCCAATTGATTTTCGGCGCCAGGAGTAGGATACCAATAAACAATTTTTGATTTCGGAATTTTTTGAGCCTTAAGACTTGTATCTAAACTGGCGTTTTTATGGGGCTTGGCTCCAAAGGCTGTAAAATCGGCCCTGTACTTTTTTTTTATTTCCTCTACCAAAGGTTCAATTTTAACCTTGGCATCCACATCCAGTATTCCTACGACATATCTGGCCGTCAGATGAAAATTATGGGGTAAGGAAATTAAATTTTCAACTCCCCCGACAATACTAAAAGCCGGGTCTTTAATCATACTATAAAAATTAGACTGAAAAGTTGTTTGATTATGGTAAACAAAAGCAAACATCAAGCAATCCGGCTTGCTTTTTAGCACTTGAAGAGTAACCTCGGCAATTACGCCAATGCGTCCAAAGCCACATAGCGCATAATAAAAATAGTCCTGATTACGTTCCGGTGAACACTCAAGTATTAACCCTTCCATTGTTACGAGTTTTATTCTTAATACCGTGTTCCATAAGCCGCCAGATACTGATGAAGTCGGGCCGACCCCCCCTGCGGAAACCGAACCTCCTACTCTGATTTTTTGTCCGGGGTTATTGGTAAATACAGGAAATGAATACCGCGGAAATTTTATAGCTGTAAACATATCATGCCACATAGTTCCGCAGCCCGCGGTAACTGTTAAACAATTTTCATTAAAATGCGCGTGCTGTATGCCGCTTACATCAATTTGAATTCCGTCAGTAAGTGTTTGTCCATTTACCGAGTGGCCGGTATTACGAATCTTGACCGGCTTTCCTAATTTATTGTAATAGGCAAGCGTAGTCGCAAGCTCTTGGATTGTTTTTGGGCGTTCTGTAATTTCCGGCAAATTAAAATAAATCCGGCCAAAATCTGTTTGGTCGAATTCGTGGGCGGAAAAAACTCCGCTGATTGTAAAATTTTTATGTAAAAACTTTTTTATTTTATGACTTAAGGCCATATTTATTTCAACGCCTCAATCCCGGGCAATTTTTTCCCCGCGAGGTATTCCAGCATGGCGCCGCCGCCGGTGGAGACGTGGTCTATGTGGTCAAACTGGCCGGCTTGCCTGATGGCGTCCACGGTGTCGCCGCCTCCGGCCACCACAAAGGCTTTGCCTTTGCCGCGGCCGCCTATCAGCCGCGCCAGGGACATAGTGCCGGTGTCAAAAGGTTTTTTTTCAAACAAGCCCAAAGGCCCGCTCCAGACAATGGTCTTGGCCAGCTTTAATTGTTTGGAAAATTCGAGGATGGTTTTTGGACCAATATCCAAAACCATTTCTTTTTTGCCGATTTCGTAAGGCGAACAAACGCGGATGGAACCCCTTTCCATTTTTTCGTTAACCACCACCGCATCCAGCGGCAAAACCAGTTTATCCTTAAAGTTTTTTTCCACCTGCCAGGCGGTTTTTGTTTCCGCTTCCTCAATTTTAGAAAGTCCGACTTCAAAACCCTTGGCTTTAAACATTAAGTTGGCCACTCCCCCGCCCACCAAAATTACATCCGCCTTTTTGCCCAAATTTTCCAAAGCCCCGACTTTTTCCGAAAGCTTGATACCGCCGGTCATAACCACAAAAGGATGTTTAACTGATTTTAAAATCGCGTCAAGAGATTTAATTTCACCTTCCAGCAGCAAACCAGCATAAGAAGGCAGGTGTTTAGCTACTGAGACATTTGAGGCCACCGGATGATGACATTTTGAAAAATCATCATCGACATAAACATCGGCCAAAGCGGCTAGTTTTTTGCCGAAGGAAACATCGTCTTCAAGTTCACCCGCGTGGAATTCCAGATTTTCCAAAAAAATGACATTATGGGCAGCCGTTACCTTAAGATTTTTTTGATGTTTATCTTCACAAAAATCGCCGGTGTAAAATACCAAATGCGGAATCCCGTATTCCGGAATTTTAAAATCAGTTTCAATAAATTTTAAACCCAGTAAATTCGCCAAAACCTCCGCCGCCGGCTTTAAGCTAAGCTCTTTTACTGCCTTACCTTTAGCCCTGCCTCTCTTGCCGCAAATAATTACTTTATTGCCCTGGGAAAGTAAAAGCTTAATCGTCGGCATAGCTGAACGAAGTCTAAAATCGTCACTGACTTTATTGGTCTTGTCGTTCACCGGCGCGTCAACGCTGCTACGCACCAGCACGGTTTTATTTTTTACTGAGGATGATTTTAAATATTTTATAGTCATAAATTTTACTTTTGTTTTAAAAAAGCTTCCGGGGAAATTTCAAGGTCTTGCAGGATTGCTTTTAAAGTTTTACGTTTTAAACTTTTTGCGCCGTGGTTTGGTATTGTGGTAAAGCGATTATCCCTGTCCCTCTTCCAGACTTGGTGACTACCTTTACCCTGTCTTAACAAATAAAAGCCAAGGCTCCGTGCAACCTTGGCTACCTGGCGGTAATTCGCGTTTGGAAACTTAGTTCCCATAAATTTTAGAGCCTGTTTAAGCTTCCACCGGAACAGAAAGTTCTATTTTTATTTCAGAAGGATTTTTTAAAATAACCGATGAAAAAGGATGCTTACTTTTTTTCCGGGCCGCGATATGCATACTAATAACTTCACGGATGTTATCTATGGCCTCGCCATAAGTTTCGCCATCGGCATGACAACCCTGAAGCACCGGGCAAGACGCAAAAAACCCACCCTCTTCGCAAGGTTCAATAACTATCGGGTAAATGCTAATTCGTACGGATTGTTTAATCATATTTAAACTTTACCCCAAGATACCCTTTATGTCAATTTTTTAGGTTGTAACGATTATGAATTAAGTAGTGTCAAGGGTCACCCTTGACACTATCTACCGACCAAAATTACTTCTTCGACTAACCGGTTGGAGTAACCGAACTCATTGTCATACCACGCAATAACTTTAACAAAATTTCCGTCCAGAACTTTGGTCAGGCCAAGGTCTATTATACTGGAAGCGGGGTTGCCGACAATGTCGGTTAAGACTAGTTGCTCGTTGCTGACTTCCAGAATACCTTTGTATTTGGGGTTGTTTGCGGCATCTGTAAAGGACTGATTGACTTCTTCAACCGTAGTATTTTTCTTCAGCAAAAGAGTAAAATCGGATAAAGATCCCACTGGAGTCGGCACGCGAAAAGCCATACCGTCAAATTTTCCTTTTAATGATGGGATGGCCTGGGTCGCGGAAATGGCCGCGCCGGTGCTGGTGGGAATAATGTTTACGGCCGCGGCTCTCGCGCGGCGGAGATCGTTGGATTTTCCCCCGGGCGGCGGCCCGTCCACCAGATTTTGCTCCGCGGTATAACTGTGGATGGTGGACATAAAAGCTTTTTCCACGCCGAATTGGTTGTGCAAAACATCCAAGACGGGCGTAATGCAGTTGGTGGTGCAGGAGGCGTTGCTGATTACGGCCTGATTGCTGTAGGAATTCTGATTAACACCCAGCACGATTGTGGGAGTTATGCCTTCGTCTTTGGCCGGCGCGCTAATAATAACTCTCCTGGCCCCGGCTTTCAGGTGCGCCGAAGCGGTAATACTGTCGGTAAAACGGCCGGTGGACTCTATAACCACATCCACGCCCAGTTTTCCCCACGGCAATAAATTAGGGTCTTTTTCCGCGATGACCGGATATTTTTTGCCGTCCACTATAATATTTGTGTCATCGGAAGATATTTCACGCGGAAAACGGCCGTAGTTGCTGTCGTATTTCAGCAGGTGCGCCAGGACCGCCGGGCTGGTTAAATCATTTACGCCCACAACTTCTATTTCTTTTTTGTCCAGAGCGATTTTAAACGCCTGCCTTCCAATGCGGCCGAAGCCGTTTATTCCGAGTTTGATGGTTTTCATTTTGATGTTAATCGTTTCCGCTAAAGGCAGATTCGCCTTTGGCGTAAATTGTTAATTGTTAATCGTTTTTATGAGCAACTATTTCCTCTACCTCTTTTGCGGTTTTTTCATCTTTAATTTCTATCGGCACAAAAGTTTTCATTTTTTTGAGTCGGTCTTCAATTTCTTTTTTGGTTAACAGTCCGGCCTGGGGACCGACCTGCATAACCACGCTGCCCGCGTTCATCGGCCCCCAGCGCAAAGCTTCTTTGTGGGGCTGGCCGTGGAACAGCGCGGCAATGTAAGCGGTGGTAAAACCGTCGCCGGCGCCGGTGGCCTCTATGCGCGGTCCCGGATATTCCGGCAGGTAATAAAAGCCCTGTTCGCTATAACTGTAAGCGCCTTTGCGGCCGTCGGTTAAGGCTATGGCCTTGACTCCCAGTTTCATCAGTTGCTTGCAAAGCTCCTCCGGATCGCGCCCGCAATCTCCCACCCAGCTTTGGGCTTCTTCCACATTTAACGACAATAAATCCGTCCGCTTTAGCATAAGCTCATTGGCTTTGGGGCCGGCCCTGAGCTGGAAGGTTCCGGGATTAAATCCCAGCCTTGCTTTATAGCGGTCCAGATATTTGGCCAAGTCCTTATAAATTTTTTCAAACCCCAGTCCCATGCTGGTTAAATAAACCCAAGTGGAATGCGCGAAATCAGGCAGCTTGTATTTCCTGTGTTCATGGTAAACAAAAATTGTCCGTTCGCCGCCGTGGCTTAACACGGTTGAAGCGTTGGTGGGATGCTTGTCGTTTTTTTCTATATACCTTGTGGACACCCCTTCTTTTTCCATTTTATGGACAATTTCCCGGCCGCCGGTGTCGTGCGCCACCACGCAGTAAAACGCCGTTTTAAGGCCCAGGCGGCTGCTTCCCACGGCATTGTTGGCCGCGTTCCCGGCCACAGTACGATAAAAAGCCTTCACGGGCAATTTATCGCCCCAATTTATAAGGGCCATTTTTTTGCCGCCAATTTCTTTTATTTCAACGTCATCAACAATAAGAAAGGTGTCGATGGTTGGATCGCCGATGGAAATTATGTCGAACATGGGAGAGGGTTTAGGGTATAGGGTTAGGGCTGTGCCATTCCGAGTCCGGAGTGCATAAGGCGGACGAGGAATCCCTTAAATATTACCGATCGTGACAGTTAAGGGATCCTTCACCTTCAGATGCATTCAGGTTCAGGACGACACAACACTTGGTTTATTTTTATATTTAAAATATCTGATGATTGACAAAATTATTAAAACTACTACTACCCAAAAAAGTACATTTAACAAAAAATCGAGGTGAGAGAAAGAAACAAAAGCTTTATAAAATACCCCGAACAGATAATAATTTGGGTCGCTTGTATTATAAAAATCTGCATAATGATAAAATGGGAAGCCTATTACCGTGGCATCGCAGTTTAATGAAGCTCCAGAGCACATATTCGAATAATAAAAAGCCCGAGGAGCTGGCACAGTTCTGGTATAACCCTCAAAAGCAATAGCAATGAGTGCCCCAAGAATTACACTCCACACCACCAAATCCGTTTTTGATTTTAAACTAAAAATTTTCATTTGTATTTTGCATCCATCCCGGAATTTTTAAGGCTGTAAAAATATCCGGGATCCAGAATCATTTAATTATTTCATCATATAAATCTTTCCATTCCGGATTAGACTTTTCAATAAGCTCCAATTTCCATTTTCTTTGCCATTTTTTAAGCAATTTTTCTTTCTTTAAAGCCTGTTCTTTATCTTCAAATTGTTCAAAGTAAACTAAAATATGAACTTGGTATTTATTGGTAAAACCTTTTACTATATCATTTTTATGCTCATATACTCTTTTTATTAAATTCCTAGTGTAACCGACATACAAAGTTCCGTTTCTTTTGCTGGCTAAGATATACACGTAGTGATAAACATCAAATGGCATAGTTACTGGATCCCGGATATTTTTTGTTTGCTTATTTTTATTCTTTAACAAAAAATTCCGGGATGGAAGCAGCTATCGTTTTCTCTTTAAAACTTTTTTAATCGCCGCAACTACCGCATCCTTATCCATCCCATATTTCTTAATCAATTCCTCCGGTTGGCCGGATTCGCCAAAAGTGTTGGGCATACCCAAGCTTTCTACGGGCAC
Organism: Candidatus Doudnaibacteriota bacterium; assembly: GCA_963837465.1. GTDB lineage: Bacteria > Patescibacteriota > Doudnabacteria > UBA920 > UBA920 > PALSA-1336. The sequence continues at coordinate 256,128 of CAWINB010000001.1, forward strand.
GGGATAATTTTGGGCCAGAACTTCGCAGACGGCCGAGCCGCAGCCAGCCATGGTTTGGTGTTCTTCCAAAGTTACTACGGCGCCGCATTTTTTTGCCGCCTCTATAATTGTAGCAGAGTCTATGGGTTTTATGGTGTGGTTATTCACAACCATTACCGAAATTCCCTCTTTTTCCAAGTCTATAGCCGCCAAAAGAGCGTTATACAACACCGGGCCGCTGGCTATTACAGCAACATCTTTACCGTCCCTAAAAATTTCCGCTTTGCCAACGGCAAAAGGAGTTTGCGCGGTGGTTATAACAGCAGTTTTAGATCTCCCTAAGCGAAAATACGCCGGACCTTTTATTTTTCCCAAAGCCACAACTGTTTTGCGGGCTTCTATGGCATTGCATGGGACTTCTACTATAAGGTTGGGCAAGACTCGGGTAATGGCAATGTCTTCCAAAGCCTGATGAGTAGCGCCGTCCGGGCCGACAGAAACTCCGGTATGACATCCTGCTACTTTTACGTTTGCCATACTGTAGCAAACGCTTACCCGCAATTGATCCCAATTGCGGCCGGGAGAAAAAGTCGCGTAAGAAGATACAAAAGCCGTTTTGCCGTAAAGCGCCAGGCCCGCGGCCAGACCCATCATATTCTGTTCGGCCACGCCGCACTCCACAAATCTTTCCGGATACTTTATGCCAAAATCCAAAACCTGGGTGCTCTCGGCCAAATCCGCGGTCAGCACCACTACGTTTTCATCCGCCGCTCCCAAATCCAAAACCGCCTGTCCGTAACCCTTACGCGTGGCTTCCTGTTCTATGTCTAGTTGTCCGATTTTTGGATTTAGGTTCATAGTGGTTGGCGTATAGCGTATAGTGGTTAGCGTTTAGGCTCTGATGTTAGCTTTCTAAGCATAGCGCCCAATATTTTTTGAACTTCATTCAATAATGAAAATGCCTTTTCATAGTCCAATTCAGGATATAACTTTTTCGCGATAATCAGCTGGGTTTCTAGCTCGCAAGCAGACCCATAGGCAATTCCTAAAAATTGAATAAATTCCGGTCTATGATTTCTTCCATAACCTTCGGCAATGTTGGAGGGAATAGAAACAGATGCTCTTTGCATTTGGGAAGCCAGCGCATATAGTTCAGACTTAGGAAAAATTCTGGTAAGTTTGTAAGACTCTGATACTAAATCTATGGACTTTTGCCAAACTATTAATTCTTTGTAGGTTTTTATTTCCATAAGTGCGCCCTCCCTATACCCTAAACGCTATACGCTAACCGCTACTGATGCTCGCTTGCTATCCGTCCTCTTAAAGTCCGCAGTTCATTTAATGCCAAAGCCGCCTGCTCCTTGTTTGGCGGCGAGCCATGCCATTTATAATCACCTTCCATAAAATCCACACCCTTGCCCGCAATAGTGCGCGCGATAATCACGGTTGGTTTTTCGTAAATGGCCTTGGCTTCGTTGCAGGCGTTGATAATTTCCTGGACATTGTGGCCGTCTACTTCCAGCACGTGCCAGTTAAAAGCTTCGTACTTGGCGCGCAAACCCTCCAGCGGCATTATGTCTTCCGTGTAGCCGTCTATTTGGATGTTGTTGCGGTCCATAATGGCCGTAATATTATGGAGTTTATTTTTCCCCGCGAACATGACCGCTTCCCAGGTCTGGCCTTCCTGCTGTTCGCCGTCGGACATTATTAAATAAATCCGGTTATGCTTGTGGTCCATCTTCAGGCCCAGCGCCATTCCCGCGGCTTGAGACGAACCTTGCGCCAGCGGCCCCGAAGAAGTTTCTATTCCCGGCAAAGCCAAATTGTGCGGATGTCCGTGCAGACGGGTGCCGAATTTTCTAAGCGTCAACAATTCCTCTTTTGGAAAATAGCCGGCCTCGGCCATAGTGGCGTACAAAACCGGACAGATATGCCCGCAGGACAAAATCAGCCGGTCCCGACCTTCCCATTTAGGGTCGGCGGGATTATATTCCAATACGTTAAAATAAAGCGCGGCAAAAACATCGGCCATATCCAAAGGCCCGGCGCTGTGCCCGCTGCCGGCGGCCAACAACATCTCTATAATATCCTGCCTTATGTCGTTAGCCTTGTATTTTATTTCGTTGATGGAAAGTTTCGGCATTACTGAATTTCTTTCGCCAACTTTTCAAAAGCCTGGTTAACATCCGCCGCTTTTACCAGCGCGCTGCCCACGCAAATTAAATCCGCTCCGGCATCTTTTAGGCTTTTTATGTTGATTTCGTTTACCCCGCCGTCTACTTCTATTATAGCATGGGGCAGCAGCTTTCTTAAGTCCGCGATTTTTCGCGGCGCGGACTCCATAAAAGACTGGCCTTGTTTGCCCGGAATAACGCTCATAACCAGATATTGATCGGCGGCAACATCCCGCAATACGTTCACAGATGTTTCCGGGCTTATCGCTACGCCGGTTTTAAATCCCATTTGCTTGATGTCCAGCAAAGTCTGTTTTAAATCATCTGAAGACGAAAACGCTTCGTAATGCACAATCAAAGTTTTAAAGCCGCAAATCCGATAGTCCAAAAAGTCCGCCGGATTTTTTACCATTAAATGGGCTTCCCAGGCAAAAGCGGGATTTAGAGTATCTATTTCCGCCGCCGATAATAGCCGATCCGCGACAAACTCCCCATCGCCAAAATCCACTTGGACTCTTTCGAGGCCGGAAATTTTAACCACGCGGGAAACTTTATCCAAAAAGCCTTCCTTTGTGGTTTCTAAAATCGCGGGAACAATTATGGACATTGAACAAAATTTAAAAAATTAAATAAAATTGACAAAATTATCCGGTAAGCTTCGTTAATTTCGTTCATTTTTGTCAATCATGTCAATTTTGTCAATCCTTCTTTGATGTCTACCGCCGTCAAAGCCGGTTTCTATCCATAGGTCTATCGCGCGCTCAACTTCACTTGGGCTTAAAAACTTCGCGCCAATAGAAAGCACATTGGCGTTGTTGTGCTGTCTGGACAGTTTGATAATATCTTCGTGGCCGCCATAATACAAAGCCGCGCGAATACCCTTAACCTTATTTGCCACCATAGCCTCCCCGTTTCCGGACATACCAATGACTATACCCATACTCCCGGGATTTTGCGCCACTTTAACCGCGCAGGGGTAGATAAAATCCGGATAGTCATCTTCCGGGTCAAAAGCCCCTGGGCCGCAATCCTCCACTTCCATATCCGTATTTTTTAAATGCGAAATAATTTTGTTTTTTAATTCAAACCCGGCGTGGTCACTGGCGATGTAAATCATAGTAATTAGCGTTTAGCGCATAGTGATTAGCGGATAGATTAGGAACGCCTGTTTTCCTAAACGCTATACGCTAACCGCTAAACGCTACATATTGATTATCTGATTAAAATCCTTGGCAATTAAACTTGCGCCACCGATTAGCAAACCGTCGACGTTGCGTTGTTTTAAAAATTCCGCGGCGTTGGCTAAATTAATACTGCCGCCGTACAAAACTTTTTCGGCTTTATATTTGTTTTTAATAAAAATCGCGATTTTTTCCGCGTGCTCCGGCGTGGCCGCTCTGCCGCTGCCAATGGCCCAAACCGGTTCGTAGGCCACTGCTACTTTTTTAGCATCAACATCTTTTAAATCCGCCTCCAGCTGGCCGCGCAAAACATCCACCACGTCCAAATCATCCTGCTCCACGGTAGTACCAAAACCCACGCACAAAACCGGCGTAATTTTATGCTCCAGCAAAGACCGCAACTTAAAATTCACCATCCCATCACTCTCACCCAAAGCCCGTTTTTCACTGTGCCCGACAATGCAATATTTAACCCCCAAATCTTTCAACTGCGCCGCGCTGGTCTGCCCGGTAAACGCGCCCTTGTCCTGCCAAAAACAATCCTGCGCGCCCAAGTTGGGATAATTGATGGACGACAAATAGATGGTCGGCGGACAAAGCACAACTTTATTTTTGGCTTTAGTGGAAATCGAAGACGCCAACTTCTGCGCGTCTTTTAGAGTATTAGGATTTAACTTCCAATTTGCGATAATAAGTTTTTTCATATGGTTATCACTCCCCCTTTAAAAATTTCGTGCTCACCTCCGGTGGAATCGGATTCACCGGAATTCCGGTGGCGAATTCAAAGCCGGCCCAAATGGTAATGCGGGGAAAAATCGTTAGATGCCAGTGGTAGGCTTTTTCTTCGTGCGCGCTGTGGCGATGATCTCCGTCAGGCCTTTTTAAAGGCATGTTGTGGATGTAAAAATTCAGCGGAGGGTCGGAAAGCTTGGCGTATAATTGCCCCAGCGTAACCTTAAGCACAAAGGACAGATGCTTAATTTCATCGGCCGACATATCCTCAAAACGCGCTCCGTGTCTTTTGGGCAGAATCCAGGTTTCAAACGGGCTGCGGCTGGCATAGGCGGAAATTACCACAAAATGTTCGCTGTCATGAACCACGCGGTCTTTTACGCTCAACTCCTCTTTTATGATATCACAATAAACGCAAGCGCGGTTAGCCTGGTAATAATGGTAGCAGCCCAAAATTTCGCTATGGATGTGCGGCGGCACAATGGGCGTGGCCAATAACTGATAATGAGGATGGACAATGGACGCTCCCGCATCGCGCCCGTGGTTATGGAAAATCTGCACGTACTGCAGTTCCGGATTATTAGCAAGCCGGTTTATGCGGTCAATAAAAGTTTTAATGGACAGCTCCACTATGGAAATGGATTGCAGCGCCACCGGCTCGTTATGCTTGCGCGTCACAATAACCTCATGGTCGCCGTTGCCGCTGTGGGAAACGTAAAATTCCTTGTGTTGGTAAATTTTAGTTTGTTCCAGGGAAGCAAACTTGTTGGGAATAATCCTGACTTCCCAATTACTGTCCTTAGGGTCCAAAATATTCCCGGCCGCGCCATAGCGCGCGATTTCCGGATTTGCCTGCTCATTGCCCGGACAAAACACGCAGCCCGCGTCCACCTCCGGCACCCCGTGCATAACACTATAAGTAGCGTACTGGTCCGGCCGCTTGCCGCGACTCGGAGCAATCAGCACCCAGTTTTTTGTTATTGGGTTTTGCCTAAATTCAGACATAAGGGGTTAGGGGTTAGGGGTTAGGGGTTAGGGGTTAGGGGTTAGAAAGTGCATTACTCTCGCCCTATTCCCTTGCCTCTATCCCCTATTTTTCTTATCCAAATAATTTTGCAATAAAATTTGCGCAGCCAAACTATCCAAGTTCTTTTTTTGTCCGCTAATATGTTCCGCCATTTGCGATGACAGCCGTTCGTCTGTAATTTCTATTTTAATTTCAGTCAATTTCTCTAGCTTCTCCCTGAATTCGGCCACTTCCCTTGTCTTGTTAGTTTCCTCTCCACTCATATTCAGGGGCCAGCCCACAACTATTTTAGTTATCTGATCATCCGCGATGATCTGCGAAATCTCATCCCAAAAATCCCTCGGCGATAAAATCGCAAGTTCCCGCGCAAAAGTTTGGCTCTCATCGCTAATTGCCAAGCCTATCCTTTTTTCTCCGTAATCAATTCCGAGTATTTTCATGGGGTTAGATGTCAGGTTTTAGGTGCCAGATCTCTAAACTAGAACCTAACACCTAAAACCTATTTTGATTCTCCTAATGTTACTTTTACGTTTTCTTCCTGGCCTTTGTGGTAAATTCTCAAGGTTACTGTGTCGCCGGGATTGTAGTTGGAAATAAGCGACGCCAGGGTATTATTTTCATCGATTTTTGTCCCGTTAACCGCCAAAATAATATCGTTCCCCATTAAGCCGGCTTTGTCGGCAGGGCTTCCTGGAACTACGGCAACATCGGCAGGACTCTGACCGCGCACAATCAACGCGCCGTAGTCTCGCGGCAGATTTTCCTGGCTGGCAATATCATCTGTAATGATAACATACCTAACGCCTAAAAAGGCGCTGGTTATACGGCCGTTTTTTTGGTAGCTGGCCACGGCCTTGGCCGCTTCGTTGGACGGAATGGCAAAACCCACCAGCTGACCCTCCTGGTCTATAGCCGTATTAATGCCAATAACCTGGCCGGCAATATTAAGCAAAGGTCCGCCGCTGTTACCCGGGTTAATGGCCGCGTCGGTTTGTATAACGCCGGATAAATCTTCGCTGGAACCGTCGTCGCTGCCCGCGGTTATGCTCCTGCCAATGCCGGAAACTATTCCGCTGGTGACGGTATTTTGGTATTGCCCCAATGAGTTGCCTATGGCAATAACGTGCTGGCCAACCTGCAGCTGGGACGAATCGGCAAGTTTAAGGTACGGAGCGTTGCTGATATTAATTTTCACCAGCGCCAAATCGTTTACCGGATCCCGGCTTAAAACCTGCGCGTCATACTGTTTGCCATCGCTGGTAATTACCGTGTAGCTGTCGGTGGTATCGGCCACCACGTGCTTGTTGGTTAAAATCAGGCCGTCCGATGAAATAAAAAATCCGCTGCCGGCGCCGACTTCCTGCAGGCCGCTTGAAGGGTTTTGATTATCCGATGAGCCGCCTCCGTTTTGGGGCTGCCGCTGCCCGTTGTTAAAAAAGAAGTTAAAAAACGGATCGCTGTCAAAAGGGCTCATGCCGTAACCCGGGATCTGGCTGACGTTTTGGGAAACAATGATGGACACCACGGCCGGACCCGCCGATTTTACCACGCTCACAGTTGAAGAGTCCTCATTATAAGTTATGATTTGCCCGGGCATAGCCGAAAAAAATCCCGGCAGCAGCTTTTTACCCAAAGACGAGCTTAAAAGATAAAAATCCCCCGCCGCCCCGCCGACAGCGCCAAAAACCAAACTCAAAATAACCGCTAAAACTAATATTTTAGTGGTTTTACTTTTTAAGCCGACTTCGGAATTATTTTGATTTATTTTATTTACAGGAGTTTGGTTTTGGTTTGGAACCGGAGGAGTTTGTTCTAAATTGTCCATGCGATTAAAAATTAATTACCGCACCTCTTAACTAAGAGCCTGTTTAAAAATTCATTTTGGCTGCAATTTCAGGAATTGGGCTGCAAAAGCAATTTGTTAAACAGGCTCTAAGAGGCGCTAATTCTGCATATATTATAACACAAAACCGACCTTTTAAAAAAAGCCGGATGTAGGAAACACATTGTGAAATTGCGAGTGCAGCCGAAGCAATCCCATTAATCATTAAGGCCGTTACCCCTGTCAGACTATTGCTTAAGTCCACCCCACTCAACCATCACGAATCCCTTTCTGTCAAAATGATTCAGTACTTCCGGTACCGGCTGCGTGCTAGGCATACTTGCCAATGCAGACCAATCCAAAAATATTCGCAACACGCTGTCCGGCTTTGGCGAAACCTGCGTTGGAATAAACTTGTTCATAGTTTGAGTCTGGAAAAATGACAACCGATAATACGGAGCGTTTTTGCTCATTAATTGCGGCAACCAATAACTCATCATATCTGTTTTTTCTTTTTCGGTTAGGCCGATTTCGGTAAGTTTACCATCCAGAAAACCTGCGACCTCATTTTTACTTACAATCCAGCCGCCGTTGGCAATAGGATAACTACCGCTTGTCTGTCCTTCCCAATATAAATATGGGTAAATTCCCCGGCGACAAGCGTCTTGAGCATATTCAGAACCGGCTACCGAAGAATTTATTTTATCGCAATCAGTCTCCTGCGGCTGCAAATCTTTAAGCTCGCCATCAGGATTAGCCAAAACATCCCACTGCCCGTTGTAAGTTGGGATATCCAGGGTAAAATTCATAGGGTTTAAAAATTTAACAGTAACTTGGGTTGGCTTGGTAGGATATAAATAGATTACCGGCTTGCCGCAACCGCCGCCAGTTTGGTATTGCCACTCTCCCAGGCCTATATATCTGCCCCAGGGATCTTGGAAAATTAAAATTGGATTAGAATGCTAAATAAGTTTGGTAACTGGGAATAGGCTGGTTATTATTTATACCGCCAAACTCGTCTTTCCAGGCGGTTATTTTGGAATAATATTCTTCCTGGTTAAGAGGGTGATTTGGGTCTTTAAGGGTATATAGCTGGACACCACCATTTAAAGTTGTGGCTATTGGACTAAGGTCGCTGCTGGAAATATTTTGCAAAACATATGTTAAGTTTGCCTCCCCGCAACCGCCGGGAAATAACTCACCATATTCTTGGTAGACAGGAACATTAGAGTTTAGCTCATCTTGTTTATAAAAATTAAAGTCATAAATAAAAGTAGGGCCGCCTTTACCCTTAGACCTGTTATATTCTTCCTTGGAGATAAAGCTATAGTCATAAGCCAACCCTGCCTGGTCCTGAACTAGAATATTGGTGTTGGCAGATATGTATTTTTGTTCTGTAGCAATTAAAGTTTGATAACCCGAATCCTCGCTGCCGGTTTGCGGAGAGGGAATCTTGACAGGCTCTGCATAAAAACTTAAACCCGGAGAGTTGCTGGATAATGAAGGAGTGCCGGAAACAAAAGAGTTCCAGTCAGGCTGTCCTTGGACCATAATAAAATTGCCTTCGTCTATGGTAGCCGGAAAATTTGAAGGTATACTGCCAGCTCCTACCACTTTTGCCGTATTGAAAATAGTATTCGGGTCGGTTAAATCAGCTTCCGCGGTAGAGTCAGTGTTGGTATCCAGAATAAATTTTTGGTAGTCCTTGGTCGCAAAAATATATGTAGCGGTTCCTCCATAATTTTCATCTGAAGTTGTGTAAGCGGCTACGCGGTGGTAGCCAGCGTATTGACCAGAGCTGATTATACCATCGTCTAGATATTGAATATTTGGATTAAAATTATTGCTCTGCTCAAAAGAATTAAGGACAAACAATTCGTATCCGCCGTCCATTATAACCTGGCTTGTTGAGGCCGTTCCATTTGCACTGGGCATTGCTGAAGGCAGGCTGGTGGTAGGAGTAGGCGGATAAATAAAATTCCCCGGAGCGACTCCTGGAACTGGTGGGTAAACTGATGGGGATCCTACTTTAAGCGATGCGGGAACAGTTTTGGTTATATTTGAATTTTTTGATTTATTTATACTAAAATATACGCTTACAACCGCCGCCGCAATCACGATTAAAACAGCCATTGCGATTAAGCCGTTGTGCCGATACCATTTTTTTATTGCGGGTGGCGTTGGCGAAAGAGGCGATGGGGATGAAAAATTTTGGTTTTCCATTTTTGTTTCTTGTATATTTATTATTTGCTTTATTTTAGCACAATAAAATAATTCTCACCATATTTTTTCTGGTTTGTGTGGCAAAATAGCTTTGAGCTATGGCTATCGGTTCTTTGTTAGGGTCGCCATTTTGTGCAATAAGATAGCAGGCATAACGGTCCAATTTATAATCCCCTACTTGCCTGACTGTATTTGAACCCACATTTACCATTTTAACCGTCCGGTTAAAATGGTTATCCACAACCTGGCCGCTATTGATACAAGCCCTGGCCGCGCGGCCAATAACCTCTTCGGCTTTTTGCCAATTAGGATAATCCAAAAGCGGCATTAATTCCCTAGCCTGCCAATATTCTACTCCGTTTTTATCAATTTTTTTAATGCTCTCAAAATCTCTGTGCGGGCCCTGAATTGTAATTTCCTTTTCCATAAATTGCTTAGAGCCTGCCAATTACTCCACCAATTCCCCGCCAAAGATTTGCAGGGCGTCGGTTAGGGCGGCGGAAACGGAGGGCTGGGCGTTTTCCTGGGTAAGGACGCGGGCGGAGACGGACATTTTTTTTCCGGTAACTTCCTCAAAGGCCTGTAAAATTACTTGCGTATTTTTGGGATTTTCCAAATGCTGCTTGTTGAATAAAAACTTAACGCCAACGTAAACTTTGCCCCCCATAACTTCTATGAGCGAACAACTCTTAAGCAAATTAGCCAAGGGTCCGTTAATCTGCTTGATTTTAGCTATTACTCTGGGCCAGAAAGTTTCCACCTCGGCCAAAGTCATAACAGCCTCATCGGCGGCCGGCGCTTCGGCAATCGGCGGCGCTTCAGGCAACCCTGCGTCCGCGGCCGCGGGCTTTGGCGCGTAAATGGATTCCGTGATTGCAACGGCTGTCTTTTCCGGCTCCGTGTCTTTAACCGATGTTTTAACACTAACCCCAGGCGCCTGGGCCGCGTCCGGTTTGCCGGTTTGCCGGTCATTTGATTTGTCTATCATTTGATTCGCGGGCTTCCTAAACGCTCCCTCCAGCGCCGCCAACAACAAAGGAATTTGGGGGCTTGGAGAAGTGTCCAAGTCCTTGCAGGAACGCAAAAACAGCCGGATGATAAAAATCAAATCCTGGGATGAAAAATTTTCCGTTAACCTGGCCAGGGTTTTTAGATGATCTTCGGACAAAGAAAAGCTTTCCCGTCCCTCTGTAATTTTATAGACAAGCGCTTTGCGCAAATATTCCAGAAAGTCACGGTTTAGAATGGTAAAATCCAGACCTTTGGCCGATAGAGTGTCAAAAAATTCCGGCAAAGCCCCGGCTCCGGAATTTGCCGTTAACTCCAGGAGTTGTTCGCAAACGGCAATGTCCGTAATGCCCAAAAGCTGCTGGCAATCCGCCGCGCTTGGATCGGACCCCAAAGTCATGACCTTGTCCAGCAACGATAAAGCGTCGCGCAGGCTGCCGTCCGAGTTCTGGGCGACCAAATCCAGAATTTCAGGATTCAGGCTGATTTTTTCCAAAGCGCAAATTTTTTGCAGCTGTCCAAAAATCTCCGCGGCCGGTAAAGCTTTAAAATCAAAACGCTGGGTGCGGGAAATAATCGTGACCGGCACTTTGTTTATTTCCGTGGTAGCCAAAATAAAAACAGCGTGTCTGGGCGGCTCTTCCAAAGTCTTAAGCAAAGCGTTAAACGCGCCCTTGCTCAGCATATGAACCTCGTCTATAATAAAAACTTTATATTTGCCAACGGCGGGAGAAAACTTGACGTGTTCAATAAGTTCGCGGATATTATCCACTCCGGTATTGGACGCCGCGTCAATTTCCACTAAATCCATAAAATTCCCGGCTTCGATTTGCTTACAGACATTGCAAACTCCGCAAGCGTCGCCGCCTTTGGAATTTGGACAATTTATGGCTTTGGCTACAATTCGCGCCACAGAAGTTTTGCCTACTCCCCTGCTGCCCGTAAACAAATAAGCGTGCGCCGCGTGGCCCAAAGCCACCTGGTTTTCCAGGGTCCGGATAATATGTTTTTGCCCCACCACCTGGGCAAAAGTCTGGGGCCTGTATTTGCGGTATAAAACAGCCATAAAAATAAATTAGGACTTCCGCGTTTAATGCTATAAATAATTAAATTAATGAATTAAACCACAGGGGCTTGGCCAACTTCGTCGTTATTTTCCTGCGGTGTTTGTCGTCGTAGGTGAACTACGCCTCCAAACATCCTCGGAAAATGCCTAGAATTTGGCCAAGCGCGGAAGTCCTACGATTCTCAAATTTGTTAGTTTATTATACCATCCCCGGAGACCGGGGGGAAATTAAACAAGGGCGCCCCTTGCTCGACGCAAGGGGCGCCCTTGTTGGCCCTGTGATTCGGGCTTACTGCAAAATAATCACCACAATTTCGCTGTTAGTCCCAATCCTTTGCGGCGGTCCCCAGGTGCCGGCGCCGCTGGTGGTGATTACCTGCATTTTGCCGAACGGTTTTAACCCGTAATCATAGCCGTGAAATATTATCCCGGTTAAAAAATTAAAAGGAAAAAGCTGGGCCCGGTGCGTGTGTCCGGAAAGCATAAGGCCAACGCCGTCGCTCTCCGCCGCTTTCATTCCCGTGGGGACATGCTTCATCAGAATAGTCGGCTTGGCCCTGTCATAAGGAATTTTAGCCAAAACCTTGGCCAGTCTTTTTTTACCCTGGGTGGCGTGGTAGGTTACCCCCGCTATCTGCAATCCTTCTATTTCAACAAACTCGTTATGCAAAACTTTAATACCGGCTTTGGCCAGCGCCTGAAAATAAGCAGGATGGTGGCTGAACTCTTCATGGTTGCCGTTGGCAAAAAATACGCCGTATCGGCTTTTTACGGCGCTGAAAGGCTGGGCCAGATGCTGATAAGCGGCCGGAGTGCCGTCAAAAAAATCTCCCGGGATGAGGACAATATCCGGTTGTTGCCTGTTGGCGAGCGCGGCGATTTTTTTGCTGAAATTCAGGCCGCGGATGTTGCCCAAGTGGACATCGGCCAGCATGACAATTTTTTTACCGTGCCAGTTTTTGGGCAAATCCGCCAGACTGACTTTATAGGTTTTAACTTTTACGCGGTAAGAATTCCATACGCCCCAGGCGCTTACAAACAAGGCCAGCAAAAGCAGGAATTTCCCTATGTCCGCGACCGGCCACATAAATCCAAACAGCAGGCTGACGATTTTTACCAGCCAGTAAACCACCGAGGCCATAATTAAAACCCATCCGGTACCCATCCAGATGGCCAGTGACCAAAAAATGGCGGTGCGCCGGGGGCTGGAACGCCTCATGACCAGCAGCCAGGAAAAAACAAAGCCTGCCCACAAAGCCAAAAAAGTAAAAGCCAAAAATTCCAGGTTCAGATAACCGTGGATGCCAAAAATATTGACAACCGTGGAAAACACAATCCAGTTGCCAAAAAATACCACGGCCTGATAGAGTGAAGTTACAAGCAGAGCTCGTAGGAACAATAGATTCATTTGTATATTAAAAAAGAACCTGCGGGCAAGAACCTGTTTTAAACAAAATAATTTTTAGGCGGGGTCGCGGCAACTTCGGGCAAATTGGCGCGTGTAAATTTTGATGTTTAAGCTATTTTTTAAACACAAATATTTTGTAGCCTATAAAATTCCAGACGAGGGAAACGCAGGTCGCGACCACAAAAGCCAGATTTTTATTCAGATCCGCGTTGGCGCTTAAATGTATGGCCGCGGAAAACCTGGCCACAATGGCAACGTTAATCAAAAAGCCTATCAAACTGACAATAAAAAACGCGGCCAGAGGGTTTTTTGTGTTTTGGGTGGTGTTATTGGATAAGCCGAAACTCTTCCACAAGACCAGTTGCGTCAGTAAAAAAACCGCTAAAAGTATCAGATAAAAATAATAAGCCGCGCTTAATTTGGAAGCAATGAGTACCAGTAATACCGACAAAACTCCGACCGCGCCCACACCAACCAGCCGGAAAAAATTTTGCGTTAAATTCAGCGTTTGCTGCCCAAAAGCCCAGTCTTTATTCCAGTAATAACTTTGGGTGGTGGCTAAAATAAAACCCAAGCCGCTGATTAACCCGAGTCCGCCGCCCTGTTCAACCCCCAAAAATTTGGAAATCAGGTTAGAGACAATAAAGCTAAGCGCGGTATTTAGAAACCCGATGGCCCCAAAGCGGCATAATTGCAAAATCACCGGATAACGTCGCAAAAATCCGCCGATTTGATTGCTTAAAGATATTGGCTGCGTCTGGTAACTGTCCATGGATATAATTTCAAATCCAGATATTTATGTCGGGTTTAAATTTGGTATTTTTACAACTCTTCGTCTTCATCCACAATAACTTTGGAGCCCGTAGTTTCGCCCATCTCCATATCCGTATGCCCGGAACCCGCGCCTTTTTTAATGACATTTTCCACGGCGGCCCAGTCGGTGGGATGGTCTTTGGGGATAACAATGGTAACCTCGTCGCCGGCTTCAGCCTTAAAATAAGTCAAGCTGGCCAGCAGAACTTTATAAGGCTTGCCTTCGGCCAGGACGCGAAAATCGCCTTTTTCATCAACCATAAGCATTCCCAGCATTTTTTGCCGCTCCACCGGGCCTATTTGTTTATAAATAAACGAGCCATCGTCGGAGATGGTCAGTTTGAGCACGTCACCCTCCACCAGTTTGGATTTGGAAGCGTAGTTGGCGGGCACGGGATATTGTTTCTTGTCCGGGCCTATCATATTCTGGCCGTCAAATACGCCCTCAATAACCTTGCCGCCTTCGGAAACGGTCAATACCTGGGTATTGGCCGAAAGCGCGGCAAAATTGGCTTTGGCTGCCGGTCCGCCCATCATCTCCTTAAGCAACTGTTTGGCCGAGGTGATATTTTTTTCGGCCGCTTCTATCATTTGGACGGCCAAAGCTAAATTGGAAAGTTTATCCATAAGTATGTTTTTATTTTAATTTCAAAACGAAAAAAGCCTTAACTATGATTTATGATTATAGGTTATACGAAAAAATTTGTATTTTTGTTTCCTTCTACGCCTCCAAACTAACACTGGAAGTATAACAAAAAATTAAAAAAGCCGCAACCCGCGCGGCTGTGGCTAACTTTTGGCCTTCTTAAGCGCCATTAATTCTGGCTTAAACCCGCGAAAACCCGGCCTTTTTCCGGGGAGTTCATCAAATAGCGGCAAAACTCCGGATATTTCAGGCATAATTGCTGGATGGTCAGGCCGGGACTGGCCGCATCCTGCAAAAAGGCCGTGGAAGAGTTGATGTCGCGGGCCAGAATTTTGGAAACATAATCTTTAATTTCCGACTCATAAACTTTGATGCTGGAGGCTTGATAACCAAAATGCAGAGCTTGTTTAAGCACTGTAACTTCTTCAAAATCTTTTTCAATCTGGGTCAGCATTAAAAGCGCCTCGTCCTCGGACTCCAAACCAGGCAGCCGCGCCACCACCCTCTTGGAAATTTCCGCGGCTCTGGCCAAAGAAATACGCCTGCTGCGGATAGCCTCAGCCAAAAATAAAGCGATAAGCTGGTTTAAATTTTGGGACTGGTCCATAAATTAACGATGGGATTTTCCACCACCTCTAACCCCAGGCGCAAACTCCGAAATACTTTCAATCGCCTCCCGCGATTTTTCGATCACAGGACCTATGATAGCCTCTGTAAGACCATCGGTAACGGCTCTAACCTTTCCTTCCTTATGACCTTTCGAAGAGCTAGCACTAGAAGAATGACTAGTAGCTGCGTGTCCATGTTGCTCTGCCATAAATTTACATCTCCTTAATTATCTTAATTTTACCAACTTGCCAAAAAAAGTAAAGCTGCAAAACCTCTCATTAACCATCCATGCCTGAAAGCACTGATAAGGGATCCCTCGGATGCACTCGGGATGGCAGATGGATGATTACTGCGCAGCAGAATGGTCAATTTTACTTAATCCTTATTAAAGTCAGCGTTTCCAAGATCGCCCATAAATGGGCACCCTGCATCCGATTCCCTGATTCATTCGACAGCCAATTTTACTTAATTTTATTTAATTACCAAATTTTACTTAATCCTAAAGCCCCCTCTCAACATCCGGCAGCGCCTCGGCCATGTTTTCGGCTACTTGGCCGGCTTCCAGGATTTCTTCTTCCACTTCGGCGCGCGGACGACCGTGTTTGAGGCGGGATAACTGGCGAATGGCCTGCGCTTGCTCCTCATTGCCATTTCTTAACAGCGGGTAGGTGGCAATATTAAACGGCTTGCTGGCCGTGCCGTTTATCATTAATTTTAAGTAGGCGTTGTAGCGGTCCACATTGACCAAATCAAACTCGTTAAAAGTCGGCTTAAATTCCTTGGCCATAACCTCGCTGTCCTCGGAACCTATCCTGAAACAAACCATACTGCCGGCGTTGCCGAACACGGCGTCGCGAAGGTCTTTGGATCCCGCTCCCTGGGCGCCGGCCTGGGTTTCCAGCTGTCCCAAATATTGGTGGGCGATAATTAAATTCAGGCGGTATTTTCTGGCTTCCGAAAGGATGGATGAAAAAGCGTCCGTGATAAAGTTTTGGAACTCATCCACATAAAGATAAAAATCCGGACGTTTATCTTCTTTAACGTCGGCCCGGGCCAGCGCGGCCATCTGCAATTTTGAAACGATAATCAAGCCCAAAAGCTTGGCGTTGATTTCGCCAACTTTGCCCTTGGCTAGGTTTATAAGCAAAATTTTGCGGCCGTCCATAACCTCGCGGAAATTAAAAGCGGATTTTGGCTGGCCGACTATATTGCGCATCATAGCGTTTTCCACAAACCGCCCGACTTTGGAAATTAAGTAGCCAAGCATTTCCGACTTATGGAAGTCCGACGTCTTGGCCATTTCCTTTTCCCAAAACAGCCGCACGACAGGATCTTTAAGTTTGCTGACTTTGTACTTTTGAAATTCCGTGTCCGTAAAAATTCTTGGGATATCTGTAATAGTTCCTGGATGTTCTTCGTCCGCCATCAGCGTAAGCATGGCGTTTCTCATGTTGTGCTCAAACATCGGGCCAAGCATAGCCGGGTCGGTAACCAGTTTGTAAAAAATCTGGATCATTTCCTGCACGGCGAAATCTTTTTGTTCTTCGCTGTCCACCTGCAGCATGTTTAATCCCATGGGCCGCTCCATATCAAACGGCTCAAACAAAATTACGTCCTCGGCGCGCTCCTTGGGTATGTGCGGCAAAATATCTTCTATAAAATCCCCGTGCGGGTCTATAACGCAAAGCCCTTCGCCGTTTTTAATATCCTGTACCGACATATACTTCATAATTTCCGTCTTGCCGCTGCCGGTGCGGCCGAGAATATACATATGCCTTCTGCGGTCATCGCGCTGCATAAAAACTTTTGTCTCCAGTCCGCGGTAAATATTGCGGCCCAAAAGCACGCCTTCCTTGGGCAAGTTAACCGGCGGCGGCGCTTTTTTGGATATCAGCCATTTAATGTTGGGCGTTTCTATGTAAGGCGTGGGCAGGTGCCAAAGGCTGGCCAGTTCCTCTGTGTTTAAAATGCTCTGGCTGCCGTTGTCGCGAAAAACCCGAAAAATATAATCTTTTAAGATATCATTTTTGTCCCTTTTTTTTGTATGCAAACCGTTAAACGGCGGCATATTGTATTGCAAAAAAGCGGCCAGCAAATTGCGCATATGGCTATTGGCGTTGCCGGGAATGGATGATGATGTAATAAGGCGGATGTTGGTTTTATAGCCCGGCCGGCTGGCTTTTTCTTCCAGCTTTTTTACAATTTCCTGCTGCATCGGCGTTAGCTGGATGGGCGAGGCGTAGCCGGATAAATCTTTGTGGGTATGAGAACCCTGTTGCTGCTGGCCGCTGCCGCCAATGCCGGCCAGGCCTTTGCCCACGCCGCGCATAAAACCTATAAGCAAACGGTAAACGTGCCCCCGCTCCACCATTTCCGGATTTTTTCCCTGCTGGATTTCCAAAGCCATATGCCGCGGCCGCCCCTGCCACAATGTGCCGGCCGGACTTAATATAAACTGGATGGCCGCGCCTTCGTTCTCCTGAAGTTTGCTCATGGCATTGGTCAGGGCGCTGAGCGGGTCGGACTCCATGGTTTTGTAAGTGCGGTAAGGATAAACGTACTGCTTGTTCAGCCTGAGTTCTTCCACTTCCACTTTGCCGTCTTTTTGGAAAGGATTATAGCCGGGCACCTGCTCAATAAAGGCGTGCGGATACTGGGCCTGGATTTGTTTTTCCACCAGCTCTTGCAGATGCTTGGGACAGTTAACATAAAAAGAAATTTTTTTCTCCGTGCAGGCGATTTCAAAACTGAAATAATCCTTGCCCAAAAGCCAGCCCTTGTTGTGGCCGGACTCCGAAAGCGTGGTAAACAATTGTTCGGCTATGGCAATCAGCGCTTTTTTTTCTTCCTCGCTTTTAGGCCGGTCATCCGTCTTATCCGGCGACCCCTCCTTAGGCATCTGGATTTCCAAAAACACCCAGTCCTGGATCCTGGGCACCACATGCTTTGTATGATATATATGCCGCTTATAATAATAAAAAAAGACAGCCGCAAAAACGACTATCAAAACCAATAAAACCAAAACCGCAATCTGAATTGAGTTTATTTCAAGGGGCATTTATTTTTGTTTGTAAGGCAGCTTCTAATCTTGCTTGCTTTCTGATCTTTTTTTAGCCATTTCTATCATTGCCCTAGTAATGGCATCGGGGTCAGTCAGGTCCAAATCACCGCTCATCATTTTTGTTAGCATTTCTCCACTCATTTCATTAGCTTCTAGATTCACCGCTGGAGAAACCCCATCAGAACTTGGTTTTAATTCTGGAGCAATTACCTGATGTTCTGCTGGCAATTTTCCCATGGCTTCCGCAGTTTGTTTTTTCTCCTGAAAACTGGACGATGTTTCTGGACTGTTAGTATGTTTAAGTTCAGCTAAAGCAGCTTTGTCTCCGTTTTTTGCCAACTCTAAAAGCTCTTCTTGTTTTTTAAGAAAAGCGGCTTCTGTGGGAATAGTTTGTTGTTCTTGAGCCATAAAAAGCTATATTATTATATCATAAATACCTACATTTAACTTAATATTATAGGCCTTTTAGCCATTTTTGTCAAACAGCGACAAATCAACACCAAGACTAAACGGCTTGTAGTTAGCCCATTTATGGGCTGTTAAGATCACTATTGACCTTCGCCAATTAGCTTGAATATGGATTAATTTTGTGCTACCATGAAGGTATATGAAAAACAAACATATATCTTCAGGGTCTCGCAAACGGGATCCACAGGCGCTGGAGTCGCGCCGCAGACAAGCCATCAGGCTCCATAGCCAGGGCAAAAGCCAGTATTTTATAGCCAAAAAGCTAAAAGTCAGCTTTGAGGCGGTCAGTAACTGGGTGGAGCTCTATAAAGATGGCGGTTTAGAGGGCTTAAAAAGCAAGGGCAGGCCCGGCCCCAAGCCTCAACTGGATAATGAAGACCGGAGAAAGCTCAAAGCCGCTATCTTAAAGGGCCCCAAAGCCCTGGGTTATTCCACCGACTTATGGACACTTCAAAGGATCGGCAAGGTAATTAAAAGCATCAGTAAGGTTAACTACCACCCGGGCCATGTCTGGAAAATTCTCATCTCTTTGGGCTTTTCCTGCCAAAAGCCTGAAACCAGAGCCAAAGAACGCGATGAGTCAGCCATCAAAGCCTGGAAAGTTCAAAGCTTTCCGGCCTTAAAAAAAATGGGCTGATAAACACCTGTATTTACTGGGCTTCCACGATGAGTCGGGAATTTCTGAAAAACCTACTGTCAGAAGAACCTGGTCTGTGGTGGGCAGGACGCCGATAATACAATCCACGGGCTCTTGGGCGACAATGAGCCTTTCCGGGACAATTGTTTGTACCCCTAAAGGCAATAATCCCCGGTTGTTTTTAAAAAGCCTGCCCCATAGCGTCAAATTTCCCGATGTTATTGACTATTTAAAAGAACTGAAACGCCACTTAAAGGGTAAGAAGCTGTTGTTGTTTTGGGACGGACTATCGGCGCATAAGGCTAAAGCGACGATAGAATACCTCAAAACTCAAAAGCATTGGCTGAAGGTGGAGCGGTTTCCGGCTTACGCGCCGGAACTCAACCCGGCCGAATACCTGTGGTCCGCTATGAAGAACAAACATTTATGCAACCTGCGGCCCAAAGGCTTGCCGCTGTTAAAGGCCGCGGTTGGCAGGAGTTATCGTAAAATCAGGAATGACAGGGAACTGTTACGGGGATTTCTGAGAGCCTCGGTACTCTATGTTTAAGACTATTCAATCTAATTGGCGAAAGTCAATAGTACACCTTAATTTTAATTCTGGCTATCCAACATTTTTTGACTACCGTATATTTTTTGATTTTTAGGGATTACCTGGACGACAAAATTAAAATTATGGAGCACTAGACAGCTGATAAATCAGCTAACTACACGCAATTTATACCTTACCCTCCGCCGCCCATTTTTGTTCCAGTTTTCGGATTCCGGCTTCGTCAAAGCCAAAATGGTGGCCGATTTCGTGCCAGACTACGCGGCGGACGAGATTTGGGATGTTTGACGGGTCGCCCGCAAAGCGCTCTATAGTCCCCTTCCAAATGGTAATTTTATCCGGCAAAACCATGCCCATGCCGTAAGACGAACCACGGTTTAACTGGGAAATTCCGTGGTACAAACCAAACAAGGAATTATTCGGCGAATCTCCGTCTTCCAAAACTATCTCAACATTACTCAGCTTCTCTTGAATCGATTCCGGCAACTCCCCCACCGCGTCGGTTATTAAATTTTCAAATTCTTCGCGTTGCATTTTACAATTGGTATTTATTTTCCATAATTTTCTTAAATTTTGAAAAATCCGTATAAAACTCCGCGTTAATGCCAAATTCTTTGGCCGAGTCTACTGTAGATTGCTGGTCATCCCAAGTTAAGATTTCATTTTTCAATAGTCCAGGAAAATCTTTATAAATTTCACGCCAGAACTCAGCTTCTGGCTTTAAATATCCCACGTAGCAAGAAGAATAAATACCGTCAAGAAAATTTTTCAGCCCAACTTGATTGGCCAAATATTCGGTGCGATATTTTTCGTTATTGGTAGACAAAAAACATTTTATCCCTTGTTTTCTTAAACTTATAATATAATTTTTCATATCTTCGTCTATCTCCGCCTCCCCTTCAAACCAAAACTCCATCAAATCATCGACCGTCTCCTTCCATCCCCAAGTCTCCAAACGCTTGGAAAGTTCTTGTTTTAAATCAGCTTTTCCTGTCTCACACCGCAAAAATTCATTTTGGAAAAACGATTTCTCTCCATCAGCATCAGTATTAATCCCCTTTTGATCCCTGAGCCGCTGGCTGAAATATTTTGTATGTTTGATAATAAGGCCGTCGCAATCAAACAAAATTACTTTGATCATTTATAGTAAATTTAAATAATCCATCGCCAAATAACTTGAAGCTACGCTCGCGGAATCTGTAAAGTCAGTAGACTTTAAATATTTACGATAAGCTTTAAGAGGAAGCAAGACGGGCTCAAGAAATTCATTAAGATCAGGTTTTAGATTGCCGCCTTTTACGCAATTTTTTGCCAAAAAATTGTAACGAATCGATTTACTGTAAGCAGAATTGATTTTTTTGCCAATAAAAATCAATTCGCCTATATAGCCAGTTTCTTCCGCCAACTCCCTTAAAGCCGCGCGGCCCACAGTTTCATTTTTTTCCACGCCGCCCGCGGGCAATTCCAAGGTTACTTTTTGGGGACCGGGACGGAATTGCTTGACTAAAATTATTTTATTGTCTTTAGTTAAAGGAAAAATGCTTACTATTTTGTGACCGCCGCTAATATCGTAATGAGCCAATCTACGATCGGGAAGCTTAAAAGTAACTTTAGTCAGTTTCCTAAAATTAGTCTTATAAGGTTGCTCTTTGATTTTAATCCATTTTTTAATCATAAAAACCCGCCAATATTATGGCAGGTTTTTATACTAAACGCCAGACGCTATCCCCTAAACGCTATTATCCGCCTTCGCTAAAGCTTCCAATTTCGCCAAGGCTACATCGGACAAGTCGGCGGATGACCGCTATAATTTTAAATTAAAGTTGGTCAAAATCCCTCATAATCATGCATCGTCAACTGCGCTTCCACTTTTTTAATTACCTCTATAACCACCGAAACGACAATCAGCAAAGATGTGCCGCCAAAGGTTAGGGAGGTGGTGCCGGTGTAGTTTTGCAGGACCAGGGGCAGAACCGCGATGACGGCTAAAAAGAAAGCGCCGGCCAGGGTGATGCGGTTTAGAACCATATTCAGGAAATCGGCAGTTTGGGCGCCGGGGCGCAGGCCGGGCACAAAGCCGCCGTTTTTTTGCACGTTCTCGGCAATTTCCTCGGGATTAAAAACCACGGCCGTGTAAAAATAAGTAAAGGCCATAATCAAAATAAAATAGCAGACTCCGTAAAACAAACCCTGGTTATTGAACAAGGCGATGGTTTTTTGCGCCAAACTGGCTAAAACATGGGAACGAGCATTGATAAAAAACTGCGAAATCATGGCCGGGAACAGCATTACGGAAATGGCAAAAATAATCGGGATAACCCCGGCTTGGTTAAGCCTTAACGGCAGGTGGGTATCCACTCCGCCGAACAGTTTATTGCCGCGCACTCTTTTGGCGTAAGCAATCGGGATGTTCCTTTGCGCTTCCGTTACCAGCACCACGCCGGCAATGACAATCAAAAACACACCAATAAAAGCCAGCACAATCGGCAATTTGCTCGGATCGTACCAACTCGTTAAAAAATCCGCGTTGGCCGGCAATCTGGCCACAATCCCGGCAAAGATGATTAGGGACACGCCGTTGCCGATATCAAATTCGGAAATAATTTCGCCAATCCACATAAGCAGCATAGTGCCGGCGGTAATGGACAGTAAAACCGTAAACCACTGGAACGGGCTAAAGTTACCCAGCACGCTGGCGCCGCCCTGGCTTTGCAGCAGGCGGATGGTGCCAAAACCCTGCAGCGGCGCCAAAACAATGGTCATCCAGCGGGTGTACTGGTTAATTTGCGCGCGTCCGGCCTCGCCGCCTTCCTTGGAAAGTTCGGCCAGGGAAGGAATGACAATGGTCAGCAGCTGCATAATGATGGTGGATGTAATGTAAGGGCCCACGCCAAGCATGGCAATGGAAAAACTGGTTAGGCCGCCGCCGGAAAAAATATCCAGCAGGTTAAAAAACTGGCTCTGCTGCAAATAATTTTTAAGGCCGCTTACGTCTATGCCGGCAATGGGAATGTGGGCCAAAATTCTGGTGAACAGCAAAAGCGCCAGCACAATAAAAATTTTATTGCGCAAATCTTTTGTCTTCCAAATTAGCGATAATTTATTCATTTGTTATTCATCCCGATATGAAAAAATAAATAAGGTTTGTCTGACAAAAGATTTATAACACCTTGCCACCGGCTTTCTCAATTGCTTCTTTAACGGATTTTGAGGCCGGTAACTTTATATTGAGTTTCTTTTTTATTTCCCCGCCCAAAATTTTGACTTTGGAGGTTTTATTGTCCACCAAACCTTTGGCTATTAAAGCAGCCAAAGTTACCGTGGCACCGTCGTCAAAAGCGCTGAGCTTGCTTAGGGAAATTACCGCTGGCTTGGCGTTTAAGGCCCTAAAACCCCGCAATTTCGGCAATTGGCGGACCAGAGGCTGGCGGCCGCCTTCAAAATTAGCCGGCATTTTGCTGTGGCCGGTTCGGGCAGTTTGTCCTTTGCCGCCGCGTGTGGAATAAGTACCATGGCCGCTGCCAAGACCGCGTCCGACAACTTTTTTGCGGCGGGTGGATTTGGGATGTTTTGTGAGTTGGTGGAGTTTGATCATATTTGGGAATGAATTATGAAGCATGAATTAGGATTTATGACATGGGCGCATCCCTAATTCATAATTCCGGATTCCTAATTCCTATTTGCGCATCTGAGAAAGTGTTTCCTTACTCTTCATCATTTTAAACGCGGCAAAAACCGCTTTGACATTGTTGACTTTATTGTTGCTGCCAAGCATTTTGGAAACAACATTTTTGACTCCCGACAGCTCCATAACGCTGCGCACCGCGCCGCCGGCAATAACACCGGTACCGGGCTTGGCCGGCTTAAGCATCAAACTGGAAGACTTGTACTTTATTTTAAGTTCGTGGGGAATGGTGCCGTTAATTAAAGGCAGCTGGATTAAATTCTTTTTGGCCTGGTTGACAGCTTTGTTGACGCTCTCGGAAACATCCGCGCCTTTTTTTAAGCCCATACCAACCTTGCCTTTGTGGTCGCCAATAACAACCAGCGCCCTAAAGCGCATTCTTTTACCGCCGGCCGTGACACGCGTAACGCGTTTAACCTCCACGACTTTTTGGTCGAATTCAGACCTTTCGCGTTCGCCTTCACCGCCCCTTGATTGTCTTCGTCTTTTTTCCATAAATGTATCGAATCTACGAATTTAAACGAATCCACGAATACCTACGAATCCGTGAATCGACGAATTCGTAAATTCGTTGTCATTCGTTGATTCGTCCCATTCGTAAATTCGATTTATTAATTAAAACTCCAAACCGCCTTCTCTTGCGCCTTCGGCCAAAGCTTTTACTCTTCCGTGATAAGCAAAACCGCCGCGGTCGAATTTAACGGCTTTAATCTTTTTATCCAAAGCTTTGACAGCCATCAATTTGCCGACTTCTTTGGCAGTATCGCTTTTTTTACCCTTGGTCTTTATCTCGCTGCTGGAAACAGCCGCCAAAGTTTTACCCGCTGTATCATCTATCAACTGGGCGTAAATATGTTTATTGGCGCGGAATACCGAAAGGCGCGGCCTGTCCGCGGATCCCGAAACCCTGGATCTCACGCGGCTGTGGCGGATAGAGCGTTTAAAATTTTTCTGCTTGTTCTTGTTCATATAATAGGGGTTAGGGGTTAGCGTTTAGGGGTTAGATGGGCCCGTCCAGACCCTAATCCCTATACGCTATCCGCTTGTTTACTTCCCGCCTCCGACTACCTTAACAACTTTACCCGCTTTTCTCAATACAACTTCGTCGGAATATTTAATACCTTTGCCTTTGTACGGCTCCGGCTTTTTAAGCTCACGGACTTCGGCGGCGAACTGGCCGACCCGCTGTTTATCCGCTCCGGTGATGGTAATTAAATTTTTATCCGCCGTCACAGCCAGCTCTTTGGGAATATCAACTTCCACGGGATGGGAAAAGCCCAAAGCCATAACGATTTTCTGCCCCTGGACCGCGGCTTTAAAACCCACGCCGACTACTTCCAGTTTTTTTTCAAAACCTTTGGTGACGCCATCCACCAAATTCTGGATTAAAGCCCGAAACAATCCCCACAGCGCGCGCTGTTTTTTGTCATCTTTGCCTTCCACATCCACCACAACTTCCCTGTCGCTGACGGTAATTTTTACCTGCGGGTGAATTGCCAAACTCAAAGTTCCCTTTGGACCTGTTACGGTTAAGGTTAAATCCTTTTTTTCTACCTTCACCCCGGAAGGAATAATCACTGGTTTTTTACCGATTCTGCTCATAGAAGCTGAAAATTATACGCTGATTAATACTACGCTGGAATAAACGCTGCCGGCGTTTATCCGGCGTCTGCTTACAGCCGTCTTTAAACGGCTTCTATCTTTACCAGACCTGACACACCACTTCTCCCCCAACCTTTGCCTTCCTTGCTTCCTTGTCTGTCATTAGTCCCCTGGAGGTGGATACTACCGTTACTCCGTAGCCGCTGTTGGTCCTGGGCAGTTTGTCGGCCGGAAGATAAATGCGCTGGCCGGGTTTGCTGACCCTTTTTATGCCGCCGATAACCGAACCGCTGCCGGAATATTTAAGTTTTATCTGAAGCATCTTGTGCTGGCCTTTCAGCTCCGAAACCGCCGCTATGAATCCTTCCTTCAAAAACAGCCGGGCCAGATTATCCTTAAATTTGGAGTACGGCAAAACCAGCTCGTCTTTTTTGGCGGCGGCGGCGTTGCGGATTCTGGTTAACATGTCGGCGATGGGGTCTGTAAACATAAAAATAGTTGTAAGTTCTAAGTTGTAGAGTTGTAAGTAACTTACTACTTACCAGCTTACAACTTACTGCTAGTTAATTACCAACTTGCTTTTACAATTCCCGGGATTTCCCCTTTGGAAGCTAATTCTCTGAAACAAATACGGCAGATATTAAAGTCTCTCATGTAACCGGCTTTACGGCCGCACTTCCAACAACGCCTGGTAATTCTGCTGGAGAATTTAGGGTTTTTTCTGCTTCTTGCCGATTTGGCGATTTGAGCTTGTGTAGCCATTGAGGTAGGGATTAGGGTATAGGGATTAGGGTATAGGGATTAGGGTATAGGGATTAGGGTATAGAAGGAAACGCTTTCCTGCTAAACGCTAATCCCTAGCCGCTAGACGCTAATTTATTTTTTAAACGGGAAATTCATCTGTTTTAATAATTCTTTTACCGGTTCGTTTTTGCCCGCGCCTGTGACAATGGAAACTTCAAGGCCAAAGACATTTTCCAGGGATTCCGAGGAGATTTCCGGAAATACCAGCTGTTCCTTTAAGCCTAAATGGTAATTACCCCTGCCGTCAAACCCTGTTTGCGGCAGTCCCTGAAAATCACGCACGCGGGGAAGGGCCACGTTAATCAGTTTGTCCAAAAAGCTGTACATTTTAAAGCCGCGCAGGGTGCAGGATACGCCGACTATCTGGTTTTCCCGGACTTTAAACCCGGCGATGGATTTGCGGGAACGGTTCCTTACGGGCGCCTGACCGGTGATTTTTTTTATATCTTCCACAATCTGGTCAATCTTCTTTTTGTCATCCTTAACTTTGCCCACGCCCACGTTGACCACTACTTTTAAAATTCTGGGTACCTCCATGACATTGTTGAAAACGAACTTTTCCTTTAAAGCCGGAGCTATGTTCTTATTATATTGTTCCTGTAATCGTTCCATAGAATTAGTTATTTAGTGGATAGCAGTTAGCGTCTAGCCCTCTATACGCTAACCGCTATACGCTCGTCTACACCGCTTTTCCGCTGGCTTTTGCCGTTCTCTGTTTAATGCCGTTTTCCAAAAAAATAAAGCTTACTCTTGTGGGATTTCCGGAAGAAGGGTCCAGCAGCATTACTTTGGAAATTGCCATAGTAGCCGCAAAGGTAATTTTTTTGCCTTTTTCCCCGGCGGTCTTGGAGCGTTCAAAGCGGGTGCGCAAATTAACATTTTCAACAACCACTTTACCCAATTTTGGCAAAACTTTAATCACCTTGCCGGTCTTGCCTTTATCCTTGCCGGATAAAACCTTAACCGTATCGCCTGTTTTGATTCTGAGTTTATTCATAGGATTATTTTTACGAAGTACGAATGTTTACGAACTTACAAAGGGAAACCGATTCGTACTTTCGTACCTGTTCGTACTTCGTAAAATCTAAATTACTTCCGGAGCCAATGATACAATCTTCTTAAATCCGTCCTTAAAGTTGCCTGCGGCCTTTTCGCGGATTTCCCGCGGGATGGGCCCGAAAATACGCGTTCCTTTTGGTTCCCCGCTTTCTTTATCCACCAGCACGCCGGCATTTTCATCAAAACGGATGTAACTGCCGTCCTTGCGGCGGATTTCCTTGCGAAGCCTAACGATAACAGCATAAACCTTGTCGCCCTTTTTAAGGGTGGAATTCGGCGCTACCTGGCGGATGGAACCCGCGACCACATCGCCAATACGGGCAAAGCGGTTGCTGTTCTTGCCGTTGACGCTGAAAACATTGACGACTTTGGCGCCGGTGTTATCCGCTATTTTAATGTAGGAGCGTACTTGTAGCATAGGAACGATTATCTCTCTTTATTTCCATCTATTTTAAGTGGTTTCCGAAGTATGCAGAAATAGATAAAAATAAGTCGCGTCTAAATTTTACCGATTACCTTAAACTTCTTTTCCTTGCTCATCGGCCGTATGGATTCAATTACCACCCTGTCCCCTGTCTTGAATTCGTTGTTCTCGCTGTGAGCCTTGAATTTTTTGGAAATGGTGTAGGATTTTTTATACTTGCTGTGGCGCTTGCGCATGTCAACTTTAACAACGACCGTCTTCATCATTTTGTCGGAGACGACTATGCCGGTTAGTTGCTGTTTTTTAGGTTCGGTAATCATATCTATTCTTATAAATTTCTAATTATTCTAAGTGCCCTAAATAATGTCTAATGTTTTAATAACCAAGGCCTTAGAAATTGGAAATTGTGGATAGGTTATTTTTAGAATAATTAGCACAATTAGGTTAATTAGTATAATTTTACTTTGAAGCTTTCTGTCCCATAAAGGTCATTATTCTCGCGATATCTTTTTTAACCGCGCCGAGCTCCTTGTAATTTTTGACCTGCTTAAGCTTCATCTTAACAGAAAGGTCGTGGGCTTTGGCCCTTAGCTCTGCCAGTAAACTTTTAATCTCGCTTTCCGGTTTGGTTGTAAGTTCCTTGTAGTTCATTTTTTGTAAAAGCTGATATATACGCTGATTAATACTGCGCTGGAGTAGATGCTGCCGGCGTCTGCGACAGCTTCCATTTTTACCCTTGTTTCTCTTTCACTAAAAACCTTGATTTTACCGGTAATTTGTAGCTGGCCAGCCTCATGGCTTCCTGGGCCTGTTCCCTGGTAACGCCGTCCATCTCAAATAAAATCTTGCCTTTTTTAACAACGGACACGAAATGGTCAACGGCGCCCTTGCCGCCTCCCATGGGACTTTCGTTGCCGTGCAGGGTGACCGGTTTGTCCGCGAATACGCGAATCCAAATCTTGCCGCCTCTTTGCACATAACGGGTCATGGCGCGCCTGGCTGCTTCAATCTGCCGGGCCGTAACCCAGCTGCTTTCCATAGCCTTTAGGGCGAACTGCCCAAAAGCGATGTTTTCGCCGGCTGTGGCCTGGCCGTAGGTATGACCGCGGTGGTGTTTGCGGTGTTTTAATTTCTTGGGAATAAACATAGGGTATTAAGTAAAATTAAGTAAAATTTTTAATTAAATAAAATTGAAGCGCAGTCGCAGTCAAATTTTACTTAATTTTACTTAATTATGGCCAATTTTAATTAATCCTCTTAAGCTTTCTCTGGTGTGACAGCTTTACTCTTCCCGCCATCTTTTTTCTCCACAAATACATCTCCCTTGTATATCCAGACTTTTACCCCGACTGTGCCGTAAGTGGTAAAGGCGGTGGAACGGGCAAAATCAATGTCGGCTCTTAAAGTATGCAGGGGGATTTTTCCGGAGGATAAATGTTCGGTGCGGGCAATGTCGGCGCCGTTTAGCCGTCCGCCAATGGCCACCTTGGCGCCTTTGGCTCCGGCGTTCATGACCTGTTCCAGCGACTGCTTCATCAAGCGCCTAAAAGCCACGCGTTTTTCCAGCTGTTCGGTAATGGAGTTGGCTATAACCTGGGCCTGCAAATTGACTTCCCGAATCTCCTCTATATTTATCTTCAGCTCCTGCTTAATGCCCAGCTTCTTTTTTACCTTATTTTTGAGCTCCTCAATACCCGCGCCGCCCTTGCCGATAATCAAACCCGGCTTGGTGGTCTTGATGATAACGGTAATGCCGCCGTTGTTTAAGCGCTCAATGTCTATCCTGACCAGTCCGGCTTTCTTTAAATGCAATTCCAGATATTCGCGAATTCGCACATCTTCCTGCAGCTGCTTGGCAAAATTATTCTTGGAAAACCACCTGGATTTCCAGGACTCGGTGATATTCATTCTTAAGCTTGTAGGATTTATCTTATGGCCCATAATCTTATTGAACAAAATTTAAAAAATTAAGTAAAATTGAACATAATTTGCTGTCCGACAATTTTGTCATTTTTGGCAATCATGTCAATTTTGTCAATTACCCTATTCTCCCGTTTTACGATTAAACAGTCTTCTCTTATTCGCGACTTTGCTCATCTTTATTTGCTCATCTGTTTTAAAGACTTGGGACTTCTTCTTTTCCTCGCTAACAGGTCTTTCGTTACTGGCGGTCTTGGCATCAACACTTTCGGGTTTATGCTCCTTGGTTTTATTAAATAATCCCAGAGGCAGTTTACCGGCTTTGCCATGCTTTCTTTCTTCCAGCACAATATTGATGTGGGACATTTTGCGCCGAATCACAAAAGCGCTGCCGCGGGCGCGGGGAAAGTAACGTTTCATTACTTTACCCATATCACAGGTCAAGGCCTTTATATAGAGATGTTCGGCGTCAAGGGAAAAATTATTTTTGGCGTTGGCAACGGCGGACTGGATAAGCTTGGTCAGCATCGGCGCCGCTTTTTTATTGGCATGCTGAAGCTGGGTCATGGCATCCAAGGCGTTCATGCCATTAACCAAATTGGTCACCAGGCGCATTTTGCGCGGGGAAATATGAATATGCCGGGCGCTAGCCCTTACCAGGATTGGTGATTTGGTTGTTACTGTTGCTTTTGCCATATATAAGTTATCAAGCTAAAAGTTTCAAGTTATCAAGTCGTTTAAGGTTGCAGTTACTTTATAACTTGCAACTTGATAACTTTTTACTTCTTGGGTTCATCCTTTGCCGCGTTGAGCTTAGCTTTTTCCGCTTCAGCCTTGGCCATTTCCTGATCCTTGGCCATCTTACCGCCGTGGCGGATGAACTTGCGGGTTAAGGAAAACTCACCCAATTTATGTCCGACCATATTTTCGGTCACAAACACGCTTATATGCGTTCTGCCATTATGCACCAAAAACGTAAAACCCACAAACTCCGGGGCAATGGTACAAGCCCGTGACCAAGTCTTAATCTGGTCCTTGCCTGCCTTCCCATTGAGCACTTTCTTAAGCACTCTAGGGTCTACGTATGGTCCTTTTTTGGATGATCTGCTCATAAATTATTTAGTAAATTTGAAAGTAGATAAAACATTCATAAAATCATTATCATTGGTAACCTCTTCGTCACTAGGACCGAAAATACTAACTGTAATAGTTTTTGAAGGGTTTTGAATATAAAGTACTTCAGTCTGTGGATTCCATTCAACTTTTTCAAAAACCTGACCGCCAATATCAACAGCTTCCATACTTGGAGCATTTCCTGGGCTTCCACCATTTAGCCAATAATGTGGATCCTTTAATAAACCTTCTAGGCTTTGGGGGTAAAGATCAAACTCCATAAAGAAATCTTGATCAGTAGGATGAGAAAGACCTAACACAAAATTGTGGTTTACATTTGGTGACAATGGATCGCCAGATTGCGTAAGCCAATCTGAAGGATATTTCACTTCAAACCCATACTGATCATTAGTATAAGTTTTCCAACTGGCCATACTAGCGTCAGTCGATGTTGCCTGTGGTTGTGCTTGAACCGCTTGCGATGTTGAAGTAGGTTGATTCTGAACAGGTTGAACCTGGGCTTGCTGATTATTATTGCAGGCCGCGGCGAGGAGCAGGATGGAGGTTGTTAGGATTAACTTTTTCATTAAATTTTTACTGTCTTTACTAACTACTAATTGGTACTAATATACTAACCCTGACGCTTAGGTTCGTATATTCGTAAGGATTAGTAGTTAGTAAAGATAGTTACTTCGATCTCCGCTTAACAATAAAACTATTACTATATTTTTTCTTAAGTCTGGTCTTAACTCCCAGCGCGTGTTTGCCCCAGGGAGTTTTGGGGTATTTGAGACCAATAGGGTTGTGGCCTTCGCCTCCGCCGTGGGGGTGGTCTACCGGGTTCATGGCTTTACCGCGGACTGACGGCCTCCAGCCCATAAGGCGTTTTCTGCCGGCCTTGCCAATGCGCACGTTCATCCAATCCTGGTTGGCCAGCTGGCCAATGGAGGCCAGAACGGCTTCCTTAACGCGGCGGATTTCTCCGCTGGGCATTTTCAGCAAAGCGTAACCGGCTTCCACAGTCTGTAAGGTTGCGTAGCTTCCGGCGCTTCTGGCAATGCGGCCGCCGTGTCCGGGAATAAGCTCAATATCATGTATAAAGGAACCTACGGGAATATTTTTAATGGCCAAGCGGTTGCCGGGTAAAATGTCCGCGCTTTCGCCGTACATAACTTTGTCGCCAACTTTTAAACCCTGCGGAGTCAAAATATATCTTTTGGCGCCATCGGCGTAAGAAACCAGGGAAATAAAAGCGGTGCGGGTCGGATCGTATTCTATGGTAACAACTTTGGCTGGAATATTAAGCTTGTCCTGTCTGGAAAAATCCACAATCCTGTATTTGCGTATAGCTCCGCCGCCCTGGTGGCGGACGGTAATTTTGCCGCTGTTGTTGCGTCCGGCCGGTTTGGCTTTGCTGACAATCAAACCTTTGGGGGTTTTTTTGGTCTTACGCAATACCGAATAATCGGTCACACTGTGAATGCGCCGTCCGGGTGAAGTTGGTTTGTAAAGTTTTACAGCCATAAATAATTTTAGATTTGTGATTTAAGATTTAAGATTTGACTGCGGCAATCCGCAATCCAAAATCTTAAATCTAAAATTATACAACGTCTATTAATCCCTCTATCTTATCCCCTGTCTTTAAGGTTACTATCGCTTTTTTAAAACCCGATCTCCTGCCTGCCGTGCGGCCAAAATTTCCGGCTTTTCCCGAATTGTTGACTACATTAACCTGGGTTACATGGACTTTATAAGTAGATTCCACGGCTTTTTTAACTTCCACTTTATTGGCGTTTTGCCTGACCACAAAAACATACTTGTTCATAGCGGCCAGTTTGCCCGATTTTTCGGAAATCCTAGGCTGGATCAATACGGTAGGAACTTTAGCCAAAACAGGCGCGCCCGATCCGGATCCTGTGACCTGGTACTTGGCGCCTGACTCGTCTTCTGGTTTTTTGGAAAATATAGCCATTGGGGTAGGGATTTAGGGTATAGGGGTTAGGGTATAGGGGGATACAAATGTCTTACTATTCTCTATTCCCTATCCGCTATTCTCTTACTTGCTCTTTAAATACGTTTTTTCTATTACCGGTAAGCTGTCTTTTAAAACAATCAAACTGTCGGCTTTTAAAACATCCAGCACATTCAAGCTGTTGGCCAAAACCGAGGTTACGGATTTTATGTTCCTGGTGGAGCGGACAAGTTTATCGTCTTTTTTCGGCATTACCATTAAATGCTTGCCGCCCAAATTCTTGACTCCGTCTTTAAGCCCCGAAAACATTTTGGCAAACTCCCTGGTTTTGGGCTGATCCAGGTTGATTTGGTCAATTACAATAAACTGGTTGTCTTTAGCTTTATCCGAAAGCGACATAAACAGCGCCTGGGTTTTGGCTTTCTTGTTGATCTTTAACGTCCAGTTCTGGCTTGAGCGCGGACCAAAAGTAACGCCGCCGTGGCGCCAAATCGGGCTGCGGATGGAACCGGCGCGCGCCTTGCCCGTACCTTTTTGCTTCCAGGGCTTTTTGCCGCCGCCGCTGACTTCGCCACGGGTTTTGGTATTGCTGGTTCCCTGGCGAGAGTTTGACATCTGGACGCGGACAGCTTCGGCCAGCAAATGTTTATTAAGCTTAACTTCAAAAATTTTTGAGTTTAACTCAATATCGCCTACTACTTCGCCTTTTTGATTGTAAACGGAAGTTTTCATTGAACATGAAGCATGAAGCATGAAGCATGAAGCGCAAACGTGTTGCGTGTTTCATGTTTCATCTTTCATGTATTACTTTTTCTTCTTCTCTTCCTTCGGAGTCTCAACTTTTACCAATGGTTTAATCTTCCCCGTGGAAATTAATTTAATGAGCCCGTTGCGATGTCCGGGAATGGCTCCTTTAAGGGTGATGAGATTTTTCGCGGCATCAACTTCCACCACCTGCAAGTTTTTGACGGTCACCTGCTCAACTCCCATATGTCCGGCCATGCGCATACCTTTTCTGACGTGCTGGGGAAAACGTTGGCCAATACTGCCTACACTGCGGGGCTTGTTGTGGCCGTGGCTCATGGGAAAACCGTGGAAACCATGGCGCTTCATAGCGCCGGCAAATCCGCGACCCTTGCTTACGCCGACAACGTTAACCAATTCGCCAACCTGGAAACCGCCGATTTCAATCTTCTGTCCGCGCTGAAAATCTTTAGCATCTTTTACTCTAAATTCTGATAAAACCTCGAAAGCGCCCAAATCTTTTAAGTGACCTTTTACAGATTTGGAAACTTTTTTTCGCTTACCAAAACCAACCTGAACGGCGCTGTATTTGTCTTTGGCCACAGATTTTACCTGAGTTACCGTCATCGGAGCAGCGAAAACAACCGTTACCGGCACAACTTCGCCGGAAGCTTCATCAAAGTACTGGGTCATATTCAGTTTGTGGCCGATTAAGAAATTCATAAATATATCGAATCAACGAATAAAAACGAATCTGCGAATATCTACGAATAAACGAATTCGTTGTCATTCGTTGATTCGTCTGAATTCGTATATTCGATCTACAAAAAAAGCGGGCCGATTCGCCCGCATCAATACATATAGAAAAAATCTATCCGTACTTATGTGAGTAAATCGTTTTCTCATCTGTTGACCGCTTTTGGCGGTTTGACTGATGAGAACTAATTCACAAAAATATTAAGTTATGACATTTTTATCTCCACGTCAACTCCGGCCGGCAAGTTTAGGTTAGTCAGGGAATCGATGGTTTTAGGCGTGGCGTTTAAAATATCTATCAGCCTTTTATGCACGCGCGTTTCAAACTGTTCGCGGCTATCTTTGTGCACAAAAGTTGAGCGTAAAACCGTATACTTGGTTTTTTCGGTCGGCAAAGGCACCGGTCCGGAAATTGTGGCGCCTGTCCTTTTGGCCGTGTCCACAATCTGCTTGGCGCTTTGGTCAATAAGTTTGTGGTCGTAAGCCCTTATCTTTATGCGGATTTTTGGCGCTGATGCCGGAGCAATCTTGTCCATTTTTAAACTGCAATTTATCGGTCCTTAGCCTGCCCAATTTGAGCCGCCAAGCGGATTTATTAATAAAATATTACTTGGAACCTATTTTAAAAATAATTTGTAGGCGAAATTTAAGAATTTTGTGACAAAATTTCAAAACAAATTTTGATGTTTAACCTAAGTTAAGCGGAGAAATTTTTTTGAGATTTTGGCCAAAATTCTTAAATTGCAGCCCGAAGTATTTTTAAGATAGGTTCTGGCTAAAAATAAGGCCTTTTGGCCTTTTTCAAGCACTTGCAGTATTTTAAACGAAGTTGGATTATTTGTCAAATGATTTGGGCTGATTTTGGCAAGTTTGACATAAATCAATAACTATGACGAAATTTAATCTATGCTTGAAATATTTGCCTTAACTCGTCAGAAATTCCAACTTTGTTTCCCAAGAGTTTTATAGACTTCTCGCTTTTATCAAATCTAAGATTGGCCACAATCTCATCTTGTTTTAAATCCTTAACATCTTTGGCAATTTCCACAAGAGCTCCGGTGTGTCCGGAAACTGTTTCCGCGATGGCATTAAGTTTTACGGTTACAGGCTCAAGTTCCTCGCGGATAACTTCAGATATAGCCTCGAGAGTTACTTCGGACATAAGATTATTTCCTTTGCTTTATTATATAAGAGCCTGTTTAATAAATTGCTTTTGAAGCGAAATTTCAGGAATTGGAGCGAAAAAGTTGAAGAAAAATGAGTCGATACCAGGGAGTATCGGTGAATTTTGATGAGACTTTGGCGGCCCAATTCCTGAAATTGCGGCCAAAATGAATTTTTAAACAGGCTCTAAGCTAATTATAAGCTAATACAAAAATTTAAACGCAAACCGCTTTCAGCTTTTTCAACTGCTTTTCGAATTGGTCCATCCTGTTTTTTAGTTTCAAAATTTCTTTCACAAAAGCGCCGTCGTCTTCTTTTGTGCGTTTGGATAATTGTTCCAGGTCTTTGCGCAAAGTCGCGACATTACTCTCAATAAAAGTAAGACTAACGGCTTGTTCGGCAAATCTTTTGTCAAAATGCTCGCTTTGGCTTTTTAAGTCATCTTTATAGGCAGCGGCTTTGGTCAAAAATTGGATCATTTCGGCCAAGTCATCAATGCCGCCATCAAGATCCTTTTTGGTAGCCAATAAATCCAGGTCTTTCTTGGTAGCTAATGAATCCAAATCTTTCTTGGTAGCCATCGCGCCCAACTCCTGTTTTGTCGCCAAGGCGCCAAGATCTTTCTTGGCAGCTAACGAATCGAGCTCTCTCTTGGTTGGAAAGTTCTCTAATTGTTTTGTCAGCAAGCGTTCAAAAACTTCCATCGTAAGTTCAGTCATAATGCTATAAAACCTTTAATTATTTTTTCGAGTTTCTTAAGTATAAGCCTGAAAATATTATTGTCAAAATGCCGCTTTCTTTAGGGATTATCCGGTAATTTACGAATTGTCCACAGTTATAATCTCCAAAACAAAAACTCTGCCGAATTGGCAGAGTTTTTGCGTACTGATCCACTGATTACTGTCCAGTTGATCAGCCAGCTAGCTATTTTATAATTTTAGTAACTACACCAGCGCCAACTGTCCTTCCGCCTTCGCGGATGGCGAATTTGGATTTCTCTTCCAAGGCCACCGGGGTAATGAGGGTGACAACCAATTTTACGGTGTCGCCGGGCATAACCATTTCCTGGCCTTCGGGGAGTTTAACATCGCCGGTTACATCCGTAGTGCGGATGTAAAATTGCGGCTTGTAACCCTTAAAGAACGGGGTGTGGCGTCCGCCTTCTTCTTTGGTCAAAACGTAAACTTCGGTTTCAAATTCGGTGTGCGGGGTAATGGAGCCTGATTTGGCCAAAACCTGGCCGCGCTCTACGCCTTCTTTTTCAATGCCGCGGAGCAAAAGTCCGGCATTGTCACCGGCTAAACCGCTGTCCAACTGCTTGTTGAACATTTCAATACCGGTAACAACAGTTTTGGCGGTCGGGCGAAGACCGACAATTTCCACTTCTTCGTTGATTTTAATCTGGCCGCGTTCAATCCTGCCGGTAACCACGGTACCGCGTCCCTGGATGGAGAAAATGTCTTCAATCGGCATCAAAAACGGTTTATCGATGTCGCGGACCGGGTCTGGAATGTAGGTGTCCAGGGTTTCAACCAGCTTTAAGATAGCGGGTTCACCAAGCGGTGAGGTATCGCCTTCCAAAGCTTTTAAAGCGCTGCCGCGGATAATCGGGGTGTCTTTACCCGGGAAATCATATTTGGTCAAAAGGTCGCGGATTTCTTCCTCAACCAAATCCAATAATTCAGCATCCTGCACCATGTCGCACTTGTTCATAAACACGACAATGTAAGGCACGCCTACCTGTTTGGCCAGCAAAATATGTTCGCGGGTCTGGGGCATGGGGCCGTCGGCGGCGGATACTACCAAGATAGCGCCATCCATTTGGGCGGCGCCGGTAATCATGTTCTTAATGTAGTCGGCGTGGCCGGGACAGTCGACGTGGGCGTAATGGCGCTTGTCGCTTTCGTACTCCACGTGAGCGGTATTAATGGTAATACCGCGGGCCTTTTCTTCCGGAGCGTTGTCGATGGAATCGTAGGCGCGGGCTTTGTTTGTGCTGCTTGGCTTAAGCTTAGCCAGAACCGTGGTCAAAGCGGCGGTCAAAGTGGTTTTTCCGTGGTCAACGTGACCGATGGTTCCAACATTGACATGCGTCTTGCTGCGGTCAAATTTATCTGCCATTTATTTATGGTCTTTCTGCGTATGTAGCGTGCCGATTTATCGGCGTTGACGGTCTAAAGATCGCCCATAAATGGGCACGCTACACAGCAATTCGCCCGAGATTCCCTAAGCGCTAAAGCGTATCGATCCGCCGCAGCGCCAAAGGGATCTCTTTTCTACGTCAGATTGACGTTATCCAGAGCGAAAAATTAATTATTGATATAAAATATCCGCCAATATTCTTTAAAGGCGAACAAGATGTATTCTAAAGATATTTGTCAGAGTTGTCAAACGACCGGCTTAGTAGCCCTGCAAAGGGTTGCTTTGCGTAATTTTTTCAACTTCCTGATAACCGATACTAAAATCGTAATCGTAGCGAGCCGGAAGAGCAAAGACATAAATTTTATTACTGCCAAGTTTGGATGGCGGAATAGGCGCCGCGGAAACAGCCAATGTTTCCTTTTGTATCTCGTTCCACTCATCCAAAGTAAAAACCATGATCGGAATATCTTCGTGGGGTTGTTGGGTGGTCCAATTAGGGTTGCGGATGTAAATTTCCGGTCCGCTTATGGTTGTTTTATACTGGCTGCCTGGTAATGGGTTGCCGGTCCAGGTTTTGGTGTAAGTTGAAAAACCCATCCAGTCCGCCGGAAGTGAAAAAATAAATCCGTATTGTTTATTATTGTATTTTACCGAAAGTGACTGAGCGGAAAACGCGGGCAATGGAGTTTGTAAGAAACCAAAGGTTTGCACAATTTGGCTAAAAACATCCTTGTCGGCCTGGGCTTGGCTAACGTCAGGACTTGGGAATGATTCAAAATATAATCCGGATTTTTGGTCGGGCGTATTTATATGGTAATAAAAATCCAATGAATTATCATTGTCGTCCGTGTAGCTAAAAACATCCAGGCCGGGAATGTTAACTTTGTTATAATTTGGGTAATTGGTTTTTAGCCAACTATCCAAACTGTTGTAATTTACATATTCATCGGCTATTAAAAAAATCTGGTAGTCCCCGGATTGCCGTCCGCAATCCATAAGCTGGTCGGAGGGAGCGGTCTCCTTTAGACAATTTTGCAAATTTGAACTGGATTCAGGGTCATAAATTTCCAGAAGCGCCCTGGGATTTTCATCCTGGCGGATAGTCCAGCCCCGCGGGTATCTAAAGCTAAAGCCATTGGTAATGTCATAGTAAAGCAAGCCTGGATCATTATCGGTAAAAGTTTGCCAATTTGCGGTTGGGTCTGTCAACGGAGTTGTGCTGGCTACCGGAGTTGACGGAGGCGCGACCGAAACCGGCTGCGGTTTGGAACAGCTCGCGGCTAATAAAACGATTGACGCGGCGATAATAATTTTTTTCATAAAAAGCAATTTTAAAAATATTGTGGGATACTGCGGGTTAGTTTGAGATTGCTTCGGCTGCACTCGCAATGACACCATCTTAGATTCTGTAGTTTTCTGTAGTGTTTCCTGCTCCCAACTCCGTAGCTATAAATCGTCTATCTCCACCTTCGGCCCGTCAAAATCAAAACTGGGGTCTATGACTTCGGCTCTTAAGTCGTTTTTTGATATCGGCGGATAACTGGTGGCGGTTGGGCCTTTTTCCGTGGGCCTGGCAATTGGCTTGGCGGGCTTGGAAGAAAAACCCTGGTCATCGGCCAACTGGACTTTTAAAATTTCATTATTTATGGTTTCCACATCTTCCACCTGGCGCTTGAGTTTGCCGAGCAATAATTCCTGGTAATCTTCCACGCTCATAATTACCACCCTGGCATTCCCCTCCTCATCAATAACAAAAAACTTGCCACCGTCCGCCTTCGCCAGGTTTATAAGATCGTTTAAGTTTGACATAAGTGTTCTGTAGTTAGCCCATTTATGGGCTGTTAAAGAAAATTGGGCAGCCCATAAATGGGCTAACTACGCTCATTATATCCTTGTTTCCAAGCCTTTACAACTCTCTCTCTCTCTTTGATATTCTGGAGTATCGCCAAAAAGGGATATGGATCCAGATATCCAAAGCCCGGCGAGAAAGGAGGGGAAATGAAGTACATAATACAAGCGCTTTGCACTTTCGCGCTTCTGATACCGT
The DNA here is from genome assembly GCA_963837465.1 of Candidatus Doudnaibacteriota bacterium. Taxonomy (GTDB): domain Bacteria; phylum Patescibacteriota; class Doudnabacteria; order UBA920; family UBA920; genus PALSA-1336. Next base: position 294,964 of record CAWINB010000001.1, read on the forward strand.
GCTCAGTGGTTTTGAAATGTAGTTTTCAGTTGTTAGGAGGGCTGTGTAGCGTCGCATTAGCCGCTCTCATGACAAAAATAATCGCTGACGAATTCGGTATCAAATAGGAATCGTCGAGTTTGCGCAAGCTAAGCCCCCACCAGCAATAATCGTTGGCGCAGCGGGCTTTTTCTTTTTAACCGGTAGCCCAGACGCGCCGCTACATTTTATACAATCAAAAGGGCGGCCGCAGGCCGCCCTTGTATCCGTGTTTATCTGTTTCCAATCCGTGTCTTCCGTCTTATCATGTCTTCTTTGCGAAACAACGTTCTGAATCCCCGCCGTCGCCAAGGCTTTAGCGGACAGGCCGGATATTTTTTACGTCTTATGATAACCTTAGAGCGTAAAAAATTCCGGGATGGGCGCAACTTAGCTTCCGTGGTTTTCTGTAGTGCCCCTATTTTGTAGTTCTGTAGTCCTACATTCCTTTTCTAACATTTATCCCGGCCCTGCTCTCAATAATTCCAGCCGCGACATTCTTTGGAACTTCCGCGTAATGGTCAAATTCCATAGTGTAGCTGGCTTGTCCTTGAGTCATCGATCGTAGCGCGGTAGCGTAACCAAACATTTCGCTCAAAGGAACAAAAGCGTCTATAACTTTAAGATGCAAACGGTCGGTCATTTCGTTAATCTGCGCGCGCTTGGAGTTTAGGTCGCCAATTACATCTCCCATATTAACTTCCGGCGTAATAACTTCCACTTTCATAACCGGCTCAAGGATAACAGGGTCGGCGTGCTTGACAACGTCCTGCAGTCCCTTGGACGCTGCGATTTTAAAGGCCATTTCCGAAGAGTCAACTTCGTGGTAAGAACCATCGTAAAGGGCAATGCGGAAATCCACCAAAGGATATCCGGCGATAACTCCGTTAGCCGCGGATTCCTGAATACCTTTGTCCACCGGTTTAATAAATTCTTTGGGGATGGCTCCGCCGACAATTTCATCAACGAATTCGTAACCCTTACCGCGCTCCAAAGGCTCTATGCGCAAATAAACATGGCCGTATTGGCCTTTACCGCCGGACTGGCGGATGTACTTGCTCTCCGCTTCCGCGGTTTTTTTGATGGTTTCTTTATAGGCGACTTCCGGTTTGCCCACGTTGGCTTCCACTTTAAATTCTCTTTTCATTCTGTCTACAATAATTTCAAGGTGTAGTTCGCCCATTCCGGAAATAATAGTCTGCTGGGTTTCTTCGTCGCCGCGAATTCTAAAAGTTGGATCTTCTTCGCCAAGCTTGGAAAGCGCAATGCCCATTTTTTCCTGGTCGGCTTTGGTTTTGGGCTCAATGGACATGCTGATAACCGGTTCGGCAAACTTAATGCGTTCCAGCATAGCGGGTTTGTCCACGTCGCACAAAGTATCTCCGGTAAAAGTATTTTTCGGTCCCACCAGGGCGCAAATATCGCCGGCAAAAACTTCCTTAACTTCGTCGCGTTCGTCCGCGCGCATGCGCACAATGCGGCCGACACGTTCTTTGTCCCCTGTCCTGGCGTTTAGCACGTAACTTCCGGCGGCCAACTGTCCGGCGTAAACACGGAAAAAGCACAGGCGGCCCACAAAAGGATCGGTCGCGATTTTAAAAGCCAGGGCTGTAAACGGTTCGTCGTCGGAGGGTTTTCTTTCTATGGGCTCGCCGGTTTTTATGTCCGTAGCGTGGGTAACGCCTCTGTCAATCGGCGAAGGCAGAAAGTTTACCACCGCGTCAAGCAAAGTTTGCACGATAATACCTCGTCCGTCCCCGCCCATAACCGGAAAAAATTTGCCGGATTGCACGCTTTTGCGGATGGCCGTTAAAAATTCGCTTTCGGTAAGTTCGGCGCCGCCCAAATATTTTTCCATTAAAACGTCGTCGCTCTCCACAACTTTTTCAAGCAATCTTTGGCGGTACTCTTTGGCTTTTTCCACCATATCGGCCGGGACTTCTCCAACGGTAAACTCCTTGTCCGTAAAATCTTTGTAGGTGTAGGACTTCATATTAATTAAATCCACCACGCCGCAAATTTCTTTTTCAAAACCAATAGGTAATACAATCGGAAAAGCGTTTGGCGACAAGCGTTTTAAAATGCTGTCCAAAGATTTGTAAAAATCGCCGCCGGTTTGGTTAATTTTGTTGATAAAGCAAATGCGCGGCACGTTATATTTGTCGGCTTGTCTCCAAACAGTTTCACTTTGTGGCTCCACGCCCATTTTGCCGTCAAAAACTGTAACTGCTCCATCGAGCACTCTTAAAGAGCGTTCAACTTCAACGGTAAAGTCCACGTGGCCCGGCGTATCGATGATGTTAATCTTATGCTTTACGTCACCGGCCAGTTTAATAAATTTTGGCGCCCAGTAACAGGTAACCGCGGCGGCGGTAATGGTAATACCGCGCTCGCGCTCCTGCTCCATCCAATCAGTCGTAGTCTCACCCTCGTGCACCGCGCCGATTTTATGGATCATACCAGTATTAAAAAGCACGCCCTCGGTAACCGTAGTCTTACCGGCATCAATGTGGGCAATAATTCCAATATTACGGGTTTGTTCTATGGGGTATTCTCTAGCCATTTTAGATTTAAGATTTAATGATTTAGATATTTATTCCGATTTGCAGATTAACTGATTTTACAGATACCTACAGATTCTAAAATTTAGAATCTGTAGGTATCTGTAAAATCAGCGCAATATCCGCATATCTGAATTTTAAAATTGCTCTTTACAAAACTCTCTCTCTTTGCTATTCTGGGCTGTCCGACATCCGGCGAGCGGCTGGAAATACGGGCGGGAAGGAGGAAAAAGGAGGATGGGGATCGTGTGGGTTTGCGTAGGCGTGATTGCTTACGCAGCTCTGTCGTTTGTTTTAATTTACCGCGCCGACAGGCGCGGAGAGTTGCAGGTAAATTCAAGGTCTTTTGCCGGATTTCATCCGGCACCAGCCAAGTACTATCCCCTCATACCGGGCTTTTTTTTAGCAGGGCTCCTGATTGGGGCAGTCCTGCTATTGAAAAACCTTGTAAACGGTCGCTAGCTTTTAGACGCCGAACATTCCGCAAGCAACGGATGATCGGCGTTCTTTTTTTATATTTTCAAAGTTCACTTAGAAGATGTTTAAAAAATGCTTTGTAGGCGAAATTACAGAATTTTGCGCGGATTGACGGAAACAAATTTTGACGTTTAGCCTAAAGCTAAGCGGAAAAATTTTTTCCGGCAAGGCGCCAAACATTCTGGAAATTTCGCTTCAAAAGCAATTTGTTAAACAGGCTCTTTAGAAACATACTCCAACCCTTCCGTCTCGCTTCGCGATCCACCTTCCCTTAAAAAGGGAAGGAAGCTCCGCGGAGCATCCGTGTTAATCCGTTTGCACTATCCGTGTTTATCTGCGTTTATTTCCAAACCTCGCGAAGTGCGCGAAAGCTTTGTTGGCTTCGGCCATTCTGTGGACGTCTTCGCGTTTTTTTATGGCAACTCCGGTTTTGTTGTAGGCATCCATTATTTCACCGGCCAGTTTTTGGGCCATAGGCTGGCCTTTTTTGCCTTTAGCCGCGGCCAGCAGCCAGCGCATTCCCAGTGTGCTTTTGCGGGGTTCCATAACTTCCATAGGGACCTGGTAGTTGGCGCCGCCGATTCTGCGGGATTTTAATTCCATTATCGGAGCCACGTTCTTTAAAGCCTGGTCAAAAATAGCCCGGCCGTCCAGCTTCTTTGGCGCCGGCAGTTTGTCTTTGTCAGATGGTTTTGCGGCCGCGGTTTTATCATCGGCAGGCTTATTGGCCACAGGCGCGGTAGCTGCCATAGCCGGAACTTTTTCCTCGACAATTTTTAAAGCATCGTAAAAAATCTTGCGCGCCACGTTCTTTTTTCCGCGCTCCATAATATAGTTTATAAACTTGGCATACTTAACCGAGCCGAATTTAGGATCCGGTTCAGGTACGTGTTTGTCGTAAGATCTAGATTTGCGGGGCATAGTAGTGTTCCTTAATATCTGTTAAATATCAATCAATATCTATAATATCATTCAGGATACTAGTTGATATTAAGATATTGTAGATATTCTTTGTTACTTGCGTTTCGTTCCATACTTGCTTCTCGAGCGTTTCCGACCGTCAACGCCTAATGTATCCAATTTTCCGCGCACAATGTGGTAGCGCACGCCCGGTAAATCTTTTACCCTGCCGCCGCGGATCATAACCACGCTGTGTTCCTGCAGGTTGTGGCCAATGCCCGGAATGTAAGCAATAACTTCCATCCCGTTGGTCAGTTTGACCTTGGCCACTTTGCGCAAAGCCGAGTTCGGCTTTTTTGGCGTGGTGGTGTAAACCTTTAAGCACACGCCGCGCATAAACGGCGCGCCTGTTTTTATAAACAAAGTTTTATTTTTAATTAAATTTTGTCTGCGCATTAAGGCCGGACTTTTGCTTTTGTACACAAAAGCGTGCCGTCCTTTGCGCACCAATTGGTTGATTGTGGGCATAGGTTAGTGGTTAGCGTATAGCGTATAGCGTTTAGTAATTAGTCTTATAACAGGATTAATGCCTAGCCGCTAAACGCTAATCACTAACCGCTCTTTTAGCAACAAAAAAATCCGCAAGCAAAAACTTTGGATCTTTTGCTACTTCGTATCTTCAGTACTCATCAAGAAACATTGATGCTGGCCAAAAGCCACTTTCCTGAAAACATCGACTAAAATTAAGTAATTCCCTAAAACAGGGGTTTCTTGTTTAATTTGTAATTATTTTAGCAGTTTTGTGAAAAATGTCAAATTAAGGACTTTTAAAATCCCTTGTCCTGACTCCCGATTACACCCAACCTTTCCGTAACCTCTTTTAAAACATCCTCTTGGTTTGCGTAACCACCCCAAAATGAGTGCCTTGTTTCTCCGGCTTTCCCCAAACCTGTCCCTCCTGCCCAGCTATTTTGATATTTACTCTTCAAATCTTGGCATAATTGACCGTCGCCAAAAAAATTAATTTCCCCGTCTCCGGAAATTACTAACAAATTTTTATAAGTGCCGAAGAGGCGATCAGTTACCGTAGCAGATTTGCTGTGAGGTATTCGAACAACAGTTAACGAACTACCAAAAGTTTCAGCGTGCCTAACAGCCTCTGATGTGGCTTTTTCCATTGTGAAGTATTAGTTTCTTATTAAAATATATTATAACACTTACGCCCAATCAACAAATGCGCAAATGTCAAAGACTGTCTTTGACACTTTATTTTTATATGTAAAATCTTTGGCGTCTTTTCAGCGGCTGCAGTATTTTCGCGACCCTTCAGCGTTTAGGACGAAAACAGCCCATTGGTTAAAATCCGATTCAAATCATTAAAACTTAAATGAAATAAATTCCAATAGCTTATTAAGACCGGGCCGTAAATCCAGTCCAAAAGGCCGAGGTATAAAAGTAAAAACAGGATGACAAAACCATAGCGCTCAAAACGGAATAAATAATAAAGCCAATTTTCCGGCAATACGGCGGCTAAAATTTTGCTGCCATCCAGCGGCGGAATAGGGATAAGGTTAAACACGCCCAGGACCAGGTTAATTAAAATGGCGTAAAGTAAAATATCGTAAGAATAAAAATTGGTTAAGTTTAGTTTAATTATTATAGTAAATATAATTGCCAATAAAAAATTGGAAAACGGTCCGGCCAGACTGACTAAAACCATCCCCCATTTCCTGGGCTTTAAGTTGTTAAAATTAACCGGCACAGGCTTGGCCGCGCCAAAAATAACCGGGCTATGCGCCAACAACAAAATAAGTGGCAACAAAATTGTGCCAAACGGGTCTATATGCGGAATAGGATTAAGTGTAATTCTCCCCTGCTCCCTTGCCGTATCATCCCCCAGTTTTTCCGCCATAAGCCCGTGGCTGACTTCATGAACAATGGCGGAAAAGATTAAAATAACCAAACTTATTATAGGTGTTATAAGTGCGTTCATAAATAATTCGGGTTTAAAATGCCGTGTCCGGCTAAGGACAAGCTACAGGCACAACAGGCGGACCCGGCCAATTTTGGTTTGTCGCGCTGGTTGTATACCATAAATTGCCCCCTATCAAAGTATCATAAAAACCTGTCTGGTCTATGCTGGTTCCGGGAACGTCATCGGGGTCATTTAAAGGCACCTGAATAATATAGCTGCTTTTTTCCCAGCAACTGCAAAAATGTTTCCCGGGAGGCGCGAATATATCTTCACCGCACCATTCGTCCGCGGGGTTATTCCCATAACTATTGTAACTGCCGTCTGTGGCCGCGTAGCCAATATTGTAGTTGGTTATTCCGGGGAACGGGCCCAAACTTGCCGATTGCCCGGGCATTTGGCTGATGTAAGGCTTCAAAGCGGCTCCCAGACCGGACTGCCAACTTGAGGCGTTGCTTACTGAAGTGTAGACATGCTGGTCTGGCAGACTAGTGGTTATGCTGAGTCCTGTAGTCGGATAGTAGCCGTTATCCTGGTAAAATAAATTTATGGCGTCATTAAGCACTTGGGCGTTTTCAATATTTTTATCGTCTATTGCTTTCATTCTGGCAAACTTAACGGTAACCAAAAGAATGGAAGCCAGTAAGGAAATTATTGAAATCACCACCAATAGTTCAATTAAGGTAAAACCTTTTTGTTTTATATTTTTATTAGCCATTGATTTTATATTTTATTTGTCATTCAAAAGTAAATTTATATTAGCAACCATGAACAAAAATGACAAATTTTGGGCGCGGGTCATACTTGCCATTATAATGAGCTTTTATCTATCCTTGACCATTATACCAAACTATGTTAATCTGTTCTAGTTACTGTTTAAACTTTCCATTTTTACTCAATTTTCATGCCAAGAACCTGCGCAGTTTGCGGAAAAATTTATTCCCGCACCATAAAACGTTCCCACTCTATGCGGCCGTCTATTGTTAGACTACTGCCGAATTTGCAATACTCGGTTTTTGACGGCCAGCGCCTAAAAGCCTGCACCCGCTGCATTAAAACCAAGGCAAAAGCAAAATAACAAGCTCCGGAATATATATCCCCTGAAGGCTGTTTTAGGGGATTTTTGCGTGCGGCTAGCGCTCCATTAATTTAAATTTGACTATGGAAAGTTGTTTAAAATACTCTGCTGATTGGACTTTCAGACACGTCTGATAGAAATAATTAAATTAAAGGCGCGCTAGCGCCGTCTGGCGGGTTATTTGGCGGTTTTTTTCGATTATTTAAGGACAGTTTGATATTCAAACTTAAACGTACGCGGCATTAGTGTCCAAAAAACCCGCGCGCCCGGCTGTCGGGCAGCGTAAGCAAGCTTATGTGATTATCCAGACAAAACTTTTTTATTTCTTCGTCTCTGACAGAACCGGAAGTGGCAAAAATGGTTTTAATTCCTGCTTTGACCAAAACCTCCACGCCATCCACAAACGGAAAAAAACTGTCGCTGTAGGCCGCGGCATCTTGGGTGTTATGCCCGGCATTGGTAGCGCGCTTAATAGCCAACTGGCAGCAGCTGACCCGGTCCTGCTGCCCCACTCCATTGCCGATAAGCATTTGGCTTTTGGTGATAGTAACCGTATTGCTGTTGGAAGTTGAGCCGATGGCCCAGGCAAGGATAATATCCGATTTCTGCATTTCATTTATTTCCGCCCCGGCCAAATCCAGGATAAACGTATAATTCGGCTGCCTTAAAAACCCGCCGCGGACGTAACGGAATCTTTGATGATTATCGAGAGATTTTTTAGTAAGCAATGCCAGCGCCGCGTTAACCAAAAACCGGCACTTGTCGCCTTTTCTTTTCATCAACTCAATGGCTTCGGCTGTAAATGAAGGCGCGATTATGCCATCCAAAAGCCTGCGTCCAGATTCCATCTTATGCGTTAAAAATATTTCGGCAAGCGATTCATCGACTTCAAAATTCACCATAACCACGCCGCCAAAAATAGCGCGCAAATCCCCTTCCAGCATTTTTTTTATCGCCGTTTTGGGATCATCGGAGACTGCCGCGCCGCAGGGATTGCCGTGTTTAACGCCAACGGCAATTTTAGGCACGCTCTCAAAATTAATTTCAAACCCGGCCGCGATACGCGTTACTGTTTGCAGCAACCTGTCCGCATCCGCCAGGTTATTATAAGAAGGAGTCGATCCGGCGACTAACTTAAAATTAGAAAATGATAGCGGGTCGCTATTTTCAAATTCAAATAACCCAGCCGGCATTTGCCAGCCATTCTCTCCGTACCTGCATTCCAAAATTTGCTTGCCCAAAAAACCGTCAAATCTGCCGCCGCTGTGGTGCCTGGCCGAAGCCAGGCAATAATCCGCCACAATAAACTCGGCTTTGGCGCAAAGTTCGGTTATAAAATTTTCCCGGTCTTTCTCTCCGGATTTTAACCATTCAATAACGCGCTGACGATCGTCCGCGTCACAAACCACAATTCTCCTGCCCTTGGCCGCGCTTCTCAGCATAGTCGGCCCGCCGATGTCTGTCTTGTCGATGACCTTGTCTCTTGCTTCGGAAGTTCCGATTTCCGATTCTCCGATTTTTCCGATTTCTTCCGAAAGCGGATACAAATCCACGCAAACCAAATCTATAAAAGGGATACTTAATTTTTGCAGCTCTTTGCGATCGTCATTATTATCTTTTGCCAAAAGTCCGGCATGAATCTCGCGCGACAGCGTCACAACTCTGTGCCCCAAAATCGCGCCACCACCGACCAAAGAAGCGACGTCTTTTACTTCTATTCCCGCAGAAGACAATTCCTTAGCCGTACCACCCGAGGCTAAAATATTAAAATCCAATTTAATTAAATCTTTGGCAAAATCAACAATACCTTCTTTATTGTAAACCGAAATTAAAGCCGTTTTCATCTTCAATGATGTTTATAATTCTTGCCTTTATTATAGCAGGTTTTATTCGCGACGTAGAGCGAGAGAAAGTAAAAAGCTTGCTATTTACTTCCCGAGCCGATTTTATAGGCCGAGTTTATGTGGGGAGCTTCCGCCAGAGGCGGATCCTCCTCTGGCGGAAATACAGGTTCCAACATACCTCGCGGCTTGTCGCGAAACGCGGTAGTGTCCTTGCGGTAATACCCCGCTGCTTGCGGCAGGGAACCTTTATTTTATCCCAAATCCAGAAACCAAAAACCCGCCCTTGCGAGCAGGTTTTGGTGGAGGAAGCCGGCGGAGTCGAACCGCATCCCGTTATAAGCGGGACCATATACTTATCAGGTATTGGCCAGAGCCGTCTGGCTTCAGCTTCCATCCTACTTTCATTATATCATAAATTGGCTTAAATAAAACAACTTCTCTTGCGAGAAGTTGTTTTTCCACACGGTTCTTTCTTGCTAAGCAAGTAGCCAATACCTGATAAGTAATATAATTATACCGCTTACTAAAATAATGTCAAACAAATATCAAGACCAAACTATTACAGCCTAAACCTTAATTCCCAATTTTTGTAGCGCATTATAAAGTAAATTCATGGGCAGACCCAGATTATTGGTAAAATCCCCGTCAATTTTTTCTATTAACGCAAATCCCCTGCCCTGCAAATTGTAGCCGCCGGCCTTGTCGTAAGGCTCACCGCTTTTAACGTAAGTGGTTATATCTTTATCGGATAACTTTTTAAAATAAATTTTACTTGTGCCCAGCGAAGTTATAACCTGCTTGCTTGCCGCGTCCAGCACAACCAACCCCGTAATTACCTCCTGGGCTTTGCCGCTAAAATTTTTAAGCATCAAAAACGCCTGTTTGGGATTTTTAGGTTTGCCAATGGCTTTGCCTTTAAAAGATACCACAGTGTCCGCCGCCACAATTACCGCGCGCGGATATTTTTTTGCCGCCGCCTTAGCCTTGCCCAAAGCCAAAAACCTGACCAAGTCCTGATGGCGCATTTTTTGGTTCATCACTTCCTTATATTTGGAATCCGCAACTTTAAATTTTAATCCGAGGAGTTTAAAAATCTGTTTTCTTCGGGGCGAAACTGACGCCAGGATAATTTGCTTGTTCATAAAATAATTATAGCATAATCTTAACGGCTTTTTTTATTTCCAATAATCTGCTAAACTATCTAAAGTTAAATAACGGGCTGTCGTATACCGGTAGTACGCATGCATGGGGTGCATGTAGACAGGGTTCAATTCCCTGCAGCCCGACCAGCCTTCGCTAAAGCTACGGCCGGCTTACGCCAAAAGTAGATTTGTCGAAGTTTGGGAAAATATAAATCCAATCGTAAAAAAGGCTGCGCGCCAAAGTCAGACTAAGGCGGGCCAAAAAAAATTAACCGCCGAAAGGCGGTTTTAATATTTTAAAACGGATGGAGGGAATCGCCGTGATTAAAACTACAAGTTTTAAATCAACAACGATTCCGCTCCGATAAGCTACACACAGGTAATTTCACATTTACCGCTTGCACCTGCAGTAGAAAAAACCCCAGATGCGGGAGGATAAACGGGTGGATGAGAGCGTTACCTTTTTGGCTCCTGGAATTAAACTTTTAAGACACCATTAAGACAAAAAATCGCGGTTTAACCGGTTAATTTGCTTCAAGGTATACGTGTGTGTTGAAATTAAAATTTCAAACCACGCGTATTACTTGAATGTTCCGATTTTGATTGGATTTTTTTTCAAAAAATCGCCGGTTAAAAAGAGCCAAAAAGGTAACGCTTGCCGGGTGGATTGTCCCTAGTAAAAATCTGGAAGGCCTGTTGGCGGAAGTGCAATCTGACTAATTGAGCCCTGGCATTTTTACTACGTTTTGGGTTCCTCTGCAGGCCTTGAAGCCTTGCAGCGGCTCGTTTTACCGCGAGACGCAATTGCGTCCTTGTTTGAGTTCTCTTGCGTTTGTTTTGGGTTGGCATTAATCCCTCCTTGGATCTGCATGCACCGGATAAATAATCAGAGTGCTTATTTATCCACTGAATACAGAAAACCCCGCTCTTTGGGCGGGGAGGAATTTTCCAGTTTGTTGATATCCTAATTTCTAAATTTCCAACCCGCCCTTTTTGGCAATATTAATAACTACTCCGATAACGGAGATGTTAATTTTAATAATTTGGGCGGTTAAAGCATTCATAAAAAAGTTGGAAACAGCGGCCGGAGAGAAATCGTCGCTGTGAAATTAACATCCAATTATCTATAAAAAGGTGATGATGTATTTCACAGACGAAGCGACTTCTCCCGGCCTAAAGCTTGTGGCTATGCTTGGCGTACCCGGACGGGCACGCTTTACTGCAACTTGCAACATTGCAGCAATACAAAGCCGTTGGGGCTAAAGTTCAGAACTACCGGGATTTTCCGTCAATACGGCGTTATCTCCTCTGAACATTAGCCAGGTTATTATGCTGACAAAGTAGGGCTGGTAAGCCCTCTAACCTTAAATGGTGAGCCACTTTCAGGCCTTTGCCAGAAGAACCCCCGCTAGCCCATCATCAGGGTGAGGGTGCAAAGTTCGGCCTCTACAGCCATTCTCTTTACCCCTCCGGATAAACTAGGCTTCTTTAGGAGACGAAGACGCCTCCTGCGTATCGCCGCCCGTAGGTAGCGATAAGGGCTCCTCTTACGCATCTTTATTGTCCTCCATGGACTGGTTTATAGGGATCGTCGAATTGTCGACGGGCAGCTCTTACTTATCCCCTTACTGCTTGAGCTACAAATTTAGTCTAAGCAAGCTCTTTAGTCTATTTCTATTTTTTAGAGCGTAGTCCACCATAGCCTTCGGCGATGGTGGAATTTTTTAGGCTGAATTTGCAACCAACCAGCAGAGTAATTCTATCCGCCTGCGCCAAGGCTTCGGCGGATCATAACTATAAAAATAAAGTATTGTTTATGAAAAATACCCCTTACTCTAGGGGTATTTGGTATATCTTTAAAATCTTACTTGTTACCAACTACCCCTTGTTTGAGCAATCCAAACTGCGCTCTTAGTAATTAAGAGCGGGCTAATAACTACGACGGGATTTTGATGGGAGTTGATCATTTATGACATGAACCTACTTATTACTTACAGTATAAAGACTTTACAAGATCTGTCAAACAGAGTTTTCCACAAAAGGTAGGGTTATAGGGGTTAGGTTTTAGGGTTGGAGGTCAAGATTTCTGTTCAAGGTTTTTTATCAAAACATAAAGCATTTTTTGGACTTCGGTTAGCAAACTTTCTGCTTTAGAGTATTCAGTATTATTATATAGATCTTTACTTATAACAATAAGTTGTTTAAAACCTTTCTCCATAGTTGTACCTCCTATAACCCTACCACCCTAAAGCCCTACAACCCTTATACGGTTAAATAACCCCCATCCGCGGCGGCGCGTTCAGTTGCCATCTTGTGGACGATTTCGCTTAGTTCTTCTTCGCTGAAAAATTCTATGGTAATTTTGCCGCCCTGGCCCTGGCGCTGGATTTTTACCTGGGTGCCGAGTTTACCGCGCAGTTCGCTTTCCATAGCCAAAAGTTTTGGGTCGGGCGCGGCCGAATCCATTTGCCGTTTTTGGGTAAGTTCCCTAACTTTGGCTTCCACCTGGCGCACGTTTAAACCCTGCTCCATAACAATTTTGTACATCAACCTTATTTTTTCCGGGTCGTTCAAACCAAGCAGGGCCCGGGCGTGGCCCTCCATAATTTTACCCTCAATAACACCGCGCTGGATTTCCGCCGGCAAATTTAAAAGCCGCACGGTATTGGCCACGGCCGGACGGCTCTTGCCGACTTTTTTGGCCACCTGGTCCTGCGTCAGGTTAAACGTTTTCATCAACCGATCGTAGGCTTGGGCTTCTTCAATGGGGTTTAATTCCTGCCGCTGGATATTTTCTATAAGCGCCACTTCCAGCTTGGTCTGGTCTACCATTGTCTGCTTGATGATGGCCGGGACTTTTTCCATCCCCGCCAGTTGCGAGGCGCGAAAGCGCCGCTCGCCGACAACCAATTCGTAGCCGACAGGCGTTACCGTAACAACCAAAGGTTGGATAACCCCGTGCTCTTTTATGGAATCAGCCAGCTCTTTTAAGGCGGAAGGATCAAAAGTTTTTCTGGGCTGGAACGGGTTGGGTGATATTTTGGCAACTTCTATTTCCTGAATCTGAGCGCCTTCGTAAGACAGTTTTTCCGGCTGCGGCTCCTCGTCGGCGGCGGGTGGCGCGGACGGCGCCGCCGGCAAAAAAGTAAAAGCCGCCGTGCCTATTTGGGGTAAAGCTTCACCATTTAAGGGCTGAATAGTAATGTTGGGTTGTTGGTTTGTTTCGTCCATCTTATGTTTTTTCAGGTTTTACTAAGTCTAAAAATTTTTTAACATCTTTTGAAATTCTTACATGGTAAACTTTTTGGCTATTAAATCTATTTTATTGAATACACCTTATTATTCTTTATCCAGCCGGGTACATCAACTTCTTGGAAATACTTGGTTCCTCCGACTTTCCAGCCTATGATTTCCGGCCAAAAATTAGAATAACAACTTACGTCTACACAATTATATTTTCTTTTAACTAAACCGACTTTACTATTGGGAAATAAAGCTTGTAAAGAATTTTTAATTTTAATTATTAAATTGGGGTATTTAGTATCGCAGCTAATCCTTAACCTAACCGCTCTGCCGTTAGGATTGGAAAGGTTACCATCTCCTAAAGCTAAGCCAATCACATAAGCCTGTAATTTTTTATTTTTTATAAAACCCATCCTGATCATAAAAACTTATGGTGCCGGAGGTGGGACTTGAACCCACAAGCCTTTCGGCGCGCGCTCTTGAGGCGCGTATGTTTGCCAATTTCATCACTCCGGCTTAGTTATTAAATTTATAACCTATTCTAAATTCTAACAAAATTCCATAAACGGGTAAAGAGCAAAGGACTAAGCCAAAAAACAACAATCAAAGCGGAAGCTATCCCAATAAACCAGCCTGCCAGAATATCGCTTACGTGGTGGTAACCTAAGACAATCCTGGCCGCGCCGTTTAGGACGGTGGCGACAATAGCCAAAATTCCCAGCAAGGGGAAAAATATAAAGCAGACTATGCTGATGGCCGAAAGCGCCGCGGCGTGGCCGGAAGGCATGGAATCGCGCTTTTTATGCAGCCAGGAAATAAACAATCTGGAGGCATAAGGGGAAAACTCCAGGCGCTGGTAGGGGCGGACAGTCTGAAAAAAATAATAAACGGCCTGGCAAAATACAAACCTTGCCAGCAAAAAAGCGGCAAAGGCTAAAATTGCCATTAGCCTAAAACCGGGGATAAAGAAAAAGACAATTCCGGCGTAAAAAAACGCCACGCAATAAATTCCCCAAAAAATCCAAAACCTGCGGAAAAATATTTTTTCCGCCAAACGTTTTTGCCAGGCTAAATAGTTTTGGTCCGATACCAGCATCAAAAATTTATTCTATCCCGGGAACTGGAAACCCCAAAGAAAATTGCTTAACTTTTTCCTTTACTGCCCGCAGCTTAAACTCATCTCCACGGTTCATTAACGCCTCGTCAATTAAATCAGCGACTGTTCGCATATCCGCTTCTTTGCAGCCGCGGGTTGTCAGCGCGGGAGTTCCCAAGCGGATCCCGGAAGGATCCATGGGCTTTCGGGGATCAAAAGGAATCATATTTTTGTTGATGGAAATTCCGACATGTTCCAGAGTTTTTTCCGCCTCTTTGCCGGTAATTTGCTTGCTGCCGAACAAGTCCACAAGCATAAGATGATTATCGGTACCGCCGGAAATAATCCTGTAGCCCTTGCTTTGCAAAGCGCCGGCCAAGCCTCGGGCGTTTTTTATAACTTGCCTGGAATAGTCAGCAAATTCCGGTTTTAAGGCTTCGGCAAAAGCAATTGCTTTTGCCGCGTTAATATGATCATGGGGACCGCCCTGGACTCCGGGAAAAACCGCTTTGTCAATTTGTGAAGCGAATTTTTGCTTGCACATAATGACAGCGCCCCGGGGGCCGCGCAAAGTTTTGTGGGTAGTGGTTGAAACGACATCGCAGTAAGGCACCGGATTCTCCAGTTGTTTTCCGGCAATTAATCCGGCAATATGAGCGATGTCCGCGAATAAAAACGCGCCTGTCTTATCGGCGATTTCCCTAAACCTTTTCCATTCCAAATTCCGGCTGTAGGCCGAAAAACCGGCCAGAATCATTTTTGGTTTTTCACGCAAGGCAATTTCTTCCACCTCATCCATATCTATAATTTCTGTTTCCTTTTTTACAAAATAGGGAATTATGGCGTAAAGCTTGCCCGAAAAATTTAAAGGATGCCCGTGCGACAAATGGCCTCCCTGGTCCAGGGAAAATCCCAAAACTTTATCGCCCGGGTTTAAAAGCCCCATATAAACGGCTAAATTAGCCGGGGAGCCGGAAAGCGGCTGGACATTTACGTGTTCGGCTCCAAATAACTCCTTGGCCCGGTTAACGGCTAATGTTTCAGCTTGGTCAATAATCTCGTTGCCGCCGTAGTATCTTTTGCCGGGATAGCCTTCAGAATATTTATTCGTCAAAATTGAGCCCATAGCCTCCAGCACGGGAACAGAAACGTAATTTTCCGAAGCTATCAACTCTATCCCCTCTTTTTGCCGTTGCTCTTCGCGTTTTATGATATCGTAAATTTTCGGGTCGTTTTTTTGAATTTCTGGATAATTCATTTTTAAATAAATTAATAATGTTGGAAAAAATGCGGTCGCGCTTTTTATCAACAGCGAA
The DNA here is from genome assembly GCA_963837465.1 of Candidatus Doudnaibacteriota bacterium. Classification (GTDB taxonomy): domain Bacteria; phylum Patescibacteriota; class Doudnabacteria; order UBA920; family UBA920; genus PALSA-1336. The sequence goes on from CAWINB010000001.1 coordinate 310,611, forward strand.
AGTTTTGAAACTTAATTTGTAATTTGGATTTCAGCATAATATTTGTTAAGCGAATTTATAAACGGAGAGCTCGCCGATTTTTTGCACAGGTTTGATATCCGGTAAAACAATCCTGTTGGTAATAACCACGGCTCCCGGTTTTAATTCTTTTTGTAATTTGGCCCGCAGTTCCGGCATCAGTTCTTTGGGCAGATAAACATAAACAATATCGGCGGATGAAACATTGGCCTTAAAAATATTCTCTTTTTTAAAAACAACATTTTTTAAAAATACTCCGCTGGATTTTGCCAGGAAAGTCCTAAATCGGCTGTCATCTATGCCAAAAATTTTCATAGTCGGCAACTCTTTGGCAATTTTTAAGGCAAAACCGCCGCGGCAACTGCCCAGATCGTAAAAAACCCCGCCGCGCAAACCAGTATCCTTTACAATTTTAACGACTTGGTTAGCGGCCTCCCGGCTGGAACCCATATCATATTTACCCAAAGCCGAATCCAGCAGGAAAAACAAAAAAGCCGCTACTGCCAGGCCAATTACAATTGTAAACAATAAAAACATCAGGCTATAAAAACATATACAACAGACTAAAACACGCCGCTAACATAAATAGTACCATAAAGGCGGAAGTTAGGCTAAAACCCAAGGCCAGAGCCAGGTTAAACAAAAACGAGCCGATTATTACGGATAAAATTTTGCCCACGGCCAGGGACTGTTCGTAAAAAACCACGTAGCGCATAATATGGGTTTCCTGGGCGCGCTGGTAGGTCAGGGTGGTCAGCGGGATGGAAACCAGGTCTTTGCCGGTGCGCGACAGCGAGTCGGCCGCGAACACAGTATAAGGAGTCAGAGCTACGAGGCGGAACAGCCAGAATAAAAAATAAAAAAATGAGCCGACCTTGAGCAAAAAACGCTTATTATACATATCCGCCACTTTGCCAATATAAACCGCCAGGACCGTGGCAATAAAAGTCGCGATGGTTACAAGCAGGCCGCTCTTTTCGTAACTTCCCACAATAATAAAAATAAATACCGGCCAAACATTGAGCAAAATCATCTCCTCGCCAAAACCCAAATAACCCAAAAACTTTTTGGGGAAAGTTTTAAACAATTCCCAGGTGTGCCGGTAATGGTAAGGCTTGGGCAAAAAAACTTCCTTTTGCAAAAACAGCGGCACAAAAGAGCAGGTGTAAATGGCCGAGGCAATTACAAAGGTAAGGCGGATGCCAAAATGCTGGGACAACAGGCCGCCAAAAAACGGACCCGCGATGCTGGCCAAATTTATGATGGCGTAAAGCACGGAGTATTCGCGACCTCGTTGCTGGTTTTGGGCGAAACGGGAAACCGAGGCGTCAAAGGCCGGCCAGTAAAGGCTTTTGTTGATGCCGTAAAAAATCGGCGCCACCCACAGCAAGTGGTGATTATCCTGCCCGGCGTATAAAAAAACCCAGTAAAGGATTTGCGGGGGGATGGAAAACAAAATCCCGTGGGAATAGCCAAAGCGCGCGGCAATTTTTCCGCCAAAGACAATACCGACAAGGTAGACCAAATAGACAATGCCGTTAAACCACAAAATTTGCGGAATGGTTAAATGAATAACCGCGTACAGAAAAATCGGCTCAAAAATACTGACAATGGTCAGGGCGAAATTGGCTATCCCCACCGAAGCGTAAAGCTCGCCGATTTCCCGGCGGAGCTTGGTGGTGAAGTAATGGCGAAAGTGGAAATCCGGGGACATAAATCGCGGTTTCGTATGCACTAGTGTACTAGTACACTAGTGCATACGATAAAGGAATTATTTCAAAATTTTTATTATTTGTTTTTCGGATATCGGCCCGGGACGTAAAATTTCAACCATCCGATCCTTTACCCGCAAAACCGTGGACGGTTTGTTTTTTGGCAATTTTCCCGCGTCAATAATTATGTCGGGTTTGAATTTTTTGTTCCCGAACTGGGTAACAATATCATTTGCGGAATAGCTATCGTAACCGCCGGATAAATGCAGCGATGGATTAGCGCTCGTTGCGGTTATGGGCTGTTTTAAAAACTTTGCCAAGTCCATCGCAATTTGGTTATTTGGCATCCTCAGGCCGATCGAATTTGTACCGGCGGATAATTGTCGCGACGGCACGCCCCGGCGTGCCGCTACCGGCAGCACTAACGTTAATGCCCCGGGCCAAAACTTTTTTGCCAGTTTACCGGCTGCCGAATTCCATCGCGCGATAGTTTTAGCATAAGCAACCGACGGCACGACAATATGCACAGGCTTGGTACTCTGTCGTTCCTTAATTTTATAAAGTTTTTTTATTGCCGCGGTGTTTGTGGCATCTGCCGCCAAGCCGTAACTGGTATCCGTAGGATAGGCCACAACCTTACCTTGTTTTAGCGCGGCCACGCAGGCATGGATAATTTTTTTATGGTATTTTTTTTCGTAATCAATAATAATCATTGGAGTAAGGGTGTGATTATGCCATCCCGGGATCCAAAACATATGCTCATGGCTGGATCCCGGATATTTCTCGGACGCACTCGAAATTCCGGGATGACACTAAAACCTATATAACAAAATTTATCAACCTATGTTTGACGTAAATAGTCCTTTTCGGTTGCTGACCAGATAATACAGATTTAATCGCGCTCAAATTCAAGGCCTGCCGTGTGATTTCTTGCTCATCGGTAAAAGTCGGCACATTTATTTTTCCCTTAACCTTGCCATTGATTTGAATGACGATATCTACCGTTTCATCAATAACAAACTTAGCATCCCATTCCGGCCACTGTTCCAATTGAAGCGATTTTTTGCCGCCCAGCAGCTGGTTTAACTCTTCGCTAATATGGGGCGCGAAAGGATAAAGCAAAACTAAGAACTTTTTAAAGTTTTCCTTGCTTATATTTCTATGATAACTCATTATCCCTGGCCGCTCTGCCATTCTTTTGTGGCCAGAATCGCCGGAACCAGCCATTTCCTCGCGCGTGGAATAAATCTGGTTGACTAAAATCATAAAAGCCGGTACGCAGGTATTAAAACGGAAGTTTTCAATATCCTCGGTAACTTTTTTTATTGTCTTATGCAAAAGTTTATAAGTTTCGCCGCTTGTAAATTCCGGTCGTCCGCTGTTTTTTGCCTGGGATATCTCTACTCCTATTTTATAAACTTTTTCTAAAAATCTCTTAACTCCCGCGACTCCTTTGTCGTTCCAGGAAACCATAGCTTCGTGGGGTCCCAAAAACAATTCATACATACGTAAAGTATCGGCTCCGTCAGATTTAACTATATCATCCGGGTTCACTACGTTGCCGCGGCTTTTGCTCATTTTTTCCCCGTCAGAGCCTAAGATTATACCGTGAGGCTTGCGCAAAACATAAGGTTCTTTAACCGTAACCAAACCCTGGTCGTATAAAAATAAATTCCAAAAACGGCTGTACAATAAATGCAAAGTCGTGTGCTCCATGCCTCCAAAGTAAATATCCACCGGCGTCCAATGCTTTTGGTTTTTTAAGGCGGCGAATTCTTTTTTATTTTTTGGGTCGGTATACCTAAGCCAGTACCATGAGCTTCCCGCCCACTGTGGCATGGTATTGGTCTCGCGCTTAGCCGGCCCTTTGCAAACCGGGCATTTGACGTTTACCCATTTGGTAATGGAAGCCAAAGGCGATTCCCCTGTCCCGGTTGGTTCGTATTTTTTAACAGGCGGCAGTTTAACCGGCAAATCTTTGTCCGGTACGGGAATCCATCCAACGTCGCGTTTTAGAGATATAAAACTTAGAGATTGATTAAGGACTTCGGGTTCTTTTTTGGCCGTAAAATGTGACTTTACCGTGCCGGTTTTTACAACATCGACCCCCAACGCCGACGCAAAAGACTCGCCGTCGGAAACTGGCACCGCATAATCGCTTATATCGTACAGGCAAACAAATTTTTTACAATTGTTTTTTATAGTTTTAAAGTCAAAGCCTTTTTTTAACGCCGCTGTTACTGTCGCTCTTTGTTTGCCGTCCAAAAATTCACCGGAAAATGGGGTACCGGCCAAAATTAAAGCGTTTATTTTTATTCCCCTCTCTAAAAGCCGCAATGCCACCACACCCCCGAAAGAATGACCGACTACAACTGTACTGTCGTCAAATTTAAGTTTTTTTATCGCAAATTCTGCCTGCTCTTCATCACTGGGATTTTTACTGTGCGGTAAATTGGCCGCCTGTACTTCAAAGCCTCGGTTTTCTAGCTCCTTTTTTAACCAGGGAATAAAAGCATCTTTTGTTGTTTCGCCTTTACCATGCAAAATCACAAAACGTTTTATATTTGAATCTTTTAAAGCGCACTTGGCGCAATGAACCAAGGGAATCGGCTCGCCCCAATACCTTTGCCTGCTAAATACCCAATCGCGGAGTTTATAGTTAGTAACGTATTTACCGGCGCCTTGAACTACGCTAAAATCAGCAATTGCTTTTCTGGCTTTAAGCGTGTCCATACCCGTGAATTGGCTGGCGTTAAGCATTACGCCTTCGCCCGTATAAGCTTCGGCCATTTCCTCAACTTTAATTTGTTTATCTTTTGGCTGGATAACGAGCTTAAACGGCAGGCCGTATTTTTTGGCAAACTCAAAATCGCGCTGGTCGTGAGTTGGAGTGCATTTTACAATACCGGTTCCGTAATCCATAATGGCAAAATTAGCAATATACAGAGGCATTTTCCAGCCGCCAAAATGGTTTATAACGTACTTGCCCAAAAAATATCCGGATTTTTCTTTTTCAATGTTCAGAGGGTCTTTTATTTTTTCCTCAATGCACTTTTTTATAAACTCATTGGCTCCTTGTTCGTATTTTGTACCTTTAACCAATTTTTCTATTATAGGATGTTCCGGCGCGATGACCATAAAAGTCGCGCCCCAGGTCGTATGCGGCCAAGTGGTAAATGTAGCGAGCTTGATATCCATCCCGTCAACCTGCCAATATTCTTCCAGTCCTTCCGATTTTCCAATCCAGTTTTGCTGCTGCTGCTTTACGGCTTCGGGCCACGCGGGAAGGTTTTTTAGCCCTTCCAATAATTTTTCCGCGTAGGCCGTAATCTTTAAATACCATTGGCGCAATTCTTTTTTTTCCACAAGCGTGCCGCAACGTTCGCAACGGCCGTCTATGACTTCCTCATTGGCAAGGCCGGTTTTGTCTTTTGGACACCAGTTAATCAGACCCGTAGCCTCGTAGGCTAAACCCGCTTTGTAGAATTGCAAAAACAACCACTGCGTCCATTTATAATAATTTGGGTCAGTGGTGTTTACTTCGCGCGACCAGTCAAAGCTCATTCCCCAGCTTCGCAATTGCCGCTTGGCATTTTTTACATTTTTTGCCGTTGAAATGGCCGGGTTAACGCCGGTCTTAATGGCATAATTTTCCGCCGGCAAACCGAACGCGTCCCAACCCATTGGAAAAATAGTTTCAAAGCCTTTTAGGCGATTGAACCTGGCCGTAACATCACCGGCAACATATGGCCGCAAATGTCCCATGTGCAAACCCTGGCCCGAAGGATACGGAAATTCCGTTAAAATATACTTCTTGGGTTTTTTGGAAAAATCCTTAGCCAAAAAACTCTTATGGCTCTGCCAGTATGCCTGCCACTTTTTTTCTATTTTGGAGTGATTGTACTTTGACATAATTTTATTAAGCGGCTTTAGACAATTCAGTATCCTGTTCTTCGTTGCTATCTTTTTTCCTTCTTAAATCATTTGTCATTTTTAAAACTTCGTCCAAATCCATATCAGAAAATTCATGCCTTTCGGTAAGACGCCGAAAATTTATACCCTTACCTTGTTCATAATCAAATTTTCTTTCTCGCGTAAATTTATGAGAATTAAATACTAAATAATTTTTTTGCGTTTTGGGTTGTAATTTTTTCAATTTCATCAACAGATAAATTTTTTATCTGCGCCGCTTTTTCAGCCACGAATTTAACATAGGAGGGTTCGTTTCTTTTTCCGCGCATTGGGACCGGGGTTAAGTAGGGGCAGTCGGTTTCCAGGACAAAGCGATCGTTAGGCGTGTTTTTTACCAGCTTTTCCATATTTCCGGTCTTATCAAAGGTGATTATACCATTAAAGGAAACATAGCCGCCAAGGGCTAAAAACTGGTCCAAGACTTCCCAGGAGCCGGTGTAGGAGTGCAATACAAAACGCGGTAGATCTGATTTAAGGGATTCCTCGCTGCGCTCGGAACGGTTCCAGAGATGAGGATTTTTTAAAATGTCCAAAATGTCCAAGCACGCATCGTCCGTGCCTTTGGAAGAACGCGAATGGATGACCAAGGTTTTATTTAATTCTTTGGCCAGTTTAAGCTGTTCTATAAATGCCTCGGCCTGCGGTTTTTTTACGGCTGAAAGGTCTCCAGCTTCAGGCAAGCGGAAATAATCCAACCCGCACTCCCCTATTCCCACAACTTTGGGGCGCGAAGCCAATTTTTTATATTCTTCGTAATTAAATTTTTCCTCACGCGTTTTAAAATGCGTTTCCTCTTCATCCAGCTCCTGGGAATAAGTATGCACCGGATGGATGCCAACCACGGCGTAAACATCTTTTTCAAACTTCTCCGCCATAGCTACCGCCTGCCGCGAAGTATCCGCTTGCGTGCCCACATTAACAACACTCACGCCCTCACTCAAGGCGCGCCTAACAACCCCTTCCGCGTCCTCCTTAAACGCGGCAAAATTTACGTGTGCGTGGGTGTCTGTCAGCATGAATTTGGAAGTAAGAATTATGAATTAAGGCAAGAAATGTTATTCAATCCTCGGAAACAGCCTCGGAATATTTTCCAATTTTGGTTCTTTTAAAACTGCTAAAATCTTTTCGCTGGTGTGGGGAAGGAATGGCTGCAGCAAATTTGCTATACTCCAAAGATTTCTTAATAAATCCTTGATATATACTTCACCGGTTTTTTGGTCCGCTTTAATAACTTTAAAAGGCTCTTTGAGTTGAATAAATTTATCGGCCAGCTGAATATGCCGCCATATCTCATCAATAGCTTTTTGAATCTCATACTTATTTAACAGACTTTGATTTGTTTCCTGCCATTGTTCCATAATTCCTAATTCATAATTCATAATTCCCGCGTTTATCGCCATCTTCATAATCCTGCTGGTCAAATTCCCGATTCCATTGGCAAGTCCCGCGTTGTAGCTTTCCAAAAATTTTTCCCAGGTGTAGTCGCCATCTTCAAAGGTGGAAATTTCGCGGAGTAAGTAATAGCGCAGGGCGTCTGTGGCTTGTTCTTTGTTTAGGCCTTTAGACTCGAGCAAATCTAAAAGTTGGTAAGGATCGGCAACATTGCCCAAGCTTTTGGACATCTTCTGACCATTCATTAATATATGCCCATGGATAATTATTTGCTTGGAATTGGGAAGTCCCGCGCTCATAAGCATGGCCTGCCACATGGCGGACTGCTGGCGGAGATTGTCTTTGCCGGCAATCTGTACTGCGTTAGGCTTGTCTATCGTACCCCAGAAATCTTCAAAAGAGTATCCTTTATCCTTAATCTTTAATCCTTCACTTTCCGGCCAGTCAAGCGTAGAGACATAATTTATCAAAGCGTCAAACCACACGTACATTACATGGTTTTCGTCATCCGGCACCGGCACGCCCCAGGACATTTTGGATTTGAGCCTGGAGATGGAAAAATCCCGCGGGCCGGATTTTACAAATTGCTTGATTTCGTTAAAGCGGAAATCGGGCACCACAAACTCCGGATTTTTTTCGTAAAAATCCAAAAGCGGCTGTTCGTACCTGGAAAACCTGAAAAAATAATTTTCCTCATCTATTAATTCAATTTTTAAATACGGGTGGATTAAACACTGTCCCTGTTCGTTTAAATCGCTTTCGGTTTTTTCCAGCTCGCAGCCCACGCAATATTTAATCTTGTAAATTTTTTTGTAAATATCACCTTTATTAAAACAGCGTAACCAAAATTCCTGGGCGGCTTTTATGTGGTGGGCATCGGTAGTGCGGATAAAATGCGCTTTCGGGCTTATGCCCAATGCCGGCATTAACTGCCTGAATTTATCCGCGTATTCGTTTACATAGCCTTGGATATCTTTTCCTTCGCTTTCGGCCTTTCTCTGGATTTTAAGGCCGTGCTCGTCGGTGCCGGTGTTAAAAAATACGTCCTGCTTTAAAATTTCCCCATGGAACCGCGCGATTGCGTCCGCCTGGACAATTTCCAAAGCAAACCCCAAATGCGGTTCGGAGTTAACGTATGGGAGAGTTGTGGTGATGTAAAATTTATCTGACATAAAACAAAAAGGATAGGCGAGTATCCGGATCCCGGATATTTTTCACGGCCCTGAAAAATTCCGGGATAAAACAGGGAACGCAAACTGTCTAAAAACATAAAAAGACCTTACAGGCCTTAATATTATAGCTTTTTATCGGATTCTTAACAACTCACATAACCTGGCAGCCAAACATCGCCGTCCCGAATAAAATGAGCATTCTTTAATACCGAAACGATGAGGGGTTCCTTGCCGCCGCGCGCCGGCTCGGAATGGGGCTTAAGGCATTTTGGCCTGCGGCCAAAACTCGCTAATGACAACCGTGACTGCCGTAGACAAAGGCACGGCTATTAAAAGCCCCACAACCCCCGCCAGTTTAAAACCAACCAGCAGCGCCACCAAAACCAACAGCGGCGAAGTCCCCACGGCCTTTTGCATAATTTTTGGCACAATCACGTAGCCTTCCAAAAAATGCATCAAAATAAATAAAATAGCCACCGGCACCACAAGAATCGGCCTTTGGATAAAAGCAAAAAACATAGCGGGCAGCGACGAAAGGATTGGCCCAATGTACGGCATAACCTCAAACAGCCCGACCAGCAAAGCCAAAAACAGCGCGTACTGGATTTTTAAAATACTCAGGCCCACAAAAGCCACTATAAAAACGCTCAAACTGGCGCTAAGCTGGCCTAAAATCCATCTACCCATTTTATTCTGGATTTTTTCCAAAAGATTAACGGTAAATTCCTGCTGATGGTCGGGCAAAAAGGCGGCCACAAAACTTTTCATGCCTTTTTCCTCGGCCACAAGGTAAAAAGATATTACCAAAATCGCGATTACGGAAAAGAAGCCGCTAAAGATACCGAACGTGCTGGTTATAATGTTACCGCTATCTCCTCCGTTAATCAGACTGTTCCAAAAATCCAGGACGCTGAAGTTGGCGCCCAGGCGCGACTGCAAAGCCTGCCCGTATTCGGGCAGGTGAGCCTGCAAATATTTATACTGGTCAATAACCGTAGGGATAATAAGCGAAAGCACCAGGACAACGACTCCCAAAACCACCAGATAAACCAAAAAAACCGAAACCACGCGCGGTATCTTTTTGCCGTTTAAATAGTCGGCCAGCGGCTCCATAGCCGAGGCCAAAATAAGCGACAGCAATAAAATAGCCACAATATCCCTTACCAGCCACAAAAAAGCCAAAACCAAAAAGGCAAAAACTACCTTTAAAATAATTTTGGTTGATTGCTCCAAATCGTCGTACTTCATATGGCTTTATTATAGCATGTCAAAAATAAAAATCCAGCCTTTAAGCCGGATTTTTATTTGTCGATTTTTCTTCCAAAGCTGCGACAGCTTCCTTTTCAGCATCATCTAAATTTTTCAGCCCTTCAAAGCAATAAGCCTTGATTTGTTCTCTTAAAAAATCAGTCAGGCCTTCGCTTTGCAAATCTCTGATTAAGATATTCTTTATAGTCTGATCCAAAGGCGAGCTTTGTATCAAAGTAATGATTTTTTCAATTTTTTGATCCATACTAAAGCCCTATTTCCTTTAAAAGATTTTTTAGACCCCTCTCATAATCAGCTTTAACAGTGTGTGCTCTTTCGGCAGATGGCTGGGTTTTAATAATCCTACAAATTTTATCATCAAGAGCGCGGGGTGAATTACCCTCATGACTCTCTCGGTATGCATCATATGACCCAAACTTTGTAGTCTCCATAGCTTTCCTTTCTAAATTTTATTTCTTAATTTTGTCGCGCAAACCTTTTAAAATTTTAATATCTATTTTGACTTTATCATGCTCCGTTTCCAAAATCAAGGGGAATGGGGATAACAATTGACCTTTGACAATTAACGATTGACAAAAGGTCATAATCGCGGCAAAACCTTTTTGGCCGATTTTTCCGTCGCCAATGTGGTCGTGTCGGTCTTTGCGGCCGCCCAAATCAATTTTGGAGTCGTTAATATGCGACATTTTTAGCCATTTTAGGCCGATTACTTTATCAAATTTTTTAAAGGTTTCGGCCACCGCCTCACCATCGCGAAGATCATAGCCGGATGAAAAGGCGTGCTGGGTGTCAAAACAAATGCCGCCAAAGGTTTTAAATTTTACCAAAGGTTCCATAAGGTCAGCCAAATCCTCAAAACTATGGCCAATGACTTCGCCGGCTCCGGCCGCTATTTCCAGCAAAAATGCCGCTGAACCCGTGTAGCCGCTTAAAACTTTTGCCAAACCTTTTTTGGTCTGCTCAAAAGCTATTTCGTGGCCGAGATCTTTTGCCGAACCTAAATGCGTCATTACGTATTTGGCGCCAATTAAGCTCGCGCGTTCCAATTCCTCGCGCACTACGGACGATGAACCGTGGAATATGCGCGGCTGGGCCGAGCCGAAATTTATAAAATAGGGGCAATGGACGACAAAAACTCCTCCAACCGCCTCCCCCGCTTCGCGGGTACCCCTCCTTTTCAAGGAGGAGAGGCTCCGCGGAGCTGCGGTCAACCCCTCCTTGTCAAGGAGGGGTGTCCCGCCTTTGCGGGACGGGGTGACTGGAGTTAATGGATAATATTTTTCCATTTCTCGTTTAAATCGCTGCACAATTTCCGGCGTCAGCTCCGGAGCTTTGCCGCCCATGGGCGGCCGGGTAAAAATCTGGAACGTCTCGCAACCTAAATCCGCGGCATTTTTCGGCGCGTTAAAAACCCCTCCCGCGGCACTGACGTGGCAACCTATTTTAAGCATGTGACGTTGAGTGTCAAGGGTCACCCTTGACACTGGCTAGGTTCTAATTAAACTTGTAAAATCTTTTTAAATTGGGCTTCGTCTTTGTACGGGCCGATTACGGCCAGGGTCATGTTTTTATTTTGGAACAAATCGCGCGCGGTTTTTTGCACGTCGGCCTCGGTTACGGCGTCAATTTTTTTAAAAACTTCCACGGGGGTTTCTATTTTGGGATAAAAAGCGCAGTGCTCCAAAAACCAATCCAGGCGGACCTGGTTGTCTTCCAGCGCCAAAATGGTTTTGCCCTTTAAGTATTCTTTGGCTTTTTGCGTTTCCTTTTCGCCAACCGGAGCATCCTTGATTTTTTTCAGTTCCGCCAAAATTACCTTTAAGGCTTCCTCGATTTTTGCCACCTGCACGCCGCTGCCGATGTTGAACACGCCCGTATCCTGGTAATTGCCGCCGCCCGCGCGCACGTAATAAGCCAAGCCCCGGCGTTCCCGCACTTCCATAAACAAACGCGAACTCATACCCCCGCCCAAAATCGCGGACAAAACAGACTGCGCCGCGTTACGCTTGTCGCCATAATCAAAGCCCTTAAAGCCGATGGATAAATGCGCCTGTTCGGTTTGCTTGTACTGGAGTTTTAGCCTGGACGAAGCTTGCTTATCCAAAGCTTTCCGCCAGCCGTAATATCTCTTTTTTGGATATTTCAGCCAGTGTTGTTTTACCAGATTATTAAACACGCCCGGCTCATACTTGCCGGAAATTCCCAAAACCATATTCGGCGCCTGGTAATGGCGGTTAATGTAATCCAAAAACATCTCCCGGTTAAACTTGGTTACCGATTGTTTGGTGCCGGCAATATCCCGCCCCAGCGCGTCTTTGGGCCACATGGCGCCCTCCAGCACGTTTTCTATTTCATACATCGGCGTGTCCTTGTACATATTTATTTCTTCCACAATCACGCCTTTTTCGCGTTCCAGCTCTACCGGATCCAAAAGCGGATTCTGGACCATATCCGTAAGAATTTCAAAAATAAGCGGCAGATGTTTGGATGCCGCTTTGATATAATACTGGGTGTGTTCCTTGCCGGTGTTGGCGTTCATTTCCCCGCCAATGCTGTCCACCAGTTCGGAAATAGCCAAAGCCGACGGGTACTTTTTGGTGCCCTTAAACAAAAAGTGCTCCAAAAAATGCGAAATGCCGTTCTCCTTTTCCGTCTCGCTCCTACTCCCCGTCTTTACAAAGAAATCCACCACCACGCTTTCGGCGTCATGGCTAGGAACTTCTATAATGGTAAGGCCGTTGGGTAGGGTTTTTTTGGTGTATTTCAAAATTTTAATCCTTTAGACTGAGCTTTCATTAGTTAAAAAGTTCTCTAAAGCTTTTAGAGCATTATCTGTGTAGACTTGTAGAGACTCAAGCCCACTAGGATCTGTGGCTATTATGGGTTGTGTTGCCTCTGGTCTTCGTTTCCCATATTATTTTAAATTATATTATTTTTTAAACTGGTTGGCACATTGATAAATTTTTTGCATTCACCCTTTTCCATGTACACCAAATCCTCTATGCGTATGCCGCCTAAGTTTGGGAAGTAGACGCCGGGTTCTATGCTAAAAACCATGCCGTCTTTTAAAATATCTTTTGACCCGGGCGATAAATTCGGCAGTTCGTGGATTTCCAGGCCGGTGCCGTGTCCCAGGGAATGGATAAAATACTTTTCCAGATGTTTTTCGGCAAGGATATTTACGGCGGTTTGATAAATGCCGTTTCCTGTAACATCACTGTCATTGCGGGGGAACGCACCCGACCGAAGCAATCTATTGTTTCTAAGATTAGATTGCTTCGGCCGCGCTCGCAATGACACACATTCATTATAAGCCTTCTCCACCTGATTATAAGCCATTTCCAGTTTTTTTGGAACTGTTTTTAAAAATACCGTACGGGTAAAATCACTGCAGTAATTTTTGTGCTTGAACCCGAAATCTAAAATAATAGACTCCCCGGCTTTTAATTTTTTACCCGACGGAATGTGATGGGGAACAGCCGCGTTGGCGCCGGCGGCCACAATGGCCGGAAAGGACACAGTCTCAGCGCCCATTTTTAACCCGCTGGATTCTATAAATTTTGCCAATTTTATTTCCGTCATCCCCGGCTTTTTTATTTCCTCGCGCGCCAGGCCAAAAACCCGCTCCACAATCTGCATGGATTTTTTAACCAGCGCGATTTCCCCGGACTCCTTGATTTGCCGCATAACATCCACGGCACTCCTAACCGGCTTAACCCTGACCCCTTTCCCCTTAGCCCTAATGTACTTGGCCTCGCCAAAAGTAAAATCGTAACCGACTTCCAAAGCCGAATCGGGCTTTAGGTATTGGCCGATGTTTTTTAAGCGGTCAACTTTGGCCACGCCGGTGATTTTTTCCAGGCCTGAGCCAAAAAAAACAACATCATTTTTCTTAACCAGCAAAAACCCGTCCGACCTTGAAAAATCCTCCCCTGTTAAGTAAAGGAGGTTTTCTTTTTTCTTGATTAAAAGGGGGTTAGTTAATTTTTCCCTCAACTTTCGGATTATAGCTTGATTTATAGCCATGACTTACGGCCTGGGTGTAAATTTGTTGTAAAAGTTCCGCGGCTTTATCAACCAAATCTCGCAAACCCGCATCCGTTAAAGAATAAATATCCGTAGCTTTTGATTGTATTTGTTGTAATATATACTCTCTTGCTAAATTAATTCCGATTATATAATTTCAAAATTAAGAGTTAATAGTGTTTTAAGCTCCGCTTTGTACTGAGATATGTTTTTAAAGAAATCATGTATGGCGATTGTAAACTCCTGAAAGGTTTTGTAGTACTTGTTGGCTTTAACTTTCTTTTTCATGAATTTCCAGAGGCGTTCAATCAAGTTTAAGTTGGGAGAATACGGCGGCAGGAACAACAGCTCAATGCCCAGATGTTTCGCTTCCTCGTTGGCCTGCTTGCTATGGTTGTACTTGGCGTTATCCAGGAAAATGTATATGGTTTTAGCTTTAGGATAATCTTTTCTGACTTCCCCTAAGAATATTGTCATCATTTGCCCGTCACAGTTATCTTCGGTCGTCAAAATAGTGGGTTTAAAAGCTACGGGGTTGATAGCGCCAATAACAGTTAATCTTTCCCGGCCGCTGTTTGAAGGAACCTTTTTAGTTTCACTTTTACCTTTAAGTTGCCAGCAGTAGCTATTGTCAGCATTATGGACCAGGTGAGCGGGGTCTAAAAACAGCACGATGCCTTTGTCTTTATCAGCTTTCTTTATGGTTTTAAAGATTAATTTCACAAAATCTTCCTGGGTCTCTCTGTCAGGCGCGCCGCTGGGAACTATATGGGTTTTTTTGTAAGATAAATTGAGTTTTTTTTACAGCAGCGAAACAGCCAGCTTTGTTCCATCTCAATTGAATATTTTTCCTTAATCCAGGCCTGCATTTCAGCTAAAGTCGTAATAGTGTTGTCTTTTACATCTTGTTTGATTTGGTCTACATAATCATTAATTTTTGACTTCCGTTTATCTTTAAATTGTAGCTTGCGTAGTCCCTGTAGTTTCTCGGATTGATAGATTTTTATCCAGTCTGTAATCGTATCCACGCAGACATTAAACGCTTCCGCGATCTCCTGATGGTTTTGCCCCTGGTTCAGTAACTTTATGGCCTCCAGACGGCGCAGAACTCTGACATTTTTTTCCTGTTCCTGAAGTTGTTTAATCTTTTTAAGCTCACTGACGGACAGTTTTATTTGGTACATTTTGTTAGGGTTAAGGCTCTTGGCCTTATTCTAACATTTCGGAATTAATTTAGCAAGAGAGTATATCAAGCTGACCTTTAAAAAGACTCTCAAGGTTTTTTTGTTCCTCGCGGCCTGGAATATCATATCCCGCGAATGCTTGGGTAATTTCTTTAAGAAAAAACTCCAGGCTGGCTTTAAGTTTTTGTCGTTCTGATGATTCTCCCGCATTACCGGCTTCTGGGGGCTTATTCATAGAATATTATTTACAACAGCATATCTTCCGGCACCTGCAAATTGCGCAGTATCCCGTTATGCCTGTCGCGGTCTTTGGCGGTCATTATTTCCTGTTGCGACAAGTTGTCCAGTTCCATAATTTCCGCCTCTGCCGCGGTTTTATCCGTATTATATTCGGGCAGTCCGAGCATATAATGGCTTAAAAAAGAGGTGATTGTTTGGACTTTGGCCCTGTCAACGGGGAGTTCATTGGTATCCATAAAAGTTATGGTTAACTTATCTTTTCTTTAAGATAGCCGCTGATTTTATTTATGTCAACCCGCGGCTGCTCCTTGGTATCGCGGTCGCGGATGGTAACGGTATTGTCTTCCAAGGATTGGAAATCCACGGTCACGCAATACGGCGTGCCGATTTCGTCCTGGGAGTAATATCTTTTGCCGACATTCCCCCGCTCGTCCCAGGCAACACTAAAATGTTTTTTAAGTTCATTATAAATTTCCCTGGCTTTAACCACCAATTCCGGTTTGTTTTTAAGCAGCGGAAAAACCGCGACTTTGTATGGCGCTAAATGCGGAGGCAGCGCCAGGTATACGCGCTTGTCGTTTCCTTGAGAATCTTCGCGATAAAATTCAAACAATGTTGCCAAAAACAGCCGTCCAAAACCGCCCGAACATTCTACAATATAGGGATTAAATTTTTCATTGGTTTCCGCGTCATAATATCTAAGGTCTTGTCCGGAAAATTTTGAATGCTGGTCCAAATCGTAACTACCGCGGTCGTGCACGCCCTCTATTTCTTTAAAACCCAACTCGGCAAACTTAAATTCCACATCCCAGGCGTCTGTAGCGTAAAAAGCTTTTTCATCTTTTTCATGCTGGCGCCAACGGAGATGCTCGGAGTTAAACCGCATCATTTTAGTGTAAAAATCCCAACGATTTTGTTTCCATTCCTGGTAATATTTTGGCGCGTCTGCGGGACGGCAAAAATACTGGAGATCCATTTGTTCAAATTCCCTGGTACGGAATAAAAAATTCTTAACGGTAATCTCATTCCTGAACGCTTTGCCGATTTGCGCTATGCCAAAGGGCAATTTGCGCCGGGTGGTTTCTAAAACACTTTTCCAGTCTACGTAAATATTTTGACAGCTTTCGCCTTTCAAATAAACTAAAGTAGACTCATCCTCCACGGCGCCCAAATGGGTTTTAACTAATTGGTTAAACTTTTTTGCTTTAGTAAGCGGATTGCCGTCCGGACTTTTAAGCTTCTGCCCAACGATTATTTCATCAATTTGCTCCAAGCTTAAACCTCCGGCATTTGCCATAATCCCGGCTTCTTCAATAAGATGGTCGGCGCGATACCGTTTATGGGTAACCATATCTTCTACCAAAGTGTCCGCAAAGCCGCCAATATGACCCGAAGCTTCCCAAACTTTTGGATGCATAAAAATAGCGCCTTCAATTTCCACGACATCGTCGCGCATTTCCACATTCCATTTACGCCAGGCAAATTCAATATTTTTTTTGAGCAAAAACCCTAAAGGGCCAAAATCGTAAGTAGCGGCAAAACCGCCGTAAATTTCCGAGCTTGGATACACAAACCCCCGGCGCTTGCACAAACTGACAATTTTTTCCATCAAATCGTTATTTTCCATATGGTTTATTATAGCAAAAGTGGGGTTTTTAGACAAAAGAAAACCGCCGACCAACTGTCAGATGACAGCCGGCGGCGGCCCTTGGACTATTTGGGGGGCTTGCTCTTGCGGCGGGCCGCCCAGTATTTTTTCATTCTCGCCGAGACTTCCTCGCGCTCAGCGGAGCTCATGGACTTTCGTCCACGGCGCTTTTCGCTTTTCGGCTTCGGCGGCATGCCGCCGCCCGCCGCGCGTTGCAAGCCCTCAAGGGCGGCAATAACGCGCTCTATTTTTTCTTTTTCGGCGTATAAGTCCTGAATCGCTTTATATAGATTCATTTTATATTCTCCCTCCTGCTAATTTTTGCATACTACGCAAATTGCAGGTCGTTCATTGTTTCACAAAACGGCCAAAATGTAAAGGGCCCGCTTTGGCGCGGGCCCTAATAAAAAACACGGCTGTCCGGATGAAGTCCGCCTGGAATTTGCAGAGCCTTTACATTTGGGGTCCGTAACAACTAGCGTACTAGTACGCTAATACGTTACGGATCGATGGATTTGAATTTGGTATGATCGCGGCAGTTTTTTACCGCTCAACTTCGTTCGTGACAAAAAATCAATTTTCCCCATATTCCCTGTAATTTTTTACCATGTCATCAAAATAGTCGTACTGTATAGCATCGCGGATTTTTTGCATTAGGTTTAGGTAAAAACGCAGGTTGTGCATTGTGGCCAGGCGAATGGCCAGGGGTTCGCCGCTGGCAAACAGGTGGCGGAGGTAACTTTTGGTGTGGTTGAGGCAAAGGTAGCAATTGCAGGTGTTATCTATGGTAGTAAAGTCTTCTTTGTATTTTTCAAGCCCGATGTCGATAGTTGAGTAACCTTCAACTAGTTGACGGCTATGGTCTTTATTAAAATTTTGATTTTCGCCATCGGGCGCGGCCCGCCGAAGCCTTGGCGAAGGCGGGCCGCCCTGCTCTCCCTTGTAACTAACATACAACTTCCCATGCCGTGCTTCCCTTGTCGGAATTACGCAGTCAAAAGTATCACACCCCCGGCTTACCGCCTGCACAATATCAAAAGGCGTACCCACTCCCAATAAATGCTTTGGCGCGGCTTCGGGCAGAAACGGCACGGATGCTTCCACGGCCAGCATCATTTCCTTACGCGGCTCGCCCACAGCCACGCCGCCAATGGCAAAGGCCTCAAAGCCAAGCGAGACCATATCTGCCGCTGATTGCTGGCGCAAATCCGGGAAACTGGCGCCCTGGACAATCCCCCACAGCCTTTGTCCGGGGTTAATCGGGTCGCCATTGCGTAAAATATTTATAAATTCCTTTTGCGCGCGTTCTGCCCATCTTTTTGTAAGGGCTATGGATTCCTTGGAGCGTTCATGGGTAAAAGGATAGCCGGGAAAATCATCCAAAATCAGCGCTATATCACTGCCCAAATTGGCCTGGATTTGCACGGACTTTTCGGGTGACAAAACCTCACTGCGGCCGTCCAAATCGAACTGAAATAAAACTCCGGCTTCCATAACTTTACGCATTTTAGCCAAACTAAAAACCTGGAATCCCCCGCTGTCCGTAAAAATCGGCCCTTTCCAGTTCATAAACTTATGCAGGCCCCCGGCTTTGTAAATGAGCGGGTCCCCCGGCCGCTGCCACAAATGGTAAGTATTGGCCAAAATAATTTCCGCTCCCCAAAACTTTAACTCCTCGCTCGTAACCGCCTTAACCGTCCCCTTAGTCCCGATAGCCAAAAACGCCGGCGTATTCACATCGCCATGCGCGGTATGAATTACCCCGTTGCGGGCTTTGGATTGTTCGTCTTTTTTTAGGATATCGAAGTAAGGCATAATGATTTGTCATTGCGAGGAGTGCGGCCGACGAAGCAATCTGTGATAAAAATATCGCTTCGGATGCACTCGCGATGACAGCTTAGGGTAGTATAAAGTAAAAAGTGGAAAGTAAAACAGCGTCCAAACCAGGGCGCTGTTTTACTAACTAATTTGCTTTAGGCACTTGGTTACGAATTTTTTCTAAGACTATTTTCCAATCATCTGAACCTTCCACTACTTCGGCCACGATTATGCTAACTTGAGACTGGTTTCTAAAGAACTCTGCAATCTCTTTTCTGGGCGCCCCAGAATCAATAAACTTCTTTATTTGTTCACCTACAACTTTAGCCGTAGTTGGATCGCGTTTTGCCAACTCCAAAAACTTAGCTACACTAATCCCCGCGTCTGACATTTGTTTTTCAAAACTCGGAGATTTACCCACTCCGCCTTTATTATCAGGGCGATTATGAGGCCGTAGACCAGGAGGCAAATCACCAAAGCTAGATGGATGGCTTCTCCTAGATGTATAGTTTGGCATATATTTTTATTAACTTTAAATTATGATCTATCTGTCAAAATTCCTTCTCGGGGGTCTGGAGCCGCTGTGGCCGCCGGAAGATGGACGGCGGGGAGGACCGTCGAAGCCGCGGTCATTGGCCGAGGCGAGTTGCTCGGGGGTTGGGGCCGAGGCAAAAGGTTTGTGGGTTAGGTTAATGCGGCCTTGGTCGTCTATTTCACTGACCTGGACTTTTAAAGTGTCGCCAATATGGACTACATCTTCCACTTTGTTGACGCGGTAGTTGGCCAGTTGGGAAATGTGGACCAGGCCGTCTTTGCCGGGCAGGACTTCCACAAACGCGCCAAAATCCATAATGCGCACGACTTTGCCTTCGTAAATTTCACCGGGCTCAACTTCGCGCACAATATCCTGAATCCACTTCACGGCCTTGGCCGAACTTTCGGCATCGGTGGAAGTAACCATCACCAAGCCGTCGTCTTCTATATCTATTTTCACGCCAGGACATTTGGCTATAATTTCATTGATAATTTTGCCGCCGCTGCCAATAACTTCGCGGATTTTATCCGGCTTAATCTTAAAGCTGGTAATGCGCGGCGCGTACGGGGAGAGTTCATGGCGCGGCGCGGCCAGGGTTTCTGTCATTTTGGAAAGGATGTGGACGCGCGCCGGTTTGGCCTGCTGCAGAGCTTTGTCCAAAATATCCGCGCTCAAACCTTTAACTTTCATGTCCAGCTGCAAAGCGGTAACGCCCTGGTCTGAACCGGTAACTTTAAAATCCATATGGCCGTTAAAATCTTCTATACCGGCAATGTCGGTAAGCACTTTAAAGTTGGAAGGGTTGGTTTCATCCATAACCAAACCCATGGCGCAGCCGCCGATAATGTGTTTAATGGGAACTCCCGCGTCCATTAAAGCCAAAGTTGAGCCGCAGGTGGATGCCATGGAGGTGGAACCGTTGGACGAAAGCACTTCACTGACCAGGCGCATAGTGTAAGGAAAAGATTCCTGGTCGGGCAGCACCACTTCCACGGCGCGTTCGGCCAGCATGCCGTGGCCGATTTCGCGGCGGCCGGCGCCTCTTAAAGGCGCGACTTCGCCAACGGAATAGCCGGGCATATTGTAGTGGTGGATATAGCGCTTGGCGCGACCGTCAGCCGGGTCTTCCATGCCATCTAACAACTGTTCGTCACCTTTACTGCCAAGAGTAACTGTAGTTAAAGCCTGGGTTTCGCCGCGGGTAAACAAAGCGCTGCCGTGGGTGCGCGGCAAAATGCCGACTTCGCAGGAAATAGGACGCGTCTCAGTAAGCGAACGTCCGTCTACCCGGCGTTCGTGCTCCAGAATCTGCTTCTGCTGGTATTTTTTTAAAACTTTATCCACAGCCCCGGCCGCTTCCTTGGCAACATCCACGCCCTGAATTTCCCCCAACGCCAAAACCGCGGCGTCGGAAATTTCTTTGGTCAGAACGCTGACGTTTATATCGCGCTGGGCTTTTATCTTAACGTAAACCGCCGCTTCAATTTTATCGGCCGTTAAAAGTTCCTTGACTTTGGCCATAACGGCATCGTGCGGCTTTATAATTACAGGCTCGGCTTTGGGAATGTTGATTTGCTTGGCAAACTCAATTTGCGTTTTTACCAGAACATCCAGATATTGCTGGGCGAATTTTATGCCTTCCACGATTTCCGCTTCCGTAACCAGCATGGCGCCCATTTCAACCATAATAATGTGGTCGCCGGTGCCGCAGACGATTAAATCCATAGTGGATGCTACCTGCCGCTCGCGCGTGGGGTTTACCACATATTGTCCGTCTATTTTCCCCACCCGCACGCCGGCAACCGGGCCGTCGTAGGGAATTCTGGAAATGGCAAGGGCCATGGAAGCCGCGGTGACGGATAAAATGTCCGGCTCGTTGACGCCGTCGTAAGAAAGGATGGTGGCGATAATCTGCACGTCGTTGCGCATGCCGTCGGGAAACATGGGCCGAAGCGTGCGGTCTATAACCCGTCCTTTTAAGACGGCATCATCGGTAGCGCGGCCTTCGCGCTTGACCCAGCGCGAGCCTTTTATTTTTCCGGCCGCGTAGAGTTTTTCTTCGTAATCAACCAGCAGCGGGAAATAATCTATGTTGCTTCTCACGCCTTTGCTCATCATGGCCGTGGCCAGAACCACGGTATCGCCCACGCGCGCCAAAACCGCGCCGTCGGCCTGCCCGGCCAGCTTGCCGGTCTCAAACACAAAATCGGCTTCGCCTATTTTGCACGAAATCTTTTTACTTTCCATTTATTATCCCTTTTGTTCCGGGATGATGCGTGTGTTGACGATGACTTTCAAAAAGCCGTCGCTGTACCCACCCACCATCTTTTGGAACTTAATTATTACGTTTTTCCAAAACTTCCTTAATTTTAGCTAATATATCGTCCGGTGTAAAGTAGGCTTTGACCATGTATTCGTCGGCCCTAAGGGACTGCGTCCTTAAAATATCCTTGTTGCTCCAAAGATTGCTCAGGACAATAACCGGCAGGTCGGAAATTTTTTTGTCCGGATTATCGCGGATTTTTTCCAAAACTTCGAAACCGTCCACTTCGGGCATCATTAAGTCCAGTAAAATTATGTCCGGCAGCTCCTGGAACACCATTTCCAGGCCCTGTTTGCCGTCCGGGGCATGGCGGACGACAAAACCGGCGGCTTGCAGCTTATGCGCCACAATATCGGCCATAGCCGCGTCATCCTCCATAATAATTACATTTTTGTTTGTTTGTTTAAGCATTATTTTTAACTAACCAGCCAATATTATAGCATAAATTGGTAAAATATGGAAAATGTGATATAATTCTGGCTACAATAAGAAAAAATTAAAATTACTTGCGGAAATTAAAATTAACATAAAAAATCAAAGTGGGAGAAGTAACTAGTTTTGCCAAAAATTTAGCGGAATTTGATAATCATAAAGAAGTTATCCGCCTGGAAAATGAAGGCTTGGGCGTTGTCGGATTTATCGCCATCCACACCCTTAAAAATTCTTATCCTTCTTTGGGCGCGACCAGGGTCTGGAATTATAAAACGGAAACCGAGGCGCTTAGTGACGCTTTGAGGCTTTCGCGGCTGATGTCCAACAAATCCCTTTACGCGGACTTGCCTTACGGAGGAGCAAAAGCGGCTCTAATGGTTTCCAAAGACAACCCTCCCGACCGCGAAGAACTTTTTTCCTGGTACGCGGGTGAGATAAATAAATTAGACGGGAGGTTTATTACCGGTTCCGATGTGGGAATTCAGGAACAAGACGTGGTTTTAATGAGCGGCCTGAGCAAATTTGTTATAGGAGGCAATGTCCCCGCCGGATACTATACCGCTCTTGGCGTGTTAAATGGCATTGAAACCGCCCTGGAAATTATTTACGGTTCGCCGGAAATTTCCGGAAAAACTTTCGCGGTGCAGGGTCTGGGAAAAACGGGACTGGAATTAGTCAAGCTGCTTTACGGCAAAGGCGGAAAAATTACAGTCACGGACGCTGACTCTAAAAAAATTGCCCAGGTTCTGGAAATGTTTCCCGGCGTTTCGGCCGTGAATGTTTACGGCATATACAGCCAGAAAGTTGATATCTTCTGTCCTTGCGCCCTCCACAACAGCATTGATTCCCTAAGCGCGCCGCTGTTGCGGTGCGCCGCCATTGTCGGCAGCGCGAACAATCAAATGGAAAGCCCTGAGGTTGAACTATTGGTGCGTAATCGGGGAATTTTATACGCCATAGACTACATTGTAAACAACGGCGGCTTTATTAGCGTGGTAGACCAATATCAAAACGGAACCCATGACGATGCCCGGATAAAACAAAAGCTGCTGATAGTAAAAAATAAATTAAAAAAAATATTAACCGGGGAAGAGCCCAAACCAAGCCCCGCCGCGACGACCGATGGTTCCGGAGTTTCCGTGTCCGGCGATACCGCGTTGTTCCCAAAAAAAACCCTTCCTGGCGACATTGCGGAACTTATTGGTTCTTTTAAAACTCAAAAGGAAGCTGTTTGGATTGAGCGCGGGGAAAGGCAAGCGCTAAAATTATTCGGCGAAATGTCCAGGCGGGTACCGGCTTACCGGGATTTCCTTAAAAAAAACGGGGTGAACGCGGAAACTGTAAACAGCATCGACGATTTTAAACATCTGCCGCTGACCAATAAGGAAAATTACCTGCTTTCGTACCCGTTGGAAAGCTTATGCTGGGACGGCAAATTCAAAGGGCAAAAGTGGACCATCTCATCCACATCCGGCTCAACCGGCGAACCTTTTTATTTCCCCAGAACCGGTTTTCAGGATGAGCAATTCGGACTTACGGCCGGGGCCTGCTTGGTCGATTTTTTCGAAATTGACAAAAAAACCACCCTTTTTCTGGATTGCTTTGCCTTAGGAGTCTGGATTGGAGGAGTATTTATGTACCAGGCAATAAAGTATTTAATTGACCAAGGACGTTATCCCCTTTCTGTTATTACCCCGGGCGCGGACAAAGCCGAAGCCATAAAAGCTATAAAAAATTTGGCGCCGAAATTCGACCAGATAATTATAGGCGGCTACGCTCCGTTGGTTAAAGATTTAATAGATGTGGGCGGGGCCCAGGGCCTAAGGTGGAACGATTACAGCGTAAAATATTTTTTCGCGGCCGAAGGCTTCACCGAAGGCTACCGCGACTATATTGTAAAAAACGGCGGGGCGAAAAATATTTTTACCGATACCATTAACCACTACGGCACAGCTGACTTGGGGACAATGGCGCACGAAACCCCGGTAAGCATTTTAATCAGGCGCCTGGCCGCGGCCGACCAAAATCTGGCCCAGGCTTTATTTTCCCAGACCCACAAACAACCCACTTTAACCCAGTACATTCCGGAGCTTTATTATTTTGAACAGGCGGACAACCGGGTAGTCTGCTCATCTTCCGGGGGAATGCCGTTAATAAGGTATGATTTAAAAGACCGCGGCGGGGTTAAAAAACTGGAGCAAATTAAGCAAATTCTTAAAGAGCGAAATATTGACATCGAGCGGGAAATAAAAAAATCCGGTTTGGAAAAATTTTTATGGCAATTGCCTTTTGTCTATCTTTTTGAAAGGGATGATCTTACCGCCAGCATCTACAGCGTAAACATTTATCCCCAAAGCATCCGCAAAGTTCTGGAAAAGCGGGAATTTGAAAAATTTTTGACAGGTAAATTCAGTATGCTGGTGGACTATGACCAGGGACAGAACCAGTTCCTGCAAATTAACCTGGAGTTGAAGAGCAATGTTGATTCCGGGGAAGGTCTGGAAAAAAACCTTCTTGGCTCCGTTGTGGATCAGCTGCTTTTGGAAAATTCGGAGTGGAGGGATTTTTACGCCGACCAGGGCATACGCCATAAAATAATACCCCAATTGCTGTTTTGGCCCTATCAGGACCCTAAATATTTTAAGCCGGGCGCGAAACAAAAATGGGTGAAAAAATAACAACTATGCGAGAAACTTTCAACAGCCAATCTTGGCAACCTGTAAAAAAAACTTTTGAAGAAACAAGCGACTTGATAAAAAACGAGCCCGGTGTTTTTGTGACCGACCAGTATAAAAAAAATTTGGAAGAACTTTTTTTGCTTCGCAACCCCAAGTACCGGTTCAACAAAAACTACGCGGAGGATTTTAAAAAGTTCGCGGGGCGGCAATTTGGAGATGAGCCGGATAAGGCCGGAACCTGGTTTTACTATCCCTGGTCAAAGCGTTTAGTCCGCTTTTTGCCTGATGACACGCACCAGGAACTGCGCACCGGCAGGAACCGCAACTTAATCACCCAGGAGGAGCAAAAAAACTACTACAACTCAAAAATTGCCGTTTTGGGTATGAGCGTTGGCAGCCATGTGGCCGCTACAATCGCGATGATTGGCGGTTCAAAAAATATGAAGCTGGCGGATCCGGACAGTTATTCCGGGGACAACCTCAACAGAGTGCGCACGGGGTTTGGGGATGTCGGTTTAAAAAAAGCAGTGGTCGTCGCCAGAAAATTATTTGAAGTTGACCCCTACGCCAACCACAGTATTTACACGGAAGGGCTTAATGAAAACAACGCGGAAGAAATTCTCGAGCACAGCGAAATTATAATAGAGGAAATGGACAATCTCTACTGGAAACTTAAAATCCGGGAACTGGCGCGCGCCAGGGGAATTCCCGTAATAATGGGTACCGACAACGGGGACGGTATGATAGTTGATATTGAACGCTTTGACCTTGATAAATCTTATCCCATCCTCCATGGCAGTATCGGAGATTTAACCGCGGAAAAATGCAAACAGGTTGCTCCGGAAGACCTGCCGGCAGTTTACGCCAAAGTCGCGGGCGCCGAACTGGCTGTTCCCCGGATGCTGGAATCGGTCGCCCAAGTCGGCAAGACGCTTTATTCCTGGCCCCAGCTGGGCACGGCGGCCAACCTTTGCGGCACAGTCGTGGCCTATCTGACGCGGCGGATAATATTAAAGTCTCCCAATATTAAATCGGGGCGCTATGAAGTAAATTTGGACTCCATTTTTGAATCGGACTATAATTCCCCCCAAACAGCCCGGACTCGCGAGGAACAAAAAAACAATTTTTTAAAGGAAATCGGTTTTAAATAAAAAGTTATGAAACAAAATTATCAGGCGTGGGAAATTAATCCCGGCGACTTCCAGAAACAAAAAACCATTACGGACCAATTGTGGTTTTTGGCCGGCTTTGCGGTGCTGGCCCCGTCCGGGCACAACAGCCAACCGTGGCAATTTGACGCGCGCGATAACATAATAGATATCCGCGCGGATATGTCCCGGGCTCTGCCGGCCAGCGACCCCAATTGCCGCCAGCTTTATATCAGCCTTGGTTGCGCCATGGAAAATTTGTTGATTGCCGCGGAAGGTTATCGGTTTCACTATGATATAGCTTATTTCCCCAAAGATGGGGTTGCCGCCAGTATAACTTTTTCAGGAAGCGGCGAGCAGGGGGTTATTGAACCCAAAAGCGATATAATTGCCGTGACAAAACGCCATACCAACCGCAATCCCTATACCACTAAAATGCCCGAGCAAACTTTTTTACAAAAAATAAAAAGCCTGGGAACCGGCAATGTACAGATAACTCTGGTCAGCCAACAAACACAGAGAGAAAAAATTTCCGACATTGTGAGCGAAGCTTTAATTACGACTATGGACAATAAAAGTTTCCGTATGGAGCTTTCGCGTTATCTTAAGCCAAATAACACCAACTCCCCCATTGGTATGACCGGAGCAGGCTTTTTAATGCCGACCGCGGTTTCTTTTATCGCGCCCGTGCTGATAAAATTTGTAAATGTCAATAAATTAAGTAAAAAAGAAGATGTCGCTTTGCTTAAAGAACATACGCCTGTTTTTGGTGTTATTTCCACCTTGGCGGACGAACCAAAAGCCTGGCTAAAAGCAGGCCAACTGTACGAACGCGTTGCTGTTGAGGCGGAAAAAGGAAATATCAAAACCCATCCTTTGGCCGCGGCTATTGAAACCGGAAAATACTGCGGGCAATTACAAAATGCTTTGGAAATTCCTTCCCGCCCCCAGGTTTTTTTTAGATTGGGATATACCGATAAACTTGTTCCATATGCCCCAAGATTACCAATCAGTAAATGCAGGGTTATATGAATAAAGAGGATAATTTAGCCAAATCGCTTGGGCTGCCCGTACACATTGGGCAAATGCCTATTAACGGCCATACTATAAATTACTGCGTTGCCGGAAAAGGGCCGCCCATCTTACTTATTCACGGTGCCAATTTCGGCTGGGGAGTTTGGTATCCCAATATCGCCGAATTAGCCAAGCGCTTTACTGTTTACGCCATAGATTTGCCCGGCGCGGGACGCTCAACCCGAATTGACTATGCCAAAATGGATCCGGAAAAAGATTTATTAGTTGTTGTGGAAAAATTTGTTGATAATTTAGAGCTTCAAAATTTTGATATAATAGGCTGCTCAATCGGCGGTTGGATAGCTTTACAGCTGGCATTAAGGAAACCTGACAGGGTTAATAGAATAATAATCGAAAATGGAGTCGGGTTTGCCGATTTTATGGGTATTTCCGATAAAATAATCGGCTTTTACCCTTTGGCAAAATTAGTTTCCAAAACTCTGATAAACCCGGCAAACAAAAAAAGGGTGGAAAAATTTTTGCGCGGAACTTTTTATTATAAGAACCTGTCCTTATCGAAAGAATTCCTCGAATATTTTTTGGAAACAATGGAAACCTCTCACGGGCTTCTGCTGATTAGCCGTTTAACTTCACTGCATAGCCAATTAAATCTAGAAAAAAAACTTCCTATTATTACTCACAAAACTTTAGTCATTTGGGGGAGAGACGATAAAATTATGCCTTTAAAAAAAAATGCGCGTAATTTTAAATTACTGTCCAAAGCGACAATCAAGATAATCAGCAATACGGGCCACACCCCTTCGTTGGAAAATCCTCAAGAATTTAACAGGCTTGTTAATGATTTTTTAGTTAATTATGAATAGCATTATCTCAAACTTTACCCAACTCCTGCTCATTATAGTATTGGTTATCAATATCCTATTGGCTTTTATCGTGTACAGAAGCAACAGGCATAGCGCCACCAATATTATTTTTATACTTCTTAGTATTGTTATTTCAATATGGCTGGTAATTATAAATGAAGCCGCGATACTATCATCCCCATTAATAATTTTGGTTTATACCAGGTTTGCCGTATTTTTTGCGGTACCTTTAAGTGTCTTATTTTTCCTTCTCGCCCATACGCTCCCCAGCCCCACGCTATTATTAAGCAAAAAACGTTTACGATGGTTGCTGATTGGCACTCTTTTAATGATGGCATTTACCTTGTCGCCTTACGTTTTTAAAGCCGTAGAAATACAGGGCCAAAACATAAAAAGTATCCCTGGAGCAGGAATACCTTTCTTCGCCATTTTTACAAGCTTTTTCAGTTTGGCTGCTATTTATGTCCTGGTAAAAAAAGTTAAAAATTCCACTGGCGAAGTCAAACAACAAACGGCATTAATGATGCGGGGCATCCTGTTAATGCTGGGCCTGATTATTACCACAATAATGCTTCCGGTTATTTTCTTTCAGAATCAGGCATTTATTCCTTTATCACCTGCCTATGTACTTATTTTTCTAGGAATGACAGCTTATGCCGTTGTTAAAAATCATCTATTCAACCTAAAGGTCATTGCTACTGAGGCATTCACCTTGGTTTTATTGACCGTTCTGTTCTCACAGATGATTATTGTCGCCACAATCGGACAAAAAATTCTGGATTTTTTTGTTTTCATTATCACCGCTATTTTCGCCGGATTACTTATCCAGAGCGTCAAGCGTGAAATACAGCAGCGTGAACAGTTGGAAATCTTGACCGGGCAATTGGAGGATGCCAATTACAAGCTTAAAAATCTGGACCAGGCCAGGGCCGAGTTTATTACCATTGCTTCGCATCAGTTGCGCACGCCTCCGGCTACCATTAAGTGGTATCTGGCTTCCATTTTGGGTGGCGATTACGGAAAGGTCCCGGCAAAAATACTGGAGCAATTGATAAAAACCGAAAACACCAACAACCACCAGATTTCCCTTATTGAAGATATGCTGAACGTTTCGCGCATTGAACGGGGCAAAATGGAATTTTTATTTGAACCGGTTAACGTGGAAGAACTGGCGCGTTTTTCCTACGAACAACTTTTGCCCATTGCCGGGGACAAAAAACTTAAACTGAGCTATCAGCCGCCGGCAAAACCGCTGCCGGAAATTATGGCCGACAAAGAAAAACTCCGGCAGGTTATGAATAATTTAATAGACAACGCCCTGAAATACACCAGAAAAGGCACCGTGGACGTTAGCCTGTTTTTAGAAGGCGATGAAATAAAATTCCAGGTCAAAGACAGCGGCAAGGGCATAAGCAAACAAGACGCCGACTCTATTTTCCAAAAATACAGCCGCGGCAAGGAATCGGTCAAGCAAAGCGCCGGCCTTGGCCTTGGGCTTTACGTGGCCAAAATTATTATTGACCAGCATAAAGGAAAAATTTGGGCCGAAAGCCGGGGGGAAGGCCAGGGTTCCATATTCGCTTTCAGCCTGCCTGTTAACAGCGGGCTTAAACAAACCACGCTGGTAGATTTGTCAAAAACGAATTAATACTCAAAAAACACCCTGGCTTGATTCAAGGGTGTTTTTGTTGTAACTTTCAGTTCAGAACTGATTTGATTATTTTTGCCCGGGCTTTATGCTTCCCAAAATTTCTTCTTCAAAATGGAGCAAAAACTGGATTGGATCCGGAGTGCTGCCGAATAAAATATGTTCGACGCTGTTGCGCTGGCCGCGGTTTTGGGCGCTGCCCACGCCTTTTTTCTGGAACCAGTCTTCCCAGGCCTTACTGAATTTTTTATAGCCTTCGCTGTGCTCGCCGCCGTATTTTTTATAAATTTGCCGGTACTTGGTTTCGTCGCAAATGTTGATAAAATCGCTTTTTTGTTCCAAGGTTAAAAAACCATTTTTTTGCAAAGAGTGTTTTATGGTCTGAATCTCTTTATTTACGTAGACAGCCTGACAAATTTCCTTGCCTAATTGCGTCCACTCTTTATCAAATTCGTCAAAATTGGAATTATTAGGCATTAAGAGATGCTATTCGGTAATTTTAAGCTTAAGCTTTTCTGCCAGCTTTTCGTAACGCTTCTGGTCTTCGCTCTTTAGATAGCGCAGCAGGCGGCGGCGGTTGCCGACCATCTTAAGCAAGCCGCGGCGGCTGTGGTTGTCTTTGCGGTGGATTTTTAAGTGCTCGCTGACCTGTTCGATTTCCCTGGTCAAAATGGCAATCTGAACCTCCGGACTGCCGGTATCGTCTTTATGCGTCTGAAACTTTTTAATTATATTGTTCTTCTCTTTGGGAGTAAGCATTTACTTTTTTCGCCCCAAGCTTAAACTCGGAACGCCTTTCAGCACGCAAGCAGGCAGTAAATTCCCGCGCGTGGGATTAAAAATTGTATAGTGATTATACATAAAGCCGCCAAATTAAGCAAATTTGACTTATTTAGAGGGTCTTTACTGTTGCTTGACCAAAAAATAAATCTTGTGTTAGTAGCGTGTATTGCTTGCCAACTTCTCCTGCA
The DNA here is from genome assembly GCA_963837465.1 of Candidatus Doudnaibacteriota bacterium. Classification (GTDB taxonomy): domain Bacteria; phylum Patescibacteriota; class Doudnabacteria; order UBA920; family UBA920; genus PALSA-1336. The sequence continues at coordinate 340,695 of CAWINB010000001.1, forward strand.
TAGTCTTTAAATCACTTTGCAGTTGTTGCCAACGTTGATAAACTTGGGCTTGCGGTTCTGTCAGCTGTTGATCGCGCAAGACCTGTAGCTCTGCCCGTAAATTTTCTAAAAATTGGTCGACGTTTTGGCTTTTTGACATTATTTCCAATTGCCGCGAGTCAAACCGCAGACCGTTTTTGACTTTTTCGGCAAGCAAAGTTGCCAATTCCCCGACTCTATCCAAGTCCGCTTTTGCTTGGTCTTGTTTTTGAACTTTAGCATCCCAAGCATTTAAGTCCATTTCCATAGCGGCCACATCTTTACGGGCCTGGGCTATTTTTCCAGTTAAGTCAACTCTGATTTTCCTGCTTTCAAAATCGCTTATTTTTTTATTTAAAGCATCGCGCCGTTGTATTAAATCGCTTCTTGAGAGATACTTTTGTTTAAAACCCTCTATTGGCTGTTCGCCGCTGTCTCTTTGGGGTTGATAGCCCTCTATGGCACGGGTGGCGTTTGTATAATTTTCCCGGGCCATCGCATCTTCAATATAAATTTGGCTGGAATTTGTACCGGCGCTGTCGTAAATCCTGATTGTCGCGGCGTGATTGGCAACGCGAGCCAAACTTCTTTCGATATCGCTCATACTGCCAAAACTGCGGGCCACTTCATTATTGGCCTTAACCTGTCGGGCTTGCCGGAGCAAGTCTCGTGTCCGGGGTCCGTTTTCCAAACTACGCAAGTCGAGTTTGGCCCAGCCAGCGTCCATTCCCACACCAACTTTTTCCAAAACTTGTTGGGTTTTTGTCTGAGCATCCATTACCGCTCGGTTAATAATCCCTCTGACATTGCTTAAATGACCGGCTTTGGCAAAAACCTGGTAAACAGATCTTGGCATTGTCAGGTATTGATTATCTATGTAAGAAGGTTCCAAATGCCGCTGCCGCATTTCCGCCGGGATATGGGCATTAATCTGGCCAATAGCGACATAGTTTCGACTACCTGACAAAAAAGCTTTTTTATCTGGAACCTCTTCTAAAGCCTGATAAAAAGCATTGAGCAGCGCCTGCCACGCTTCCAGCTGCTGCTTAACGTAGCCAGGCTGGATTATGTCTGTCTTTATTGGTTGGCTTTCGATCCCCCTATCTGAATAAGAAATTTTTTCCATCCCAAAAGCTGTGACTCCGCCCCAACTATTTTCCACGCCTTGCGAAATAACGTCAAACTTGCCGACTATGCCAGTATTATCCAATGACTGATGGGCTCCGCGGTTCGCGAACATATCGCGGGCACTTGCCACACCCATTTCCCGCCCCACATTATCTAAAAGGTCATTCAAATTTCGGCTAAACAGGGGAGGACCCGCTTGCTGCGAATACTGATCTTGAAAATTTTCAGTCCACTTTTTATCAGTTTCATGAATTTTATCTATAACTCCACTGAGTTGCGATCTTAGCTTTCGCTCCAAATCTTCCTCGGCTTTTTTTGCCGCTTTTACCTGGTTGCGACCGGGTTCAAAAACCGTATCAAAATACCGGATTTGATCTTTTACTTCCTGTAAATTCACAACTCCAAGCCTGGCAGCTTCCCTTTCTTCGTATTCGCCGCTTATCTTATTTCCCAAAGCTTCCAAAAACGACTTTTTTACTTCGGCTCGTCCAATAACTTTTTCGCCTTCCAAAACATTGTGGGACAAAAAATCCACACGCCCCAATGAAGCGAAATTTATAACTTCATTTTTGTAAGAACGCCATAAATGTTCTGTATCCTGACTCACAAGCTTTTTAGCTGCCGCCTGCCTTTTGCCTTCGGTGGAATTGGGAAAAAGCTCTTCGTACTGTTTACGAAAAGCCGCCTGTCTAGCTTCCAAAGCGGAAATTAAAGTATCAAAGGTTATTGCCCGCCTGCCACTTGGAGTTTCAGGAATATCCGCCCCCGCTCTGGCGGCAACGGCGGCATCCGCCTTAGTCCTGGGTCCACCGTGGTCAAGGTTGTGCCGTTTTGGGACGCGAGGCTGTTCTTGTCCGGGCTCGCCGCTGGGATGGGCTTTTAAAAATTCCAAAGCCTGATGCTTGGACCCTAAACCTTTTTCTGTTTGAGGATTCAGCTCTGCGGCGCTTTCGGCCATTCCCTTTTCCGCCTCCAAGTAAGCCTGGGCTTCTTCACCTTGGGGAAGCTTCGCGACCAGACTTTCTACGGAACTAATACCCTGCTCACTTAAAAATTGTTCAGGGTCTAAGCCGACATCTCTTAAGATACGCTTAAAAGCGGAATCCGGACTATTTAGTTGTTCTTTCAGAATTCTTTCATGGTCAGCAAAGCTGGTTTTGTGTCCGCGGCGTTTTTGCAGGATTCGTTTTTTTGCTTCGCGTACTTCCCGTAACCCTTCTACAATTTCCCCTACCTTTATGATGCTCGATTTTAGCTCGTCAATCCTTTGGTCTGCCTGTTCCTGAACAGACCTTTCTTTTTCCTCTGTAGCAACATTGGCGCGTTCCCGGGCCATCGCGGCTAAACGTTGTTCTATTGAACCCATATATTTATTTATAATTTTATATTAAAGCCAATTTTAACAATAGTCATTATATTATAACAAAACTTTAATTTTTTGCCAGTAACCCAGGCAAAAACCCCAAATAAAGAGAGATTTAGGGAATTTTAGCCGCACTTAAGATAAAAACGCTCCCGGTTTAAGGAAGCGTTTTTGTAAAGGCTTTTTTATAGTTGCGTACCGGTAGTATAGCCGGAGATGTCCGCGGCTATGACATTGCTTAAGCTGTAGCCCAGGGAGCTGAATATTGTTATAGAGGAAAACGGCAACTTTTGGCCGTCGGAAATAATGTAGGTTACGCCGTTTTGCGAAACCAGGGTGCCGTCCCTGAATTTGACCAAAGAACCCGCTGGCAAAGCCATATCCGCGGCATTGGCAGGAACTACGCGGTCAAAGGTAAAACCATAACTGGTAAACACGGTTAAGGATTCAAAACCATCTCTCTGTCCGTCTAAAATCCACCACACAGTGCCGCTGTTGTCTCTGACCAAGGCGCCTTCCGGATGCGCGTCGGCAGCGGAAGTAATAGGCGTACCGGACGGATAATCGCTCAGGTTAATTTTGAACAAGCCGCTAATTGGCGCGGGGGAAGTACTGGAGCCTTTAACATAACCCAATCCCTGGAAAACCGCGTAAGAACTAAAGCCGCGCTTGGTGTAATTTTGACCGACCATATATACGGTACGATTATCGGATGTGTCGAGCGCCAAGGTGCCAACCATGGCTTTCATAATATCACCTTGCGGCAAAAGCTTGTCCGCGTCGCTTATGGGTACATCCTGGCTGAATTTATAGCCATAGGAAGCAAACTCCTGCGGATCGCGGAAGCCGTGCAACTGTCCGCCGGCAATTAAGTAAACCGTGCCGCCATCAAGCACCAAGGTCCCGTCGGGATGAGTTCCCCTGATGGTATTAAGACCCAAAACTTGACCTCGCGGGTTGTTGCCAAAATTTAAATTGCTGGCAGAGGTTGATGTGCTGGTTAGTGTTATCGTGTAAGCGTGATTGTCGGAGGAAGCAGACGGCTGGGTCTGGCCCCAGGGGGTGCTGGTGCTGTTTTGCAATACTTCGCGCACCGTGTAAGAACCAAGAGGAACGTTAAAAGAATAGTTGCCGCTGGAATTGCTAAGAGTGGATGTTTCCCCGCTATCTAAGCTGTCGTTGTTGTTGCTGTCCAAATAAACTGTCCAGCCGGGTAAGACATTATCCGTAGTAGTACTATAAAGCCCTGTGTCATTGTTATCTGAATAAACCAAACCGGAAATTGTACCGCTGGTTACTCCCCCGCCGCCGCCGCCGGATGAGCCGCTGCTGCTTCCCCCGGATGATCCGCCGCCGTTACCGCCCGGAGTATTAATAACATAAGCAAAGCTGGCTACGGTTGAAGAAGCGTTATTGGCGTAGCAGGATACGGCTTGTATGGTTTCGGATGATGCTACTGAAATAGCCGAAGTATAAAGCGTGCCGGTGCCGCAACCGGGAACAGTAACGCCGTCCGTGGTGTAATAAATAGCCGTGGTCGCGTTGTCACCGGTAAGCGCCACGCTTTGGGCGGAGCTATAAGTTCCGGCCGCCGGAGTGGCCACGGGCGGACTGGTTACCACCACCTGCGGGCCGCTGGATAAACCGGTAGACAGGGTTCCGGAAACAACGGACGCCCGAGCCGTAAATCCCGCGCCAAATCCCAAAACTATCAGCAAAGAACAAATATAAATTTTCATAATGGCTGTTGCTTAGTTAGTTTGATTGGTTAATTATGGCGTGGTTTCAATGGCGTAGCTGTCGGAATAGGAACCCCCGGGAGTCCCAACCGGGACCCTGACTTCCACAATAACCTGGAACTGCCTGCCCTGGGAAACAGGGTCTAAGTCGGAATTTAGGTCAATCAGCGGCAGGCTGAACCCGTTGCTGTCGAGCGAAGAACTCTGAAATACCACGGCGTGGGCTTCGTCAGCGTGATCGGAAGATTGAGGCGAATAAAATTCAATGTTGGAATTAGCCGGGATGGTGGTAGTGCTGCTGCCCAGGAAATCCGTAAACTTCATTTGTAACTTGGTTTCCGCGGTCGGCGCGGTGGCGCTTAACTGCCATTTCCAGCCATCGGCAAAAGTGTTGTCCGGGGTAGCAAAGCTTTGGGTTAACGAAGTGCCGGTTACGGCCAAAACCGTACTGTCAGCCGCGGTATTAAAGGAGGTCGTAAAGTAATTACTGGAAAGGTGATTTCCGGATAAATCGGCAACGGCCGTAGTAACGGAAATATAATAACCAGTGCTGACAGCCAACGGGGCCGCAGGCTCAATAACGGCCCGGGTGCCGCCATTGGCCACAACAACGGTTGCCGGAACCACGCTGTTATCGGAAGTTTTGATAAGCTCAACATTGGTATTAGTCAAAGTTGTGGCATCCATAGCTTCGGAAAAATCTACGTAAGGCTGAACCGCCGGTGAAGCTGTGCTGGTAGCGGGAAGCGGATATTGGTCAATAACTGTAGGCAATACCGGAACAAGAGTTGTAAACGAACCGCCGGTGTATTGGCTTACTAAAGCATTACCGGCTAAATCCGTAACTGCTGTGGTTACAATCACGTGATAATTTGTATTCGCGCTTAACGCACCAGTAGGCTCGATAATCGCCGTAGTGCCGCCATTAGCCACTACAACGGTTGCCGGGATAGCTGTGGCCGGAGCGGAATCGGCCACCAAATATACATTAGCCGGAATTAACGTTGCCACATTCATAGCTTCGGAGAAAGCCACGGTCGGCTGGACAGTTACAGCTACGCCGGTTGCGGCTGCAAGCGGAAATTGATTCTCAACAGTCGGCGGAGTGACGTCGGCAGTGTTGGCCGCGGTGGTAAAGGAATTGGCCAGCGAAGAATAAGGCGCGGACATTGAAATGCCAAAGGATGACACCACTCCATTCACAACGAAGTAGTAAGAGGTGCTGTAAAGCAAAGGCGACGTCGGAATTAGTTCCACTTGCGTGCCGCCGGAAACCAGGGAAATAGTCGCGGGTACGGAAACATCAGAAGTATTAGTGGAGGTGGAAACCTGCTGCATTAACTGAATATTTGCCGGGGTAATGCTGGTTGACAGTAAGGTTTTATTAAAGTTCATGAATAACGGAGCGGTAACGGCCACCCCGGTAGCGCCCGAAGCCGGCACAGTAGTGGTTACAGTCGGCGGGTTGGGATCAACCGGAGTAAAGGTTACGGTTGTGGAACCCGGGGTTAAACTGCCGCTAATGGCGGATACATGTACCAACACGGCCGAGGTATCGGTTAAGCCAACAGTCGCTACGCCGGAAGACAAAGTCAAATTCGGCGAACCGGAGAACGCGCCGCCATTATCCGCGGAAACCGTAACAACACTGGCGCTGTTATTGGTCACAACATTATTATACTGGTCTTCACCCGTCACCGTAACAGTGCTGGATTGATTAGTCGGCAAAGAAACCGGATTGGCGGTAACAATTAACTGGCTGATGGGCGCGGGGTTAACAGTAACAGTAAAGCTGGTTGATGCAGCTTTGTTGCCCGCTTTGTCTTGGGAATTACAGGTTACAGTATTAACTCCAAGCGGGAAAAAGGAGCCGGAGGCCAACGAGCAGGTTACCGGATCGGTAACATCTACTATGTCCGTAGCGGTTGGTAAAGTATATGTTACCGCGCTGGCGCCGCCTGTGGCATTGGCTACCACGACCATATTACCCGGGGTGCCGTTAATGGTTGGCGGAGTTGTGTCTACAACTGTGACGGCAAAAGTGGATGTGGCGGTATTGCTGTGGGCATCGGTAGATGTACAGGTTACGGTGTTGGCGCCAAAGTTAAAGGCGGAACCGGAAGCCGGATTGCAAATTACTGTAGTAGTTCCGTCAACTAAATCGGTGGCTGTGGGGTTGGTGTAAGTTACTACCGTGGTAGTAGGCGAAGTAGCTTCGGCCGTTACGTCGTTGTGATGGGCAATAACCGGCGGGGTGGTATCAACTACAGTTACGGTAAAGGTTGTTGACGTGGCTACGTTATTGTGGTTGTCATGAGAAGCGCAGGTTACAGTAGTCGGGCCGAGGGGAAACGTAGAACCGGAAACCGGGCCGCAGGTTACGGGGTCGGTAACATCAACCAAGTCTGTGGCTACCGGATTGGTATAGGTAACAACCGCGCCCACGGCGGAAGTGGCTTCGGCCGTTATGTCAGCTGTGGCGGCAATAACCGGAGGCGTATTGTCGGTAATGGTTACCAAAGAAGTTATAGTTGAAGTGTTGTGGGAAGCGTCCGTAGCTGTCCAGGTTACAACTTGGTTGGCTCCGACCGCAAAGCTGTGGGGAGCGTAGGTCACAACCGGCGCCGGGTCGACAAGGTCAACGGCAGTAGCCGGAACCAAGGTTGGTGTTGTCATTGGACCAGTGGCTTCAAAAGTTTGGTCCACAGGAGCGGTAATAACCGGCGGGGTGGTATCTACAACAGTAATAGTAAAAGTAACCGGAGTAGCGACGTTGCCGGCTAAATCGGTTTTGGTACAGGTTACTGTAGCTGTTCCCAAGGCAAAGGTGGAGCCGGAAGCTGGAGAACAAATTGACGGCAATGTGCCATCGTGGGCATCGGTAGAATTTGGCGCTGTGTAAGTTACAACCGCGCCACTGGGCGATGTGGCTTCAACTGCCGAGATATTTGCCATAGAAGCAATTACCGGAGCTACTGTGTCTTTAGTGGATGCAGCTGTTCCGGCAGGGCCGACGTTGCCCGCGGCATCGGTTAAAGTAGCGGAAACAGTTACGGGACCATCGGCAAGAGAAGTTAAATCCGCCGTAACATTAATATTACCCGAACCATCTACTGTGCTGGTACCGGTTACGTGGTTTGTGCCGTCGGTAAAATCATAACTAATTAAAGCATTGGCTTCGCCGCTGCCGGTTAAGTTTACGCTTGTTTGGCCGGCTTGGTTAATGTAGGTCGGCAAAATCAAAGTTGGCGCTACAGGCGGAGTTTTGTCAAAAGTTACGCTTGAGCCGTCGGTTACCGCCGAGACGTTTGCTCCCGTGTTACCGGCCAAATCGGCATACTTAATCAAGAACGGCACCAAGCCCGAGTGGTCATGACTTTGCATTACATAGCTGGCTGTCCATGATGTACCGCTGCCGGAAATGGTAGCGGAGCGGAAAGCAATTCCGGCAAAACCTGGCGTAATTGGCTCGCTGGAGGTAAAAGTTACAGTTACGGTATCGCCGACTTTGGCCCAAACAGGGTTCGCGTTACTGGATTGAATGTGGACGGAAGTTAAAACTGGCCGCGTGGCATTTATGGTTTTTACAATATCCATGCCGCCGTTTGGCGCGCTCACGTTACCCGCTTCATCTGTCATTGTGACGTTGGAAATTTGCAGGGAAGATGTCTGGTCGGCATTACCTTCGACGACCGTATAGGTCGCGGTGTAAGTTACGCCTCCGTTGCTGGTTGACCAGGTTAAAGGAACGCTATTGTAAGAGCCTGTTACGGTATCGTAAGGTTCGGTAGTTGACGGCGTCAAAACAAAATGGATTTGGTCGCCAATTTTTAAAGCGCCGGGCGCTGTCGCGTCGGAAGTTATGGAAGAAATAACCGGAGCCGTGGTATCAACTACATTGACTGTCCTTGTAACCTGGGTTGCGGGATTGCCGGAACTGTCGGAAACATTGTAAGTTACCGTGTAAGTGCCGACAATTTGTCCGGGTTCTTGAGCTGGGTGAAAAACAATAGTGTTGGTGTCTACCGGATTAACTGTGACAATACTGCCCGTAATATTGCCGTCTATATTATCATTGGCCGTGGCGCCGGCATCGGTATAAGGAGTCCGGAATTCCACACTCGCGGTACCGGAACCGGCGAGGGTGATAACCGGATGGGTGGTATCTACAAAATGAATAACGTTGTCACCAGTTGTAGATAAATCACCGGGGCTGTCTGCCGTCAAAGTAATATCGCCTTTATAGTTATAAGTGAGGGTACAAGAAGCCACGTTCCCAACTGTCCGCGATGGAGCGTTGCTGGTACAACTAACAATCGGGGTACCAGTGGCAGAAGAACTTGAGAAGGACAGCCAAACTGGAGTATTATTTGCCACCGGATTTCCGTACTGGTCTGTTACACTTACGGCCAAATTTACCGTAGCGCCGCCCAGGCTTGCTTCTTGGGGATTTGGGTTGGCAACTATTGTAGCTTTGGTCGGAATACTGCCATAAAATTGAACGGTCTGTGTGGGCAGTGTAATAGGACTGCCGTCTCCCGCAGTACCGATTGTCGCCGTAACTGTTTTTTCTTCCGCGAAACCTGATTCCAAAGTTATGGCAGTTTTGCCATTGGGATCGGTAAAAGATGAGTTTGTGCTAAAATGGTTATCGCTACCGGTAGCGGACAAAGAAACAGAATCATTGGGAACCGGATTGCCGAACCGGTCTTTGACTGTAATATCACAGGTAGATATGCCGCCCGCGGTTTGTGCATTTGGCTGGCAGGTAAAGCTTGAATTTCCTGCGTTTGGCGCGCCGGCGGTTTCGGTTAATAAAACCGGGTTGGTAACAGAGTAATCGGAGGGATTAGTTATGGAAGTTCCGTCGATGGTAATGCTTCCGGATGCCAAAGAAGTGCCGGCGGTGGGCAATACTTTAATATTTGACCAGGTTAAGGTATCGGCCTGCGCACTCATGGAAGAAACAACAAAAGTAATTTGGCTTTCTGTGGTCGTGGCATTTACCAGGTTGCCATTGGTTATACCGTTAATGTTTAAAACATGGAGATCGCTACCAGCAATATTTACCTGGACTTGGCTAGCTGTATCAAAAACAAAACCTTTGGGGGCATTTAGTGTGATAGTACCTTTTTGAAAAGTGTCCGCGCTGTTTTCTGCCATCTGAATTGTTCCAACATCCACACTTGTCCCGCTAACGAAATTATCCGCGGAAACCTGGACTGGCAGAGTTGGGGCGGAAACTAAAATTGTTCCGCTGGCATAGGCGGGAGCCGCTGTTAGCAAACCCGCGACAATCACCGCTGCTGATAAAGTCAGGTTTATAAATTTGTTTCTCATATAATATTTTTCTCGGCGAATTTTTTACGCCTTAATTAAATTATTTTAAAAATTAAAAACAAAAGCCGGGCTAAAAATTATTTAGGCTGGCTTTTGGTTTTAAGAAATTGTTTCCGGCTGGCATAATTAAAGAAAAACAAAAATTATACGCGTAAAAATAAACTATTTGGGAAATTTTTATTTTTCTTTTATTTTGAAATGTATTTTGATTATAGGCCATAGTTATAAGTTGTCAAGCAATTTTTCCTGTATTTTTGGAATTTTTTAAAAAATACCGCAAAAACTCTTTAGTTACGTTAAATTTTGTCAGTTTTTCAAAGCTTTCCAGCCCCGGGAAGCGGTTAACTTCCAATATATAGAGGCGGTTGTTTTTTTGCAGAATATCCACTTTGGCCAGTTCGCGGCCAAGGGTTTTGGAGGCGGCTTGGGCCAAGGCGGCTACTTTTGGGACGACTGATGATTTAACGGCTTTGTAACTCTGAAAGTCAATCTTAAATCCCAAATCCGCAATCTTAAATCCCAGGATTACCGGCAACGTTTTATAGCCAACCGTTATAACTTTGTATTCATAATCCGCTTTTATAAATTCCTGGACCAGCCATTCTTTTTTAGGATGCGGGGGCAGCACTTTTTTAAATTCATCTCCGTTTTTTATTATAAAAACATTCCTGGCCTTAAAACCATAATCCCATTTTAAAATGAGCGGAAACTCGTACTGCACTAATCCGCGGCCGCGGATTAGTGCAGTAGGCGGAATCGGCAGACCGGTTTTTTTTAATTTTTGGTAATCCGCCCATTTGCCCCGGCCTAAAATCCCGTCCGCGATGTTTGAGTCTACAACTTTTTTCCCCGCGGCTTTAAACTGTTTTGCCAGCTTTATAATTTGCGGCAAGTATTTGGCGCTGCCGTTTATGTAAGGGTTGCGGATGTATAAAGCTTTATAATCGGAAATATTGACTTTAAATTTTTGCCTCCTAAAATCATCGGCGCTGATTATTTTGACGCCAACCCCCAAAGCTACGGCTTCTTTAAGCAGTCTTTTAGTGGCGTAACTATTGCTTGAGGAAACAATTAAAATCATAAAAAGTTATCTTAAAATTCCAACCATACCATTCCGAGCGCAAGCGACTTGTCCGCCGTAGCTTTAGCGAAGGCGGAGGAATCCCTTTCCATAAAGAATTATCCTTGGATAAGGGATCCCTCACTCGGATGCTACTGTTCGGGATGATAAAAAATAGCGTTTCGCAATTCAAAGCCTCAAATGTCCGCCATAGGGGGATCGACCTTCGGTGGACATTCCGGATGGCTCAGCATAAATCCAACGCGTTACTAAACTTTAGCTTATTTTACCACAAATCTCAATGTCGCAAAACGTTAAATCAAACTGTTGATATGTTATGGCGTCGTTCTTTGCGCTGTTGGCCCTGTGGATAACCTATGATGTCGCAAAATGTTATAATAAAAATATGACCGAACAAAATCAAAGCAAAATCAGCACTCCCCTTTCGCGCTTTATTGAGGAATTTTTGGAATATTGCGAGGTTGGGAAAAACCAAAGCAAGCGCACGACGGAAAATTACCGCCATTATTTGTCGCGCTTTGCGAGCTTCGCGGCTACGGAGAAAGTCACAACGCCCGAGGGTGTAACCTTGGAATTAGTCCGCCAATACCGGCTTTACCTTAACCGCCTGACCGACGAAAACGACCGGCAAATTTTAAAACTCGTAAGCCAAAATTACCATCTTATTGCCCTGCGCGCCTTTTTAAAATATTTAAGCAAGAACGATGTCCAGACTCTGTCCGCGGAAAAAATTGAACTGCCGAAGAATCCCCAAAGGCAGGTGGAATTTTTGGAGAAAGATGAACTGCGAAGATTATTTGACGCCATAAAAAAAGAACCCAATGAAATTTTTAGGTTAAGGGACGCGGCCATTTTGGAACTTTTATTTTCCACCGGCCTGCGCGTTTCCGAAGCCGCGTCTTTAAGGCGGGATATGATAAATCTGGAAAGAAGGGAGTTTACCGTGCGCGGCAAAGGCAGTAAACTGCGGCTGGTCTTTTTAAGCGACGAGGCGGCCGAAGCCATAAAAAAATACCTGGCAAAACGTTCCGATAACAGCCAGGCTTTGTTTGTGGGGCATTCAACGATTGGAAAAACATCGGTTAATGCTGACGCGGAAGTCTCAAAAACCGGAAAAACCGCCAAGAGCGTAGCCGCCGGGCAAAAAAAAATGGAAAAGGAAATCCAAAGCCAGGGGTATTCGTCAAAAAATTCCAAATTCCAAATTCCAAATTCCAAAATGGGGCTCACACCCAGGCAAATCCAGCGGATTATAAAAAAATACTGCCGCGTGGCGGGAATTATAAAAAAAGTCAGCCCCCACACTTTGCGCCACAGCTTTGCCACCGACCTTTTGCAAAACGGCGCGGACATCCGCAGTGTGCAAACCCTGCTTGGCCACGCCAGCATCACCACCACGCAAATTTACACCCACATTACCAACCAGGGCCTGCGCGACATCCACAAAAAATTCCACAACAAGGACCAAGCTGACGGACAAAATTAAAATTATGGATGCTGGCGAAAGTCCCTAAAAAGCCGTATAATATATTACAATTAACGTTAAACAAAAGTTAATTGTAAATCGTTAATCGTCAATTGTTTTCCCGGACCCCCGGCCTCGTAGCTCAATGGATAGAGCAGTGCTCTTCTAAGGCATTGATGTTGGTTCGATTCCAACCGAGGCCACCACGTTGGATTTTTTACCCTGGCATTCCTGATTTATCTTATAGACTTGGGATAACTTGGCGGTTCCAAACTTCTCTCCGTCATATTTAATTTTGTCTTTGAAAATCATTTTTTGAAAACGTAATTTAGCTGAATAATCGGCTTCATTCCACGTTTTTGCGGTGGTTCTAACAAACTCAAAACAGTAAGCTAAAGATTCTTCCATATTAAATTCTTCAACCCTGCTCTCTTTTATGAGCAGGTGTTTTGCATTTATGGAGTTATTGATTTTATTTTTCTGGTCTAAAAATTCTTCGTCTGAATATTTACCGCTTCGGTGAAAGTCAAAAACCTTTTGCCGTTCCCGTTCCAGCTTGGCAATTTCATCTCTAACCCTAGAATTTTGTTCATCTAGCTTTTTATAATTTTTCTGCCAAATATCTATTACAACCGCTTTAAACATTTTTTCGTATTTACCGCTTGGGGTAATTTCTGTTAGGTATTCGGTAAAAGTCTGCTCAAACGTATCTTTTGGTATTGATAAAGCCAATTCACAACTCTGTCGGGCGTGATGATAGTAAGGATATTTTTTACCTTTCCTGCCAGTTGAGCTGCTGCCAGTAATTGAACTTCTGCATATCTCACAAAGGCAGCCCCTAAGCGGAAACAGAGGGTTATTGGCAAAGCGTGGCGCTAGGTGAGCCGATTCTTTGTAACCCTTTTGGCATTTGTAAAACAGCTCTTTCGAAACAATCGCTTCAAACTTACCCTCGTGTTCGCCCCAAACATTTATCACTCCGCAATATACAGGATTTTTTATAATATGCTCTAGTAGCTGGCCGTAAATTCGTTTGCCGCTTTTTGTTCTAAGCCCCCTATCAGCTAAAAATTTGCATAAACTTTTGTAAGTGTAAGTTCCTTTAGCATATTCTTCAAAGGCCAAGAGGATTAAAGGTGCAATGCTTTGCTCTGGCGCAATGTTAGAGCCTTTAGCTGGCCGGTAATATCCTAAGGGTTCTGTCCATACCCAAACACCTTGCTTAACACGTTCTAACATACCGCCTTTAGTGCGTTCAGTCCGAACATTATTATCAAACTCTGCAAAAACAGACAATACACCCTCCATTGCTCGGCCAATCGGCGTTTCGTCTATCGGTTCAGTAACAGAGCGTAATTCCACGCCACAGCGTTTTAAAAACGCTCTAACTGTAACGTGGTCATCTTGGTTACGAGCAAAGCGGTCTAGCTTATAAACTATAAAATAACTAACCTTGTTTTTCTTATCCGAACAAAAGGCTAGAGCTTTGTTAAACTCCGTTCTGTTGGCCGTTTTTGCGCTCTCACCACGTTCTATAAACACCTTTAGCAGATTCAGCCCTTGTCTGTCGGCGTACTCCTTAGCTTGCCGCTCTTGGGTTTCTAAGCTAGTTCCCTCTAGCTGGTCTTTAGAGGAAACACGGGCGTAAATAATAGCATTTTTTTGTATCTCTTGGTTCATAGGTTAATTATGGCACTACCGGCTTATAAATCAATAACCACGTTAGATTTTTGGAACCGCTCTTTTTGCCACTTTTCATAGGCCAGCTGTCCTAAGCCGTACATATCGTTAAGCACTTCTAAAACCTCCTCATCGGTAAGATTGGCTAATTGAGGCTCAATTTTTCGGCATTGTTCAACTGTTAGCATATATACTTAGCCAGTCGCCTTTTTCTACTTTTTGACTGATAATTTAAGTGCAAACACTCTCTGCACCACGGCTCTTTGGTTAAAGAATAACGATATAAATATTTAACTTTTCTTTTACAAATATTGCATAAAAAGTAAAAAATATACCCCTCATTATCAGGCAAGTTTGAGGGAACAAAATCAACCCGTTGTGTCTTCCAAAAAGGCTCTCCATATTTAATATCTTTTACCGACTTAAATTCCGTATTACTTGGATTGTCCAGTTTTCTTTTTAACTCCTGCGCTTGGTATAGAGATTTAACCCTTTTAGGCAAAATCATCGTTTTATCACGGTGATATAAGTCAAAACAGCACTCCGTGATATAGTCAGTAATATTGACTCTGTCTAATTCGTTTTCAAACATTGTTTTCCCGCCCCTCAAGAATCTCTAGAAAATACTAGGAAACTTGAAAAAATAAACAAAAAAAGGCCTAATGGCCAAACCTAAAAAACTTTAGATTAAACCATTAGACCCGTGGCGATATACGCCTTAGTCGTTTATATAATTTTACTAACTATATTCAGTATAACAAATTGATAAAATATGTCAAACCAAGAATTATTTTTACTTGCTAGCAATGTCGCTTAGTTGGCGGGAAATTCTTTTAAACAGGTATCTTGGTCATTCTTATATTTTTGGTCAATTATTGGTTGCATAGTATAGGGAACAACACAACCAACTCCAGCTTCACATTCTGTATATGCCTGTTCTTGAGTTTGATAATCAGTCTTTGCCGTGGCTAAACAAGCTTCCAAAAGTTTCTGATTGTTAGGAGTTGTTGGAACATAAACCTTTTCTATTACAGGAGTAGGTGTAGCTTGGGGCTGAGCAATAGAAACAGGTGATTCAGGTGTGCTATAAATAGGCGTGTTATTAAATTGAATTACTAAGGATATTCCTAAAAATATAACTAATAAAATCAGGCCTGCTATTGTCCAATCTTTCCACATAAATGTATTCTTTCCGCTGACGGAAACACAAAGCCCGCCGCCAGCCGATTCCTTGCGGAACCCATACTCCTTTCGGAGTACGACCAAGAGATGATAGCTGAACGACGGGTTCAGTATATCTCTTGGTTTTTGCGCCATACCCGCAGTTTTTGACCACGGGGTTAGGCATTAAGTTGTTGCTTTAATTATAACATTTACAGCAAAATAAAAAAACCGCCAAGCGGCGGTTTAAATCAATGCTATTTAATGCTTGAACAGATGTTCAAATAACATACCCACCAAAACAGAAGCCGCAGAAGTTAGAATAATTGTAAGCCAATAGCCCACACTTTTATACAGTCTGGAGTCAAGCTCCATTCCAGCATATTTTCTTACCTTTTCCATAAATGGAACAGAATCAACATATTCGGCTATAACTAATTTAATATGTTGCCTATTTTTTTCGTGCTGAAGACCTTCTAAAACAATTTCCCACAGGTGGTCATCAGAAGCTGGTGGTATTCTATCTTGTAATAATTCTTTAGATTTATTGCCCATCTTTTTTCGGTAAATTGTCAGAAGTGGGAGGAATTTGTTGTTTGCTTCTTTCTAAAATAGAAATTGCAAATTTTAAAACATCAAGTTCGTTTTCAACAGCAAATCCTTTGCCTTTATAAAATGCCGCCAACTCTTTTAGTTGGTCATAAGCACCATTAGTAAAATCTACAGAGTATCCCTCTTTTTCTTGCCCGTCCTCTGAAATTGTTTGTTTTTGACCAGTTAAAGGCATATATTTTTTATTCTCATTAAGCACATTTAATATAGCATATTTTTATTTATCAAAAAAGCCTCCAGTTACCTTTCTAATCACGATAGGCAGTTTTAAAAGCCTTTGATATAATATAAAAAGCTCTAATAATAATCAAAAATTTATGGAACTCCAACAGTTTATATCCGACACCCTATTTAACATCAAAAGCGGTTTGTCAGACGGCAACAAAAGAATTGCGGAAGCAGATAAAAGGCTAGACGGTCTTTTTGTTATGAACCAAGGCGACCTAATAGCATTTGATATTGCTGTTACTGTAAATGACGAAAGCTCTGGCAATGTAGGAGCGGGAATAAGAATTGCTTCTATTGGCATTGGTTCTGACTTAGAAACTAAAACGGCTCAAGGGAGCGTAAGCAGAATTAAGTTTTCTCTTAAAAGTAATTTTAACCAAGTAAGGTAAGTTCCACCGATTCTAATCACAGTTGGTAGTTTTAAAATGCACTGTAGTAATATAAAAAAGGTTAAATACTAAAAACCTTTTGGCTTAAAGCAAATTCTTTCCACTCCTTAAGCTCGTTAATTAGCTGGTTCCAATCTGCCCCAACGAGGGCCACCAGAGTTCAATCTGACACGATTTGCGATCGTTTGAAAATCATTTTTCCAAATAACCACAATACTTTTAACACCATTTTGATCTTCCCATTTTAAGTTTTCCACTAAACTTTTAATTAGCTGCCGTCTTCCTTCTGAAAGAGCCTCCCGATATGACAGGGATGGCTTTTTTAGTAGTTTTCCAATTTTAGCTATGTGGTCTAAAATTTTGCTATCCGCTGTCGGAACAGCTACTTCGGCTGCCATTCGGTGGCCTGGAGCAGGCCAAAAGCATTGCCTTCGGTGTCTACGGCGCGGGAAAACCAGCCAAGGCCCTTCATTTCCCACTTCTCTTTACCATCCCAGGGCTCTATCCTGCCGCCATTGGCTTTAATGTCCGCGATAACCTTATCGATATCTCCTACTAAAATGGTGCAGTCAAAGCTGTGGAGCTGGCGGGCAGGATTATCCTTCCGCTGATACAACCCTCCGTCAATTCCCGGACCTTCGCCCGTTTTTAGCATCCAATAATCCATGCCTACGCCCGGCATGCTTGTTTTTTCTATTTTCCAGCCAAGGGCTTTCTCGTAAAATTCTTTGGCCCGGCCCGCGTCATCCGCCTGAACCTCAAAGTGTATGGGTCGATTATTCATAGATTGTTTTATGTTGGAACCTGTTTTAAAAATACTCCGGGCCGCGATTTAAGAATTTTGGCCAAAATCCCAAAAAAATTGCTCCGCTTAACTTAGGATGTTAAACATGAAAATTTGTTTTGAAATTTTGTCACAAAATTCTTAAATTCCGCCTACGAATTATTTTTCAAACAGGTTTTTAGTGGTTATAAACGCGACTCTTAAAAACCGCTACCAGACCTTAAAAATTTCCCGGCTGCCGGTTAAGTACATATCCTGGAAACCTTCCATTTTGCTCATGGCTTTTTTCATTTCCGGTGTGGGATTCTGCGTGGCTTCCCAGCTTTTTTGGTAGGCGGTTAAGTCTTCGTATTCCGAAACCGAAATGACGCGGTGGTATTGGCCGGTTAAGTCGGTCATGACCATTTTAAAATTGGGATTATGGGTCATAGCTTCCTTAAACATTTTAGCCGCTTTGGAAGCGTTGCCTGGTTTGCAGACAAATGTGTCGTGGACAATTATCATATTTTTCACCCCCTTTCAAACTCTATTATACATTAAGGTTGCCGTTAAAATCAGTTCTCAGGCTAAAGTCCCAAAACTTTCCGCGGATCCAGCCAGCCGGAAAGCTCGCTTTTGTTTGGGACGTAGCCCAGAATGTTTATGACTGTGCCCTTATGGATGCCCAAATGCAAATGCTTGCGTTCGCCGTCTGTTTCAGTAGAATATCCAGTCCCTAAAACCGCCAGGTGGTTTCCCGCTGAAAGCTGTTGTCCCACCGCGGGCTGGATGCTCGATTCCCTAAGGTGACCGTAAACTACGGTCACCGGCTGGCCGTAAATAACGCAAGCCTGCACCGCGTATCCGCCGTAACCGGAAGCATAGCCTTTTCGCAGCAGTTTGCCCGAACAAATTACGTTAATCGGCACGTCAATATTTTGCTCGTTGGGGAAAGTTTCAAAGTCCAAACCGGTATGATAACCGGTAAAATGTTCCGGCTGGACCGGGGAATTTTGGGGCGTCACATATGTGCCGAAGAATATTTTGGTAATCCGAGCCTTGGCATTGCTAATGGGCGCGACCACGCCGGGGGCGGCGCTATTTGAGGTGGGCGCGGAAGCAGCGGGCCTGACAGCCGATGCCGGAGTTGAACTGGGGCCGCTCGCGGTATCCGGAGTCGGGGAAAGAGCGCTGCCGTAGGAATTCGATGCCGGACCTGGCTTAGCGCAACCCGCGGCCAGAAAAAGCGCCGCGATTGATAGTATGATAACTTTTTTCATATTGGCAATATCAATACACAGAACAAAATTCCGCCTTATCTTATTGAAGCGATTAAGTTCCGCGGGTCAGCCGCGTTTTTTGCGGTTATTCTCCTCCTCCATATATTATATTACAGGAACAATCCTGTAAAAAAAGTTAATTTTTCAGGTGTTGATAAGTATGGTTCTGAATAATCCCGCTATGGCGGAAAAGCGCCTTATTACCCCGCTTAAAAAGCAAGCTGATTTTTAAAGAGAAAAAGTTAGAGCTGGCGAGCTAAACTCTCCAACAAAAAAATCCGGGCGCGTGTCCGGATTTTTTTATTTCCCTCTTATTGTTCGACCACTGCGGGGGTCTAAATTAACCAAGCGGGGTTGACCCCTCTCGGTTGGAAAACACCCTTCACTAGATGGTGACCTCGGCAGGGGTCGAACCTGCGACCTTCAGCTCCGCAAGCTGACGCTCTATCCAACTGAGCTACGAGGCCTTGATTGCAAAACAATTTACGATTAACTTTTAACCTTAAATCCCATTGATTTTAACATATATCAAAAGCCGCGGCAACCAATACGGCAACCTTACCCCAAAAAAGGATTCCCCTAGGCTGCCTAGGGGAATCCTTTTTATCAGAAAATCTATTTAATTGTCATGGAAGTCAGATATTTTTTATTTATCCTCACGGCGTAGTAACCGACAACCATTATTAACAGCCCGGCAATCACCAAAGCCAAAGGCCAGCCCAGGCCCGAGGTAAAATATTCACCCGTAATTTTTAAAATATAAGCGATTAAAAACAGCGTGCCAAAAACCAGCAGGGATTTGCTTTTCAGGTAGACGCTCAAAAAAATCAGGCCAAAAACCAGCAAAGGATAAACCAGTTCCCAAAAAGCGTTTTGATTGGGCTGCCAGCCGCCCAAAGCCATAGCCGAACCTAAAAACAGCAAACTGCCAAATCCGTAAGCAACACCGGTTAAAACTTTCTGGGAAGTCCTGGTTAAATAATAGCCGATTAAGATGTAAGCCAGGCCTATGACCAAAAACTGGTATTCCCAAACTTTGGACACATCGGTATAACTTAAACCGTTGCCGATTATGGAGGCTATAATAAAATGAAACAGCGACGTGGCAAAAATAACGCCAAAAAAGAGCAGGATGGGACGTTTGTAAAACCAAAACAAGCCCAAAAAAGCCGCGGTTAAAATTAGGTATATAACCAGGCCGATAGCGCTGGAAGACAAATCAAACCCCCCCTGGTTAAAAGTTACAGACACCCCAAGAGGAGCCAGCATACCGCCCAGCAAAAAGAAAGCCTGGGCCGCGCTTTGAAAGTCGGGATAGCGTTCCAGCAGAGCCGCTGCCACAAGCGCGGCTAAGCAACTGCCTAAAGTCACCAAAATCCGCAGCGGACTGCCAAAGCTGTCCCAATTCTGGTAAACCAAAACCGAAATACCCAAAAATACAATGGCGCCGCCAATGTAATAGAGAATGTTGGACAGGGTTAGCGATGTGTTGCGGGAATTTTCCGCAACAGCTTGTCCCGGCGCTTTTAAAGCGGCCAGAACTTCCGCCTCGCTTAACTCCCCTGCCGAGGACATTTGACTGACTTGTAAAAGCAATTGTTGTTTATCCATAAATTAATTGTCCAAGATTTCCGCCAGAGGCGGATCCGCCTCTGGCGGAAAATAAGATTTAAAAGTGAGCGTCATAATTCTGTCAATTTTGTTCAATACTGGTCAATCTTGGTCAATTACTCCATCCATCCCAAAAACTGGAAATTATTTTCACCGTTTAATTGCAAGTTAAGCTTTTGGCCGCGGTTATGGCCTTTAATAAACCAGCTGTTATAGTCTTCGGGCACGCCGCCAAACAGCAAGCCTCCGTTGCCGGAAGAATTCCCCTGCTCTATAATATAACCGTCTGGTGAGGTATTACCGGAGCTGAGCTGATAACTTTGCGCCTGCTGAAAACTTATTTCCGTTGTTGTATTTTTATCAACATCGTAAACATACAAGCGCGGCCGTATATTATCGGGCATAATAATACCAGCCGGTGTTGTGGTAGGCTTGGAATTTTGGATTAAATGGTTGCCGCTGACTTGGTATTGCGGTTCGCCTCCATAAGGGTAGTAAAAGTTAGCACCGCTGGTATACAAAAAATTATATTCGGGCTTGTGGCCGATAGCGGGCAAATATATAAACGCCGCTACTAAAACTATCATCAGTACCGGAACGGACAAAGCAATATACAGAGGCAGGTTATTTTTGTTGATTTTCATAACTGGCTTTATTATAGCACATTTTTAATAATCTATGATGATTAAATGTTTATATGCTAAAATGACTTTATGCGGGAACGCGCGCAAAAATTTATCAGTTCGGCCGGAGTGGCCAGCAGGCGCAAGGCCGAGGAATTTATAGTATCCGGCCAGGTTTTAATTAATGGCAAAAAGGCCAAATTAGGCGACAAGGTTGATCCGGAAAAAGATATAGTAAAAGTTTACGGCAAAATAATCAAGGCGGCCCAGCAAAAAATTTATTTGATGCTCAACAAACCCAAAGGCGTGGTGGTAAGTAAAAAAGACCCGCGCCGCCGCAAAACCGTTTTTGATTTACTGCCCGAAGACCTGCGCTCCAAAGTCTGGAACGTGGGGCGTTTGGATTATGACACCGAAGGGCTGTTAATTTTAACCAACGACGGCGAGCTGACCCAAACCCTGGCCCATCCCAGCTTTGAACACGAAAAAGAGTACGAAGTCGAAACCGCGGAAATACCGGCCGAGAGCCAACTGGAGCGCCTGCGGCAGGGAGTGGAAATTGCCAGCGGCGTTACGCATCCGGCCAAAGTTAAAACCAAAAACAATAAAACTTACATTACCATCCACGAAGGCAAAAAACGCCAGGTCCGCCGGATGTTCGGCACGGTGGGGCTGACGGTGCAAAACTTAAAACGCGTGCGCTTAAACAACCTCAAACTGCCGGCCGATTTGGCAGTCGGACAGTTTCGGGAAATAAAAAGCTCGGATATTCTTTAATCGACCGGGCTTTAACACATAGCTTAATTATCGGGCCGGGAATAACCATTCCAGCTTTAGTAAGCGGAAGTTATTTTACGATGGCCAAGTCTGGTTACGAGTGCGATATTACGATAAGGGCAAGAAAACCTTATTTTCAACCTATAAAATTTCCCCGCCCACCCTGCGCACGCATTGGGCCGCATACTAGCTTGTTGCACTTGCCCGGACTCTGTATAATCCTTTTATCGCAATCAAATCTACTTTTCAGGAGGAATACAGTTGTGTGGTTTTTAGCCTATAAGCTTACGAGGCCGATTTTGCCGCTCTCAAGCGCTCTAGCCGCCTGGATAGTTTCTCAGGCTTGCGGAGCCGACATTCATTCGTCCATTGCAGGGTTGCTTATTGGGATGGGTATGATTGGCGACAGCAACGCTGATAAATATAAATGGCTGAAGCAAAACGGCGTTCATATTCAGGCAAAAGTTTTATATATTTCTTTGGAAGCCACGTCAACGCTCCAAGGGCCTATGAGACCGGGTGGTATGACATCGCCATTCCGGCCACCATATTTAGCGCAATTCCAAATTGTTTGCGAGGGGGTAGACCCAAGCAACCAGTCAACGAAAACTTATTTCAGCGACACCCTAACCTCTCACCCGGACTTAAAAATAACGCCGGATACGACCCTTGGCGTATATGTTGATAAAGATGACCCCAGCGTTTACTGGGTTAACCTTTCGGATATTAATTTTGATAACAACTTCCCAAACTTCCCGAGCTCATTTATACAATTTTCGGCTAAACTTAGAAGTTATGACGGAGTCAATTATCAAAAAATGTAAATTTTATGAGTGAAAGGGAACGGCCACAAATCCATAATGACGAAGTTTTGGAGCCAAAAAAACTTGACCTTGCTTTACATGAAGCTGGGGATGATTTTTTACGTTCCCAATCCGACCAGGTCGAAAAGTCAGAAGTAGATAAAGAAAAAAAATATTTGGAAACTGCCCATAAAGTCGGAGACTATTATGTTTCTCTGGTTAATGGCCTTACCGGCAAAGGCGAAATTGACCCGGCCGTTATTGCTGATTTAGAACATCCGATAAAAAGTAAGCTTACCAAGATTACCCAGCGCGCCAAAGACGGATTTGAGCAGCAACATCTTTTAGCTCAAATTAAAGACTTGGACGCTAAAAAGATTTTACAGCAGGTGCCGCAGTTCTTGACCCCGGAAAATTCCGCGGCATTGGCCGATACTTCTAAATGCCGTTCTGAGGAATTAAGCACAGGAGTTTTTGCCATATATATTGAGCCAAAATTATTTAGCCAACTAAAGGGCGGCGCAGCCGGAATGGCCGTAAAAATTAGGGATGGTATATCTTTTATAATGCTGCCTGACTATCCCGACGCAGCAACTGCTCAAAGTCAGATGAGTGAAAATGTCCCGCACGAAACTCATCATTTAGTCTGGAATTTTTCCAAGGGTGAAGCCGTCAAAAGCAACGAAGCAAACGGTGACTTAGCCGAGGCTTTTATTATGTATCAAGATGAGGTTATGGCCAGGCTTTCAAGCGATGGCGATTTGGCCGGTTACACTCATCTGCAAATGCTTGACCCTGAAACTAGGCAACAGTTTGAGCAAGACCATCCGGACACGGCCAGAAAAATTACTGAAACCATGGTAGCCCTAAATGACCTTTTGCAGGAGATTGACCAAAGCAGGAAACAGACGGATATAAAAAAACAAGATTTAATTTTGGCAGTTATGGACGCGACAAATTTTGAACAGCTTCGCAGTAACCTACTTCAAATGAAAACCATTATTGAAAAGCAGCCTGTCACCAAAGAACAGCGAAAATCTAGTGGCGGCTGGGATTCTATATAGTCATAATTTTTACGGACAGACTTGAGAGCGCATGAGCTGAAGAGGATCTAATTGGTCCAACCCCCCAGTGATAGTGATTTTGCCGGTCTCGCTCCAGTGATGGCTTTGAGCGGAAGATTCCATTCCTGTTCGGCATTGATTACCTGACTCACGATATTTTACACGGAGAATTGTTCTTTTCTGAGGACGAAGCGGCTTTCTCCCAGTACTTTCAGAAACTAAAAGACCTGGGCTACAACCTTAAAATAGTTGTCGCCGATGACAGAGCAGGCATAAAACAGGCTCTAAACAAGGTCTTTCCCTACGCGCGGCTGCAGCTCTGCCATGTCCACTTCCTGGAAAACATCCGCGCTGTGCTTAGGGTTAAAACCGAGGAGCGCTACAGACACTTTTTTAATTCACTTAAGCTCCATGTGTTTACCGAAGGAGCGGATGAGGAAAAAATTGACGCCGGACTGGAGCATGTCTTAAGAAATCATGCCCAACACAGCCCCAAACTCCAGGATATTATCTGGGAAGTTAAGCGTAGACGCGAAGCCTTGTTTAATTACCTGAAAGTCAAAGACTGTCCCAACAACACCAACCTCATAGAACTTTTTAATTCCCACTTAAACGGCCGCCTTAAAACCATCAAGGGTTTCCAGAGTTTTAAGTCGGCAAATCGCTGGCTTAACGCCTGGATGATTCGGCGCCGCAGCAAGACTTTTACCGATTGCGACAAAAAATTTAAATATTTAAACAAACACTGCTCCCTGGAATTTACCATTAAAAAACAGGCCCTGTGGCCTGAAACTTTAAAAACTTTAGGAATTAACAAAATAAATTTTTTCGAAAAAAGCGATTACTAACAACGGATTCCCGAACGGTAACTGCCAAGCGCTGGCTGATCGGTATCGTTATCTTGGCAGCCATCGCCTTGGTCGGCTATGCGATGTACCTCATTACATAGCAGGTCTTCACCGCTCAACCACCAGAAGCCGTAGAGAGAAAGATTTATGCAGACACTTATGCTAAATCACTACTCTACGGCTTTTCTATTGTTAAAGAAATCAGTTTCTTAGTTTCTTAATGCTATATAGTTAAAAAACTAACAAACTGAAAAATTATAAGAGTCTGACCACCAAGTGGAGCAAGCATTGTTTCGCAAAGCTCAAGAGAAAATTTTGTCGATTTTTAAAACGCTTATCGGTTTAATCTTCTTTTTCAATCGGGTTATCGTAAGGATCTAAAACATCGGAGTAGAACTGCACATCAAACCATTTATAAAACAGCTCTTGGGTTCTGCCTGCTGGCCAGTAGTCAGGGTTAGTGCACCAAGCTTCTAATTCTTCCTCAAAGATTTGTAGGTAGACTTGGCTCATTTGCTCCTTTGCTTGTTTGGGAGTATCAAACTCCTTAAGCAATATAACGGTAGGGTCTTTCTGAAATGACACAAGGAGAGAGTTAAATCGGCCTCGTGGAATTTATAAAAGGAAAATAAAAAAGATGCGCAGGGTTGCCAAGCCTGCGCACCATACAAATCGCTCTCACATTGCTGTTATCTGACTACTTTTTGGCGGCGTCCACAGGAACATCTCGACCAGCGTCATGCCGGAGTGCATGTTCAGTTCGTTTAAGGCACGAGTAACATCGGCCGAGGCACTGTGGTCTGAGTCCAGAGCGACGAAGATGTCGCCCCCGCTCATCTGGACAAGCTCGCCCATATTCTTGTCGCCGAACTTGTGCATCAAGGTACGGCGAATTTCATCCGATACGTCCAGGATGCCAACTCCCGACAGAAAGACTTCCGGCGGCTTGCGGTTCGGATAGAGGCAGAGGTAGGACGAAGGACCTCCTCTGGCCTCGATGACGAGTTTTCCCTGGCCAGTAGTCTTGTAGGTAGCTCCCTGGCAAAATTCCTTGCCGTTAATCCATAGAGCGCCGCAGATAGGGGTTATGTGTTCGACATGCTGTACTGGACTGAAGTCGTAGATGCCCTCGTCTACTACCCCATTGGTTACCAGCATGCCATTTGCCATGACGAAGGCGATGCTTCGAACGGCGCCGCTGTAGTACGTGTTAGCAATAATCATTTGGCCTCCGCCAAGTTCAAGGCACTTGTTGAGCAAGCGCCAGGGTTCATGAGAACATTTAAAAATACCACATTTCTGTGGTATCGTCAACACACACATCCGTGAATCCGGAAACTCCAAGCCCCCTTAAATAAGCAAAAAACTAAGCATATGTTCGTAATTGGTATAATGAAGTTGCAAAAAACCATTAATACCAAAACAAAACCGTATTTAGCTACAAGCCCATACCCCATAACTTAAACTTATGAAGTGTCTTTTTAAAAAACCCAGCGGCCAAAAATGTAACGCCAATGCAATGACGGGTAGCCAGTATTGCTTCAGTCATAACCCTGATACTACAGTTGCCAAACGCCAAGCCACAATAAAAGGCGGAAAATCCCCGAAGAAAAATCATACAGCACTTCCGCCAGTGGAATTAAAAGAAGTTAGGGATGTTGCGAATTTATTAGTTTTGACAATCAACGAGGTTAGGGGTGGCGCTATAGACTTGAGAGCGGCTAACTGTATTGGCTACTTGGCCGGCCATTTAGTCAAAACTTTTGAAATTTCAGAGCTGGAAAAAAGGATGGATGAGATAGAAAATTTAGTGAATAACAATCAAAGGAACTGATACCTATGAGTAATATTAGCAAGAGAATTGACCTGTTGGAAAAACGGCTGAATATGAAGGATTCTATGAGGGTAGGGGCGATTATTTTTCACAGCTCCGGCCTTGACGATGCTAAATATTTTAAGGACGAAACAGAAACGGATGCCTTTCATGACTGGTATGTAAATCTTAAATTAGAGGAAAAGAAAAAAGAGCCTGGTTATAATCCTGCTTGTGTACCCACTGTAATTATCAACAATGAGGCCGTTATCGGGCATTTGGAAAAATTTAGAAAACATATGCAGAATAGTTTAGAGCCTAAAAACGGCAAAATTCATCCTAATTCCCAAAAAAATAGCTCCACCACTTCTGAGCGTTGTTTGTAACGGCTGGGCTATTTTGCCCTTGGCTTTCGGTCGCCGGAGCGTCAGAAAAGCCATAGACCACTTCACCTTGTTTTTTATAACCCAACAGCTCCCGCGCTACCTGCTCCTTGTAATCAGCCGAGTTGACAGACTGCAATTGCTGGCTTAGCTTGTCATTTTGGCTTTGCAAAGCATTAGCCTGCAGCTCCAGGCTTTGCTCCTGTTTTTCAACTTGACGCTGGTTTTGGTATTGCCTGAATTTTGCAATGCCCAAATACGCCAGCAATGCCGACAATGCCACAAGGGTTATTTTGGAAGATACCATTTGCTGGGAAGACATAAGTTTTTTGGCCTGTGTCCGCCACAGCCAAGGCGGCCGGTGCCCGTTAGCTTGAATTTTTATTCAGAGAATAAAGGCAGCAGTTGCCGGGCTTGTTCGTCTTCCTGTTCCCATTGGTTTTTTAGCAGGGTGACAAAAATAGCAAGCAATAACTCTTCCCGTTTTAACGGGGTTGTTCTAATGTGGCCATCCATAAATTTATGGTTTAATTATTAAACGATTTTAATTGCCAAACGGGCTTAATGCTCCGGCCGTGTGGGCGGTCATAACCCCGCTTTGTATCATAGCATAATCAGCGGCGTTGGCAGGAACGGAATCGGTTAAAGAGTAGCCCCAAGAGGTCAGGGTCGCTATATCAGGCACACCCAGCAAGCCACTATCGCCTACTAAGTAAATTGTGCCACCCTTGTTTATCAAAGTTCCTGCTAGGTGCGCTTGACTCGCAGAGCTGATATTTGGAGCAGAGGATAAAAACGACACATCACCGCTTAAAGTATTGGAAAAGCTAAAACCTAAAGCCTTAAACACCGCCACGCTGGTAAAGGCGGCTTTTTGACCGTCCGTGATAAGGTAGCAAGTGCCGGTATCCGAGCCTTTGTTGGAACAGATAATTTTACCATCACGGGGCGGTATAAAACTGCCTGTGGGCAAGGATAGGTCAGCAGAGCTGGCCGGAACTACATTAGTCCAATTATTAAAGCCATACGACAAGAAAGCACCGGCAGAAGTATACGGCCGCTTTTGGCCGTTGGGGGTTATCATATAGACCGTGCCGTTGGAGCTAATATTTGTGCCTGCTGGGTCTATTCCTGCT
This sequence comes from Candidatus Doudnaibacteriota bacterium, assembly GCA_963837465.1. GTDB lineage: Bacteria > Patescibacteriota > Doudnabacteria > UBA920 > UBA920 > PALSA-1336. The sequence goes on from CAWINB010000001.1 coordinate 368,000, forward strand.
ACAGTCTGGCTATTAGTTGCGCTAGGTGTTGGCACAGAGATAGCGCTTGTAGTGGTAGATGAGGGCGTAGTTGTGGCTGGGTTTATAGTCAGCGTTAGGTTGTAGTTATTACTTACTTGGGTATCACTTAGGATTAAAGAAATATTATTTGAACCGGCGGTTGTGGGAGTGCCGGTTAATGCAACGCTGTAATTTAAAACTGAACCGCTGTCAGACGTTATTGCTGTTGGTGTGCCTGCTGTAATTCCAAAAGGTAGGCCAGAAAACGAAGCGGTTGGAGTAAGAGAGCCAGAATAGTCAAAATTTATACTTCCATTGTATGGAACCCCTACTGTGCCATTGGGCAGATATAAAGAGCTGGACATCACAGAAAAACTAGCCCGCTCCTCTTGCGAACTATTACCCTTCATACAATTATTATAGATCGTTATTTCTAGGGCATAGGTTTCCGACTCCTGATAGCAGGCATTTATTGCTTGAGTGTACGGCTGTTCAGCGTTTTGAAGGACTGAACTTGCGCCTGGGGTGCCCATCATTCCACCGGCGAATATGAGCCGTGGGAGGTAGCCCCAAAAAAGGGACAGCATAAAGGATTTATCACCCACGATACTTATTTGGCCGTTCAAGAAAAATTAACCAATAAAGCAAAGCCAAGAATCAGAAAAGACTATAACAAAGATTTTCCAGTAAGAGGCTATGCTCTTTGCCAAGATTGCAAAAAAAGAATGACCGCCGCTTGGTTTAAAGCAAGGAACGGCGAAAGGCACGCTTATTATCTTTGTAAGACTATTGGCTGTAGCCGTAAAAATAAAACTATTCTAAGGGAAGACTTAGAAACCAGTTTTGAAAAATTTTTAAAAAAAGTCCAGCCACAAACCGAGGCTTTGGAATTCATTAAAGCCGTTGTGGATGATTTATGGAAAGACCGAAGCCAGAAACAGGCGGCCATTAAAGGCGGCCTTAACCGTGCTATAGGCGATTTAGAGCTAAAAAATGCCACGCTAACGGCTAGAATAGCCAAGACAGGCAATGAAGCCCTTATTGCCCAGTATGAGAGAGTTGTGTCGGCAAACTTAATTGAGATTGAAAAGCTAAAGACTAAGTTGGCTAAAATAAAATACAACCAGAACGATTTTCAAACCGCCTTGGCTGTAGTTATAAACTTCGTTGCAGCCCCTATAAAACAATGGGAAAGTAAAAATTATAGGCGACAACGCTTGTTGCTTGGAATGTATTTTGATGAGCGTTTGACTTACGACCCAGTTTTAGGTTTTCAAACCGCCCAATTACCGCTTATCTTAGAGCTTTCTCAACAAAAAATCGTTGATAAAAGTCATTTGGTGGAGATGCCGGGAGTTAAACCCGGGTCCAGAGCTTGTTCATCTTCCAATTGTTCACAAGATTAGCTAAGTTTGATACCTCTATAACAATAACTTAGCAAATAGTTATAAAGGGTGGCTTACGAAGCTTGAGTTTATGGGTGCAAACCAAATCCATAAACGGCAGTCCAGAATAATCCCGCCGGTCTCACGTCAGGACGAACGTAAGGGCGGGGCACTCACCTAGTATTAAGCGAGTACAGGTACCGGTTGAGCAAAGGCGTTAGCCAAAGCTACCTTTACCTTAGCAAATGATGTTTCATTTGTTGATGCCCAAAAGGATTTACGAGTCTACCAGGCTTGCTCGTCTTGCGTATTAAAAGATGTTAAAGTCCTGTCAAAATCCGTCATCCCCTTGTACCGGATATTATTTTACCATTTAAACATATAAACATCAACCCCACGTTCTAGCTCATAAAAACTGTTACCAAGAGCTTAGCGGATAGCTCATAAATGGGTTACCATAGTCGCATTATGACTATGGAAACAAAAAACAGTGTCTTTAAGGAACATTTGGCCAAATACCTTGAAGCAGAAAAACAGGCCAAGGGAGCCATACTTAAGCACGTTTGTTTTAATCCTTAAACAAGAAATTGATCGACGCTTACGAAAGCTGTATGATACCCAAAAGTGGTATGGTAACCAAAATTGATTCCGCCGATTATGGTAACAGTTATTAATGAGCTATATCGCGACAAAGTAACCCTTAGCTTAATTCTTGCCTAGAGTGCTATAATTAAGGAAGTCAGACTTTATAATTAAATGAGAATCTATGAAAATTAAAAAAATAGGCCATTCGTGCCTGCTTATTAATGAGGGCGGCTTGAATATTTTAACCGATCCGGGAAGCTATACCGCCGAAGCGGTTAAAGATTTAAAAGCTGTCGACGTTATTTTAATTTGCGACGAACATATGGACCATTTTGATGTTCCATCCATCCAGGCTTTGCTGAAAAACAACCCGGAGGCGAAAATAATAACCCAAAAAGCGGTACAAAAACTGTTGACCGAAAAAGGCATAAAAAGCGATTTGCTTTTGGACAAAGAACAGACGGAAATTAAAGGAGTAAAATTTGAAGGTTGCGGCCAAAAGCACGCGCTGCTGCACTCCTCCATTCCCCAGTCCGACAACACCGGCTACATAATCAGCGACCGGTTCTTTTACCCCGGCGACGCCTTAACCATCCCCCACAAACAAATAGAAGTCCTGGCGCTGCCCGTAAGCGGCCCCTGGCTAAAAATGTCGGAGGTCATTGATTACGTCCTGGCTGTTAAACCCGAATTCTGCTTCCCGGTACACGACGGCATGGCTAACAGCGCCTTTATGGCCAATATGATAGGCCGGATGGTGGAAAAAGAAAACATAAAAATGGTGGCCGCCGATGGTGAGATGGAATTTTAAAGACCCGCGGTGTTATAATAAAAATATCCGATTGGGAGACAATCGAAGATTGGAGGCTGTATGACGGCCCAAAAACCGGGCCAAAAAGAAGAACCGGCAGTGATGCCGGTAGGAAACCAATGCGTGGGGCCCTGGGGGTTTATTTAGGGTCCGACTAACAAAAGAAGTTATGATGGGGTCGTTATTTGAAATCATACTACCCTACGGAACTTCTTCCATAATAGCAGGCCTTGCCGCTGGCCTGCTGGAGAAATATCAGGCTGGCAAACTGGCGGCCATACTTTTGGAGTGGTTGGCGGAAAATTCCGCTTACTACATTACTGCTTGGTTTTGCAAACGCTTTAGGATCATGGAACAAAAACAGGCCGACTCCGAAAAAGAGCCGCTGAAAGAAATGATCGTGGTTGAGGCGTTTGACATAATGGTTCGCTTGGGCCTGTTTTGGCTGGCCAGCGAACTGCCGGAGCGGCACAGAAGCCTGGGCGCTTTGGCGGCAACTTCAATGGCAGACATCAGCTTTATGATTACGCTGAAAAGGAGCCACCAGCTCCTTAAGATCTGCGAGGCTTGGTCAAACCGGCCTAGGCCGTTAGTTTTGCGCTTTGAGCCGGCTTAAGTGGCGCGAGGCGGTTTCCCCCAAGTTACCGTTCGGGAATCCGTTGTTAGTAATCGCTTTTTTCGAAAAAATTTATTTTGTTAATTCCTAAAGTTTTTAAAGTTTCAGGCCACAGGGCCTGTTTTTTAATGGTAAATTCCAGGGAGCAGTGTTTGTTTAAATATTTAAATTTTTTGTCGCAATCGGTAAAAGTCTTGCTGCGGCGCCGAATCATCCAGGCGTTAAGCCAGCGATTTGCCGACTTAAAACTCTGGAAACCCTTGATGGTTTTAAGGCGGCCGTTTAAGTGGGAATTAAAAAGTTCTATGAGGTTGGTGTTGTTGGGACAGTCTTTGACTTTCAGGTAATTAAACAAGGCTTCGCGTCTACGCTTAACTTCCCAGATAATATCCTGGAGTTTGGGGCTGTGTTGGGCATGATTTCTTAAGACATGCTCCAGTCCGGCGTCAATTTTTTCCTCATCCGCTCCTTCGGTAAACACATGGAGCTTAAGTGAATTAAAAAAGTGTCTGTAGCGCTCCTCGGTTTTAACCCTAAGCACAGCGCGGATGTTTTCCAGGAAGTGGACATGGCAGAGCTGCAGCCGCGCGTAGGGAAAGACCTTGTTTAGAGCCTGTTTTATGCCTGCTCTGTCATCGGCGACAACTATTTTAAGGTTGTAGCCCAGGTCTTTTAGTTTCTGAAAGTACTGGGAGAAAGCCGCTTCGTCCTCAGAAAAGAACAATTCTCCGTGTAAAATATCGTGAGTCAGGTAATCAATGCCGAACAGGAATGGAATCTTCCGCTCAAAGCCTTTAACCGCGATGTATTTGCCGTCAAGGATTAAAATCCCCTGGCAGCGGGCCAAATCACAGAGGGTTTTGGTCAAAAAGTCGTTTTTTGGCAGCTGATCCAGCTCTGTGATGACGCGCGCGTAGGTCTGGGGCCCTGACAGGGTGTTTTCATCGCCTAAGCGTCTAAAGCCCACGCCGTCAATATGCTCTATCCAAAGGTTGTGAGAATCCTGGCCGTGGTAAATGGAAAAGGTGCGCTTACAAAAATGGCAGAGGTAGCGATGACTCTTGCCATCCTTACCAAATTTAATTGTTTTTAAACTGCTGCAATGTGGACAAACATGGCGACGTTTTTTTTGGCATGACTAGATTCCTTTCTTAGTTAACTGGTTAAACCTTGGTTTTATCGCTTAAGCTTAACAGGAACATCTGATTTCACCAACGGATTTCCGAACGGTATCTTCCCCCAAACCGCCTCGGATTTTAATTTTAAATCCATATAAATTTATTTTTCAGACAAACTAAAACTCCGTCCCTCGACTTCGCTCGGGACGGAGTTTTTTGGCACAATCAATAAAAATGTTTACTGACCGCCGCTAGTAACGGAAACCGCCGTGGAAGTTGAGTTATAAGTCCTGGAAAGATCCTGGACTATGGTTGCGGTAAGGTTGGTTGAACCGGAAACAGCCGAACCCCAAACTTTTACCTGGTCATTGACCTGGAAGTTGGAAAGGCTGCCGCTGTGGCCGTGTTCAAACCTGACCCTGGCTTTGCCGGCATCCACGCTGTAGCTGGTGCTGCTGGCGTTAACGACAGTTAAACTAGTACCGCTAATCGCCTGGAGCGCTCCGGTTACCGTCATAGAAGAAACTTTAATGGTAACGCGTGTCGCCGTAATGTTGCTGTTGGTCCTGTCCCAAACTCCGCTGACAGTTACGGTTTGTCCCGCTGCCACCGCGGACAGGCTGGAAGTTTGCGAGCCCTGTTTAAAGACAGTCGCGCTTGTGGTATTTACAGTCTGGCTGCCGCGGTCTTTGCTTTGCAAAGTAAAACTGGATCCGTTAACCGCGGTGACCGTGCCCACAAAGGTGCCCGGAACGCGCCTGAAGCGACATATCGCGGACTGTGGAAGCGGTAACGTTGTCGCCGTTAACCAGGCCGCGAACCTGCAAACTATCGCCAACCTGCAATTCGCTTAAAGTGGTGGAAGCGCCGTAGCGGCGGGCGATCTTTTTAACGCTGGAAGCGTCCACCGTGTAAGTGGTGGAACTGGTGCCGGAAGAAGTAACGGTTAAGGTCGTGCCGGAAATGGATGTCAAGGTGCCGGTTATGGTTTCGGTCTTTACCACTATAGTGACAACGGAAGCGGCAACCGTACTGGCGGTGCTGTCCCAGACACCGGAAACGTCCACATTTTCACCGGTGGTTATATTGCTCATGCTGACGGATGTTTGTCCGAGTTCCTTAAAAGTAGTTGAAGAATCGGTATTTACAGTCTGGGCGCCGCGATTTTTGCTGGCTAACACAAAACTACCGCCGTTGACCGAGCTGACCGAACCGCTGAAGCTGGCATTCTTTTGCTGCTGCGACATATCGCGAATGCTTGTGGCGGTAATGTTGGTACCCGAAACCGCACCCTGTACGTTAAGCGTATCGCCGGTTTGAATGTCGGTAATGGCCATAGTTGAACCGTACTTGCGCAAAAACTTGGCGCCCGAAGCGTCCACGCTGTAGCTGGTGCCATTGCTGCCGGTCAAGGTTATGGTCGTACCGCTGGCTGAAGCCATCGTCCCTGTTACAACTTTGTGGACAGCGGCTTGATCGCTGTGCTTTAGGCTCATCATCGTGCTGCTGGAGTCTGTGCCCATGCGCGTATCACGCATTTCCATCATGGATTTCATGCTGGCGCCGCCGGCCGCAAACGCCAAAGCCGGGACGAGCATGGAACCGGCCAACATTAAGGCAAAAAATTTCTTTAAGTTCATTTTTATTGTTTCCTTTTGTTATTTTATTAATTATTTTTAAACTTTATATTGTGTGCTTTGACTAGTCGACCTTTAATTATTGCCGCTATAATTTAAAACGTCTGTGTTTGATAAAAGTTTCAGCCTTATGAATATAGCAGAAATAGCGCTTATTTTGAAGTTACGGAAATTTAGGCTAGAATAAAAGTATTATTTAAGTAATCCACGTATGGATAAAATCCCGGGCACAAAATTTGAGATTTATAAAGCCCCAGGCCCGCGGGCGGCAGCGGCCGAAGGCGGGGAAATTTTAAGCGGGCTTTTGGCTCAAAACCAAAAACGCCCTGTTTTATTAATGCTTTCAGCAGCATCTTCCTTGGCTTTACTGGATTACGTCGGCATGTCATCTTTAGGGGAAAATTTAACTGTTTCGATGCTGGATGAACGTTTTAGCCAGGATGAAGCCGTAAATAATTTTTCCCAGTTGCAAAAAGTGGAATTTTATAAAGATGCCTTAAACGCGGGCTCTAATTTTTTTGGCACTCTCCCCCGTCCCGGAGAAACCATGCAAGAGCTGGCCGCCAGGTGGGAAAAAAATTTACGGGCGTGGAAACAAGAAAACCCTACCGGTTTGATTATGGCGACTTTAGGCATGGGACCCGACGGCCACACCGCCGGAATTTTTCAGTTTGACGATAAAAAAGAATTTGACGGTTTATTTAATGGCGAAAGCTGGATAACCGGTTATGACGCTGCCGGCAAACATCAGTATAATCTCCGGATAACCACGACCCTGACTTTTTTAAAACTTATTGATATCGGCCTAGGCTACGTCTGCGGCTTGGATAAAAAAAACAAGCTTGATGAGCTTGTTGCAAACCAATCATTAGTAAATAAATTTCCGGCGATGTTCTGGCGCGAAATAAAACAAATAAAAATTTTTACTGATTTAGAATAAAAATACTTGGCCACTCGACACCATGTGTCCATCCCGGGCGAGCGCATCCGAGACCCGGGATCCAGATCGCCGCTTTGCTCTGGATCCGGATATTTTTACAGCCCTAAAAATTCCGGGTGGGCGCATGGCGCTACCCAAACAAATAACTCTCAAGGTTTAAAGCTGTTTACAATAGCGTCAAATTCCTTATTTGTAATCATCTTGTGCTTTTCCACAATCACCTGCCTCAGCGTTTGGCCCGAAGCCACGGCTTCCTTTACGCATTTACTTACTTCTTCATAGCCCAGTTTTGGGGTCAGTAAAACCCCGTAAGCAGTGGAAAGTTCCAACAACTCCCCGCAGCGTTCTTTGTTGGCTTTAATGGAAACCACGCAGGTCTTGGTAAATTGCTGTAAAACCTCGCTGGTCAGTTTTAATGTTTGCAGCAGGCGGTCGGCAATGGTCGGGAACATAACGCCCAGTTCCAGCTGCGCGGCGTGGGCGGCGTGTTCAATGGTTAAATTATTGCCGGAAATTAAATAATAAAGCTGGTTTACTGTTTCCGGCATAACCGGATTTACTTTGCCGGGCATTATGGACGAACCGTTTTGCAGTTCCTTTAAGCTGATTTCCCCCAAGCCGCCCCGCGGACCGCTGGCCAGCAGCCTAAAATCACTGGCCATTTTTGAACAGTCCAGGCACAGCGCCGTTACTGCCTGGGAAATAGCCAGAAAATCGGTCTGACTGCTGGTGTGGGCCATTAAATTTTTCGCCGGCGAAAAACGCTGGCCGGTAATTTTATTCAATTCCCTGTAAACGATTTTAATGTATACGGGGCTGGCGTTTACGGAATTGCCCAGCGCCGTGCCTCCCAGGCTCAAAATCTGGCTGTAATAAACCGCGCGGTTTATTTTTTCCTGGTGCCAGCGGATAATCTGGGAATAGGAAGCAAATTCCGCGCCCAAAGTCGTGGGAGCCGCGTCCTGCAAGTGAGTGCGGCCCAGCTTAACCACATCTTTAAAACCGCGGGCTTTGTCCTCCAGCGCTTTGGCCAAATTTTCCAGTGTCCCCTGCAGTTCCTGGGTCAGTTTCAATGACGCCACTTTTATGGCCGAAGGGTTGACATCGTTCGTAGACTGGCTGCGGTTAACATGGTCGTTGGGATGGACTGTAATATTTTGTCCGGCTTTTTTTAAAATTTCCGTGGCCCTGCCGGCTATAACCTCGTTGACATTCATGTTTATGGATGTCCCGGCCCCGCCCTGCAGCGCGCGCAAAGGGAACTGGTCCTTATAGCCGCCGGCCAAAACATTATCGCAGGCTTTTACAATGGCGTTTTTTATCCCGCGGCTAAAATTGCCGGCTTCAAAATTAGCCGCGGCGGCCGCGCGTTTGATTTGCACCAAAGCGAAAATAAACTCCTTGTGGACTTTGTAAACGTGGAAAGGAAAATTCTTGACGGCTTTTTCGGTTTGCGGCCCGTAGTATTTTTTACGCATAAATTATTTTTTGGATATCGAGAAGTTACCGTATCAATTTAGTTTTGTAGGGGCTGGCTAAAGCCAGCCCGCTTTCTGTCGACGGGCGGGCAAGCCCAGCCCTTACAAAGCCTTATCTGTCTTATACATGTTTAACTGTAAATTTCCCGGGCCGCCCAAGGACAGCACTTCTTTAATGGCTTTGACCGGATTTTGGACTTTAAGCTTGTGGATATTTTCCTTAACGTGCTGGTAAGCGTCCCTAAACGGCATCCCCTCTTTAACCAGGCGGTTGGCTTCGTGGACCGCGAAAAACTCCGGCGCCAAAGACTTCATCAGCACGGGCTTGTTGGGTTTTATCCCGGACATCACCAGAGCCACAACCTCCAGGCTGCGGCGCGCTATACCCATGCCTTTTATCAGCGGCTCTTTGGTCAGCTGGGTATCGCGATTATAACCCGAAATTAAATTTTTGGAAATATCCTTAACCTGGGTCTGCAGCGCCACTATGACATTCACGTTGCTGCGCACAATTTCAAAAATATCGGGATTGCGCTTTTGCGGCATTATGGAAGAGCCGGTGGTAAATTCCGGAGGCAGATGGAAAAAATTATATTCCGGCGTGGTAAACCAAATCATCTCGTTGGCCAGCCTGCCCAGAGTCATCATAATTTTGGTTAAAACGGAAAGGATATAGCTTTCCGTGGTGCCGCGGCTGTTAACGCAGTAGAGCGAATTAACCTGGACGCGTTTAAAGCCCAAAAGTTTTGTGGTCAGATTTCGGTCCAGCGGCATGTTAACGCCAAAACCGGCCGCCGCGCCCATGGGATTTTGGTCGTTCAGCCAGTAAGCGGTTTCCAAAAGTTTGTGGTCGTTGGTCAGCTCTTCAAAATAAGCCGCGGCCCAGTGGCCCACGCTGGAGGGCATGGCGCGGCGGGTGTGGGTGTAGCCGGGCATGGGGATAAACTCGTAGCGTTTGGCCATAGCCAAAAAAACTTTTTCCAGTTTTATTAATTCCGCGCTAATCTGCTTTATTTTTTTGCGGCTGTACAGGCGGGTGGCCACCAAGACCTGGTCGTTACGCGAGCGGCAGGTATGGATTTTTTTGCCCAAATCCCCCAGCTTTTCCACCAAGTGGCCTTCTATGGCCGTATGGCAGTCTTCGTCGGATTGTTTAATTACAAACTTGCCGTCCTGGCGCAATTTCAAAATCTCGTTTAAAGCTTTGCTTAACTTTGCGTACTCGGCCTTGGTTAAAATCTTAGCCTTTACCAAAGCCGCCGCGTGGGCTTTACTGGCCTGGATATCAAAAGGCAGCAGGCGCATGTCCAAAATATAATCATTGCCTACTGTGTATTTTTCCACGAGAGGATGAAGTTTGGTGGATTTGGTTTGCCAAAGTTTTGCCATAAAAGTTAGCCGTTAGCGTTTAGCATCTAGTGTATAGGGTTTAGTCACTAGACGCTAAACGCTATACCCTTTACGCTATTTACTATTTAATTGATAAAAGTTTTTTTCCGTTAATTGACGCTATGTCAGCCAATTTTTCAAAATCATAAAACCTGCAGGCTTCCATTAACATACGAAGCTCTATCCACATATCACCGTCCACGAACGGCAGGTAAAAATCACAAACATTATCTACTCCCAAACCCACATTAATGCCGGCCTGGAGCATCTCGGGCACATTAGCTATAGAATTATGCATTGGACTTACACTGTCTTCAAACATGACCTGAGAAAGCATGGCCGAAGGCGAGCAGGCTACGTGCATGCCCACATCGGCCATTTTTTTGTAAAGGTCCGTTCTATAAGCTTTGGGTTGGGCAGAGGGAGAAACCGCGTGAACAGCGACTACCCGGCCCTGATAGCCGTGTTTGATAGTGGCATTGACCAATTTTTCAGTATCGAATTCGTCGTGACGGTTCAGTTGGTCTATATGCGCGTGAATAGGCTTGTTTAAATTTTTTGCGATGCTGAACATCACGTCCATATTTTCTTCCTGGCGGGGACGATCCTTAGATGGCAAACCGCCTGCTATGTCGGCTTTGGCAGTAATTTCTTCATAAAGCTTTTGCGCTTGCGGAGTAAGCAGTCCGTCCAAAGGCTGAGTCGCTATCACAACCTTGATTTTTCCTTCGAACTCTTTTCTGACTTTTAGCGCGGCATTTATGGATTTATGGCCAACGGCACTGTAAGCATCAACAAAAGTCATGGTAAACCGGCACCCTTGGGCCACTAAAATATTGAGGCCGGTTCTAATACGCTCTTCAATTTGTTCCTGAGTTGAGTTAATTTTGATATCATCGCTCAAGCGCCATTTTTCTTCCATGGTAAATTTCATGCTTTGATCCAAGGTCTCTTTGCTAATATAAAACGCCTTGTCAAAATGCGCGTGGCAGTTTACAAAACCGCCTTTTTGTTTTATGGCTTCCAGTAGTTGTGATTTTAGGTCCCAGGGGTGGTTTGTCATTTTTGGTTTGAGGTTAATGGTAAAAATTTTTGCGTTAATTTATTTAGAATCTATTTTAAAAATAGGTTCTTAGGTTATCCGCCGTCGCCAAGGCTATGGCGGATTGCCCTCTATATAATAATTATAATATCGTGGGCAAAAAAATAACCCCATAGCCTGCGCGGGCTTGGGGCTTGAAACTGTAAAATTGTGGTGGATAAATTTATCGGGCATTGGATTGTTTGTTTATTATCCAGTATAAGATATCAGAGCCATAAATAGCCGTCAAGCCCATTTGAATTTTACCGCGAATTGGAATATGATAGAAGCATAGGAAGCTTCCCTCAAAGACAGCCTTGGAGGGGATTTATAAAATGGGAAAATTCGGCAGGAAACAAAAACAACTTGTCAGCATAATAGGGCCGGGAGTCATTACCGGGGCGGCGGATGACGACCCTTCGGGCATAGCCACTTATTCCCAAACCGGGGCGCAGTTTGGCTACGGCCAATTGTGGACCGCTTTTTTGCTGTTGCCTTTTTTAACGGCGGTTCAGGAAGCCTGCGCCAGGATTGGCGCGGTTACCGGCAAAGGCATTGCCGCGGTCATTAAGGAACATTACAGCAAAAAAATCCTTTACTGCATGCTGGCATTGGTTTTGCTGGCCAACACCATTAACATCGGAGCTGACCTGGGGGCCATGGGCGCGGCCGCGCATCTTGTGCTGCCGGTAAATTTTGCCGTCCTGACGCTTTTTTTTGCCGCGGTTATTTTACTTTTGGAAATATTCACTTGCTACAAAACCTACGCCAAAATTTTAAAATGGCTGGTGCTGGCGCTGCTGTCTTATCCCCTGACCTTATTTTTAATAAAGGAACCTTGGAGGCTTTTGCTTAAAGCCACCTTTGTGCCCCACATTGAGCCCAGCTTCGCTTTTTTATTTATTATTACCGGCGTCTTTGGCACCACCATATCCCCTTACATGTTTTTTTGGGAAGCATCCGAGGAAGTTGAGGAAGAACGGGAAAAAAACATGATAAAACAAGGCAGGCCCCGGCTGACCAAATCTTTTTTGCGCAACCTCAGGATTGATAATTTTGTGGGCATGCTGTCATCGCAAATAGCCACCTGGTGCATTATAGTCGTGGCGGCAACAGTACTGCGCTCAAACGGCGTAACCAATGTGGCCACGGCCGCTGACGCGGCCAAAGCCCTGGAGCCGCTGGTGCATACTTTTCCCAACGCCGGATTTTGGGCCAAAGTTATTTTTGCCATCGGGATAATCGGACTTGGCATGCTGGCGGTACCCGTGCTTTCGGCCTCGGCCTCGTACGCCATTGCCGAAACCGCGGACTGGAAAGAGGGCCTGAATTTAAAATTCAAACGGGCGCGCGGCTTTTACGGGGTAATCACCATTGCTACTTTTATTGGCCTGATGATAAACTTCATCGGCATCAATCCCATAAAAGCCCTGGTCTTTACGGCGGTTTTTAACGGGGTGGCGGCCGTGCCCCTGATATTCATAATCGCCAAAATAGCCGGAAGCCAAAAAATTATGGGCGAATACAAAAGCGGCATTCTTTCCGGTGTTTTTGTCTGGGGCAGTTTTGTGATTATGGGCGCGGCGGCAGTGGCCATGTTTTTTACCTTAGGACATGGCTGACAATAAGCGGCAAATTCCAAATAAGCACGGGCGGCACGGGAGCCAAAAATCACGGCCATTGCCGCCGGAATTGTTCGGGAATGTTTTCAGCGCGGGCGGGAAACGGCGGGCCCGCGGCGAATAAAACTGCCGTAATTTTTAGCCCACCCCATGGAGGCATAATCGTAATCGTAAAATCGTTGACAAAATCCCCGGCCAAAGCTATAATAAGCGGGCTAATCATAAAATAAACTCTTTATATTAAGTGTTAAAAGTACGGCTTAATCATCAAATTAAAACTCCGACGCTGCGGGTTATCAACGAAGAAGGCCAGCAAATCGGGATTATGAAAACTTCGGAGGCTTTAGCCTTGGCTTTGGAAAATGGCCTGGATCTGGTGGAGGTCTCGCCGGTGGCCAATCCGCCAGTGGCCAAACTGATTGATTTTGCCAAATACAAGTACCAGCAAAAAAAGATGGAGCAGCAGCAAAAAAAGAAGGCTAAAAAAACCGAAGTCCGTACCATTTGGATTTCCATGAGGATTTCCGAGCACGATATGGGAATCAAAGCCGCCAAAGTCAGCGAATTTTTAACGGACGGGGATTTGGTAAAAATCGAACTGCGCATGCGCGGCCGCGAACAGGCTTACGGCGAACTGGGCCGGAAAAATCTGGATACCTTTTTAAACTTTATCGAAGTCCCCCACCGCGTGGAAGTACCCATGAAAAGAATGGGCGGAACCTGGTCGGCGACGGTAGCCCCAACTAAATAATTAAATAAAATTTGTTAATTGAGTAAATTGACAAAATTGGCTGCATAAAATTTTACTTAATTTTATTTATTTTTTAAATTTTACTTATATAGTCTATATGCCCAAAGTAAGAACCCATCAGGGAACAGCCAAAAGAATAAAGAAGACCGGCGGCGGAAAATTAATGGCCCGCGCCACCGGACAGGATCATTTTAATTCCCGCGAGACTGGCAAATCAACCAAGAACAAGCGCCGGGACCTGAACCTTGCCAAAACCCATCAGAAGCTGAGAAGTTTAATACCTTATAAATAATTCCAGCGGTTAGCGTATAGCGTCAAGTGATTAGTTCTATACCCTATACCCTATACCCTAACTTTATGACCAGAGTCAAGCGCGGCGTTGCCGCCCACAAGCGAAGAAAAAATTTACTCAAACGGGCCAAGGGTTTTGATAACCGCCGCTCCACCAATTTTGCCCTGGCGCGGGAAGCCCTGTTGCGCGCCGACAAGTATTCCTACCGGGATCGCCGCAACAAAAAGCGCGATTTTCGGGCCCTGTGGCTTATAAGAGCCAATGCCGCCCTGCGAGAAAACGGCATCACCTGGAGCAGGTTTGCCGGAGTGTTAAAAAAGCAAAATATTTTAATCAACCGTAAAATGCTTGCGGAACTGGCGGTTACTCATCCCGAGCAGTTTGACAAGATGGTTAAGAGCATTATTTAAAAAGCTGTCCGGAAAGCCGCTTTCGTCGCGAAATTCTAAAATCGCGGCAGAAATGGATCTTTTCAGACAGCCTCTGAGACAATAGGCTCAAGCTTACAAAAATAAAAGGGCAACCCTTTAAAGGGTTGCCCTTTTTACTTTTCAGTTCGGGATTATTGAGCCGGAGTTGAAGTAGCTTGGTTGCTGGGATTGGCTTTATAGGCTTCTATGGCTTTAACAACCTGGCCATCCGCCTTTAAGTCTTCGTAAAACAGGATTTGGGCGCGGGAGATACGCATTTCATCCACCGGACCATGAAGTTCGTTGCCAAGTTTGACCAAAGAAATTTGCGGCTGCGCTTGGGACGCCGCGGCCGCGGCTTGACCGCTGCCCTGCAGCGGCGGCTGGACAACTTGCAGGTAAAAGATGTCTTTTAAGTCGGCGTAATTGCCATTGGCATCGGACATCTTGCCGAAGTAAACCTGGCCGTTGGTCAAAAAGACCGCTTGGTAGCCTGAGGGCTGGTCGCCCGTGGCTGTCATGGCGCTTGATTGCCTGTTAAACAGGTTGTTTCGGAACAAAATCCCCAAAATAACCAACACCACGACTACCACTCCCAAAATTATCCAGGGAGCCCTGGAATTTTTTTGCTGCATCATGGGTTCGCTTTGCGGCTGATACTCCGGGCGTGCCGCGGGCTGCTGCGACGGCTGGGCCGGACGGGTGACTCTAATTTCATCTGACATAATATTTTAAATTTCCAATATCAAATTTCAAATTTCCCCGCCTTTGGCGGAAAATTAAAAAAGAAACTGAATTTGATTTAATTAATTAAGTAGAGATTGTCATGCTGCTGTCTGAGCTTGGGGTGTCAGCATCTTAAAATCCGGGATTGGTTAAAATTCGGCTTGAAATTTATGTTTAAACTTTCGGGAGGCAATAATTTCACGAATATTTTTTTGCCTCGGTCTTCAGTGAGCAAAGCTATGATAAAAATACCGGCTACCGCTACGGGAAGACTCGCGGAAAACGGAGCCGGGGCAACGTCCGGGTTGGGCGAGATAGTCTGACTGCCAATTTTTACGGCCAATGTAAACCTTGGCGCGGCCAAAGGCCGTACTGCCAGATTAATATGGTTCCCGGCTGTCTCAACCTGGGATTTGAGGAAAAAACAACCGGCCGGCTGGTTTAAATTTATGATATTCGGCCCCAAGGCAGCCGAACCGGAAGGTTCTGACAAAGCGGGAAAACAGGCGTTTGCCGATATTGGCGCATCCGCGACAACCACCGTCCCGCTTTGGGTGTTTGGCGAAACTTTTACAAAAATCTAACCTGTTTTAACCAAAGCCCCGGGGGGAAAAGCCGCCACGGCCATGGAAACAGGACTTGCCGCGGCCCGGGATGGCTGATACCCCGGCCAAAGGAGGCAAAATAAGAGCAAAAAGGTTAAAATTCCCCTGCTTTTATCATATATTTTGTTGGCTGTATTTTTATTCAAAATCTTTTGTTTCTTCCAAATTTATATGAATTACGTCTGCCAAAATTATATCACAAATATCCCGTAACCCATAATATTTCAGCCGGGACCGGGTTTGGAATAAAGGCTTAATTTTGTTATTATTACAATACCTTTATGTCCAGAATTTTCAACCAGCAAACTTTACAAATACTCCGGGAAGTCTCCATAAATTCCGGCGCCGGACAAAGCCAAAAACTTTTTGAAATTTGCGGCAAGGACTTGTCTTACAAAGATTTTTACAACACTCTTTACCGGCTTAAACAGCAGGAACTGCTTTCCGGCAGCAACCAAAAGCTGGCCATTACCCCCGAAGGCCAAAAACTGCTCAGCCGCCATAATCCGACGCGCGACGGCGTCTGGAAACTGGTAATTTTTGATATTCCGGAAAAACAAAAATACGTCCGCGTGGTTCTGCGGGCGAAACTCAAAGCCCTAAACTTTAAGAAATGGCAGAATAGCATCTGGATTTCCCCCTACGTTTTGGATGAAGAAATAGAAAAAGAACTCAAAGAGCTGGGAAAAAAATTCTTTGTCAGGCTGATACAAACCAAAAACATAAATTTGACCGAGGATTTGGAAAAAATGTTTTGAACCTGTTTGAAAAATAATTCGCGGGCGGAATTTAAGAATTTTAGCCAAAATTCTTAAATCGCGGCCCGAAGTATTTTTAAAACAGGTTCTTAATTAAAATCCCCCGCCTCCCGCCAGGAATCCACCCGCGTGGCGGCGGGAGGGCCGCTTTGCCATTGAGCCTGGATTTCAACTTTCCTGATTACACCGTTTACGCCGGCCTCGGTTTCAACAGTGTACTCGCTGCCGTTAAGCAAAACCGGCAGTATGGAACAACTGCCTGTGTTTAAATTTACCGCCTGCCCTCCGGCGTAACCCGGATTCTGGCGCAGCGAGTCGAGGGCGCTTTCGGCGCAGGCATCGGCCAGGGCGGCTGACCGGGCGGATTGCTGTAAAATAAAATTGGTCTGGCTGTGGGCTAAGGCCAGCAAAATTAAAGAACCGGCTACGGCCACGCCGATAACGCTGAGTAAAATCACGCTGAACAAAACTATGTAACCTTGCTGGTTTGGAAAATTTTTTTGGAGCATAATAAATCTGCTGTCAAGCCTACCTCAAACTCGCTGAATCATAAAAAGTGGAGCTGTAATTATATTCTTCGCCCGTAGAGTCAGTGTTATAATTTAAAGTCATTTGGATTTGGACAATGCCCGGAGTGGCGGGCCGGGAAAGATTATTAAAAATAAGGCCCGTGACATTAATATCTGGCGACAGCAGGCTGATCGCGGATCCGCTGCCCACTGTTTCCGTCAGGCTGCCGCCGCTGCCGTCAAAAATCACGGCACCGCCCGAAGAATTTAAAGATAACAGGCTGCCGCCCGTGCCCGCGGGCGGCTGGTTAATAATTTGGGCGTTTCTTACGGCCTGCGTCATCACGGATACCGCGAACGCTCCCTGCTGCTCAACTTCGCTTACGGTCTGGTACTTAACGCGCGCCTGCAGTACCGCGGCCAAAGACAGGCTGATGGCCAACAGCAGGGAGCCGGCAATGGCTAAGTACAGCAAAGTTTCAATTAAAGTGAAGCCGGATTTTTTTTTATTGGTATCTTGCAATTATTTAAAAAATTAATTACGGCCTGAAATTTCTAATGTGTCATCCCGGAATTTTTTAGGGCTGTAAAAAATATCCGGAATCCAGTAATTGAGAGGGTTAATCCCCTTTCCAATCGGTTAACCAACTCTCCAAAGAAACAGAACCATCGCGCTGCAAATTTTCCGGCCAGGTTACGGTAACCGTAACATCCTGGGTGGAAGTGGAATTTACCACCGGGGCAATGGTGATTTGCCGGCTAAAAATACCGGTAATATCCGGCCCGCCGGCCAAAACCCAGACGCCGTTTTGGACCACCAGGCCAAAATTTCCGTCCCGCAGATTGTTAAAATTGCCGTCCCGGATATTGCGCGCGGCTTCCAGGCCTTCCTGGGCCAGTTCCACGGCGCGCGCCTGCTGGCCGGCCATGACCGCGGTATCCAAGCCGTAAATAATCGCGCCGACGAACACGCTTATGGTAAGGGCAAAAAGGGCGGCGGCCAAAAGAATTTCCACCAGGCTGAACCCCTTATCCTGTTTTTCCTGTCCATAAATGCGCTTGTTCATAAATAGAATTCTCGATATCAGAACATCTCTCCCGGCTGCGTCTGGCCCTGGATGAGGCGCGTTTCAATAACTTACCATCCCGGCGGCATTAACGCTTATGGTCCGGCTTTGGCCCAAAGGATCGGTTATTACAAATGACCCGCTGGTTTGGGGCTGGCCGGAAAATTTATTAAAATCAATCTCGGTTAAACCTCCGGAAGCCACAGCCTGGGGAAAATTTAAAACCTGGTCAAAATTGGAATTCCTGCCCGCGAAACTGCTGCCGGAAAAAACAACAACATCCTGGCTTTGCAGCTCAACTCCCCAGGGAGTGTCCTGGTCAACGGCCGTGGCAAAAGTTTGGGCGGCGCGCAACGATTGCGCTATGATAATCGCGGACAAATCCAGGTCGTTCCGCTCGGAAAGCGACCAGGCCACAGGCCCGACAGTGGCGGCAATCAGCACCAGCAAAGCCAAAACCAGCAAGACCTCGATTAGGGTAAAACCGCCGGGAAAAATTTTTTTAATTTTTTTCTGGACACGCATAAGTGCGTCAAATCAATCCGCAAAAAGTTTTGCGGGGGCCGGGCTTGCCTGCCCGTCAGCCGCGGCGGACAAAACCGGCCCCGCAGGAACCGCGGTAAAAACATAAAAACCTTTCGGGCAAACATCTACCGAACCAGGGAAGCGTACCGGCTTGAAACCCATCCAACAGTCCCGTCCCGCGGGGAAATAAAATACCAGCCCTGCTGCTGCCGGGTCAGGGCAAAAACCTGTCCGGGGTAAACTTGTCCAACGGCCGCCGAACCCGATGCCGGCCGGCTCCTGACATACAAATAATTAATACCCGGAGAAATTACAATTGCCAGTCCGGGTTTTTGGATGAAAGCTCCCCTGATTGCGGGCACGGGCCCGACCGGGCTGGATGTCGCGGTTTTCAACTCCGCGGCCGTTTGCGGGGTGGAAGTGGCCGCGGGCAAAAGGTTTTTTGAAACAACAGCCGGAGCGTTGGTGCTGCCCGTGGTGGCGTCCTGGAGGCCCCCTATTAAACCATACAAAGGCAAAATCACGCCCAGAGCCACCATTGCCACGCCTATCCAGACTATAATAAGCATTATCGGCTCAAGGACAACAGTCAAATTCTGCGCGGTCAAAGCGCTTTTTTCCTCATAATTTTTACCGATGGTCAGCAGGGAATGTTCCAGCTTGCCCGACAGCTCCCCCGCGACCACAATTTGCTGGACCGGCACGGGAAGCATTTTTTTTAAGCCGGAAAAATCGGCAAAACTTTTTTGAAAAGATTTGCCTTCTTCCAGGCTGTTTTTCAAAAAAGCAAACAGCCGCTTGTAATTTTCAAAGGAAGCGGCGCGGCTGAGCAAATCCAGCGCCTGGACTACGGGCACTCCTGCCCCAAGCAAACTGCCTAGCACATAGCCAAAACGGGTTATTTCCGTTTCCCGGACCAGCGTCCCCACCCCAGGCAAAACAAACAGGAATTTTTGGCCGATGAATTTGGTGGGGCCGAAAATAAACAAAAAATAAAACAGCGTAAAAAAACCGAGAATAAAACACGGGATAAACACAAGGCCGTGGGCCTGTAAAAAAGCCCCGAAACGGATAAGGATAACGGTCAACAGCGGCAGTTTGATTCTTAACTGCGAAAAAACCGTGGCCAAACGGGGCAAAATAAACCAGGCAATGGCCGTGCCCAAAATAACGGTCAAGCCTAAAACAATAGCCGGATAAATCATGGCCGACTTTATCCGCTCCTTTAAAATCCTTTCTTTTTCCTGCTGCTGGCTTAAAAATTTTAAGTTTTCGCTCAAACGCCCGGACTCTTCCCCGATACGGATCAAAGAGATGGCATATTCCGGAAACAAACCTGTTTTGGCGAAAGCTTCCCAAAAATGCTGGCCGGTTTCAATGTCATTTTCCAGTTCCGCCACAATGGCCAGCAGCCTTTTTGAACTGACCGATTCCTTCAGGGACTTAAGAACTAAAGACACGGGCATGTCCGAATTCAGCATCAGCGACAGGTTTTCAACAAAAGATTCCTTTTCCCTGCCAATGCCGAAAGTTTTAAAAAAACCGGGCGATAAAGAAGCTTGGCGCTTGGAAGCGGCCGGTATTGATTTTGTCATAGCTGATTGATTTAGGGCTTCCACGCTTGGCAGGAATGGCTAAGACTGACGGTTTATATAAAACATGGGGATGATAAACACGGATTTGAATCAGATGAAGACGGATATCATGGCATCCTGTCTGTGTTTATCTGTTTGAATTATCTGTGTTAATCCGTTTCCAAAAATTTGTTCCCTTGTCATTAAAACAGGTTCCGGTTAAACCGGCGGCGCTATCCTGACCAAATCTTCCAGTGTCGTTGTGCCGTTTTTGACTTTTTCCAGTCCGTCTTCAAACAAAGTCCGGAAGCCCCGCTTGCGCGCCAGCTCCCAAATTTCCTGGGCGGAAGGAGCTTTAACGATAAAATCCTGCAGCGCTTTATCCACTTTAATAAACTCAAAAATACCGATACGGCCTTTGTAGCCCGTATGGTTGCAGGCCTGGCAGCCTTTGCCTCTGTAAAAAGTAATCATGGGCGCGGGAAAATATTTAACCGCGGCCGGAAACCTGGCGGCCAGTTCGGACTGCTGGACGTTGACGCTGTAACGGCAACTGTCGCAAATCCTCCTGACCAGGCGCTGGGCAATAATCATTTCCAGGGTTGACGCCACCAGGTAAGGTTCCACTCCCATATCCAACAAGCGCGGAATGGCCGTGGAAGCATCGTTGGCGTGAAAAGTGGAAAACAGCAAATGCCCCGTTAAAGCGGCGTTAATCGCGACTTCGGCGGTAGCCCTGTCCCGGATTTCCCCGACCAAAATAATGTCGGGATCCTGCCTTAATATAGAGCGCAGGCCGTCGGCAAAATTTAAGTTGGTGGCGGTGTTAACCTGTATCTGGTTCATGGTCGGTATGCGGTACTCCACAGGATCCTCAATGGTGGTGATATTTATTTCCGAGTGGTTAAATGTTTTCAGCAGCGCGTACAGGCTGGTGGTCTTGCCGCTGCCGGTCGGACCGGTAACTAAAATCATGCCGAACGGATGCTCGGATGCTTCCAGCAGTTCGTCGTAAGCGTGGGCCGACAGGCCCAAATCGCTTAAGCTCAAATTTTTTACGTACTCCGTAAGCAGCCGCATAACGACTTTTTCCCCGTTGACCGTGGGCACAATGGATATTCTTATGTCTATAACAATTTCCCCTTTGCTAAAGCGCATGGACCCGTCCTGGGCGCTGAAGTGTTCGTCAATTTTTAACCGGGCCTGGACTTTAATCCGGTTTAAAATATTTTCATAATAAATTTTGGGAATTTTGCCAACTTCCTCCAGCACGCCGTCCACGCGGAAGCGGGTACAAACCTCGTCTTCGCGCGGCTCAAAGTGGATATCGGAGGCGCGGTAAATAATGGCTTCATCCAGGATTTGATCCAAAATTTCCGGCGCCACCCTTTTTTGAGCTTTGATAATCTGCACAAAACGCGCCTCCAGCGACTGGCGGTAATGGATAAAAGCCTGCTGCAAGTCTTCGGAAAAAGCGTAAGCCAAAACCAGTTTTTTCCCGGGAAAAAATCCCGAAAGCAAACCTGGGAGGGCGGGATTTTTGGGATTGTCCGTGGCAATTTCCATCTGGCTTTCAGTATTGGAAACAACAACAACATGCTGCTGTTCCGCGATGTCCTTGGGAATTTTCAACACGTCCTGCTTTTGCGGCGGGCGTTTGGACAAATCCGCGAAAACCGTGCCAAAACTTTCCGCCACAGCCTGACCCAAAAGCTCTTTGGTTAAAATACCCCCGGACAACAAATGTTCCAGGGCGGTCTGGTGGTGCGACAGCGCGTGCTGCTCGGCCGCCGCCATATCTTCGGCAGTAACGTAATTGCCGCGCAATAAAATATCCTTAACATTTATATGGTCCAAATTCATAACTGACAATTTATAATATTATGCCGGGGGTTTGAAATGCTTCCTGCTTATTGACGGCATTAAACGGGGAAGTTCTATTGCCCTACTGTAAATAAATTTTTACCAAATTAAGTATTTCAGCCGGCGTAACAGTGCTCTTGATAATGTATTGCTTGGCTCCGTAAGCCTTAACCTTCACAATATCTTCGGTTTGGCCCAGATTGGAAAGTACCACTACCGGCGTAACAATCCCCAACTCCTGCATTTTTTTTAAAACGTCAAAACCGTCCATTTCAGGCATCATCAAATCCAGAAGCACCAAATCGAAATGCTCGTGCTGAAGATTGGGAATAACCTGGTCCCCGCTGATGACATGCAAAGTACGTATGCCCTCGGCATTGAACTTATGGGCCAAAACGCTTGCCATGGCCTGTTCGTCTTCCGCGATGAGGACCTTTTTATTTTTTTCCGTCATACAATAATAAGCGCGGGTTTATTTTTATTTCCTTAATTTAAGAGTTTTATCAGCTCGTTTATTATAACATATTTTGTAAAAAACAAAAGCCGCGAACTTTTAATTTTTTGACAAAAGGGACAAAACTATATTATACTATTGTCAAATTAATTTTAATTAAAAAACTAAATGAAACAAAAGCAAATTTTTTCTTTTAGCCATACAGGCTGGGGAGAAACTAAACCTTCCAAGTTCCAAGGGGTTGGAGTTACGACTCAACAAAGCCGGGGTTTTACTCTAATTGAAATTTTGCTGGTTATCGCCCTTATAGCCTTGTTGGCCGGTATTGTCATATTAGCCGTTAATCCGGCCAAGCAACTGGCTGACGGCAGAAATACCCGAAGAATAGCCGATGTCAGCACAATCCTCAACGCCGCGCACGAGTATGCCATAGACCACAAC
Organism: Candidatus Doudnaibacteriota bacterium; assembly: GCA_963837465.1. GTDB lineage: Bacteria > Patescibacteriota > Doudnabacteria > UBA920 > UBA920 > PALSA-1336. The sequence continues at coordinate 390,637 of CAWINB010000001.1, forward strand.
GGCAATTTGCCTTCAACCATCCAAAATAATACGGATTGCAGCGGAACCGCTTCCAATGAAATTTGCCAAACCGGCGGCAACTGCAGCGGCCTCACGGATTTGTCAGCGCTGACAAACAACCAAACCTATTTGACCGCCATACCCGTGGACCCTTCCATAACCACAACCAACAACGCGGGTTATTTTATTGACCTTAACAACAATGGTCGCGTAACAGTTTGCGCCCCTAACTCCGAACTCGGAATAAACATCAGCGCCACCAGATAAACTCCCATCGCGATTTAAACCCCCGGCTTCATAGCCGGGGGTTTTATTTTATCGTTTTGCCTGAACCGCCAAGTGTCAAGGGTCACCCTTGACACTGTCCCCTATTGGCCTGTCGCGCCAGGAGCGGATGAACCCGGAGAAGAATTATCAGAGGCATCCGGGGCGCTGGCTGTACCGGAAGAAGCCGAAGGATCGGAAGCGGAAGTGTTGACGGGGGTTCCGGTTTGGCCGGAGGAGCCGGAAGCATCACTGCTATCCCCTGCCGTAGAGCCTGTGGAGGAGCCGGAAGCCGCCTGGCCGGTAGAATTTGGATCTGACTGCGGGGTTGAAGACCCGGAACCTGGCTGAGCAACTGTTTGCCCGGATGTATCTGGGATAGCGGACCCCGAACCCAAAGTCTGCCCACCGCCCTGCTGGTTATTATTGTTCTGGCTATTGCTGATTATCTGCCCCTGATTGCTCGGCTGGTTTACCACCACAATTTGGGAATTTAAGCTGGACTGCGACGGCGTGGTAGTCGGCTGGGCCAGGGCTATCCAGTCAAAACTGGTGTCGGCCGAAACCGGCTGGCTGGTCTGGATGGTAAAGCCGGTCAGTGTTTTAGTGGCGACGCCGTAGTAGAAGTTCGGCAAGCCCTGCGCGGTGACCGCAATTTTCGGCATAGTTTCGTAAGGCACATTAAAGGTTACCGCGGTCTGGTTGTTTCCGGCTGTAATTACCGCGGTTCCGGCGGTGTCAGCCCCCACGGTTATATGGCCGGCAGCCGTAATGCTGAACTGAGTGGTGGAGCCGTTATTCACCGTTAATATAGTGGAGGTGGCGATGGTGGAGGTGGCCAATAAACTGAACGAGCCGTCATTGGCAATAAGCAAGCGGTCCGCGCCGTTCTGCTGGAGCTGCAGGACATTGCCGCTGCCGGCCTGGTTTATCAGCAAAGCCGTATCGGTGGAGCTGGAAGCCAGCCGCATAAAGCTGGTAGTGGAAGTGGCGCTTGACAACTGTCCGTCATTTTGCCCAAAGACAAAAGTATTGTTAATAACCTGGTAGCCCGGTTTAACAAACACTAATATAGTGGGATTGGAAGATGTGTTGGCGGCCGGGTCGTAATCCTCCAGAGCCTGGCCGATGACCTCGCCGCTGACTTCGGCTTTCATGGCGAGCCCTGGAATGTCGGAAGATGTCAGGAAGTCGCCGGCGTGGATGACCGTGGAAGTGGCAATTTGTACCGGCACGCGTCCGGCCAAAGCGATGGCCGGATGCAGCGGATCCACAACATAGTTGGCTCCGTTCATAAACTGCACGCTGTTGCCTTCTATAATCATGGCCGGGTTGGTGGAAACCACTCCAAGCAAATGGCTGTCGTAAGCCGTGGCTGTCTCGCCGATTAAGCTGCCGGTGGAAGATGCCGTGCCAAGCGAACTAACCAGTTGGCCGGCGGCCACGGGATCCCGCGACGGGTAAATTTCGGCGTAATCGGTACAAGCGCCGGAACTCTGGAAAGTCAGACAATTAGCCGCCACCACAAAGGCCGAACCCGGAGTGGTAGTGCCCACGCCTACATTGCCGCCGGTAAATACCGCGGCGTAGTTGTTGCTGGCGCCGGTTGGGGCATTTACGTACAAACCGTAACCGTTGGTTACCGCGCCGCTGTTGGTAACAGATCCGCCCTGGATGGTCAAAGCCGAGGAACTGGAAATCGTCATATGGTTACCGGCAATCGCCGCGCCGGTAATGTTGATGACCGAAGCGTTGGCAATGGTGGTGGCGCTGGAAGAAGCCAGGGTGTAAGCGTTAAACAACGAACCGTAGGCAATTTGGTTTGTGTTGATGGCGCTGCCGGCGGAAAGCGTGTAAGTCAGGGCCGGAATGTTAATAGCGCGGTAATCGGAAACGGCAGTCAAAGTCGGGTTAAAGTTAATACCGGTAACAACACCGCTGGCGCCGCCGGTTTGGTTAATTGTCGGGCTGGCATTGATGGTATTAAACTGGGAGCTGCCGGAAGTAGGCCCAATAGGCTGCTGGATGTCCAGAATATTTACGGTGCTGCCGTTATTCTTGGTCAAATTGGAACCGGAAGAAATACGCAAACCGGCCGACATGCTAGCGCCCATCTTAAACACAAAGGCCGCGTTGGTTGTGTTGGCGGTGTTGGCCGTGGCGTCAAAACTCTGGCTGGCGCCGCTGCCGTAAATAAAGTCGCCGCTGCTGTCGACAGACAGCTCTTTGACGCCGTTGTCCTCGAATGTCAGGAAGTTGCCGCTGAAGTTGGATTGCGAATTAATGCCAAAATAAGTACCGTTGGCGGAGGCGCTGGACAAAGCCGTGGAGCCGAGACTGAGCAGCTCGGTGGTGTTGCTGGACGAAGCGTCTGTCGGAATGTTGACGCGGCCGGCCGGGGTAACAGTCAACAAAGACGCGCCGGTGGACGAAGCAATGCTTAATAAGTTTGTAGCTGAGCCCGCTGACCCCTGAAGTGTCAATAAAGAGCCGGGCGTAGTTGTACCGATGCCGACATTGCCTCCGTTAAACACAGCCGCGTAATTATTGGCCGCTCCGCTGGGAGAATTAACTTCCAATCCGTAAGCGTTGGTGGTTGAAGCGTTAACGGCATCAGTATCTACCAATAAACCATAAGAGTTGGTGAGTTTGACATTCTTTCCAACTAAAGGTAATCCGTTGACATCAAGACTGGAAGAAGTTGCTATAGTGTCAACAACAGTGGAAGCAGTCTGGTAAGTTATGGGATTAAACAGGACGTTGTAGACAGTATTAACGGGAGTGCCGGTAGCTAAGTTGTCAATTAAGCCGGATTGGGTTTCTATACTGCGGTAATCCACGGCGGAAGTTAAAGTCGGACTGACTAACAGGCCGCGGGTAATGCCGGAAGCGGCGGCGGTTTGGATGACAATCGGATGCAAGTTTTCTTCATTCCATACGGCGGAGCCTACTCCGGCGAACAAGCCGCCGGTATTTATCTGCCCGCCCGTGCCGGTCGTGGCTTGTTCGTAGTTGGTTGTGCCAAAAACATATCCATAATAGGCCGCTCCGGTATTGTATTCGTCCACGTCAAAATTCATCTGACCACTGCTTCCGGCGTCAATATAAGTATCTCCTACCGAGCCAAGGTAAAGAAAACCGGAAGTGGATTGGATGTTTCCAGCGGCAGTAATAGCGCCATTGTTAGTTATGGCTCCCCCGTTAGTTAGCGTAAATTCATTAGTGCCGTTTTTTTGCAAGTTAATCAGGTTGCCGCTGAAATTTGACGGAGAGTTGATTGCCAGATAAGTTCCGTTGGCAGAAGGTGAGGATAATGAAGTGGGGCCAAGCTCGCAGAACAGGGACAGTTGAGGCAACAGACGTTGAAGAATTAGTGCTGGAAGCGTTTTGGGAAAGCAGGACGCCATTGGTTGGCAGGACTTCCAAGATAGATTGGCCTGATGAAGATGAAACATTAACAGGAGTATTCATTCCCGTCCCCTGAATGTTAAAGTTTACCGTTGAGCTGGTAGCGTTTACTCCCGATACAGTTCCGTTATCCTCAATATCCCCGCTGGCTGCCAAAGCGCTTGACCCTGTCCAGATGGCATTGTACCCATTAGTCCCCGACCCTGTAAGGCTGCTGCCGGCAGCAGTAATAGTTATCTGCCCCGGTGTAGAGGTGGTAATAGTGATGTTGGTTCCCGCGACCAGATTGGTGGGAGCATAGTTGTTTCCTGTGCCATCCGCGGCCAGCAGCTGTCCGGTAATGGTGGGAGCAGTGGAGGTTCCGGTACCGCCGTTGCTTACTCCTAAGCTACCGGTAACCTGGGAGCCATTTAGGGTAATGGCGCTGTTGTAAAGATTACCGGATGCCGTGCTAAACACCGGCAGGTTCTGGGTTAAGGAAGATATTGTGGTGGAACCATTGGCGGCAACAGTCAGCAGGGAAGCTCCCGATGACGAAGCCACATTGAAAGGATTTAAGGTTCCCGTGCCCTGGATGTTAAAGGAGACGGTGGAAGATGTGGCTCCGACACCGGCAACCGTACCATTGTCCAGCAGCGCTCCGGCAGTCAAGGTGTTCGGTGAAGTCCAGATGGCGTCGTAGCCGGTGGTACCGGACAGGCTTGAGGCCGAAGCAAAGCCCAGGGTGGAAGTGGCTATCCACTGGGTGGAGTTGCCGGTGGTTTCCAGGATTTGTCCCAGGGTGCCCGAAGCATTGGTGCCGTCAAACAGGGCGCCGGTTAACTGTTCGCTGCCGGCAACCGTCAGCAGCTGGGCCGGGGTGGATGTGCCGATGCCGACGTTGCCGTTCTGCGAGCACGGTCAGCAGCTGGCTGCCGGTGGAGGAAGCTATGGTAAAGGGATTAACTCCCCCGCTGCCCTGGATGGCCAGGGTGGTAGAAGGGGTGGTGCTGCCAATGCCCAAAGAGTCGCCAAAGTAAGAGGGAGTGGAGGTGGCGGAGATGGCTAAGGCGCCGGAGCTTAAATGCCGCCCGCTCCCACGTTCAGGCCGCCCTGGATCTGCAGCTGGCCGGCTATCAGAGCGTCATTCCTGACCTGCAAGTTGCCTATGTCGGCGCTGCCGGCTACCAGGGAGGTGGTTTCCGTGCCGGAGATGTTGACGACGGAGATGGAGTTGGAGCCATAATTGGCCACATAGGCGTAGCGGCCGGAGACGTAGATGGAATAGGGACTGGTGCCCACGCTGGCGGTAGCCACCTGGGTTGGAGCTGTGGGGTTGGAGATGTCAACGACGGAGATGGTGTTGGAGTTTTTATTTGCCACATAGGCGTAGCGGCCGGAGACGTAGATGGAATAGGGACTGGTGCCCACGGTAGTTGTGGCCACCTGCACCGGAGCTGTGGGGTTGGAGATGTCAACGACGGAGATGGTGTTGGAGTTAAGATTTGCCACATAGGCGTAGCGGCCGGAGACGTAGATGGAATTGGGCAAGCTTCCCACGGTGGTGGTAGCGATTTGCTTGGGAGCGCCGGGATTGGAGATGTCAACGACGGAGATGTTGGCGGAGCCTTGGTTTGCCACATAGGCGTAACGGCCGGAGACGTAGATGGAATTGGGCTGGAATCCCACGCTGGCGGTAGCCACCTGGGTTGGAGCTGTGGGGTTGGAGATATCAACTACGGAGATGTTGGAGGAGTTAAGATTTGCCACATAGGCATAGCGGCCGGAGACGTAATGCTTTGAGGATTATTTCCCACATTGGCGGCGGCAACTTGAGTAGGGCTCGAAGGGTTTGAGATATCAACTACGGAGATATTATTGGAGATATTATTTGCCACATAGGCATAGCGGCCGGAGACGTAGACGGAAACGGGCCCGGCTCCCACGCTGGTCGTGGCTACCTGGACCGGAGCTGAGGTATTGGAGATGTCGACTACCGAGATGGTACCGGAGCTATAGTTTGCCGTGTAGGCGTAGCGGCCGGAGACGTAGACGGACTCGGGATTGCTCCCCACGCTGGTAGTAGCCACCTGGGTAACCTGGGAGCTATTGGCAATGATGTTGGAAATGCTGCCGGTTACGGTTAAGGCTTGGCTGGGGGTGGAGCTGCCGATGCCGACGTTGCCGTTGGCTAAAACAGTCAGCAGCTGGCTGCCGGATGAGGAAGCTACGGTAAAGACCGGAATGGTGGGATAAGTGGAAGTGCCTTCCACCGTTAACGTGGAGCCGGGAGTGGTGGAGCCAATGCCCACTCGCTGGGTGGCCGTCACCCTTAATACGGATATACCGCTGGAGGAAGCTATGTTGAGCAGGTCGCTGGATCCGGCTGTGCCCTGGATGGCCAGGGTGGTAGAAGGGGTGGTGCTGCCGATGCCCAAAGAGTCGCCAAAGTAAGAGGGAGTGGAGGTGGCGGAGATGGCTAAGGCGCCGGAGCTTAAGATGCCGCCCGCTCCCACGTTCAAGCCACCCTGGATCTGCGAGCTGGCCGGCTATCAGAGCGTCATTCCTGACCTGCAGGTTGCCTATGTCGGCGCTGCCGGCTACCAGGGAGGTGGTTTCCGTGCCGGAGATGTCAACGACGGAGATGGTGTTGGAGTTAAGATTTGCCACATAGGCGTAGCGGCCGGAGACGTAGATGGAAATGGGATTGGTTCCCACGCTGGTGGTGGCTACCTGGACCGGAGCTAGAGGGTTTGAGATGTCGACTACCGAGATGTTGTTAGAACTATAGTTGGCCACATAGGCGTAGCGGCCGGAGACGTAGATGGAATTTGGACTGGTGCCCACGGTGGTGGTGGCGATCTGGATGGGAGCTAGAGGGTTTGAGATGTCGACTACCGAGATGTTGTTAGAACTATAGTTGGCCACATAGGCGTAGCGGCCGGAGACGTAGATGGAAATGGGATTGGTTCCCACACTGGTGGTGGCCACCTGGGTTGGAGCTTTGGGGTTGGAGATATCAACTACGGAGATGTTGGAGGAGTTAATATTTGCCACATAGGCGTAGCGGCCGGAGACGTAGACGGAAACGGGATTGGTTCCCACACTGGTGGTGGCCACCTGAACCGGAGCTGTGGGGTTTGAGATGTCAACTACGGAGATGTTGGAGGAGTTAATATTTGCCACATAGGCGTAGCGGCCGGAGACGTAGATGGAAAAGGGATTGGTTCCCACGGTAGTGGTGGCCACCTGAACCGGAGCTGTGGGGTTTGAGATGTCAACTACGGAGATGGTGTTGGAAGTACGATTTGCCACATAGGCGTAGCGGCCGGAGACGTAGACGGAATAAGGATTGGTTCCCACATTAGCGGTGGCCACCTGGATGGGAGCTGAAGGATTGGAGATGTCAACTACGGAAATGGTGTTGGAGCCGGAATTCGCCACGTAAACATAGCGGCCGGAAACATAGATGGAAGCGGGGAGATTGCCCACGCTGGTAGTAGCCACCTGGGTAATATTGGCATTGCCGCCAATTAAGTTGGAAACACTGCCAACAACAGACAAGGCCTGGGTGGGAGTTGTGGTGCCGATACCCACATTGCCATTGCTTGCCACAAACAGTTCAGAAGCTCCCGATGACGAAGCCACATTGAAGGGATTTAAGGTTCCCGTGCCCTGGATGTTGAAGGAGACGGTGGAAGATGTGGCGTTGACTCCGGCTACGCTGCCGTTGTCAATAATGGCTCCGGTACCAAGAGCGGAAGGAGAAGTCCAGATGGCGTTATAACCATTAGTACCACCCGACAGTCCCCCTCCGGTGGCATTTAAAGTGTTACCGCTAAAGCTTAAGCCGGTGCCCAGCTGTACGGATTCCAGGTTGCTGTTGGCATCGGACATTACTAAACTTGAAGGGGTCAGCGTAGCAACGTTTACGTTGCCGATGGAAGAAATATTAAAGTAAGGCGAACCGCTGGAAGAAGCTACGGTCAACAGGTTTGAAGTTTGCGACGAGGTGGCAATTATTAAGACTGTTGGTTGGGTGGTGGAAGATGAGGCTACGGATAATTGAGCGGTCGGAGTGGTAGTGCCTATACCCAACCAACCTTGAGCACTTACTACCGAATAAGTCGTAGCTCCTCCGCTACTGGCCCAAACTTGTAGGTTTGCAGTTTGACCACCCGCGCCTCTTATATTGAACGGAACACCACCACTGTTAGTGGAAGTAATAATGACTTGGCCGGCAGCTATAGTCCCAGCCACATCCAAAGGATAAACAGCAGTATTTTTTCCAATCCCCACATCCCCATTAGCCAGCACCGTTAAGCCAGTAGCGCCCGACGAAGAAGCAATGGTCAAAAGGCTGCCGGATTGTCCAGCGGTTCCTTGAACCAACAAATTACTCGTCGGCGCACTGGTTCCAATCCCCACATTGCCGCCCATAATAGCAGCAGCATAGTTACTCGAGGCGCCAGTGGAAGCCTGGAGATAAATTCCATAAGCATTTGTGGTGGAAGCGTTCAAGGTGCCACCCAATATGGATAAAGCCGAAGAAGAACTGATGATAACTTGGTTAGCCACTTGCGGATTATACAGCGCCATAGTGGCGGCACTGTTTAGGGTGGTTACCGCGGTAGTGGAAACACTGTTATACGTTATGGGGTTAAACAGGGCATTGTACTGGTTTAAGGCCGGGGTAGTAGAAGCGTCCAGGTTTACGGTAGTACTTGTGGCAAGCAAGTTGATATACTGATAGGCTTGGGTAACGGTTGGATTAAAATAAAGGCTGGTGGTGGTGCCACTGGCATTTCCCTTTTGATTTATAGTAGTTAATAAATCTAAGAGGTTATTTGTTGCGGAACCGGATGCTGGCGAAAAAGTTGATGATATTTTAACGGCTCCTCCTTCACCGCTGGTAGAAATTGAGGGACCTAAAGGTTGCTCCAATATATTATATCCCGCATTAGTATTGGTTATTTCACCGTATAAAGAAAGCGGTTGTCCACTGGAAGCTTTAAAGGTATTTCCGGCAGTAAAATCAATTTCCCCATTTAGCGAAAGGAGGCCCGCACTGGTAACTTTAAACTCACTCGTTCCGCCATTAATTAAATTCAATAAATTTCCACTTGTTCCCTGAATATCAACCAAATCAGCCGGGGTAGTTGTTCCTATCCCCACGTTCCCCGCTTGCGTAACATGCAGGAAGGATGTTCCGGAAGAAGAAGCCACGTCAAAGGGATCCAGCGTGCCGCTGCCCTGAAGTTCAAAGGCTACTGTAGAAGAAGTGGCATTAATGCCGGCGACTGTGCCATTGTCGAGAACAATACCCTTAGACACGGAAGTCGGAGAAGTAAACATGGCATCATAGCCAACCGTGCCGCCGGTTACCCCCGCTCCTCCGGTAATGCCGAGAGTTGAAGTAGCTACCCACTGCGTGCCGCTGCCCGTGGTTTCAAGCAGCATGCCCGGAGTACCAGAGGCATTTGTTGAGTCAAACAGGGCGCCGGTCAATTGCTCATTTCCGGCAACAACCAGCTTTTGGCTGGGGGTAGTAGTGGCAATACCCACATTCCCACCAGAGGTAATGTGTAAGTAAGACTGGCCGGTGGAAGTAGAGACGTCAAACAAATCCGAACTGTAAGAGGAGCTCGCCTGGACTTGCAGTAAAGTTTGCGGCGTAATGGTGCCAATGCCAAACTGACCGTTCTGGTCAACCACATCGTAAATTCCCTTACTCGTCCTGCCCCACTCTGCAATGGGTACAGATTGGCCGGTAGTGCCGGTTACAGTTAAAATAATCTGGCTGCCGCTTCCGTTACCGATGAGATTAGAAGTATTAAAGTCTAATATACCCCCGGTCAAAGTGCCGCCGTTGGTTACGGATAAAATACTACCACCGACATTATTGAAAACTTGAAAAGGAACGGTCGTTTGCGTACTATTAGACCGCACAACCAACTGCTGCTCGTCGCTACTGCCCTGGATATACAAGGCTGCCTGGGGGCTAGTCGTCCCAATCCCGACATTGCCGCTGTTGGCAACATACAACACACTACTGCCACTGGAAGAAGCGATATTCAAAAGCGAGGCAGTAGAAGTAGTTCCCTGCAAAGTTAACAACGATGAAGCGGAAGTTGTGCCGAGCCCAAGATTACCACCAACCCAGACATTGCCATTAAATCCACCGGCATAAGCATTGGTAATAGACCCGGCGGTAATGGAAGGTGCGTCTCCATAAACACTATAAGCAAGAGTAGTGGTACCTACTCCGCTATTTTTAACTTGTCCATAAACACCGTAGGCTAGTGGAATGCCGGTGTTAGCCGCGCCGCTAAAAGTCGCGGTACCAGAAACTCCCACTAAAGTTGATGGCGAGTTGCTGGCAAGAGTTCCGGCGGAACGAATAGCCGAACCCAGGACTCCGGCTCCAAGGCCGGTATTTGCGGAGCCGCTTAGCGTTAAAGTAGCACTGACGTCGGTAGAGCTTGCCGTAGCTGAAGTGCTGGCACTGATAATAAGAGTGCTTGCGTCAATTTGGTTAACTCCGCTAAATGTACCAAACTGGCTAAGATTTACACCGGCACCTGGAAATACATATCCACTATTAAGAGCCGTCGTCAGGGTTCCGCCCCCATACGGCCTGGCATAACTGCTTTGTTCCAGTTGCGGCCCCCAGGCGGCTATAGCTGATGTACCAACAACAATTCTGGCAACCACGCTGGTAAATACTCCTGTTAAATTGCTGGTGACGGCATAGCGCTGCCAGCTTGGACCTATGGTAAAAGTCGTAGGCGTACCTGAGGCGACGTTGGTATCTATTTCCAAAGCTGTGGTGGTTGCGCCGCCCTGGGATTTTAAGTAGACCGAAAAAGTCCAAGGCGTAGTCGAGCCGCTAACTACAGCCTGGCTGATGTTGCCTGTGGCGGAAGTTCCGGAAAGGTTTGAGGCAAGAAGGGCATCCAACGGAGATGTAGCAGTAGCCGCGGCAACGCTATTCATATTAACTTTTATCCATTGGCTGGCAGAAAAATTCGTAGCACTGACCAAAAAGTTTTGCCACTCCCCCATACCCAACCAAGGCGTGCTAAGGTAACCGTCAATTTCCGTAGTTTGACCATCACCTCCATTGGTAATACCGTTACCAACGTCCAGGGGGCCAATAGGATATTGGTTATCTACACCAATATTGCCCGCGCTGTTAATATACAAATTACTGGTTCCTGAAGAAGAAACTACATTCAAAATATCCTGAGCGCCGCTTCCCTGAATAGCCAAAGTCTGACCCGCGGTTGTAGTCCCAATCCCCACATTCCCCGCACGGGTCACGACTAACTCACTAGCTCCCGATGACGAAGCCACATTGAAGGGATTTAAGGTTCCCGTGCCCTGGATGTTGAAGGAGACGGCGGAAGAAGTAGCTCCAATGCCCGCCACCGCGCCGTTGTCCAGCAGTGCTCCTGCGGCAAGAGTGCTTGGGGAAGTCCAGATGGCATCGTAACCTGTTGTACCGCCGGACAGGGAGCCTGCGGCATTTAAAGTGTTACCGCTAAAGCTTAAGCCGGTGCCCAGTTGTACGGATTCCAGGTTGCTGTTGGCATCACTCATTACCAAAGAAGAAGGAGTTAAAGTGGCGATACTGACATTGCCGATGGCAGATACATTTAAGTAAGACGAGCCACTGGAAGAAGCTACGGTTAGGAGGTTTGAAGTTTGGGAAGAAGTGCTTTGGACAAAGAGCAGAGAGCTTGGAGCAGTTGTCCCAATTCCGACGTTGCCATTAGTTATTATTCTCATTGCTTCTGTTCCGCCGTTGTTACCAACTACAAATTTAATATAATCAGCAGTTCCTGCGCCGCTCGTTGACTTAAGCGTAAGAAAACCATTTGTTGCTCCGCTTCCATAAAGTGTAGTGTTATTGCCAGAGTTGTTGTTAATGTTTCCAAAAAGAGCAGTCCCATTTAAGTTAGCCTGGAAAGTACCCGACGCAATCACTGCCGCCCCTCCACTTACACTCAATTGCCCATCCGTCTTAATCGTCCCCGCTCCGCTTCTGTACAAATCCGCCGTAGCATCACCAAAATTTATGCCGCCGGAAGCAAGAGTGGAAGAAGCAAAAGACAAAGCCGCTATTGGTGTCGTTGTCCCAATCCCGACATTGCCGAGCATATAGTTATTCCCTGCCCCATTTGCACTCAATGTACCTGCCGTTATAAGGTTTGCCCAGCCAGTAGAGCTATTTAAACTAGCAAATGTGCTGTATGCTCCGCTATTGGCTGAAATATCAAAATTCAATTGTGCCCCTACACCAGAATAACCTGCTATTGGTGTGTTATACATTCTGATTATGCTTGACTGAGAAGTGTTGCCGTTTGTTTTTAATCCCGTGCCTGATAAATACAATGCTGGGGATGCTTGGGAATTAACACCAGCAGTTGCCGCGGTTAAATTTTGAAGCGTCAATCCATTTGACGGCGTGGCTCCAAGACCCTCACTATCTACTGTTAGCAAGCTCCCCGGACTCGTAGTCCCAATCCCAACGTTGCCACCATTGAATATCGCGGCGTAGTTGTTAGTGGCGCCAGTAGGAGCGTTCACATAAAGACCCGCACCGTTAGTGGTAGAAGCATTTAGTGTTCCACCCTGGATTAAAGCTCCATAGGAATTGGTTAATAAAGTATTACCAGTGGTGGAAGCAATCGGAGCGCCGCTGATAGTTAAGGTGGAAGAAGTGGCAATTGTGTAAGTTGAAGTCGAAGCCGTACCGTAAGTAATGGGATTAAATAATACATTGTAAACCTGGGAGGCAGGGTTGGCGGCATTGGAAATAATCTCGCTTATGCCGGAGGCAGTTTCTAGGGAACGATAATCGTAAACGGATTTTAGACTCGGAGTAAGATAAATGCCACGGGTGATACCGGAGGCTGAACCTGTTTGATTGATGGTTTCCAACGAGGTTACTGCTGCAAAATTTCCTGTACCAGAAGAAGGCTGGAAGTCAGCGTTAGTTCGTCCAATTTCCAATATGCCTCCACTACCATTAGCATAGCTTTGTGTTGAGTTTGCAAGAATATTTACTTGATAACAGCCACCACCACAACCATTCCCCCTAACACTCAATGTCCCACCACTTGGAGGTTGAATTTGATGCAGTATAAAAACAGACGCATCTGTCTGAATTATCCCCGCTCCGCTCCTGTACAAATCTGCCGTGTCATCGCCAAAGTTGATTCCGTTGGCGGCAGTGGTGTTAGTGCCACTACCGACAGTTAATAATGCCGCTGGTGTCGTTGTCCCAATCCCCACATTGCCGCCATTAAATATGGCGGCGTAGTTGTTAATGGCGCCGGTTGGGGCGTTAATAATGGCGCCGTAGGCGTTAGTTACGTTGCTTACAGCGTTACCCTGGATCATTAAAGCCGAAGCATTGGTAACGGTGGCGGTGGAAGAACCCAGCGGCGTGGCCAGGTTTAAGGTAGAAGCATTGGCTAAAGTGTAAATGGAAGACGAAGCCGAGGCGTAGGTGAACGGATTAAACAGAACATTGTAAGCCGTGGAAATTGCGGAAGAAGTGGAAAGGGTGGTTGTGGTAGCCGCGACTTCCAAGGAGCGGTAGTCAGCCACGGAAGTTAATATCTGGTTCAAATAAAGTCCGCGGGTAATGCCGGAAGCACTGCCGGTTTGGTTAATCTTATTCTGAAATACCATGGTATTCAAAACAGCGGTGCCGGAAGTAGGGCCAAAAATATCACCTGTTGAACCAACTCCAGCTATTCCGTAAGTGCCGCTGGTGCCGGTCATAATATCGCTATTATTGGATAGGGTAATACCTATTGCGGCATTGTTGGTATTATTACCAGCCAAGGTGATTTGCGTACCACCAGCAGCAACTATAAAACCAGACGGGGTTATTTGGAGGTTGCTACTAATATTCACCCTACCGTTCGGATTCACCCAGAACAAAGGCAAGCCCGTTGATGAAGCCACGGTAAAAGCGTTAGTCGTACCTGCTGCTCCTACAACCGCCAGAGTGCTTTGCGGCACGCTCGTTCCAATGCCCACATTACCGTTAGCCGAAACAGTCAGCAAGGAAGAGCCGGATGAGGAGGCTACATTAAATGGATTTAAAATTCCCGATCCCTGAATGTTGAATGAGACAGTGGAAGAAGTAGCTCCAATGCCCGCAACCGTACCGTTGTCCAGCAGCGCTCCTGCGGTAAGAGTGCTTGGGGAAGTCCAGATGGCGTCGTAGCCTGTTGTACCGCCGGACAGGGAGCCTGCGGCATTTAAAGTATTACCGCTAAAGCTTAAGCCGGTGCCCAGTTGTACGGATGACAGGTTATTGTTGGCATCACTCATTACCAAAGAAGAAGGAGTTAAAGTGGCGATACTGACATTGCCGATGGCAGATACATTTAAGTAAGACGAGCCACTGGAAGATGCAATGGTCAACAGGTTTGAAGTTTGTGAAGATGTGGCGATTATTAAAACCGTTGGCTGGGTGGTGGAAGAAGAGGCTACGGTTAGCTGGGCTGCTGGGGTTGATGTTCCAAGACCAATATTACCGCCAGCCAATACTTCCATAACCGACGCGCTATTTGTTTCCAAATCCATTAGTGCCTTGGTACCGGTAGCCGAAGACAAAGCGCCTAAGGTATTTACATAAATAGCCCTAAACCCGCCTCCCCCTGTTGTGCTATCGCCGACGATTATTGACAAACCCTTTGAACTTTGCCCGTTACCGCTGGAGGCCGTAAAGTTTGTGTTCATCATCTGCTGACTCGTAAGGGAGGTGCCATTTATTTGAAGCCCTGTTACCCCGGCAGTCGGCGATAAAATTAAAAAGGTGCCCTGTATAAGCCCAGTACTATTAACACTAAATTCACTCGTCCCGCCATTAAATGCTTGGATTAAATTGCCGCTCGTACCTTGGACGGATAAAGCCGCTGACGGGGTAGTTGTCCCAATCCCCACATTCCCACCCATAAAGGCAGCGGCGTAGTTGTTGGATGCGCCGGAGTTGGCGTTAACGTAGAGGCCGTAGGAATTAGTGACGCTGGTAAGCGCTACGCCCTGGATGCTTAAGGCGGTGGAAGATGAAATCGTTGTGGAAGCCGTAGTCCCATTTGGCGCTCCGGCAATGTTTAAGGTGGAGGCGTTGGCTAGGGTGTAGAGGGAAGAAGAAGCGGAAGTATAGGTAAGCGGATTGAATAATACATTGTATGCTGTGGAAATGTTGGTTGAGGTGGAAAGAGTGGTGGTGGTGGCTGCGGTTTCCAGGTTGCGGTAGTCAAAGACGGAAGTAAGAGTAGGTGCCAGTATAATTCCTCGGGTGATGCCGGTGGAAATTCCGGTTTGGTTAATGGTTGGGTTTATGCTTAAGCTATTAAAAGTTCCTGTTCCCGAAGTCGGCGCAAAAGTATTTTGGATTTGAGCAATACCATTAACGCCACTTACCGGAGTTTGGAGGGCATTCTCCGATCCCAAGGTAACTTCGTAACCACTGGTGCTGCTAAGACTTCCTAAAATTTTTATGTTTTCGCTTGACCCGCTGTTTTCAATAGTTCCAGAAGTTAGTATGGTACCTATAGTCAAACTACCGACAGCGGTTATATTTCCTGAGCTATCGACTTTAAACCGATTTAAACCGCTATTTTCAAACTGAACAAAATTCCCGCCAAAACTGCTTGGGGAATTAATACCTAAGTATGTGCCATTAGCAGAACCGGCAACCAGCGAGTTGCTGCCTAAAAGAACAGCCGGTGTAGTGCTGGCAGTTAATGTCCCCCCCGCTGTAGTAGTAGCATCCACAGCCAACTGGGTAGATTGGTTGGCAAAGACTTGCAGTATAGAGGAGCCGGAAGATGAAGCAACTTTAAACGGATTCAAACTGCCTGTTCCCTGGATGTTAAAGCTAACGGCGGAAGAACTGGCGTTGACTCCAACGACCGTACCGTTGTTCAGAAGATCGGCAGACGATGTTAGAGTATTGACGCCATTGTAGTAAGCATCCTGGCCTATGGTACCGGAACCGATATCAGAAGCAGGGCCGATGTATAATCCCCCTGATCCTGTGGAGTAGACTGTGCCTGCTGTCAGGGAGCTTAAGGTGGTGGAACCTGTTACGTTTAAGCTGTCGCCAATATTCTGGTTGCCGGTAGCGGTTAGGTTGCCGTTAAAGTACCCGTCCCCTACCACGGAAAGTTGCGAAACCGGCGACGTGGTATTAATGCCAAAGTAACCGGCCGAAGTAATGACGCTGGAAGTCGCGCCGGAGGTATTGTAAATATCTAAAATGTCAGCGGTCTGGCCCGAAACGGGGGTTAAGCTTAACACCGGCGTGGTGGAAGATGTGGAACCTACGGCAAGTTTGGCTGTTGGATTAACAACGCCAATACCGACCAAATCTGTGGAGGTGGCCAAGTGGACAATGTTGGGGGAAATCCAGGTCCAGCCGCCGGCCGAGGAGCCGCCGATGCTGGTAATGGTGCCGCAAGTCAGCTGGCCGCTGCCGTCGGTCTGGATGGCGGAAGCGGAATTATCACAGTTAAGCACGGCGCCGACGCGCACGTTGCTGCCCGCCACAACATTGCCGCTGGTTTGCAAACTGCCGGCCGTGGCGTTAAGCACGCCAAGCCCCAGGCCGCCGCTGGCAAAAATATTTCCCGCGACCGAAAAATTGGTTACCGGCGAACTGGAATTTATGCCGACATTGCCATTGGCCAAAATACTTAAAATTTGCGCGCTGGAAGAAGACGCTACGGCAAAAATCTGCAGCGTGGATTGGGTTGAAGATCCCTGCACTGTAAAAATGGCGGCCGGCGAAGAAGAATTAATCCCCAGCTCGCTTCCGTTATCAAACAATAACGAATTGCCCGTGGTGGACGAGCCGGTGTATTTAACCAGATAATTGTTCGCGCCGCTGCCGGAAAGTTTGTTGTTAAAAGCCAGCCAGTCGGAATTTTGCAGCTGGCCGGTGTTGACGGAGGAAGCAAACGGCAGGTTAATGCTGAGGGAGTTTGTGGAAGTTGAGATGTTGAAAATATTTCCGGTTGTGCCGGTGGCAACATTCGCAATGACGTTTGGGGACAAGCCAATGGCTGTGGAAGTACCGATAATAATTTGGCTGCCATCGCCGCTTGTAAAGGCAAGGCCGCCGCCCAGGGCCAAATTGCCCAGGGTGGTGGTGCCGGTGCCGCCGCTGGCCGGAGTTAAGGCGCTGGTTAAAGTTAATTGGCTGATGGTGGTAGTTGCAAGAGTGGAAAGTCCGCTGACATTAATCTGGCCCGCGGTTAAGACAGTAAGAGTTGTGGAAGCAAGCGAGCTGGAGCCGCTCACCGTAAGCCGGCCAATTGCGGCGTCGGCCAAAGTTGATGTGGCGCCGACGCTTAACTGGCCGAGCAAAGTTTCGTCGCCGGTCAGCAGAGCATCTCCCACCACGCTTAAAGCGCTGCCCGGTGTTGAAGTGCCGATGCCCAGGTTGCCGCCTGCCGTTACGGTGAGCAAAGTTTGCCCGGAGGCCGATGCAAGCGTAAACAAATTCGTGGGTGAACCCGTAGCCTGCAAAAACAACTCGGAGCTTGGCGCGGTGGTGCCGATCCCCAAACTGGAACCTGAAAGGAATAAAATGTTTTCCGGGCTTACCGTCGTGCCAAAGGATTGGTAATAGGCGAAACTGCCGGGCGTCCCCGTCGCTACCCCGCTGCTGCCGCCCGTACCGCTGCCTACCAGGCTCCAGGCCGTACCGTTAAAAAAATTGTACTGGTCGGTGTCCGTGTTAAAAATCAAAAGTCCGGCGGCGGGGCTGGCAATCGCGTCACGCTGCGCCTGCGTCATGCGCGGCGCCAAAAATCCCTTGCTGGAAGAATCAAGCTCCAGCAAACTTGACGCGTCCGGAGTCGTAGTGCCTAAGGACAACTGGCTGGTAGAGGCTGTGTAAAATAAATTGCCGTTATCCTGGCTTAAGCCGTTGGCGCCCTGAAAAACCACGCTGCCGGCGGTGAAACCGGGGTTAATATTTGAAACATTTAAATCGGCAATTGTCGTGCTGCCGCTAAAAGAGGCGTTGCCGTTAAAATCAGAACCGCCCCGCACGTTCAAAGAAATTATATCGGCCTGGTTGGCGCTCAGCGAGTCGCCGGACAACTGGCTGAAGCCGGCTATTGAACCTATGGTGCCGTTTGAATTTTCCGAACCTACGTAGGCAATCGGCGCCGCCGGTCCGCCGATAAACGACTGACCCGCCCCGGCGGGACCTTGCGGCCCCTGGGCTCCCGGCGCTCCGTTTTGCCCTTTGAATTTTCCCCGCGCGAGATAAGCGTTCAGCCTGTCATCAATAATCGAATAAACTTGGGATTCGTTCAGACCCAAAAGCTGGTTTATAATTTGCGTTCCATCCTGGCCATTAACCACAACAGGGCTGTTGGCATTATCCGCAATACCGGAGGTGGAGTTTCGCGCTCCTGACTTGCTGTATAAAATATTTGTAATGCCGCCCCGGACATCCGGTTGTTTGGGGGAAATTAAACTCGACCACGCAACGGAAGCCACAAGTCCGGTTAGCGCGATAATTCCGGTGGCTAAAATCAGCGGAAGATTTGAGGATACCGGTCTGGCAAAACTGCCGTAAAGCTGTTTGATTTTTTCTTTGCCTAAAACCAATCCGGCCAGGAATTCCCCGTTCTGCCGCTGAGGCTCAGTCCCGGTTTCGGAAGGCAAATCAAAATTGGAAACAAAATTTTCCATTAACGGCAACCGTTCGGCTGCCCGGGTCACCGCCGGCATGGCAATCGGAACGACCGCCGGAATTGAATTCTGAACCAAAGCTTGCTCCGCTTGGTCCGCGATTTTTTTGGTCTTTTGTTCCGCCTCCGCCAAACCCCGTGACAGGGTATCAATACGGTTTTCAATATTTTCAAAAACCTCTTTTTTTAAATTGCTCAGCCGCATAATTTGCTCCGGCAATTGCTGGACCGGTAATGCCGGTGCCGAACCAATAATATGCTGCTGGGGTGCTTGGACCTGCTGGTTATTCTGCCCGGACCCTGGCCGATCCAAACTTTGAATATTCGCTTGCTCGGAGGCAACGTGCACGGGGATTTTGTTTCCCGTCTCGTCCAGGACTTCGGAAATCCCATTTTTGTAATTTTTTATAAAATCATCCAAAGCCGCCCTGGTTGTTACCCAGTTCCGGCCCATTTTGAAACCCTTTAACTTGCCGGTTCTGCAAAGGAAACCAAGGTAGTCCTGATGGTAGTGGGTCAGCTTACTGGCCTCGGAAAGGGAAACAAAGTCAGATTGGTTTTGAGCCGGAAAAGGAGGCTGGAACGAAGCGCCGGTTGTCTGCCTGGAATCCGAAAAGCCCAATCCAATTTCCGTATGGTTTGGTTGGCTCGGGTTTTCTAAATTTTTATCTGTTTTTTCGTCCACTTTTTTTGGAAAATGCTTTCGGAAAATTTTATATTATTTGGCGTTCCGGATTAAATTTTGCGTTTATTTTTGTGTCATTTTTCCTAATATCGGATAAGCGATATCTGTATTAATTATAGCCTTTACCTAAAATCGGGGTCAAGGAATATAAAATAAAAAATGATTGATATTTATAAAATTTGTGTTTCATAATTTAGTAAAAACTAAACCGGAATTTTGAATAAAATAACTACAAAACCAGCCATGAAAATAAGAGCTTTGGCGGGTAATTATAAATCTGCTTACTTTTTCTTTTTTTGAATCAGGTTTTTTATTTAGTTTATGAAACATCAATATTCACTAGCTGATTACTCAAAAATACACTTACTCTGCCGACCCATAAATATCGGCTTCTAAAAAACCCATAAACGCTTAGCAAGCCCGCGGTTAGCGCGATTGAGCAATTTCAAGCTTTTTAAAATGAATAGCGATAGCGTTTTAAAATTTAATATCGGAGCGATTCTAAAATATTTCATTTAAGAAGCTTCGCAAAAATTACCTCTTATCGAATAACAAAATTAACCATCTCGGATATCCCAAATGGGATAATTTTAAACAAATTTTTGCTCCTAAAGCAAAACTGCTTATAAGGCAGATAATTTATAATTAGCTTAGGATAAAATAATTAATTGATTAGATGACACTTTATATTTATTACGCTCAATGAATATAAAAATTATTATTTTCAACCCTTATACCATGAAACAGCAATTGTTTAAAGAAAGTTGACTTTATTTTGTTGCACAGCTTGATTTTGAATAAATTCAGCGGAATCTGATTATCTAATTAAATTATCCACAGCTAGTATCACTCAAACTGCTTTCTTTTTGTTTTATGCTGCTATATCATCGGCTCGTTTGACAAGAAATTTTTTATGGAATAAGCTTAAAAAGCCAAAGAAATTCCTTAACAAAAAGAGTCTTATTTGGGGAAGTCGGGTGAGAATTATCATAATAAGATGATTCAATTCCCGCGCTGTGCCGCAACTGTAAATTCGCCCTTCGGCGGATAAGCCAGATCGCCGAATAAGGTCTATTCCCGAGCAGGACAATTGCACCCGTAATTTCACCGTCCCTGCCTGGGGCGGTTTTTTAATTAACAACCCCTCATGGACATTCCTGGAAATAATCGAGGTGAATTAACTACGGAAGGTTTTAGCTCTGCTGAAAATGCCTTGGATTTTTTGTCGCGCTCGGATAACTGGAGGGAGGGAACAAAATATAACGGCACTGTGTTTACCCATCGCTTAACAGAAAAGGATGAATGGATTCAGGAAGGAGACGGGATAGAAACTAACAAGACAGAGGAAAAGAGAGCGGGAGACAGACTTGAGCTGCGGGAGCACTCACAGATTATAAGTGATTTAAGAAATAAAGGTTACTCAATAATTAAAAAAGAATGCCTTACAAATTCACTCGGGAAAAGAAGAAGCAAAAGCGGGATACGATCAAAAAACCTACGCAGCTGTTTATGTTCTAAGGGGTGAGATAATTGAAATACACGATTTTGAGGGAACCGAGGAAGAATTTAATAAACGTTTCGCGAACGAACAATGGCTTCAAGATTTAATGGATGACGATGACGAACAGTCGCCTGCTCCCCAAGGGGGGAAGGAAACGGTTTTGGATTTAAATAGTTTTTTTGGTTCTAAAAAGGGTGGGCAAAAGCGGGAAGAAAAAATGAGTGTTTGGGATGGAGGGTTTTGGCAACGGTTGTTACAAATCGGGAGCAAGACCGAGGAGCAAGATCTCGACAGGTACGAAGATGGAATTTTTAATATATCCCAAAGCGTCAAACCAGAGGCAACAAACGACGACATTGGCAAAACAACTGAAAAAAATATTGATTTTTCTTTTTTGGGTATAGCCCCTTTTGGCATCACTGTTGAAAAAGGTATTCCTATTACACCGAGATCTGAGTTAAAACAAAAGTCAAAAGCGAGCGACCCGGCCATCAGATTACTTCCAACTAACCCCGAACCGTCTTTAGTCCCCTCTTTGGAGCAAAGCGATATCCAAAGCCGCGGCGCGAAACCGGTTTTGGAAATCGCCGTCATGGAAGCGCGAACAGAGAGTCTAACGACCGAAGACGGTAATAATTTTTTGGAGATTATTACAATTAAGCAGCGCTCTGTCAACGAGCAGACTAAACATCCGGCTCCGGCAAAAGAGCGCCTGGCTGTTCAAAATTCAAGCTCTGGCTACGAAGGACAGCCGGCCAAACACCGGGATCTGATTCAGTCGCAAGATGTTTTAACAGAGCCGGTAATAAACAGAGTCGTTGGCCCGGCTGAAAATGCTGAACAAAAAACCAACCCCACCTTAAGCTTTAAACATCCGGCTCCGGAAATATTAAATATTGACGCCGAAAAAAATAACGACAACCTACCGGGCGTAAACATTCCCAACACAACAGCCAAAAGCGCCGATAAGCCAATTTCCACAAAAATTAAAGCTCAGGTAAAAATTCCCATAAAAAACAATGCCCCGGAGTTACAACCGGAACCCGAAATGCCGACTGGCATTAAGCTGGGCGATAACGAACCTTATTTAGAAGAAAAGGCCTTCGAGCAAACCATCATTCCAACGGAAATTGTAAAAAGTCGACCGGAGATGATTTTGGACAATGCCAATGGCGTTGCTGATGCGGAGGTTGCCGTAGGTTTATTGGAAAAATTAAGCCTGCCTGACAATGAAAATGGCGCTAAAGAACCAGTAAAGACCCAAAAATCTATCAAAGAAATTTCCACCAACCCGATGATTATTACGGAGAAGGTTCAACAATCATCTAAAGATCCTGCCGAAACCCACGTATTGGAAGTTACCAAACCGGCTGAAATACCCGCAAATGAATTGGCGCGAACCGGGGAGGCCGCCGACACACCCTACAACCTTAGGATGGAACCATTAATCCTGACCACGCGAAGGCAAATCCGGGCCTTAGACAAAATGCTTGTTAAAGTAGCGTTACCGGCCGAAATTGAAGAATACAAAGAACTCCCCGATGCGTCAGACGAAACAAAAAATCAAGCCGGAGCAACAGAGGCAACCCTTACCGCGAACCCGGAGAGCCGCCAAGTCGCGATAAATCCGCGGCATGAACCGCGGACAAAACCGGAAAATAAAAACGCGGGCAGTTTTGCCCAAAAGGCCATGGTTTTAAAACGGGAAACCGCCTTTAACAGGTCGGCTGATTTTGGCCAAAAATCCCGTGCGCGGGAAGTTTCCGTCTCCTCTATATTAAACACCCTATCCAAACTTCAGGATAGCATCCCCGAACCAAAAACCCGAACGGCTTTGGCGTTAAATGAAAAACCGGCAATAGCCAAAAACCGCGAACAACAGATATATCCAGACACTTCCAAAGAGCCGGCCGGCGCTTTCCAAATGATTAACCATAACAGAGCAATATCCGAGCTAAAAAAACCGGCTAAAATTAAACCACCTAAGACAAAAGCCGCGGCTAAATATTATGAAGCCGATATGGCGAGACAATCATTGATATCAATAGCTCAACTACAGCAGGATCAAACAGACCTAACCGACACTCAAGCCATCACCCTAAAAATGGCCGCATAGCCCCTGACCCCTATCCGCTAAAACCTAACCCCCACCTATGTCCCCGGATTTTTCTAAAATCGGCTACTACGACTTAAAACTGGAAGCGCGAAACCTGCGCCTGCCCAAAGTTGTGGGCCTGCAAAAGGAAACCGCCCGCTTAAACCGCATCCTGGCGCGCGACCTCCAGCACAACGCCATAGTTTGCGCTCCGTCCGGCTGCGGCAAAACCGCGCTTGTTGGCGCTTGGGCATTACAGGCGCTTGAAAACCCCTTGTTTGGGGGTAAAAAAATAGCCATGCTGGATTCCGGAAGCCTGCAAAAAATCGGCCAACTGCCGCAAAGCTCGCTGGCCGGTTATCAGGAAGCTTTCCTGTCGCTTTCAAACTGCGTGTTGATAATAGACAGCTTCGGGGAAATGATTTACCAAAGCCTGGGCTCCTTACAAAACTGGAATACTCTTTTAAAGCCGTTATTTTTTAAGCCCGATGTTAATATCATCCTGAATACGCAGCCGGAAGAACTGAAATGGCTGCGGGACAACAAGAGCCATTTCTTAAGCCACTTTGAAGTCTTGAAACTGGAAACGCAAAAGACAGAAGAGCTGAGAGAAATTTTAAACCAAGCCGCCAAAAAAACCGGCGGGAGGGTTGGCATTGATGCCGATGCCCTGGATTTGATGCTGCGGCTTTGCGAACGTTTCCCAAGCCTGGGACAACTGCCTAAAAGCGCGCTGCAGTTACTGGATGAATCTTTGGCGGAAATTAAATCCCTCCCGGGCGCGTTATCGCACCGGCTTACGCGAGCGGTTGTGGAAAAAATCGCCTCGGAAAAAACCGGCGTTCCCACCGGCCGCCTGGCCGAGGACGATAAAACCATGCTTAAAAATTTACCGGATATTTTGCAAAGCAAAATTATCGGCCAAAAATCCGCGCTTTTAAAAATGGCTTCGGTTATCCAGCGGGCCCGCCTGGGCCTGCGGGGCCAAACCAGGCCGCTGGGTTCCTTTTTGCTGCTGGGACCCTCGGGCGTGGGCAAAACCGAAACCGCCAAAATTTTGGCGGAAACTCTTTACGGTTCCGCTTCCAGCTTTTTAAGAATTGATATGTCGGAGTTCGGCGAAAGCCACTCCGCGGCGCGCCTGCTGGGCAGCCCGGCCGGTTACGTGGGTTTTGAAGCCGGCGGCCAGCTGACCAATCATTTTAAAAACCATCCTTACAGCCTGCTGCTTTTGGACGAAATTGAGAAAGCTCATCCGAAAATTTTTGATATTTTTCTGCAAATCCTGGATGACGGCCGGGTAACATCGGGGGGCGGCGAAACCGCGGACTTAACGCAGAGCATTATTATGGCCACGTCCAACCTGGCTGTGCAAAAAATTCTGGATGCCTTTGCCGAAAACCCCGAAGCCGGTGATGAAGATTTCCTGAAAAATTCCGTCATGCCCGAACTGCTGAAACATTTCCGCCCGGAATTTTTAAACCGCTTTGACAGCATTTTAATTTATAAACCTCTGTCCCTGGAAGACTTAACCGACATTGCCCTGCTGGAAGTTGGCAAGATAGAAGCCAGGACAAAAGCCCACAATATTAAATTTGCCGTAACCAGGGAAGCGCTGCGGGACAAAATCATAGCTCTGGCCGATCCCCGTTTTGGCGCCCGTCCGGTTAAACGCTTTGTGGAAGAAGCCTGTGAAAATCTGATAACGCGGGCGCTGCTTAAATAGACACTTAACACGGATATACCGACGCGACGCGGATCTACGGACATCTACTGATTCTAAGAGCCTGGCGACATCCGTAGGCATCGGTAAATCCGTTTCTAATCCGTATATCCGCGTATATATATTTATGAGCAACGAAACACTCCATCCCAAAGAATTTCCGCCAATAACTCCGCCGCGAAACGGCGGCGGTACGGATAATTTAAGCAAACAGCGGATTCAAAGCCTGGCGGTCCAAAGGAAGCAATGTTTGGAAGGAATCAAACCGGATATTTCCCGCAAGCTTTATTTTATGCTGGAAGAAAAGCTGGAAAAAGAACAAAAAAACCTGGAAGAAATTCTGGACTGGCAACAGGGAAAATTAAGCCGTCTGTCCAGGTACTCGCTGATTCTGGATTCGCATTATTTTGAACAGGAATTTTTAAGCTAACACGGATATACCGACGCGACGCGACGCGGATCTACGGACATCTACTGATTCTAAGAGCCTGGCGACATCCGTAGGCATCGGTAAATCCGTTTCTAATCCGTATATCCGCGTAATATATATTTATGAACTACGTTACCCTGGGCCACAATGTTTTCCGCGGCAAGTCCACACCCATACAGTTTTTGGATAATGACCGGCTGCGGCATATGTATATGATAGGCAAAACCGGCGTGGGCAAATCCACCCTGTTTGCCAATATGATGCTGCAGGACATTATTAACCTGCGCGGCGCCTGCTTTATAGACCCTCACGGCGAGGCAATATCGTGGCTGCTGCAAAACATCCCCAAAGGCCGGCTGGAAGATGTGATATTGTTTGACCCATCCAATACGGAAAATCCCGTAGGCTTAAATCTCCTGGAAGCTAGCACGGAAAGCGAGCGGGATTTTTTGGTTGGCGAACTTATTGAAATTTTTTACAAGCTGTTTGATCCGCAAAAAACCGGCATCATCGGCCCGCAATTTGAACATTGGCTGAGAAACGCGGCGCTGACTATTATGGCCGACCCGGCCGGTGGCAGTCTTTTGGAAATTCCGCGGCTGTTTACCGATAAAAGCTTTGAGCGCCACAAACGCGAATTTGTTAAAGACCCCCAGGTAATGGAATTCTGGACCGGACAGATGGCTAAAACGAGTGATTTCCACAAAAGCGAAATGCTGAATTATTTTACTTCCAAATTCGGCCACTTTTTAAACAATTCGCTCTGCCGCAATATCATCGGCCAAAACCACAGCGGCTTTAATTTTGGGGACATTTTAAAAAAAGAAAAAATCCTGCTGGTGGATTTATCCAAGGGAAAAATCGGCGAACTTAATTCCAGATTTTTGGGTTTGATTTTAATTTCCAAGCTGCAGGCGGCGGTGCTGAAACGGGCGCGCCTTAAACCCGGCGAGTATCCGCCGTTTTACCTTTACGTGGACGAGTTCCAGAACATGACCACGGATACTTTTGCCAGCATGCTTTCGGAGTCGCGCAAATACGGGCTTGGCGTGCACCTGACCAACCAGTACTTCCAGCAGCTGCCGCAAAATATCCAGGACGCGGTCCTGGGGAACGCGGGCACGCTGCTGAGTTTTGCCCTGGGCGTGGAAGATGCCGAACTGTTGGAAAAGCAGCTATATCCTTTTACCAAAGAAGACCTGTCCAATTTGGGAAAATTTAATTTTTACATTAAGCTGATGTCCAACGGCCAGGCCACGCAGGCTTTTTCCGGCATCAGTCAACAGCCCTTAAAGCGGGCCGAAACCGACCACGGCGAAACCATAAAAACCCTGAGCCAGCTGGCCTACGGCAGTCCCCGCCTGCTGGTGGAACAGGAACTCCAGCGCAGAATAAGAACGAACGGCATTTAGTGTCAAGGGTGACCCTTGACACTAAATGTAAATTTAAACCTCCTTGAGGGTAGACCTCAAGGAGGTTTAGTTTAAATTCTAATTCTTATAAATCAGATAGCTGTCGGATATTACTTCAGGGCCGCGTCAATTGCCTGTTCAAAAGTGGTCACGGGTTCGGCTCCAACTATAATTTGCCCGTTAACAAAGACGCTGGGGGTACCCGACACGCCGTAAGATTTACCGGCCGCGGTTTCCTTTGCGACCTCGGCCGCGTATTTGCCGCTGTCCAAACATTGGTCAAACTGGGTGGTATTTAAGCCAAGGGTGGCCGCAAATTGTTTTTGGTGCACAGCCGTGGCCCAGCCAGTGTTTTCTTCCTGCTGGTTGTTGAACAAATAATCGTGATATTGCCAAAACTTGCCCTGGTCTTCGGCGCAATGAGCGGCCTCCGCGGCAGTGGTGGAATCGGCGCCCAAAAAAGCAAAATCCTGATAAACAAATTTAATTTTGCCGGTATCAACATATTTGGCTTTCAGTTCCGGCCAGACGGTTTTGTAAAACTCCTCGCAGAATGGGCACTGATAATCGGCAAATTCCACAACCGTCACTTTGGCTTTGTCATTGCCCAAATAGGGAGTATTGGGGGCTAAAGTAATGTTAACCGGACCAGCAGCCGCGGCCTGGGGAGCCGAAGGAGGGGTAACGGCCGAAGGAACGGCGGCGCTTTGAGCCTGCTGGCTTGACGCGAGCTGAGCAAAGCCTAAATTAAGATGCTTAAACAGCAAATTAAAATTATAAAATAAGCTGGCGGAAATTAAAACCGCGCCAAGCAGAAAACTGCCTGCTAAAATCCAGGTTTTCAAACCGACATTTTTATTTTTTGCTTCCAAATTTAAATCCGCGCTGATATTTTGGTTTTTTTGATCCGGAGGATTATCCATAAAGCTTAAACTTTTAATTAATTAAACGATGAAATAGGTCAATTCTGTCCTGACTCTGTCCAAAAAATCTTTTGATTTTTTTAAGACAAATTCTGCGGTATCACCAACTCATACCCTACCTTAAGCGTCTTGGTATTGCCGGGGATGCTTAAACAACGGGGGTTGGCGGCCAGGATGGCTCTCCAGTTGGAGACGCTGCCCGTCAGCTTTTTGGCAATTCCCGACAGGGTGTCTCCTTTCTTAACCGTGTAAGTAGTGGAAGCCGACGAGGTAATAGAAGCTCCCTGGACCTGCGGCGATGGTTGCTGCGGATATTCCATCTGCAGTCCCTGGAAATTGGCCGGCATCTGCAAGCCCGTAAAGGGTTGGGTTACGGCCGCGCCAAGCACGGAAACACCGCCCGTTGCGTTGACTTGAATGCTAAACTGGCAACTACTGCTTATGTTCAGCTGGTTGGTAACCTGGACAATAAAATTGTAGGTACCCGCTGTCGTAGGCGTGCCGGAAATTTGGCCGGTGGAAGTGTTAAAGTAAAGTCCCGGCGGCAAGGAACCGCTGATAAGGCTAAAGCTGGTGGAAGAAGCCCCTCCGACCAAAATATTGCTGTTGTAACCCTGGCCTAAATTAGCCTGGGGCAAAGAAGTGGTAAGGAAATAAGGATAGTAGGAAGTGCCGTAGCTATAACCATAACTGGTACCCGTCCCGCTGCCGGTTGATGTGCTGCCGGTTGAGCCGGTATTGCTTGTGCCGGAGTTACCGGAACTTGCGGCCGCGTTAATGGTAATCGTCAAGGGCACGGAACTGCTGACCAGGCCATTGCCATCGGTAACCCCCGCGTAAAAAGTATAACTGCCGGCTGTGGTTGGGGTGCCGCTTAAGCTGCCATTCTGGCTTAAAGTTAATCCCGGGGGCAAATTTCCGGTATAAGAGAATGTCAGGGCAGTGTTGCTGGAAGACGAAGCCTGCAAATTAGTGGTCGGGTAAGCCTGTCCAGCCGTGCCATTGGGTAATGATGTTGTGGTTAATACAGGCGGGGCAACAGCAGAAGCCCCTCCCGAGGCGGCAGCAGGATTAACAGTCAGGCTAAACTGGACTGAAGTAAAATTACCCAGGGAGTCCGTGGCCACAACCGAGAAACTACTGCTACCGGCCGTGGTTGGAGTGCCGCTGATAAGTCCGGAAGGGCTTAAAGTCAACCCGACCGGCAAGGTACTGCCGGTGGCCAGGGCGAATGTTATGGCTCCCGTGCCCGTGCCGGACAGGATATTTAACTGCTGGCTATAAGCAGTCCCCACAGTGGCGGCGGGAATGGAAGTCGTGGTGATAACCGGAGAGGCGGCAGTTCCGGTGGTTCCGGATGTCTGAGCAGCGGAAGACGCGGCGGGCACGGTTACGGAAAGAGCGTTGGAAAACAAAGTGGGATTAGCGCCATTGGCCACCTGTATTGTATATTGTCCGGCAGACAGGGCGCCATACAGTACCGTAATTTGGCTGTTATTGGCGGAAAGAATGCTTACCCCCATTACCTGGCCGGCGCTGTTGGTCATATGGACAATATCCGAGGTAGCGTTGGCGGCAAAGCCGCTGCCGGTAATTACTATCGTACCAGCCTGCTGGTTAATCGTGGCAAGGCTGATGGTGGGGGCAGCAGTGGAGCCGACAACCGCGGAACCTCCTGTTGAGCCTCCGGACGAGCCTGCAACGGTTGAAGCTACCAGCATACTCCATGGCAAACTTACAGTATTACCGGCGCTGTCTGTAACAACCACCGTAAAACTGTAAGTGCCGGCTGTGACTGGAGTCCCGGTAATTGTTCCGTTGGCATTTATTGTAAGTCCAGGCGGAAAATTTCCGCTGCCGGAAAACTTATAGCCTGTACCGCTGCCGCCGACAGCGGAAAACTGCCCAACGTAGGCTACCCCAACCGTAGCCGTGGGAGTGGCCTGGCCGGTTATGAAAGAGAGGGTCGAAGATGTTGCGGCCGCTCTGCTGGCCTGTACGGTAAAATTTAAATTACCTATTGCCGTGGCCGATGATTGAGAAGCACCCACGGACCAGGTTTCCGCCCATGCGCCAATATCAGCGGTTACCATCTGGCCGGATATAACCAAACTGCCCGACGCGGGTATGGTTCCATAATTGGTTGTCGATAACGCGCCCGCGTTTTGAGAGGCGCTGCCATAAACATTCAAACCAGCGGCACCGGTAATGGTAAGCTGCCAATTATCCCCTACGGCCAAAGTGGCGGCATTGGCAGGCGATGTAAGATTGGCAAAAGTCAGGCTGGTGGCCGCGCTGCCCACTGTGGGTCCGTTCACAACAGTCGCTCCTGTAGTACCGCCGGTTCCGGATCCCGTGGTTGCTGCTGTGGATCCGTTAAGGGCGACCGGATTTGTGGTCGCGGTAGAAGATGGTTTGCCTATGTAATTGGTGGTGGAAACAAACGAGCCCGGTTGAGCATTAGGGTTGTCGTGATAATATTGAGCCGCGGCTATCTCGCTCTGTACAAATCCTGTAGCCACATTTGCCGGCGAGGTTACAAACCATTGGGCCAGGTTGCCGGCATTCATTTGGGTACCGTCGGGAAACTGGATCATCCACTGGCTGGCGCCGGCGGCATTGGCTTGGAACGGGCTGGCCGCAGTATAAGTGGTAATAGGGACCAGTACAGCCGTGCCGCCAAACTGCTGAGCCAGCCACTCGGCAGTTGCCTGGGTGGCATAGTTGGCAGGGTTAAGCGCCTGACTCTGTCCGGTTGGTAAATAAACTACGGCAGCATTGGTAATAAATGTCGGGGTAAAAGGAACGGTTGCGGGGCTGACTGTAAAATTAAGGGTATTGCCGACCTGCTTAAGGCTACTGATGCTTGGGTTACTGGGCGGTGTTGCGTTTGCGGCAAGAGAACTTCCAACCATAATGCTGACGCTCCAAGTGCCGACATCGTTATTTGTTAAAATCGGGCCCATGGTCTGCAAATTACCGTTGGCATCTGTTATTCCAAGGTAAATGGTTCCGTTTTGGTTGATACCATAAACAGGCGCGTTGGGAGTGGCGCCGGTAACGTTAATCACCCAGTTATTTCCAACTCCTATGGTATTGCTGGAGGTGCCAAAGGTACTCATGGTCGCCGTAGAGCCGGTTACGGGAGTGCCGGTGGGGACTACCCCTTCGCTACCTGTAAGCGAAGGAGCGGCCGGAGAGGTGGCTGACTGCCCTAACTGCGGCGTTACGCTAAAATTCAGGGTGCCCGCGCTTACTGCCGAACTGCCGCTGGCAGCGCCAATTGTAAATTGCTCGCTCCAATTGCCTACTTGCTGATCGCCGACAGTTCCAGCCAATACCAACTTGCCGCCTTCAATAGTACCCATCTGGGTAGTAGTCTGGACACCATTTTGGATACTGGTGGCGAACACGGGAGTACCATCTTTAGTGCCGGCAGGAGCCGTAATAGTAATAGTCCAGTTATTGCCTACGGACAGGTTTGAATTATTGCCTGAGTCGGTGGAAAAACTAACATTGCTGCCCGAAGTACCGTTAACTACTGTAGGGGTAGCTTGGGCGCCGCTTGACGCAAGAGAATTATTAGCGGCTCCAAGTTGATTATAGGCCTGAACAAACAACTGAAAAACCGCCTGAGAGACCGGGGTCACGGTACCGGCATTATATGCCTGTAATTGAGAACTAAGACTGGCTAGATTTGAAGCCGTAATCGGCGGAATACCCGCTACCGAGTTACCATTGGCATCAACAACAGTTACCGTCACGCTGCCGTTGCTGTTTTGGGTAATTTGGGTAGTAACACCTGCCGGGAGTGTTGCTGGGAGAGAAGGCGCGGTACCTATGGTACCGGACGACCCGCTCCCGGTGGCGCTGCCCACCGTACCCACGGTTAATTTCTGACTTTGTCCAATGCTGGCAATGGCCGATAAGGTGGCCTGGGAAATATTGGGATTAAGAGTGCCGTTAACGTAGCCTGAATAAGTGCCATTGGCGTTCTGGACGACCGTAACATCACCATTGATGGCGTTACCATTGGCATCTGTTCCTACATAAGCCAAAACTCCGGCAGTATTATTGACAGTGGAAGGAAATACTGTATATGGAGTGTTGTCGGTCACGCTACCGGCAGTAAGCGCGCTTTGGATTGCGGCAACTTGCGCGGCTGAAAATTGATTGGTAATATCAGCACCCGAAGAGTCTAAAATTCTTCCGGTGGAAGTTACGGTAAGAATTTGAGGTGTATTATTTACATTTATAGTTGCGGACAAACCTCCGCCAGAAACTTGAGTGACAGATGAACTAAGCGTAACAGTAGGATACGCAGTAGTGATGGAACCAATACCACTAGCTCCAACAGTAACAGGCTGGCCGCTGGCAGTCGAGTAAGGGGAACCGCCGACCGGTACGTTGTAGTAAGGTGTACCATCGGAAAGAGTTCCGGCAGGAGTTAGATTTGCGTAAAGAAGCGGCTCGTCCCAGGAATTACTAGAAGCGTTGTAAGTCCATGTATTCCCGGAAGAATCCGTATAGGTTGCGCCATTGGCCGGGTTGGTTGGAAAAGTTGTTGAAGTTGCCGCAGTAACATTAACAGTCCGGCTTGTCGAAACTGTAGAGTCGTTCGGATCTGTATAGGTAATGATATAAGTGCCCGCGGGGGAACCGGCAGGGACAACGCCGCTGACCAAGGGAGTGCTACCATCGGAAATAGTGGCGTCGGGATCAGTAAAATACTGGCCGACAGTCAAGTTCATCACAGAATCACCATTTAATGTTATGGTGGGGGCGGCAGGGGCGGTAACAGTTACAGTCCTTGTTACTGGAGAAGCATTCGTAAAACTATAGGTAACGGTGTAAGTGCCTGGCTGACTAGTATTAACATTCCCGCTTCCTGTGATATCACTACTAATTTCATTGTCATTTTCATCATAGACGTTTGCGCCGGCATCCGCCCAAGTACCGCCTTGTTGAACCGTATCGTTGCCAGTATTTAATTTGATTGTGTAGGAAGCATCTTGGGTGGGGTCAGTAACATTAACAGTCCGGCTTGTCGAAACTGTAGAGTCGTTCGGATCTGTATAGGTAATGATATAAGTGCCCGCGGGGGAACCGGCAGGGACAACGCCGCTGACCAAGGGAGTGCTACCATCGGAAATAGTGGCGTCGGGATCAGTAAAATACTGGCCGACAGTCAAGTTCATCACAGAATCACCATTTAATGTTATGGTGGGGGCGGCAGGGGCGGTAACAGTTACAGTCCTTGTTACTGGAGAAGCATTCGTAAAACTATAGGTAACGGTGTAAGTGCCTGGCTGACTAGTATTAACATTCCCGCTTCCTGTGATATCACTACTAATTTCATTGTCATTTTCATCATAGACGTTTGCGCCGGCATCCGCCCAAGTACCGCCTTGTTGAACCGTATCGTTGCCAGTATTTAATTTGATTGTGTAGGAAGCATCTTGGGTGGGGTCAGTAACATTAACAGTCCGGCTTGTCGAAACTGTAGAGTCGTTCGGATCTGTATAGGTAATGATATAAGTGCCCGCGGGGGAACCGGCAGGGACAACGCCGCTGACCAAGGGAGTGCTACCATCGGAAATAGTGGCGTCGGGATCAGTAAAATACTGGCCGACAGTCAAGTTCATCACAGAATCACCATTTAATGTTATGGTGGGGGCGGCAGGGGCGGTAACAGTTACAGTCCTTGTTACTGGAGAAGCATTCGTAAAACTATAGGTAACGGTGTAAGTGCCTGGCTGACTAGTATTAACATTCCCGCTTCCTGTGATATCACTACTAATTTCATTGTCATTTTCATCATAGACGTTTGCGCCGGCATCCGCCCAAGTACCGCCTTGTTGAACCGTATCGTTGCCAGTATTTAATTTGATTGTGTAGGAAGCATCTTGGGTGGGGTCAGTAACATTAACAGTCCGGCTTGTCGAAACTGTAGAGTCGTTCGGATCTGTATAGGTAATGATATAAGTGCCCGCGGGGGAACCGGCAGGGACAACGCCGCTGACCAAGGGAGTGCTACCATCGGAAATAGTGGCGTCGGGATCAGTAAAATACTGGCCGACAGTCAAGTTCATCACAGAATCACCATTTAATGTTATGGTGGGGGCGGTCGTGGTTTGAAGCGGGTCGTTCCAGGTATCAGTAGAAGCGTTGTAAGTCCATACAGTCCCGGAAGGATCAGTATAGGTATCACCATTGCTTGGATTGCTTGGAAAATTTGCCAGATTGCTTTTACTAGTTCCTGTGCTAGGGTCAGTAGTCGTTACATCCAAAATCTGACTGTTGGGATCTGATGAAGCATAATAATTACCATCGGAGCCCAGGTAAACAGTGACTGCCGAGCCGTCACTGACATACCAAGCATTTGTAGGAGTGGTGCTAACGGTGACAGTATTAGGGTCAGTAGTTACACCGCCGCCATCCCCGCCGCCATCCCCGCCGCCGGAAGCGCCTTGGTCAGAAGCACCCGCGTCGCCGCTAGCGGCAAGCATCTCTTCTGCTTTAGCCTGCTTCGGGCCTATGGTATTTTGGTAAATGCCGCCGAAAATTTTATTTAACGTATCTTTTATTTTGGATGTGCGGGCTGTTTGCTCCTGGCTCTGCGTGCTGACAAACTGGGTATCCTGGGTTTTTGGCACTACTGCTCCAGCTCCCCCAAGCAGCGTAGCTCCCACGCCCAAGCCCGCGACCACTTTTTCCTGGGTTGTAATTTTTTTCTTATTTCGTTTTACGCGTTTTATTTTAACCTTATTCATGGGGTTTTTATAATGATTGGCTGGTGAATGTTTAGGCTCGTGCTTGCGAGTCTTCCCAGGAGGTTTTGTTTTAGGCATAGTTGTAATTTAGTATTTAAATTATACCATAAATCTTAATTTTGTATATAAACAGGATTAAAATTTACTTTTACCGCCACTCGCCGGAAATACTGTAGCGCAACGGGTGTTCCCATTGCCTCCATTGGGAGTAAAAATTCGCGGGCAGAAAGCCGGCGTCCGTTATTTCCTTAAAAACCGACAGGGTCAGCTTTTCCAAAAGCTCGTCGCACATATCCGTGCTTATAGCGGCGGCGCATTGCTCAACTAATTCCCTGTATGGCTTTAGCCCCGCTCTCTGCTTCGCCATAAGATACAAATTATGAGAGTCAAAAAAATAATTATGCCTCAAGCACAGCAATATCAAATTCAGCTTAACCAATTTGGCCCGCATAGGTATTATGCTCAAAGTATCTTTATAAGCCAAACGGCGGGCCAGGCGGGCCAGGATTTTCATCAGCTCCCAGCCGGTGAAAATAATTTTTTCTTTTAAAACTTCCGCCGGATAGCTGTTTAGGCGCTGTACCCTGCCGGGAAAAATATTTTTGGGGTCATACAAAGCGGCCGCTTCCGATAACGCGTGCAGTAAAAAATCGTTGTTCCAGGCCGCTTCCGAAAAAAGCGTTTCTTCCGGGTAGGAAAATGAAAAATCAATGGAATAGGCGTGCCAAAATTCGGCGGAGGCTTTCTGACATCCTGTTCGCGGGACCGCGAAAGCTGCGCCGGTAAAAATAAAAGCAGGTCGGCATCGCTGCCGATTATCATCTGTCCGCGCGCGGCCGAACCGTAAAGTATTAAAAGGCCTTGTCCGCGGGCAAAAGGCAATTTATCCAGCATTATCGGCACAAAAGATGCCTGAAGCGCTGCCGCAATTTCTTTTGAGGGTTTGCCGATAAAATCCGGGGCCTGAAAATTTAACATAGGATGTGGTTTAAAAAATAATTTCCGGCTGGCCGGTTTGGGAACAAATATTTTGTCGGATTTGCCGTCCATAAAATCTGCCGCGGTCCGGGCGATTTTTTTACCCGCTCGCCCAAGCTCCCCAGGCCGGCCATCGCTGTCCGCCATTGCCAATTCCGGCTAAACCGGCGGGGGCGAAACAACGGCGGGTCAATTCCAAAGACGGTTATTTTCATATATCGCGTCGCGCTACATCCCCGCCATCTGCCAAACTTTTGCCGCCACGTCGCGCGGTCGGCCCAGGAGCGGATCGTGGTGGAGGTTAATAAAAGGCAGGGAGTTGACTTCTATAAAGCCGCAAATCTGATTTTTGTAAGATTGGGCGATATCGGGAATAATAAAATCAAATCCCACCAACGGATCGCCCAGGGCCCGGGCAGCCTGTTCAAACAGCTTAAGATTATCCGGATGGCAAACATCAAACTCCTCGGCGGACGAGCCGCCGTAATTAACGCCGATTTTTTCGGACAGGTTAACTGTTTCGCCCGCTTTTGGGACAGATTGCAAACCAAGGCCCTGCCTGGATAAAAATAATTCCGCGGCCTCATCGGTCGCGATATTTTTTACGCCCGGATGAAGCGCCTGGTTTTTAATATCCGCCAGTTGGCTTATTGTATTATTCCCGTCCCCCGTTATTGTCGGCGGATCGCCGCGCAATACTCCCACGGTTTCAAAATTAACCGCGGCGCCGCGGTAAACAGGACCGAAAATTTGCCGCTCTATTATTACCCAGTGGCACAGCTGCTTGGCAATTTTAAAAGCTTGCGCCAAATCTTTTTCCGTACGGACAAATGTCGTGGTATGGCGGCCGCGGCTGCCTGCCCGCGGTTTAACAATTACGGCTGACTGCTGACTGCTGACTGCTGACTGCTGGATTTCCCTAAAAATTTTCCTGGCCTGGCTGAAATTCGTTGCCGATCCCCCTTTGGGAACCGGCAAACCGCGCTCCATCATAATCTGTTTAAACAACCACTTGTCGTCCATCAAATCCAGCAAGGGATTGCTGTAGCCCTCCGGCCGCGGCAGTCCGCTAAAGAGAATCGTGGAGTCGGCAGCTGACAGCCGACGGCTGACGGCTGCGTACGTATCAAAGGGCTTTCCGAATATCAGCAGCTCGGACATTTTAATCCCCCGCTTATCCGCCTCCTCCCACAAAACCTGTGCCCGGCGGACGGCGCATTTGGTCCGGTCATTTTGCCGGCTGATAATCTTTAACCGCTCCGCGGCAGCCAACGCGGCCAGGGAAACTTTTTGGTCCCAGGCTTTTTTTTTAATATAGCCGGTAAAGCGATTGTACAATACTTTTTGCCGCAAAGGCGTAAGAAGGATATTCAGGCTTTCGTTGTACCAGTAAAGCCGGTGCGGCACCGGATTGTTGCCGCAAAACCGGCAGGCGGTTTTTAACCCAGTATTTTTTTTCTTTTGATCCATAAAAAGGCCGAAGCCGCCGCGATAAGCGACCCATAAATTATTAAAGTCCACGCGTTATCGTCATCCGAAGCAGCCCCGGCCTCCCCGGCCGCGGGCGGGGCGGCAGTAGCCGGGCTTCCGGAAGAACCGGCAGGTTGCCCGGCATTGCCGGATGACTCGTTGTAACCGCTTTCCCGCAGCTCTACATTATTGTTAAAGTTAGCCCGGACAAAAGGCGGCGGCGGCTGCAGCGGCTGCGGATGAGGCACCGTGCCGGGAATCGGGCGCGCCGCGTAGGCAGGGGTGAAGATGACAAAGGATAATAAAATTATGGCGGCAAGGTATTTCATAAAACGTAAATAAGATAACTTCAAATTACCGCGGCATCATTTGTAATTTGGTATTTGTCATTTTAATTACTGCTCCAGCTAATCTGCTGATAACCCGAAGACGACAAAGGAAAGCTCGGCGGCGGGGAATACAATAAATAAGAGTCGTAGTTCTCGTACGTATTGGTGTATCCCGATACCACCGGTCCGTTGGTGCTGTTTACCCAGTTCCAGGTCCAGGTAGTGTTGCTGGCCAGGGTGCCGTAAACTGTAATTGAATTTTTAAGGCTGCCGGGGTAGTACCAGAGCTGATCAGCGCCGTTTTGGGCAATAAGCGCGGCGTCAATTTCCAGATTATTGGGCGACTCGTAAGTTACCAGAATATTCTGCTGGCCGATAAGCCCCAAGGAATTGGTGCCATCTTTGACCGCGTAGACAATATTGTTGGGGATCATAATGTTCGGAGCGGTTAACGAGTTATAAGGCAGCATGGCGGCCGCCACCATAACCCGCCCTTTAACCGTCCCCTCCACCCAAACATTGTCTTCAATATAAATAATACCGTTGGCGGGAATTGGTATATTGTAAAGCAGGGTCCGGTTCTGATAATCCAGGCTGTTGGTATGCGCGTTGCCGCTGGTATCATAACCTTCCGGCTCCCCTGCCACCAGCGAAGTCACCTTGTAAACATTTACCGTGCCGTTATTTTGGAAAACCAGGGAATAGCCCTGGGCGTTGGAAGGCGGTAAAAACAAGCCTCCGCTTTGGGCGCTGCTCTGCAGCGCGGCTAAATTGGCGGTAATGGAAGAAAAGTCGGTATTGGGTACCGGAAACTGCCAAAAATTCCGGGTTGAGGTTGCCGCGCTCCCCCAAATGCCGTTTTGGGTGGAAGGGCAGGGCGGACTGCCGTAAATAGCCGCTTCGCAAGTGTAGGTGCTTTTAGCGGACATAATAGGCGCGTTAGCCGTGCCGTCAAAACGGACACCCCCGTTTGTAAAATATTCACCGCTGACACTCTCGGTGCTGCCGATCCAGTCGTCGCTGTTGGCCAAAAACGCGTACTGGGCCAAGGAAGGAATGCCGTAGAGTACTGTAACCGTACGCGCGGCTTGCGGATCCGCCAGGGTGTAACCGGTGGACCGCACGGCGGTTATGGTTGAGCCAATGCTTGGCGGAGTAATAGTCAGGCTGAACCGGCCAATGGTTTGGCCGGTGCTCTGGTCCACGTAATTATGGACATACGGTCCGGGGGTGGTACTGGCGTTACCGTCCCAAAAATCAGAGGGAAAATTGGCCAGGTGCCATTCATAATAATTAGTCCCGGCTTCGGCAATCTGAAAAGCCTGGTCGCTGGCAATGGTACTCCTGGTCACTCGCAATTCCAGGCTGGCCGAACTGAGCAATCCCACCATAACCAGGCTGAAAATAAAAATCATGATCACCATGTAGATGAGGATGGAGCCGGATTGGGGTTTTTCATTTAAGCATTTAAGCATAATAGCATTTAAGCATTATGGCACCGGAACATTTAGCGTAGAAGCATCAAAGTATGAAAACATTCTAAGAGGTTGCCTCTTTAGATTTTTTAATGGCCTCAACTGCTTTCCAAAGCATTGCGCCTATTTCTTCCGACATTTGAAATCCCTCATTATATTCTTCCTCAGTTATCCAGTTCTCTTTAAAAGCAAAATAAAGAAGATACTTTGATTCCTTTAATGAACCGTAAGAAATTTCCCAAAAATTTATTTTTACCGCCAATCTTTGTCTGGCGTAACCTTCTATGAAATTCAAAATGACGGACAAAGTCGCTCTCCTAAATTGCGAATTTGCTCCATATAACTCTTCCTTAGGAAATTTTCTTGTAATTTTATACACGAGATGCGTATAAGTATCCATTTTATTTTTTAATGAATCTAAAAATGAGTCATTCTTTGCCATGCCATTTGTTTAAATGATTGTATACCGGTGCTCCCATGCTTAGATGCTTCTATGCTTAAATGCCCTATGAATCTAACTACCCAAATTTGTCTTTAAATTCCTGATTGCCGCGCTGGAGGTTACCGTGTAAGTGTTGGTGTCCTTTACCCCGGCTTTATTGTAAATCTGGAGCAGGACTTTAACAAACTTAACCTGGGTAACGTTGACCGGCTGGACGAGTGAGGCCTGGGTAGTGGAGCCGGTATAAGCGCCATCATAATAATAAAATACCGGACTTAAACCGTTGGCCAGGTCTTTTTGCACCACGTAAGTTGTTTCCGTGGAAGTGTTGTAAGTGCTGCCGTTATAGCTGGTCAGGCCTTCCCACAGCTGATTATTCTGAGTAAAGTACCTGATTCTTTCCACAGCCGGATTGTTATTGATGGTGGAGTAAAAAATAATCTGCTGGGCGGCCGCGGTGTCCAAAACATAAGCGCCGTTGCTGCCGGTTTGGGCGTTGCGGAGCTGGCTGGTTATGTTAAAAGCCAGCGCTCTGGCCTGGTCGCTGTCGCTTAAAAGGCCGGCCTGCCGGTTGCCGTAAAAAAAGACACGGGCGACCAAGCCTATCATGCCCCAGGCAATAAGGCTGAAACCTAAAATCACCACCATGATTTCCACCAAAGTAAATCCCGACTGTTTTTGATTCTTAATTCTGTATTCTATATTCATAATTCTTATTTATGGGCTCATTAACACCGTCAGCGGCGGCTGGTCGGCGCTAATGCTGAGCGGAATATTGCTCTGGGTTTGATAACCGGCCATGGAAACGGTAACGCTGTAATTATTGCCGGCGGTTAAGCCGGTAAAAATTACCTGGCCCGGGGTGAAGCAGCCGGTAACAAAATTGGCCGCCACCGAAGTTAACACCGGCGTTTTAGCCGGGTCTTGGCTTGACAAAAAAACCTTATAGCGAAAATAACGGTTGCTGTTTAAGCTTGGACCTATGTCCTGCCCAGGGGTAGTAAAATAAGTATTGGCGGTACCGTCGGGGCCGACGTAATTCCAGGTAGCATTGTCGTTATTGGCCGCCACCTGAAAGGCCAGGCTGGTGGAAGCGCTTTGTGAAGAAGGCAGCCAGGTCAAAATTGTATAATCAGTCTGGCCGGTTCCGGTATCAAAAGTGGAAGATTCCAAAGTGCCGGTGGCCGTTACATAACTGCCGCCGACCTGGTTTAAAACCACGCTGCCGGGATTGGTAACGTTAACATTACCGTTGTCCTGGAAATACTGGTTGGGGGTGGTGGTGCCGAACGAAGAAGCGCCGCTGCCGCCACTCCAGTCATTCTGGGTCCAAACGCTGCCGCCTGTAAAAAGCGTTTCCAAAGGAGCCAATCCCCGCGAAAGCGTTACCGAAGCGTTTTCCAAAGCTGTGCCGCTGGAAGCATCCTTAACTATGACCAATAAATTGTTCGGCGTGGGACTGGTGCCCAAGATTATTGT
Source organism: Candidatus Doudnaibacteriota bacterium (assembly GCA_963837465.1). Taxonomy (GTDB): domain Bacteria; phylum Patescibacteriota; class Doudnabacteria; order UBA920; family UBA920; genus PALSA-1336. Next base: position 430,741 of record CAWINB010000001.1, read on the forward strand.
AAAGGTCTGGGCAGTAGCGGGCAAAACCGAAACTTGCTGGACAGGCGAAGTGCCGAACACCACCCACGGCTGGCCGGTCAGCAAAACCGGAGTGTAAGTATCCCACTCAATGTTGTTTAAATTAATAACGCCGCCGGACGAAGAAAAATTTTGGCTGTACTTATACAACCCGCTGCCCGGAGGCGTAGTAGTGGCCGCGCCGATAAGTTTTGAACCCGTGACATTAACATTTACTCCGCTTAAGGCATTGCAGGTGGAATCCAGAGTTTTAATATTCAAGTTAGCCAACCGGTCGATGGAAAGCGTCAGCTGGGTTATGGTGCCGGTGGCTACGGTCGCGTCGGGATGGATGGGATTGGGATTTTGCGGGGTTATCGGGTAGGTCTGGTCGGTAGAATAACCAGGCTCCGTGGCCACAATACGGTAATCATTGACAGCGGCCGGCAGGCCGACTTCCGTAACCTGACCGCTGCCGTTGCTGGTATCGGGCAAATCGTAGGTATACGGGCTGGTGGTGGGATAGGTAATTGTCACCGAAGCTCCCTGCAGATACTGGCCCTGGGAATTAATCACGTTAACCTGCAGGGCGCCTGTATTCGGGTTGGTAATAAGTCCCTTGGGAGAGACTGTGGTTAAAAAATCAGTCACTTGCCCGGAAGAAGTATTTAAAATACTCATTTTTACCTGTTTGTAATCCGGCGTACCCGTGGCCGTATCAGCAGCGTCGTGCACATAGCTGACTTTGTAATAAATATCGTAGGTATAAGGCCCTATGGTCTGGCTGACGGCATTGGGCAAATCCGGCAATTGGCCGCTTGGATTGCCCTCCAAAGTGCCAACCTGGCTGTAGGGCATGTTGCGCGCAATTTCCAGATAATTGGTGGCTAGGCTGGAAAGGATAATTTTTTCCCGGGCCTTTTTCACCGATTGCCCAAGGACGGCAAAACTGGCCAGCATAGCCGTGGCCAAAAGGGCAAAAATAAACAGAGTGACCAGGAGTTCCATAAGGGTAAATCCTGAATGACTTTTGCCGGACTTTGGTTTAAAAAAATAGCTTAAAAATTTAGTCATTTTTGTTTCAAAGTTTCCAGATTTATTTTATTTATTATACCATTTTTAAGGAGAAAACAAAAATCGCGGGCCAAACTGCGCAAGGGCGCCCCTTTGCAGCAAAGGGGCGCCCTTGTGGATACTATTCCGCGCTTGATCGAGTACGAGGTATTTTTTGAGGATCTTTGGAGGCGTAGTCAGGCTACGACGGCAAAGACCGGAAGAAAATAACGAAGCAATCGGACAAGCCTTTAGATTTTAAGCTTTTATTTAATACTTATGGCTAAAACGCGGAAGTCATACTTAGTCGCAAACCTGGTTTTTATTTTCCTGCATGCACAGCTCGGGACTATCCTGGCACTTGGCCAAATCCGGCGAGCAGGTGCCAACAGGCTGCCGAAGCGAAGACTTAATTACCGTTGGCTGGACCGGCTGCTGTTTTAGCTTTTGGTATTCAACCGTAATAAAAACCAGAGCCGCTATAACCATAAGGCCTAAAATTATAAAGATGATTTTGGTGGGAGTATGCAGGCGCATAAATAAAAATTATTTTGATTCCGGAAGTGTTTAGAACCTGTTTGAAAAAATAATATGCGGGCGGAATTTAAGAATTTTGAGACAAAATATCAAAACAAATTTTGAGGTTTAACCTTAAGTTAAGCGGAGAAATTTTTTTGGGATTTTGGCCAAAATTCTTAAATCGCGGCCCGAAGTATATTTAAAACAGGTTCTAGGAATTTACTTTGGTTTTATGGACAAAAGGGCTTTCTTTTGGTTGTTCTTGCGCGCGTTTGAAGATTATTACAATTGCTGAAAATATTACAATCCCTCAACGCGTTCACTATCTGTATCTGTCCCTATCCGTTCTTTAAAGGCACAAAAGGAGCGGTTGGTTCGTTGACTTCCACACCTTCCACTTTCGCGCCAACGGGACCCCGATGGCACCATTCCACAAATTGGCTTAAGGCCTCTTCCGGGCCCTGGGCGTTTATAACCAGACTGCCGTCTTTGGTATTTTCCGCCAGGCCCAACAGCCCCAGCTCCACAAATTTATCATAAGCGGAAAACCGAAAACCCACTCCCTGTACCCGCCCTGTAATTTTTACGCTAATATGTTTAATCATAAAAAATCGTCCCTGAACCTGGCTGAGAGGCTGTTTGAAATCGCGGCGGAAACGGATCTTTCCGGACAGCCTCTGAGTTACAAATAAGCCTTTAATGCTGGAACGAGGACAGGAATTTTATCCAATCCTTGGGCAGATGGTTTTGGGTCGCGCCCAAAATTACACGGTTTAAATACTCGCCTTTAATATAGTCGCCGTCAAACAGGTCGCTGTTTTCTATGTAAACCCAAGCCTCAAAACTGTCGCCGTTCTCGTCTTCCACCTGGACTTTGGCCCGATTAAAAACTTCCGGGTAACCCTCAAATTCGTCCAGGGTATCAAGACAGCGCTGGTCTAACTCATACAACACTCCCAGCACCCGGCTGCGGTCTTTTGGGCGAATGTTGGCATAACCCCGTCCATCGGCGCCGAACTCAAAATCGCGCAGATTGGCCACGCCCAGCAAAGTAAAATGCCAGCCGCACAGCCTGCGCATATGCTCCATATTCATGTTGGATCCGTAGGCGAAATAGTACATAGCAAAATTATCTTACAACAATAAAGTTGCCGGCGCAAGAGAAAATTTAAGCCGTTTTTTTGATGTGGGACAGCGCGTACCCGAGCGAAGCGTTGACTTTTTTGCCCGGATTAAAAATATTTCGCGGGTCAAAAATTTCCTTGGTCCGCTGAAACAAAGCCATAATTTCCGGTCCGTACATTTTTGCCAAATAAGGACTGCGGATAAGCCCGTCATTATGCTCGGCTGTAATGGATCCGTTATATTTAAGCACCAAATCGTAAACCCGGTCAGCCAGCTTGGGTATGATGTCCCTCTGATCCGCCTTGGTTAAATCCATAAGCGGAATAATGTGGAAATTGGCGTCCCCGGCATGCCCGGCAATTGTATAAATTAAAGACGGGTATTGGTTTAAAATGGCGTTCAGTTCCGGCAAAAATTGCGGCAGCTGGGCGGGATGGACCACGATGTCGTCTATAAAAGGCGCGGTGGAAAGTCCGTGGGTGTGCTGCCTCAGCAAATTAAAACTTTCCCGCCTGACTGTCCAGTATTTTTCCGCCTCGGCGGCGTTTTTGGTCAAATGAGTCTTAAATCCGAACTTGGCGATGACTTCTTTTTGGGCCGCCAGCATCTTTTGGCGGATTTCGTCTTCGCTGTCGCCGGTGAATTCGGCAATTAAAATCAGCTTGGGTACGCCGCCGGTTAAAGTCATCCAGACTTCCGGCAAAAACTGAAAACCCAGGCTGAATAAGTTTCCTTTCATGCGTTTTATCATATCCGGCAAAAACTTCATGGCCAGCTTAAAGGTGTGGTCGTCAAAACTTTCAAAGCTTTCGGGCTTGTAGTTAACCACGGTAGCCACCACGTCGCCTAGGCGGTCCAAATCTTTCATAAAAATAACCAGAAGTTCGCTTTTGGGCTTGGGTTTTACGAGTTTTAATTTGGCCTGGGTTACCAAAGCCAGCGTTCCCTGCGAACCGGTAACAAGTTTGGCCAGATTAAATGTTTTTTTGTCGTAAACTTCCCACAACAAATAGCCGGCGGAGTTTTTGCTGGTGGTGGGTTTGGCTTTTTTGATGGTATCGTAATTGTCTTTAATCAACCGGTACATTTGCCGATAAATTTCGCCCTCAAAATTGGAAAGTTTTAATTTCTGGTTAAGCTCGTTGTCGTCCAGGGCGCCGAACACGGCCTGGCTGCCGTCGCTTAAAACCACGTTTAATTCCCGGACATAATCCTTAGTCTGCCCGTAAGCCAAAGATTTTTCGCCGGCCGAATTATTGGCCACCATGCCGCCCAAAGTGTTGAGCGATTTTGACGCGGTATAACAGGGCAGCAATAATTTTTTTTCCAGTCCGGCCTTTTCAAAATCGCGGTAATAAACTCCGGGTTCAACAATGGCGTAACCGGCTCCGGCCGCCTCCCCCGGCTTGTCCGCCATAGCTTCAGCGGCGGCGGGGGTGGTACTTTCTTGCATGTCTATGATCTTGTCAAAATGCGCCGTAAAATCCGCGATAATGCTTTCCCCCAAAGCCCCGCCCGACATATCCGTTCCCGCCGAACGCGCGGTAATGGACAAAGCCGGGCTGGCAGGTTTATTTTCCGCCACCCATTTGACCAAACTTGCCACGTCTTCGGCGTCTTTGGGGAGCACCACGCAAGCCGGCATAACTTCAAAAATACTGGCATCCCGGCTGTACTTGGCCAAAGTTGCCTGGTCGGTTTCCACTTCACCGCGAATTTTATTTTTGATTTCGTTAAAGTCTGTCATTTGTATTTAAATTATAGCACATAAAAAACGGCAATCTAAGCATATGGGCATAACCGCGGCCGGTCCTTTATAACTTTCCACCCGCCTATCTTACGTCCGTATACTTTTTTGTCATCGGTTTTTTGACGAACATAATGGAGGTGTAATTTAAAACGTATTTCAATCCGGTTTTGAACACGCCTTCTCTGGCAAACCTGCGGCCGGAAGTCGGCATAAAAAAATCCCAGGAGAATTTTACTTTGCCTACCGAGTGCAGCCTCCTGGCGATATCGGTGTCTTCGCCGTGAAATTCTATTTTGGTATCAAAACCGCCAATTCGCAGCAAGGCGGATTTTTTAGCCACAAAGTTTCCGCCTGTAAGCATATAGCCGGTAAAAAAATAAATAACCCTGGCCAATGTCCCGTAATACAGCCACTTGACCGCCCACCGCTGTCGGGCGGGAGTATCATAATAAACATAAGGACCGCTTAAGGCCACTAAATTAACATCCAAAGAAAATTCCTTATTTATAACGCTAAACCAATTTTCGGGCACCAGACTGTCCGCGTCTATAAAAGCCAGTAAGTCGCCCCGCGCGGCATTAAGGCCTGCCTGCCGGGCCCGGGTCAAGCCTTTCTTTGGCTCATTGATGACCGTGACCTTTTCAAAGCTTGACGCGACGGCGGCCGTGTTATCCGTACTGGCATTATTGATTACAATAATTTCCATGACGTTTTCCGGAGCGCTCTTAATAACCTGGCGCAAACAATCGCCAATATATTTTTCCTCGTTATAAGCCGGGATAATTATGCTGATGGTCATTGGTTTAAAAATTCAAACGATTTAATACCATAAATAACGTCTTTTCTTTCCGCCACAATGCGCCACTTTTTTTTGCGCGCGATTTTAGCCAATTCGTAGTTGGGATTAAAGGCAATGGCTTTGCCGACCAGGGAGAGCATTTCCACGTCGCTTTGGGTGTCGCCCACGGCCAAAGAATTTTTTAGGTTAATGGATGGATATTGCTTAACCAGGCTTTTAACAATTTTGGCTTTATTGAATGCCGAATCCAAACTTATGGCTTTGCCCGTAAATTTTCCGTTCTTAACCTCCAGTTCGGTGCCAAAAAATAAATTAAAACCAATAGCTTTGGCGTAGGCTTCCACAATGTAAGATGGGGAGCCGGATATGGCCACCAAAAAATAATTTTGCTTTTTCAGTTTTTTGATCAAATCGCGGGTGTAGCGGTAGGCCCTGTCTTTCTGATAACTAATGACATTGCTCGCGACGCGCTTTACTAAACTAAAACGCTGTCCTTTTATATGCTTTAGATAAATCCTGACCACCTGGTCAATATAAGCCTCATAACTCCCCTTGCGGTCCAGCCAAGCCAAATACTCCCTGGCAATCTCCCTCTTCGCCGCCCTGGGAAAAATCCCCGCTTCTACTAGCGCGTGACTCAACTCAATAACCAAAGAAGACCGGAAAATAGTCCCGTCTATATCAAAAATGGCGAGTTTGGTGGGCTTGTCCTGCATGTTTATGATTAAAACTAAGTCTAATTTATTATACGCCGACTTGGGCACAAAAAAAAGAGCGGCGGGTTTGTAGTCCCCGCCACTCACGCTCAAGAATGAGGCGGCAAGCTTTAAGAACGCCGCTCAGGGGCGGTAAAAGCGCGGCTCGCCTCTTGGTGTTTCCAAAAATCGTTAGTATTCAAATCTGGCCGCGCAGGGTAAACCGTGGGGGGAACAACGACACCTTTCCACCGCATAAGCCTAACGCAGGCCATAGCGCAGACGAACCAAAAGATAACGCCCCCAAAGACAAGCATGACTTTGATCCAAAATTGGACAACTTCCGTCTGTATTAACACAACAGCCGGAACCCCCATTAAGAGACCAAACAACATCGTACCCACTACAGCTTTCTGGAATTCTCTTTTACTCACTGTATAGTTCTCCTCTTATCAAATTCACAAAAATTCCGCAAAGGAGTTATTTGTGTTATTAATTTTACTTAGTTTATCTAACAATGTCAATAGCCGCCAAAAACAAGACTCTTGGCAAAATAAAATTATTTTTCATTTTTTTGCCGTAAATATTCAACGGCGAATTTGCAAAATAACTAAGTCTGCCTCTAAAAATCGGTGGATAAACCCTTTCCGGCAAAAGCTGGATTAGGTTCAATAATTTGCCTTCTTTGGTTTTCATCATACCCGGCCCCCTTGGCAATTTCGGCAATACGCCTAATTTCTCCAAAATCAGTCATAAATATAAGGTTTATTCTTAACTAAAACTTTTTTATAGCTACTAAGATTATAACATATTTATTTTTTCTCATTTTAAATTTGACAATAAAAACCTAGAGGTTTATTATTGCAACAAGTTGAAGGAGGCAATCTAGTTCAGATTGTTTGGGGACTCAAATCCCCAAACCAAGACACCAGTAGACTGGTGTTATGGGCTTCTTCAATGAGTATTGGAGAAAAAACGCGTATGACGACGAAACGAGCAACCCTCCAGCTGCCAGTTTTGGCAGCCCTCTTGGTTGTAGCGATGATGGCCACCTGCGCTTTCGCGGCTCCGACGATGGCGGCAACGAACGCAGCAATGGCGAACAACTCGGCGACTCTCACTCTCACTAACCCGGCGACCGGTACGGTCGCAACGAACCAAGTCGTTTTCAAAGAAGCGAAGGCTGGATACACCGCGGACATTGTCGCAAACACCAACACCACCGCGGCCAAATCGAGCGTCAAACCTGGAACTTCCACTGCGATGACCGGCACGTCGCCTGAAATCGTGGGTCAAAACGGTGCACAGTTGAAAACACCCATCGTCGGCGCCGCCTCCACTAACGGCGCCAGCATTACGATGGTATCAACCATCGCCGCCAACCTCACCGTCCGAACTCAACCGATGGACTATGGCGCGGCTCGCACCAATCTGAACGTTTGCTGATTCGGTCCGGCACGCACAATTAGGAATTCGGCCTTCCAAAAGTCGTTTTCCCAAGGGTGCGTGTCGGTACCCTTTTCTAAAATTTATTTTTTCGCCCTAGAGACGGTTTTTTTATTTCTTTATTTTTATATAGATTCAAATTAATAGGTAATTTTTAGCGCCGGGTTGGTGATTACCAGACCGGCGCTTTGTTTGTCGGAAATAATTTTGGGGCGGGATTAGGGCGGGGTTTTTTGCTTTTTGGGGAAACGTAAAAGGTGAAAAAGATCCCATATGGGCTCAAGTACAAACTTCATAAAAACGCCCACGACCCACAGCAACGCATCCATCACCGCCGCAAAGACTACTTCAAAACTTACTTTTTTCATAATTATTCCCCCATTTTTTTTCCGATAAAAATCTGTAGTTAGCCCGATTTTCTGGGGCTGTCCAAATATTTTAACAGCTGATAAATCAGCTAACTACATTATTACAAAAAATTGACCTAAGGGTATTTTCCTGTTAAACTGCGGGTGAGGAAACCACGGATACACAGATTAAAAAATAGATAGTGCGGATACTCATTTAAGCCTCCCAAATCCAAAATTATTTTCAGGGAGTTTTTTGTTTTTAGGTTAATTGTTAATTGTTAATTGTTAATTGTTGTTATGCTTAGGTTATACGTCCAATCAACTATCCCCGATGCCCGGGCCGAGGTTAAAAAAAAGCAGTTTAGCGCCTTGGGAATAAAAAGCAAAATAGGAATGGTGTGTCTGGCGGATTGTTATACTATTGATTGTGCTCTGAATAAAAAACAAACTGAAAAAGCAAAAATTCTGCTGGCCAATCCCCTGGCGCAGGAAGTTAGCTTGGATGCAGATGTAGTTAGCCGATTTATCGGCTGCCCTGATAAGATAACAGCCCATAAATGGGCTAACTACAAGGGCCAAGCACAATCGACCTTCTCATACGCTATAGAAATCGGCTTTCTGCCGGGAGTGACGGATAATATTGGGCACACGGCAAAAGAAACGCTGGCCGATGGCGCCAAAATCAAATTTAAAGACGGGCAGAATGTTTATTCAAGCGCCGTCTTTTTTGTTTTGTTTAAACCGGAACGCAGCGGGCAAAATCCTCGATCGCCGATAAATCGGCACGCTACGGCGGATATCCAAAAAATCGCCAACTCGCTTTATAATCCGCTTATCCAAAAAGCTACAATAACATCGGCGGCTGATTTTAAGCGCCGGGGGGATTTGGATTTTTCCGTGCCTAAAGTTAAATTGTCCGCCAGCAGCAAAGTTAGCAGGGTTAATTTGAATGTTGGGGATGAGGAGCTAATTAAGTTGGGAAAGTTGGGCATTCCCGATAGTGTCATTGCGAGGAGGAGTGCCTCCGACGACGAAGCAATCTTATTTAAATCCAGAAAAAAGATTGCCGCGTCGGCCAGACAAAGCCCCCAACTTCGCCAAGGCTTTGTCGGGCAGGCTGGCCTCCTGGCAATGACACTAAGGCGGGGACCGCTCGCGCTATCCCTGGAAGAACTTAAAGCCATCCGCGATTATTTTAAGCGCCGCAACAGGCGGCCCACGGACATAGAACTGGAAATGCTGGCCCAGACCTGGAGCGAACACTGCAAGCACACTATTTTTAACGATCCCATAGACGAACTAAAAGACGGGCTTTATAAAACTTACATAAAAAAAGCCACGGAAGTTATCCGCAGGCAAAAAACACGCACACAGCGGAACAAGGGGAATCCTAGTGCCGCGCTAGGATTCCCCTTGTTGGCAGGCGACTTCTGTGTTTCCGTGTTTACCGACAACGCCGGAGGGATTTCGTTTGACGAGGATAATATAATTGCCTACAAAGTGGAAACCCACAACACGCCTTCGGCGCTGGACCCGTTTGGCGGCAGCATCACAGGTCTTGTTGGCGTTAACCGCGATGCTTTGGGTTTTGGCCTGGGCGCCAAACCAATTGCTAATTTTTACGGTTTTTGCCTGGCGGATCCGAATGATAAAGCAGAATTGTACAGGGATAAAAATTTACGGCAGCCGATGCTGTCCAGCCGCCGCATTATGGACGGCGTTATTGCGGGCATTAATTCCGGCGGCAACCAAAGCGGCATCCCCACGCCTTTGGGTTTTTTATATTTTGATGACAGGTTCCGCGGCAAGCCGTTGGTATTTGCCGGCACCCTGGGCTTAATCCCAAAAAAAATCGGCAACAGGCTGGGCCATGTAAAAAAGGCGCGGCCCGGGGACTTAATAGTTACAGTCGGCGGCCGCGTGGGAGCCGACGGCATCCACGGCGCAACTTTTTCTTCCGAAGGGTTGTCAGAACACAGCCCGGCCACGGCCGTACAGATTGGCGACCCGATTACCCAAAAAAAATTCAGCGATGCCATTTGCAAAGAAATACGGGATATGAACTTATACAACAGCATTACCGACTGCGGCGCCGGCGGTTTGTCTTCGGCCGTGGGCGAAACGGCTGAACAGGCAGGCGGTTGCGAAGTGTATCTTGACAAAGTTCCTTTAAAATATCCCGGACTTGCCCCGTGGCAAATCTGGATTTCCGAAAGCCAGGAAAGGATGGTTTTGGCCGTGCCGCCCGCCAAGTGGAAAAAATTTGAAAAACTGATGGAAGCGCGGGGCGTGGAGGCGGCTGCAATCGGAAAATTTACAGCCGGCGGAAACTGCGTTGTAAAATACGGCGGCAAAACTATTTTGGATATTAAAATGGATTTTCTGCGCAACGGCCGGCCGAAAAAACATCTAAAAACCGAAAAACCAACATCGACAAAAATCAATCATGTCCGAAAATTGGAAATTGGAAATTGGAAATTGGAAATCCTGCGCCTTCTTGCTTCTGCCAACATCACCTCCTCCGAATTCGTTTCCACCCAATACGACCACGAAGTCCAGGGGGGCAGCGCGCTTAAACCTTTGCAGGGCGCGGGGCGGGTAAACGGCGAGGCTTCTGTAATCCGCCCACTTTTAAATTCCCAAAAAGGCGTGGTGCTTTCTTACGGTTTGGCGCCGGAGCTTTCGGAAGTCAACCCGTACGCTATGGCCGGAGCTTCCATAGACAGCGCCATCCGTGCCGCCGTGGCCGCCGGAGCCAATGTGGATTATCTGGCTTTACTGGATAATTTTTGCTGGTGCAGTCCGGACGACCGGCGGCGTTTATGGCAACTTAAGGAAGCCGCGCGCGCCTGTTATGATTTTGCCGTGGCTTTTGGCACTCCTTTTATTTCCGGCAAAGATAGTATGTATAACGATTTTAAAGGATTTTCGGCTGACGGACAGCCGCTGAAAATTTCCATCCCTCCCACTCTGCTGATTTCGGCCGTGGGCGTAATTCCCGACGTTACAAAAGCCATATCTTTAGACGCCAAGCTTCCCGGCGACCTGATTTATATTTTAGGAGATACGGATGATGATTTAAAAAACGGCAATGTAGTGCAGGCCCGTGGCCTGGCTCCCGCCTATGTCAACGCCCAAAAAAACCTGTCCCTCTACCGCGCCTTTTATAAAGCCGCCCAAAAAAACTTAATTGCCTCGGCAATTTCCATAAACCGCGGCGGCATGGCTATTGCTTTAGCTAAAAACCTAATTGGCGGCAATTTAGGCGCGGAAATAGGTTTAAAAAAAATTCCCGGTAATTGGCAGGAAAATAGCCGCGCTTTATTTAGTGAAAGCCAGGGCCGGATATTAGCGGGCATTAATCCAAAAAAATCGGCGGAATTTGAAAAAATAATGCGGGGGAATATTTTTGCCAAAATCGGCCACATAACAGCACGAACGAATTTAAACATTATCGATAAGTCCGGCAAAAAAGTCGTACAAATTAAAACTTCCGACATGACTCGGGCTTACAAATCTACTTTTAAGAACTATTGATAGCATGTAGTTAGCCGATTTATCGGCTGTTATAAAAATTGACAGCCCATAAATGGGCTAACTACGCTCAAATATTCTTATGCTGAACCCCCCAAAAATCCTCATCCTCTCCGGCTACGGCCTCAACTGCGAACAGGAAACCGCGTTGGCTTTTAATTTGTCCGGCGGGGCTTCGGATATTGTCCATATAAACGATCTAATTGCCGCGCCAAAAAAACTCGCGCGATACCAAATCCTGGCAATTCCCGGAGGCTTTTCCTACGGCGATGATTTGGGATCAGGCCGCGCTTACGCCAATAAATTAAACAGCCATTTAAAACAACAGTTGGCGGATTTTGCTTCCAAAGACAAACTGGTCATGGGCATTTGCAACGGCTTCCAAATTTTAACCAACCTCGGGCTGCTGCCCGGCGTCCTGACTTTTAACGACAACTACCGCTACACCGACCGCTGGGTGGATGTGTCAAGGGTGACCCTTGACACTAGCCCCTGGCTGAAAGGCATTAAAACGCTTTCTTTGCCCATAGCCCACGGTGAAGGCAAATTCGCGGCCGACGCGAAAACCCTCAAATCCATCCAACAACAAAATATGATTGGTGCTGTATACTATAAGGGTGACGTTTGCGGCTACCAAAGCCTGCCTCCGAATCCCAACGGCTCTATGCTGGACATAGCTATGCTGACATCGGCAAACGGAAAAATCCTGGGCACTATGCCCCACCCCGAACGCGCCATCTTTTTTACCCAAACCCCCGACTGGCCGCTGCAGAAGGAAAAATTAATAAGAGCGGGCAAACTGCTTCCCGAATATGGTCCCGGATTGCAGATTTTTAAAAATGCCGTGGAATATTTCACCAATTAAGTATGAGAAGCTGTTTAAAAAGTCATTTGGGCCGCAATTCCAGAATGTTTGGCGCCTTGCCGGAAAAAATTTTTCCGCTTAGCTTTAGGCTAAACGTCAAAATTTGTTTCCGTCAATCCGCGCAAAATTCTGTAATTTCGCCTACAAAGCACTTTTTAAACATCTTCTGAGAGAATCTGACCTTATTGAGCGATATGAAGAAAACATAATGCTAGGACTGTGCGATCAAGCCAGCCACACTGGTTTTATGGATGCCTGTACAAATTTTCCAAAAAACGACCAATACGCCCAATCAATAGTTACTAGAAAAATTAGTATAACAGAGAAAGATAGGCTCATATTGTCCCAGGCGTACCAAGATGGTTACGCAAGAGGATTAATTAAAAAAGCAAGAATCGACAATGAACGACTTAAATGAAAAATGCGGAGTCTTTGGGATTTTTGGTAAGAACTTGGACGTCAGCCGTCTGACTTTTTACGGTTTGTTCGCGCTGCAGCATCGGGGTTAGGAGTCATCGGGAATTGCCGTGTCCGATGGCAACCATATGGATGCTTACAAAAATATGGGTTTGGTAACACAGGTTTACAAAGAAGAAACCATTCAAAACCTTAAAGGGCATATTGCCATTGGCCACAATCGATATTCTACATCCGAAGGCTCGCACATCAAACACGCCCAACCAATAGTCATAAACAACCAACTGGCCCTGGCGCACAACGGCAATTTGCCATCGGTAAAAGCTTTAAAAGAATTTTTGGAAGCCAAGGATATCGCCACAAATGACTGCAGTGATTCCGAGCTGATGGCAAAAGCGCTGGGTTATTATTTGGAACATGGCAACTCCATTAAAGACGCGGTTATAAAAGCTTATCCGCTTTTTACCGGCGCTTTTTGTTTGACAATTTTAACCAAAGATTGTTTGGTGGCCGTAAGGGATACTTATGGCGTGCGACCGCTTTCCCTTGGCAAAATAAATGGCGACGCGACTGTTGTAGCTTCGGAAACCTGCGCTTTCCACACCGTGGGCGCGGAATTTACGCGCGAAGTCCAGCCGGGTGAAATGGTTATTGTCAGCGACAAGGGAATTGAATCGGTGCAGATAGAACCGTCCCAAACCAAACTGGATATTTTTGAATTTGTTTATTTCGCGCGGCCCGACAGCCAAATTCTGGGCAAATCCGTTTACCAGGTCCGGCGCGACTCCGGCATCCAGCTGGCCAGGGAATGCCCCATTGATGCCGACATAATCGTACCCGTGCCGGAAACCGCGCTGCCGGTTGCCACCGGCTACAGCAAGCAAAGCGGCATTCCCATGGAAATGGCTTTGGTAAAAAACCGCTACATCCACCGCACTTTCATCCAGCCCGAACAGCACAGCCGCGACCTGGGGGTAAAATTAAAGCTCACTCCCCTGCCCGAAATTTTATCCGGCAAAAAAATTGTGGTAATGGACGACTCTATTGTAAGGGGCACCACCTCGCGTCAATTGGTAAAAATGTTGTTTGAGGCGGGATGCGAGGAAGTCCATATGCTCATAAGTTCGCCGCCGGTAAAATTTCCGGACTTTTACGGCATAGACACGCCCAAGCAAAAAGATTTAATCGCCGCGCGTAAAACCGTGGAAGAAATCAGGATGTATTTGGGCGCGACTTCGCTTTACTTTTTATCTTTAAAAGGCTTAATAGAAGCCACCGGACTTTCCGAAGATGTTTTTTGCACCTCCTGCTTCACCGGAAAATATCCCATAGATTTACTGGAACGCGAGACTGAAGTTCAGCAGCCGACATACGCGGAAATTAAATCTCCGGGCGCTTTATTTTAACTTAAAAGCGCCATCCCGGAATTTTAAGGGCTGTTAAAATATCCAGGATCCAGAACCATACAACATAGTTATAAATATGCAAATTGTAATCCTAATTTCCAACGCCGGAACCGGCACTAATTTGCAGGCTATCATTAACGGCATTGGGGCCGGCCAAATAAAAGCCCGAATCGCGGCGGTGATTTGCGACAAAGCCGGCGCGCCGGGACTGGAGCGCGCTGAAAAAAGTAATTTACCCGCAAAAATTTGCCCGAAAAAAGAGGAATTGCTGCCGCTGCTAAAAAAACTTAATCCCGATTACATTTGCCTGGCCGGCTGGAAACAAATAATTCTGGACGAAGTTATTTTGGCTTTTCCAAACAAAATTTTAAATCTGCATCCGGGCTTAATTCCCGACAGAGCCGATGGTAGCGTAAAAAATCCCGACGGCACAGAGGGGCTTTGGAACAAAGGCATGTTGACCACAAAAGCTATTCAAAATTTCTTGGACCAAAAGGCCACGTTCGCCGGCTCATCCATCCATTTTTTATCTCTGGAATTTGATTTTGGCCCGGTGCTGGGCAGGTGTTTTGAAAAAATTGCGGCTGGCGATACGGTTGATGATTTGTATAAAAGACTGAAGGAAAAAGAAAACCGGTTGTACGTGGAAGTTTTAACAAAGCTTAACGGGTGATAATTTTGTCAATTTCTTAATTTTTGTTCAATTATGGCAAATATTCTTGTCATCGGCTCGGGAGGGCGCGAACACGCTTTGGCGTGGAAGCTTAAGCAGTCGCCCAAGGTCGGCAAAATTTTTGCGGCGCCGGGGAACGGCGGCAGTTCTTTGCTGGCGGAAAATGTGGAGATTAAAGCTACAGACGTTTTGGCTTTGGCCGACTGGGCGGAAAACAATAAAATTGATTTTACGGTGGTCGGGCCGGATGACGCCCTGGCTTTGGGTATTGTGGATGAATTCCAAAAAAGAGGCCTTAAAATTTGGGGGCCGGGCAAAGCCGCGGCTAAAATTGAATCCAGTAAGGCTTTTGCCAAAAAGCTGATGGAAGAAAATGATATTCCGACGGCGGAGTTTAAGGTTTTTAATGATTACGGTCAAGCATTGTTATACGTTCAAAGCCATTTCCAAGGTAGCGTGCCCATCGCGTATCAAAGTATGGGACAAGCTTATGGGCGTCCTAGTTCGCCCATAAATGGGCACGCTACAAGACCCGTTGTCATCAAAGCCTCGGGCCTGGCCTTGGGCAAAGGCGTTGCCGTGTGCGAAACCTTGGACGAGGCCAAAAACTTTTTGCAAGACGTTATGGTCAATAAAATTTTCGGCGACTCCGGAAGTGAAGTCGTCATAGAAGAATTTTTACAGGGCCGGGAATTTTCCGTCCACGCTTTTTGCGACGGCAAAAACTTTAAGCTTTTTCCGTCGGCGCAGGATCATAAAACCATTTACGACAATGACCAAGGCCCCAACACCGGCGGTATGGGCGCCATTGCTCCGGTGCCGTGGGTTACAAATGACCTGATGAAACAAGTATCGTCGGAGATTGTAAAACCCGCGCTGGAAGGTTTAAAAAATCTGGGCTCGCCGTTTGTGGGGTTATTATATCCGGGATTGATGGCAATAACAGCCGATAAATCGGCTAACTACGCGGCTTTTGTAGTCAGCCCATTTATGGGCTCAATCAAAATTATAGAATTCAACGCCCGTTTCGGCGACCCCGAAACCCAAAGCTATATGCGCCTGCTGAAAACAGATCTTTACGATATTTTAGAAGCCTGCGTCAACGGCAGTTTGGACAAAATCAATATTGAGTGGTCAAAAAAGTCGGCCTGCTGCATAGTTTTAGCCAGCGGCGGCTACCCCGGCGAATACAAAAAAGGTTTGCCCATTACGGGAATTGCGGACGCGGAAAAAATGGATGATATCATAATTTTCCACGCCGGAACGGCAATCAAAGATGGTCAATTAGTTACCAACGGTGGCCGCGTTTTAGGAGTCACGGCAATTGCAGATGATTTACAGACAGCGCTCAACAAAGCCTACACAGCCATCAAGCTAATCAATTTTAAAGGAATGCGATACAGAAGCGATATCGGGCAAAAAACTTTAACCTATGTTTGAGCTTACCGAACAAATAAAAATTTGCAAAAAAACCCGGGAGCTGGCGTCTCAAACCGTGGCCGCGGTTTTATCTGAAAATAATTTGTCGGAAACGGGATTCTGCGCGAAATTAGCCCAAAGGCTTTATCAAAAACCCAATTGGGACCAAGGCTGGTACAGTCCGCCGCCAAAAGGCCTCGCGGCGCTGTTCGGTGTTGGGCGCGTGGCTTACGACAGCTTGCGCAAAGAAGAATTCTGGCCCAAAAACCGGTTTATTTTTTCCGGCGGTTCACTGGGTTACGTTTATGCCTCGCCAGTTAACAGGCTTAGCGGGATAATCGGCGATTTTGGCCTTACAATTTATAAAGGCGCTGACCAAAAAATTATCAATCATATAAAAGTCTGTCTGGATATTACGGAAAAAACCGCCGAATACGCGCGGGCGGGTATGGAACTCCGGGAGGTTTACAATTACTGCCAGAAGCTGATGGCCGAAAAAGGCCTCAACAATAAAAGGATGCTGGCATATAATGACAAAACCAAAACTAACATAGGGCATACTGTCCCCTGGAGTCATAAGCGGCCTTTGGATGAAGAATTTAAGATAATTGAAGATTCAAATTTTGAAAAACTTAAAGATCTCATCAGCTCAAAGCGGATAACATTAAACGCGCGAGAAACTTTTAAAATTCCCCCAACCATTGCTTTTACAATTGAACCTCGTATGGAAAACGACGAGAGTCCACTTGTCTCATTTCATATGATTGTGGCTTTTAAAGATGGCAAAAAAGAAATCCTGGCAAATTTCAAACCGGTTTTTCAGGCCTTAAATATGGATAAATTAATTGTCAGCAAGTATGATTAAACTCATTGCTTTTGACTGGAATGGCACTTTGCTTTCGGATGCCGCCCTTACCGTTAAAGCCGAAAATAAGGCTTTAACAGCTGTAGGGGTAAAGCCAATAACCCTGACAGAATTTAGGGAAGCTTTTGACATACCTATAACAAAATATTGGAAAAATATCGGTTTCTCGGACAAATTCGCTAAAGCCAACCTCCGGACTCTTGAAGACGTGTTTCATTTAAACTATAAAAAAATGACGGCCAAGGCAGAAACACGCTCGGGGGTCAGGGAAATTTTAAAATGGTTGAAAAAAATAAGAATTAAAACGGTTATTTACAGCAACCACGACATACCGGACATTAAAAGACATTTGTCCCGACTAAAATTAAGCGGACTCCTGGATGAGGTCTTAGCCAACAAAGCGGACGAGCGGCTGCAGGTTTTTATAAGGCATAAGGGTGAAAAGCTTCACCGTTACTGCCTGAAAAATAAAATTAAGCCTCACGAAATAATTTCC
Source organism: Candidatus Doudnaibacteriota bacterium (assembly GCA_963837465.1). Classification (GTDB taxonomy): domain Bacteria; phylum Patescibacteriota; class Doudnabacteria; order UBA920; family UBA920; genus PALSA-1336. The sequence continues at coordinate 448,150 of CAWINB010000001.1, forward strand.
GTTGGAGATATGGAAGAGGAAATAGACATTGCCAAAAAATACGGCTACCACAGTGTCGCGCTTACCGGAGGTTTTAATTCCACCGTCCAGCTAAAAAGTAAGCATCCTGACTTTTTAATCAACAACATGAGAGAACTTATAGGGATTATCAAAAAGCTTAATTCCTGATAATATAAAGTTATAAATCTAATATTCTAAATCTTACATCTTATATGAATCCACTTGTAGGAATTCTAATGGGTAGTGACAGCGACCTTAATGTGATGCGGGAGGCGGCCAAGGTTTTGGAGGAATTTGGCGTGGGTTATGAAATAACCGTTTGTTCGGCCCATCGCACCCCGGAACGGGCGCATAAGTACGCGTCTACGGCAGTCGAAAGAGGCCTTAAAGTTATTGTTGCCAGCGCTGGCGGCGCGGCGCATTTAGCTGGAGTTATGGCGGCCAATACAACTCTGCCTGTTATTGGCGTGCCTATCAATTGGAAACTTAATGGCCTGGATTCCCTGCTATCCACCGCGCAAATGCCGCCGGGCGTTCCTGTGGCTACAGTAGGAATAGACGCCGGCAAAAACGCCGGACTGTTAGCCGTGCAAATTTTGGCAACGGCCGATGAAGCTTTAAGCAAAAAGCTTACCGACTACAAAACCAAAATGGCGGAACAAATAAACGCCAAAGCTAAAAAATTGGAAGAGATGGGGTATAAAAAATATTTGGAATCAAAGTAAATGTAGTTAGCCCTATTTTCTGGGCTGTCCCCTACCATAAATTAACAGCCGATAAATCGGCTAACTACAAAAACACGATGACTAAATCAGAATACGCCAAATCCGGAGTGGACTATACTGTTATGGAGCCTTTTAAGATGGCTATGATCGCGGCCGGGAAGAAGACTTTAAAGTTCCCCAATAAGCGGAGGGTTTTTATTAACGAAGACGCGGCGCACGCCCACGGCGCCGTGTTTGAATACAGAGGCGCAAGTCCGCACATTTGGTGCCAGACCCAGGAAGATTTAGGGAACAAAAACTGGATAGCGGAATGGATGTATGAAAGGACGGGAAAAAGTTATTATGATTCCATAGCGATTGATACCGCGCTAATTGTGGTCAACGATGTTATTGCCCAGGGCGCTATGCCCGTGGTTTTTACGGACCAACTGGAAGCATCGGAAAGTTCCTGGTATGCCGACGAAAAACGGGCTAAAGATTTCGCGGACGGATTTTTAAAAATCTGCGAGGAAGTCGGTATGGCTTTGCCGGCCGGCGAAAGCGCCAGTTGCACTTATTTGATTAACCCCAAGGCTCCGGTAAAACAAATTGCCACATTAAGCGGCTCGGTTACAGGAATTGTCGCGCCCAAACAAAATTTAATTACGGGACAAAAATTGCAGGCAGGAGATCACATCATAGCGGTGTCATCATCTGGCCTGCACGCCAACGGAATTTCTTTGGTCATAAAAAAGGCCATGGAGTTGCCGGAGCAGTTTTTAACGAAAATTGATACTGACGGCATGCCCCGGCATGCCGCTACGATCGGAGAACAAGCTTTAATCCCCACGCGATCTTACGTTAAGTTAATAGAAACGCTTTTGGAAAACCGGATTAAAATCCACGCCTTGCTCCCCGGCACCGGCGACGGCGTGGGCAAAATCGCCTTTGACCACCGCAGCTTTACTTACCGTATACATTCCTGGCTGCCTGTGCCGCCGCTTATGCGCTATTTTAAAGATGTGATAGGAATTAACATCCAGGACTGCCTAAAAACCTTTAACTGGGGTGTCGGCTACTATATTTTTACTCCGGCCGAGGAAGTTGATAGAATACTTAAGCTGGGTAAGCAGGCTGGTTACGAACTCGCGGATGTGGGAATTGTAGAAGCCGGAAAAAGACAAACAATTTTTGAACCTGAGAATATAACATTAAACCCTCCGGGGGAGTAAAAGTATCTGGTATTTTGTATAGTATTTAGCATGGAGACGCTTTGATACTAAATACTATATACAAAATACTTAATACTACAAAATATGGACAAACAAACCATTGAAAAAAACTTAGACAGGGTGTTGGAAAAAACAGTTTTTTCCGCCAAAGGCGGATCCGCCTCCGGCGGAAAAAACCTTAACCTCGGCCAACGGCGGCAAGGGAAGGTGCGGGATATTTATACCCAAGCTGATAAGATTATTTTAGTATCAACCGATCGCTATAGCGCTTTTGACCGAAACCTGGCGCTTATTCCATTTAAGGGCCAAGTATTAACCCAGGTCAGCAAGTGGTGGTTTGAGCAGACCAAGGATATTATCCAGAACCATCTTATAGAAAGTCCGGACCCTAACGTGGTGGTGGTAAAAAAATGCTCGGTCATTCCAATAGAAATGGTGGTAAGGGGTTACATTACGGGCGTGACCGGCACATCTTTATGGACTTTGTACCAAAACGGCCAGCGGGATTTTGGCGACTTTACATTGCCGGACGGGATGAAAAAAAACCAAAAATTGGACAAGCCGGTGCTGACTCCCACGACCAAATCCGACGAGCACGACAAACCGCTGACGACCAAAGAAATAATTGAACAAAAAATCGTGCCCAAAGAACTGTGGAAACAATTAGCAAGCACGGCGACCAAACTTTTTATCCGTGGTCAGGAGCTGGCTTTACAGCACGGGTTAATTTTAGTGGATACTAAGTATGAGTTTGGATTGGCTGATGATGGTAGGCTGATGTTAATAGACGAAATCCACACGCCGGATTCATCGCGCTACTGGCAGGCGGATTCCTACCAGGCCAGAATAGACGAAGGAAAAGAACCGCAGAATTTTGACAAAGAATTTTTAAGGTTGTGGTTTAAGGAAAATTCAAACCCCTACGAAGACAAAATTTTACCAAAAGCTCCCTCAGATATGATAGCGGAACTTTCTTCCCGCTACATCCAGATTTTTGAACAAATTACCGGGGAAAAATTTGAGGCTGATTTGGACACGCCGATTGTGGAGAGGATAGAAAAGAATTTAAGACGTTTCGGAGTGTAGTTAGCCCATTTATGGGCTGTTGAAATATTACTGTTGTTATTTAATAGTTTTGAACAGCCCATAAATGGGCTAACTACAACTATGCTAAACTCCATCTCTCCTATCGACGGCCGCTACGGCAAAACCACCGAATCTTTAGCTAAATATTTCAGCGAAGCCGCGCTTATGAAATTCCGCCTTATTGTTGAAGGTGAATATTTAATCGCGCTGGCGGATTTAAAAGTCGCGCGGAAATTATCGGACAAAGAAAAGCAAACCATCCGCTCTTTGTATAACTTGTCTGAAACCGATGCCCAAATAATTTCCGATATAGAAACCAGGGGCTACAAAAACATAAAAGCCACGGACCATGACGTTAAAGCCGTGGAGTATTTTATGAAGTATAAACTGGCAGAGACATCATTAAAAGATATTTTGGAATATCTGCATTTTGCGCTGACTTCCTATGATACCAATACTGTTGCTCGTGGATTAATGCTAAGCGACGGCTTGGGGAACATCTTGCTGCCAAAAATTGATGAAATCATCAAAGCTTTAAACACTCTGGCAAAAAAATATGTTAGGCTGGCAATTTTAGCCCGCACTCACGGCCAGCCCGCTTCTCCAACGACTTTTGGCAAGGAATTTAAAGTCTTTGCGTTTCGTCTGGAAAAACAAATTCGATTACTTAAAAATTTAAAAGTTTCGGTCAAATTCAGCGGCGCCAGCGGCAACTACAATGCCCATATGGCAGCTTATCCTAAAATTAATTGGTTAAAATTTTCGCAAAAATTCGTGGGGGGGTTTAATAAAAATCGAGCGGTTAAAATCGAGCTGAACGAAATTGCCACCCAAATTGACCCTCACGACCGCGAAGCGGAAATTTTTGACTGCCTGCGCCGCATTAATACTATCCTCATAGATTTTAACCAGGACATCTGGCGCTATATTTCCGATGATTGGATTGTTCAAAAACCAGTTGAGGGCGCCGTCGGCAGCAGCACAATGCCGCACAAAGTTAATCCGATTAAATTTGAGAACAGCGAAGGCAACCTGGGGCTGGCCAACGCGCTGTTTGAATTTTTCGCCCGCAAACTGCCTGTTAGCCGGCTGCAAAGGGACTTGTCGGATTCCACGGTTGAGAGAAATTTCGGGACCGCTTTGGCGCACTGCTTAATCGCCTACGAATATCTGCTCAAAGGATTGTCGCGAATAACCATTAACGAACAAAAAGTCCGCGCCGACTTAAACAGCCATCCGGAAATTTTGGCCGAAGCCATGCAAACCGTCCTGCGGCGCGAAGGCCTTAAAATGCCTTATGAACAACTAAAGGAATTAACCCGCGGCAGACAAATCACTCTGGCTGACCTTCATAAATTTATTGGCGAGCTGAACATTAGCGATAAAGTAAAAAAAGAGCTCAAAACGTTTACTCCGGAAAATTATATTGGCCTGGCAAGCAAATTATCATCGGATAAATTTAAATAAAGGTTCCCCGCGGCAGAGCTGACGAGGTATTAACGCGGGAGCGGCTATCTTTTCGGAGCGGAGCTCCGCGGTATTGAACCTGTATTAAGACTCCTTCGACCCGGAAATTAAACAGCAAGCTATTTAATTTCTCCCGCTCTTACGCCCGCGAATAAAGACACGGCCATTCATCTGGATCCCGGATATTTTTTACAGCCCTAAAAAATTCCGGGATGGACACATCTAAAAAACAGCCCGGGATGTAAATTCGGGGCTGTTTTTATTTCCCTATTTCCCTATTTCCCCGCTAAAATAGTAAGCTGCCAACGCCGTGGTTATGGGCACTGCCAAAATCAGCGCGGTACTGCCCACCAGCGCCCGGGCAATTTCCTCGGCCAAAGATTCGCTGTTTATTATTGCCCAAAGCTGTCCCTGGCCTGTGGTCAAAATAACCAGCAAAAACAAAGGCAGGGAGGCCCCGACATAAGTAAGCACCAAACTGTTGATTAAAGAAGCAATATGCTCTCGCCCGATTGAACTGCCTTTTTTATAGAGCTGACTGAAAGTTAAGTTATTATCGGCATAAAAAATTTCTTCCACTGCCGCGGATTGCGCCGTGGTAATGTCGTTTAGGACTCCGAGCGCGCCAATGATAACGCCGCCCAAAAGCAGGCCCTGCAAATTAATGTTGCCCAAAAAACCCTGCTGTAAATAAAAAGCCTCCTGCGAGCCGTTGCCGATTAACTTCGCGCCGATGATGACAAAATAAGCCGCGGCCTCGGCCAAAGCCAGAGTTACCAAAGTCCCGATAACGGCAATTAGCGTGCGCTGTTTAAAGCCGTGTGCCAAAAACATTGAGATTAGCGCGATGCTTCCGGCGCCGACCACAGTAACAACGGTGGGGTTTTTTCCGGCAATAATATTGGGCGCGATAAAAAAAATTAAAATTCCGATGCTCACGCAAAGGCCGATTACGGAAGTCAGTCCCCTTAAACGGCCAATTGCCACGGCCAAAAGCAAAAACGCCGCGGCCAGCCATTCAAGCGCGGGCAGGCGGTAACGGTCCACCAGCACATAACTGACCGCGTCCGTGCCGCTTCCAAAAATGTCCGCCGATTCCGGTTGCTCAATTTTTCCCACCACAATCACATCGCCGACCTTAATCTGCTGCAGGCGCAGGCTGGTTAGCTGCTCATCCTGCTGGACTTGCTCCTGCTGCCCTTTTTGGGAACCGCTTAACAAAGTAACGTTTAAATCTGCCGTAATTCTGGAATAACGCTTGCCCTGTTCCGCAATCTGCCCAGAAACACTGTCCACCCTGGCCTTATCCAGTTCGCCGTAAGACAACTGGCTACTATCCGCTGCCTGCACCGCAAACTGCTGGTTATTAACCTTGGGTTCTTTTTCAACCTTGTACCAACCAAAAGCCAAAATAATTGCGCAAACAACAACAAAGCCGACTAAATATTTCTTCATACAAATATTTTAGCATAAATATGGCTTGTCACTACGCGGGATGTTAAAGGTACGATAAATATAAGGATAGGAAGGATACATTTGCTAAACGCACCGCCTTTGTTTAAGCCTTATTAATTTGCATTAGATATTCCGGTTCGGTTTCATCAGGCAACCGCACGGTTTTTAAATATCTAAAACCGGCTTTTTCGTAAGCTTTTATGGCTCCAATATTTTTAGGCTCTGGTCCGACTACGCAACTAACAATTTCTGGTTTGGTGAATACAATGTCTGCTAAAAAGTTTTTTATAATCTCCGCGCCCAACCCCTTATGGATGTAGTTAATGTCGCCGATAAACAGATCAAGCCCAGCGGCTTCTTCGTTTAATTCCAGATGCCTGCTATATTCAGGATAATCTTTGATTAGATAAGTTTGAATGTAGCCAATTGGCATGTCGTAATAGAAAATAATATAACTTTGAGTGGATTCATTTTCTTTAAGAATTGAATTATATTTTTCAGCAACTGCTTGAAAATCAGATAGATCCTTATTTTTATCGTACCATTGTTTAACGTGAGGCTGATTGTGTCAAAGGTGCAATAACATCAAGTCTTTTTCTTGTATAGGCCTAAAACCAAATTGGCTATTTACGATCATATTTTAATTATATCAAAAATTGGTTTCACCATCCCATCTTGCCTATGCTATAGCGACATCCCCTACCTGGCGCCTACCACAAACCTCGTCGCTACGTATGCCAAAAAGGTAATGGTGGTGATAAAAAAGCTTACCGGGTATGGGAGATAGAAAGAAAGAAATAAGCTGATCCACGTAGCGGCCAAAGCTAGGGCTACGGATATGGCTATGCCCTGGGCGGGACGCCGGGCCAGTTGCTGGGCTACGGCCGCTGGGGTAACCATCAGCGCGAATATCAAAAGAACGCCGACTACCTGCACCGCTATGGAAGTAGCGACGGCGACCAGCAGCATAAAGGCCGCGCCTATCCAAAAAATTGATATGCCCCTGGCCTCGGCGACATCTTCATCCAAAGATGTAAACAGCAAAGGACGATACATAACGGCAACCGCGATCATAAGCAGCAGCCCGGCTATGGCTGTCACCACTACATCGCCGCGGCTTATGCCCAGTATTTCCCCAAACAACAGCGAGTAAGCTTCGGTGGCATAACCGGAATAGAGGCTTATAAACAGCACGCCTATGCCGAGCATAAAAGCCAGCACGGTGCCGATTTGAACGTCTCGCGTGGCCGCTTTACGCCCAAGTATGGCGATGGCAAAACCGCCGCCGCAGGTAAAAACCAAAAGTCCCACAAGCGGATTTAAACCAAACAGCACGGCGCCGGCCGCTCCGGCAAACCCGATATGGGACAGCGCGTGCGCCGCGAATGACGACCGCCGCAGGACTATAAAATAGCCGATGACTCCGGCCACAACAGCGACAACCGTTCCCGCTTCAAAAGCGTGGCGCATAAAATCATACTGCCACATTGAAGCCAGGTCGCCGATGATATTAAAACTAAAATTAATGCTGTTCATGGTGGTGGGGCGTTTCATCTATGCCGATTATGGCAATTCTTCCGCGGGAATCTTTTAATACTTCCACCGGGATGTCGTAAAGTTTTGTCAGCGCCTCCGAAGTTAAAACCTCGGACGGCTTTCCGTTGGTTAAGCGGCCATTGGCCACATAAATGACCCGGTCCAGCACCGACAGGAGCGGATTAATGTTATGGGCTATCAACAAAACCGTAACGCCCCTTAAGCGCACAACATCATTAATCAGCTGGACGAAATCAGACTCCCTGCGGATATCCAAATTGGCCAAAGGCTCGTCCAAAAGCAGAAGTTCCGGCTCCCCGACCAAGCTTTCGGCCAAAAATACTCTCTGCAGCTCCCCGCCTGACAGCGCGCCCAAACGGCGGTGCGCCAGATTTTCCGCGCCCACAATTTTAAGCACATCCATGGCTTTATCGGTGGCATCTTTCCCCATGCTTATTCCAAAACGATTTCCATTAAGTCCCAACCGTACAATTTCCAGGGCTTCTATTCCTGTTTCAGCGTCTATGGGATGCCTTTGGGGAATATAGCCGATCCTGTGGTCGCCGCGGCTGGGACTCTTGCCAAAAACAGACAAAGATCCCGTTAGCGGCCGGGTCAAGCCCAGCAAAAGCCGGAACAGAGTTGTCTTTCCGGCTCCGTTGGGGCCAAGCACCGCCACAAATTCGCCCTTTTCTATGGAGAAACGGGCGTCCTGCCAAACCATTTTATCCTTATAGCCGGCCGACAGATTATTGGCCGCGATGACAATGTCTTTGTTCATTTATTATTGCTTATTGTCCCAGCGCTTGGGCGTTAAGCGCGTTTTGGAGGCTTATCAGTTCGGCGTTCATCCATTCCTGGAAACTTGCGTCCGGCGGCTGGATGGTTTCGGTTACGCCGATGACCGGAATCTGCTCATTTGCCGCCAGAGCTTTCATGCTCTGAGTCAGGGGCGTCACTGTTTGTTCATTATAGACCAAAACCCTTATCTTGCCACTCTTTAACTGGTTCTCAAATTCCACCACGCTGGCCGCGGGCGGATCGTTACCCTCGGCCACGGCATCTATAAAAGCGGGCGGGGAAACAAGGTCAAGCCCCGCGGCATCTGCCAGATAGGCGAAAATAGATTCGGTGGAGGCAACTTCCACGCCGCTGTATTGTTGTTTAATGGCGGCAACGCGGCCTTGGTATCCAGCCAAGCTGGATTGCAGCGTCTTGTATCGCGCCTGGTAATAGGCGGTGTCCGCCGGATCAATGGAAATAAGATTCTGTTCCATTTGCGCTATAACTGTATTAACGTACGTGGGGCTGTACCACATATGCGGATTGTCCCCTTCTTTTTTACCAAGCAAGTCTGCCACGTTCAGAACTTTCTGGTTTGGATTGTTGGAAGCGCTAAGCAGTTTGTCCATCCAGCTATCGTATCCAGCGCCGTTTTCTATAACATAATCGGCGCTGGAAACGGCGCGGGCGTCGCCGGCGTTGCTTTCGTATTCATGCGGATCGGCATTGGGATCGGAAACAATGCTTAAAACCCGCGCGTGAGAACCTCCGATTTGGGAGACGAGACTTCCCCAAAAATTCTCCGCGGCCACCACTTGCAGGACTTTTCCGGACGCAGTATCTGCGGGTGCGGGAGCGCTTGCCGTCTGGTTCTGATTGCCGCGCGACAGCAATAAACTCACTCCCACGATCACGACTACAATCGCTAAAACTGCTATCCAAATTCTTTTATTCATAAAATTCTTAAATTAATTACTTTGGAACCCGTTTTAAAAATAATTTCTTTATCAAATCATAAACGCAAATAATTTGCGTGTCAAATAACTAATCATCCGGCGTAGAGGTGGCATTGCTTGTGCCCGTAGCGTTATTAGTTGTGGAACTCGCTGCGTCATCAGAAGTTGGTTCAGTTGTGGACGCTGGTTGGGAAGATAAATCCCGCGGCAAAACATCAACAGCACTGCTGGCCGAAGAACTGGCATCGCTGGCATTTAAAGAGCCCGGCATAGATGAGGCCGCTGGTGGGCTACCCAAGTTGGCAGAAGGCGCGGCTTGGGACACCACGGAATTAACTGTGGCGCACTTACCGGCTGCTTCCCGCAGCATATTATTGGCCGAAAACACACAGACCGGTTGGCCGGTAACGGTGTCATAAATTGTAATACCCTCGGGGTCGCCTGGCGAGCCGACTTCCAGGCGCTTGGTCCGGATAAAATCCGCAGCCAGGGTTTCGACCTTTATGATGTCCTGCTGTATGGAAATTCCCAATTGATTTAAGGCCTGCAAAACCCAGGATACATCCAATAAACTGTTAATTTTTTGGTCCAGTCCCTGAATGCCGGCCAAAGCTACCCCGGCCGGATCAATGGTGGAAATGGAACTGCTGCTGTCGCCCAGGCCAAAATCGGCGTAAAAGTCTTCGGCCACCGGCCCCATATGCACTACGTTGGAATTTTCTGTTTTATAGTTCCAGGTATAAACCGGCAGACTGTCGATTTTTGTTAAAATATCGGCCGGGCTGACTGTGGCGAAATTTTCCTTTAACTCACGGCCGGAGGCATTAGTCCAGTCGTAGCCGTCAAAATTGGCAGTTGAAGCCGGCGATTCTATGGTCGCGACATTTAAATCGTTGTCCGTAATGCCGGAAGTAAAATTAGCCGGGCCGTCCACTTCCATAGGCGCTCCCGAGTTTACATTCAGGCTGGTTTGGGCGGTAACATCTCCTCCGGAAAGCTCCGTAAAGCCAGCTATGTTGCCGGGGAGATTATTGTTATAGCTTATGGGAACAGGACCGCCTATTTCGGCGGCCGCGTCCTGGCCGGGGTCGCCTTTGTCGCCTTGTTGCCCCTTAAGCAGACCCTGTGCCACCAGCGCGTTGACTTCATCAATAACCAGACTGGTTATATAAGCACCGGTAGGATCCTCTATGACGGAAGTCGCGGGTTTTTTATTTTGCCTGGGAGCAGGAGTATTTTTTTGGGAAATTGGTTTTGGCCTTTGATTTTTGTTTTGGGCGACAACCGGTGTTAAGGGCAAAAGCAAAGTCAGCGCGGACAAGCTTACGCCCAAAAATATTCTTTTCATAGTAAGAAAATTAATTATAAAAGTTATTTTTTAAATGACAAGATTCTAATTTCGGAAAACCAGCCCATCTTTTTAAGGCCAACCGGCTTAAGTCCTGCCTGTGCGGCTAAAGCCTCCACTTCTTTTTTGGTGTAATATTTTTCAAAATGATACGGTTCCGGGCAGCGGTCCCAGTTATAAAGCCTTTGTTGCCAGCGGTATTTGGGCATAATGTCCGCCACATAAAAAATGCCGCCGACAGAAAGCACCCGCGCCGCCTGCCGGAAAACTTCCACGGGCTTTTTGTAATGGTGCAGCGACATGCACGACAAAGCCACTGCAAACCTGCCGTCCGGATATGGCAGGTGTTCGGCCAAACCGGCGGAAAAAATTCCCCAGGGGTGTTTTCTGGATGCCTGCTCAACGACCGCATCGGACATGTCAATCCCGTAAAAATCCAAAGCCGGCGAGTGGCCGTAAAACAACTCCAGCATATCGCCCTGGCCGCAGGAAATATCTATAATCGAGCCTTGTTTGGGCAATTCAAACAAAGACAAAAGTCTTTGCCGCTTACGGCGGGGAAAATATTCCCGGCAGGCCCTGACCGCGGTTAAAAGCTTGCTGATAATTTCATGTTCGGTATTTTGAAAGGCGATTTTTTCCATTGGCGACCGATTAATGTCTTAATAATAATGCAACTTATTTGCGTTTGTCAAATCCGCGAACTTCGCGGTTCATTTTAAAATAGGGACGAAATTCGTCCCCGTTAGTGCCCGAACAGCATAAAAAATGCGTGCCAGGCGCCGTCCTCTGTACCCTTTAAAACGGGTATTATCCTCCTTTTAAACCAGCTTTTCCGATGCAGTCTGCCCACTTCATCCCATTGGCTTTCACGTCCATAGGACGTTTTAAGAGGCGTAAACACGACACCGCGTTCGTCAACGGCCAAGACAAGGTTTGTTACCGGAAGTTCTTTGTAGTAATCCTTCCACTTCCAGTTAAAGCTAACTTCCTCATCTTTCAGCAGAACGTTCCGCCACCCTCCCTCGGCTTGCTTGAGCATGCGTTCAGCAGGAACCGAAAAGTGACGTTGGTAGAGGAAAATGATGTCGTAACCCTGCTCGGCGCAGAGAGCATCCCAGTCGTACTCTTCCTCTTTTTTTGGACGTCTTTTTAATTTGTCCGACGATGATTGATCGTCAAACTTACTCCATCCGCCGCGGTCAACAGGCGGCTGATAAACCGTCTGTGGTTGGGCCAAAAGCCCGGGCACAGACACCGACAACAACAACCTGTACAGTAACGTCATAGCAATATCTTAATGCAAATGATTTGCATTTATCAAGAGGCTGGAGTATAGTCAAATCAGGAGGATTAATGAAGCTCAAAGATGTTTTTCTTTTGCCGATTCTGCTGGGAACAATTTTAGGGCAACCCGGAAGTCATAATTGCGGGGGGACGTGCGGCATATGCAATCCCCCAAAGAGGGAAATAAAATCCGAAGGACAAGAAGATCAGCAAAACCAAGACTATGAGGGCGGCGGCTAAGCCACGGCCGCCCTATCTTCACCCACTTGGTAATTTATGGTAGTATTTAAAAGCTATGGAAAAAAACTGCAAACAGCATACATCCGAATCAAAACAACAGTTAAAAACCGGCGGCCTTAAAATAACGTCCGCCCGCCTGGGGCTTTTGGATATTCTCAAGCACGCCAAAAAGCCTCTGTCCATAAAAGACATCGCCAAAAAAATGGCCCGGAGCAATGTGGATTTGGTCACGCTTTACAGGAATGTGGATTCGTTAAAAAATTTAGGCGCTATTAAACAAATAAATTTAAAAGACAAGCAGTCCTACTACGAGCTTGCGGGCGGCATCCACCATCACCACCTTGTCTGCACCAATTGCGGAAAAATGGCCGATGTGGAACTGCCGGAAACATCTTTAAACAAAACCGCGCTAAAAAAACACGGCTTCGCCAAAATTACGGACCACAGTTTGGAGTTTTTTGGAATTTGTTCTAAATGCAATTAAGAAGCTGTTTTAAAAACAAATGGACAGTTTTTTGGAAACGGATAACACTGATAATTACGCATTCTATCCGTGTTATCTGTTTTAAATCCGTGTCATCTGTGTTTATGTTCTGTACAAACCTGTCCCAAAATAAGTTCACAATTATTTTATATGGACAAGCTAAAAAAATTTGACTTTGCGGTTTTAAATTTTGTTAAGCGGCACGATATTTTATTCGCGCGGATGGCAATTTTTATTGTCTATTTTTGGTTTGGGGCCTTAAAACTCTTTGGGGTAAGCCCGGCGGACCCGCTGGTGGAAAACTTGCTAAAACACACTTTGCCGTTCATCAGCTTCCAGCATTTTATAATTTTGTTCGCCCTGTTTGAAATGCTCATTGGCATTCTGTTTTTAATCCCCGGCCTGGAACGCCTGGCCGCCGCTTTGCTGGTCATCCACCTTATTACAACTTTTTTGCCGCTCATACTTTTGCCCTCCGAAACCTGGCAGGCATTTTTAGTGCCGACTCTTGAAGGGCAGTATATTATTAAAAACGTTTTAATTATCGCCCTGGCTTTGGTTATAACCGCCAGGATTGATTTTATGGCCGCTAAAAAATCCTGACAAATGCAAAGTACTTTAAATCAAAAAGTGTCCCTTGCTAATATCCTGGGCAAAGCCCTGGGGATTTTATGGCTGATTGACGGGCTGCTGCAGCTGCAGCCAAAAATGTTCGGCGCGGATTTCATTAACAATGTGCTGGCGCCAAACCTAAGCGGCCAACCCGGGTTTATGCGCGCGTTAATTGATTTTGGCATACGCGTATTTAGTTTCAACATCGCGACTGCCAACTGGATTGCGGCGTTGCTACAAATAGCCATTGGGGTTTTATTATTGTTTCCCATTGCGGGCAAAAAATTTAAAGCGGGTTTGTATTTATCCATTGTCTGGGGATTAATAGTCTGGATATTTGGCGAGGGCCTGGGCAATCTTCTCACGGGTTCCGCCAGCTTTTACACCGGAGCGCCGGGTTCGGCTTTGGTTTACGCGCTCATCGCGACATTCCTTTTGATGCCGGAAAAGATTGACCGCAAATTTTTTGCCAAAATCGCGGCGGCAATATTATTTATGGGCGCGGCTTTACAGCTCCAGCTGATGTTTTGGAATTCTGATGGAACACAAACGATGTTTCAACTCTCCGCTTCCGATCCCGTACACGCGATAAACTCTTTGCCCGCTATTATTTCCAATTCCCTATCCGCTCATCCAATTGAGTTTAACTGGCTCTTGATTATTCTGCCTCTGTTGTTAGCAATCGCGCTATGGCTCAAACCCAATAAAACAACAGCCGCCACAACCATCATCTTCCTGTTTTTTGTCTGGTGGCTGGGCCAGGATTTCGGCGGCCTCTCAACAATTTGGCTTGGAACCGCCACCGACCCAAACACCGCCCCGCTTATAATGCTGCTTGTGCTACCTTTGTTCCTGCGGAATGATGACACTCCCCGTAAACAAGACTAAAATTAGTAAAATTTACCAATGAGTAAAATTAGGCAAGGCTTAAAATAATTTTTTCAATAATCAACTTTTCATTTATGGCGTTCCAAGAAAATAAACCACAGCCCCCGCAAAGTGAACATGGAGAAATACAAAAACAAGCTCCCGAATCGCAAGAGCAGCGGAAAGAAAGTTTAGGGGACAAAATTAAACGCTTCGCCGGACGAATAAGCGAGCGTTTCGGTCAATTTGGGCAAAGAAAGCAATCTGCTGAATCTAATTTGGGCGCTGTTGTTGAATGGGCGCGTGAAAACAACGGGTTAATTTACAAAGAGGACGGGCATACAAAACTTGCCGGACAAACTATCAAAGAACTGTTAGGCGAATAGCCCAACTTTATTAACTAACAAACTTTTTTATGTCAAAAAAACGATTTGCCGAAGCCGCTTTTATGGTCGGTAGTTTATTGGCTGGGGAAGCCGCTGGCCAAAATAAGCAAGCCGAAACTAAAGCACCCCAAAAAACCGAACAAACAAAAAAGGGAGAAACAGCAGTAGACCCCGAAATTAAAGCAGCCCTTGAGGAGCAGGCAATAAGATTAAAAAATCCGGAAAATGCAAAAGACCCGGGACTGGTTAAATTTATTGAGCAATCGGCTTATAAGAAAATTGCGAAAATCGTTGTTGAAAGATTGGGCAAATATAACAAACCTGGACTTTTAACAGACCAGCTACAAGCAGACCTAAAAGTTGAAGCAAAAAAATTAGGCTTGACTTATGATATGCTCGGCAAATGTATTGAAGCAGCCGATAGCGATAAAGCTTTTTTATACTCTCTTGCTAAATTAATTCCGATTATATAATTTCAAAATTAAGAGTTAATAGTGTTTTAAGCTCCGCTTTGTACTGAGATATGTTTTTAAAGAAATCATGTATGGCGATTGTAAACTCCTGAAAGGTTTTGTAGTACTTGTTGGCTTTAACTTTCTTTTTCATGAATTTCCAGAGGCGTTCAATCAAGTTTAAGTTGGGAGAATACGGCGGCAGGAACAACAGCTCAATGCCCAGATGTTTCGCTTCCTCGTTGGCCTGCTTGCTATGGTTGTACTTGGCGTTATCCAGGAAAATGTATATGGTTTTAGCTTTAGGATAATCTTTTCTGACTTCCCCTAAGAATATTGTCATCATTTGCCCGTCACAGTTATCTTCGGTCGTCAAAATAGTGGGTTTAAAAGCTACGGGGTTGATAGCGCCAATAACAGTTAATCTTTCCCGGCCGCTGTTTGAAGGAACCTTTTTAGTTTCACTTTTACCTTTAAGTTGCCAGCAGTAGCTATTGTCAGCATTATGGACCAGGTGAGCGGGGTCTAAAAACAGCACGATGCCTTTGTCTTTATCAGCTTTCTTTATGGTTTTAAAGATTAATTTCACAAAATCTTCCTGGGTCTCTCTGTCAGGCGCGCCGCTGGGAACTATATGGGTTTTTTTGTAAGATAAATTGAGTTTTTTTTACAGCAGCGAAACAGCCAGCTTTGTTCCATCTCAATTGAATATTTTTCCTTAATCCAGGCCTGCATTTCAGCTAAAGTCGTAATAGTGTTGTCTTTTACATCTTGTTTGATTTGGTCTACATAATCATTAATTTTTGACTTCCGTTTATCTTTAAATTGTAGCTTGCGTAGTCCCTGTAGTTTCTCGGATTGATAGATTTTTATCCAGTCTGTAATCGTATCCACGCAGACATTAAACGCTTCCGCGATCTCCTGATGGTTTTGCCCCTGGTTCAGTAACTTTATGGCCTCCAGACGGCGCAGAACTCTGACATTTTTTTCCTGTTCCTGAAGTTGTTTAATCTTTTTAAGCTCACTGACGGACAGTTTTATTTGGTACATTTTGTTAGGGTTAAGGCTCTTGGCCTTATTCTAACATTTCGGAATTAATTTAGCAAGAGAGTATACACAGAGTTCAACTTGATTTAGGGGTTTCGGTAGATGACATAAAAGGGCCACCCAACATTTTCAAAAAAGAATAATCAAACTTTTACTAAAAACTTATCCAACTGTTTTACCGCATACCCGTAACTTCCAGCGATTTGCACCCAATCCATAGTTCTATAATCGTCCCTAAGAAGATGTTTAAAAAGTGCTTTGTAGGCGAAATTACAGAATTTTGCGCGGATTGACGGAAACAAATTTTGACGTTTAGCCTAAAGCTAAGCGGAAAAATTTTTTCCGGCAAGGCGCCAAACATTCCGGAATTGCGGCCCAAATGACTTTTTAAACAGCTTCTAAGACCGCTCCACAAAAAACATCATCTTTCGTATGATGTTTTTTGTTTGCGCTTAAAGGCAATTATGACTCTGAGCTTAAAATTATATGGGAGAGCTGTAGTAGGGAATAAATATCGCCTGATTGACTAAAACCGCCAAAAACTATACAATACATCCATAAATCCTACCCCGCAGCCGGGGTATATTTTTATGAACGACAGTGTAATTTTGCGCTTCTCCGGCGTTAGTTATGAATATTCCCACAACAAGCCTATTTTAACCGAGGCCGGTTTTAGCGTGCGTAACGGAAGCCGCATAACTTTAATGGGGCAAAACGGCGCGGGCAAAAGCACTTTGTTTAAAATGATAACCGGGGAAATTAAGCCGCCGGAAGGCAGTATTAGCTTTACACCCAAAGATGTTTCCATAGCAATCGCGCGGCAGGTAATGCCCAAGGAATTTTTGGATTTAAGCTTAAGGGATTATTTTGCCACGGCGTTTACTGAAACTAAATATAATCTGGATAAATTAATCCGCGAAGTTTTTGAAGTGGTTAACGTTAATCTGCCGCTGGACAAAAAGATTAAAGAGTTTTCCGGCGGACAGCAGGCCAGGTTGCTTTTGGCTTACGCGCTCATCCAAAACCCCGACATTTTACTGCTTGACGAGCCAACCAATAATTTGGACGCCCAGGGCATTGAACATCTTACCGGATTTTTAATGATGTACGAAAAAACCGTGCTGGTTATTTCCCACGACGCGGATTTTTTAAACGCCTTTTCCGACGGCGTGCTTTATTTGGATGTCTTTACCCACAAAATTGAACAGTACAGCGGCAATTATTACGATGTAGTGGAAGAAATAAAAAACCGCATTGAGCGGGAAAATTTGCAGAACGCGCGCATGCAGACGGAAATTAAGGAAAAGCGCCAGCAGTCCGAAGTCTTTGCCCACAAAGGCGGCAAACTGCGCGCCGTGGCCAAACGGATGCGCGAGGCAGCGGAAGAAGCGGAAGAAAGCATGGTGGAAGTGCGGCAGGAAGACAAAACTATCCGCGAATTTGAAATTCCGGTTCAGGAATTCGACCCGTTTTTTGACGGAAAAATTCTGGAATTCAGCTCCATCTCCGCCATTAAAAACGGCGAAGTAACCAGCAAAGACTTTGCTTTTACATTACGCAAAAATACCCATGTTATAATTTCCGGCCCCAACGGCATTGGCAAATCCACTCTGCTGGAAAAGATATCGTCGGGAAAAGGAACCGGATTTACCATCGGCAAAGACATCAGGCTGGGCTACTACAAACAGGATTTTTCCAATTTTAATTTCGAGCAAAAAGCCATTGACGCGCTAAAGGAAGTTATGGAAAAATTCGACGAGCATGCTTTGCGTTCTACCGCAGCGGGTTTCTTGCTGGACGGCAAATTACTGGATCAACCAATCGCCGCCCTGTCCGAAGGACAAAAAGGCCTGCTGTCCTTTTGTCGCCTTGTACTTATGAAACCGGGGCTACTGATTTTGGACGAACCCACCAACCACATCAACTTCCGCCATCTCCCCATAATCGCCCAAGCCTTAACCTCCTACAAAGGCGCAATGCTTATGGTTTCCCATATCCCCGATTTTGTTTCGCAGATTCGAACAGATGAAGCAATAGACTTAAGCTCTGTGTAAATAAACAAAACTGCCCCAAAAGGGGCAGTTTTTTCTAAGCCCTCACCAAATTTTTAAAAATCTACTGTATATAAGACAACTATTTATCTTTTCTAATCCTCATCCGTACACGATTCCACCACATAATAACTTTTTGGAAATAAATATGGGACCCGGGAACGTAGCGCCAAAGAGCCCAACCTAAAATTACCAGGAAGGCCGTCCAGGCAATACCTTCCAAAAAACCATCTTCATGGTGATGGTAGCGGCTATTACCGTCATAGCGATAAGCAAAGCGCGTGGCTTTTAGCGGTGACATAACAAGAGCATAAACACAAAGCCAGCCTAAAATGGCTATCCAAAGCGGGATGGCCGCGGGAATTACCAGAGTGTAAATTACTCCTTTGCTGACTAAAGTCACAAGACCAATAACCCAAAATACCGAGACAAGGCCGATAAGCAAAGCCAAAAATGGGGAGAGTGTCAAGGGTGACCCTTGACACTGGGACCTGGTTTGCGCACGGTATTCCTGTTTCATTTCGCGTTTTTCTTCCCGCGTGTGTTGTTTCCACTGTTGTTTCCATTGTTTTACCTGGCCGCTGCCTTTGAATTTTTGGTATTCGCTTCGGGCGCGGTTAATAAATTCCTGGGCCGTAAAAGGAGCGCCGAAGGCCGCGGCTTTTTCAGCCGAAGTGTTGGCGTGAGGAATAACCAGAAGCATAATAAAATAAATCAACGCCCCGAAGCCGTGAGTCAACACCGTGAGCGCCACAAAAATTATTCTGACTAAAGTAACGTCCGCGTCAAAATAAGCGGCCAGTCCGGTACAAACGCCAAACAGCATAGCGCCTTCACGGACCCGGTAAAGTCGTTTTGCGCCCGAATCCTGCGGGCGTTGGCCGGCGGAAGCATTTTCATCACCAGCAGTCCCCTCTTGTTTTTCGTCAGCCTGCACGGGACCCATTTCCTTGATAACCTCCTCGGCCCGCGCCTGGCTGACTACCGTTTTGCGCGGTCCCACAAACCTGTCCAACTTTTCCCCCAAAGCTTGCTCCAAATCTGCCATAACCTCGGACTTGTCCGGATCATTTTGTAATTTTTTTTCGGCCGAACTTAAATAATCCCGCAACGCGTTAAAGCCCCCTTCTTCCACCTGGAAAGCACGACCGTTTAAATTTACTGTTATAACTTTGTTCATAGTGGTTGGCGTAAATTAGCGGTTGGCGTTTGGTGAGTAGCGTTTAGCCGGACACTTAACGACTAAATACTATACGCCATTCCCCAATTCTTTAATTGTCTGATTAATTTTTTCCCAATAATCCTGCAGAATTTTAAGCTGCAGCCGCCCCTTATCCGTCAGCCGATAATATTTCCGCGGCGGCCCGGCTTCGCTTTCCACCCATTCATAGTCCACCAAACCTTTACGTCGCATCCTGCTAAGCAACGGATAAAGCGTGCCCTCCTGGGTCGCGAATTCGGTTTGCGAAAGTTTGCCCAAAATATCCGCGGCATAAACTTTCTTTACGGAAATAATCTTAAGCACCGTTAACTCAAGCAGGCCCTTGCGGATAGGGCTAAACTTGTCGTTTATATCCGGATTACTGACATTTGCCATAAGATATAAAAAGAATTATTTTAAAAGCTACCTTTTTATACAAAGGTAGCATATAATAACAATAACGTCAACTCAATTTAAATAGTCGCTAATTTGAGGCTTTTTTTATGGATAAAAAGGCGCCCTTCCCTTTTTAGAGGAGGGCACCTTTTTATCCAATGGTTGGCTTATGGTTGGCTTAGCTCAACTTTATTAATTAATTGGTTGGTTAACGGTTGGTGAGTTAAAAAATAAACTCATCAAATCATCAAAATAACTCATCTCATCTCACATCTCAATTCAATCAAATAAACTTCAGATCAAAGATCAAATCAAAATAAAAATTAATTTCAAATCTACTCTAGTCTAGCAAATAAACCTGAAAAAATTATTAAAAAATATAACTTTATCTCAGGGCCGGGAATCCAAACGGTTCAGCATCCCGGACATTACTTTTATTTCACGGTTGATGTTATTAATGGCTTTCAATACAGCCGGACTTATGGTTTTACTACCAATCCCAAAATACATCAAATCCAAATTACCTTTAATTACAGTTAAAGGTGTTCTCAATTTGTGCGCCAAATCATCCAAATCAGCCGGCCGTGGACTTGGGCTTAACGGACTTTTAATCCGGCCAAAGCTCTTTACTTTATTTTTGACGCTCCCGGAACGTTTTTTAATGCTTGAAGAATACATAAATTTTAAGCCGCGGCAAAATTACTTTTAAGGCAGGCTCTGAACCTTTTGCGGCACAGGTTCAATTTTTCTTATTTTGTAACCGGTGCCGTGCACGGTAACTATCAGCGGATCCGGCGAACTGCCGTCTATTTTGGAGCGCAGGCGGCTTAAATAAACATCTATAATATTGCTTTTAACGTAATTAAAACCCCAAACGTGCTCGTTAATCATGGTGCGGCTGCAGACCAAACCGGGATTGCGCAACAAGTATTCCAAAATCCGGTACTCCTTGCTGGTTAATGCTATGGCAGCCCCGTTGCGAGTAACTTCGTGGCTGCCGGGATCCAAAACCAAATCACCGGTGGTGAGCAGGGTGGGGGTTAATTGATTGGTGCGGCGGGTTAAAGCGCGGATGCGCGCGACCAGCTCATTTAATTCAAAGGGCTTAATCATATAGTCGTCCGCGCCCAGGTTCAGCCCCGAAACTTTATCCTGGGACATATCCCTGGCTGTTAACATCAGCACGGGAACTTTCAAGCCCAGTTTGCGGATTTGCCGGCAAACCTCAAACCCGTCTTTGCCCGGCAACATAACATCCAAAATAATTAAGTCGTAATCGTAAATCTCGGCGCGCTTAATCCCCTCCTCGCCGCTGCCCGCAACCTCCACCGTAAACTGCTCATGTTCCAGGGCTTTTTTTATAAAAGTCGCGATTTTTGGCTCATCTTCCACCAATAAAATAACCATAATTTTGATTTTAATGATAAAAATGATATCAGGCTATTTTTCACCCTTAATTATATTATATATTAAAAAACATTAAAAATTCATTAAATTTTATCCGTAAAAATCCATAAAAAAGCTGACAAAATAAAAAGATTTAATTATAATTTATGTACGCCAGTTAGACAAATCCAATCGGGAGTCAAAAATGATTTTCGGAGGAACGAAGATACGTTTAGAGGCGACCCCTTCAACTCAATTACGGAGAGATCCGCAAGGGTGGAACCGAAGGCTAAGTCGAAAATTTGCTTTGGCACCAACTGATCTCGTAAAACGAGGCAAAGTAAACGAAAAAAATTACGAGACGGAGTGTCGACGCGTCGGCGAGCTTGGAAGCAGAGCCATTATCAATCAGCTTGGCGGCCGACTGGTAATGGTCTTAGGGATAGGATTATGCCGCGACTGGGGCTTCGTCGAGGAGGCCAACAGACAAGAAGTCAGCGTAGCGGCATGCGACTGGAGCAAAGTCGCGCAAAAAAATGGAGAAGAATTTTTTGAAAAGCTTCCAAGGGGTTCAAGGGTTTGGAACCGGGTGCGCAGGGTAGATGTGGAAGTATTGCTTGAAAACCTGTTTACGCCGGTGCCGCATAAAAAGAAGACCTATGCCCAAAGGGACTTGGAAGAAGCCGACTTAGTATACGGCGGTCAGTTCATCCAAGTTCTTGACAATGTCGGCAAAGGCATCGTCATGAGAGGGCTAGGAAAATGGCTCGTTTCCCGGCCCGGCCGGAAGGTGGTCTTAGTTCACCCTTTCCCGGAAGACAATAAAGATAGGGAGTGGGGATATACGACCCCCTATTCCCTGGAGGAATTGATAAGGCCCGCAAACGCGGGCGCAGGTAGGGAACTTAACATTCTCAACCTGGACAACAAAGGGGGGTTTCTATCATCACGTTTATACCGGTCTCACTATGGCGTGATGTGGCCAAGTAACCAAAGGGGACCCTCCTCCCCTATTTTTCTTAAGATTATATAATATATTCCAAATCTCAAAGCTGCATCTATTTATGATACACAAAAAAATAGCTTTACTTAACCAAACCACTTTGGAATCGCTGAAACTGAACGACAGGGATATTATTTTAAAAAAGTTTATGCAAACCGGCATAAAAATTTTAAGAGCCGATTTTGGCTGGGCGTGGTGGAAAATTGACAAAAAATATTCATTGGCTTATAAAAGCTCAAAAACCCCTTACAATCCTAACTATCCGCGCAGGCGAGGGGGAAATTACGTGGCCCAAAAAACAAAAAAACCTCTTTTTGTCGGTGACGTTAATAAGAAACCTGTGGTAATAAAACACCAAGTAGGGCCTTACATGAAGGCTTACGTAATAATTCCGATTTTTTCAAAAAAAAATAGCTATGGCAACATGGTTTTTTGCTTTAAAAAAGCACATTTGTTCTCTCCTGAGGAGCAAGCCTTGTGCGCCGCTTTAAGCAGTGCAGCCGCCCAGGCAATCACTATTCACCGCCTAGTAACCAGCGAACGCAAAGCTCGTACAGAAGCCGAACAGCATTCCAGCAGATTCAGGGCGCTGATTGAGAACAGCCACGATACTATTATTTTAATCAGCGGTAAAGGAAAAATTTTATATGTCAGCCCTTCGGTAAAAAGAAATTCCGGCTACGGGCCTGAAGAATTAGTCGGCCATGACCAGACTGATTTTATTTATCCCGGTGATATTGCCAAGGTAGCAACGGAGATGGGCAAAATTTTACAAAACCCCCAGGCTACAACGACTATCGAGTTCCGCTACCGGCATAAAAACGGCGCGTGGCGCTGGCTGGAATCCACGGCTATGAATATGCTCCACAACCAGCATGTACGCTGTATTGTCATAAACGCGCGCGATGTTACCGAGCGGCGGCGGCTGGACGAAGACGCAAAAAACCTGATGAAGCAGAAAGACGAATTTTTCAGCGTGGCCAGCCACGAACTTAAAACTCCGGTTACCACCATAAAAGGCTTTAGCCAGCTGCTGTCACAAAGACTGGAAAAAAAGGACAAAAAATCCAGGCAATTTTTAGCGACCATCAATTCGCACGCCGACAAGCTCAACCATTTAATCAACGATTTCCTGGATGTTTCGCGTATCAGCACCGGAAAGCTAAAATTCCGCTACGGAACTTTTAACCTGACGGTTCTGGCCAAAAAAACAATCGCCGACCTGAAGGTTATAATTCATTCCCACAATATAACTTTTAAAAACAGCGAAGATTTTTGGATCGCGGGAGACCAGGAACGCGTCGGCGAGGTGATTACCAACCTGCTTACCAACGCCGCCAAGTACTCCCCCGCCGGATCCAAAATTATTTTAAGCATCACCGGGGAAAAACAGCGGGTTAAAGTCTCGGTGGAAGATTTCGGCATCGGCATTCCCAAAAAATTACGCCACAAAATTTTCACCCGTTTCTTCCAGGCTAAAACCCATTCCGCCCAGGCTTTTCCGGGGTTGGGCCTGGGTTTGTATATCTCTTCGGTTATAATTAAGGAACATAAAGGAAGTCTGGACTTCGTAAGTAAAAATAAGGGCAGCATTTTTTATTTTATCCTTCCTGTAAAAAATTCCCGTGAATAAGAACCCGGCTAAAAAAATCCTGGTGGCGGAGGACGACCCGGGCATAACCGAGCTTATGAAAATAGCCTTAACCGGCCGGGGCTATAAAATTTTAACGTGCGCCGACGGCTACAGGGTTCCGGGCGCGGTGGCCAAATTCGGGCCCGACCTGATTATTATGGATTTATGGCTGCCCGGAATTGACGGGCAAAAACTGACAAAAAGGCTGAAAACCCAACCCGAAACCAAGGACATACCGATTGTCATAGTTTCGGCGCAAAGAAGACTTTCGGAAGTTGTAAAAAAATTTAAAGCGGACGGACATGTTTCCAAACCTTTTGATGTTAATAACTTGCTGAATTACGTTGAAAAATTTCTTTACCCGGATAGACAATTTTAAACAGGCTCTTAGAAGATGTTTAAAAAGTGCTTTGTAGGCGAAATTACAGAATTTTGCGCGGATTGACGGAAACAAATTTTGACGTTTAGCCTAAAGCTAAGCGGATAAATTTTTTCCGGCAAGGCGCCAAACATTCTGGAATCGCGGCCCAAATGACTTTTTAAACAGCTTCTTAGAGGCTGTCGGAAAGTGGCTTTCGCCGGAAAATTCTGAAATCGCGGCAGAAATGGATCTTTTCAGACAGCCTCTTAACGCTCTATGGTTCCACGTTTAAGCTTACCCTGTTGGTACCGTCGCAATAAACAGGGCCCTGTCCCAATAAATCGGCTGTGACAATAGCGTAACCGTAACCGCCTATTGTAAGCGTTTGGTTCTCAAACTTAAAAGTATGCGGCGCCGGGTCGCGGTTATCCAGCATAAATTTGTCGCCTTTGCGTATGGCCAGACTGCCGATGGCGCCGGGGAAACTTACCGTAGCCTCGCACTGGTCAAATTGGATGCGGTAGGGATATTCAGCCAGAGCCTCGGTGTAAGCCGAGTTGCCGGATGCCGCGGCTGGCGGAACAGCAACCGCGGTGGAAGAAGCGGTGCTTGTGGCCGACGACTGGCTTACCGAAGTTTGGACGGAGCCGGAATTTATGGCTACGGGAGCATTTTTGTCGCTTTCATGGTAAATTATCGCCCCCACTACGACTATAACCACGATCGCGCCCGCAAGATAATAATAAGGCTTTTTCATAAAGTTGTTTCCTTTCAGCAGAATTTTAACATACAAAAAATTAAAGAAACATTAACTTTATGGATTTATTCTTGATTTGAAGCATAGGCATAGCCGGCTATTTCTTTGTCGCTTAAAATAATCAGCTTGTTTAAATTCAGTCCCAAACTATCAAGCACGCTTATGGACGGAATGCCGCTTTTTTGGCCGCCTACTACCAGATAAACCGTAGGGTTATCCGGGGATTTAATCAGACTGCCATCGGGAACGGTAACCGGGTCAGGAGCCACGTCCCGCGAATTAAACAAGACAGAGGGAACGGTCTGGACCGAAACCCAATTGTAGCCGCGCGCCATAAAAACCTGGGCGCCGCTAAAAGGAACCAGCCAGCCGTTTTGAACCAGATAAACGGTGGGGTTGCCGCTGAACATCACCAGTTCGCCCTGGGAAAAATTGGGCAACGGAGCCGGAGGATTGGCGGCAGCGGTGCTTAAAGCTGGGGAAGTTGCTGTTAAATTAAAGGGCAAGGAATTACTGGTACCATTGCTGTTGATTACGGAAACGCCGTAGGCTCCGGGAGTAATTAATGACGGGAATGAATTACAAGCGTTGCCGGCGGCGGGCGCGCAACCTTGGATTTGCCCGGGGACAGCGAATTGCAAAGTCATGCCATCGGGAGAGCTTAGGTTATTGATATAAGTATTCGGTCCGAACTGGACGGCATTACCGCTTTGCGTAAAACCCAAACCGCTTATAGTCAGCATCATGCCTATGAATCCGGAACTGGCGCTTAATTGGGTAATAACCGGCGTTGTGGCGGAAGCTACGGCTGAACCCGAAACAGGCAAGCTGGGCGAAGCCGTTAAATTAAACAGGCCAGCGCTGCTGCCTATCAGGCTGTTGCCATCCGGATTTACCACGCTGAGCAAATATTGCCCCGGCGGAATAATATTGCCCGCCGTGTCGGTATTAATATTCCAAGAGTAAGAGCCGGTATTGGGGATATTGGAGGCGATGGTATAAACGGTAGTTGTTGAAATACCGGAAGCAGAACAGGACGCGCTGTCGCAAGCCGGTACCAATAAAAGATTTACCGCGGGTGCCGCGGGCGCGGTGGATGAAGCCGTGGGCCAGCTTATGATTTTAGCGCTGCCTATGACCCAGGACTCTCCACCGTTAGGCGAAATTATAGGCGAAGAACTCAGATAAGGGTTGGACGGAATAATATTAAATTGGCCGCTTGTGCCCTCGGCGCTGCTGTCGGCAAGGCCGACTTCCACGGTTACGGGGCCAGGATAAATTTCAGGCAAGGTAACCGGTACCGTCCACTCGTAACTGCCGGTGTTGGGAATGTTCTCGGCAATCACATAAGGCACCAAAGCGCCGGCGCCGCAACTGCTTGAACTGGCGCATGAGGAAACCGGGTTTAAAGTAATAAAAACTTTAGCCGGTTGCTGGTTTATGTAAACCGGAGAAGACAATGAACCGGAGGTCCAGGTAATATTTTGCGTACTGCCGGCTGTCCACAGCTGCCCCGAAGCAGGAGAATCCACCAGCAAGCTGGCTGCCTGGGCGCTGGAAGCAGCCCACAGGCTGCATCCGGAAAAAAGCAGGACGAGAAAAGTTTTGAGTTTCATAAAATCAAATTTCCATCAGAACCTGTTTGAAAAATAATTTTTAAAACAGGTTTTAAGTTATTAAAGTTGTCTGTTATTATACGGGTATTTTCAATAAATGCGTTGCTCCTATTTATTATACGTACCTAAGACCATTTTACGTGCCTGGAATTAATAACTCATTAAAATATTTTCATAAAATCGCAAGGTTTTAAAACTAGTGTTTGTTCACACGACAGCTAAAAAGACGCCTTCGCAGTGGCGTCTTTTTTACCGGAACCTATTTACTTGAACCTACTTTACCGTTTCATAATAAAGCAAAACATTGCCGCTTTTAAACTGCTTTGAGTTTGACAGTTTCAGCTTTTGCCGCTGCCGCCAATCTTTAAACATCGGCTTGCCTTGGCCCAGGATAACAGGATTGACCATTAGCCGATATTCATCTATCAATCGCAGACCGGATAATTCGCCCACAATATTGCCGCTGCCGAATATAAACAAATCCTTACCGGGCTCCTGTTTCAATTTCTCAATATCCAATTTCCCAATACCTTGTGTTATTTTTGTGTTATTCCATTCGGCTTTTCGCAGTGTTTTTGAAAAAACAATTTTGGGCGTATTGTTCATAAGTCCCGCCACAATCGGGTCGTTCTTAACAGCCCGCGCGCCCGACCAATAACTTGCCATCAATTCATAAGTTACGCGGCCAAACATTAACGCGCCCACCTCTCCCAACTGCGCTATGGCGAAATCATTAAACTCCCCGTCCACATTATGCCAGCTTATGTCTCCATCCGCTCCGGCAAAAAATCCATCCACACTTATCATATTAAAGACAATTATTTTTCTCATATACGTTATCCCTAAAGCGTCATTTTTAAGATAGATTCTCTGACAAGTTATAATATAACACTGATCAACAGGGATTTCAAACAAAACAAAAACCATCCAGGGGTTTATCCACAGGATGGCTTTGTTTTTGTCATTTTGACAGAACCTGCTATTTTTCCACGTTCAGCGTCACCCGGGGCTTGCCGTCACAGCTGACAGTCAAGTTGCCCAGGACTTCTGGATAAAACACATCGTAGCCATAACCGGCTATGTCATAAGTCCGGGTATCGGCTTTAAAAACATGAGCGGCAGGGTCGCGGTTATCCAGCATTACGGGCGTGCCTTTTCTTACAGCGATGGTGGCAGGAGTACCCTGGCACTGGTCAAACTGGAAACGTTCGGGATAGGCTTTTAGGGCCGCTTCATAGGAAAGTTTTTGCGCGGGAACCGCGGCGCTGGCTGGAGTGGAAGTTGGGGTTGTTGTGGCGACAGCGGCGCCACCGGAGCTGCCCGATTGCGCAGCTTGCTGGGCGTTATTCTGGCTGTTTTTATCGCTCAGAGCATAAATACCCCAAATGATAAGGGCCAGCGCTGCTACGCCAACGGCGGCGTAAGTGTATTTTTTATTCATAAAATCAAAATTAGTTTAGAAGCTGTTTAATTAAGTCTTTCTTTCTCAAAATATCTGACCCGGCAAAAAAACCGCTATTCGGCATTTTTGCGATTCTTTCCCTGTCGTACCATCGATAAACCTCCCCGAAGAAAAGTAATACCTATACCCGCGGCACGCAGCATTAACTTATTAATGGCTTCTACTGGATAAGAAAGCCAATATTTTAAGTCTACAGCAGTTGGCGACTAAAGACCAGCGCGGATCCATATTAATTAAGCCACCCATATAAATGGGTGGCTTAATTGGCTTTGATTTTAAATAAGGCCTGCTTCTGAATTTTTTTTAGTATCATGCTTTATTGGCCGCTTGGCGGCATATTTGGACCTCCGCGATTATATGTACCGCCAGAACCACGACCGCCGGTAAAGGTCGGGTTAATTTGCATGCTGGTAACGGTAATACTGCCATCGCTGTTTACAGTTCCGGCTCCGGCCACGCGGGTGCCGCTAACCAAAGCAATCTGGGAGCCGCCTGTAAACTGGGTGCTGCCGGTAACATTAAGAACGGTGGAAACTGTAGTGCTGCTGTTGCGGCTGTGGCCGCTAATGGTAATCTGGGAACCCGAAACCGAAGTAATAGCGCCAAAAAAAGCCTTGGAGCCTGGCGGCAGGTTTCTCATGCCAAAACTTCCGCGGGTGGACGAAGCGGTGCTGCTGGCTGACATCCCGGGCATATTGGCCATATTCTGGGAAGGTTGAGTTTGGGTTACCGCGGGTGTTTGGGCGCTGCTTTGGCTGCTTGCCTGCTGGCTGCCGCATCCGGCGGCCAACAAAGCAATTGAGGACACGAGAACCAAACCTTTGATATTTTTTGTCATCATGAAATTGATTTTTTAAGAACCTATTTTAATTTAAAAATACTTCGGGCTGCGATTTATTTTTCAAATAGGTTTAAATAATTATAAAAAAATCCGCGTCCGCATATATTAAAATACGATGAATATTTTATTTTGGGTGCATTGCCTCCGTTATTGTCAGGACTTACGCTTTTGACAATATTACCCTGGGTATTGTCCAATCAGCTTTTAAAAAAGCCGTAATTTAGACCCCGAAAGCGTAAGTCCTGATTATTATGCGGATGCTTTATTGGCCGCAGATTTAGCTTCTGTATCCTGATCCTGGCCCGAAGGCAGCTGGGTTGAAACCAAAAGACCCAACAGGATAAAAATAATTCCGTACTCCAGCGCTGTTTTGTTGCCATCCACGGTCGCCTGATAGCTGATAATCGTAACTTCATTGGCTACAGACTGCGGTACCTGGCTGCCAAAGTTGGCACCTTCGCCAAACTCAATGTTTGAGGATTGGGCGGCGGCGGCCCGGGTGACGGAAGGTTTAAGCGCGACCGGTATGGTTGGGCTGTTTTGAATGCCTGAGCTGATGTTGGTGGCCAGCGAAGACAGCAAAATAGCCCCAAGCACTGCCGAACCAAGCGTTTGGCCCAGCGATCTTACGGTATTGGTTACGCCGGAAGCTTCTCCGGACTGTTCAACGGAAACCGCCGATAAAGTCAGGTTGCTGGCCTGGGCAAACATAAAGCCCAAACCCAGGCCGAACAGAGCAAACCCCGGAGCCATAGCCCACTGGCTGGCGCCCACGCGCAAACTTTGCCTCAGCAAAATAAAACCAACCGCGTCTAAAATAATACCTATCTGGATAATATGTTTTGGCGATACGTACTTGCTCAACCAGGCGGAAAAAGGCGCGCCGATTAAAATCACAGCCGTCATGGGTATCATGGCGACTCCTGTCTGGATTGGATTTAATTTCAACACGGACTGCAAATATACCGGAATGGAAAAACTCAGGCCCGCCTGGCCCATGGCCAAAATTGACGAAACGCCGGTGCCCGTAATAAAAGTTTTGTTCCTAAAAAGTCTGGTTGATACCAGCGGGGTCTTGCCGGTTTTTTCCACGTGGCTCTCCCAGACAAAAAATATCCCTAAAATTATCGCGCCCAACACAATAAACAAAGGCGTGGCGGATATGCCGCCGAGGCTAACGGCGTGGTTAAAAATAGTTAACGGGGCCGCGGGGCGCCACCAGCCGTAGACCGACGCCTGGATAAAGCCAAAAACCATGGACAGCATTCCCAAGGCTGAAAGGATTATGCCGACAAAATCTATGGTCGGATTTTCTTCCTTGTCCCGGTATTCCTTGATGAATACCGAGGCGACAACCAATACCGCGGCCACAAAGACATTAACCCGAAAAGCCCAGCGCCAGCTGTAGTTGGTGGTAAACCAACCGCCAATAACCGGACCCAACGCCGCGGCACCGGCCACGATGCCGCCCCAAATGCCAAACGCCACCTGCATATCGCGCCCTTTGTAATTTGAACGCAACAGCGATAATGTGGCCGGCAACATCAAACAAGCGCCTATGCCTTCTACAATAGCTTCCCCTAAAATCATAAAACCCACGCCGCGGGCTATGGATGTCATAAAAGACCCTACGGCAAAAATAATGGCGCCCAGAATGAACATTTTTTTGCGCCCGAACAAATCGCCCAGGCGGCCGCCGGTAATGGTAAAAGCGGCAAGCATAAGCGAGTAGGCGGTTATAACCCACTGAATTTTCTGCAGCGTCGTGTGAAGATCCACTATTATGGTCCGCAAAGTCACGTTTAAAATAGTCGTATCCAGAATAATAATCATTAAAGCCAGGCTCATGGCCAAAAGCGGCAGCCACTTCATAAAACCCCTGGCTTCCGGCTCACTACTGCCTTCCGCTTGCGCTTTAGACGCTGGTTCGGCTTTAAGTATGTTGCTATCAATGTTCATAAAGGATTTTTACAATGGATTCTCGGGGAAATTATTGTTTAGTTCCCGCAGTAAACTTAGCAACCGTGTTTGCTTCACCGGTCCCAGCTTTTTAAAGGCTTTGTTTAACGCGTCATTTTTATCATCAAATGGAATTGTTTTTAGCAGCTGCCGGCCTTTGTTTGTAATAATCAATTGGATTTTCCTGCGATCCAGCCTGTCCGCCCCGCGTTTTAACAGGCCTCCGGTTTCCAGTACGTCTACGGCCGGAACCAGCGAAGGCGCTTTAAAGTTAAAGCGGCGCGCGATGTCATTTATGGTAAGAGGATTGCTTTTGGTCATGGCCAAAACGCCGTACTGAAGCGGCGTGATGCCGATTTTGGCCCTGGTAAACCTCCTGTCCAAATCCGCCTTGGAGAGTTTTATAAGGTTATAGAGCAGTTTTTTCAGTGGATTGTCTTCAAATTGCATAATAAAATATAGTTAGTTACCTAATAATAAGGCAACTAAATATATTTGTCAATAGCTTATTATGACGCCTTTAATTTACGGGTGAATAAAAATCGCCGCCGGCCCCGGCGACTTTTGGCAAGTAACCGCGACGATAAAAATTCAGCCGGCAAATCACCCTGAACAAACCAAGCTGAAAAAAAGATTAAAAATTTCTTTAAGATTATTTTCAGCTTCGGCATGATAAAATTTAATACCTACGCAAAAATAAAGTTGTCGGTTATAAATAAGCCATTGCTGTTAACCTTTCCGAAGTTCCGAAGCCGAAAAAAAAAGAGCCGAAGTTTTTAGAGAACCGCGATAAAAATTAATCAAGGAAGAAGGTGATTAATATGAGTAAACTAGGTTTATTTTTAAACTCTTTATTTTATTCCAATAATCTTGCTTCATTTCCGGAAAAAAATATAAACCCGCTCCTCTACAAACAGCTCTATGTGGCAGGCATAAAAGGGCTGGGCGGAATCGGCAAGTATGAGTTTCCGCGTGGTTTGGGCATGGCCCTGAAGGGAAAACAGAACCAGATGGCGCGGCGCGGGAAGCCGTCACGCAAACTCTTCAGAATTACCGCTTTTGTTTAGAGCCTGTTTAAAAATTCATTTTGGCCGCAATTTCAGGAATCCGCCCGCAAAAGCAATTTATTAAACAGGCTCTTAGAATCTATGATCAATAATTAAACCAAGGGTCCGGGATTTTCTTCCAAACTGTGTGGATAAAATTTCCAAAACCCGGAAACAATAACCATATGAAAATAAAACAAATTTTGCTGGCGGCTTCGATCATGCTTGTGACATTGACGATTAAAGCCCAGGCCAGCTCCACTTCATTAACGGTAACCACGCCCACAGCGGGGGTCGGCCAAACCTGGACCGCCGGCAGCAGCCAAAATATTGAATGGACAACTCCCTATACGGGCAGCGGCTCCACCGCGACCATCTCACTGATCCCCTATTCCACTTCCTACTGCTCAACCTCCGGCGACACCACAACTTGTTCCGACTCGTCCCCTTACATTATTGCTTCCAATGTACCGAACAACGGGTATTACACCAGCAACATTGCCGACGATATTTACGGCAACCCCATCCCCGCCGGCCAATACCTGGTAAATGTTTATGACAATAATAATCTTGGCATCCCTACTGCCGGCAACAGCTCGGAAATTATTACTATTCCGCCAACCAGTTCAACCCCGGGTAATTTTCAGCTAACCCCAAACTCCGGACCGCCGGGAACAATTGTCACAATCACCGGCAGCGGCTTTGCTT
This sequence comes from Candidatus Doudnaibacteriota bacterium, assembly GCA_963837465.1. GTDB lineage: Bacteria > Patescibacteriota > Doudnabacteria > UBA920 > UBA920 > PALSA-1336. The sequence continues at coordinate 480,512 of CAWINB010000001.1, forward strand.
CCACCATCAATCCCAGCATACAATTTGGAAACGGCTCTTATATAATGACTACCGGCAGCCCAAGCGGCGGCTATTTGCAGTTTACGGTTCCGGCTTATAGCCAGCCCTGTTCTTCCGTTTCCTATCCCGCGACAGGCACGGATACGGCTACGACAACCACCGCATTGGGTACATGCGATATTGTCTCCGCCAGCTTAACCCCCGGAACTTACAACGTGACCGTGGCCGGCACCAACGGCGGCAGCTACGTTTTGCCTTTCACCATAACATCCGGCTCACCCGCTTCGCCCAGCGGGCTGCAATACGTATCCCCTGGTTTTTCCAACGGCAGCCTGATCCAGGTCAGCGGCAGTCCGACAGTCTATTTGGTCAGCAACGGCGAATTTGTGCCGTTTACTTCGGCCTCGGAGTTCCTCGGCCAGGGTTATCAATGGTCGCAAATCCAAACAGTCCCGCAAAACCAGTTTAATCCGGAACTGTTAAGCGCCACGCCGGTTGGGGCCAATAACGGAGCAATAATAAAAACCGCGGATAATCCCACCATCTACTTAATTACAAACGGCGAAAAAAGCGGCATACCGTCTATGGCAATCTTTAACAGTCTGGGGTTAAACCTGGCCAACTTAATGATAGTCAGCGACCAGGAACTGCAAAACTACCCCAGCGCTCCAAACCAAATGTAATAATCGGAGCTGCCAGAACCCGTTTGAAAAACAGGGGACAAATTTACGGAAACGGGTAAACAGTGGCAAAACCAGCCAACCCTTGCCGTGCTTTGCGCTCTTTAAAAATTATTCTAAAAAATAAGTCCTTAAATGTTTTCTGAAAAATGGCCTCAGCCAATCCAAAACCAGCAGCAGATGAACTCCCGCCAAAACGTAAGCGGCGACAGTAAAAAATTTGGCCGGTAAATTTATACGCGGCCAAAGCTTAAGATAATAGGAAATAAAACCGACAGCCAATATCGCGACAAATCCCGCGTGAAGGGCGATAATACCGCCGATGAGCCATAAATAGACCATAACGAAAACCTGTCAAAAATTTTTTGCCCCGCTTAACTGTTGGTATCGGTAAAACTTTGGCACTATCTCAAAAGTTAAGATGAAAGCAAAAATTACCGCGAACCCGCACATAACAGAGGCCACGGCCACCCGCGCGGGAGCGTACAGGGTGTAGACGATTACGAGCGGCAACATAAAAGAAAGATAGCCGATAACTACCCATTTGAGGATATTTTGGAACATTTTGCCGGGAGTTTTATGCTGGGCCGATAAAGCTTGCCAGATGCTCAAAATCAGAAAGCCGAAATAGTAGGCGCCAAAAAATTCATAAAGAGCGGAGGGTCCGGTAAAAATCACATAATTGCCTCCGCAGAATGAACTTACGTCATTGCGTGGCGCGAAAATAAAATAAAGCGCGAAAATTACGGCCAGGGCCGACCCGAGCGGCAAAAAATGTTTTTGTTTGGTGATAAGGCTTATAAGCCTAAAGCCCAGCACCGGCAAAAGAGTGATGGCCACCAAACCGAACCTGGACCAGCTTTGCGCGCTGTGGTTGCCGCAAACCTGGTATTCGGAAATCTGGAAAGCCGCCAAAAGCAGCAAAATGCCAACGGCGATTTTTCCGAACTCATTCTTGCGGTAGCGCAGCAGCGTCCAAAACGCCAGAGCCGATTCAATAATAACCGTGGCCAGCATTACCGGCGGCGAAAAACAAAACAGCACGGTGCCGGTTTTTCTCTGTTTTGGCAAAAAATTCATATTAATATTGTAACATTTTCGCATAACGCGCGGTAGCTAAAACCCGGAGTATTTGTTATTATCATCTCATTAAGATGATAATAACAGCAAGTATGGGCAACAATCAAACAAAACCGCGGCCGGTAAACTGGGCCCATGCGGTTATAGGCTTATTGGCTGCGGCGCTTTTGGTTGTGGTAGTTTGGTTTGGTTTGGATATTCACAGCCTCTACAGACAAGGGGTTATTAGCCACGCGGAGTCACGCGTACACAGAAGGCCCGGCGGCATCCAGCCGCTGACTCCGGGAGATATCCGCGGCTGGATGACTTTCCGCTATATAGAGTTCGCTTTCCGGTTACCGCCAAACTACCTCGCGACCAAACTGAATATTTCGACTTCCAATTACCTGGATATAACACTTAACGCCTACGCCGGCGCGCGCAAGCTGAACGCAGCGGCTTTTACGCTGTCAGTCACGCGAGCGGTGGTAAATTACCAGGACGGGAACAACCCATGAGCGCGGTACTCCAGGCAATTGTCAGCTACATCCTGGTTTACCGCTACCTTGCTTTGTTTGTGGTTTCCTTTCTCTCAAGCCTGGGCATACCTTTACCGGCCGCGGCCAGCGCCGTGGCAGCTTCGGCTTTTGCCAGCCAGGGATATTTGAGCCTGTTTTGGCTGGTACTTTTTGGCGCGCTTGGGAACATTTTGGGAGATCTGACTATGTATTGGCTCATGCGCCGCTACGGAATAAAGTTATTGTTGCGGCTCCATTTGCGCAAACTGGCCGAATCCCCGCTTTCGCAAAACGTGGAAGCAACGGTGGAAAAGTATAAGGCGTCGGTCCTTATCAGCAGCCGCTTCCAGGACCAGGCCACTACTTTAGTCAATATCATTTCGGGTTTGGGCAAAATGGACCTTAAACGCTTTGCTGTATATGTCTCCATTGGAGATTTTGCCCAGATTATATTTTATGTCGCTGTTGGATTTTTGTTCGCGGACGACTGGCAGTCGGTGTACGGGGCTGTCGGAAAATTCGGCTGGATTGTGGCCCTGGTTCTGGCCATAGCCGTTATAACCATTTCAACCCAAACCATTAAAAAAGTGTTTAAAAAATAATTTGGAATAAACCCGAATTCTATTTATAATATATACGGATTCTATAAAATCAACATCAATACCGCGGATAAAATAAAAATTTATGGTCGTGATCCCAACTCCAACAATATCGCCTCAAATTCCGACGCCGCCTGTGGCAGCTGCCACAGGCGCCATTTGCCCCTTTTGCCACCAGCCGGTTCTGGCCCAGTACTATTTTTGCCCCAACTGCGGCAAGAAGCTGGAGGACGGGCCGCTGTCCACATCCTTCTGGTCGCGACTTTGGCTTTACACTTTTAGCCTGATTATCATGCCCCTGACCTGCTATCTTGTTTACGCCCGCTGGCAGGGAATAAAATATTTTAAATCCAAAGACCCCAAGGCCCACCGCATGGGGCTTGTGGCTATTGCCCTGCTTATAATTTCAATAGTTTTTCTGGTTTGGTCAACCTGGCAGGGAACGATATGGCTGGAACAGTATGCCCAAACCCAGGTAAACAGCGCGGCCAGCCTGGGAGGGTTATAATTTTCTAGGAGCTTATTACTACATTTGTGATGCTGTATATTTCCCCCAAATTGTAAAAGGCGGCAAAATTAATATCTTTGCCGCTGGGGACATAGGGATCGCGCATTATGTAATTGCCGCCGCTGCCGCTGACGAGCACCACAAAGTGCGTGCCGCCATAAACATTCATGCCAATAACCACCGGATTCCCGGTTGCGAGCGTCGCGTCAATTGCCGCGGTTTTGCGCGTAGCGGTTACGCCGTCAACATTAATGCTGTTTAAAAGATAGGACGGATAATAGACGGCAAAATTTGTGGGATTGGAGTTGATGGTGGCCGGAGTCACATCCCGATAACCATAATGGGTCATAACCATGGCCATGGCCGTAACCAGACAACCATCGCCGGCCATGGTGTAAGCGGTGCCGTCCAAAGCATCGCCTCCCCAGGCCGAGTCGCGCTGATTGTAGTAACAGCCCCAGGCATCGCAAACAGTCTGGTTTCCCAACAGCTGGTCGCCGCCGGCATGCTGGGTAAACTTGGAAAAACTTTCAACCTGCGCTTCGGCCTGCGCGAGAAGTTTTTGGTAAGTTGATTCTTTGTTCTTGGTCTCGGCCAAAAGCTGATTCTTTGATTGTACGGTCGCGTTAAGCGACTGCCGCTGCGAGACCAAGGATTTATTTTGCGCCGAAAGAGTCTGCTCTTTCCGCTGCACCGCGCTTTGCGTGTCAGCCAATAAAGTCTCCGCCGCCTGCAGCTGCTGGGTTTTTTGTCTGACCGCGTCCTGAACCTGGGTAGCCTCGTCAACATTTTGCCAAAAACCGGACAAGCTGCCGGCCGAAAATAACTGAAAAATCGCCGGCTGGCCGTCGGATTGCTGGATCTCTTCCAGATCCTTTGAAAGCGAACTCTGATACTGGACTATGGTTTGTTTTGTGTCCTGAATCTGGCCGTCTAACTGCTGGACCTGAAGCTGGGTTGAATTAATCTGGCTTTGGGTGGCGGCAACCTGGGTTTCCACCTCTTCCCGCTTTAAATCAAGGGTCTTAAGCGCTGTCTGAAGGGTTTTTTTGTCCGAGCCCGCTTGTTTAAGCTCGGCCTGGTACTGGGCGATTTGCTTGTTAAGCGCCGCAATCTGCTGGTTGTCGGCGCTTATCTGGTTTTGCAGGTTGCTTGAAGCCGCGGGGACGTCTACGGTCGTCGGAGCGACATAAGACAGGGCAAATACCGGAAACGCCATTAACTCTCCCGCGACCCGCGCCAAAATAAATATAGAAGCTATCTTAAAAATAGTTCGCAGGCGAAATTGCGGTAATTTCCGGCAGATTGACCCAAATAAATTTTGACGTTCAGCCAAAGCTGAGCGGAAAAATTTTTTGGGGCAAAATGACGAAATTCCGCGATTGCAGCCCAAAAGATTTTTAAGATGGGTTCCGGCTAAAAATCGGGTAAATTTAAAAAAAAACTTATTCATAAGCGCCTGTGGAAATTTGAAAAAACAACTTTTATTTTACATTAGCATTATATCACGATACCCGATTGCGGATTAACAAAGCCGTTTTTTACTGAAAACCTGTTCGAAAAATAATTTTTCCCAATCAAAAAATCCGCCCATATCTGCAGGAGGATTTTTTATCTTTACTTTGCGGAAGGGGTCTAAAATTTTTACAACGCGTTTATCCAGTCCACCGCGGTCGTCACCGCGGCTTGTCTGGGAAAAACTTTGTTTATGAGCATGGAGTGGACCTCGGGGTCAAAATCAGCGCACAGGTCTGAAAGCACGGTCAGCTGATAATCTTTATCCGCGGCCTGGCGGACGGTTGACAGCACAACTCCGCTGGTGGCAATTCCCGCCAGCGCCAGATGACGAATATTCTTGGCGCGTAAAACTACTTCCAGGTCGCTGCCCGAAAACGCGCTGACGCGGCGCTTTGTCACTACGACATCGTCACCCTTAGGCATTATAGCCGGTTGCGGATTTATCATGGCCGCCGCGGCTTCTTTGGGAATGTTGCCGAAAGATTTGTTGCGGGGACTGGCCTCGGGCATGCCCGGACGAAAACCCACCACCACATACACCACGGGTATCCGTTTTGTGTGGGCCGCGTCCACAGCCGCCATAACTTTAGCCAAATACTCATCCTTGTTTTCCAGCCTGTTGAGGATGCCGGGCTGGACATCCATAACCAACAAGGCTATTTTTTCATTTTCGTTTGTCATAATTCTATTATATACTACAAAAGTTGCCCGGGGCAAAATTTATATTATAAACTGTCAGTAACCAAATGTCGGCAACTGCCAACTCAAGGAGAAGCATATAAATAGCGACACCCAAAATACTGCTCCCAAAAACGCGCCGAGCGGATTTGGAGGTACAATAAAGAAAACTTTTATTTCCCTCAGGAACCGCAACTACCGGTTATTTTTTATTGGCCAGACAATCTCAAATACCGGCAACTGGCTTACCAATGTTGCGCTGACTTTGCTGGTGCTAAAAATTACCGGCAGCGGCTTTGCCGTTGGCCTGGTGGCTGCCTTTCAGTATGGGCCCATACTTTTTTTGTCGGCCTGGGCCGGGGCCATTGCCGACCGTTCCAACAAACGGCTTATGTTGCTGTTGACCCAGTGCCTGGAAATGGCGCAGTCCATAGGCCTCGCGATTTTGGCTTTTATACCGCATCCGCCTTTGGTAGGGCTGTATATTCTTGCCGTTGTCGGCGGCATTGTGCTTTCGTTTGATAACCCGCTCAGGCGTTCTTTTGTGACGGAAATGGTCAGGCCGGATGATATTCCAAATGCCGTGGTTCTGTACAGTACCATTGTAAACGTCTCGCGCGTATTCGGTCCCGCCCTGGCGGGGCTGCTGGTTATAACTTTAGGTTACGGCTGGTGCTTTTCGCTGGACGCGGCTTCGTATGTGGCAGTTATAATTTGCATAATTATGATGCGGCACAGCGAGCTCTATCTCCAGCCAATTAAACCTAAAAGCAAAGGCGAGGTGCGCGAAGGCCTGCGCTATATAATGTCCCAGCCACTGCTTTGGGTAAGCTTTATTATGCTGGCGGCTATTGGCACGCTGGCCTACAATTTTTCCGTAACCCTGCCGCTGTTTGTCATCCATTCCCTGCGCGGCACCGTTGGCGCGTTTACCGTCCTATATTCCATTTACAGTTTTGGCGCGGTTGTTACCGCTATGGTTATAGCCCGCAGGGGTTTGGTAAAAATTCAACATATTATAACCGGCGCCGCGGCTTTGGGACTTACAATGATCATGCTTGCCCTGGTTCCAAATGTCATAACTGCCGTGCCGGTAATCTTTTTGGTGGGCGTGGCAAGTATCTTATATATGACTTCAACAACCACAATTGTCCAGACCGAAGGCAAGCGCGAAATGCACGGGCGCTTGTTGGCGATACAAAGCGTTTTGCTAATCGGCACAAGCGTAATCGGCGGCCCTCTCTCCGGCTGGATTGCCGATGCCTTGGGCGCCCGCTCGCCAATATTCCTCGGCGGCATGGTATGTTTGACAGCGGCAGTGTTCGGCTACGTTGCTACCGGGAGAGCCGGGTAAGCAACATCGTAATTGGCGGGAAGTATTTTTTGGACAGGTTCCGCTTATTTTTTAGCGGCCAGGAAAATATTGAGCTTTTCTAATTGCTGGGTAAAACCCATTTGCATTCCTTCGGCGGCCATTTTGGCTTTGGGCCCAAGTTTGTAAATAGACGCTTTGACTTTTACTTTAGTTTTTCCGTCCTCTTGGGTAAACGTTACTTCTGTGGTTTGGTCTATAAGAGTTTCATCATTTTGCTGTTCCCCGACCCACGCTTTTGCGGCATAAAAAAGTTTCGCGTTTGGCTCAATTAAAGTAAATTCGGCCAGCATTGGCCACAGCGTGCCTTTATACGGGCCCATTGCTTCCCCAGCTTCCATAACAATGTAAAATTTGCCGCCGACCCGGAGATCGACTTCACATTCAGGAATGATAACGTTGTCCGGACCCCACCATTGTTTTAACAGCTCCGGTTTTGTCCAGGCCTGCCAAACCGTTTCGGGAGAGGCATCATAGATTCTTTCCAAAATTACTTCTTTGATTGGCTGCATATTTTTTTCTTTCTTGCCTGGCCGGGGTTCCGGGCGAAGCCCGGAGATAAAGGCAGGTCTTAGTTGATTAAACCAACATTCCGCTGCTTCACCTATGCGGGCAACCGGCCCAACAGCAAGGCCTGCGCGTGCCGCTTTTTAGTTTCGACAGCGCTTTATGTATTCTTATATCCCTTGTCTCCAGCTTCTTTCCCGAGGTAACCCAGCAAACCCACTCATTGCGCGCCAGCGGCGTAATGTCCTCCCAGACGGCTTCGGCCGCCGGAGCGGACACAATGGCCTTTTTTAAGTCTGCCGGCAGTTTATGCGCCGCTACTTTGATAATTTTTTTGCTCATATGTTTACTTTGCTGATTTTAAATATTTATCCAATGAATCCAGTCGGTTTTCCCAAAGCTGTTGAAAATTTTCAAGATACTTACTCGCCACAGCCAGGGTGCCGGGGGTAATACTGACAATTTGCTCTTTGCCGCGCCGGGCTTTGCTTATAAGTTTAGCGCGATGAAGAACATCCAGATGTTTGGCAACAGCGGCAAAACTTAGCTTATAGCGCCTTGCTATATCCCCCACGCTCAGACTCTTTTTGCCAACCCTTTTTAAAATATCCCGCCTGGTCGGATTGCTTAATGACCCAAAAACCGAACTAAGTTCTTTTACTTGTTCAACCATATGGTTTAATGATACATCGGGAGGGAAACATGTGTCAAGAGGAGCGGAAGCAATTGCGGTACTTTGATAAACCAGACCCAAGTCGCTGCTTTTCCTTAAAGGCCCGTCTGAAAAGATCCATTCCTGCCGCGATTTCAGAATTTCGCGACGAAAGCGGCATTCCCGACCGCCTATAAGTTACCACCCCTGAAGGCGCTGGAACCCACCGCTCCAAATGGAGGCCTTAGAGCAGTTAAATTTCCCTTTGATAACGGCGATTTAGTTCGCTTGCCAAGAGTTATCCATAGGCCACAATTATACAAATTAAGCAGTATTTTCGTAAATGTGGTATAATTATGTCGAATGAAAAATTAAGCTATTAGAATCTATTTAAAAATACTTCGGGCTGTAAATTATTTTTCAAACAGGTTTTGGGAACAAACGCGCGGAAAATCCAAACGAAGCCGCTGCCGGATAAAATGGCAAACTGCGCCACACTATTTTGCTCATTTTCGCCTGGCAAGTATGTTAAGTTCCCTCTAAAAATCAATCGAACAAACAAATGATTAAATTTATTCACAAAAAACACATAAATAAAAACTCCAATCTTAAGTCATTTGTCATCTATTACAGTATTTCTGATATTGTTTTGGGTTTCCTGCTCACGGTTTTAGTGGCTTTTTTTATTTACAACTACGTTAAGTTATCGTTCCAAAAGCTGAATATAGTTTATTACAGGACTGCGAGCAGCAGCTTTAAACCCGGGGTTTACCGAAAGGGGTAGCGCCTGAACGTAAACTTCAAGCGGGAGGATTTTACTTTAATTGAATTACTGGCAGCAGTATCGGTTATTGGTCTTTTGGCCAGCGTATTTTTAGCCTGAGGAACAGCCGCAATTGGGTATTATTTTTTTGTTTAGATTTTTAACAAGCAAACACTCCCCGGCTCAAATAAGCTGCAACGAATAAAGATTTGCGAAAAATCGCCCAATTTTTGCCATTTGCCATACAAACAGCTTGGCTGTATCGCGTTATCAAAAAATAACAGATAATCATAGCGTCCAATTATGAAGAAAGAGATAGTCCAGTCGAAAAGTTTGGCGGGATTTACTTTAGTGGAACTTCTCGTTGTTATTTCCATTATCGGATTATTGGCCAGCATGCTTTTAGTAAGCGTTTCCAATATACGGGTTAAGGCGCGGGATTCTAAGCGCATTCAGGAAATCAGCGCTGTCCGTGACGCCGTGGAAATGTATAACATTGATAACGGGAGTTATCCCAGTGGGTTTTTTTCCGACCCGCCTACTCAAAACTACAACGATTGGAACACCGGGCTGACTCCACAGCTTGCCTCGTATTTGAACTATACCCCAAATCCTTCCCCAATCCAGACCGCGGGTTTACCCATGAACTATTTTTATGTCGGCATTACCGCCACTACCGGTGCGAGTGACGATTTTGACGGTACGTTTCACTGCGTACAACTTAATCCTGGCAGCTATTGGATTGGAGCTTTCCTGGAAAATCCCAATGACGCGCCGAGCGGATATCAGCCGCTTGTCGCCCTGGGCGAATACGATATATTCGGCGGGAACTACAAGGTTCTTCCACCCCATCCCTGTCCTCCTACATAAAACTAAGGCGATTTTGGAGTTATCACTATTCCCCGACGGGTAAACATAACCCGAATTTTTTTCGATGTTAAATTAAAGCGTAGATATACTATGCTTAATCATGGGGTGGCTGTGCTGTCGTCAGCAGTTGCGGGCGGCGGTGTTTGCGGATCAGACGCCGGAGGAGTTATGGTATCGGTAGTAGCTGGCGGCGTGGATGCCGGATCCGAGAGACTGGTTGATGTTGGCGCGGCGGCCGGAGGAGACGCAGGCGGATCCGATACTATGGCGGTCGTGCTGTCGGGAGTTGTTGTAGAAACCGGCGGCTGGGTTTCATCGGGCGTGGAGGTGGAAGCATCCGGAATCGGAGTTTGATCCCCTAAAACTTGCGGGGCTGGAGTGGAGCCGGAAGAGGGATTGGTAACCGCAGATGAGCTGACAGTTTCATTGGCAACATTAGACACAATTAACACAATGGCTGAGGCGCTGTTGTCGCTCACGGCTAACTGCGCCGCAGCCGAGGCAAAGCTGTGCCAATCAAAAGTTACATCCTGCGACTGGGGCGTTTGGACTTCAATGCTAAAGCCCAAGGCGTCCACAGAAGTTATCTTATAAGCGCCGCTGACAAAATCCAGCGGTGTGGCCACCGAGTATGTTTATATTCCAGACCTTAGCGCACAGGGGCGGATTTAGTTTGGTTACTAATCATCTATGGTAAAAATATCATAGCCATTTTCTTGCCCGGTTCTCTCTTGCTCAATACCCTTTAAATCGGAAGCGAGCAAATCTCTCGCTGAAGGCGCTTTTAAGTTACCAGGTTTTATAGCTAACAGTATGGAGTTTGCGAAATAGGATTTGTCTCTTTCATTTTCCACTGCTACAAAATTATGGTCTTGAAAAGCTACGTCATACCCTCGTACAGAAAAAAATTCAATAAATTTCTCCGGCCCTTTAAACACAGAGTCTCTATATCTTTTCACCCCGCCAAAAGTGTGGAAGGTGGCCTTTGCCGCTCCTCCCGGGACCAAGACCTCATCCATCCTTTTTACGGCTATTTTCGGATAGGCGGCATAAGCGATGGAGTTAACTCCTAAAATCCCGGCTAAAGATTGGTTCTCTATGCCTCTTAAAGTCTCGACTCCAGTTATATGAATTTTGTCTTTAGGAAAATATTGGGCTAGTTCCGGATTACTGCGAAGGACTGAAATATGGTAGTCGATATCCGCTGACATTGGCATATGGCTAATTACGCTGCTTGCATTACCGCTACCCCCCCCAATATCCAAAACCCGATTTGACTTTAATTGCTTGAGATATTCAAAATAATGTTCCAGACCGCCTATTCTATACAAACACTCTTTTCCACTCCTGTGGGTTTTATAAGTTTCAGTTGCATCTTTTTCCTTTTCTTTTTCCTGTTTTCTAGCTTTGCTTATTTGGTCTGCAATTTGTGACCTTTCGAAATATTGGCTAGCTTTTTCTCTGCTGTCCATATAAGTTTAACTTAAAAAATATTTAACTTTATTATACACTATTTTTCAGTTCGGGCATCCCAATTGGGTACGTAAAAATTCCTGCTTATTTACGCATGGCACGGGGTCAAGTCTTGACATTTGACGTCTTAGCCATCAAAACAAATAATCATCAACTTAAGTTGATGATTATTTATGGCTCAGCGGGTGGGTCGTTGCTGACTCTTTCAAGGGGTTTTGGGGTCTTTCGCGGGCCATTTTGCGGCACGTGGGTTAGGGCTTATCAGCAAGGTAAATGAGACAAATAAGACACTGTAAGGGGGGTATTTGGACGTGTCTTATTTGCTCACGTTTAGCCTATAAACATTGGGCTTTAGCATTATCTACCTGTCTCATTTGCCATTTGGGAAGTTCTATGGCGTTGTATCTTAAATTTTCTTTGATTCGTTATGTTTTATCCGCGCTTTAACCAATTTTTTTATAAGCGTTATCGGCAATTTTGTGAGCGGTAAGTGTATCGCGGACTTGGTGGTTACGTATGCCTTTAATTCCTTAGTATGACCGGCAATGATAGGCGGAGGAATATAGAGCCCGATGTATTTTTTCATCGCAGCGAAATAAACTAAGCGTCCTTTGTAATCATAAAATGGCATGCCATAACTTATGCGTTCTTCGGCAGTCGGTGCAAGATTTTTTATTAACGCTCGGAGATCTTTTAGTTTATTCCTTACTTCCTTTGGAGCTTTTGCAATGTATTGGTTTACGCTCTCTATTTTGTTCATAGTGGAAATTACTACTTTGGCTGCCATTCGGTGGCCTGGAGCAAACCAAAAACATTGCCTTCGGTGTCCATCGCGCGGGAAAACCAACCGAGGCCTTTCATTTCCCACTTCTCTTTGCCTTCCCAGGGTGTGATCTTCCCACCGTTGGCCTTGATGGCCGCGATGACTTTATCAATGTCATCCACTAGAACCGTGCAATCGAAGCTGTTGAGTTTGCCCATGGCATCCTTGCGGTTAAAAAGCCCTCCATCAATTCCCGGCCCTTCGCCGGTTTTTACCATCCAATAGTCCATGCCCACGCCTGGCATATTAGATTTTTCTATTTGCCAGCCCAAAGCTTTTTCATAAAATTCTTTTGCCCTGGCCGCGTCATCGGCCTGAACCTCAAAATGTATTGGTCGATTGCTCATATATGTTATGGTTAATTATTTTATTAAAATTAAAATTATTATAAAGCAAAATTATCGCGCAAACAACTTTTAATAATAATCTTACTTATTAAACGCGTCAGGCTGATTTTTGCCGCTCGTTATCAGTTGTTGTAAATTCCCATTTATGAGCGAGCCCCAGGCGTTTGAGCATTTGTCGTAGCATTCAAATTGCGGGACTAGTCCGACATGGGTAAAACGGACTTCGGTTTTGTCATCTTTTTGGGAAATATCAAACATAATGTCCGTGCCTTTCCACTCAGCCTTGTCATTGGTAAAACTAAGATTAGCATCCAGCACGTTCCAAACAACTCTTTTATCGGGCACTAATTCGGTTACCTTTTGTTTGGAATAATGAATGTCTTTATAACGGTAAGTCCATTCTTCTCCGAGTTTGTTGGTATTGCCTTCAATTGTTCCCGTCCACCAGCCGCGAACATTATTAATAGCGGCAAAAACTTCCGTCGGAGTTTGGTCTACCAAAATGGTAACGGTGTAATTTTGATTATCCATATTTTTGTCTATTAATTTTTTCTTATTTAAATGTTACCTTAAAATTGCTTCATTTGGAAGCGGCATATATATATGGATTGTAGTTGTCATAAATTTATTTACTTTATGAGCAGGTGCAGAGCCACAAGCGCGAGCCATATCCAGCCGATTGCGATGGTGAGGCGTTGAAGCAGTCCAGCTATGGATCCAATCTTGTCAATTTTAGCGAAGCCGCGTGCAAAAAGAACAAATCCTATAGCAAACAGAGTACCGGAGGCTGCGGAATAAATGAACCAGCCAACAGCTCCCGATATAGCAAACAGATGAGAAAATACAAAAAAAGCCGCAATTAGAGGTATAAAGACGAATACTGAACACAAGTCGTGTAGAAGGCCGGGAGTATTGCGTTTTGGCGGCGTAGGCAAATTACTCGGCAGTCCGGTTGTGTCGGTAACAAAAATGCCGGCTCCAATAAGGCCTACCGCGTATATCCCAATAAGAAACGGTCCCCAAAATGAACCGCCGTAAGAAACAAGCGCGAGGCGAAGACCAAATGCGCATAAAAGCATGAGTATGCCGGTAACAATAAAGTTGATTTGCTGTATCCATCCGCGTTCGCCAATTGCAAGTGAGCTAACTGGCTGGCGCAATGAACTATAACCTGACCGCAGTCCACCTTCAATCAGAAAGACAATTACAAACAACGGCCCGGCGATTACTCCGCACAGAAGCAATAGTTGTTGAATTTCCATAAGAGTGTTTACCTAAATAATTTCCATTTAAACGCTATGTAGAATGCAAAAATAATGGCGATAGCCGTACCGGCAATTATGGAAAATGTTTGCAAGAAAGAGTTTACGGGGTATAAGCCAGCCGTAACCAAAGCGATGCGCCCAAGAACAACAACGGCAACGCTTATTTCGGCAAACGTTGCCGCCCATTTTTTCATGGTGAAAAGAAATACTCCACCCAGAGCGTACAGAATACCAATTATCGCTGCTCCATAAGTTGAGGCTTTTGCACCGGCGGTGGAGATAAGACCCAAGAAGTTATGGGTAAAACCCGTTGCCACTTCAGCAACGCCGAAAACAATCATGAGAATGGCAACAACGGTAATGCCCAAAGGATGAGGCGCTTGACTCATAGCCTTGTTGGCTTCCCTTAGGGATTGCAAATTTTCTGGATTAGTCATTTGGATTTATTGTTTATGAAATAGTCTTCGCAGGCTATATAATTTTTACAACCCAGGCCAGCAAGATAAAAGCATAGGCGTTGATAAGCAAGGTTCTAATCCAGTGGGTGGCTAAAATTTTCTGTAAGTACAAACTGTTCGGACCGAGCGGATCTTGGGACAACTTGGCCTGCCACTGCCCCCAAAAGATAGCGGTCAAAATTAAAGAGATAGCTTGGCACAGCAACGATCCAAGGTATCCCCAAGCTGGCGAGTTGGCCGGGTGATACCAAACCAGCACTATGCCGCCTAAAAGGCCCAAGCCCACCGGAGTGAAAATCCAGTAAGGAAGTTTTCGCCAGTGAACTTCTTGGACTTTGTGAAAATCGCCACCAACCAATTTCCAAGAACGGAAGATGTCTACTTCCATGGCCCAGATGGTACCGACGTTATAAAAAGCCAGGGCAAGATTTAACAATAAAAAAGTTTTTGTCATATGCATTAGCTAATGTAGCGAATTTGGTATTTATTTTTTTAATTCCGTAACAACTCTTTCAGCCCGACACGCCGTCCGTATTCCATCGAGCCGTAACGGAAGGCACGGACGGCAAACCAAACGGCTATGACTGCGCTTAAAATTAGGACTGCGAGGGCCCCAAACGACTCCGGGATGGAAAGGCTGCCGAGCGCATTGCGCAAGAGAATTGTTGTAGGGGCGGTTAGCGGAAAATAGGTAAAGATGGTTACAACTAAAGCATGCGGCGAACTAATAAGGCTCGTTAGTGCGTAAATGGGGACAAAGTTCCAAATTATGGCAAGACCCATAAATCTGCTGGCATCATTACCGCCAGGAAACAACGCGCCTAATCCGACCACAAATCCAATGTACATAATAAGCCCAACAATAAAGAATAGCGCGGCGAACGTAACGGCAACCGGGTTTACAGGGATACTACTAAGCGCTATGCCGCCGGACAGGCCGAGGCGGCTGGGAAAAAAGACATAGGCAATAACAAATGGGATAGTGAGAACCGCAATCTGAATCAACCCTAAAATAATTAGTGAGATAATTTTCCCTAAAATAAGCGTCCTCGCCTTAATTGAGGTGAGCAGTATTTCTGCCGTTTTATTTGCTTTTTCTTCGGCCGTGCTGGAAATCATGGTGTAAGACAGCAGGATTACAACTAAGAAGAAAATTGCGGCGAATATTCCGGGAGCAATGGCGTTGGCGAGATCGTTAAATTCAGCGCCATTTTTGTAGGTAATTGCGGTAACAGCCGGACTTTTCTCCAAAATCTGGACGGCTTCTGAATTTCCCGTTACCGCGCTTACGGCTTTAGCCACGCTCTGTTGTAGCAAGCTCGTGGCGACATCGTTGTATGGTTGTGAAATACTTAGCCCCTGGTCTTGGGCGTAAACTTGGATGCCGCTAGTTTCCGGATTCTGCGGATAGTAAAAAAACGCTGCAAGTTCATCGCTTTTTACGGCCGCAATTCCGGCTTGTTTGTTTGGCTCAAGGCCAATGTGCTGGGCGGCTAGCAGATGGGTGTCGATTAATCCGGAATTATCTAACACTGAAATTTTTGCGCTTTGCGTAAAATTTTGGTCCTGTATTGCGGCATTATTTTGCGCGTTCTGAATTGAAAGCTTTTCAATTCCTAAAACGGCCAGAATAATGAGCACCGGAGCAATGGAGGCATACCAAAAACTCTTTTTCTTAAGGGCCCGGAAAACTTCAAAATTTATTATATTCCACATAGTATTATTTATAGAGGGTTAGGAAAATTTCATTAAGGGTCGGGCGGCGGACATCGAATGTGGTAACATGCAGCCCATCGCTATTGGCCAGGAACCTGAATATTTCGTCGACTGTGGCGTCTTTCTGCCATGTCAGTTCCGCGTAGTGCGGCAATTGTTTGGTAATTTGGTAAAGCTTTTCATTTATAGGTAATTGCCCGCTGTAAGCGAGCGAAATAACCGTAGCGCCAAATTGGTTTTTTACTTCATCCACCGTGCCGTACAGGGCCCGAGCGCCGTCCTTGAGCAAAACGATGCGGTCGCACAACTGCTCAACTTCTTCCATACGGTGCGTGACAAGCATGACCGTGGCGCCCTTATCACGCCGCTCGTTGATAATGTTCATTAACAGCGAACGGTTAACGGGATCCAGGGCTTCCGTCGGCTCGTCTAAAATCATAAGTGACGGCTCGTGGATAATAGTTGCACCAAGCTGGACTTTTTGTTGTTGACCGTTAGACAGGCTCGACAACCGCTCATGTGCCTTGTCGCCAATTCCTACACGCTCAAGATAAGCCAAGGATCGTTTTTTTGCTTCGTCCCTGCTTAAACCGTGCATAACGGCTAGGTAAACCATGGTATCCAGCACCGGCTCATTGCGATACAGACCGCGCTGTTCCGGCAAATAGCCAACCGCAGCCGCCATTGTGGGACTATAGCGTTTGCCGTTTATTAAAAGCGTGCCGCTAGTTGGCTCCAAGAGCGACAGCAGTGTGCGGATGGTAGTCGTCTTCCCTGCGCCGTTCGCACCTAGCAAACCAAAGACTTCTCCTTGATTTACATTAAAAGACAGGTCTTTAATGACCTCTATGGGGCCGAAACTCATGGCAAATGAATGTATATCTACTACAGGTAAATTCATATAGTTAAAAAATTCCTGCGTGTGCGCCCATTCCGATTATTTTATCGATGAGGGCAGCCGGCCCAACAACAAGGCCGGTGCATTCCGCCTCCAAGCTTAGAGAGCGCCTTCTTGATGCGGATACTGCGCGTCTCTACTTTTTTGCCAGACGTAACCCAGCATATCCACTCATTGCGTGCAAGTGGTGTAATATCTTCCCATACTGCTCGCGCCGCAGGGGTAGAAGTAAGGGCCTTTCGTAAATCCTCCGGCACTTTATGTACCACACCAGTGGGAAACTCTTTTTTGGCCATAAGATTATTTTTTGTAAATAAATTTGCTCAGACCCCAAAAAAATACACCTACACCTGCCATCCAAATCCCTACGCCTACTGGAGATGCCCAAGAAAATATTGCTTGTAAATTCATAGATTAGCTTTATGCTTAATTTTTCTTTAAGAGCTTTTCAAGTTTTTTAAACCTCTTTTGCAAGTCTTCAACTATATCAATATCCAACACCTCTGCTTCAATAAGGAGAAGCTCCAGTTCATCTATTGATGAATGAATGCCTGTAAGTAGTATAGATTGTTTTTTCATGTTAGGCCATTAAAATTAGTATCTGCCATTTGTAGTTTATGCAGCTGTTTTTTTCTTCAACAAGTTTTGGCTAATTAACTTAAAAATAATCGTCAGGGCAACAGAAATACCGATTAAAATAGAAAAGGCCTCGTAAACATTGTGCACGTATGTATTTATGCCGAGAATTATTACCCACTGGGAAATATACCATAATAAATTGCCGATAAAAAGAAAAATAAATATTTCCCAGAAAGATACATCTAGCCATGCGGACAAGAAGGAGTCCATAAAATTAAAATCTATTATGGATAAAAATACTAACGACAACCGGATACCATTCTTGCCCATAAATCCTTCAATCCTTTTGGCTTTCTTTTTGATATATGAGACAACCTTATTGTGATGAAAGGTTCTCTGCACCCACTGCCCCAGCCAGTAGCCAACCACTATCCCTATTCCCGTGCCTAACAAAAATATTCCATGGATAATCCAGATATTATAATGTTCCTGAAAAGCCTCTAACAAAATTGCATTGGTAGAAACAAGCTCCTGGAACAATAAAGTTATAACAATCCATATCCATAATTTCATAAAAGCCCTTTGTCATAAAATTTCGTATTAGGGTTAGGATTTGCCGAGATAATTCAAGTCAAAGACTCAAGTACGCATTAACAATAATGAAGCGCAAAGGCTGGGGCTGGACAATCAGTCGCAGCTCCCAACCCCCGCGCTCCAGGATTACCGTGTTGGCTCCAAATCAACAAGCCAACTAAGGCAATCATATAAAAATTTTACTATTTCTTCTCCATTGGCATTTTTTCAATCATGCGTTTCATCTTGCCGACAAACTCTAATTTTGCCTGTAAGATTTTTTCTTTCTTTTCCAGCATAGCCAGCTTAAACTCTCTTTTCATAGGGCCATGCATTTGATGGCATTCGCAATCGCAAGACTTGGTATCCTGCTCTTCATTTTCTTCGTTCATATAATTATTCCTTTCGTTTAATTATTTTTCGACCTTTTATGTTTTATTACTTCGTACTATTATTCGGAGCAAACAATTTTGCATCTATGCCAACCTGCCGAATCCAACCGGCGGTATCCCAATAATTCCGTTGCTCCACGATCAATCCCTCGGCGTTCACGCGGAAGAAAACGGAGAAAGGTAACTTGTAGGATCTGTTTGTCGGCGCTATCGCTCCCGTAGGCCAGTCCAAGGCACCAGTGAAAGTGGCGGTCTCTACGACTTCGCAAACCACCTTGTCGCCTTCCACCACCATACTCATGACTTCCTCCTTCAAATCCGGGAAAGATTTCTCGAACAGTTTTAGTCCTCCAGCAACCATATCTTTGGTAGCCACGCCCCCGCTCAAGGGACTTTGCAAAGTATAGTCGGGTGCGAGCAATGAAAGTATGGCCTCCTGATCGTGCTTGGTGTACGCCTGCCAGTATTTAGTTATGGTTTCTTTTGGGGTCATTTTTAGTTAGAAGCTATCTTAAAAAAATATTTAATTCCAGATTATTTCCGGCGCTGCAAAACATTCTCATAGAACATTTCCTGCTTTTTAGCCTTTGGGCCCAGCTTTCCGGATTTTGCCAAGGAATGCTTGGCTGGTGAAATCTTTTTTGACAAAGAAGTGCCGGTAGAGGCATGCAGGCCGCCTTCATGAAAAGATATTTTGTGTTGCCCTTTTTTTGCAGGCAGCATCGTTTTTTTGGAGGGAGACATATATAAAGAGGGTTAATTAAATGGTGGGTTTTAGGAATAGAGCTTACGATGGACACCCGGCTCAGTGGCGGTTGTCAGATCGAAATACTCTCTGATCTTGGTCAGCTTGCCTTGGCTAATTTCGCAGATTAAAACTATTGGGATTTCTACCTTAGAGCCTGGAGCTGGCCTGTCCTTGGACGCCGGCCATTGGTCGGTAACTACAGCCTTATGTACATATTCCCAGCAAAGCCTTGTGCCGTCGGTATTAGTAAATACGTTAAATGGCAGGAGTCCTTCTCCTGATCCGTGCGTACGTGCGGCTACCGATCGTGTCGCCAGTTGCCTTATCTGGTCTGGCCCCTTGAATGTTTCGCCTGTGGCCATTATTACCCATTCGCCATCCGGAGCCCAGAGCTTCATCATGGCTTCTATGCCCTCATGAGTCATGGCCTCAGTAAAGTCCTTAACGAGATTAGTGTTATTTTGATTGGAATCCATATGATTTATTTTAATTGTTAATTTTGTAGACTGTCTTTATAGCAATGCTCATATTACTCCCTGCCAAGAATGACCAGAAATTCTATTACGTCATTATTATGAATCCCAAATGGGCTTTTAATGCTCCAATCGGAAGCCAAAATAGGAGCCGATCCGGTCGCTTCAAGTACAGACCCGTTATAGCTGGCGGTGAAAGTAAAGGTAACTGGATGCGTAATGCCATCTATCGTAAGCGAACCGTTTGCTTCTGACGAAATGGTTTGACCGTTGGTAGGGATATTACTAAGCATGACAGGGCTTGTTAGGCTAAGGGTTGCCCTTGGGTAGGTACTTGTATTCAGCAGCTTCAAGAAGCTGGCGTTCTGTTTACCGCCCATTGTCAGCTGGCTTAGGTCAGCTTGAAAGGATCCCGAGGAGACCTGATTGTTTAAAATAACCAACGAGCCGGTAACCGCGCTTGTCCGCCCTACAATCACACCGCTTTGCGTTAAGAACGATTCATTTACCCGAAAACCTGCAACAGAGCCGCTGCCAGCTACCCAAGTACCGTCGGGCGAAGTTGTGCTTGCGCTTGTTATAGTGCTAAGTTGCGGCAGCTGCAATGGAGCCGCAGTGGGACCTGCTAGCAATCCGGGAGCCAATAATAATGTGGCGACTAAGATTACAACAATTGCCACAATGACTATGATAACCCATTTAACTATTATCTTTGTTGTCATATACATAGCCTCCTATATTTTTTAGTTTTTTCTTTTGACCTAAAATTCCTTATTAAATTTTTTTAAATAACCCCTTCGGCAATAGATCGGGCAATCCTATTATCGGCTCTTAGTTTATAAAAAACTTTTTTACCGATTTTTTCTCTTTGCAAAATTTTGGCCTGTTCTAAAATTTTAAGCTGCTGCGATGCCAAAGGTATGGAGACTTTTAGAATCCTGGCAATGTCGCTGACAGCAATTTGCTGCCGCTTGCCCAGCATTTCAAAAATGCGATAACGGTTGGTGTCGCCGAGTATCTTAAAAATTATTCTTTGGTCCGTGCCGTTAAATGCTTTTTGAATTTTTGCTACTTGTTTGTCTGTGAGCATATTTTTTTTCGTTTAGAAATTTTTTATCAATTCAACCAGAGCCTTAAGCGTACTCTCTATTTCAGATAATAGATATAGACGCAAGGTTAATCATGGACTTATTTTTAACCTTTTGCCAGTTTTATTGGTAAAATCTTAACTTAAACAGCTTATTAAGTGTTTAACTGTAGTGTTAAGTTTTTCTTAAGGCTTATCTTAGGCTGTAATGTTGTAATACATGTTTTGCCGTATACAGAAGTGGTAATAGAGCATATGCTTAAGGAGCCAAGGAGAAAAAACTTTAT
Source organism: Candidatus Doudnaibacteriota bacterium (assembly GCA_963837465.1). Taxonomy (GTDB): domain Bacteria; phylum Patescibacteriota; class Doudnabacteria; order UBA920; family UBA920; genus PALSA-1336. The sequence goes on from CAWINB010000001.1 coordinate 501,355, forward strand.
GAAAATTAAAAAATGGCTGCTCGATTTAAAATCATTCCTGATACGGCTGAGCGGCTACAAAAAACTTGAGCCGATAAAAGTAAAGGTCGGAAACAGAAATTACATTAACGGAAAATAATTATTTTATGAATACTAAAAATACAAAAGGCGGAACCTCCCCTGCCGAAAAAAACATCCTTCAAACAGCTTTGGAAGCGGAAACATTTAAAACATTACTCGCGGCAGTCAAAGCCGCTGGACTGGAAGACACCTTAAACAGCCATGGGCCTTTTACTTTTTTTGCTCCAAACGATGAAGCCTTTGGCAAACTCCCCGCAGGAGCTTTAGACGGCTTGCTAAAAGACAAAGTAAAACTAACCGCTGTCCTTAGCTATCATGTTGTAGCCGGAAAATTAACAGCCAAAGACCTTAATGACGAATCAGCTGCCAAGACTGAGCAGGGTACAAATATAGCCATTACCGAAAAAGGCGGCATGATTCTGATTAACAATGCCAAAATTTTACAGACGGACATTGAATGCACCAATGGCATAATTCATGTTATTGATACAGTGTTAATGCCGAAATAATTTTATAAAAGAAAGGAATTATCTATGTGGCACAATTATGCAATTTTACCGTTTTCTCCAGGTGTAAGAATTTTGTTGGCTCTTGTAGTAATTTGGAGTTTGATTTGGAAAGGCATCGCCTTGTGGAAAGCTGCCCGTAACTCCCAAACCGCGTGGTATGTCATTTTGCTTATCGTAAATACCGCAGGCATTTTGGAAATAGTATATATTGTTTTCTTTAGCAAAAAGGGTTCTTCCGGTAATCATCAGACACCGCAGACCCTGGTTTAACAAAATCGCAAAGAAGCCAAATAGAAGCCCAATTAAAAAGGAGAATTTATGAGCAAAGCATTCAAGAAAAAAGTGCTAAAAATGCACCATACGATTAAAGAACTCGGGCACAAAGTTCAAAAAATTAACGAGCCGTTTTTAATGCTGGCTGAACCACAAAATTTACTTAGCTTGCAATATACCAACCTAAAAACAGATAGTGATGAATAAGGCTAGGCTTTTGCATCCGTAAGTATAACTAAATTACATTTATGAAAGGTTTTAACACAAATATCGAAAAAGGCACTTTGGAAAATAATAATTTCCGCAAAGTTCTATATACTGCCAAACACAGCCAGCTGGTATTAATGTGTTTAAAGCCCCACGAGGAAATCGGCATGGAGGCCCATGAAGACAACGACCAGTTTTTTCGTTTTGAACAGGGGCAGGGCAAATGCGTTATTGACGGAAACGAATATACGGTTGCTGACGGTTCAGCCATCATAATTCCAGCCGGAGCCGAGCACAACGTTATTAACACTTCAGAAACACAAGAACTTAAGATGTACACCATTTATTCTCCGCCCCATCATAAAGACGGCATCGTGCGTACGACCAAACTAGAGGCTGAAGCAAAGGAAAATGACGAAGATTTTGACGGCGTTACGACTGAATAAGTAATAAAAATTTTATGTATAATATGGATGATAAAGCAGTAAATGAGTTAGCCAAGGGACTGGACAACATTGTCAGAAACGCCAGGACAATAATGGTAAACCCCGAAGACAACCACAACCGGCTTGAAGATATTATTAGCGTTGCCCAGCTCCAGTTAAAAAATTTGAAATTGGGCAAGTACAGAACAAAGGCAACTCAACGTATGGCGAAGCCTCGTTTGGATAAGCCGAATAAAAAATTATGGACGATTTAGGAACAAATTCTTCTGATCAAAAACAAATAGGCCACGCTTATACTTGGCTTGGCGATCATGGGCAAGTAAGCTACAAGGAATTACAAAAGCTTGCACAGGCCGGCACTTCAGAATCCTTAGAGCGCTTGCATGGATTGGCGGAGGATAATAATATTCCTTACGACCAGACTACAGACCCTGTACTGTTGGCCGAGGAAATATATAGCGCAACGGAAGCCGATACCAATACTGGCGTAGAATAAAAATTTATCATGTCCTTATAACCCGAAACCATTATTTTTCAAACAATACTCCTTAGAAATCTGAGCTTTCTAAGGAGTTATAGATTTGGCAAAATAAAAACTCCTCATCCGAAGACTGATGAAGTCAGACTATATTATAGGAGCCTCTGTATGCAATAAATAAATTAATAACGATTTTTAAATTTATTTAAAATAAGGCCCGTCAGCCAATAGCAAAGGCGGTAAACTACTGAGCAAATTAAGTCAAAGTATGGATTAAACAAAACTTCCAGACCGTTCACTGTTATAATGATTGCTAAAATTCCAAAATAAAATATGTGGTACAACAAACTCCCCAGCGTACCAGTCTCCCCAAGCATAGCTTTAACGGAAGCTATAATTAAGAAAACAAACAGGATCCCAAATGAATAAGGTAAGTAATGCAACACTGTGGGCATAGCAGCGGCAACGACCGAGCGAAGAAAAGCAATTGAATCCTCGGTAGTGGAAGCTTCAATTTGCTGGAAAAAGGTTGCTGGAAAAAAAGCTTGTGCCATACTCAGCTAAATCTTTTTAAATTGTGGGTCGCCAGCTAACTCAATTGGATAATGGTTACAAATTGAGGGCAACTTGTAACTCAACTGAACATGCGGGGTAAGGGTCAGCTGGTTTCCATCGTAAGATAAATATACCAGTCGATTTTGGATCCGGCTCCAGCCGGTAATAAGGTCAACGGCAATACCGACTGCGCTAGACGCTAAAATACCGTTTGGCCAGATGACTTGTGGTCGATGGCCAGCGACGCCATATTTGCTAGCCTCTAAAGCTAAATTATCTTCGGTTATAAATCCAAAACATTTCATACAAAGACTGTCCGGCATAGATAAAATAACCTGCCCTACCATCCGCGGAGGTTGGTCTTTGACTTGGAAAACGTCCATGCCGATATCAATATAAGGAATAAAATAACGGCGAGCGCAATTCTCCAACTCATCACGTTCTTTGAAGGAGTCAACGCAGCCAAAAATAATATCACATTTGCGCAATAACTCCGGAGCTTCCTGCCACCGATTGACGATTGTCTGAATTTTAGCTGCCGGCTGAAGTCCTAATATTAGCCGCTGTGCGATGACAATCTTTAATGCGTTATTATCTACGTCTGCCTTGGTTGCGCCTACTGTCCGGTTTAAATTTGACTCATCAATGGTTTGAGGGTCACATAAGACATAATTCAAAAAACCAATGTGGGCCAATTGTTGGACAATGTGGGAGCCGCCTCCGCCCAAACCTATTATGCCAACCGTAGTAGCCGCTATAATTTCTTCTAACCGCGCGCCGAGAAACGACTGGCGGGAGTACCTGTCTTTAGACATATGAAATTGAAGGATAGCCAATAATTGATATTTTACTAACCAAAACTGACATGTGGCTGCCTGGAAACCAGGCATGACACAGTACATTATTGGAGCTTAATAACATTAATCCATGTGGTGCGTCGGGGCCAACCACTTGGAAACTGGGTATTAACGGGAGAATCCCGGCGATGTCAGTACCGCTGGGTTGTGGTTTACCAAAACCTGGGTGTAGGTGGACATGGAAGGCGCAAGCTCCTGTGTCCAAAATTTTTTGCATTACCGCACGTATTGCCGCCGTGTTAATATGTGCGCCAACGGTGTTGTCAAACACATAATTTTTATCCGGAACCGGCCAATATTCGGTAAATAATAAAAATTTTTCATCAGGGGAGACGGTGCCGATGCGGGCAAAGGCAAAACCAACCCGTTCGTGTGCAATTGGGTGCGGCCTTTGTAGATCCATTAGCATCTTATTGTACAGCGGCGCTGTTAATTTTGCCCTAACTATCATGAATGAGGAGTTAAATGATCTGAGAGTATTTGGGCTAGGCGTAGATTCTCCTGCCTTGTCTTCCAGGAAATTGCATGCCAGTTTTTTTCTAAGATTCTTACCCCATCAGCGTTCCAATTCGGGTTTTGTAGTCCCGGAAATCTGACTTTTTGGGAGAAGAATATTCTAGATAAGTAGCCGTCACGGGGCTCAGGGCAAAGTAAAGCGTCTACGGTATCCGGCGTAGACCCTTCACAAAGCTTTAGCTGCTGTAGTAGGATGTAAGTAAGGCCACCTTCTTCCGCTATGGATAAGGTGGAACAGAATGGCTTCAACTCTTCGAGTTGGTCGGTTGGTAAATTGCGCATAGGTTTAGGAAGATGAACTGCCTTTAGGGTGACTTATAAAAATTTCCCCACCTTTGATGTCGACCGTACCATCATCAGGCAATAACTTTAACTTGCCGTCGATGTTTTCCAGCAAGTCATCGGCCAGGGGGACGTGGCCGAGCTCTTTCAGTCCTTCCACTTTGTGTGGACCGCGACGGACGCGATAGTCTGTCCCATTAATTTTAATTTCCACTAACTCTGGTTTGGGCTCAAGCCCGTTGTCTGTTTCTTGGGTCATATTTATCCCAGTGCTCCTAAATATTTAGTTATAAGGGTGGGAGCGACGCCGATATATACTTATTTTACTAGTGGGACTTTAAAAAGTCAATAATAACTATGTCAACTACATAAACATAGTAAATAGAGGCCTTTTGCTGTGCCTGTAACAAGTTATCCACAGATACGTTTATATAATTGACTCCCCTTGTTAAAATGTTATAATAAAATTACATGATTCTTGAAGAAAAGCTTTACGAAATTATTGGAGAACGGCTCGCAGCACGGCGCAAGGAAATTAACATGACCCAAGATGCCATTGCCGAAGCAGTTGAACTAGAGCGCACCTCCATCACCAATATTGAAGCGGGCAGGCAAAAGGCTCCTTTGAGCTTGTTGTATAGACTTTGTGCTGCTCTGAAGGTTGACCCTCTTACAATTTTGCCCACAAACAAGGAAGTGGCGGATGACCGCACCGTGACTTTTGGCGTTGGCGAAAAAAAGGAGGAGATCCCGGTTAGCGTCAGTGGCATAAATGCGGATATCTCTGATCAGATGCATAAAAATATAGGACAACTTTTGGATAAAATTAATAAATAGAAAAAATATGTCTATCAGAGCAAAGCAAATGGCAAAAAAAATTCTTGCGGAATCTAACAGCAAAGCGCCGGTGGATGTTGAAGCCTTGGCTAAAACTCATGGCATTCCGGTAGAGCAACAGGCTTATGACGACGAAGTATCAGGAATGTTAGTCGTAAAAGACGGTAAAGCTATTATTAGTATCAATAAAAAGCATTCTGATAATCGAAAACGTTTTTCAATCGCTCACGAGCTCGGACATTATTTTTTACATAAAAATTTAGCTAATGTTTTTGTAGATAAATCAATAGTTTTTTTGCGTGATAAAAAGGCTTCTGACGGGACGCAATTACAAGAAATTGAAGCAAATGTTTTTGCTGCAGAGCTGTTAATGCCGGAAAGTGATTTACGAGCAAAGGTTAAAAAGAACCCTTTAGATTTAGAAAATCCAAAAGATTTTAAAAAATTAGAGAGTATTGCCAAAAAATTTAAAGTTAGCTCTCAGGCGCTCACGATTCGTTTAACCCGGCTCGGCTTAGTTACAGCCTAGTTTTTGACATAAGCGCTTGCTGAGGTGTATAATAATTTTATCTAATAGTGTACGGGATGAGTTTGGGGGTTAATCAGGTCGATCTTTAGCCACAAACTCTAGCACCCTTACTGCTTCAACTACGAAAGAAATAATAAAAAATAAAATATCTATTAACGAAATAAGTTAATGGTCATATAACAACCTAAATAAAATCCTTCCCCATCTTAGATGGAAGGTGTTTTTGATTTGTAATCAAACTCCATAATAAAATATAAAATATTCAACTAACTTAAACTAATATGTCAAAACTTAATAATGTGACAGATAAAATCGCGGTGGAATACGTGGCGCTTAGTTCATTGCGCTCACCTGAGATTAACCCTCGTCAGTGGACAAAAGAAGCAACTGCCCAGTTGGAAGAAAGTATAACTTCGTTTGGCGTGATTGATCCATTGTTAGTAAATAGCGCCCCAAAGCGCAAAGGTGTCATTATTGGCGGCAATTTCCGGGCTAAAGTTGCAAAAAAGCTTGGCATTAAAGAAGTGCCGGTAGTGTGGATTAATATTCCTGATTTGAAAAGGGAAACCGAGCTTTTGCTGAGAATGAATCGTAACGTCGGGGACTGGTCCTACTCCCTGTTGGCGGAGTTTGACCCGGATCTTCTTAAAAGTGTCGGTTTTTCTAGTGTGGAGATGGATAATATTTTTGCTATAGACGATACCCCGGAACAGTTCGACCTTCAGAAGGAATTGGCCAAGCTCGATATAAAAAAGGTTACTATTAAAAAGGGCGAGATTTATGAAATCGCCGGGTGCCGGTGCATGTGCGGCGATTCAACTGTGGAGAGCGACGTGTTAAAACTTTACGGCAAGGAGCGTGCCGATTTAATTTTAACGGACCCTCCTTACCGACTTTCCTATCTAAAAGCCGGTAAGCGCGGAGGTAAACCAGTTGAAGGCTTTGGAGCTAAAAAGAACCGCAAATATTTGGAAACCGACGAATTACCCGCCGATTTTACCGAACGCTGGATGTCTAATATGGCAAAAGTAGTCAAAAAGGATTTCCAGATTATTTGCTATGAAAACTGGAAGAACATTCGGGAAATTTGGAACTGTATGGAGCAGCAGGGATGGAAAGTCAAAAATATGCTGGTCTGGCATGTGCCTACAAGGAATCAGGGTTTTGCGGGCAAGCATAAGTTCTTTTCCAAGCACGATATCGCAATTGTAGGGGCTGCTGATAAGTTAAAATTCAACTTTGAGAAAGAGGCGGGCGAACTGCAAAATGATTATGAGACGGCGTTGTATGCTATTTCGGGAAAACCGTTTTGGGAATCTTACCAGAAAGGTAAGAAATACTGCCCAACCGATTTCCTGGAATTCAACGCCGCGGATAAAAAATCATCAGGGCAGGCCATCATATTCGGAGTTAAACCGGTGGAAATTTTACTTCCTTATGCCAAAGTGTTATCCCAAAGAGGCGACATTATTGCCGAACCTTTCGGCGGTAGCGGTTCTACGGCCGCAACCGCCATTCGGCTACACCGCCGCTGTTTTTTGATGGAAAAATCCCCAGTGTACCTTTCAGTCATATTGAACCGGCTAGAAAGATTAAGCGGGCAGAAAGCGCAGAGGGTCTATGCAGAAAAGTAAAAGGCAGGAAACAATCATCAAACGCCAGGCCAGGGAAAAATCCGCACTGTTGGAAAAATTTCGGCGCATGCCTATCTTACAGATTGCTTTGGATCAGACCAGAGTCAGCCGAAGCACCTATTATAGGTGGCTCGATGAAGACGAGCAGTTTAAAACTAATGCCGCAGAATCGATCGCTGAAGGCGAGCAGTTTATAACCGAGCTCAGTGAATCAAAATTATTGTCGCTAATAAACAAGGAACATTTTCCGGCCATACATTTGTGGCTCCGCTCACATCATTCTAAATATGCCAACAAGCTGGAACTGTCGGGAAGCATCAAACAACCTCGGGACGAAATGAATGAGGAAGAGTTCGGCATGTTCGCTCAGGCTCATAGTTTGTCCGGCTTTTCGCTGCCGCCGGATTTTGAAATAAAAAATAAAAAATTAAATTAAGTCTGTAACCATATGATGCTAGAAAACTCTGGCTTCGTCATGGAAGCCATCAGGAGTAACCGACTGATAAGACGTAAATTCGCCAAACACAGCCATCCGTTGTTTTTCTTAATTTACCTGTCCCGGTATATTAAGAAACCAACAGCCGCTTTTCAGCGGGAAATATTCTCCATAACCTCCAATAAAAAACTGGACTTTATTGTCATCACGGCCTTTCGCGGCTCCGCCAAGTCCACGATCTGTACCACATCTCTGCCCATTTACTCCATAATCAGCGGCAAGGCGCACAACATAGTCATCGCCAGCCAAACCCAGCTCCAAGCCCGCTCCCACTTGGCCGACATTAAAGCCGAGTTGGAAAGCAACGAACTTTTGGCCAACGACCTTGGACCATTTAAGGAAACGTCGGATCAATGGGGTGCTTACGCTTTGACCTTCAAAGATTATGACGCCCGCATTATGTGCGTGTCCACGGAAACCGCTGTGCGCGGCATTAAGTTTAAAGAGTACCGTCCGGATTTAATAATCCTGGACGACATTGAGGATATTAATTCCACCCGAACCAAAGAAGCAAGGGACAAAATTCACGCCTGGTTTACCGGCGAGATTATTCCGCTGGGCGACCCCGCTACTAAAATTATCGTGCTTGGAAATTTCCTTCACGAGTACTCTTTAGTCGGCAGATTGAGGTCGGAAATTCAAAGCGGAAAACGCTCCGGTGTATTTAAGTGCTATCCGCTTGTGGACGACGACGGTAATTGTTTGTGGCCGGGCATGTATCCAACGCCCGAAGCTGTGGAAACCCAAAGGCGCAAGATAAATGACGAGCCTACGTGGCAGCGAGAATACTGCCTTAAAATCATGGAAAGCGATGCTAGGCTGATTACGTTAGAACAAATGCACTTCTATGACAAGGTGCCGCCTAAGGATCAATACCACGGATATCTCTACACCTGGATTGGCACTGACTTTGCCGTCGGGCAAAACGACTGGAACGACTTTACCGCCGTGGTTACTTTTCAGGTTCACCATTTTAGGGGCAAGCTTCAAATTTATGTCTTACCGGATATTATCAACAAGCGTTTGGATTTTGACCAGGCTATCGCGGCCATGCAGCAAATTTTAGATACCGTGGGCGAGCCGGAAAAAACCAAAATGATATTGGAAACTAATGGTATTCAACTAGCCTACTACCAGCATATGCTTGGTAAGGGCTACCACCAAGTAGTACCAGTAAAAAGCAGTAACGACAAACTATTCAGAATCCAGCCGGTTATTAATTTGATTAAAACCGGAGAAATTTTATTGCCGAGAACCGGAGCGCAGGAGTTAATTTATCAGCTGCTGGATTTTCACAATACCATCCACGAAGATCTTTGTGACGCTACCTCAATTGCCATAGGCCGGATTATAGAGGACATCACGACCAACAATCGCGGCCAGCGGCCACAGAGCTATTATTACGGCGGCAAAGACGGCCCGTATGTCAGCGAAGATCGGATAGCTCGGCTTAAAGCGGGTAAATTGGAATTTCCAATCCATAAGGAAGAAGACTGGGTAAAGCTGCGACCTTGGCAGACGCACCACTTAAACAGCATTCCGGAATATCAAAAAATTTCCAAGTGTAGCATCAACTATGCCCACATGCAGGAAAGTTTCTGTAGCCTGAAGCAAAAGATATATGACCGCTGGTATTATTACGATAACCTGGAAATGTATAGTGTAGGAGATCATACAGTCGGGCTTGAAGACGTGGAAGCCCCGCGCCTTTATATTCTCATGGATCTGAAGTATTTTCCCAAATACTTGCCCTCGCTTATGGATTTATTCGGCCAGCCTTTTGAGCAGGATGAAGGAATGGTGACCTGGAACGTTCAGCAGTTTTACCCATCAGAACATGTCATAGAGCTTTATCTGGTAGGTAAAGATTGTAAAGAGGCTCTAACTATAGCGCGCTTCTATAGTGAGCTGGGTAGACGACATTATTTTAACGTCTCACAAACTGATGGGTCGCTTCGCGATTACGTAAAAAGAAAGTTTGAGTTTATGAATAAAACATTGGCCGCTCGGCCGCTGTCATTCTAGGCTTGCCAAAACTGGACTTCCTATGGCCTTTGCGGTACCGTGTGCCTTGGAAAAGACGAATAAAAAATTAAGCGATCCGAAGGCTCTTTGTAGCCCGGCCAGCTAATAATGGAGTTTGAAATAACGAGAAAATTGTAATATACTGACTTTAACAATTTAATCAATCTAAGTAGCCTAAACCCGGCAGCAATGCCGGGCATGGCGAACAGTGAAATAAACTCTATGAAAATACTGAACCCGTCGTTCAGCTACTTTTCATAGAGTCGTATACCCGAAAGGGGCTACGGACCCGCAAGGGTCATGCTGGCGGCGGGCTTTGTGCTATCTGCCAGCAAGAAAGGATAAATATACAATATGGAACCAATGGAATTAAAAGGCCAAAATGGCACGCTCGTTATCACTGACGCGGGTGTAACCATTAAAAAAGGTCTCAAAGGATTTTTCTTAGGAGGCGGTAAGATGGGAGACAAAACTATCCCCTACTCCTCCATCGCCGCGGTGCAATTTAAAAAGGCTGGGGCGATAGCTGGCTATATACACTTAAGTTTAGTTGGGGGTATAGACTCAAGCACCAACGTGCTGATGATGGCTAACGATGAGAACACCGTAACTTTCCAGATATGGGGCGGTAAGAATAAGAAATTTGAGGAAGGTAAAAATATCATCGAGCAAAAGATGATGGCAGCCAAATCCGGCGGCGCCCACCACAAATCAGAAGCCGATGACCTAGAAAAGTTTGCCCAGTTGAGGGATAAAGGAGTTATTACCGAGGATGAATTTCAACAGAAGAAAAAACAGCTGCTTGGTTTATAGCCATTAATAACTTTTAATTGGAAGGACTCGGCCTTAGGGCCGTGTTCTTCAGTTCCAAAAACCCTTATGTCCACAAAAGGCCTTACCATACTGCTGCCGGACGGCGACCCCAACGGCATTAAAATCATTGAAGTCAACGGCTGGGTTGGCAAGGCCATTATTATCCCGAGGGCTAAGCTTAAGTTCATTAAAGACCGGCCGGAAAGCAATTTGCCAGCCTTGTATTTTTTGTTCGGCGAGAATATGGACGAGACCAAGCCCAGTGTTTACATTGGGGAAACTGAACTCTGTTACCAGCGGTTAACCAACCATGAAAGTAATAAGGATTTCTGGAACTTAGCCATTATTTTTATTGGCAGTTTGGATAAGGCCGATGTCAGATACTTAGAAAATAAAGCCGTGCAGGAAGCCCACAGCTCTGGCCGCTATCTTATGACCAACGGTAACTCCCGTAACGAGAATACCTTATCGGAGTTTAAAAAATCAGCAGCTGATAGCTATTTTGAAAGTATTAAGTTTGTAATGGCGGTACTCGGTTATACACTGTTTGAACCCATAATTACCGACACCCACCACGCTGAAGAAATCTATTACTTAAAAGCCTCTGGCGCGGAAGCCAAAGGCAGTCTTTTGGATACAGGAGAGTTTATTGTTTTTAAGGGCTCTACCGTGCGCCTGGCTGAAGTGCCGTCCATGCAGGGCACGGGTGGCTCTAAGCTTCGGCAGCTGATGAGCCGTGAGGATGACGGTAGGCTAAAGAAGATTAACGACGAGGCCTATCAACTGACCCAAGACGTGGTTTTTACCAGCCCAAGCCTGGCTGCAGATGTTATAACCGGCAGATCCAGCAACGGCTGGATTTCGTGGAAGGATAGTCAGGGCCGGACTCTGGATGAGAATAAAAGGAAATAAAATAGCTTACTAATTCCAAATTTTTAAACCCCATCCACTAACTTTTCCTGTTAAACTCTTTGCAAATAAAGGCCAATAAATTTTTAAGTATGCATTTTTTTCAGCTAGCTTTTCTACATCAAGATCTTTATTGCTTACACCGATCCAAATAGCACTATTTAAAGACGTTGCCACTAAGTCAGTTGCCTGTAAAAGTGAATTGGTATCGTCATTAGAAAAAATAAGCCAAGAGCAAAGCCTATTTTTATATGGATCCTTCTTATCAGATGTAACCCAGCTTTGACTGTCATTTTGAATGTGTTTAAAAAACTTTTTTGTCAGGTTAGCCTCAGTCTTATGGTCAAGATTGTCCATAACTACCAAACCTGTTTCGTCATTTTTTTTCAAAGATAAAAAAAATCGTTCAATCAAAAAATCTAAAGCGCCGAGATAAGTATCGCTAATTTTTCTTTCCGATTTCATACTATACTCACCAAGGTAAACAGCGCGGGCTTCAACTTTATATTTTTTTAATACTGAAAATATTTCTTCGGTAATTTTTAATTTTTGAGTTTGATTTAATTTATTCTTGCGCGCTGATTTTAAAGTACTTATAGTATGCCTTTCTCCAATTTTTTCCAATTCGGTTGCCGCTTTTATTAAATCGTTGGCGTCAAAAATCAATCCGCACAATACAAAATAAGCACGGCCTCGTTGGCCATCTTTGCAAATATCCATAAAGCGGCCAAGGATGACTTTTCCATTATTGTATACGAAAACTGGAAAAACATCCGGACAATTTGGGGCGAGATGGAAAAATACTGGAAGGTAAAAAATATGATTGTTTGGCACTTGCCCAACCGTGTGCAAGGATTTTCCGCTAAATATAAATTCTTTAACAAGCACGACATTGCCATGGTCGGCAGCGGCGACAGCGACAAAGAATACAATTTGGAGTCTGAAGAAGACGGATTGCAGAACGAATACGACACAGCTCTTTACGGCATTTCCGGCAAACCGCAGTGGGAATCGTACGCCAAAGGTAAAAAATATTGCCCGACGGACTTTATTGAGTATGTGGCCAGTGACGAAAAAAGTTCGGGCCAGGGCGTAATTTTTGGTACCAAACCAATTGAGATTCTCATTCCCTACATTAAGGTATTAACCAAACGCGGCGATTTAATTTTGGAACCGTTTGGCGGCAGTGGCAGTACTTTGATTGCCGCAACCAAAATGAAGCGCCGCTGCTGCATTATGGAAAAGTCGTCGGTTTATGCTGAAGTAATTATTAAGCGCTGGGAAAAGCTCACGGGCCAAAAAGCCCAGCGGATAATAGCAGGAAGGGAAACCTAAAACTATGGATGAACCCAATGACATTGTTATGCTTCCCAACCCGGAAGGTAGTGGTAACTATTCCAGCTCCGCTGACATGAAGCAGGATAAGCAAAAAGAGTTGATGGTCGAGCAGCTCAAGAAAACGCCAATCGTGCAGGTGGCATGCGAAAAATTAGGAATTGGCCGGAGTTCCTACTACAGGTGGCGGCAAGAGGATAAAAAATTTGAGAAAGATTGTGACGACGCGATTAAAGAAGGTCGAAACTTGGTAAATGACGTTGCCGTATCGCAGCTGTTAAGCGCCATAAGAACCGGCAATATGACGGCAATAATGTTTTGGTTAAAACATTTTGACGAAAACTTTAAAACCAAAATTGAAATTTCGGGATCAGTCAAGCAGGTACGTGAGGAGCTTACCGAAGAAGAGATGGCTCTTTTTCTTGAGTCCTTAAAACTTGCCGGCTTTTCCGAAAAGCAAATTAATATTAATTCTAATAAGGAGACAAACGACAATGATCAACCTAGAGAAACTTCCGTTCCTGATCGACCCGATCAGGAAAAGTAGGCTGCTTAGGCGCAAGTTCGCCAAGCGCAGTCACCCTATGTTTTTTCTGCTGTACTTAGCCAAATATATGACTAAGCCCACAGCAGAGTTTCAGCGTGAAATTTTCACGCTCACCGAAGACAAGAAACTGGACTTTCTTGTCTTAACCGCCTTTCGCGGTTCTGCTAAGTCCACAATCTGCAATACCTCACTGGCTATCTGGTCAGTAGTTAGCGGCCGGGCTAACAACATTATTATTGCCAGCCAGACCAGACAGCAAGCCAGACAACATCTAGCGAATATTAAAAAGGAATTAGAAACTAATGATTTACTCCGCAATGACCTCGGTCCGTTCGAGGAAGAATCGGACGAATGGGGTGCATTCGCGATTACCTTTAAGGATTACGATGCCCGCATTATGGCCGTTTCCACCGAACAGGCCATCCGTGGTATGCGCTACAAACAATATCGACCCGAAATAATAATATTGGATGATATTGAAGACGTTAATTCTACCAGAACCAGAGAAGCCCGAGAGAAAATATACAACTGGTTTACTTCGGAAATTGTGCCATTGGGAACGCCGGATACCAGAATTATTGTCCTTGGTAACTTTGTTCACGAATATTCTTTAGTAGGCAGACTGATGGCGGAAATTCAAAGCGGCCAGCGACTTGGTATGTTTAAGCGTTACCCGTTAATTAATGACGAAGGTTTGTGCATTTGGCCGGGAATGTATCCGAATGATGCGGCCATTGAAGCCTTTAGGAAAAAAGTTGGCGATGAGGCAACTTGGGAGCGGGAGTACAAACTTAATATTATAGCTGCCGGAGAAAAGCTAATTCCACTGGAATGGATTAAGTTTTACGAAGAGTTGCCTTCAAGGAAAAAATCGCGCGATTACTCTTATACTTCTTGTGCAGTAGACTTAGCAATTGGCGAGAATGAAACCAATGACTGTACGGCTATCGTTTGCGGGCAAGTCCACCGCCCAGACGGCAACCTGAAAGTTTATATTCTAGCCAATCCCACCAACGCGCGTCTAAATTTTCCTAAAGCCATAGAAGCCATGAAAAATACCCTAAACGTTTTAGGCGAACAAGGCCGCACCAAAATGTTTATTGAAACCGTAGGTTTTCAAGAAGCCTATTACCAATATATGTTTGAAAACGGTTACAGACAAGTTGAGGGCGTTAAAGTTACAACAGATAAACGCACCAGACTTGCGCTTACAACCAAACTGATTAAAGAGGGCGTAATCGTGTTTGCTAAAACTGGTTGCGATGAACTTATCCAGCAATTAGTTGGCTTCGGCAAAGAGCATCACGACGATTTAGCCGACGCGTTCAGCATGTTAATTATGCAAATCATGAAAGAGCATGAGGAAGGAGCTGGTTTTAGGGCTTGGCTAAAATTCTGCGAACGGAACGGCGGACCGTGGCTATAAATGTGGCTAAAATTTGAAGGCCAAAAATAAAACGCCGAATTTATTCCAGCGTTTTATTAATAACTATATTTCCTTTTTGGAAAAAACTAAATTTAACTTTCTCCAACAAGGAGGCAAGGGAAGGATGTGCAGTCCTCCCTTGCCAGCTTGAGTGCGTAAACTTTTATTTTTGTAGGTCGAGTTTGTGGCTCTCGACCTGTTTGAATTCCGCTGCCACAAAGCGGTTGCCCTTTTATTAGGGTTTGCTGAGCTCGGCAACATCTTCTGGATCATTGCCGTTGAACTGGAAGTCCTGTGCCCAGCATTGGCGATGAAGTTCGGTAATGGGGCCAAATATCAGCCCGTCTTCCCGAATTAATATCTCTATCGCCGTCTCGAGCGTGTGCCGCTCCTGCCCATACTGGTGCATAGCGGCATATTCGCGGACTGTGGGATGGCCGCCTTGACCTAAGGGCACAGCACCGATAAGTGCCATAACCCCTCGAGCAAAAGCGCTGCGCTTGTAAGTTGATGCTCGTGGCATCCGCTCCAGCGCAATCCTATGCAGCTCTCCCCACTGTGACGTGGGGAAAACAAACACCAGATGCTGCCACTCTCCGGTCTCCGGATCCTGACCTTCTATGTCAGTCAAGACATCGAACTTCTCAATTATCTTGACCTCGACCAGTTCCCCGGATATAAGCCCGAAAACCTCGTGGGGATTGAATTCATCATCCCATGCCCCTTGAACGAAATATCGGGCTCCGCACTCACACTCGTAAGTGATATTATAGTCTGCCGGAATCTCCAGCTTACGCTGACAGAACTGACAGACTATTTCTGGTAAGTTCGCCCTGTCCACTTTTATTCTTCCTTTCTTGCGCTGGTTGCGCTCCTAGGGTGAAAGGGATTGGAGATAAACTACTGCGCGGCTTTGAGCGCGACAAGAGCGACAGCGGTTGGATTATTCCACGACCCGACTGTGAAGACCTCGTCACACAACTCCACCGCATACTTCGGATTTCCAGAAGCCGAAACGATGCCTACCACCTTCACATTTTTATCGTGGGCGATGGCATACACCGACGGTGCCGGAAAACCACTATCCAAGAAATCCCCGAACACCATTATGGTAGTATTCGGCAGGGCCTGGCGGATAGCCAGTTCAAGCCCTCGAGCATAGGAAGTACCAAAACCCGGCTGCAGCATAAGAATGCCGTCAATAACGACATCTACATCTGACTCCGGAGTCGGAACAACCACAGCTGGATGATCAGCGAACACCGTCAACCCAAAGGTTGCGCCCTTGGGTCCGTAGTAAAGAGCAGTGGCTTGTGCCGCAGCCATTGCTGACTGCATCCTGCCCTCGTGCCCCATAGAACCGCTCGTGTCAAACACGAACAGCAGGTTTGGAGCGTCGGTGCTCACGCGCTTTTGGCGAATTTCGGCGAGGTCGTCAACCGCGCCGCCACTTGCCAAGGCTTCCTCCATTGTCCGAAGCTCGTCTAACGGAGCTTCAAAGTGGAGACCGCGAAGCAAGTCTACCTGCTCGCCAGCACGGCTCATTGTCTGCGCCCCGTCTTCCACCTCGTCAAATTGTGAGATAGCTTTAAGAGCGCTTAAATGAGATATGCCTTTGAGCAATCGGTATTCAGGTCCGCCGCGAACTCGATGCTGGGGAGGGATGGTTGTCCACCGCTCCAACAACTCGATTCGCTTTTCGCCGCTAAGTCCGCGCAAGAGTGGCATCATCTTCACCAACTCCTGTGGGATATCCGCCGAAATACTTAGCTCGGGCATTCCGTCGCCCTTGCCACCTAAGGCACCGCCGCTAGTCGCCGCACCCGTTTCCGGACTCGGAGAATCTAACTGCACTGCCTGTTTGATGACTTCGGGTTTCTCGGATTGCACTATTGCCTTTTGACCTCGGACCTTAGCTTCAAAGCTGCCGTCCAGAGCCTTCAGGTCAAACCGTGCCTGCCCTTGGCTGTTGGCGAGTTCCTGCGAAATTTCACCTGCGGTCTTAATTCCATCCGCAGTCAGAAATTCCTTTGTTGGATCAGAACCAAGTAACTTGGCTAAGCTCGTGGTGTTAACCACGGCTTTGCCTTGTCCCGGCTCTTTCGCAGGATTTTGCTTTTGCCCTTGCGAGGAAGATTGAGACGAGGTTGAACCTTCAGCCTGATTTTGGTCTTGATCAGCTTGCGCCGAACTTTGACCTTTACCAGACTTAGGCTGTCTTCTCGACTCCCGGCGAAGACTGGCACAAAAAGATTCTGTGCTAAAATCAGTATCGCCATTTTCTCCCGAACCACTTTGCGTCGATGGTTTTCCAGGCTTGCCCGACTGTGAAGTGGGTTTGCCTTGGGAATCAGACTGGGACTGTTTGTCGCCCCCACCTTTCTCGGATGAAGGCTGTGGCTGTCCCGAATCTGAAATCTGACTCTCTACTTCTGCTTGCGCATAGGCTGAATCAGACTTTTCATCTTTTTGGTCGCTGCTGTTTGCCTCCGAAGGTTCGCCGGAATTTTCCTGCTGGTTTTCGCCTTCTCCTTGTTCAGGATTAGTTTCATCCGCAGGATTATCTTCCGATTCCTCTGAAGACTCTCCGTCCGGGCTTTGTGAGCCTGGGGGTGAATCATCATCCGGCGTTGCTCCTCCGGAGGCTGCTAAGGGCGGTTGGATGTTCCTCCGAACACCTCGTGAAGGATCTTCGTGATCCAAGTGTCGGCAGTTTCTCCGTTCATCGTAACGTCGGGCGTAATTTCCACCCGCCCACGATACACACGGCAACCGACGCTGATGCAAGTGTCCGGCGTGATGACTTCACTCCCCGAAAGGAGCGAATACACAGCCGACTCCTGCAACAAATCGATATAAGAACGGGGGCCGGCAACTACCTTAAACTTTCCGGAGAAATCCGTAAAGTTAGGCAATTGCGTTTGCGTGAGCTTCGTCACCGTGGCGCAGCCACGGATAATTTGCTCGTCTATATTGAGCAGCCCGCCGAGACCTTTCTCGGCAACGAAACTACGAACGGCCAAAAGGTCGGCCGGGTCGCAATGCGTGACGGACGGTAAAGTCCGTTTTGCACCGCTGCCAATTCGGCGGAGAACTTCCACGTCTTCGTCGATTGGGAGAAATCCCAGCTCGACAACCGACGTGAATCTGTCCTTTACCGAAATCGGAATGGGTTGAGCACTCGGATCATACTTCTTGGTGTTAGCCGTAGCGAACAACGTAAAGTTGAGATCCTTCGTGCCAACACCTTCCACGGACACCTGCTGTTCCTCCATGATTTGAAGGAGACCGAATTGTGCCCTTGCAGGCACTTTATCAATCTCATCAAAGTGGAAGAATCCAGGCATTCCTGTTACCGTGTCTGCGAGGAATGACCGGACGGTTTGAAGTGCGTTTACAAACTGCAAACGTCCTTCGCCATCGTATTCCGACTTCCGCCGAGAAAGAAATTCCTCGGGCGTCAAGTCGGAACGTCCCTGCACGCGGTCGTAAACCACGTGCCCACCGTTCATTGCGCCCACAAGCTTTGACGCACCCTTCATCAGGGTGGTCTTTGCGAGGCCCGGGGCGGAGAACACCAACAGGTGTCCCTTAAGCCCGAGAGCCCGACGGAACAGTGCGCAGACCAACGAGTCTTTCAACTCGCTGTAGCCCACAACAATCTCGTCCAGTCCCGACCGCAAGGATCGGAACGAATCAACAACGTTCAGTAACTGTTTCATCTTTTTTCCTTTTTGCCCCGACTGCCTACCCAGCCGGAGCCAATTGAATTTGGTATACCGGCGGGTGTAGGCCCGCCAAAAGCAGAAAGGAACCCCGAACATAGGGGAAACTCACATATTATTTTTTACATAATACACGAGTTAAACCAAATATTCAGTTGTCAAAGATCAATCTTGAGTGTTTCAACCCAAGCGCCAGGCGGCTCCTGTTAGGGCAACAGGGCTTTGTTCCCCCGGTGTCCACCTGGCGTTTAAGTTGAATAAGTCGGTCGGGAGAATAAAAGATTGTGCAAATCTTTTATTCTCCCACTCCGAGTGCTAAACACCGAGATTCACGCCTTGCTCGGTTTGGCGACAGGGTTCATGCCTTCTCCTCTATGGCGATCGGTTTTAAATAAAACCGGCAAAATTTTCTTTTAGTTTTTCACCTCCTGTTTTAACCGCTTGCGGAGTTGGGAAGCCAACTGGGCTTCTTGTTTCTTTAAAGCGGTTATAAACTCCCGACGGACATCGTGTCCGTCCGCCGCCGAAACCTGTTTGCGTTGTTTGAGACAACGTAACAGTTCGGTCAAGCGGTAAGCTTCTTCCGGCGTATCGGGGCCGGAAGCAACGAGCCGAACATCAGCGGCGAACTTTTCGGGCAACGTCACATAGAACGTAACGTTGCCGAGAGTGATGGCGGTTTTACCCTCGATGCTGACTTCAGAACCGGAGCTTTGCCCCGACTCTTCCATCATATCGATTGGCTCGTCGCCATACTCTTCAGATAGAAGGTTTTGCCAATTGAAACTAGACATGGCTCACCTCCTGCGAAAGAGCAGACTCGGCAATCCGCCGGAATCGAGCCTCGGTGACACCGAGGACTCCGGCGACTTTGCCGCAGGTCCCGTTGGGCGGGAAGCCCGTTTGGGACCAGAGCGATTTAGCGATACAACGGAGACTGGCGTCGTCAAACACCAACTCACTGTTTTCGCCTTCCTCGCTGATCGGCTTTGCGGCGCCGAATGTCGGGCCGCAGTTGCGGATGATGCGTTTGACCGCACTGCGCGGAAGGACGGAAGCCAGCTTTGCAGCCAGTTCCACCTGTCCGAACAGGAAACGATCAGCAACATCAGATTTGAATTGCCGCTGGAATTCGTCGCTTGCGTTGTTGAAACGCAAGAACGAAAACGTAAGTTCCAGCAGTCGCGAGACGTAATCAACGAGCTCGCGAACAGCCCACGGCACTTTAACCGTGTAGGCTGTCATACCGAACGTGATCACTTGATCAACGATTTCGGGATCCATCTGCGCCTTATCCCGAAGGACATAGTTGGCGCAGACTTCGGTCAACCGCCGCACCCAGGTTTCGTATTCGGCGTTCTCGGAGCGACAAAGCTCCTCAATTGCCTTATACTCATCCGGATGCATTCCGAGCCGAGCCAGTCGTTGGCCTCGGTCGGTGAGCACGATCATCTTGCCGACGGGCATCGCGAATTGCTCCGCGATGAGCCGACGAATGATGCGCTCGAACTGCTCCACGAGTGGCTGGGTTTCAGCCAGCGTAGAGCCGAAGTAGGTTTGCCGGAGAAACCCAACGAGTTTCTGCGCCGACGTGTAACCGAGCTGCATAAGCCCGGCAACGTGCGACGTAAGAAAATACTCGTTGTAAAGGCGGCTTTCGATTTTGGAAGCCTTCTGTTTGAGCAGAGACTCCTGAATCTCAACCACCTCAATCTCTGAAGTTGCTACCACCCAGCCGTAGCC
Source organism: Candidatus Doudnaibacteriota bacterium (assembly GCA_963837465.1). GTDB lineage: Bacteria > Patescibacteriota > Doudnabacteria > UBA920 > UBA920 > PALSA-1336. The sequence goes on from CAWINB010000001.1 coordinate 521,557, forward strand.
GATGGTATCAAACTGCGGACGGCCTGCTCGACCGAGAGCCTGCCAGAAACGGCTTGCAGAAATGAGCTGACGCTCACCGCCGCCTTCCGGTTCCTGATGGATGCTCTCGATGATGACGTGCCGGGCAGGGAGGTTAACTCCCTGAACCAAGGTCTCGCAGCACACCACGATTGGAAGTTTTCCAGCCAACGCAAGCTCAAATACAAGCTCACGCTCTTGCTGGGAACATCCGCCGTGATGTAGACCGACACCTTTTGGCAACGTAGCCTTAAGTGTGGTCGTAAAGTCGCCTGCCTCGTTAGGCAAGGACTTCGCCGAAGTTTCCAGTTCGCTATTGCCGTAACCCAGCCTCTCGGCTAAGTGTTCGGCAATTTTTCTCGCCCGCTCCCGATAAGGAGTGTAGACGAGAATTGGAGACTGGTCGTCGTTGTCGCGGATGTAATCCACAACTTCGGCAACCCGCGCTTCCGTGTTGGCGAATCCGGACAATTGGCGGTTAGCGAGACCCTTGTTACCCTCGGTAAAAGCGACGTTGGTAATTTCGTCTCCGTAGTCATTGACATCGGAATCGAAATGCACCACACGAGTCACCAAGGGAACCGGACGAACGTCCGACTTGACCACCGCGGCGTTGAGCCAGGCGGCCAATTTCGGTTCGTCCTGTTCGTGAATGGTGGCGGAAAGCCCGACGATTCGGACTTTCGGGTAGAGCTGACGCAATTTGGTAATGATCAGCTCGGTTTCCGGATCGAGATTGTGAATCTCATCCAGAACCACCATTGGGCAGTGATGCCCGAAGTTGGGGTCGTTGTGGAGGATGACGCCGAGTTTCCACGGCGTTAGAACCCTCATCTGCGATGAACGGAAGCTGCCGATTGAGAGGGAATAATCTTTATTTCCCACTCTCACGTTAGCCTCCGGAAACCGCTGACGGAGCCAGTCGGCCTTTTCAAAACACAAGGCACGAGTCGGCTCTACTACCACGCCCTTACCGGCGATTTCCAAGCCGGTGAATCCGGACTCGGTCTTGCCAGCGCCAGTCGGGGCGATAACTAGGATGTTTCGGTTGGTATCGCGCAACAGGTTTTCGGCCTGTTGCTGATACTCGTAGAGAGTGATGTTGGGTGTCATACTACTGCACCTCCTCGAGGGTTTTGAGACCCTCGCCATTCAGCACTCTCTGCGGCCCGCCAGCCTGAACCACCTCGCCTGGGAGAACATCCCGGAGGTTGATGAATTCAAACGAGCGAGCGTTGCCATTGTTTCCAATGGTGCGCCGAATGTGCTCGGCGCGAGCAAACGAAGAGACGCGGTCTTTCCGGCGGTCGTAGACCGTGATGCGATTGGCGATATCAATCGCCACCGCACCGGTCACCTCCCGTTCGGGAAGACTGCCGAGCATCACCACGACGTTGCCGCTGAACAGGACTTTATCTTGCTGTCCTTCCCAGCGAATATCGTAGCGGCTACCCGGCGTTGCAATCCACCATACCCCGTTTTCATTCACCCCCTCAATTTTGGCGATAAACGCCGGTTGGGGGTTAATGATGGGCTCGGCTCCTTTCGGGCCGATGGTGAACCGCAGCTCTCCCTTCAGGTCTTTGACTTCGCCCGCGTCATGCGGGTAAAGACGAACCATCAGGTTGTCGCGCGACCGGCACTTCTTGCCGGTTCCGGCGTCGATGAAATCGACGGCGGCCTCACTCTCCGCATGTAGCCGGTAAACTTCACCGGCCAAGGGGCGCTGACGATCGCGAATTTTCAGCTTTGACGGGAACATTCCCGCATCGCCGCTAATCGCAAACGTCGTCAGCTTCAGAACGTCCCCTGCCTTCATGTGCTGCGGGGGACACAAGCGGAGAGATTGAATCAGCTCCGCGGAAATCGTGACAAAGGCTGTGTAGCGAGCCATGACAACTCCTTACCCGAAATTCAGACCCTCGGGACCGGGGGAAAGTAAGCCAATACTACGCCACCTTCGGCATTGAACACTAGCCGGGGCGGATTATTTTTGAGCTGTTCCAAGGCGGCTTCAAAAGCCGTCTCGTCTTTCTCTTTCATGACACCTCTTGTCCGATATTTCCATTTGAACCGTCGGACTGCGGGTCAATGCCCTTTACTTTCCCTTTTGGGGATCGTATTGGACAAGCCTGCCTTCGGGAATTTTTACGCGGTCTTTATTGTTAACATTGACCACGAAAAACCCCCGCTTCCTAGACTTGAAAGCTGTTTCGGGTGTTATCCCAAACAGGTCTGCCAAGGCCTTCCCGGGCTTTCCTTTTTCTTCTTCCGTCAGATATACAACCCCAACGGCAGTAAGTAGGCCAGAAGCTTTAAAGTCAGGATGAAACCACCCCAACCTCTTAGCTCTCCAAGCGGCACTGCGAGAAATGTTGTAGCCTTTCGACTTCAACTGCTCCCACAGTGGATCTAGGGAAAGTTGCCGTTCGGCTTCGGTTAGGATTATCCGACCTGCTTCATCAGCAGGTTTGGATTTGCCAGCCATAAGCCGTTTTAGGCCACGAGCCATATTGATCCGTTTGGTCTGGTTAGGATCGGTTCTCTCCTGAAAAGGAAAAATCTCCGGGTCTTCCCCAACCATTTCGCGACAGGCCGCAACCATAGACTTTATTTGCGTCAGGAGTGCCGTAAAGGCAACATCCTTTTCTTCCGCAAGCTCAGCCACAGTTGATCCGGTTAGCCATTCAAGAAAGAGCTTATAGGCATCTTCCCCAAAGGCTTCCTGGACTATTATGGCGACCAGCGACCAAAGTTCTTCAATAATCGCGATCCTTTCGGGATTGCGAAAATCAGGAACATACTTGGCCTCGATGTCAGTAGGTCGCATATCATCAGCACCCGGCAGGGCGGAGAATTGCTTCTCACCCCACAAAGCACCGACCCTATCCAACCGGTCTTCCAGCTGCTGGTCTTGGTAAAGAGCAGTGATTTCATCACTCCTCTTTTTCTGTTCGGCCAAAAGTTGCTTGCGTTGTTGGCGCAAGGTTTCTTTAACGTTTTGCAGCGTCATTTTCTATCCTCCTTTCTTGAGCGTCAGGTTCTAAGACCTTAGTGCCCTGGAGGATGTGGACTCCACTATATATAGAGGCCATATCCTCCAAAGCATCGCTAAGAAAGAAGTTTGCACTATTGATTCTTTTTTTAAAGAACAAAATTTGGCAAAATAAAAACCCTGAAAAAGCTTCAGGGCTTAAATATTATTGCCAAACTTCAGACCACAATTATTTTATGGCCTAAAGAGTAGGGGCGAGAAAGTTGAGTAGACTTCTCGCCCGATTTGCACCGGGCTAAGTTTTTAGACTTGCTTCAGTGCGAGTGAGTGTAAGTTGGTTTCAATCCCTTCTAACGAGGACCTTATCTATGGCTCTGACTAACTAACATCAGAGTTGCAATTAAAACCATTGCTGCCAGCAAAGCAGCTCCTTGAAAGAATTAGGAATGATTCCAAAAAACTTCTTTCAAGATTGAGAACAAGAGAGTTTCAATCACTCGTCCGTCCGAAGACGGACTTGCCGTCTTCTCACCCAAAGGTGAGGACCGACCCCGAATGGGGCATTGATTGAGCTTACTCTGCTGGCAGCGTGGTGGTTTTGTGATTTTGACTTAAACTTGCATCCCTGTAAATGGACAGTTTAGACTTTCACCAAACCACAACGCTGACAACAAAGATCTTATTAGCTATTATCCCTCTTTAAAATTTAAATGAACTTTACGATAGTTCTCACTATGCCCTGTAAATATAGCAAGGACTGTTCCCCGCGTTTTCTAGAAATTTGGCCAATCGGACAGGTATCTTGGTTTTTGATATCTGATGATTTAATTGACCAACATTTTTTTGAAAATGCAGGGTGCACTCATTGCTAGGTATCGGCAAGCGGCCAGAGGCGTCCCTCCTGTAAGGGACACCACTAAGCACTTTAATAACTTAACCGGCTTTAGCGGAAAGTCGCTCTTCCCAAATATTTCTACTTGAGACGGGGATGTCTTTGGGGTTATTCACTCCCATCGCTATCCTTTAAGCAAGACTTTGTGATGTAAAGAACTAACTCTCCTCTGCACCGTCCCTTGCGGGACAGTGGTTTAATGGAGAGGAGACTGAAGGGGATGTTCCCGGTAAACTTCTATGGGCAAAGTTTATAAGGCTTCCCTTCATTCCTCTCTCCGTTAGCTATTTATTTGTTAAGGTGCTTTGCTTGGTTTTTTATGTTGACTAAACAGTATATACCTAAATACTCAAAGCGTCAATACTATGCTGATAGTAATATAGCCCATTTATGATTATGCCTATAAATAAATACCTATTTTTGGCTTATTTTCATATATAAGTGTCAGAATAGACTTGACAACATTCTAAAAAGGGTATATAATACTAATATAATTAACATTATTACTATGGAAATCCCAAATATCGCCAAATACTTAGAAATCTTTGAAAAATTAGGCCTAAATAAGAACGAGGCCCAAATTTACGAGCTTTTGCTTAACTCCGGCCCATTAGGCGTAAAACCCATTCTTTTTAGAACAAAGCTAAAAAGAGGGAACGCTTACTATCATTTAGATAGCCTAAAAGCTAAAGGGTTAGTGGAAACTCAGACAGAGCGTGGTAAAACCATATTTATTGCCAAACACCCCGAACAGCTAGAGCTGCTTTTGGCACAACAAAAAGCCGCCTTAGCGGCGGCGGAAGAAGATCTGCATAAAACCTTGCCTGGCTTACGGAGTATGTTTCAACTAGCCACTACTAAACCGGGGGTAAAGTTCTTTGAGGGCAAGGACGGGATTATCCAAATTTACGAAACCTTGCTGGCACAAAGCCAAAGTATTGATAGTATAGAAGACAAAGGGGAGATGGTTGGTTTTTTTGCCGATTATGTTAAGGAGTTTATTGCCAAGCGCATTAAGCAAAAAATCTTTAACCGGGTTATCGCGCCTTCTGCCAGCCCCATTAATGTAAGTTCGCCAAAGGAATATAGGGAAGCTAGGTTGTTGCCAGCGGGGCAATTTCCTTTCCGCATGGATATTAAAATTGTCGGTAACTTGGTTTCTTTAATCTCTTTTCAAAAAGATAACCCTGTAGGTATATTAATTGAAAATAAGGAAATCGCAGAAAACTACAAAATGCTTTTTGAATTGTTGTGGAAATTTCTTGAGCCGAAGACTGGGTTAAGAACCACGCCTGCTCAAACCTCAAGCGGCCAATAAAGTTTGGCTAGCTCTTTCTGCCGTCCTACCAGTTTTGTCTAAACTTTGCAAATATTGTGTATCTTGCATTACTTCCTTTAACGGTTTAATTTCAAAGCCGGGCAATTTAAATTTTTCAGCTAAATTTTTAGAAGATCCTTGTTTGGTGACAATCATAGCCAATGGCACACGGTCTTGTCTTAAGTCTTGTCCTTCAAAGCCCGGGCCTAAAACAACCAAGGCCTCGAAAGGTTCGCGTTTTTGCGATAACACCGATTCAAGTTCATGGAAACGATAGTAGTACCCGTCTAGGTCGCGGATGCTGTCGTCTATAATTACCCCTTGTGAAGCCATTCTGTCTGTTAAGTTGCTTAGAAATTCCGTATATTTTTCTCCGCTGGCAAAAACGGTAGATCTTGTTGCTAATTCAACATCCAACTGATTTGGCAACAGGCGTTTGATATCGGATAAATCTCCAATCATAACGTTGGCCGGGAAAGCTTGGATGAATTGATGATAATCGGCTTCTTGCCAGTTTGGCCTCAAGTAACCGGTAATATTATTTTCTAAAGCATTTTTAGCCTTCTGAAATGCTGGTGATTGGTCGGCAACTTGTATTTTATAAGGATAAGTCGTGTTGCCATTAGCGTCACGAACGCTGGTTTGGTCAGGAACGGCTTGAGCCAGACGGAGATTTTCCTGTATTTGAGGTAGAATGGTTTTTAAGGCATTAATATCAGTAGCCAAAGACTTTCTGTATTCAGGATTATAAGAAAAATTATCTTTTGAGGTTTCACCTTTAGCAACTACAATACATTTATAAATAAAGTCCGCAAGTCTACTTCTGTCTTCGGCGCTTAATTCTAACCCTGTTGCAGCTTGTAGGGCTTCAAAGTCAATTAACTTTTCAACTACTGACGCGAGAGGGTAGTAAATTTTATCCGATAGGGCTAACTCATTATATAAATTGGCCAAACCCGCCCGTGCGCGTTCTTCTTTACTAACTCCGCTTCCAGGCCCTATTTCCAAAAGTTTTTGGTTGGGTTTTTGAGCGGATTTTTCTTTTAGAAAACCTGCGAGGTCAATACCAAACCTTCTGTCATAGTCAGCCATGCTTCGGTCTACACGCCAATGAATTTCCGGAATCGGTTCCAGTCTGCCCATTCGGGCCAGTGTAGATAAAGTAATGGCTCGTTTTTCAGGATCCTTGAGCAGGCCAGCCAAAACCAACGCTTGCTGACTTTCAAATTGAGATAAGTCAACTTCTTTTCGCTCCAACAGGTAAGCAATATCTTTAAATTGTGAACGAATGACTTGTTCATCCGGTCGGGTTTGTTGTAACTCAGCAACAAAACGGTTAACGGAATCTACAGATAAAGTTTTACTTCTTTTTAATTCTCCACCCAACTCTGACAGAAAATCTTTGGCACGGGACATTAATGAACTTTCTATATCTTGTTGGCTGTAATGAACGCCAGGATACTTTTGCCGCATTTCTGTAAACGCCGTAGCCGCGGTCTGTTTAGCAGCGTCTAAAAATTCATTATAAGTTGTAAAAATTGTATTCGCGGTATTTTTTTGTTTCCCAAGCTCTAAAATGGCGTGGCCTAAGTTAGTATCGTAATCCAAAGATAGAAAAGTCCTAACGCCCGGCAAACCATATTGTTTGGCAAATTGAGTCAGTTTTGCTTCGCTGGTTTTTTCCAAAAGTGCCCGTGCCAAAACGAGCTGCTCGGCCCAAGGCAGGTTGTGAATTCCAATGCCCGCTTCCTGAAAAAAGCTAGTGACTTTTCCCAAAACAAATTCAGGATCGTCTAAAGGCCTGAGCCGTTTATAATATTCGGCAGGATTTTCTCCCAACCTAGGTTTTAAATAGCTAGTAATAGAATATTCTCTTACCCGATCTTTCATTTGCTTCCCCCCTATAATAGTATTCGTGGAAACATTCTTTGCTGTTGGTTCTTGTCCTCGTTCAATCAAGCGCCGTTTAACAGATTCCTGAATTTGCCCTAATTCTTCAGAACCTAAAAGAGGAAATGTTGCAACTATAGTTTTCTTTCCCTGTTCTTCTTTAACGATTGCGGCTGTTTGTTTGTCTAAGAGCCTTGCGGTCATGTGTTCAGGATCAATTTCTATACCTGTCCCTACTAATTTTTGTCTCCCAACATAATAATTAGCATATTGTCCGTCAGCATTGGAGAAAGAAACGTTTGGAGCTTTAGGGTTTAACCTTCTTTCATGTACATTAAACTCCGCTGCGGTCCGACTGCCAGCCAAAACACGAAAATCAGATCTTTGCAACAGTCCTCCTTCCAGCAAATGTGGTAAATACTTAGTTGCAAACTTTAGAGGGTTGCCATCAAAACTTAACAATTTTTTATCTTCCACGGTCTGTGGCTTTATACCCGCGAATTCATGAATCATAGAGGCGCTAAAAGGTACGCGCTGGCCACTAACCGGATGGGTTACTATTAGCCTGCCATCATTACCTCGTTCGGCTTGCCATTTGCGAAGTGTGGTCGCAATGGCCATTTCGGCTAAATTAACTTGCTCTCCAGAATCCAAAACAAATGCTCCCGTCCACGATTGATGTTTTTGTCCTAATTCCCAGGGTTCCAATAGGGCGGATTTGTTTCGCTCTGCATAACTATTCTGTCCTGTTGCCAACAAATCTTCCACATTTGCTGGCGTTGCCATCACAGGTCGCGCTATAGCTTTTTCGGCCGGAGTATTTTCTGTTTCTGATTTTGCTAAGCCGTTTGTGGAAGCTAAGACTCTTACCATATCAGGTTGCGTCATTTTTTTACTTGCGACATATATTTCATCTCGGGATGACCAATGCTTTAATTTTTCAACATCAAAAACAGGCTGTCCTGCTTCATAAGCCAGAACGCCGTATTTAGCCAAGCCTGCCAAAACACCTGCTTTGGTTTTTTCCTGTCCCTTAGGTTGTTCGGCAGGATTGGTTTGAATTTCAGACTCTGCTACCGAACCATATTCAGCTCTCATAAAGATATTATAACTTATTTTGGCTATAAATTAAATAGAAAACTAGGGCTTTTCCCTAGCTTTCAGGGGTCTAGACAAGGCACGTGGGTTGCGTCATCAATGTGTTGTAAGCCTTAATCATAGAAAGGAGCAACATATGCAAGAACTAACGACAAGCCCGGCGGTGGGTTTGGCTAACCAAATTGCAGCGCCACCCCCAGGAGTTAAATACTGCCTTTATGCAAGGAAGTCCAGCGAGGACGACGAACGGCAAGCTTTAAGTATAGACAGTCAGATTAAAGAGATGCTGGCGGCCGCAGAGCGGGATGGATTGAACATAGCGGAAGTCAGGAAAGAAAGTCATTCGGCCAAAGCCTCAGGTTGCAGGCCGGTATACAATCAACTAATAAATGAAATCAGAGCAGGATTTTTTAACGGCATCCTAACCTGGGCACCAGACAGGCTAAGTAGAAACGCTGGGGACTTGGGAGCCATAGTAGACTTGATGGACCAAGGGTTGCTTAAGGAAATCCGGACACACGGCCAAAGATTTTCCAACTCGCCGAATGAAAAGTTTTTATTAATGATTTTGTGTAGCCAAGCCAAACTTGAGAACGACAACCGCGGCATCAACGTAAAACGCGGACAACGGAGTAAGCTGGAGATGGGTCACCGTCCATGCCTGGCACCTCTTGGGTACCTCAACGAAAAACTAACGACCAGAGGTGAAAGTAAAATACTTATAAATGCCGAACGAGCCCCAATCATAACAGAAATGTTTAATAAGGTAGCTTTTAAACACTACACAGGGCGGGACTTATTTGAATGGATAAATGAGGAAACAAATTTTATCACAAGGGCAGGCAAGAAAATAGCTTTAAGTGTAATTTATCGGGTGCTGCAAAATTCATTTTACTATGGCAAGTTTGAATGGCCGGTCGGATCTGGCAAGTGGTATGACGGAAAACATAAACCGTTGATAACCAAAGAGCTGTTCGACAAAGTCAGGGAAAATTTAACGATAGCGCCAAAGTCCAGGCCGGGAACAAAAGAGTTTAATTTTACCAAGCTCATGCGCTGCGGATCTTGTGGATCGGGCATAACAGCCGAGGAAAAATTTAAAAAGCTGAGTGATGAGACAGTCAATAGGTATGTTTACTATAAATGTACAAAGTTTGCCAACCATGAGTGTGACGAGCCGTCAATTCGAGAGGAGGAGCTGACGACCCAGCTACTGGACTTAATGGACAAGATCGACCTAGACGAGCTGGGAGCCAGGAAAAAAGTGCAGGAGGAAATTGAGAAGTATAAGAGGTTCAGCCAAGGGGTTTTCGGAAAAATGTTGACTCAGGAATACCACGTGCCGCAGGTTGACGTGAAGAATTATGCAAAATTTGTACTGCAAAATGGAACGAGGGATGAAAAGCGCGACTTGCTGGCTTGCCTAAAATCCAAGATATTTTTAAAGAAACAGAAAATTTATATCGACAAAAAGCGAGCTAAGGAAACCGGTAGCGGAGAGATGGGAATCGAACCGAGTTAAACATTGGAAAAATAGCAGAAATAGGCAAAACAAAATCACGGAACATTTGTTCCGTGATTTTGTATTTGTTCGGATCGAACAAGTTTTTCAGTACAAATGCCACAGGGCATCTGGGTCAGTTTGCACAGAAAAATTTGGCTCGCCTTTGTCGACCGCATTAGAACCTACTATCTACAAAAGGAAATAGCAATAAGCGCTTAAAGGTAGCCGCTCTTATTTAGTTTTTTTTGTTTTTGCCGTAGTAATTTCTCCGTACAGTTTAAGCAAAACTCTGCTTAAACGTTCTAAATCATTTTCCAGCTCCTTTTGATTTTCTTGCGTAACTTTATGTAATTCCCCTATGTCCAAAACAAAACTAACCTTACTTTCCGGATAACGAAAGACATCGTTCAAGTCATCGCTTATGTCGCTATGCGATGTTAAAAATGAATCCCAAAATTTTAACTTGTAATATTTATTACTTAATTCTAATAATTCCGGCAAGTAAGGGGAACTTTTTATACCTAAAGCGGAGAAGGCATTTTTTATTTCGTCTTGCAGTTGAGCATTATCGTGGATTGCAGAAAATTCTTGAGTGATTCGGATATTTAGAGCTTTGAATAGCAATTCTATTGCGTGTTTTAAACACCAAATTATTGGTATTAACAATAATTTATCAGTATAAATAGATCCTTCACGAAAGGCGTCTTTGGGTACATGGTGCGCATCATTTAATTCAAGAAGTCCAATACGGGATAGCTCCAAATATGCTTCGCAATATTTAATCCAATTTACGAACCAAGCCTTACTTTTAATTTTTGTCATAGTATTAAGTTAATGCCGAAGCTATTATTTAGTGGCTTTAATCCGTAAGTAATTTTTCTATTGGAAATTCGGTCATTCCGGGATTTGGCCAGAATTCTCCAATAGTTACCGTTTTTTCAAACTTCAAAATAAATTTAATGCTGTCTAGGGGGTAAGAGGTAGTTATAATGGATCGTCTTATTTCGTCTGTATCTATTTCGCCGCCAAACTCCAAAACAAGAAGCAAGGAAACAGGGGTCTTAGCGTACTTGTTTGGTATGTTGTTTATAAACCTAATTAAATCTTGAGTACTTTTTTCATTAGGATTTTTTCCAAATCTTTTTAATTGAAAAGCGGGGCCTTTTGATTCATGATCGGTAAGAGTGCCCTTAACAATCGCAATGTCTACGGGAGTCGCGCTCTCCAAGTAACTTCTGAAAACTGTTTCAATTTCGGCAGCCGAGAAGGTTGATTTTTTCGGGACTAAATTCGTCTTATTTTTTTTGAGTTCAAAACCGATTAAGGTTGGTGATTTCCATAGATCCTCAAAAAATTTACTAAGGACAATAGCAATCACCAGTTCGTAGTCTTTCGATCCTGGGCCGTGACCAAATTTCCTTAAAAAATCCCTTATGGTACTCCGTTCAACAAAAACATACTCATCTAAAATCATAAAATTAGGCAACTAGCATTAAAATATTTTTAATGAGTGAAGTTTTTTAGCCCCCAATATTTACTTGGATTTTTTTCAAACAGCACTTTAAGCATCTTTTTCGCACGCGAGTCAGTTTTGTTTTGTTTAAGTAATTCTATTACCGGTTCAGTTTCGTGAATATCGAATTCCTTCGGAAAAGAAGCAATCAGGCTAACCGCTTTTAGAAAATGTTCAAGGCCGAAAATCTTATAAATTTTTTCCAAAATTGCAAAATTATCCATTTCCGGCCACCAGTACATTCCACGATAGGTTTCGTCCTTAATATTCGTAGGATTTTTCAAAGTTTCTTCATAAAATTTAGATTCGGTGGTTAGGCACTGGATGTATAAATCATACCACTCTTTAGTGCCAAATTTACTCCCAATAGCTTCATTTATGGCCATGTACAAAATACCAAATACACGATGTTCATATTTATCGTTTAGCATTTTGAAATACTTTAAGGATATGGCTATTTCTTTTTCTTTAATAACCCCGTTCGAACCATCGCGCACCGGCTTTTCAGATACTGCGGCAAACTTGAACAAGTTTTTTCTGTCTTTAACTTTGGCAAAAATTTGTTTTATTAAATCCTCAAAAGGCTTACTGTCCCACGGTTGAAGATCGTCATATAAGCCTGGGCGAGCCCATTTCCAATTTTTATAATCATCCTTTCGGTATTCTGCATAATAGATAAACAGAGGGGCGGATTCATCCAGCGTTTCTTCTGGAAAACCAGCAAGTGTTCGTACCAAATACAACGCCCTCGCATGGCTTAGAGCCCTAATGCTGTCAAAGGGTTGTAAAATACTTCTGACCAAAGATTTTTGGACGTTATCCCTGACATTTTTAGGAGCATTTTTTACTTTGTCAAGCATACCAAAGGCTAAACCCTCGACTTCTTTTGATAATTTAAGGGCATCCACCACATCGTCGCTGAAAAATAAAGTATCACGCTTGTCCGGCAAGACGGTCAAACGATTTTTTGCCAGCTGTGATAGCGCAAAACAAGCCATGTGCAAGACGTAATAATTATCGTCCTCGCACAAGATTTTTGTAAGATCAATAGTTTGCCGCAAGTAACTTCTGCCGTCTAATACCGCACATTTCATTAGCTCCCAGCCGCACCAGCCGCGAACTGAAGTTATAGAGTGAGTCTCTTCGCCTTTTTTTACGATTCTATAGTGCTCATTGTACTTATTTTTTCGATCATCAGGATCTTGCCCGGGTAAATAGGGATCAGGGTCTTTTATAAAAACTTTAATGATCCTGAGAGCCTCGGCAATTTTCTTTTTTGTTGCGAGCCGGCCGGCAAATTGTACTAGGGCACTACGTGCGCCAGCGTTAGTAATTTTAATCTTTAGTTTGTTAACGTCATTGTCAAATTTGTTTAAAAATGGGTCTACAAAATCATTATAAATTTTCATTAACAAATCTGAATCGTCTGAATCGTCATTGCCCTGACTGTTAAAAATACTGTAGCACAAAACTACTTGCTGACTAAGACTTAGTTTAGGTTTCGAGCCTAGTTCATTGATTATTGCTAAAGCCCTTGGATAGCCTTCGGGTTTGGAAAAAATTTTATTTAAAAGCTGTGCTGCGGTAAAGCCGCCTAATTTATCACTTTTATCCGCCCCAAAATAACTATTAAATAAAAAACATTTAAATAATTCGGTTGCAAAATCAAAATCGCTGTCTAAAAGCTGAGTGATAGAATCGATAGAATCATGTAAACTTAAAAAAAAGCGCTTAGTGTAATAATCGGAGCTACAAAACCATTTTTTCATCTCTTGTTTTGCAGGTTCGTAACCCTTAGTGGATTTAGCTAATTGGGTCACTATCTGTTCCACAAAAGCGTTTACTGGTACGTTAAATTTTTTGATTGTTAACTCAACTAATCTCCACTTTTTTTCGATTGAAAGAGAGGCTTGATTGATTACAGCTTGGTAAATCAAATCACGTTTATGAGGTATACCTCTTTTGGACAAAATGAACTCTTTCAAAATTTCAAATGCTTCTTCTGAAACCTCACTGTTAGTGCTTGCATATCTATCTAAGACAATTGGATAGACGGCCCGATTTAAAAAATCTGGTCGCTGCTTGCTAACTTTTCTTTCAGGGTTGATACACCTTTGCTTTATAAGTTGCCAATTTTTATTTGGATTTGAGTCGTAAAATTTTCTCAAGGCTGGACTCAAAATGTAGATAAAATGGCGGTCATAAGCATGGTAGCCGCCACTATATGAAATACCCCCGCCCATATGCTCCCACCCCTTAAAGGCAACTCTGCGATCAAATTTTCTGTAAAATTTATCGTACTGATCTACTATAATTTTTACTAACTTTTCAAAGCGGGTAAAAAAGTCTTTTTTAATAAACCCCTCTTGGAGCCAGTCTCCCAAAATAGAATAAATTTCCGAAGGTGCATAAAAGGTAAATTCTCCGTCATCCTCGGTAATATTAAAAGACGTGATAATTAAATCAAATATTTTTTGCTTTAATTTATCGCCAGCAAGACTGTAAATCTCATGCAGTACCTTACAAACCTCGCCTTTTTCCCACTCCTTGCGATCGTGACCGTTATCTTTTAAATAGAAAAATGCTTTCTCATTAAAAGTTATAAGATTTTTAAGAACTAAAAATGCGTCCTCTAGATAGCGCTTACCTTGTTTACTCGCAATAATTTTTTTTACAATTTTTGTTACATCAACTTCAAGAAAATCTGCTTGATAAAACCTTCTAAGGATTTTAGTTTTAGTATCCAAAAAATTCAAAACAAATTTTATATTTTTTTCACTATTGAGATTTTGCTCAAAGATCCGGCTCAAGCTAAAAGAAAATCTATAAACCTTGTATAATTGCCAAATTTCACCCCAATCCTGAAGATTTCTAATCTTTTTTTGTGATAAGCGATCCAAAATAAATGAAGCTAAGGATGGCTTCGCTGAGATTGCCGCTAACTGGCCGCTGGCCCAAACCGGCGAAAGATTATTTTCAAGAGCATCAATTACATTTTTAAACTGGATTTCTGTTTTAACTCTAGCATCGTCAAAATACCCACTATATTCTTTTGCTTTCTGCCTAATATCAGCCACGTTTTTTAGCACCTCTTCACGGGTAAATTTTGCCCCTTTACTTGAGCCTTCATAAATCTTGCGAATAAGTATGCTGTCGCACTTAGCCTCAAGCTCATCTTCTGGCAACCAAAAATCTAACAGTTCGCTAAATAATGAATATACAGTCAATTGGTTTGCGGTTTGGTCAACCACCCAAAAACGAACTTTTTCAAGGACGATTATCTCCTCTTCAGTAAATTTTTTCTTTTTAAATTTTGGCGCTATAAATTTACTCCAGTATTTTATATTTTCAACATCTTTAGATAATTTTTCATCCAGCTTTGTGCAAATAATAAGTATTTCGTCCTTGTCATCTATAGTTTTTTTTAGGAGGATGTTGGAAAGGATCTCTTTTAAATTTGAATAGCTTAAAGGTTTTGATCTGGCCTTGGATTCACAAATAATTTTTTTACCATCTTTAAAAACAAGATTAAAATCTTGAAAGCCGGGAGTCTCTAGTTCAATATACAAAAAATTACCATTCCTTAAATACTGTAAAAATAAGGACATGGCTGCCCATGATTGAGCGTTGATCCCTTTATAGTTGCTTTGACCTGGTATTTTCATACTGATAAAACTTGACCTTCACGAATTTTACTTTTAACTGAAGCGACTGCGGGGCGCTCTTTTTCCAAATAGCCCATAATTTTTTCACAGTAATTGGCGAAGTTGCTGCTACCGAAATTGTAATTTACATTCAATAAACGATTGTACTTTATTAGCAGATCCTCGATTAGACTTATAAAACGGTCGATATCGTATATCCTAAAATTTGGCAACTGTTTTTTTCTTAGTAATTCAGAAATATAATCACGGGCATCTTGGTTAATTTTTCCCGAACAAGCAAAATAGAATTCTTCAATGTGTATTTGAGATTTATTATCCAATGGACTAGTAAATTCTCTCACCGCTGCTTCCTCAATTGCCTTGGTCATTTTACGTACGTCGTTTTTTCCACTTTTTTTTACATCACCAATTTTTATAAACAGGCAGCAATGCTTGTGCTCGCCAAACAAATCTCTATAAGCAAAGTATACATCTTTGCCTTTCTCAAATGGCCCTTGGAAATCTTCTGCGGCGAAAGCACCAAGGGCTTTTAGCAAAGGAATAAAGACTTTAATCCTTACTCCATTTTCTGACAACCGTTTCAATTGTGCTCTTATAGTCACGTTTTAAATTATATTATATTTAGCTGTAATCTTTTCTCTATTAGCCGCTTCCTTGCTTCTAGAAAACCATCAAAATTTGCGATGCTCCACTCGCCGCTGGGAATAAGGTGTTTTTGTAGCTCGGCCTTGTTGCTTCCGATTGATTGCGTCCATTCTTGAAAAGGGGTATTGGACTTTGTTTTGTTCTCAGTGCTGCCGATATACCGGATGTTATAGATCGAGTTAAACTTGTCTTCCGGGATCCCTGCCTTTTTTAACTCAGAGCGAGAAAAAATATGATCCTGTTCCGGTGCGTTGCCTTTCAGCCGGGGAGCAAAATTTATTGCGCCGCCGTAACAGATAGCCAAAACGAGATAGCTGTCCCGGGAATTGTAGGAAACGCGATCAAGATCCTCAGCAGTCACCTGGCCGAATTTTTTAGTTTCATTGCGGATTTTGTCTTTGATAGCTTCTGCCGGAAATTGATTACCAGGGTTCTGGTCTATTGCCTCTTTGCATTTATATAGCACTGTGTCCGACTGTCCGCCGAATACTCCGCTTAGCAGGGTGTTGATTAGCCAGACCCTGATTACCGTAATCTGAGCTTCCGAAATGCAGTTTTTCTCTTCGCCGATTCCTTTAATGTCATTCTTAAAAGCCCAATAGACGATAGGGATCAGGGCATTATGGCTTGGTATAGTTCGCTCGCTGGTAAGATAAAAACGGTCTAGCAGGTCAAAGACAAGCGAAATCGCGCCGCTAATTTTCACCCAATCTTTTTTTAACGTCTCGATTGTTTTTGGTTTGAAATTTTTTACCTTGTACAACAACTCTTCCGTGGTCGTTGCATATAGCAATAGGGTTGTTTTTAATATAAAATCGTTGGTAAATTTGTAACGATCTTTGTTGATCTTTGAAAGTAGCTCATCAAATTTTTCCCGCGCATCTCCCCACTTTGATTTAATAGTCGAGAACAACAGATCGGAGTACGTTAGCTCCGTTCCGCCCGAGTTCGTTCGCACAAAAATATCCAGTACCCGATCATAGTCCTGCACTGTTTCTGGATAATAATAGATTAGTTTTTCGGTTTTTAATTTATCGTATAGCTGGGCAATGCCGTTTTTATGCTTGTCTGTTAGCTCAATCGAATACTCGTCTTTAATGCCCTGGGCCGTGTTGTTTATTTCCGAGAAAAATTTTTGGATGGAGTAAATGTCCTTTACCCTATACCAGAGTTTTCTAGGTCCGTCATCGTCAGCCTCCTCCAAAAAACTAGTACCTTTTTTCTTGTTAAAAAACTTAAACTCGTAGAGTAAATCGTCTTCACTTTCTTCCTCGCCGCTAAGGATATTGAAGTATAGTTCATATGGATTGGTATGAATAATATAGTTTCCTTTTAGTACCAAGAAAAAAGTCGTCAGCCGTTGTTGGCCATCAAGAACCAAAAGATACTCGCGCACCGGGTCGATGCTGGTGTCCTCCGTGTTAGTTTCTAGGCTTGTATCCACAAACCGAAGTTTTTTTATCTTTTCGTCCTGTAAATATTTCCCTTCAAGTCGCCAAAACAGGAATGTGCTAATTGGATAGTCGCGCATTATGGAATCAAAAAGCGCATATACCTGATCAGGCCGCCAGACGAAATTACGCTGAATATCAGGCAAAAAATATTTGCGATTTATGTCCTCGACAACCTCAGATATAGATTTTCTAGTATAGTCTTGAAGCATAAGCAATAAGTAAGTTAATTATAATTTTTTTATATCGTTCAGCGCTTGCTCAATATTTCCATTATGCACTAAGAAAAAGTGTAATTTGTTTTTGCCCAACGACTGCCATGTTTCGGCCAGCGCAACTTTGTAAGCTGTGTCCTCGTTGCTAATCCGATCCTCGCCTTTCCATTCCAGTGCCAGAATATTACCCTTTTTAGTTAAAGCTACAAAGTCCGGATAAAACTTATTTTTCTGCCAACCGTGCAAGAAAAACGGGTCCTTCTTTTCCCGGTTCCTAACCCAAAATTCAATATTGGGCAGCGTATCCAAATCCAGCCTCTCTATGAAATTCAGCTCTTCCTTGTTTAATTTATCAATTTTGCGGTAATAATTTTTATTGAACTCCTGCGGTATTTCCTGCTCTATCGTGATGGTTTCCGGAAACGGCTCAAATGGCTGGGCTGTAATCTTTTTCTTGGCCAGCAAGGAGTCAAAACTCTTTTTGGCATAGGCGGCCAGAATGCCATCTATAACTGAAGCCAGCTTATCACAAAAGACATAGCGATTGACGGATAGCTCGGCCAGCGAGCGATGTTTAAGCTGATAGGTCAAAGCCTTTTCAATAAATTTGACCTTGTCGGATTGCTCAAGTAGGGTAAAGCGCAATTTTTTATCAAGCCATAGCATCAATTCCTGCTGCGAGGATTTTCTAACGCTGTAAGGCAAGTTTAAAATCTGCTGCCGCCCTTTGATCCAGTGATCGCCCTGAATATCAATAACTGCGCGGCCGTCGCTGTCATAGTGAATTTCAAAATCAAATTCGGCATTTTGTTTTGCCAACTCAAAATTATCACCGATCAACTCTTCAAAGGTAAGCGGCTCGTCGCCTAATGCCATCATAGGAACGGCGAAATCTTTTTTGACAGCGCGTTCAATTACCCGGGGATCCTTTTGGTCTTTATCGGAAGCGTTAAGTATGTCAGCTTTGCTGTAACCGTTGTTTTCTAGGCCACCGATGATTTGGGAGGCCGCTTCATTAAAGTTACGAGCCGAGGCAAACACATAGCAGCGGTTTAACTCTTCCTGCTGTTTGCTCTTGGCATAAGGCATACGGATGATGCGGCCGATAATCTGTTCTACGGCTATCTTTGCGCCAATGTTGGCCAGAGAGATAAGCACATAGGCATAGGAGCAGTCCC
Source organism: Candidatus Doudnaibacteriota bacterium (assembly GCA_963837465.1). Taxonomy (GTDB): domain Bacteria; phylum Patescibacteriota; class Doudnabacteria; order UBA920; family UBA920; genus PALSA-1336. Next base: position 539,939 of record CAWINB010000001.1, read on the forward strand.
AACCTTCAGCCAGAGCATTAACGGTAATAATGTAACGGATGGGGCATTTTTTGCTGAATAAATCTACTCCCTCTAACCCGTTCTTTTCCGATACTTTTATAGCTATTTCCTCTTCAGCTATTTTAAGTTTAAGCAAAAAATCCTTGACCTGCTCAACGGTTACATTGTTTTGGGTTTTGCTATTGGGCTGGGCTTGAATTAAAGCGATGGGCCGAATGTATTCACCCTTGTTTTTCTTGGCAGTTTTTTCTAACTCTTCCCTCTGATGTAGGCCGCGCTGGAGAGCCTGCTCCCACTGGTTGGCACTTTCTAGCACAATGGGAATTTTAACCATCTGTTCTTCTTTTAGCTCTCCGGCGCCAATATTCACTAAAATATTGCTGCCGGAACGAGGGGTGGCAGTATACTCAATAATAAAGTCTGGGTTTAATTCCTTTAAAAAATCAACTGATAGCTGAGTTTGGGTACGATGGCCTTCATCGATAACAACCAGCGGGTTATTAAGCCGGATGACATTTGCGAGAGAATAGACTACTGTGCCTTCCTCGTCTTTTTCAAGCCCCGAGTCGTCGCTGATATGCTGGAAATGATCTAGTAAATTGCCGTTCTCCTGATAAACTTTATATTTATTCTGTAAAGTTTTTTCTTTGCGGAAAGCCTCCAAGCTGGAAACAATTATGCAAAGGTTATCTTCTACATCTTCCTTGCGGATTCGCAACGCCTCTTCATTGGAAAATATCCGGATACCATTTTCAAAGGTTTCATCTAAAATTTGTCGGTGTGGATCATGCCGGTCTTTAAACTTTTTTAGGGTTTGGGTCTTAATGGCTTCCGACGGCACGAACCACATAACAATACCGCGCTCCATTTTGCTCTTTAACACGGAACTCATAATCTCGCCAAGTGCATTACAGCCGACAAGGGTCTTGCCGCCGCCCGTGGGGATCTTTATGCAGACGTAAGGAACTTCGCCAAAAAATTCAGAGTTGTATGACTGCTCGGCGATTTCAATAAAGGCACGCTTGGCGCTACCTACCTCTTGCAGAGTTTTTAGATAAGCCCCAAGTTTGTCGAGCGCAATTTGTTGATATTTTTTAAGTTCCATATTAGTAAACCCTTACCTCGTAAGGGATTTGTTTAAAGGTTAAATTATATTGGTCTAAAATTGTGTCATTGATCAGGCACTTGTCGGCGTAGACGACTTTTTGAAAGCCATCCTTTTTAAGTTTATTTAAAAACGACTTGCCTAAAATATTATTGCCCTTTTCCTTGTATAACAGGTAATATTCCGTTTCGTTAAACTGCCCAACAAAATTTCCACTAATCTCTTTTGGATTTATGTTAGTCTTGGTCTCGGTAAAATAAATATACGTGGCCAACTGGTTAAATTCGCATTCTTCATCAATCTGCCCCTGCTCGTTAAACAGCGGTTTACCAAGTTCGCAATATTCAAAGCCCTCTTTGTAGCCGTATTTTATGATAGCGCGTTTTACCCGTTCGGCCGTGATATCTTTAGCAACCGCATCTTCCATTTCCACCATAATAAATTTACGATTGCCGCCATCTTCCTTATTTAAATCTAAAACCGCGTGGCCGGTGGTGCCGGATCCAGCAAAGGAATCTAATATTAAGTCAGCATCTTTAGTTGCCAATTGTAGCATCCTTTTAATTAAACTCACTGGTTTTGGATAATCAAATGGCTGGTTCTCACCAAATATACTTTTTAGATCTTTTTTTGCTGAATCATTCGAACCAACCTCGCCGTGCTTCCATAAAGTTTTTGGCTTTAAGCCTTGTTGAACCTCCGTTAAGAATCTTTTCAAATTTGGAGTTGAGTCGCCGCTTTTTCCAAACCAAACCCTGTTTTCTTTTATTAAAATTAGCATATCTTCCTGTGCGTAAATCCAGTGCTTGTTAGGCGGCAAATTCCATACTCGTCCAGTTACAGAAGACTTGATTGGATAGCGGCCATTTTTTCGTTCCTCTTTTGCATACAAAGGAATTGCTTTCCAAGGCCCTCTAGGATCTTTGTCGGGATTAGAATACCGGGCGTCGGCCTCTTCCGACCTGGGCAATAAACCTAGTGGCTTAGTTTCTATTGATTTGGCATAAACAAAAATATACTCATGGCAATCGGAAATCATTTTTGAGTCATTTTTTGTTGTGTACATTTTTTCCCAAACTACCTGGGCAATAAAATTTTCCGCCCCGAAAATCTCATCCAACAATAACTTTAAATTGGCACCTTCCTTATCATCAATTGAAATAAAAATCACCCCCTCATCTGCCAATAAATCTCTTAACAATTTCAGTCGGGGATACATCATACACAGCCATTTATCATGGCGATTTAAATCCTGCGACTCCGCGCCCACTACTTTGCCCAGCCATTTTTTTATTTTTGGCGAGTTAACTTTATCGTTATAAACCCAGCCTTCGTTGCCGGTATTATAGGGCGGATCAATGTAGATGCATTTTACTTTGCCACCATAAAAAGGCATCAGAGCCTTTAGGGCTTCCAAATTATCGCCGTGGACTATAAGGTTCTGGGAACTGTCGCCAACAGAATGCGCTTTTAACTTTTTTGAGGAGTCGGAAAGGAACCTCTTTGTCGTGATTAACTACAGCTTCCTTACCGATCCAATTTAATGTAGGCATAGGGAAATATGAGATTAAAGACTGCTGGATTTACTTATGGTTGCTTTCAAACTCTTTGAGCAACTCCAAATAGTGTTTTTGAATAGGAAATGAAACCCACTTTTCAGTTAAAGGACTGATGTTTCCGGCATTTTCAACTATGGTATGGCATGGCTGAAAATAAAAGCCCTCAAGCGAGGCCACAAACAGCCAAGGCGAGTGCCAGCGGCGGATTAAATCTTCGGCGATCTGTTTTATTTCATTGTTGTCCGGCCGGGCGCGATACTTGGTTTCTACCAGAAAAATTTTACCTTCAGTTGGAGCCACAAGAATAAAGTCAGGCGTGTGCCGGATGTCGGCCATGACTTCCTTATGCTCTTTGAGCAGATGTTGGTATTGAGCTAACTCCGGTGTTGAATATTCGTAACCAAATCGGAGGATAGTGTATTCTCCCATTTCTCGGAACATTTGTTCAAAAATAATTTCAGCGATTTTACCTTTTATCAACTCCCGGGAAAAGTCAGTGTGTGTGGACATAAAAAAGAATATCGTTACTTCTTGCCCATATTGTAGCATTTTTAAGGCCATTATGCACTTTATAGTTAAGCCATAAAGTGGTATAATCCAAATAACAATTTAGCCTAAACCACGGGCAACCGCGGCATGGCATTAACCAAGACTCATCCTAGGTACTGAACCCCGCGTTCAGCGCTCTAGGATGAGCCATACCCGAAAGGGTGTGGGCCGTAAGGCCAGCTGGCGCGGGGCTTTGTGATTATATACACAATATTCCTACGTCGGCAGAAAGAAAAAGCTAAACTATGGAGTATCAAAAAGTTTGGGAAAAAGTATTAAACCCAGACGAAAAAGTGGAGTATGAGTTTTCTTTCAGCAATAAATACCGGAAAATGGTGCTAATTGTTTGGTCTATTGTTAGCCTCCTATTTTTATTATTTCACGTGATTTTGCTTGCCATTTTTATATTTTTAATTGTTTTATTCTGGTGGTATAGAGTGAAAATAGCCAACGCCTATGCTTTCACTGACAGAAGGGTAGTGGTTCACAAGGGATGGCTGTCTACCAAAACCACGACTATTGACTACGACAAAATAGTGGAGGTTTCTGTTAAAGAGCCTTTCACTGAACGTAAGTTTTATGGCAGCGGTGACCTCTATATAAAAACCGCGGGCAATATAATACATGACTTAACTCTTGCCCATATAAACGCTCCTTACGAAGTAAAAAAGAGATTAGATCAATTAAGAAACAACTATTTAAAATAAGATGGGATTGGTAATTTCCGTCCCCAGAAAGGAAAATTTTTATGAACGGTTTGTTTGTGCTTTTATTTCTACTCTCAATCGCAGGATTGATAGCAGGACTGATTAAGCCCGCGTGGTTTAATAAATTATTTGCAGGGAAAGCTAATAGGAAAAATACCGCTTTGGCCTTTGGTATTGCCATGGTCGTATTTTTGATATTGATCAGCGTTACAAGTCCAAAAAGTAATATAGCCAGCCAACAAGCGAATGTGCAACCCCAGCAGCAGGCCGCCACGATAAGTCAAAATGCGGTTATTCCTTCTACCACAAACACAAGCAGCCCTGCAACTGCCAAAGCGATAGCCCCGGCAGCCTCACCAAAGACAATCAAAGCTGCTCCAATTATTCCTGCCAACCCTCAACCAAAACAGCCAGCGGCTACTACACCTGCGCCTGTTGCAACCCCGCAGCCAACTCCAACTCCAACTCCACAAACAGACAATCAAAATACTTCACCAGTATCAAATGAAACAGTTAGTCAAACAAATGCTGTTGCAAAAGCAAAAGATTATTTAAATTACTCAGCATTTTCTCATGATGGACTGGTTGCTCAATTGGAGTACGACCAATTTTCACAGGCCGATGCGGTTTATGGGGCAGATAATTCCGGTGCTGACTGGGATGCGGAGGCGGCTGCAAAGGCCAAAGACTACATGAGCTATTCAGCTTTTTCACGCGGCAGTTTAATTGCACAGTTGGAATATGATAAGTTCACACAAGAACAAGCAGAGTACGGAGCTAACTCGGTTGGACTACAATAGGATAAATAAAATCGCTAGCATGAACTCATTTAAAGACATCGCATACGAAATCCTGCGTGAATCAAACAAACCTTTGCATAGCAAAGACATAACTGACATCGCCCTTAAACGCGGCTGGTTAAAAACGGCCGGCAAGACGCCGGAAGCGACCATGAACGCCACCATCCTTGTCGATGTTAATTCCAAAAAGGAAAAATCCCGATTTATTAAAACCGGCCCTTCCACTTATGCCTTAAATCTTCAGTTTGTGGAAACCCCTGCCACGGTAGCGGCCGAAGTCAAAGAACAAAAAATATTCAAGATTGCCGAAGGCATATCCGAACGGCAAAAAGGCGACATCACCGAAGCCCGGGTAGCGGAATTGATAACGCTATATGGGGAGAGGTGCCTAGCCTGCTACCGGCCAATCTCGGACGATGAGGGCATCGATATTATCGTCAAAGAAAAAGGTGTGCCCAAGATTATGTACCTACAAGTTAAAAGCCGGTTTGGGGACGACTCCGGAGAAGCGTTCACAGCTACGGTAAAAACCCATAACGTAGTGGATAGTTTTTCCATGGGCATAATCTTCTGCTTTTTTGATACCGAGCGCGGCGATCTTTGGGACTATCTGTGGTTCGTGCCTGCTCCGGATTTTCTTAAAAAAGCCAACCGTTTGAGCGAGGGCAACCTGCTGGGCTTTGTGGCGGGCCGAAAGAAAAAGGAGTCCAACAAGTGGGACGAATATTTGATCGACAAGCGCGAACTGGCTAATACGATTATCCAGCAAATGAAGCGAATATAGGCCAGCCACGGTCGCCACAAGTATTGTTATTCCGACTAACTTAATCAGCGCAGACGACCTGTGGGTTTGAATTAAAAATTATTCGGGCAATTAAGATGAGTGAAACAAACCGGTGAAACATTGAGAAATTACCCAAAAGATTCCCCCAAACAGTTTTCAGAACTCAATATACCCCTGATTTGGCGGGCGTCTCGGAGACAATTCCCCAAAATTTCCCCAAGGGTCTAAAATCAGCATATCAACGACAACAAAAAAGAACTATACTGCCATACCATAAAATTATTCAGGCAATTAAAGCCAGTGAAGCCATTGCCAGATTACCCAAAGGATTACCCAACAGAGTTTTATGATCACATATACCGCTGATTTGGCGGGTCAACGGGACACAATTACCCAAAATTTACCCAAAGGTTTATTTCGGCTCAGAATGACCAAAAAGATGACCAACATATAAATAAAGAAGGTTATGGGCCTATTAACAAGCCTATTTTAGGGTAAGTGAACAAAACGTGAACACCTCGTTTTATTGCAAAGCATACGGGTTATTTTTACATGACTAAATGCCCAAAAATGTGCCCATTGATAAGAAAAACATGAAATAAAGCCTTTTAACAAGGGTGTTTTGGGCAGGTGTGCCCAAAAAATGCCCAGCCCGCAAAATGCGAGCCTCTAAAATTGCACAAAAAAATGCACAGTGGCTGTGTAAGACATAAAAATAACCTTTTAACGAGGGTATTTTAAGTGGTACTGCACAAAAATTGCACACCTTTAAAAAATTACTATCTCCTCATTAAGAGGGTTAATAATTTTCTCGAACCTGCTGACCCGTGGCCCTTTATGAAAAAAATACACACCGCCACTGTAAAGAGGCATAACAGCGCAATTATAAGGGGTATTTTAAGACGATTACACAAAAATTACACAGGTTAAAAATGGTTAAATTAAGAAGTAGGAGTTATAATTCCTCGTATGAACACGGGGAACAAAAAAATATCAAAATTACCAAGAATTCCGAAATACCAAAATCGAATATGGCATTTGAACGGTAAGTTAATGCTAATTTTGGTAGCGGTACCAGAATTTCAAAGGGAGATAAAAGCCCTACGCAATAACGCAGATTTTAATATTCTCAGCCTTAACAAAGGCATACTTATAACCCATCCATTCCCAAATAGTGACCTATCAAGGAAAAGGGTTGAGGGGAAGATGTTAGATCGCTTTGAAGTTATATTCAACTGGTACAAGTCCAGGGGATATTTTGCCAGCAGTGATATGAGCAATCCTATAATGGCTAAGCTCGGCGAAGATCCATTTTTTACTGAGCTAAAAAGAATCGGTAAAAAATTCCACCTACCATACGAATTTTACTGCGATGCTTTTTCAGGAATTTCTGCCTATGTTTTAACTGGCCGGGCGGCGGCCCCAAGTAAGTATCCTGAAATCAGGGAAAACATGTCAGATGAAGAAAGACACCTACGCCGGTTATTGTACGAAAATAGCAAAGCGCGGATAAAGGAGTTTGAAACTAAATACCCCTTATTGCTAAAAATATTAGAGAGAACAGGTAAGCCAATACTTCGAAAAGGTAAAGATCCCTACGAAGGGTACATCAAGGAGCACTGGCAAAATTATGATAAATTAGGAAAATGGAAAAAACGTGAAATCAAATACGGACTTAAAAACTCCTCTGAACTCAAATTGTCAAGGGGTATAAAAAAATGGTCACAACCTACCACTCGCAAGATTGTCAAGAGGAGTGGTTATTCCGTAGAAAACCTCAAAACGTTTAAAAAAGACGTCAATAAATTAACGATAAGTATATTCGGTTTTCCTATCGACGAACAAACAGTTTCTGGTAAAAAATAAAAATCGGCCTTTATACTCACGACTGAAAAAACCTGATGCTATATTAGCGTTAGGTTTTTAATTATGGCGAAAGTCTACGGGTCAAAATCTGCTCTCGCATGGGCGGCGCCATCCCCGTGGACAACGCCCAGTCGACAGCAGATTTTTTTATGCAATTATCAGAACAGGCGTTAAAAGAATTTGAGGAAATCTGGCAACATGATCACCCGGGGAAAATACTATCCCGGGAAGAGCTTTTTAAAATTGCAAATAAAGTTATTCATATTGTTGAAATTTTATATGTTGATGCTGGGGATTTGGAGTAAAGTAATTTAAATTCTAAATCCGCGGTATTAACCGCATACAATTTACGACAAGAGGTCGTCGGCGAGTCCTCTATAAAAAACCGGCCGAAACCTTTCTGGTGCGTAGATTCAAATCCCCGACCCGAGTGCCGACTTCTCGACGGGGTCCTTCATCTGCGCGGCAGGAAGTAACACGATAAACTTTGCCAGACAACAATTCAGAATTGAAGACTCTGACTGGCTGAAAGGTTATCAATAACGTAAATATTTAATAACTAATAATTAAATCCTGATTATATGAAGGTAAAAAAAGTCGCCTACTCCGATTTGTTAACAAATAAACAAATTAACAGCTCTACTTTAGTAAGAATCCCTATAGAGCTTCATCAAAAATTAAAAATAGAGGCTGCATGCATGGGCAAAACAATCAAGGGTATTGTAACTCAAGTCATTGAAGCACATTTCAAACAAAACAGCGAAATAACTAAAAACTTGACTTATAAAAGGTATTAAGGTATTTATATGTTAACAGCATTAACCAATTCTTTATGGAAAATGGTAACAAAAAAATTAAATATTTCCTTTATTGCCGAAAAAGTTCCGAGGCCGAGGATCGGCAAGTCGCTTCCATCGAAGCGCAGATTGACGAGTTGGAAAAACTTGCCCAAAATTTGAAACTGGAAATTGTCGACATTATTAGGGAAACCAAATCAGCCAAAGCCCCTGGCAGGCAACTATTCAATAGCATGATCGCACGGATTGATAAAGGCGAAGCCCAGGGAATAATTTGTTGGAAACTTGACCGCCTGTCCAGAAATCCTGTTGACGGAGGTTTAATAAGCTGGATGCTCCAGCAAAACACAATAAGACACATTCAAACGTATGGTGGCAGTTACTATCCGACTGATAATGTCGTAGTTATTGCCGTCGAACTTGGTGTCGCCAACCAGTACGTGCGGGACTTGTCAGTAAACGTTAAGCGCGGTTTTAGGAAAAAACTACAGGACGGAAATCCGACAGGGATGGTTCCCCAAGGTTACTTAAATAGTATGACCTTGGAGCGAGGGTCCAACATAACTCTCAAAGATCACGAGCGCTTCCCGTTGGTGCGCCGGATGTGGAGCATGATGCTCAGCGGCAATTATAATCCGCAAGAGATTCTAAAGATTGCAAATGGCGAATGGGGCTACAAAACACTGAAGCGAAAGAAACTCGGCGGCAAAGCGCTGTCACGCAGCTCCATTTACCAAATGTTCACAAACCCTTTTTATTACGGCTTTTTACTGGAACACAAAACCGGCGAGTTACACCAGGGTAGCCACGAGCCGATGGTCAGCAAAGAGGAATTCGACAAGGTGCAGATCTTATTAGGCAGCAAGGGAATGAAACGCGCTCCGCACACTAAGCAATTTGCCCATACCGCCCAAATTGGATGTGGCACCTGTGGCTGCCAAATTTGCGCCCATGAAAAGTTTCAGATTATTTGCAGCGTTTGTAAATTTAAATACGCCTATAACCTAGATATCCATCCTTGTTGTCCCAACTGCAAAACCAAAGTTAAGGATATGAAAAAACCAAAGATCCTGCACTACGTTTATTACGGCTGTAGCCGGCGCAAAAATACCGAAACCTTTTGTTGTGCGGAACGCTCAATTCAACAGGAAGAGCTGGAGGGGCAAATTAAAAAATATTTGTCGACAATAACCATCAGACAGGAATACGTGGATTGGGCACTGAAGCATTTAGAGGAATCAAAAAGCGATAAGGCCCAAACTAAAGTGTCCATAGCGGAGTCACTGGAAAAGGCTTTGGCTGATGTTGAAAAAAGATTGGACGGCCTAGTAGAGATGAGGTCGTTAAAAGAGCTTAGCCAAGAGGAATTCCTCGCGAGAAAACAGCCGCTGGATGCCGAACGGCAGCGAATCAGGGACTTAGTGGCAAAACAAAAGAAGAGCGGACAGAATGGCAATTTTCAAACGACAAAGGCGCTGACGTTCGCCGAGCGGGCGCTGCGGGAGTACGATAAAGGCGACCTTAACAAGAAACGGGCTATAGTTGCCGAGTTAGGTTCGAACCTAACTTTATCCGCCAAAAACCTTAGTGTTTCCGCCGAAGAACCGTTCCAAATCCTAGTTGAGGCGACAAAGTGTATAGCCGACTTAAACCCTACGTTCGAACCTGCAATTCAAGCTGTGAATAAAAGAGAAAAGCACGCTTTAGGCGTGCTTAATCCCACTTGGCTCAGCGGCTGGATTGCGGTCGCCCCTTTGGGCAACTTTCGGAGGCTTTTTGGAGGCCTGCGCTGGGCACTCGGGTCAGAGGTTTTTTGAAGGGATTTTGGACAGGAAAATAGACATAAATAGACAGTACAGTGGCCCTGTGTTTGTATGTCTATTTATAACCAATTTTAGGCTTATTTATAAGGAAAATTGGACTTAGACTGTGTCTATTTCACGTCTAAAGATTTTTTGCTACTGCCACAGTCCCCCAATTAGGCCCTTAAGGTTAGGTTAAGTTTATCTACTCTATATTTTCTGTTATAATAAAGAAAAATAAATCTTTTCTTTATGAGTTCTGAACAAAGGGATGGTCAACATCCTATGTTCGATAAAATAGAGCGGGCCGCAGTAGTCGAAGAGCCTCATCCCAAGCCTGAAGTTCAAGGCAATCCTGAAGCCAGGGCGGAAGAGCTTTTTGCTTTATGGCAGGATTTTCGCCGCGCTAGCATCGACTCACATATTAAACGTCGTAAGTATAAAAAAGAGCATCCGACGGAAGAATTTAATGACCCAAACGGCGACAAATTAAACAAAGTTCGCTCGGCTCTTTCGGAACGCTGGAGCGACCCCGCTGTCCAGGCTCTATTTAAAAAAAGAGTCGGCGAAGCAGCTGTGGAATGGGGCAAAATTAAGAAGCCGTTAAAGGAATACAAAACTATCCAAAGCGGCCTGCAAGCCTCTCAAGCAGACTTAGAAAAACTATACCGGGAAGTTTTTGAACACCGGGGCAAAGACCCGGATGAGTTAACGCAGATCCAGATTGCCGAACTTTCCGCCCAAGCTGACTCCCAAAAAAACCAAGTCGAAGCAATGGAACAAAGCAGCCCGGAATTGTCGGCGCAGCTTTCTTTTGAACGGTTAAAAGATTATCAAAAACAATTGTCGCGGGACGGTTTTATCTGGACGGCATCACGGGAAAAATATTTTGAAAAAATTATTGACCATTTGGTTGTAGTAAACCAAAATCGGCCCCTGCTTTTAGCCGGGGAAACCGGCACCGGCAAAACCCGATTGGCGCGTGCCGTATCCAAAAGGCTTACCGGCAAAAATCCCTATGAAGTCGGTGAAGAAGCCAAGACGGATATTCGCCCCTTATTAGGTTCACGGGCGATTGATGAAAAAGGTTCTTATATCAATTACGGCCAACTGGGACAGGCCCTAAGCGGCAAAGAAACTTCGCGGGATACCAAACCCGGAGCCGGCGGTATTTTTTATATGGACGAAATGAACGGCTATCCGGGCGACGCCTTGCGTTCACTGGTTAAGCAGATTTCCGGCAGAAGGCCCGGGGAAGAAATCACTTTTGCGGCCTGGGCCGGACAGAAAGAAAAGCTGTCGCAGGATTTTGGTTTTTTAGGCTCGGCTAATTTGCCTTCCGAAAAGCATCCTGACCGCGCTGATTTGCCTGTTGAAGTTGCCCGCGAACTGGGGTCTCTTGAAATTGATTATCCTCCGCAGTCGGCCGAAGACCCTGAACTCTACGAAATGATGTTGGCTGGTTTGATGGATCAAAACGGCAGAATTCGCGTGCCGCAGGAAGCCTTGGCCCCTGAATACGAAGATGTCGTTGATGCGGCCACCAAAGAAAAACATAAGCGATTAAAAACCGAACCCGAATCCGGCGGCGCATTGTGGCGGTTTGCCAACTTGGTTGCCGATGTTCAAAAAAGCTATAAAGGCCAGGACAATGCCTTAACGTCAACTTTAAGGGACGCATCTCATTTGCGGGCGGCGGTTTTGGATCCCGGCTTGGTGCTGTCGTGGCTGGCGGCTTACAGAAAAGCGGCAATGCGTCGTAATGTTGATTTGCAGACATTCTTGGGTGAAAAACTGGAAACCTGGGCGGGACAGAAAATTTATCCCGAGGAAGACAGAAATTTGCTTAAACAATTCGTTGTTAAATTTAACCTTGAAACTCCCGACCGTCCGGTTAACCATAAACAAACAATTTTATCCCCGGCGGAAATAGGCAGGCTGTCGCCGCGCGTGCCCAGGGAAGCCCAAATCATGGAAAACGAGGCACGCCCTACCGAAGCCATGGCAATTTTGGAAAATGGCACCCAGGTTTTGTACAACCTGGAAAGCAAGAACCCGGCAAGCGGCAGCCGTGTCGTGAAAAAGGGCGATCGCAGCCGCCAGACTTTTGTGTTTAAAGGTTTTGTTATAGGAGAGCCGCGGGATCATGCTTTAATAGAAAGCTCCACCGGCAAGCTGGAAACCGTCAGCCCTTCTGACTTTGCAAGGAATTGGGAAGCCGCCTCTTTAGGTTTCAGTGAAAAATTTGAAGGGCGGGAAATTAAACTGGATGTGCTGGAAGCCAGGGCGAAATCCGAGAAGTTTTATAAAGAACATAATTTAAGCGAATTTGCGGCCAACTTACCCAAAGATATCAGGTTCTCCCCGGATAGCGAAGCCAAGATCAGGGAAGCTTTAAAAATGGGTTTTGACAGGGCTATGGTTTTACCCGCAACTTCGGTTCAGGGCCAGTATCAAGACAAGCTGTTGACTGAAATGCAGGCTGGCTACGCCACTGCCGACCAATTCTGGTCTGAAAAACCTAAAACCGTGGCTACTCGAAACCGTCCGGCTAAAGCCTACCTGTTTCTTTACAGCAGCGGAGCGATACCGCAGGAAACCAAAAATTTAAACCAGACTCAAACCGAAGCGCTATTCCGCCAAAAACACTGGAATGGCTTAACACTGGCCGAATTCCGCCTGACCGAGCGGCTGCATTTTGAAGCTGACGGAAACCACAATTTCCATAGCTGGAATAACGACGCCAAGCTTTCGAACTGGACTAGGCTTTTAGATAGCGCTGATGCTTCTGGTGCCGCGGCTGCCCGCTGGAATCCGGACAATTCGCGCGTCTATTTCTACTGGCGCGATCCGGCGTCTGTCCATCCGAGGTTGGGCGCCCGTCCCGCGGTCGTTGTAGAAATCCTTTAGTCTTTGTATTTTAATGTTTTCTTTTTTTATTTTTGTTTTTATCCTCGAAAATTTTTTATTTTAACCTTTCGGCTAATGAAACCACTCTGCAAAGAGATTGGTTCGCCGACTCTCAATCCATAAACGGATTGAACAAGACAGTAAACAACGACGTTCCTTGTGAGAATACCGGTCAGGGATAGCTCCGCGGAGTGTCCCGCGCGTTATGGATGGATCAAGGAATACGGGGCGGGTGGGCCCTTCTGGTGCCGCTAATGCCAACTGGAATCCGGACAATTCGCGCGTCAATTTCAACTGGAACGATCCGGCGAATGTCAATCCGAAGTTGGGCACCCGTCCCGCGGTCGTTGTGGGCATAGGGGTTATCTGTTACCCGGCTGGTTGCGGATGTATTTGATCCAACCGCTGAGCATTTTGCTTATCTCCTCCAAATTGGCCATCAGCTGGTAAAATTGGGTGTTGACGATAATGTTGTTTTCACAACACAGCCGTACCAGCAATTTGCATAACTCGCATTTGGAATAAGCTTTCAGCAGGCCGCTTTCCCGGAGCGGCAGGGGCATGGCATTGGCCTCAAAAATATATTCCAGTATGGCTAAAAGGGAACGATCCAGCACCTGGCCCAAAGTATAACGCAACGGTTTGGGAAAGTCGGCCAGCAGGGGCAAAAGGATTTGATAGGTTTTATAAGTTTTAACCACCACCGGCGGTTCAAAGGAAGTTTGGGTCATATGGACTTATTGCCTTTTAATAAATTTGCAAAAGTTGAAAATCTTTATGATGCTTGGGATCGCTTCACGCCCGGCAAACGGGAGCGCCCGGATGTGGTGGCCTTTGAGCGCCGCTTGGAAAACCAACTGCAACAGCTTTCGGAGGATTTAAGCGGCGGGCTTTATGTGCACGGGGACTATAAAAGTTTTTTTGTGCGCGACCCGAAGTTCAGGATTATACACAAAGCCAAAGTCAGAGACCGGGTTGTGCATCAGGCGCTTTACAGCGTACTCTACCGGCTGTTTGACCGGCGGTTCTATTTTGATTCGTATTCGTCCAGGGTTGGCAAAGGTACCCAGGCGGCGGTGCTCCGAGTCTGGGAATTTATTCGAAAGGAAAGCAGTAATTTTAACCAGCAGGCTTATGTTTTGCATGGCGATGTTGATGATTTTTTTGCCAGCGTTGACCACCAGATTTTATTAACGTTTATCCGCAAACGCCTTAAAGAGCCAAATTATTTGCGGCTTTGCACGACCATAATTGACAGTTTCCATGTCACCCCGGGCAAAGGAGTGCCGCTGGGCAATTTGACCTCGCAGATTTTCGCCAATATTTATCTGCACGAATTGGATTACTTTGTGAAGCAGACTTTGGGCGTGGAAAAGTATGTCAGGTACAACGACGACTTTTATTTAGTCAGCAAAGATAAATCCGAACTTTCCGGCTTGAGCCTGACCATCAGGCGGTTTTTAGCTGAAAAGTTAACGCTGTCTTTGCCGGAGGAAAAAACAATACTCAGAAGCCTAAACAACGGCGTGGATATTTTGGGGGTGGTGGCTTTTCCTTACGGGCTGGTGCCAAGAAAAAGAGTCAGGACGGCGGTTTTGGAAGTGGCTGCGCAAGCCCGAAAAACAGGATATAATAGCTATGTGGTCAAACAGCTGAATTCATATATTGGTTTGCTGGGAATTTCCAAGAGTTTTTTACTGAAAGAACGCTTGCGTTTAAGCATCGGTTAATTATTTTAGTTTATGGGTCCAGAAACAAGAAATTTTGAGCAGCCGGAGGCAGGAAATTTTGACGCTAAAGCCGCTTTGCAGAAAGCGCGAGGCCGACTTATCGGGCAGGCTTTAAAATCGCGCGAAGGTATTGCCGGTCTTAAGGCTTGGCGGTCTTTATCTAACAGAAGCAAAGGGGTACGGCAGGCCAGAACTGTGTTTGAAAACCTTTCGGCTTACGACTTAGCCGTTTCCGGCAACCCCGAGCAAGCCGGGGCGTTTGGCGCGGAGATGGCCAACAAAACAAGTTTGGGAAGCGGCAGAGTACAGGAACTCCTGTCCTGCTTTGAAGCCAAGCAATTGGGAGCGACATTGCCGGAAGTCCGGCCTGAAGTCCGGCAAATTTTCCAGAATGTTTTAAAGAGCAGGTCCACGGAGGGCGAGGTTGACGTCGCCCAAGTCATGTCTTCGGCCAACGTGTCTTTAGGCGGCAAGTTCCAGTGGTTTGAATCCCGCTTGGCTTCGGCCATAGATTTTTTGGAGCGCAAGGATTTGGAAGAGGCCAGAGCCGAAGCTGAAAAGCCAATACCTCCGGAAATCCAAGAACAGAAAGAGCAGAGCCCACAAAGCAATCTGCCTCCGCCTCAGGAAGACAGCCTGACGCCCAGTATGGACGAGATGGAAACCTCAAAGGAAAACGAGCCCGGAGCATATTTTAAAGTGCGGCCTTTTTACGGCGGCTATTATCGCGGCGATGATTTTGACATATGGGACGAGAAGGTCATGAAGTGGAAAAAGTCGGCAAGTATGCTCTCTGAATTTACCAGCCCTGCCATAGAAGAGAAAAGTCGTAAGGTCTTTTCCGGCAGCGTCCAAGGCGGCAGACGCACGGTATTGCCCATGCCTTATGGTTTTGCGCCGGATGTTTCCAGTCTGCGGACCCAGGGCAACGAGACTGTAACCATATTGGCTGACGGACACGGCAGTTTTGTTGTTGACGCTGCCAGAGCTTCGGGAGTGATTACCTTTTCTCTGGAAATAGCAAAAACCCAAGAAAGTTTAAGGGAAGCAGCGCGGGCAAAATCCAAAGCCGCGACTTATAAATTTTCTCCCGGTACTGATGCTAAACTTGCAGAGATAACTCAAGGCAAACATTCCATTATGGATCAGGCGCGCTCTGCTAAGGCTTATGTTAAGAAGCTCTTAAAATATTCCAATGATTCAAGCTTTAACAACATATACAGAACTGGCGATCCGGCAGGTTATTTTTCAAGAATTGAACAGCACGAAGAGGCTGACTGCGATGTGGCCAACACTTATTTCGTGGCTTTGCTGCGGCGTCTTGGAATGGAGGCAAGATTAGTTTCCGGCCATTACGTCAAAGTTAAGGATAAGCAGAATGCGGCGGTTATTTCTTCGGGTACCGGCCACGCTTGGGCGGAAGTTTGGGATGGGCGGGCTTGGCAGCGCCTTGATGCCACGCCGCCGGGCGATCCTAATATGGACGATGAGGAAATAGACGAGCAAAGCTCTGACGCGGCTATGGAAGGCGACTTTGGCGAACAGGAGGCTCCGGAGTTAAGCGATGAGGAATTGGAGCAATTAATCACTGAAGCCCAAGAAGCTTTGGAAAAGAAGGAACGGGA
This sequence comes from Candidatus Doudnaibacteriota bacterium, assembly GCA_963837465.1. Taxonomy (GTDB): domain Bacteria; phylum Patescibacteriota; class Doudnabacteria; order UBA920; family UBA920; genus PALSA-1336. Next base: position 556,173 of record CAWINB010000001.1, read on the forward strand.
ACCGGAAGAATTAGCGGCTTTAAACTTTGCCGAACAAGCGGGTTGCAGCCCTGAAGAAGCCAAGCAGATACTAAAACGTATTACTGAAGCGCGAGAGAAGAGGGACAAACAGGGAAGGAATATCAGGGCAAGATTATTGGCTGAATGGCAAAAAATAATCCAGGATAATTTGATTGACAGAACCCGCTACACCGCGCCTATACGAATGTCCAGAGGGGAAGAATTGGTTGACCCGGTGGAAACGGTATTGGACTTGCGCGCCGGTGAAGCTGATCCGACCGGTTTTTCCAAGCATGAACGTAAGACTGAAAAGGAACAGATTTACGGCGGCTTTGACGCTTTTCTGGTAGTGGACAAAAGCGGCTCTATGGCAGAAACTGACGGCTCAAGCGGCAGGCCAAAGTGGGAAGACCAGCAGGTCTTTAGCTTTTTGCTGATGGATTCAATGTACGCCGCCGCGCAGGAATTTAAGCGGCAGAAAATAAAGCTGATTTCGCCGATGGATGTCAGGGTGGCTTTAGTCAGTTTTAACGCCGGGGGCGGCAGGGTTGAATTGCCGCTGGGCACCGCTTGGGGGCCTAAGGAACAACTGCAAGTTTGGAAAGCATTGCAGGAGAATGTGGGCGGAGGCACCCCGGATCATTTGGGCTTACAAACCGTTAAGAAGATGATTGAGCAAGATGCCGTTAACTTGCAACAAAGTAAACAGCGGCTTCGTTTGGTATTGGTATCCGCCGATGGCGGCAGCGACAGCGTACCCGCCACTATCTCGGCCAAGGAAGACTTAAAGTCAGCGGGCGTGGTGGTGAAAGCCGCGGGTATCGGTTCCGGTGCCAGCCAGGTAATTGCCACTTATACGCCGGACGGCAGCAATTTGGCCAGCTTTGCCGATGCTCCGGATTGGGCGGCCGAAGAAATCATTACTCAGGCCAAACTTTTAAATCCGAAAAAAGTTAAAAGGTAAAAGGTAAAACAAAAAATCGCTATGGAAAATTTTCAAACATAGCCTTGCAAAGTTTTTTATTTCTATGATTGTAAGGGAAAGATGCTTGAGGGGAACCCTTAAAACACTTACAGCCATTTTTATTTGATTTCATTGTCGCTGAGGTTTTGCCGGTAGGTGGAGATACAAAAAGGGTCCCCCACCTACCGGCGGCAACCTTTCGGATGCCGTCCACCTGTCCTTGCGAACAGGCACCTCAGCGACGAGTGGCGGTTGGGAGACCGTCTTTATGTCGCTGAGGATGAAGCCATATCCGAAATTAGATTTCGGGGTTAGGCGATGGTGAAATGTGCTTATATTATATATAAATTTTGCGGGTTAGGCAACGAGATTGGTTGTATTAAAAATTACCAGAATTGGTAGTGCTTCCGTTGGACGACTGTGCCAGTGTTACGGACTTAAGTAGTATTTTAACATTCAATAGTGATACCTAAGCGGCGCCAAAAAAATTTAGCAATTATTGACTGTGGAATTTAAACTCTGGCTATGCCCACGATTCCTTAAATGCCCTGTAGGTCTTAGTGTTCAACCTTATTGCCCTAATCCTGTGAATTGCCAGTTTGAGGTATCATCTGGCCTAAGGCAACGGGCTTACTTCAGGTATCATGTGGGATGGCACAAGTCTTAAGTTTGACAGTCAAATTAAAAAGAGTTACTATATTTATATACAGCCATCGTGAACTAGAAAGTGTATGGTTTAGGTTTTCCAAAAGAGTCCCGGAGTCGAAACCTCTTCGGGAAAATTCGGCCATATTGCTCTAAAACGGAAAATAATAAAAAATAAAATATCCAATTAATATTTAAAGTTTGATGGATTAATAAAACTTAATAAGACCATCCAATCAGAATGGACGGCAGTTTTTTGCTATGCGGAAAACTAAAACAATCAAGTATCAAAATTAAAGTTATAACCCATGAAAGAAAAATTATTAAGCGAGCTTAAGTTGAAAGTTGAGTATGTGTCAGTGGCTGCGCTGAAACCCAGCGAGTATAATCCACGCAAATTCTCCAAAGAGCAGTTTGAGCAGCTAAAAACTAGCATTAAAGAGCACTCCTTGGTAGAGCCTTTGGTGGCGAACTCCGCGCCGAATAGAAAGAACATTTTAATAGGAGGACACGGTAGGTTAAAAGCCGCCAAGGAATTGGGGCTTAAAACCGTGCCGGTGGTTTACGTCAGCATTCCCGATATCGAGACCGAGAAGGATCTAAACGTGAGACTGAATAAGGCGGTCGGAGAATTTGATCTGGAGTTGCTGTTAAAGAATTTCAGCGAGGAATTTTTGTCCGGAGTTGGATTTTCCAGTGAGGAATTGGATAAAATTTTTGCTGTTGAGGAGATACCGGAATTATTTGATCTGGAAAAAGAACTTAAGAAACTCAATATTCAAAAGGTCAGCGTTAAACAAGGTGACGTCTACGAGATTGCCGGTTGTCGGGTTATGAACGGTAACAGTACCGTTGAAGCCGATATGATAAAACTCATGGACGGCCAGAGGGCGGATATGTGTTTGACGGACCCACCTTATTTACTAGACTACCTACACGGCAAAAAGAAAAAAGACGCTACTAAAGGTTTTGGCCTTAAGCGTGATCGTACCTATCTAGGGACTACGGAACTGCCGGAAAATTTTACCGACCTGTGGATGGCTAGTATCGCCAAAATCCAAAAGCCGGATTTCTCTATTATAGTTTATGAGAATCCAAAGAACCTGCGAACCATCTGGAACGCTTTAGAAAAGTATTGGAAATACCGTAACACTATAATTTGGCATCTGCCAAATCGGGTACAGGGCTTCTCCGCTAAGTATAAGTTTTTCAACAAATGGGACTTCGCCATGGTCGGTACCTCCGGTCAGGTGTCCTTAAACGACGAGCCGGAAAAGGATGCGCTATTGCAAGAGGAGTATGAGTCCGCTTTATTTGCCACCTCCGGCAAGCCGCATTGGGAGTCTTATGCCAAGGGCAAAAAGTATTGCCCGACTGACTTTATTGAGTATAAAGCGTCGGATAAAAAATCATCGGGCCAAGGAATAATCTTTGGCACTAAGCCAGTGGAGATTCTGATTCCATATATTAAGGTGCTGACTAGGCGTGATGAATTGATAGTGGAACCGTTCGGGGGGTCGGGGTCAACAGCGGTAGCAGCCATAAAAATGAAGCGCCGTTGTTACCTGATGGAAAAATCTAACGTCTACACGGAAGTCATATTGAACAGACTTTCGAAGTTAACCGGGCAAAAGCCAAGGAGGGTGGCATGAGCCGGAAAAATTACCAACAGGCAAAACAAAAAGCGGCCGTTATCGAACAGCTAAAAAAATTTCCGATTGTTCAGTTAGCCGTTCAGAAGGCCGGAGTATCCAGACCCAGTTATTACCAATGGCGGAAACAGGATGCGGAATTCGCTAAAACCGCGGATGAGGCCATGGCCGAAGGCATCCTGTTTATTAACGACATCGCCGAAGGTAATATGATATCTCTGATAAACGAAAAGGACATGCGAAGCATTCGTTTTTGGCTCACGCACCGTCATCCCGTCTATGCCGCAAAACTGCAGCTCGAAGGGAAGTTGGAGTTATCGGACGAGGCTTTAAGTAGCGAGCAGCAGGAAATCGTAGACAGGGCCTTGGGATTGCTCGCCGGGGATAAAAGCCAACTCGGCGAACAAAAAGGAGGCAACCATGAACCTCACGCCTGACATCACTGAGCGGATGGGTAAAGATGCCGGTATCCGCCGCGCCATAACAAAAAAGAGCCATGAAGCTTTCTTTGCCTTCTATCTGCCGCATTACTTAGAGTACCAAAGCGCATTGTTCCATCACGAGCTGTTTGCCGCTACCGAAGACAGGACTGCTAAACTTTTGGTCGTCCAAGGTTTTAGGAACAGCGGCAAATCAACAATATTATCTTTGTCTTTTCCCCTTTGGCTCGCCATAAGCGGGCAGGCGCAGGAAATCATCATCATTTGCAAAAACCAGATGTTGGCCAGACATGCGATGAAAAATATTCAGGCAGAATTAGAAGAGAATGAACAGCTAACCAAGGATTTTTATCCCTTTGATTTTAGGGAGGATGCCTCGGACGCTTACATCGTAAGCTTAAAACGCTACCGCGCCGAAATCGTGGCCGTTTCCCGCGAGCAAAGCGTGCGCGGCTTAAAACATCGGCAGTATAGGCCACAGGCTATTATTATTGACGATCCGGATGACATCGGGTCGGTAAAAACTTTGGAAAGCCGGGAGAATACCTGGCAATGGATGATGCGGGATATTGTGCCATTGGGGGATAAAAATACCAGAATTGTGGTTATCGGTTCGCCGCTTCATGGCGATTCGCTGATTATGCGCCTACACGATAAGATCGAAAGCGGACAGATGCGGGGACTGTCCATGCGCATTCCCATTCTTGACCAAAACGGCAAACCCGCTTGGCCTGCCAAATTTCCGACTCAGAAGGAAATCCAAGAGGAGAAAATGAAGATGGATGAGATCAGTTGGAACAGGGAAATGATGCTGTTGCTTACTCCTGAGCTCGGACAGCTGGTCACCTTAGAGGACATAGTTAAGTATAATAACCTACCTCCCCGTGCGAGTACTTGCGGCTATATTGCCACCTGGTCGGGAGTGGACTTCGCCATCGGCCAGAAGCCGGGCAGCGATTATACGGCTATCGTGACAATACAAATACATGTCGTTAATGGAAAGCTGAAAATTTACGTCCTGCCGAACCCCGTTAACCGCCACTTGGATAATTATGGCAATATCGCCGCCATGAAGCAGGTAATCGACAATGCCAAACAAACAGGCCACAGCAAAATGTTTATGGAGGCCAACTTATTTCAAGTTTCGTTTTACCAGCAGATGATCGGCGCTGGCTATAACCAGATAGCGCCAGTTACGGTCAGTGGTGATAAGCTAACAAGGTTACAACCGACAGCTATGATGATCAAGGATGGTCGGCTACTATTTCCCAAAGAGGGCTGCCGTGACCTCATTTTCCAACTGGTAGATTTTGGCTCGGCACGCAAAGACGATTTGGCGGATGCCTTGAGCTTGGTCGTCAATGAAGCTATTAACGAACATAATAAAAATCTCTCGCTGTACGGTTACTTGGATTGGGTAGAATCTAACGGCGGACCGTATATGGACATTGACGGCAGCAAACCGACCAGGAGATTTCAAAGCCTCATCCCGGAAGGCCAAGAAGAATGAATGGCACTTAAAAACACCGCTTTGCGGTTTTTTTAAGTTGGCTTCTTTACAGACAGTAGCGCCCTATTCATAAATTCGTATTTGGTTTCTAGATATTGGCGCAAAAGGTCGTAATCATCAAACAGTATTTTTTGATAATCTTTTTTTAATTTTTTGTCGGCCTTTATGACCTCAAAAAAATTTTTATAATCGTGAGGCTCCTGGGCGCGGTGGTGGGCTAAATATACCTCGATAATGCGGCCGTTAGGCCACGGTAAGCCATCCTGCCAGATAACGACTTCCGGAAGTTGCTGTATAGGCGGCCTAGGGAAGAACTTGTTGAATTGAGGGATATATTTAGGAAAGTCTTTGGGGTCGCCAAGGACATACAGTTTTGGCGCTTCTTTGGCCAACAGCCCCATTCCCCATTCGTCAATCCACCAAATTTTAAGTTCCGGGAAAAAGCGAGAAATATTGGAACGTATGGAATCAATCTCGTTTAGCAAATTCAGCGACACGATTCCGCGTTTGGGCAGCGGCTGGTCTGCCGGTGCTTCCTCTATATGATCTTTTTGCCATTGGGTAAGCATGAAATTGTATTTAAAACTTACAATTTATTATAGCTTTTTAGGGGGATTTTATAAAGCTGGACTTACTTAAGGGTTTGCGGTACCGTGTGCCTTGGAAAACTATTAAATAAAACCAAGGGTGTTTAAGTCTGCCCAGCTAAAATGGAGATTGAAATAAGCGGAAAATGATAGTATAATAACTTTAACAATTTAATCAAAGTAGCCTAAACCCGGCACAATGCCGGGCATGGCGAATAACCAAAACCTATAGAAAGTACTGAACCCGTCGTTCAGCTATCTTTCTATAGGTCATACCCGAAAGGGTGTGGGCTCGCAAGAGCCATGCTGGCGGCGGGCTTTGTGTTGTCCGGATGCCAGCAGAAAGGTTATAAACTTATGACTGAAGATTTGGTGCAAGCTATTGGCAGTAGAGGTAGAAAATTATTAGCAGAAAATATTGGATCAGATGAAAAAGTTTTGGTTCAACTGCAAGGCGCTTTTGGACAAGTTTTAGTAGTGACAGATAAACGGTTCTACATTATCAAATGGGGTTTTATGACCGGCAGTACTTTTGGCGGCCGATGCCTGGCGTTTGAGTATAAAAATATTAGTGGCGTGAAAATTACCAAGAATTTTGCCACGGGGTTATTTGAAATTGTCACCCCGGGCAACCAAGATACCCAAAAAAGCTACTGGGGATCCAATAATCGCAATAATGCTAATAAAGCTGATAATATAGTGGTATTTCGCAGAAAGAGCTTTGGCCCGTTCCAGCAAGCCGCAAACCTGGCCAGGGATTTAATTAACCAAGCTCATAATAAAAATTAACCACGCAGTTTTACCTTAGTTTAAAAACAATATTAATTCAGAAGAACCCGGCCTTCGAGCCGTGTTCTTCAGTTCCCAAAACCCTTATGTCCACAAAAGGCCTTACCATACTATTGCCAGACGGTGATCCCAACGGCATTAAAATTATTGAAGTTAACGGTTGGGTTGGCAAGGCCATTATTATCCCGAGGGCCAAGCTTAAATTTATTAAAGATCGACCGGAAAGTAATCTGCCAGCACTGTATTTTTTGTTTGGAGAGAATATGGATGAGACCAAACCCAGCGTTTACATTGGGGAAACCGAAACCTGTTACCAGAGATTGACTAATCATGAAAGCAATAAGGATTTTTGGAATTTAGCCATTATTTTCATTGGCAGTTTGGATAAGGCAGATGTCAGGTATCTAGAAAACAAAGCCGTGGAGGAAGCCCAAAGTTCCGGCCGCTACCTGATGACCAATGGTAATTCCCGTAATGAAAATACCTTATCCGAGTTTAAAAAATCAGCGGCAGACAGTTATTTTGAAAGTATTAAGTTTGTCATGGCAGTGCTGGGTTACACTTTGTTTGAGCCGGTCTTTGCAGATACCCATACAGCCGACGAAGTATATTATTTAAAAGCCTCTGGCGCGGAAGCCAAAGGCAGTCTTTTGGATACAGGAGAGTTTATTGTATTTAAGGGCTCTACCGTGCGCTTAGCCGAAGTGCCTTCTATGCAAGGCACAGGCGGCTCAAAGCTTAGGCAGCTAATGAGCCGGGATGATGATGGCAGGCTTAAAAAAGTTAGCGACGAATCCTATCAGTTAACCCAAGATGTAGTCTTTACCAGCCCAAGTCTGGCTGCGGACGTGGTTACTGGCAGATCCAGCAACGGCTGGATATCATGGAAAGATAGCCAGGGGCGAACACTGGATGAGAATAAGAGGAAGTAGTTTATTATTTATACTTTTCAAACCATTCAAACAGAATTTCGGTAGCCCTAACATCATCCTCGTTATAATCAATAATATCTTGCAGTACTTTAGGGTCATTTTCTTCCAGCCATTTTTCATACCAAAAAATGCTTTGCGCACCGCCAGCTTTAGCGTCACGCCATTTGAAGTTGATAAATTTAGATTTGGCGATATCTTTAATGGAATAGAAGTAAAGTGGAAAAATCACACTTTCTTTTCTCGTAGTTTCCAAGTCAAATAATCTGGAATGAAAATTGTTGAACTCTGGAGATCCGCCATAATTTTCTGCCAGTTTGGAAGTCCAAGTTTTTTCATAGTTTGCATAATGATAAATTATGTATTCTTTAGGCAAAATTTTTAGCCACTGTATAAAGTCATCCCACATTTCTTTTTCTTGCTCAGGCTGTTCAGCTAAAAAATAAAGAAAATATTTACCTTGTTCCGGATATTTTTTTACTTTTCCAACTTTGGCATAGTCAAAATTCGGATCACCGGAAATCCAAAACCCGAATAGATATTGCACTTGCAATAACGGGTCTCCTTCAATATCAAAAAATAGCTTCAGTTTAGCCGTTGGCAATTGTGGTTTGGCCAGCCATTTTAGCTCGCCTGCTGCAAGGCTTTGGGCTTGCAGTTTTATCCTATCCAAGGTTTCTGGTGAGCATTGTGGAATTTTAGGCAGCGATGCCACGTCCATTTTCGCGGCATCTGCAACTGTATTAATGCCGCATTCGCGTAAAGCTGGATGAGATCTGGCATCCAGTTTATAAATGAGGGCTATGTCATTTTTTTCCTCAGCTTCAGCTACACATTTTTTGTACCAGGGGCTGTCTTTACAGGTGGAAACTAATTTCAGCGGCGGTTTCTTGCCCCTCAAGATATCTAAAATTTGATTGGTTCTTTCTATGGCTTTTTCCGTGTCCTTTACTTCTGGATCAAACAATACTGTTTCTTTGTCTTTATTGATAATACCCATACCCTTGGGAAAGGCGCCTTGCAACTGTTCAAGGATAATGCCGTAAATTATTAATTGGTATTTTTGATCAGGATCGATTTCCTTGGATGACTTAATGTCGATAGGTGTGTATAAATAATTGCCAAATTTTGATTTACCTGGAATTTTTTTTAATAAGTCCGGTCTGCCACGATAAATAACATCATCCGCTTGGTATTGTATTTCGCCCTGGTAAATCAATTCGGATCCAGACTGCATTAAAGTTAGAGTGGCTTCAAAAGCCTTGGCCGGGTCTGCAGTCTTTACAGATACAAAATCCAAGTCTTTAATATATTCTTTTTCATGCAACACCCCTTTTTCAAAAAGCTTCAGAGTCAATTCTGGAAGTTTGTCCTTATCCTTTGGGTCGCTAAAATAATCGTGCCAGATCCAATGAGGGCATCTGGAGTATTGGAAAAATAACGATGGGGTAAAAATAATCTTCTTACTTTGCATATGTAATTTAGGGAATAATTTTATATCGGAAAAATTACTACAATTGCCGCGCCCGGATACTTCCGCGACGGGAAAGCCGTTTCAATTTTGCCTTGAACGGTTAAATCCTCAAGTTCTTTCTGTACAACCTGCTGCAATACGCCTGTGCCTTTGCCATGGACAATCCGGCAGAAGGATTCACCTGAATCGGCCATGTGACTGATATAACCATAAACATTAAGAGAAGCTTCCTGCGCGATCTGGCCGTGAAGATCCAACTCTGGCAATTCACCGGAGCGGTCGGCTATTTCCGCATGGGTCCGTCTGATTTGTTGTTCGCTAACGTTATCTACCGGCGGCAGGCCTTTATTGGGATTTTTATCTCGGCGCATAATTATTTGGGTTTATGGTATTGTAAAGACTTTTCCGCCGGGGAGATGCCGCCTAAGGCTTTGTGGGGAAAATAATTCCAAGCGTCAATGACCACTTCCACAATATCGTTCAGTTCAACTCCGCCCTGGCCAGTATCAAACATGGGAATAATTTTAGCCAGATCATTTTGTTCTTCTTCCTCGTAAATAACTTGTCGGATGTCGTCCAAGGTAAAATCACTGCCGGCTTCTTTAAGCAAATCGGTTAGCTCCTGCTCAATTTCCTGCTTATGCTCAATAATTTGTTCGAGATTTTCCTGTTCCATACCCAAGCAATTTTATGCTAATTCTTTTATTTGGCTCAGCCCGTCTTTAATCATGTTAACATTATCAATTACAAATCCTGTAATTTGCCCAACAGTAAAGTCAGAGTTCAATAAAACGGAACGGTAAAAATCGGTCTCGCCGTATTTATTAAACATTTTATCTCCCATTGGATATTCCTTAAGGTTGCCGCCAATGTGGACAAAATTAAACCACAATTTTTGTTCTAAAAGAGATTCGGCAACTTTTTTTGATCCCTTGCCGTAACCGGCGTAACCCTGCACCATTTGCCGGTAGTGGTCGCCCTGAATTTGTACCGTAAGGAACAGCCCCTTTTTCAGGACATAAGCCACGTCCATCATGCCTTGGGCATGGGATAGGCCTGATGAAAAATAGTAACCCCCTTCTTTCCTTCCCGCATCCTTCGGCTTCCCAGGCATGGCGTCTTTGAAGCGGTTGATGCCGTCTTCAAAAAACACTTCCGCCTCAGGAAAGGCATTACGTAATTTTTTACAAATTTCAACGGCCAGTATCTGGTACTTGAGTTTTTGGTAAATGTCGCCCATGCGCAGATCGCACAAAGCGCCGTAGGTATTATCATTGGTTATGGAGTAAAAACTAAATTTATCATTGGGCTTAACGGTTATGTCTTGAAAGATTTTGCTTAAAGCAGATATAACGAAAATGTAGTCCTTAATGATATGGCTATCGTAGCTATCGTCCAAGTTTGAGTAGTTGCTTTCCATTAAGGCTGCCAGTTCCGCGTAAGTCAGCTTGGCCCAACCATCAGGAAGATCAAAAGACGGCTCAATCAAAGTTAGCAGCAGGAAATTTTGATTGACTGACGAATTCTGGCTGTAATATTTTAGCTGTTCCAGATTAGGCAGGCTTTTTACCTTATTTTCTATAACCAGCTCTTGGCCGTTGGCAAAGAATAGGCATATATCTCGATTTTTCGCTTCCCGCTCCGTGCGGATTACAGAGGCATTGCCGTTTTGGTCTTTCAAAAATTTTGAAAATAATTTACCAGTCTGCTGGGGATATTTTTCCGCCAGCCAAGCTATAAAATTGCTATGAAAAAGCTCTTTTGAACCAAGTGAAAAATTAAAAACTGCTGAGTTTTTAAGACCCTGTTTCAATTTTTCAATTTCTAAAATTTCCACAAAATTATTATTATCTTTTTTTAGACGAGGTTATAGTGTCCATGGAACATTTGCCGGTAAAAGAAGCACCTTCTTCTACTTTTAAGGTTGGGCAAATGATGTCACCGCTAACTTTGGCTGTGGATAACAAAATCAACCGCCCGGAGATGTTTATATGGCCCTGTACTTCTCCAGCGATAACCGCGCTTTCAGCCTCCGTCTCAGCCGTAATTTTCGCATTCGGGGTTATAGATATTGTTTGAGTGGTTGCAATCTTACCTTCAACACGGCCTTCAATTTTAATACTGCCTTGGCTGGTCAATTCTCCTAGTATAATGGCCGAAGGACCGATCACGGTTTCTGTTTGTTCCTCCAAAGTGTCTTCAAGTTTTTTGGCCATAAACTCCTTTTCGCTAAAGGTTATAAATTTAAGTCGTTTATATCAATCCCGGCTTCATCGGCTCGCTCCAAAGTTTCGTCAGCGTCACCATTTAAAATATCTTCGCCAAGCTCGTCCTTGAAGCTATTGCTATCAGGTTCTTGTCTGCTTTTATCATCCAGGTCTTTAGGTAACATAAATTTATTATTTAATTTTTTGCCAACAAACGTTCCCTAATTTCATCAATATGCACTGACCTGCTTTGGTCTGCCGGAAAAATCTCTCTCATGCTATAAGGGAAATATCCGCAAAGGCCTTCCATAATCGGCAATGCGTAATAATGTCCACCGCGCTCAAAATTCTCTCTAAAACTTTCTGGGGACGCTGTGCTAATTACGTAGATTTTTAAACCATAATTTTTTACCCCGTCAACCAAAATTTTATTGATATGCTGGTCTTTGAAGCCGTAACCTATAATCACCAATCTTTTATTTCCTTCTTTTATAACATTTTGGAATAGCTCAAAATAACACTTCAACAAAGGCTCACGCTCAATATCTTCCTCTTTATTTTTTCCAATCACCATTTGATTTAAGCCATTAGACGACCTCCACCCGTAGGAGCCGTGAAGTTTTATATAAACAAGCCCATTGTGATCGGCTATGCCTTTTTCTACTTTTTCGGAAACCGCATCAGATGATAAGGTCACAAAAAAATTACTTTGGAATTCCGTACTTCTAAAATTATAAAAATCCTGTGGGGAAAAAAGGAGCGCCGGGGGAACGATAACGGTATTCCCGTTCCATAAATAAATCTTGGTTTAAAGTAAAATGAAACCCTCTCTTTTGGCCATTTGCGGGTTGGAATAGATTCATCAAATCGCCATTCAAGCCGTAAATGTTAAAGGCAGTTGGATTATCGTTATTAAAAATCCAATTGCGAGTAGCGTCATCAAGTTTTTTATAAACAGCCTCTACTACCTGTTGCATGGTCTGTTTTTCGCTGTCGCTAAACCCATTGCCGCGCAACACCCGCGAATAGACATCTTCATAGTCAAAATTTTCTCTTAAGAGGTTAGCTATGTTTGGGGTACTTTGAATGGCCGAGCTGTTGAAAATTTTTGACCACATTTCCTTGCCCAAAAAACCGTTAAAATTTTTGGTAAAGCCTGCTCCGGTTAGAAGTATTAAATTTTTTGATTGCCATTTTGCCATAAATAAATCATCAGGATTAACTGCCTACAGTGGCAGTTTCAGCTTTTTCTAAATGCTGTTTGATATTTTCCCAAAGTTTAATAAAATATAGTCTTGCAAATTCCTGGGCGGAGTGTTTTTGATAGCTTAAGTTTTTTAATTCTTCTAAATTTTGGTTTAAGCTTTGTAGTGTAAACTGACTTTTGAATAAAATTAACGCTAATTCAACAGTTGAATTAAGCTGCTGGTCTTGGCTCTCAAACATCATGCTCGATAACTGTTCGTCTGTTATATCCCCGCTAAAAGCATACGGCCGGCCGTATGACCCAAAAGTTAGCTGCTCTTCAATTAATCCTTTCATCCTATCGTCATTCATCCAAGGCTTAAAAACAAAGGTTAATATTGCAGCCCATGCTTCCGGTAAAGTTTCGGGAAATAATTTTTTAGCAAGGTAATCCAAGTCTGGATCGTACTCATTTTTAGAATTAACCCAAAGTTTATTTCTAAGCAAATCTGTAAATTTTTCAAGGGTTACTTTTTGTACTATACTATTTTCCTTTATCCCAGCTAAAGTCACTAACCATTCATAGGGAAAACGTTCCCATATATTGTTGTTAAACCTATCGCGAATTTTTGTAACTTCGTCAAAAAAGTTCCGATAAAAGTCAGGTAATATTTCTTTGGCATAGTACCTATTAATATTATTTACAATCTTTTGTTCGCCCTTAAATTTTTCTACATGTTTTACAAGCGCATCAAAAAAACCATAGACGGTTATGTTTCCTTCGGCAAATATTCTTTTTTGGATATATTCAAAAATTCCAACAAGGATAATACGTAACTGATTGTACTCTGACCAAGTTTCTCTTTTGCTCTCATCTTTCGGATCTAAAAACTCCATTTCTTTTTGCCAAGTATTAAAGCGCCAATCTAAAACAACTGGTAAAGCTTTATAAGCCAAAAAGAAACTAGACCTTTTTTCTAAAGAGGTCTGAAAGTCGCCTAACAATTTTGATGAAAGTTTTAAATCTTCAATCATGGTTTATTAAAGAGTTGGTTTACGGTATCAACAAAAATTGTAAAAAATTCGCTTTCATTTTCGGAATTTATTTTATCTGAATTCCAAACGGAACTCCAGGATTCTTCAGCATCTTTGGAATTAGTTAGTTTTCTTAAAAAATCAAATCGCAATGGAAATTTATTTCCTTTGAGCCATTGGTAAGATTTAATAAAGGATCGCCCTAGCAACACAACCCCACCAGCCCATAATAAAAGTTCGATGAATCTGAAAATAATGCTTGAGTTATGCCAAAAGAAAACTGGTAAAAAAATCATGGCTAAATAAAATAGTAGCCCTTTTGAATCAATTACGTGATCCAAAATAACATGGTTATCCAGTTCCCTAAACTCGTTTTCATGATCAAAAATAGCTATAGCAACTGGGATTAAAATGGTAAGGCACGCCAGCCCAATGTTTTGAGCAAGTGCCGGAAAATCATTGTTGCATAATAGAGAAAAAAGAAAAGGCATTTTGTCTTATTGGCTAAAAATATTTCTGTACTAAAATATTAAAAAAATAATTTTTATAATTTATTTCCCCGACTTAGTTCTATTATCTTGTTTGCATAACATCTGACAATTTTTTGAAACTGTTTTTCCACCCTCGTGCCAAGGTTTTATATGGTCAGCTTCCATTTCGGAAATATCAAATTCTTTTTTACAAAATCGGCAAAAACCATTCTGTCGTTCATACGCCTCGCGCTTCATTTTGTCAGTAAACGCGCGGATAGAAAGATAGTTTTCCTGCCTGGTTAAAACATACGGATAAATGCCAGACTTTTTGGTCACGTCTTCGTCTTGCATTAATTCTTTGACTTCGTTTTCCAGTTTTTTGGAATTAAGCTTTACGCCTTTAAATTCGTTATACAGTTCTCCCCACTGCACATCGCCCATCTCTTTGCGATAATTAGGAAAAGTTGCGCGCGCCCACTCAATCACCATTTGAAAATATTGCCATAGTTGGTCGGCATTTTTGTCGTGCTGATGTTTGGCCATGTAACCCTCTATTTTGCCACCATTAATCCAAGAAAGCACAGTCTCTAAATAGTCCTGCCTGATGGGTGATCCATTCATTAACTTCCCTCCGTCGTTTGCCAAAAGATAGGCCACGCAATTTGTTTTGCTAAATTTTAACTTCGCATCAGAAAGCCACGGACCAGTATAAACTGCATTGCGTATCTCCTGCTGGGTAAGTTTTTCCCCCGAAATATTTATTATGGTAAACCAGTCAATCCGTTCCTTGTCCGTGCCCTCGCAAAAATAAATCATTAGCTCATAATCCAAAATCTGATTCTTTTCTTCATCGGTTAGGTTGTGAAAGTAAAGCTCGTTGAGTGAAAAATCGCCGTGTACATATTGCCCAATGCTGATAGTGCGCTGCTGCCCATCAAGGACCTCATAGTTGTCGGCGTCGATTTTCATCCAATACATCACATTCAACGGAAAACCCTTTTTAATTGTCTCAATTACCGCGTCGCGCTGCTTGCCGCTATAAACAAATTCGCGCTGGTATTTTGGACGGATATCAAGTTTGCCATTGTAAGCCACTACGCCTTCTTCCGAGCTGTCTTTATAGCCGGTAGCGATTTTTCGAATTGTAATGCGATGTAATTCTATTTTCATAACTATTTGTTCACTATCTCTTTTTAATAAATAATCGTTTGAATGTTTCCTTCTTATTCAAAAATGAGCCTCTGCCGTAGACCCCATTTAGATCTTGATCTATACCGCGATTTGATCCCACAATTTCGAATTGTTCAGGATTATATCTATCAAGAAAAGTTACCGGCACGCCCATCACCCCATTATAATTCATCGGGATTTCCGAAAATTTTGACACCTCAATCGCATCATAATTATCGTATATAGGGTATTCTTTTACACTGTATTTTTTATATAAGTTTAATTTCTCATGACGCTTCGTTGTATCCAGATTTGTGAACCACATAATACTTCCCATGCTAAAATACTTAATACCGTTCTCAACTTTTACTCTTGACTCTGTTGGTATGTCATAGTCAGCAGGCACCTGAAACCATTTCGTTCCGCCATTATCGTAACCGAGCCACATCTTATTTTCTTTTATAAATTTAAATATTTCCTTATAAATAATGGCGTTTTGATTGCCGAGAACCAAAAACTTTTTATTGTATTCAAAAAGTTGTGCGATGTATTCGCGAAATAAAGAAAACGGTGGATTAGTAACCACGATGTCGGATTGTTTTAAAAGGCTAATGCATTCTTGACTGCGGAAGTCGCCAGTACCTATCATCTGGGTTATAAAATCATTTGGATCAGGCAAACGACTACCTTTTTTCCCGCCGGTATACTCCAGTTTATAAGGTTGCTCATGGGTAAAAAGGTTGGCCTCTTTGTAGTGCGTGGCGATTAGTTTTTTAAGCCCCAGGTCTTGAAAGTTCAAAGTAAAATATTTAACAAAGTTGCTTTCTTTTGGATCGTCACAGTTGCAAAAAACGACCTTGCCGCGGAATTGATCCTTGTAGTGCTTTATCTCATTTTCAATATCAGTAAGCTGAGTATAAAACTCATCTTTTTTTGCGTGGCTTGCTTTGTTCAAGTTTTTATTTAATATTTTTTTGATCATAGGCTTGCGGACGGAAATATAGCGACATTAATATACTTTAATTTTATCACTTTTCCTTGCTTTTGGTAAGCCGGAAAATGAGGAGTTTCCAAGGGTTTTGGCGGGCTGGACAAGGCACGTGGGTTGCGTCATTCATGTCTTGTAAGCAACTAACCAGAAAGGAGAAAATATGCAAGGATTAAGGACAAAACAGGCGGTCGGGCTGATAGACCAATCAGCCGCGCCGCCGCAAATAGCAGCAACGGTCAAATACTGCCTCTACAGCAGAAAAAGTTCCGAGGACGACGAACGCCAGGCGCTGTCCATAGACAGCCAAATTAAGGAGATGCGGGCCATGGCCCAGCGCGAGAATATGGAGGTGGTGGAGGTAAGAAAAGAAAGCCACTCTGCCAAAGCCTCGGGCATGAGGCCGGTCTACAATCAACTCTTAGTAGACATAAGAGCCGGAATGTTTAACGGAATTTTGACCTGGGCACCGGATAGGCTCTCCCGTAATGCCGGAGACTTGGGCGGGTTGGTAGATCTGATGGATCAGGGCTACTTAAAAGAAATCCGTACCCATGGCCAAAGATTTACCAACTCACCAAACGAAAAATTCCTGCTGATGATTTTATGCTCTCAAGCCAAGCTAGAAAACGACAACCGCGGCATTAACGTAAAGCGCGGGCAGCGGGCAAGGCTGGATACTGGCCATCGGCCATGCCTGGCTCCCATAGGTTACCTGAACGAAAAAATCGGTTACCGCGGAGGGAGCAAAATCATAATAGACCCGGATAGGTCAAATTTTGTAAAACAGATGTTCGACCTAGTGGCCAACAAATTCTACACCGGCAGAGCTATATATAATTGGGCTAAAGAGGTGGGGTTTACCACCAGAAGCGGCAAGCCGGTGGCTTTAAGCAGTATTTTCCGGATGCTGGGGTCTACCTTCTACTACGGAGAGTTTGAGTGGCCGGTGGGCAGCGGGCAAATCTACCAAGGCAACTACCCAGCCTTGATAACCAAAGAGCTGTTTGAAAAGGCCAGAAAAAATCTGATGACTGCCCCTAAGTCCAAGCCCGGAACTAAAGAGTTTAATTTTACCAAGCTGTTCTACTGCGGCTCCTGCCACAGCGGCATCACGGCCGAGGACAAAATTAAATACCTTAAGGACGGGACGGTAAACAAATATATCTACTACCACTGCAGCCAATCCCAGGACTTGGACTGTCCCGAGCCATATATCAGGGAGGAAGACTTGCTGGAGCAGTTGATCAGTATCATAGATAAAATAGACCTGAATAAGTCCGGACTAAAGCAGCAGATAGACAGCGAGCTGGAACGGCTGCAAAGCTTTAGTAGCGGCATCTTAGGCAAGATGCTGACGGGCCAAGATCTGACCCAAAAGTTCAGCCCCAAAGAATATGCCAAGCATATTATCAGATACGGCAACCATGATGAGAAACGCCAGCTGTTGCAATCCATCAACTCAAAAATTTACCTCAAAAACAGGAAGCTCAAGGTCGGTAAAAGATAAAGTACCCAGGACTCGAACCAAGGGTTTAAGCGGGATTTTTATCAAGAGGAGAGTTGGGAATCGAACCAAAAAACCCTAATAAAAATAGAAAAAGTTATTCAAAGTAATTTTTTACAAAACAAAATCCGAGAGCGGTAAAGTTCTCGGATTTTGTTATTGACCCCATTTTCACGGTATAAGGCCCCTAGGGCACCTGGGTCAATTTTGAAACCTGTAATAGTGGCTCGGGAGCTGGGATTCGAACCCAGGACCCATCGGTTACACTTAACCCTAATATTTCTACTAGGCGTGGACTATATCATCATCCCCGATGGAGGGACGCGAGGCGCTTGGGTCGATTTTATCAACCTACTCCCATAAAGGGATAGTCTCTGAACCTTCAATGGCTTTCGCCAAAGTTTGGCTGCTGATTGCCTTGTGGTATTTATATACCAGTTAGGTTTCCAGTCCGCCTTCGTCTGCCTGTAGCAGATTATAGCGGATCCGTGCTATAAAAACAAATTATAGTTACGGGCAATTCACCTCGTTTTTCAATCTCAATTACTTGAGAAAGCTGCTAATTTTCAACTTATTTTGAGACAAGTTGACGGTCTACAGCCGATTGCTCTACCGCTGAGCTACTCCCGAATATCACAATATTTAATTGTCTTTGGTAGTTTAACAAAACTCCCGGCTTTAATCAATAGCCAAAAGTAGGCGATATTTAAGGATTACTAGATCTTGGCGCTTTCATCAACCTCTTCTTCCGTAACTTCCGGGCCGATTCTTAAAATTACGGCAAACCAGTAGAGCAGGAATCCGAAGATGCCTAAGGAGCCAAAGGATAAGATTGTTTCTATTATTCCCATACAATTTT
This sequence comes from Candidatus Doudnaibacteriota bacterium, assembly GCA_963837465.1. Lineage (GTDB taxonomy): Bacteria > Patescibacteriota > Doudnabacteria > UBA920 > UBA920 > PALSA-1336. Next base: position 574,587 of record CAWINB010000001.1, read on the forward strand.
TAGGAACCTGCCTCAAAATTCCATTTTGGTTGAAACCGTGTAATTTTGAGATGGATTCCGTTTTAATTATTATTGCCTAAATTATTAATATCGGTTTGGTATTTGGCTGTTGTGGCCATGACGCTATCGCCGTAAAAACTGTAGGCCGGGTTGGTGCCTCCGGAAAAATAACGCATAGCCGCGTCCCAATCTCCCTGGTAAGTCCCGTCCGCGCCGCCAGCCGTAAGCTTTATGGCCGAGGCCAAAAAAGCGTCGCGGATGTCCCAGGGGTTGGCCGGCTTGCCGGTAATGGCCGCGACTTTGGCTTCGTAGCCCACCCAGGTGGAAGGAATAAACTGCGCGGGCCCCATAGCTCCGCCCCAACCCTCCTGCTGGCCGTTTTTATCGCGCAGCGGGCAGGACACGGGAGTAACGTTTGGATCCAAACCCAAACTGGCTGTAATTTGCAAAAATGGCTGGATGTCCCGGCTTGGCTTCATGACTACTTTATAACTCTTGCTTGGCGGGTCGCCGGGCCGGTTGCAAGTACCCACATTCTGGCCCAGGTTGGATTCCTGGGTTAAAATCGCCAGTAAAAAAGCCGGCTGGATGCCTGTCTGGGCCGAGGCCCACTGGGCAATCTGCAAAGCCTGGCCAAAATTAATCTGGCTGCTGACCCCGAGTAGCTGGTACAGACGGCTTTGAATGGCCGCGGCCTGCGCCTTGGTATCGTTAACCACAATCTGGTAGTCCGCCTCCCGGCCTTTGGTTTGCTGGAGCAAACTATTTTGCTGGCCCACAGTATCGCTGAGCTGGCTTTGCTGGAGTATGCTGATTGACAATAAATTTTGGTCATCCTGCTGCTCGGATTGCAACTGCTGCTGCTGCTGCGCCAGTTTCTGGCTGGCTTGATTTAGCTGGCCCACCAGTCCGGTCAGTCCGGTGGAAACCTGAGCGTAATCGGCGTAAGCGGAAAAGACATCGGAAAGTTTCTGCTCGCTGACCACGGTGTATAAAAACGAGTAGTCGTCATTTTCATTGATGGCTCTGATTATGGAAGAAACCTGTCCCCGCAGATTTTGGACCTGGGCATTGTTCTGGTCTATGGAATTTTCGGTCGCGGTAATCTGCCCGCTTAACTGATTGACCTGCAAATTGGTCTCCTGAATTTGCAAATTCAAAATTGCCTGCTGTTTTTTTAGCTGGTTGATTTTATTTTGCAGGGTATTTTTTTGGGCCTGGGTCTGGTCCAGTTGCTGCTGATACTGCTGAATTTGTTCCTGCAGCTGCTGCAGCTGCTGCTGTAATTGCTGTTGCTGCTGGTCCTGAGCGGGCTCTGCCAGCTGGGCCAGAGCCGCGGGAAAACCCGCTGAAACAAATATGAGAAAAAAAACAAGCGCTGCCGAAAAACTGACTCTTTTTAGAATAGTCATAATATAATAATAGCAATTTATGGCCTAATTTTCCATATCCGGATTTGGGGTTTGTTGCCAATTGTCGTTTTGATTAAAAATTCATAACTTTGGCCATTCGGCCAAAAAAATTTATCAGCTTAACCAAAAGTTAAACGTCAAAATTTGTTTTGACCGACTGCCTCAAAATTCTTAATTTTTACCCCAAAAGCCCATTTGGCAACAGGCCCTTTGCTAAAAAAATTAAACCCATCAAAAAGGCTCTTTTTATAAAAGAGCCTTTGGCAGCGGCTGTGAATGCGCGGCGAAATGTGAAAACGAAATTATATCTGTATCTTGGAAAAAAGATAGCTGCCGACCGATAAAAAAACCAGGGTAATCACAGCCAGAACAGCAACGTCCGTTCCCAGGGTATAATGTCCGGAATTGGCGAGCAGTATCCGCAAAGCGTCTATGCCGTAAGACAGCGGATCTATTTTAATTATATAAGTCAGGGCCGTGGGCAAGCCGCTAAGGGGAAACAAAGCGCCGGAAAGGAAAAATAAAGGCATGACCAGAAAATTCATAATAAGCTGGAAGCCCTGCATGTCCTGAAGCTGTGAGGCAATGGCCGTGCCCAAGGCCGTAAACAGCAGGGCTATAAGCAGCATAACTAAAACTGCCGGCAAAACCAGAGCCCAGTTATACGGCCGGAAACCGGGAACCAGCGCCAGGCAGAATACAATTATCCCCTGGATGGCGGCAATGGTGGCGCCGCCCAAAGTGCGGCCTATCATTATGTTAAAACGCGAAACGGGCGCGACCATTGTTTCCTTTAAAAAACCGAACTGGCGGTCCCAAATAACCTGGATGCCGGAAAAAATGGAAGTAAAAATCAGGCTCATGCCGATTATGCCCGGCGCCAAAAAATTGATGTAATTCCCCTGTCCGGCTTTGGCAAATACCGAACCCAAACCATAGCCCAAAGCCAGCAAAAATAACAGGGGCTGGCCCAAAGAGCCCACTATTCTGGATTTGGAACGCGAGTAACGCTTTAATTCCCTGAGCCACATTATGTAGATAGTCTTCATGGGATTGTCCAAGATTAAATAAGATTAAAAGATTGACCAAAATTTATTTCGTGCGCTGGTTTTTAATTGCGGAATTCTTTGACGCTACCATTATAGCGGTAACTTCATCAGCTTCCTGTAATAACTGCTTCACCTGATCGTCTTTTATAATATCTGAATCGCTTAACAATTCCAGCCAAAACGCGCTTCGTCCGCTTCTTCAATTACAATGCCAAGCTTGGCAATAAAATCTCTGGCTGATTTTGCCCTGCAGGCCGCGCGATAATTAGCCGCAACTGATGTTCCTGATCTAAATATTTTCCTGCCTATAAATTTTCCTGTCGGATGTTTTTCTAAAAATTCCGCGAGCTTCATTATTCTTAAAGCGAACTTCTTTGTCCTGTCCTGTAAATCCCTGGGCGTTATAATTCTGTCAATTTTGTTCAATACTGGTCAATCTTGGTCAATCCCCTATCTTCTTCCCCCGCCCGTCCGCATTTGATGCATGTTGCGCAATTGGTCGGTTGAATTGGCTTCTTCATCGCGGATTTCACTGCCGGTTAGCTTTAAGAAAGCATCTTCCAAAGAACCGGTTTGCGTTTGGGCCTGCAGTTCCGCCGAGGTACCGGTGGCGATTATTTTGCCGTGGTCTATAATGGCAATCCTTTGGGCGATGCGGCTGGCCTCTTCCATATAATGCGTGGTAAAAAATACGGTCACGCCTTCGTCTTTGTTAAGCTTTTGCAAATAAGTCCACATGTGGTTGCGGGTCTGCGGGTCCAGGCCCAAAGTCGGCTCGTCCAAAAAAATGACTTTGGGATGGTGCAAAAGTCCGCGCGCGATTTCCAGACGCCGTTTCATACCGCCTGAAAATTCTTTTATCAAACTGTCTTTTCTGTCCCACAGCTCCACGAACTTCATCAGCTCTTCTATTCTTTTCCGGCGCAGGGATTTTTCCACGCCGTAAAGCACGCCGTGGAATTCCATATTTTCCCAGGCCGTAAGGTCATCATCCAAACTGGGGTCCTGAAACACAATACCAAAGGAACGGCGCGCGGCGGCGGATTCATCTACCGGGTTATGGCCGTTCAGCCTGATGCTACCGGAACTGGGGTTAAGCAACGTGGTCAACATTTTAATGGTGGTGGACTTACCCGCTCCGTTCGGTCCCAAAAAAGCGAAAATTTCGCCTTGTTTAACGTCAAAGGAAATATTGTCAACCGCGACAAAATCGCCGAATTTGCGGACCAGATTTTTTACTTCAATAATATTGCCTGTCCCGTTGGAAGTATCCATAATCTATAAGAGCCTGTTTAATAAATTGCTTTTGCAGCGAAATTTCAGGAATTGGAGCGAAAAAGTTGAAGAAAAATGAGGCGATACCAGGGAGTATCGGTGAATTTTGATGAGACTTTTGCAGCCCAATTCCTGAAATTGCAGCCAAAATGAATTTTTAAACAGGCTCTAAATAAAATCTATTTAACACCCTGTTACTTTATGGCGTAAAAAAGATAGTTAATTAACTTCTTTACTGGATCCATAATTTTATTACGCTAAGTCCTGATAAGGTTAATATTAGCACAAAAAAGATTTTTTTTGAATACCTTGTCCTCACCCATATGATACCCCAACTAAAAAGACGCTCCGCTTCAACCCAAAGGCCAAAGCAGAGCGCCGAAGAAATCAAGCTATAGGAGACTAACGCGCAAATTCATAAGTGTAAGAAAGCCAAAGCCTCTTGTCCCACAATTTGCGGCTAGTATCGTAATAGCCATAAAAGTTCACAACTTTCACCATTTGGCCCCAAAGTTTATTTGGGACCCGCAAGAGCTGTCCGGCATTTACCATCAGGCCAATATCTCGCTCCGGCCATCTTCCGTTTGCTACAACATGCCGCTCTTCCAGCTCCGCACTAAAGCCGATTAAGGCTTTACATAGGGTAGAACGGCACTCGGGCGGACCACGAAGATTTTGGACGTGCCTGTCCACCGAAGCGGTTTTACTACCCTTAAAACCGAACGTCAGCCTATTGAACAGGATTAAATGCAAACCCTTCCAGTCGAAGTTGGCGTTTACAAACGCCCCGGTAGCGTCGACCTTCCCCAGAAGGAAGTTATACTGCGGACCAAAGACGGCAGTTACGGCGGCGTGCGAGCCAAAACGATAATTACTGCCGATTCCCGTAAAGCTTGAAGCCGCGCCGGTGTCCAGGCTTTTCTGGTCCTGGTGTATTAGCGAAAACCATCCGTCCTTAAAAATAAGGATAGTTTGGCGAGTATGCTCGGAATCGGCAAAAGCCAAAACCTGAATAGTCGCAGGAGGCGATGCCTGGGGCGGATCTGTAACGGTCCCGTCGGGAGCTACCGCCGAAACCTTGCCCGGGTCGCTTTCAGGTTTGCCGCCGGCTTTTTGGGCCTTAGCAACGCCCAAAGAAAATACCGACAGGACCAACGCCAGGCCATAGCACGGGGCGTAGGTACACGCCCAAGCCAGCCAAACGATTTTGCGTACCGGTTGTTTGACGAGCAGGAAATACAATCCTGCCGGCCAAAAAGCTAGAGCTGGCAGAAGTGTCCACGGCCGATCCCACATCGGGTTTTCGCCGCGGCTAAAGCGGAATGCCAGCCAGAAAGGTATAGCGAGCACTACGGTGAGCCAATAGTTACTAGCTTCGTACTGCAAGAGCGGACCGAAATCGTAGTGATATGAGACAGGGCTAAACTGGCTAGCCTGTCGAAATTCCTCACTATTAGTTAAACGAGAAAAACGGTCCCTGAATTCAGAGTCGTCGCCTCGCTGGGTATCGCGCAACCGACTTTCGTCGGACATAATTAACTCAATGCGCTTTTTAACGGCGCCGTTCGTTACGTGGCCTTCAAGGTAAACAAGCCGCAGCAAATGGCGGTAAGCCATTTCTGGACTGTACGCGGTGTTAGTGTTTATGTCGCTGCTAATTTTTCGCAGATCGCTAAGAGCGGCCTCATCAGCAACGACATCGCCGGGCTTTAGGTTGCTCGTGGAGTAACACAATCTACTCCACACCGCCTTGTCCCAAGGTATAACCTTGGCGACCATGGCGGACAACAATAGTCCGGCAAGAATGGTGAAGAAAGTTCTATTCTTCATCTTGTATGTCCTCCTTTGGGGACCTTTTATAGTACCAAAACAGCTGGAAAAAGTCTAGCCTTTGCAAGCATGATTGCCAAAACTGTTGCAAAAAGCTAAAATATCATCATTATGAATAAAAAAATTGTCACAATTGGCCTCATCCAAAGCAAAGTATCAGCCGATGCTGCTGCTAACTTAATAAAGACGGAAGAAATGATACGGCAAGCCGCCCAAAAAGGCGCGCAGATTGTTTGTTTGCCTGAATTATTTCTCTCGCCATACTTTTGTCAGGGGCCAAAGGACAAGAACAACTTCAAACTGGCGGAAACCGTACCGGGGCCAACCACCGCATTACTATCCAAGCTGGCAAAAGAATATCGCGTGGTTATTCTTTGCTCAATCTTTGAAAAAACCAAAGAAAAAAAATATTATAACAGCTTAGTAGTTATCGGCACTCGCGGTCAGATAATAGGTACTTATCATAAAATGCACATCCCCTCGCTTCCAATAGACTACTACTCGGAAAATTATTATTTCCAAAAAGGCGACACAAACTTTAAAGTGTTTAAAACGGAATACGGTACTATTGGGACTCTAATTTGCTATGACCAATGGTTTCCTGAGGCAGCCCGCATTGCCGCCGCAAAAGGCGCCCAGATCCTTTTCTATCCCACCGCAATAGGCTGGCCGGAAGGCAACCCAAAATGGAAAAAGAAAGCCGAGCATGAAGCTTGGCAAATTACTCAAAGAAGCCACGGCATTGACAACAATCTTTTTATTGCCGCTGTGAACCGAATTGGGCTGGAAAAAAATATCAGGTTTTGGGGGGGCTCATTTGTTAGCGACCCTTATGGCCGCGTGCTTGCTCAAGCATCGACCAACAAAGAGGAAATTTTAATAGTGCCTATAGACTTTTCGGTTACCGAAAAAATGCGTGAAGAATGGCCTTTTTTGGATGAGCGAAGAATAAAAATGGAAAACATTGACACTTCAATAAAATCCAAAAATGTCGCGCGCTACAAAGATGAAAAGAAAGCTTTGGGAGAGTAAACACAGCGCGGTTGCTAGATTTATTGAGCCTTTACTAGAATCTCATAAATGAAACAGCCAAGGAAAAATGCCCGACACGCCAAATAAATTAGGTTTTCATTTGCCCGCGGAATGGGAAAAACATTCCGCTGTTTGGCTTGCTTGGCCGCATGATAGAATCAGTTTTCCCAATTTGGAAGGAGTGGAAAATGCTGTTGTAAAAATTGTTGCCGCTGTTCATTTTCACGAACAGGTTGAATTGCTTGTTTTAAATGATTCAATGCTTCAGCGTACTAGTGCAATAATGCAAAAAGCTGGCATGGATTTATCTAAAATTACTTTCCACATTGTTGACTATATGGACGCCTGGATGCGCGACTGCGGGCCTTGTTTTTTAAAAAACCCCCAAACAAACGAGCCGGCCTGGATAAAATGGACTTACAATGTCTACGGCGGAAAGTTCCCCAACCTCTTAAAAGACAACGAGATAATGCTTAAACTTAGGCGGGAAATTAACGCCCGGATGTTTGAACCGGGAATAGTAATGGAAGGCGGCGCTTTTGACGTTAACGGCCAAGGCACATTAATTACAACCGAGCAATGTTTGCTAAACCCAAATCGCAACCCCAATTTAAACAAGGAAGAAATTGAAAAATATTTAAGAGACTACCTTGGCGTAAGTAAAATTATTTGGCTCAAAAAAGGTTTAGTGGGCGACCATACAGACGGGCATATAGATGACGTGGCAAAATTTGTTTCAGAGAACAAAATTGTCTGCTCTTGGGAAGCAGATGCAACCGATGGTAATTATAAAATTTTAGAGGAAAACTACCAGGCCTTGTTAAAAGCTGCTGATCAAAACGGTAAGCCCTTTGAAGTCATAAAGCTCCCAATGGCGCATATGACTTACGCCGATGACAAGCCTTTTGAAAAAGGCGGCAAGGCACCCGCTTCCTATACCAATTTTTATATCGGGAACGAAACTATTTTAGCGCCAACCTACAACGACCCGAACGACGCCAAAGCCCTGGAGATTTTACAATCCTGTTTTCCTGATAGAAAAGTTGCGCCCATTGACTGCTCCGATATTATTTACGGCGGCGGCGCGATTCATTGCATGACCCAGCAGCAGCCAGCCATATGAATGACATCTATCAAAATTTTACAGAACTTGCATCCCGCAAAAAAAAAGGAAAAGATTTTCGCATAATTTATAAAGTCAGCAGTTTAAACTGGATGATTATGGCGCCTCATGGCGGCAGGATTGAACCAGGAACTTCCGAAATAGCCATAGCGATAGCCGGCGGCGGACAATTTTCTTTTTACTGTTTTGAGGGAATAAAACCATCGAACAATAAAATTCTGCATATTACCAGCGCGAACTTTGACGAACCCAAAGCTTTGGAGCTTGCCTCTCAAGCGGAGCAAATTTTGACAATTCATTGCTGCAGAGTGGAAGAAGAAGCGGAAATATTAATCGGGGGAATGGACGAGGGCAATAAAAACTTGGCGCAGAAGATATTGGCAAGCCATGACTATGATGCCAAAATAGCCACAAAAAAACTGCTCGGTACCAACCCTCTAAATATTTGCAACCGCGGCAAGAAAAAAATGGGGGTACAGCTTGAACTTAGACGGGACTTTTTAAAACAACTTCTGAAACACCAAAGCCAAAAATCTTTTTTTGTGGAAACAATAACAAGCTTTTTGAAACACTCAAATATCTAAGAAGATGTTTAAAAAGTGCTTTGTAGGCGAAATTACAGAATTTTGCGCGGATTGACGGAAACAAATTTTGACGTTTAGCCTAAAGCTAAGCGGAAAAATTTTTTTCGGCAAGGCGCCAAACATTCTGGAATTGCGGCCCAAATGACTTTTTAAACAGCTTCTAACGCCGCTTTTGACATACCACCCATATCTGTTAGAATAATTTCATAAATCAACCCCGCTTGAACTATCTCTGTAGGAATTCGCGGAAAAGAATTAATGCCGTTCCACGGAGTGTAGTTAGCTCATTTATGAGCTGTCAAAATTAGAATAACAGCCGATAAATCGGCTAACTACAATTCACTGATGGCCGGAAGAATTACTAAATCTATGCAAAAAGGCAAGATAAGCAAACTTTCCAAGGGTTTGCAAAAGTTGATAGAAGAGGAGTCGAACGCCAAAACTACCGGCACTGTCAGCAGCCATGTTAAAAATGCTCCGGCTCCGGTTTCGGCTTACGCCCAGAGGACGCTTAACCATTTAAACGGCGGATCCACGCTTCAGGCCGCGCTGTGGCTCAAGGAGCATTTAAAAAACGGCGGGAAATTGGTGGTTACTTTAGCCGGAGCATTATCGTCGTTCCAGGTTGGCGTAATGTTAGCCGAGCTTATTAGGCAAAATAAAGTCCATTTGGTTTCGGCAACTGGCGCCAATCACGAAGAATCATATTATAGATATGTAGCTCACTCCCATTATGCTTACATCCCCCGCTATACCGAACTTACTCCGCAACAGGAAGCGGAACTGCGGGACGCGGGCCTGAGACGGATAACCGATACATTTTTACCGGAAGATGAAAGCGTGCGCATTATGGAACCGCATTTATTAAAAATGTGGCAGGAAGCCGAAAGAAAAGGCGAGAAATATTTTCCGCACGAATATTTTAGGGAGTTATTTAAGGAAAAATTAATTAAGCCCGACCCAAAGGCCAACCAGGCCGATTGCTGGGCTTACGCGGCTTTTGAAAAAAATATTCCGATTGTGGTTCCGGGTTTTGAAGACTCCACCATGGGCAATATTTTTGCCAGCTACACTTACAGCGGGCCTCATAAAAATAAAAAAGACCTTGTCTTAAACGGCAGTGTCATGAAAACCGGACTGGATTACTTCCACTTGATGTACGACTGGTATATGCGGGAGTCCAAAAACTCCCCCATTGCCTTTTTGCAGCTGGGCGGAGGCATCTCGGCCGACTTTCCGATTTGTGTCGTCCCCTCCCTGAAACATGATTTGCGCATGCACGGCAAAGTCCGCGACTGGGCCGGCTTTGTGGAAATCGGCTCCAGCCCTATGTCCTACGGCTCCTACTCCGGCGCCGGCGGCAAGGAAAAAATTACCTGGGACAAACTCTCCACCGAAAGCTACTATCAAATAATCCAAAGCGACGTAACCGTAGCCTTCCCGTGGATCGCGGCGGTGTTGCTGGGGTTGTAAGCCTTGTGGACAACCTTGACAAAAATTTCTTAAAAGTATAGTATAATAATCCTATAGCGAAAGCTGCCCTGTCCCGCGGAGCGGGATCCGATATCCAAACCCCGCCGTAATAAGCGGGGTTTACTAATTCCTAAAATTTTATTTCCTTAATAGCCGCGATATCCCGCTTAATTTGCTGCGCGTTAATATATAAGTCAGCCTGCTCCTTTAAAATTAAAATGTCAAATTTTTAATACAAACAATAATCCCCGCAGTCCTTTATAGGAGATGTGGGGATTATTTCAGGCTGGCTTTTCCCATACGCGATTTTCTTTTCTACTTAATTGTAGATCAGGCATAAGCGCCTGTAGGCTTTTCGCTGATACAGCGGGAAAAGCTACCTGCCATAAAACCTGTTAATCATCTATTGCTTTCCTTTCTGCTTTAATTTTACGCCCGCTCAAAAACCTCCGCAAGCCTTTTAAGGTGGATAACCGCAAAAAAAGCCTTAATAAAAAATAAAAACATTTCTTCCTTGATTTTTCTGTGGTGTTTTCAATTTCATCAATAAAACAAAAAATCCGCCCCTGTTTAAGGGCGGATTTTAAATTCAAGATGAGGGATTGCCACGTCGCCTCTTCGGATGCACTTGAGGCTCCTCGCAATGACACCGAAATGGCTAGTAATCTCTCAATTTATTTATATCAATATGCTCCCTAATTCTCTCCAAAGCTTTGGACTCAATTTGCCTAATGCGCTCGCGGGTTACGCCGAATTCTTCGCCGACTTCTTCCAAAGTATGCGTAACGCCGTCTTCCAGACCGAAACGCATTTTTAAAATCTTTTGTTCGCGCGGGTCCAAATCCAGCAGAATATTGCCGACGTATTCCTTTAAAATTTGCCGGCCGGCCACCTCATTGGGCTTGGTCGTGTCCTCGTCCACAATAAAATCACCCAAAGACGAATCTTCGCCGTCATCCTCACCCACCGGGGAATCTATGGACACCGTTTCCTGGGAAATTTTTTTAAGGTGGTAAACTTTTTCCACCTCTATGCCCATTTCCGCGGCAATTTCCTCCGGCAGAGGTTCGCGCCCCAAATCCTGCACCAATTGGCGCTCGGCCTGGGCGTACTTGTTCAGAGTTTCCACCATGTGCACCGGAATGCGGATGGTGCGGCTTTGGTCGGCCAGGGCGCGGGTAATAGCCTGGCGGATCCACCAGGTGGCGTAGGTGGAAAATTTGTAGCCTTTGCGCCAGTCAAATTTTTCCACGGCCCTAAACAGCCCCAGATTACCTTCCTGGATTAAATCCAAAAGGCCCAGGTTGCGGCCCATATATTTTTTGGCAATGCTGACCACCAGCCTCAAGTTGGCTTCCGTCAATTTTTTGCGCGCGGTCACATCGCCCTTGGTAATGCGTTTGGCCAGATCCACTTCTTCGGCGCCCTTAAGCAGCGGCACCTTGCCGATTTCGCGCAAATACATCTGGATGCTGTCGTCGTAAATATCGCCCAAATCAAAAGCGTCCACGGCGTCTTCCTGTTTCTTTTTTTTGGCCTTGGCGCCCTTGGCGCCCTTAGGCTCTTCCGGCTGGTCGGCGGCAGGCTTATTTTGTTCCCAAACGGATGCCACTTCCTGGTCAACAACTTCAATGCCGCGCTTTTCCAGCGCGTCCATAACTTTTTCCAGGGCAGGAATATCATCTTCAAAATTGGGCAAAGTATGCAGAATTTCTGCCTCGGTTACAAAACCCCGCTCACTGGCCTTAAACATAAGCTTCTGCAGGAGTTTTTCCGTGTCTATGGACTTGGCCGTTGTGTCGACAGGCAAATGCGAAACATCCTGAACCGCTTTTGGCGTCCGGCTTTTGGCTTTGGCGGAAGATTTTTGCTTGGCAGCTTTTTTTAAAACGCGTTTAAAAACCTTTTTCCCGCGCTTGGCGGTTTTTTGATGTTTTAAATGCCTGGTTTTTTTAGCCATAATCAAGTACCTAAAAATTTAAAATCTAAAGCAGCGCCTCAAGTTGCATTTTCTCGGCGGAAATAATAGCGAATTTTTGGTTTAGCTCGTGGATTTTTTCTTTATTTTGCGCGATCTCGGCCATTTTTATTTCCGACTGCAAATTCTGCTGCTGTTTTTTTATGGATACCGTCCTTAAAAGCGCGAAGGCCTTGAACAATTCCCGCAAAAGCGGGATTTGATTGCCCCCCAATTCATCTAACTGGGATTCTACCATAAATTGGGCCTCCTTGGCAATGGCTGACTGGCTGAACATATCCCCGTCCGGATTGCCGGAACCAAGCCGCGTTACCATTTGCCCAATCTCCATAGTTTCAAAATCCTCGGGCTCAAGCTTGCCCAAAACTTCCCGCCTAAAATCCTCAAAAACCAACAGGCCGCCCAGGACTTCTTTTTCCAGTAAAAGATTACCATTATTGGCTCTGGATATTACCGAAGCGGCCGCGGTGTTTTGGGGCTTGATTTGCCGGCGCAGGGTAGCTTCGGAAATTAAAAATTTCGTGGCAATTTTATGGATATAGTGATCCTGCTCTAAAGGATCGGAAACAAAAACCAAAAAAGGCACCACTTGCTCGCCCAGATAAAGTTTCTGCTCCACCGATCCGGCCGGGAAATTTAATTCCGCGGAATTGATATAATAATCCAGAAACCAGACGGCCTCACTCACGGCTTTTTGCCACAGTCCCGGACTTTTTTTTATAATATCGTCCGGGTCTAATTTATCTTCCGAACTTGCGGCCAAAACAATCAGCTTAAGCCTGAAACCCATCTTAAGAGCCGTTTCCCCGGCCCGCCTGGCCGCGGCTTGACCGGCCGCGTCGCTGTCAAAGCAAAATTTTAAATTCTTGGTCAGGCGGCCAAGCTGCTGCAGCTGTTGCTCGGTCAGGGCCGTACCGCTGGAAGCCACCACATTATTAAAACCGGCCTGGTGGGCTGAAACGCAATCCATTTGGCCCTCTACCATTACGGCTTCGTCGCCTTTACGGATGCCGTCCTTGGCGAAATTCAGACCGAATAAAATTTTGCTTTTGTTGTAGATAACTGTTTCGGGGGAGTTGACGTACTTGGCCGATTTTCCGTCATCGTTTAATATTCTGGCTGAAAACCCCACGACTTCGCCGAAATAATTATAAACCGGAAAAGTTACGCGGCCCCGGAACCTGTCGTACATTTGGCCGCGTTCGTTTTTGGCGCTGACCCCGGCTTTGACCAAATCCGCGGGCGCGACTTTTTTTGGGCCAGGGCTTTTTCCAAAGCATGGTAATCATCCGGCGCGAATCCGATTTGCCATTTGGCAATAGTTGCTTCATTTAGACCGCGGTGTTTTAAATATTCCAGCGCGGCTTTGCCGCGGCCGTCTTTAACCAAAATCTGGTGGTAGTAGCGGGCCGCGAAATTATTAATCCGTAAAAACAGGTCTTTTTCGTCGGAAGATATTTTAGCTCCCGTAGCGCTGCCGTAAGCCGGCAATGTCACACCGGCTTTGTCAGCCAAAATTTTCAGCGCGTCCTTAAAATCCAGGTTTTCATACTTAATGACAAAACCAAAAACATCTCCGCCTTCGCCGCAGCCAAAGCAGTGCCAAATTTGTTTTTGCGGCGATATCTGCAAAGAAGCGGTTTTCTCGCCGTGAAACGGGCACAGCGCCTTAAAATTGGCGCCGGCTTTTTTTATGGGAATATAGCCGGCAATAACATCCGCAATGTTCAACCTATCTTTAATTTCCTGCGTAATTTGGTCAGCCATAACTTAATTTTAGCTTTATTACCGCTCCGCCGCAACCTCGACAAAACTGATGGAATTATGATAAAATAGTTGGGATTTCTATATCTGGAGAGGTCGCATAGTGGTCGAGTGCACGCGCTTGGAAAGCGCGCAGACCTTCACCGGTCTCGGGGGTTCGAATCCCCCTCTCTCCGCCAAAAAAATCCCACATTGTGGGATTTTTTTGTTTCAAGCTAACCGCCGCGGGCGGAAAATCAAGAAGCAAAAAATCTATTTTCCGATTTTTTCTTCCACTGCTTTTATATTTACAGATGCCTTCAAAACCGTATCGGGGTTTATGGATATGGAATCTATGCCTTCCCCCACCAGCATTTCGGCGAAGTCCGGGAAGTCGGACGGGCCTTGGCCGCAGATACCAACTTTTAATTGGAGCTGGTGGGCTTCTTTAATTAACATCTTAATAAGTTTCTGCACGGATTTATTGCGCTCGTTGCCGATGTGGGCGATGAGTTTGGAGTCGCGATCAAGACCCAAGGTCAGTTGTGTTAGATCATTGGAACCAATGGAAAAACCGTCAAAAATTTCCGCGAAATCTTCCACCTGCAAAATGTTGGAAGGGATTTCGGCCATAACCCAGACTTCCAGTGCCTTAACCAAATCCCCGCTCTTTTTGGCCAAGCGCTGCTGTTTGCTGATGCGGTTATTAAGCCCGTACTTTTCCATAATCGCGACAACTTTTTTACCCTCTTCCGGCGTGCGGCAAAACGGCACCATAACGCTTAAGTTCCACAAACCCATTTTTTCCCGGACTTTTTTTACGGCCGCCACTTCCAAAGAAAAAGCCTTTTCATAATTGGGATCGTAATAGCGGCTGGCCCCGCGCCAGCCCATCATGGGATTTTCTTCTTCCGGCTCGTACATTTTTCCGCCAATTAAATTGGCGTATTCATTGCTTTTAAAATCGCTGAACCTAAGCAGGACATCATTAGGATAAAAAGCCGCGGCCAATTGCGCGATGCCAAAAGAAAGTTTTTCTACGTAATATTCAGCCTTATCTTTGTAACCGGCCGTTAGTTCATCAATTTGTTTCTTAACGTTAACGTCGGTTAGTTTTTCGTAATCTATTAAAGCTTTAGGATGGATTTTAATGAAGTTGGAAATCACAAACTCCTGTCTGGCCAGCCCCACGCCTTTGTTGGGCAGTTGGCAGTGCTTAAAAGCCTGCTCCGGGTCGGCGATAATCATTTTAATGGGAGTCTTCGGCGCTTTAAAATTGGACAGGTCGGTTTTATTAACTTCAAACTTCAGCAAACCTTTGTAAACTTTTCCCACTTCACCCTCGCTACAGGACACGGTAATTTCCTGGCCGTCCTTTAAAACTTCGGTGGCGTTGCCGCAGCCAAGCACAGCGGGAATTCCCAGCTCGCGGCTGACTATAGCGGCGTGGGATGTGCGTCCCCCGGCATCGGTAACTATGGCCGAAGCGATTTTCATAATCGGCTCCCAGTCCGGATCTGTAATTTGAGTAACCAGGACTTCGCCTTTTTTAAAATCCCTTAAATTATTTACATCTTTTATAACATGGACTTTCCCCTGGCCGATTTTGGCGCCCACTGCCGCGCCCTTAACCAAAACTTCACCCTGTTCTTTAAGCTGGTATTCTTCCAAAATAGTTTTATTATCGCGGTTGCGCACGGTTTCCGGACGGGCCTGGATAATATACAAAGCCATGCTGTCGTTTTCGTAAGCCCATTCAATGTCCATAGGCCGGCCGTAATGCTCCTCTATAATTACGGCCCAACGCGCCAGCTTCAGCACCGTTTCATCGTCCAGAATAAATTTCCGCCTGTCATCCTTGCTGACAATTTCTTCGCGCGTTGGCTCCGTACCTTCGGGTGCGTAAATTAATTTTTTCTCTTTGCTACCCAATTTTTTGCTGATAATGGATTTAAAGCCCTGCTTAAGCGTGGGTTTAAACACCACAAACTCGTCGGGATTAACAATGCCTTTAACCACGTATTCGCCCAAACCCCACGAGCCGTTAATTAATACAACGTCTTTAAATCCGCTTTCGGTATCTAACGTAAAAATAACTCCGCTGCTGCCCCTGTCCGAGCGCGCCATTTTTTGCACCACCACGGAAAGCGCCACGTTAAAGTGGTCGTAATTTTTATCCTGCCGGTAGGAAATAGCGCGGTTGGTAAAGAGTGATGAAAAGGCTTTTTTAATGGCTTCCAAAACTTCCAAGGCCCCGGAAATATTTAAATAAGATTCCTGCTGGCCGGCAAAGCTGGCGTCCGGAAGATCTTCTGCGGTCGCGGATGACCTTACCGCGACGTCCAACTCTTGAGGATTAACGCCAAAGTGTACGGCCAATTTTTCATAAGCCGCGGCTATTTCTTTTTCCAGGCTTTCCGGAAATTTGGCATTTAAAATCGCTTCGCGGATTTTATGACCCACTTTTTCCAATTGTTCTATGTCTCCGGTATCCAAACCTTTTAAAGTACTATTGATAAAATCATCCAGCTTGTTTTGGGTTATAAAAGTCCGATAAGCAAAAGCGCTGACGGCAAAGCCATAAGGCACTTGTATCCTTTCATCCTTAAATACCTTGCTTTCGCTCTTGGTCAAATTCCGGTACATCTCCCCCAAATTGGCGTTCTTGCCGCCGACCAAACCCACATCCTCCCTGCCGATTTCGTCAAACCAAAAAATAAATTTGTCTTGTTTGTTGTCCATAGTTATGACTTAATTATTTTTATTAATTTCTTGAATATGTACACCTTTTAACTCTAAAACAAAAAAATCTATGCCATCCGTTTTTAACTTAATGTAAGCCAAATTTTCTACATGTTCAGGTTTTAGCTGATCGTAAGTTACCAGGCCCAGCTTCATCAAAAAAGCCCGCATAATAGAACCATGGCTGACTGCTAAGATTGTTTTGTTGGGATAAGCAACCGCCGTTTCTCGTAAAAAGGTCAGCATTCTTGCCGCTATTTCCGTATTGCTCTCAAAACCCTCTGCTGTTTTAAAATCCTGTTTTTCGGCTTCTGTGAAAGTTTTTAGCTTTTCCCGCTGTTGTTTGGTTTCCTCCAAAAACTCTTTAATCGGCCGGCCTTCGTAAGCGCCAAAAAATCTTTCTCTTAAGATTTTCGTGGTATTAACTTCCAGAGATTTTCCCGCGGCAATTATTTGAGCGGTTCCGTGAGCCCGTGTCAGATCCGAAGAAAAAACAGCGTCAAAAGAAACATCCCTTAAACTTTGAGCCAGCTCCTTGGCCTGATTTTTACCTTTGGGTGTAATGGGTGAATTACTATGACCCTGCATAATTTCATTTACATTATGCTCGCTCTCGCCATGCCTGACTAAATAAATTATGCAATAATTTCCTTGTTTTTCCATAAACTTTACCCACCTCTAATTCCCATAATAAACAATGTTTTTATAATATTTGTTTTTCCGCGAAAATAGCACTTACTGTAAGTACAAACTTGTGAAAATTAGTGGCCGGTTAATTATAGCAATTTTAAAATTATTATCCAGCGTCAAAATTATTTTTTAGTCTACATCATAAATTCACGGCCGTGAATTTATGAATCTTACTTTCTTCAAACCAAACCTCTTACGCAAATCCGCGTCATTATCAATATCATCCGCGCGGATAATTCTGATATAAGCATCCAAGCCACTTTGCCGCAAATAAGTTATAGCTTCCCGATTTAATGCGTAAGGACTTACAAATACACTGGCCTGCAGTTTGGTAAAATTATTCCTTTTTAACAACCAGCGCAACTGGTCGCGCTTGTCTCTAGAGGTTTCCGGAATATCAAAAACCATCAGTCGCCATTTGCCATCCCACACCCCGGATTGCGGCAGCTTAGCTTTGATGAATAATTTTTCCAACTGACCCTCCCGTGTTAAGACAAGAAGCTGCTTCTTGCCCCGCTTGATCACCTTTATCAAACCTTTCTTCTTAAGACGGTAGACAGTATTTCCCAGATTTCTTTTATTAACTCCTGCCAATTGCTTTCTGCGCCAGGCTTCGCTATAAGTCAACGGCCATTCAAAAAAGCCGGTAGCCTCACCAATAGAGGTTAATAATACACTGGCCACTGATCCATGTTTGCTTCTCATGCTTTTAGTATACATCAGATATTTACGGCCGTAAATATCTGATTGAGTTTAAAATAGTCCCAATTGCTTAGATTTTTTAAATAGTTTTTCTCTTTCCTGGTCGGTATAGATATGGATTTTCCCAAACACGCCGTCGTAGCCGCCTTCTATGTGGACGTTGCCTTCTCTGACCCTGATAACGGATTTGGCGATTTCGGTGGCGCTGATTTTGGAGATTTGGTCTTCGTTAAGATCAAGCAGAATTTCAAACTCGCTCCAACCGCCTCCCCCCGCTTCGCGGGGTGCTCCTCCTTTAAAAGAAGGAGAGACTGCGCCAGTCATCTGCTCATACATCGCCAAGACTTTTTTGCTCCGCGTGCCGACTTCAAAAACATCGGCGATAACTTCTTCCAAGGGGATAAGGTTTTTAAACGGTACAGCGCGGGGAGGGACAAAACCAAACTCACGGTCAGCCAAATCATCCACCCTGTTTAAAACCCCAACCAATAATTTCTTGCCGCAAATCGGGCAGATGCCGTTTAATTTTTTGGTCTGGCCGGGCAGGCAGGAAAACTTGCAGTCACGATGTCCGTCTAAATGGTATTTGCCTTCTTCGGGAAAAAATTCAATGGTGTATAAAAACCTAGCCGGATCTTTACTGTATAAAATGCTGATAATTTCCGCGTACGATAATTTATCTTCAGGGATTTCAAACACGTTCGCCTCTCGGCCAATCTTCCTTAAAGAATGCGCGTCGGAATTGGAAGTTAAGGAATATTTATCAAGTCCGCTAATTTGCCAATTCATTTTTGGGTCCGACGATAACCCCGTTTCAATCGCGCGGATATATTTTGCCTGGTCGCCGAACGCTTCTTCAATGCTGTCAAATCCGGACAACGATCCAAAAACCCCAAAATGCGGCGTCCAGGCGTGCGCCGGAATAACCTCGGCATCTTGCGAAGCCTCTTTGACTATCTTAACCAAGTCGTCGCAATGCACGCCCATAATCGGCCGACCGTCGGCTTTTAAATTAGCTCCTGTTTTTTCCAGGCCAATTATGATTTTATCCACGGCCTCAAACGAGGGCGCGAAAATCATATTATGCACCCGCCGGACTTTGTCGCCCTGCTTATATATAGAGGAGACTTCGGAGGTCAGCATAAACAGAGCGCTGGGTACGCCTGTAGCGGCATGCCTGGGCATGCCGTTTGAATCAGGCACGCCCCGGCGTGCCTCTACGGGATCTGCTTTTAATATGTACAATCCCGGTTTTGCTTCTCCCAAAGTTTCCTTTAACTCCGCCAGCCACTTGGGATGGGTAAAATCGCCTGTGCCGATAACCTGTATCCCCTTCTTGTCGGCCCAATGGCCGATGTTTTTTGGGATTAAATCCCGCGAGCAGGCCCTGCTATACTTTGAGTGTATTTGTAAGTCTGCGATAATTCTCATAAAATTTTATTTATTCGTTAGCCTGCGATGTCCGCCGAAACGCTTTGGTGAAGGCGGAGTAGCAGGCCCGGGAATATTTGGAGTGGATTTGAAGATCAGCAATGACAAGCATAGGTTTTTGATGTATAATGGCACATATGACCAATCAGGATTATCTTAAAGTCGCGGTGGCCGCGGCCAATCAATCGGCAAAACTTTTTAAAACAAACTTTGGGAACGCGGGACTCGTTGAGTTAAAAAATAATAACCCGGGGGACTTGGTTACCAACGTTGACAAAAAAATTGAGAAATTAATAAGAAGCATTGTTAAAAAAAATTTTCCGGCCCATAAAATAATTGGCGAAGAGTTTGAAAAAGACATTGTAGATAAAAATGATTTCGTCTGGGTAATTGACCCCATAGACGGAACGACTAATTATGTTTACGGAATTCCTTTCTGCTGTATATCCATAGGGCTTTGGGACAATAAAGGGCCATTGGTTGCGGTAGTAAATAATCCGATTTTAAAACAAGTCTACACCGCGGTAAGGGGTCAGGGAATAAAGCTTAACGGCAAAAAAACACAAGTCGGCAACGGAGCAACAATTAAAACGGCAATAGGAACAGTGGGGTGGGGTAAAGTCAGAAATGAGGGGCAGATTATTTTTTCCGAACTTATAAAAGATTGTTTTAAAATACGGGTTTTTGCCAGCGGAACATGGCAAATCTGCATGGTGGCATCGGGCAATTCAGATTTTTATGCCAGCATGCAGGAAAATGCCTGGGACTTTGGCGCCGCGGTTTTGATGGTAACTGAAGCCGGCGGAAAAGTCACCGACCTGAAAGGCCGTGATATAAATCTTAAAACCCGGAACCTTATAGCCAGCAACGGTAAAGTACACGACGAGTTGGTGGGAAGGCTTAAAAATCTTTAAAACTGTAGCTGCTCGATTTATCGAGCTTTGAGGCCTGATGAATCGAGCAACTACACTCTTATCTTTTTTGCCAAATACTCCACCAAATAAACCGTCTGCCGCACATAACCCCATTCGTTGTCGTACCAGGAGAGGATGTTGAACAGATGGTCGTTAACGGCCGAACTGGAATATAAATCCACAATGGCGCCGTTGGGGTTGGCTTTAAAATCTATGGAGACTAAGGGCAGTGTGGAAATGGCCAGATGGTTTTTAAGTTCACCGCGCGCCGCTTTGGTAAAAGCGGCTTTTATTTTATCCATAGTAGCCGGTTTTTTAAGGTCAACGGTCAAAACAACAACAGATGGGTCGGCAACCGGGACGCGCAAAGCAAGAGCCGAAACTTTTCCTTTCAGACGCGGGTACAAAGCCGTAATAGTTTTGGATACGCCGCTGGAGGTTGGGATAATGGATTGCGTGGCGCCGCGGGCGCGGCGTAAGTCCTGGTGCGAGCCGTCCAGCAACATTTGATCGCCGGTGAAAGCGTGCACGGTATTTATAAAAGCCTGCTTGATGCCAAATGTTTCTTCCAAGACTTTGATGGTTAAAGTAGAGCAAACCGTGGTACAGGAACCGGCGGAAATAATTTTATGCTTTTTGGGGTCAAACTTTTTATGGTTGGCTCCAAAAACAAAAGTTTCGTCCGGATCCGACATAGGCGCGGTGCAGACCATAAATTTCGCGCCTTTTTCCAAATGCTTTAGGCCTTGCGCTTTTTTGGTGTAGCGGCCGGTGGCATCTACAACAATATCTATGCCCATTTTTTCCCAGTGATTGTTGGTTTCGGCATTGGTGACAAAGGGAAATTTTTTACCTTCTATAATTAAGTTGTTGCCTTTTACGCTGACTTCTTTATCCCAAACGCCGTAAGTGGAATCGTATTTTAGTAAATGCGCGTAGATTTCCAAACCGCTGCGGCTGTGCAAAGCCGCGATTTTAAACTGCGGGTTATTCCAAGCCTGCCGCAAAAAAATCCGGCCAATCCTTCCAAGGCCGTTAATGGCAATGCGGGTTTTTGATGATGATTTTAACTTCATTGTAAATAGTTAATAATTTGGCGTTGAAATGTAGTTAGCCCATTTATGGGCTGTTTTGTCTTAACAGCCGATAAATCGGCTAACTACACTTACTTGTTTATTTCTTTCATCGCCTGTTTATAAGCCGCGCTGTTGCTAATATCCAGCCACAAGCCTTGGTATGGATAGCCAAACAATCGGCCCTCTTCGGCCAGGCGGGGGAAAATATCACTTTCCAGTTTATTTGCCTTGGGGCTTACAAAACTAAAAAACTCGGGCTCAATTACGTAAATGCCGGCGTTAATCAGGCGGGAAAAAGTTTTGGGATTTTGGGGTTTTTCTTCAAAGGCCACAATGCGGTTACCCTGAAGTTTGGCCACGCCCCACATGGAAACCGTATCAACCGAGGCTAAAGCCATGGTGCAGGCAGCCGCTTTTTGCGAGCGGTGAAATTCCACAAAATCTCCATAGTCGATGTCGGAAAGCACATCACCATAAATAAGCAAAAAGCTATGCCGGAAATATTCCTTAACCTGCAAAACCGGCTGGGCGTTGCCCTGGTTGGTTTTGGACTGATGGATGTAAGTTATGCTCATACCCATTTGTCCGCCGTCACCGAAATATTCTTCTATAATATTTCCGCCCTTGCCGAGCGAAATACAAACGTCGGTTAACTTGGCGGCTTTAAGCCTCTGCAAAGTCTGTTCCAAAAGCGGCTTGCCGGCAATTTTAACCATAGCCTTGGGCAAAGCTTTTTTCTCGCTGTCAAAATACACGGGCTCCCCACCCGCCAAAATTAAAACCTTAACCGCCTTAAGCCCCAACGACCGCGACAAAAAATATTCTATGGCGTGACTCCTGTTCCTCAACCTATCGCCATCAATCTCCCCATCCAAAGCTTTTACAAGATCACTCCTTAATGTAATTGTAAGTCGTTCGCGGTTCATAAGACTACAGAATTACTAACAATACTAATCTACAGAAAACTACAGAACCTGTTCAACCTATTAGTTTCTGTAGGCTTCTGTAGTGCAATATTGTTCCATTTCTGTAGTATGATAATATCATACACTTCAAAAATTTCAAAATTTTAAAAACTGGTGGGCGGAGACAAACCAGATGGATTTTCAAAATTATCCACTGTCTGTCGCCGCCCATCGCGTGCAAGAGAACTAACCTGCTGTCAAAACCTCAGTAAGTTGGCTGCAGGCGGTGCGTGTTTCCGCTTCCGAAACACGCAAGCACCAACGGATATGTTGTCCGCAACCCCCATACAGCAAGTCATCACGGAGGATGATGCCACATTTGTAAAGTTCGGCAACGAGACGAACCGAGCCGCCATAGTAGTTGTCGACCGGAAACCACCCAAACATCCCACCTTCCGGCATAAGCGCGTTTTTCAGGCCAGCTTCACGCACAAGATTTGTAGTCAACTCAGCCTGAATGCGATAGTGTTTACGTACACGAATAACATCAGCCCGGCACTCACGCAGCGCTGTCGCTGTTGCCAACTGACCTGGAATGGAGCCACCTTCAGAATAAATAGACTTAGCCCTGGTGAGAATAGCAATCCGGTCTTGACGCCCCACTGCGAAGCCAACTTTCCAGCTCGCAGCGGAGAACATCTTTGAAGCAGTCCCAAACCACAATGCAACATCCAGTGCTTTCGGTACTGCAAGAACGCATGGGACATAGCCTTGTTCGTAGTCAAGCGCGCCGTATGCATAGTCATCCAAAATCAGAAACCCATACTTGTGAGCAAGCGCAACCAGCCGCTCATAGACGGCCTTCTGACAGCTTATGCCGGTTGGGTTGCTCACAAAGCAAGTGAT
Source organism: Candidatus Doudnaibacteriota bacterium (assembly GCA_963837465.1). Classification (GTDB taxonomy): domain Bacteria; phylum Patescibacteriota; class Doudnabacteria; order UBA920; family UBA920; genus PALSA-1336. The sequence goes on from CAWINB010000001.1 coordinate 597,452, forward strand.
TACCGCCTTGGGCTTCCAACCAGAACGGAGCCGTTCCTCAATACCATCGACGTAAGCCGAAGCACTTGGCATCGGCACGAACACAGGCTGCAGTAGAAACTTCACCGCTGCGTCCCTGTGACCGTTATAAAAACGAGATGGCATAATAACCTCATCGCCGGGATGGAACAGCGCTTCAAAAGCACTGACCAATAAGAGCCTCGATCCTTCGGCAAAGGTTACATTCCCACAAGATTCCGGGGTTCCGTTATAGTCTTTGCCCGGGTTGAGACCCTCAACACCGAAAACATCTTGTTGCCAGAAACAAACTGCTTCTCGTGCTTCTTGTACACCGTTTGACGTTGCGTAACCTAACCCTCCAGGGCGCAGCATTTCTTGGTAAAATCTTTCTATTGCTCTTTGGGGTGCAGCTTGCACCGGAGAGCCCAGTCCTAAGTTGATCAAATTTTTCTCCCTTGTACAATATATATATACACCCTCCTCTTGGATTATGGGTGTTCTGTAACTGGTTGCTCAAAAGCATTGCGATTATTCAGCGACAGATAAAACTAACTTTTTTAAAGTTAGTTTTATCTGGTGCCGATGGGTATTTATTTTTTCTAGTGGCAAGGGCGGGGGCGAAAACTTTATGTTTCCGCCTCCCGCCTCGCCACCAGGAATAGTGTAAATAAAAAGCAGGTGGCGGAGTCCCAAGTTTTTAGGCTTTGGGCCCCACATCTGCTTTTATTTTTGTGTTTGTTTTTCGTCATTGCCAGTAGCACCCGACTTGTCCGCCGTAGCTTTAGCAAAGGTGGAAGCAATCTGATCGATTTTTAAGATTGCTTCGTCGGCTGCACTCCTCGCAATGACACGTATTTCTTTCTTTTCATATATTATCATATACTATCATACAAATCATTGTCAAACAACAATATCCCTTTTAAATAAAAGGGGTGTCAGTATTATATCCACACACTACAATAGGGAACTGGAATGCCTACAGAACCTAAAAACCATAGCAACCTATTAAATAATAGCTTCTGTAGTTTTCTGTAGTGTAATTTGTTTCTATTTCTGTAGTATTGTTTCCGCCAGCTTTAAATCTTCTTTACTGTTTACACCTATCACCTCCTTGGGATCAATATGGGTAGATGAGATTTTTTCTCCCCGCGCAATGGCAATTTCCACTATATCGGTTAAGTAGTATTCGGCCTGCTCGTTTTTGTTTTTTATTTTTTCCGCTTGCTGCCACAGCCATGCCGCGTTAAACATATAAATGCCGGGGTTGAGTTCTTTTATTTTCTTTTGGCCGGCGCTGGCGTCTTTGTATTCCACAATTTTGACCAGTTTTTTATTGGCATCGCGAATTATCCTGCCGTAGTATTCCAAAGGCTTGTTTAGGCCTTTAAAATTATCAACGACTGTTGTAAACATGCTTATGTTGGACTGCTTTTTATGATGCAGCTCCATAAGCTTTTTTAAGCCTTCCGCTTTTATAAATGGATGGTCCCCATAAAGCACCAAAATATTTTTACCAATAGCTTTGTGTTTGGCGGCCAGCAAAGCGTGGGCGGTGCCCAACTGCTTGTCCTGGATGGCGTAAATATAATTATTGCCAAGCACCGCTTTAACTTTGTCCGCCATATAACCGACAACAATAATCGGCTTGGCCAGTTGGTTTATTTTTTCCACTTCTTCCAGCAAATACAAAATCAGCGGTTTGTTGTTCAACATTACCAAAACCTTGGGCACACTGCCGCCCATCCTTGTACCTTTGCCTGCCGCCAGTATGACTATCTGATTTCTCATATTAAAAATCTATCCGAAACTCAAACCCGTGCTTTTTAAAACCCAGACGCTCATAAAACCCGTGGACTTTTTCGTTTGATTGCCTGCTAGTGCATATAATTTTATAACAGCCCTGCTCCCTGGCTTCTTCTATGGCTTTTTGAATCAGTTGGGAACCGAACCCCTGTTTTCTGTAAGTTTCTTCCACAAAAACATCCTCCAAAAAGGCAAAAGGCTCTTCGTGCAAGTCATTTTTCAAAATATACAAATACGCCCTGCCAACGGTTTTGCCCTGGTCTTCGGCCGTAAACTTTAAAGCATATCCCTCGTAAACTGAAGTTTTTTTAATTTCCATATTAAGATGAGTTCTAAACCAACTCCCAAATTAATTTAGCCAATTTATCCGAATCGTGCCTCAAAAAGCTGCGCTTAAGTTTGTCTCCGGAAGTCTTTTTCACAATATCTTTTGAGGTCAAATCCCCAGTAAATATCTTTAAATCCTTACCATCCTTTAAGTCAGGTTCAACAAACAAGGCCTTTTCCGCGGCGTATTTTTTTAAAACTTCAGGTGAAGGCTTTTTATTATTTTCCAAAACCACGTCGATTTTTCCCCCAAGATACTTTTCCAACTCGCGGACAAAATCAGATGCCTTAAAGCCATCTGTCTGGCCGTGCTTAGTCATTATATTGCTGATTAAAACTTTTTTTGCCTTGGATTTATTCAGCGCTTCGGCAACACCCTTAACCAAAAGGTTCGGGATGGTGCTGGTAAACAAGTCTCCTGGCCCAAAAATAATTACATCCGCCGATTGTATGGCAGTAATGGCTTTAGGATTCGCGGGCCCATTTGGCTTTAACCGCAGTGATTTGATATTTGGAATTTGTAATTTGACATTTGGCTGGTCTATATTATGCTCCCCTAAAATCTTTTTTCCGTTTTCCAAAACCGCCGACAAGAATGTGGGCTTTAATGTAACGGGTAAAACCTGGCCGCGGACGTTGAGCATTTTGGAAGCAAGATTAATGGCGTCATCAACATTGCCGGTAATTTTTTCCAACGCGGCGATAATAATATTGCCGACGCTGTGGCCTTTTAAGCTTCCGGCATCAAACCTAAAATTAAACAACTGCTTCATTTCTTCCTGGGTATAAGAAAGCCCGACCAAACACTGGCGAATATCCCCAGGCGGCATCACGCCCAGCTCTTTTCTCAAAATCCCGGTTGAGCCGCCGTCGTCGGCCGATGACACAATAACAGTGTTATTGGATGGATATTTCCTAAGACCCGATAGAAGTGTGAATGTTCCGGTTCCCCCGCCGATGATAACAATATTTTTCATACGAATTATTATTCTAAATAATTAGATGGCGTTCCATTTTCTAAATCTTTTACAATATATCTATCTCCTTTTGGATTCTCAGGCGTATGATCCGCTAAGTGTTCATTTGGACAACAAAAGACAAAATCGCTCTGGCCACCCTTAATCGCTCTCCAAGTATGGACACGACCTTCATCAAGCCTAAACTCAGTATTCGGAAACACCTCTTAATTCTTTAAAAACTATTTCTGAAAAGGCATTAAGCTCGGGCCTTTCCGGTGTTTTGAGCATATTAATTTTTTCTTCAGTCATATGCTTTAATTTAATTATTTTAAAACTCCCATCTCTTTACCAACTTCCTCAAACGCCTTTACCGCTTTACACATCTGTTCTTTGGTATGCGCCGCGGAAATTTGGACGCGGATACGGGCTTTGCCTTTGGGGACTACCGGGTAGGTGAAACCGCGGACGTAAATTCCTTTTTCAGATAAAGCGCTAGCCATATCGGACGCCAACTTTTCCTCTCCCAGCATAACCGGAGTTATGGGATGTTTCCCGTCGCCGCCTAAAGTAAAGCCTAATTTTTCCATTGCCGAACGAAAGTATGAGGTATTGGCTTCCAAAGTTTCCCGATTGTTTATAAATTTTTCATCGTAATTTTGTAAAACATACAGCGCGGCGTTTGCAATTGCGGGAGGCAAGGAATTGGAGAACAAAGTCGTGCGGCTGCGCTGGTGCAGCACCTGGATAATTTCTTTGCGCCCAGCGGTAAACCCGCCGCCGGCGCCTCCCAGCGCTTTGCCGAAAGTAGAGGTTAGGATGTCGATACGATCAACTACACCGGCTTGCTCAATACTGCCCCGGCCGGTCTTGCCCAATACCCCGCTGGCGTGGCTGTCATCCACCATAACCAATGCGCCATATTTATCGGCCAAATCGCAAATTTCTTTTAACTTTGCCGTAATGCCATCCATAGAAAATACACCATCAGTAGCAATCAACAATCGTGGAGCCCTTCCGTGTTCATCCGTTTCTTTATCCGTGTTCATCCGTGAACTAAATTCTTTTAACTTGTCCTCCAAATCCCCCATATCCGAATTCTTAAACCTAAACCTTTCTGCCTTGCACAACCTTATTCCGTCGATGATAGAGGCGTGGTTAAGCTCGTCGCTAAATATCGCATCCCCTTCCTTTGAAATAGTCTCAAACAAACCCGTATTGGCGTCAAAGCAGGATGTATAGGTAATAGAATCTTCCTGCCCAAAAAACTTGGCAATTTCCTTTTCCAAATCTTTATGGATGGTGGACGTACCGACGATAAACCTTACTGATGCCTCGCCAAAACCATATGTATCAATTCCCTCTTTGGCAGCCTTAGCCAATTCATCCGATGACGCCAAACCCAGATAGTTATTGGCGCAAAAGTTTAAAAGATTTTTCCCGTTGGCAACAATCTTTGTTCCTTGCTTAGTCTCCAAAACGCCTTCTTCCTTCCAGGTCCCGGCCGTTTTTATTTCCTTAAGTTCGTCTTCAAATTGTTGTTTGTATGCTTTATACATAATACTTGATGCTTAATACTCGAACCTATTTTAAAATTGTATTAAAAATTTAGGATGCCTGGACATCATCTCCTCAAACCTGTCTTTAGTATACTCCGAAATCGGTAAAATTGTCTTATTCCCGCGGTCCAGGATTATGTTAAACAATTTTTCCTGCACGCCGTTGCTTGTGTCTTCCATAAGCGCGCGGGTACGCTCCCAGGTTTTCCAAATTTGCCGGCCAATAACGGCGTGAAAGGTAAAACCATGGACAATCAAACGGTTATAGTCTTCAAAAACAAAGTCGCCGGTTTTAATGCCGAATAAAATTATTTCGCCGCCGCGCCTTGTCGCGTACAGGCAATTATTTACCGATGAGTTAAAGCCGGCCATTTCAAAACTCACGTCCACGCCAACGCCGTTGGTGATTTTTTTGATTTCGTCTGTAACCGATTGATCGTGGGAATACGGTTTTACTGTCTGCTGGTTGCTGTCTGCTGGTTGCTTGAGTGGAATAACATAATCAATCCCCAGCTTCTTAGCCATATCCGCCGCAATAGGATTTGGCTCCACTCCAATAATTAGTTTTGCTCCAAGCCCCCGTAACACCAAAGTCAAAAACATCCCAATTGGCCCAAGCCCAAAAATTGCCACGGTTTTGTCTTTAAGATCAATTTTGGAAGCCGCGTGCACCGCGTTGCCAAACGGCTCCTGCATTGCCGCGACTTCCGGCCTTATTTTATCCGTATCCGTTTTCCAAACAATGCGCGCCGGGACTTTGGCGTATTCGGCAAAACCGCCGTCGTGGGAAATTCCCAGGATTTTTTCGTTCATACAAACTTCTTTTTGCCCGCGCAAACAATTGTAACATTTGTTGCAAACCACGTGACTTTCGCACGAAACAAAATCCCCAGGCTTAACATTTTTTACGTTAGACCCGACTTTAACAATCTCGCCAAAAAATTCGTGGCCGATGATGCGATAGGATTTCTTATTAACTCCAACCCCCTCCCCCTGCTTTGCAGGGTACTCCCCCTTGCCAGGGTGAGAGGCTCCGCGGTTATCCGTGGATACCTGCGGAGCATCCCCTCCTTTTAAAGGAGGGGTGGCCGCGCTAGCGGACGGGGTGGTTGGAGTACCCATTTCCGCGTCTATACTATTCAAAATCTGATCCCTAAAAGCCTGCCGGTTCCAAATCCCCTTATCCGTCCCGCAAACCCCGGCATAATGGACTTTCATAATCACGTAATCGGCATCGGCCGGATTATTTTTTTCGTCGATGATGGGCTCGGCAACATCCACCAACTCAAACCCGCGCGATGTTTCCCAGTCTGTTTTTGATTTGTCGAAAATTAAGGCGCGCATAAATACTACGGCTTTTGGCATATTTAAAATAAAAACTGCCGTCCCAAGGCAAGCCCCGAGAAAGCAGTGAGATTAACTAAAAATATAATAACAAACAACCAAAGGAATGTCAAGCCCAAAACCGGCTCAGGAGCATCTACCAACTCAAAACCCCGCGATGTTTCCCAATCCGTTTTTGATTTGTCGAATACTAATGCTTTCATATTAGCGATTTTTCCTCTTGGCAACCGCCTCTACAATTATCATTAAAATAAACAGGCCTATAACCATTGCAAAAAACACGGATGGAACAGAAATATTTTGGCCGCTAAGACTTGTAGGGTCGAGTAACCACATATAATAAAGCAGGCCTGCCACAACTGCGACGGTAATTAAAATTAGAGTTATAACTGCAAGCCAGGGTCTTTTTGCGCCGGTGTAAATTTGAGCAAAGCCGCCAATAAAAAAGACCGAAAATAAAATAATTATCGGATTAAGATTAAAAATTGAATGGTCTGCCGGGTTATTAAACTTATCAAGTATATTAAAATACCAAGCCACAAACAAAATTGCGCATCCGATAAACATTGACAAGTAACCTAAGATTTTATGAGAATTTTTAGCCATTTCTAATCCCGGAACAATAACGGATGCCGGGCTAATCCCAGAACTCAAGCCCGATTGATTTTCAAGAGACTGAATTTTTTCTGCGGAATCTAAATTTGTGAAAAATCCAATTTCTTCTTTTTTATTTTGTTGTTCTTTTGCCATAAATATAAAATTAATAATAATTTTTATTCAATAAATAATTAAATTTATAAGGGAATTAAGGCTTATTCCACTGTCACGCTCTTCGCCAAATTTCTTGGCCGATCAACGTCGCGGCCTAAAGCTACAGATATAAAATAAGTAAATAACTGCAGGGGTATTGTATTTAACAAAGGCTCAAGTAATTCCATGGTCTTAGGAACGTAAATAACATCTTCGGTAATTTCCTTGGCTTCTTCATCGCCTTGGGTTGCCACAAGAATTATTCTGGCTCCCCGCGATTTGGCTTCTTGAACATTACTCTTGATTTTTTCATATAAAGAATTTTTTGTCATTATGGCCACTATTGGCAAGTCCTTGGAAATAATAGCCAAGGGCCCGTGTTTCATTTCTCCGCTGCCCATACCTTCAGCATGAATATAAGAAATCTCTTTTACTTTTAAAGCGCCTTCCAAAGCAACAGGATAATTAACTCCCCGGCTTATGAAAAACATATTCTTATAATCTTTATATTTTTCGGCAATTTTTTTTATATCGTCTGTTTGGGCTAAAATTTTGTTCATCTTTTCAGGAATTTCTAATAATGCCTGGATTATCCTCTGCCCGGTTGCAAGCGAAGTATGCTTAAGCCTGCCAAATTGCAAAGCATACAACAATAAAACCGCTATCATATTGGTATAGGCTTTGGTAGAAGCGACGGAAAGTTCCGGGCCGGCATGGATATAAGTTCCTGCTCCAATTTCCCTGGCAATTGTTGATCCTACGGTATTTACTATACCCCGAACAACCGCGCCTTTTCTTTTGGCTTCTCTAATGGCTAAGATAGTATCGGCCGTTTCACCGGATTGCGAAATTGCGAACACAAGCGTGCTTTTATTAACCACCGGGTCGCGATACAAAAACTCGGAAGAAAAATCCACTTCTGTTGGCAAGTTAGCCAAACGTTCAAAGGCATACTTAGCTATCATACCGGCATGCTTAGCGGTGCCTTCGGCAATAATCACAACGCGTTTAATATGTTGCATCTGCTCTTCTGTCATGTTCAAGCCACCAAGCTTGGCCGTACCGGCTTCCATATCAAACCTGCCTCTAATTGCATCTTCAAAAACTACCGGCTGGTCAAAAATTTCCTTTAGCATAAAATACTCAAAGCCGCCTTTTTGCGCTGTTTCTTTATTCCAATCTATTTGAGTAATGGTTTTGTTTATGATTTCATCCCGCATATTCACAATCTTTAAGCCGTCTCCGTTAATGCTGGCAATTTCACCGTCGTCCAAAAAACTAACCTGTTTGGTAAACGGCAGCATTGGCGTAACATCGGAAGCAATGTAGTATTCGCCGTCGCCTATACCAATGGCCAAAGGACTGCCCAGCCGCGCGGCCACAAGCTGGTTTGGATGGTCGGCGTGCATTACAACCAGGCCGTAAGTTCCCCGGACTTTTAAGAGAGCTTTTTTTACAGCCTGGGCCAAGTCAGGTGTCTTGTAGTTAGCCGATTTATCGGCTGTCCTTAATGAGCCCATAAACTTGTCCCGTGCTTCGACACGGGATGGGCTGACTACATTTTCACTCTCTTCATAAATTTCAATTATCAGCTGGCCCAAAACTTCGGAGTCCGTTTCCGATTCCTGATTTTGGTTTTTGAGATGTTTTTTTATTTCTCTATAATTTTCAATAATGCCATTATGCACCAAAACCAGCTTGCCGTTGCCAACAATATGCGGATGGGCGTTTGCTTCGGTCACTCCACCATGCGTGGCCCAGCGGGTGTGCGCGATTCCGATTGTGCCGACAAATTTATCGCCGCCGATTTTCTTAGCAAGCATATCCACCTTACCTACCTCACGCACACGATCAATCCTGCCATTATCAAGAACCGCGATTCCCGCTGAATCATAGCCCCTATACTCCAAATCCCGCAATCCCTGCAAGAGGATAGGAAGAGCTTGTTTTTTACCGATGTAAGCGACAATTCCGCACATAAGGTTAGGGGTTAGGGTATAGCGTTTAGCGTATAGAGCGATCACTAAACGCTAAAATCTAAACGCTAGACGCTAAATTACTCCAATTAAATTCAAAAATTTCCTTCTGCATATTGTATATCTCTTCATTCTGAATGACCACACCTACAGGTTCATCGTTACTGTCGATGCTAATATGAGCAACCTTTCCCGCATAAATGATTTCGTGGGTGGCTTTTAAATCTTTTTTACCTATGGGCATTTGTTTACGCTCATCCAAACCCGCCAGTTTGCCACCTTCGCCCAGGGAAATAATTTTTACTGATATATTTTTGGCAATTCTTTTTTTACTAAAATCGGGCATAGAACCGTAAACATTTTTGCGGTGTTCGGTTGTGGCGGAAGAGTAAAGATAATATGCTTTATCGGCAACTGACGAAACTTCACCAAGCACATCTTCAAAAATTTGCCTTACGCCTTTGCTGCCTTCGTAAAACCTGACCACCGGCTTGCCGCCCTGCTTTTCAAATAACGTTTTTATCAACGGTAAATTTTCAGCAATGCTGCCGCGTACTTCATCCAGATCTTCTTTTTTTTGATCAATGGCGCTAAGGAGTTTTTCCGGAGCTTCGGCAATAAAATATTGCTTGGATTCTTTATTGTAATAAGAAACAATACCCAAAGCAATAAGCGACTTTAGTATATCGTAACTCGTCCCGCGGTTAACCTTGGATTTAGCCGATATGTCGCGCACCGACGACGGCCCGAGTTCAATAAGCGCTAAGTATACCGCTATCTCTTTTTCACTAAGCCCAAAGTTTTTTAATATAACCTGGATTTCCATATGGCTGCGAGATATTTGTTGATATTTGGATATTAATAGATATTAGTTATCTTGTCAACTATTTTTCTACAAAATTGTGGATAAATCAAAATAGCCTTTAAATAAAGGCTATTTTAATAAAAAAGTATAAAAAATTTATCTGCAAAATTGTTAAGGCTTTGTAGGATCTTTGATCTCACGGGGTTCAATTTTACTAAGATTAAGTTTTTCCAAAAAACCATTGAACAATTCTAGTTTTTACCTTTCCAGCTGGTCTAGAGTTTTCTCAATTTCGTTAAAACGTCCAAATAAATCACGAATATCAGCCGACGATCGTCCATTGAGCGCATCTTTTATTTCCGCGCTGCTTGGGACTCTCACAAAATCATAAACATGATTGTTTTGCAGATGGCCAATCTCAATACTAATCGCTCGCCTCAGTCTTGCTGACAAAGACGCTTGTAATTCTTGTTCTTCGTTATATTGTTCTCTCATATATTTTTGGACTTTCCCAAGTTTAAAACTAACAAGTAATTATTTTTTATAAATATAAATTTCGTGCTTTTTAGGAAGGTTATAAACTTCGTCCGGCTTAAAATCCGCCAGAGGAAAATCGCGGATAATCGCCACGCTACCTGGTTTGCATTCGGCCAGGAATTTTTGTTTGACCCTGGCCATAAGCGGCGGGTAAAGGTAGCCGTAAATATAGTTGGCGCCGGACCAGTTCTGTTTGAAAAAATTTTTATTAACGAACTCGGCCTTGGAACCTTTGAATTTGGCTTTAAGTTTGGCAAATAAAATTGTCCACCAGGACAACTCAAAGCCTTTTACTTTGGCTCCGCTTAACTCTTCAACCAAAAATACGACCTTGCCGTTGCCGCTGCCCAAATCGTAAAAAGTATCTTTGGATGATATACCAAGTTTCTCCACGATAAACTTAATGTCACCGGCGTGCGTGGGCACAAACGGCACCCTGGTCCTTAAAAAAGCCACGAACTCGCTCAAGATTATAAAAAGAAGGCAAAGGACGACGATTAAAAAAAATATCAGCAAAATTGTTATCATCATATATTTTTGGGCGGGGTGATAAGCCGCCAGACAACTTTTGACTCGGGCTTGTTTATCGCTTTAAAAATATAATAAAAAGCCGAAGCCAGCAAGATAACCGCCAGCAGTAACCCCCAAGATCCAAGCTGGATGGAAACATTAAAAGCCGCGTGCAGCAACGCGGCCAGCAAGACCAATAGAAAAACTTTGGTCCAGGAGTGGGGTAATTTAAATTTCTGCCTGCCTAAGGCCAGACCGGAAATACTGGTGGCCAAAACATGCAAAGTAACGGAAAATAAACCGCGGGAGGCGGCAGTGGCAATTAAAAACATAGTGCCGCCGTGCCGGTAAAAATCAATAAAATAAAAAATATTTTCCACGAACGAAAAGCCCAAAGCCAGGCTCACGGCGTAAAAAACGCCGTCGGCAATCTGGTTAAAATCGGTCTTGTCGTAAATATACTCCTTTAAAAACAGGAACTTGCCGCCTTCTTCCAAAAAACCAGCCGACGCCAACAACAAAAAACCTATAACTCCTATATTATGGTTTTCCAGATTACTTAATGTCAAAATATTTTGCGCCATTGCCCCAAAGGCTGATTGGATAAGCGCGTACTCCAAAATCCCTATAAGTACGGCCGCCAAAGCGCCCAAAAAGAATGTCTTTATCAGCAAAACTTTTGGTTCGGGCTCGGCGCGGTCTTCCCAGGAACAAAACTTGTACCAGGCGAGTATGGGCAAGACTATAAAAATTAAAAAGATAATTATCGCCATATTACCACATTCCCACAAAGCTTCTGGAAGCCGGTAAATAAGTGTGGGCTAAAGCACCCAAAATTATCCCTATAACCATAAAAACCGCGGAAAGGATTATTCCCACAAGCCCCAAAGCGCGCTGCCCCTTATTTTTTGCCTTAACGGCCAATAGGATTCCTATGACGCCAAATAGAATTGGGATAAACAGCAGGGAGATCGCGGCGCAAATAATGGCGATAACCCCCTCTGTCCGGCCGGGATTTTTTACGGAAGGCTCAGCCGGCATAGTGCCGACATAGTAAGGCTGCCGCGTTGGAGGCTTTGGCGCCGGAGTATTTTGACTTGGCTGACTTGTTGATTTTTGATCCATTTTTTGAAGCTTAATATTTTACTGTATTATACCATAAAATTTCAGGTTCATAATAAAAGACCTCTCATTTTAAGAGAGGTCTTTTATATAGTGGGCAGCCACCTACTTTTGCGCATACATGCGTATGACTATCATTGGCCCGCGCGCGTTTTACTTCTTAGTTCGGGATGGGGTAAGGTAGGACCGCGCTGGAAATGCCACCCAAGGAAAATTTTTGTAAGAAAATTTTCCACGATTGACATTTGACGATTAACAATTAACGACTTTCGTTTAAAGAGTTAATTGTAAATCGTTACTCGTTAATTGTTGCGCCAGCTAAGGCTTTAAGGCGCCGACTGTGCCCTGGCTTAAAACAAAGAACGCCCCTGTTATAGCTAAGACTGCCAGAAATAATGCCAAGACTTTAAGGTTTTGTTTGAACATTGTATGTATTCACTGATTCACTGATGCCACGGATTTCACGGATGTGCGCATTTGTGCTATCCGTGTTATCTGTGTACCCGTGAACTTACTTATCCGCCTTCGCGCGAGGCTTCGGCGGACGACTCTCTATTAAATAGATTAATAATGTGAGTCACAAATTGCTAGTCAATTTTTCCGCCTTAGCTAAAGCTATGGCGGATGAAAAAGAATTAAAATTTTCGGTTGATTAGTACTGCTCGGCTGAACACATTACTGTGCTTACACCTGCAGCCTATAGATAGCGTTTAGTTATTAGCGTTTAGCGTCCAGTATTGCTACTATTCGCTATTCACTAACCGCTATTCACTATTTTGTTACGGGGTAGTCTTCCCCGAACCTTTTGTCACCGAAGTGACAACGAAACCTAGTTTTGTAGACGGCTTCACGCTTATATGCCTTCAGCGCTTATCCTAACTAGACCTAGCTACCCCGCCATGCCCTGGACAGGACAACGGGTACACCAGAGGTCTATGCTTTTCGGTCCTCTCGTACTAAAAAAGCGACTACTCAAGTTTCGCACACCCACAGCAGATAAGGACCAACACTTTGTTACAAAAGTAACAAAAATTCCAAATTTCAAATTAAAAATTTCAAACTGGAAAACACTTTGCTACTTTGGCATAAATATTTCTATTATGCTCTGCATGTCGCCATGCAGTTCGGACTATATCTTCAATGCATTATCCCGGCGGTTCATCCGGTATCGTAAAAATTTAAGATTGATAATTACAAAGTCTGGCGTGTAGTCTCTACGGGTTCCCTGGGATTGTTATGTATTCCCAAAGCCTTCCCTCGGTATTGTCTCACGTTTTCTACCATGAGAGTTTCACCGATTTAGCCAAATTTACAGACAGCATGGTTATTCCTTTTACTGTCTCACGACGTTTTGAACCCAGCTCGCGTACCACTTTAATATGCGAACAGCATAACCCTTGGGAGCTTCTACACCCCCAGGATGTGATGAGCCGACATCGAGGTGCCAAACCCTCTCGTCGCTGTGGACGCTTGGAGAGGATCAGCCTGTTATCCCTAGAGTAACTTTTATCCGTTGGGCTTTGCGTCTTCCACTCGAACGCATCGGATCACTAACTTCCACTTTCGTGCCTGCGCGGGTCGCTGCCCTTGCAGTCAAGCAGGCTTATGCGTTTGCACTACCGGCATGATTTCCATCCATACCTAGCCTACCTTAATAAACGCCTCCGTTACCATTTAGGAGGCAACCGCCCCAGTTAAACTACCCACGAGCCACTGTCCCAAAGCAGGTTAAACTTTGGTTAGCAATTTCATCTTTACAGGGTGGTATTTCACCTGTTGCCTCCATGCCAGCTGGCGCCGGCACTTCAAAGGCTCCCACCTAGGCTAAACAATAAAAATAAAATTGCAATGACACGCTATAGTAAAGCTTCATAGGGTCTTTCCGTCTTGCTGCGGGTAGACGGCATCTTTACCGCCATTGTAAATTCATCGGAATGTTCGTTAAGACAGTTCTCTACTCGTTATGCCATTCGTGCGGGTCGCAACTTACGCGACACAAAATTGTTACTTTGCAAAACCACATCGGTTACTGATTGAGCTCTGTGGCGCGCTAATCTTTCGATTAGCATCTGCATGTCGCCATGCAGTTCAGACTATATCATCTCGCCTTGTTGGCGAGTTCCGCGTATAGTCGTTGAGGATCCGTTAAAAAAATTCAACGTTTCCTGCGGATTGTCCGGACTCCAACTCGTTTTGTTGGCATCACTGAAGCATTTTTACTTATAAATAAGTAGCTTCAGATACTTCCGGGGTTCCCCGCATACAGCGGAATTTTCCATTCTTTAATAAATATTAAAGAATGGTCCCAGTCGTGTTTAGGAATTTCGCTACCATAGGACAGTTCATTTATGTTAGCTTTATGTTTCCATAAAGATCAGACTATATCATTCCACCAGATTGATGGATTCGGCGTTTAGTCGTTGAGGGTTTTTACTAAATGATTCTTTAAAATTTGTTAAATTATGTTTTCGTGTTCTTCCTTTTCCTTCATTTAAGCCTTCACGAAGTTTTACTATTTCTAGCAAGCCTTCGGAAGTTAAGTGTTGGTTTGCAAAAACTAGTTTTGCAATTTTAGAAAATAACGAATAGTTTCTTTTTTTAATTGCGGACAAGAAACCGAACCGGTCAAAGAAAGGGATTATTCTTTCTTTGAGTGCTGTATGATTTTGAACAATATATTGATGTACTCCATCTTTTCTATGGTCAATGCGACCACAGCCTAAATGATGCTTCAATAATGCAAGTACGGTAATATCTTTTTGAGAGACATTAAACGTTAGAATAACTTGCCATAATACTTTACTGTCAGTTCGTTTACGAAGGGAAACGTTAAAGCTTCCTTCTCCGTCTACAAAACCTGCAAAGTAATTTCCAAATTCAACAGGAATTTGTTTTAACCAATTTTGATCCATAAAGTTTCCTTTTGAATCGTTTAGTAAATCTTCCCTGCGGATTGACTGTATCTTGTAAATTTTTACTGTCATATTTCAGACGAGTATTACAAGTTTTAAGCACGTCGTTGTCCACGCGTGCACAGTTATTCCCGCAAATAGCCAAATTTTATAACTACAACATGTTCATAGTTACTGCCGGCGTTCATCAGGGCTTGGCCGAGCGGCTTGCGCCACCCGGTTTAACCTTCTGACACTGGCCAGGCATCAGCCCGTATACATCAGCTTGCGCTTTAGCACGGACCTAAGTTTTTGGTAAACAGTCGGAGGAGATCTTTCGCTGCGGGCCTAATTTATATGCTGGGTAATGAAGATATTTGAGACAGCAAATATCAAACTGTTTAAAAAATCAGGGTTAAGATTTTCCAAAGGAGGGTGTGTGGTACTCATCGCGGGTTCGAGCCGCAACAATTCAATCAAACGTGAGGTTAATCCGTCCGATTTATAACACACTTATCCCTCCTTTGGTACGGAGTTGACGGGTCCTAGGACGCCTAGTCGAGAAGGCAACAATGGTCTGTTGCCGACAAGACTATTTTTTCATCTACTCCGAACTGGTGCATCGGATGGGAGTTGAACCCATACTGACACGGCTTAAGAGACCGCCGCTCTGCCCTTGAGCTACCGATGCGATTGTTTAAATCAAACAATCAAAACTTTCACCATAAAGAGTGATTACATTCTCACTTTGCCTCGCGGCTTATCTCTTTACTCAGAACGGGTATGCCTTTAACGGGCCGTATCTTTTCTAGGAGTCTTTATGGCAAACTCTAAAATTTTTTTCATTACCCAGCATATAAAAAGGTCAAGGTATATACCGAAGGTACACCTGCTTTTTTGCCGAGTTCCTTAACGAACATTGTTCCGGACGCCTTGGGATTCTCTCCCCATCCACCTGTGTCGGTTTACGGTACGGACACTTTATAACGTGACTTCGACGCTTTTCTTGACACCTTGATTCACACTAATTCCCGTTGCCAGGTTTCTTCTTATTTTCGAGATTGTAACCGGACTTTACATCTCTCGCGAGGCAGTAAAGCCCGAAAAAGAAATTCCGGATTTGCCTGGAATTTCACCCTACGAATAAGACAACGCAAATAGTCAGATTACGCCAGTGTTATCATGATGCGTCCCGCCTAAGATAATTATAAAGTGGTTACGGAATATCAACCGTATTTTCCATCGGATGGACCCCTTGGGGCCCACTCTTAGGATCGACTAACCCAGGGACGACGATCGTTGCCCTGGAAACCTTGGATATTCGGCGAAGAGGATTCTCACCTCTATATATATTACTTATTCCAACATTCTTACTTGTACACTGTCCACGGCCGCTTACGCATACCGCTTCAACCTGTGTACAACACTCCTCTACCACTTGTGCGAAGCACAAGCATCCTTGATCCTTTATCATTTATCCTTGACCAACTGCGGAGCTGCAGCGGTAAAAGATAAAGGATTAAAGATAAAAGATACTTGTGCTTCGCACAAGTCCACGTCTTCGGCACCTAGCTTAGCCCCTATATATTGTCGGCGCAGGATCGCTTGACCAGTGAGCTGTTACGCTTTCTTTAAAGGATGGCTGCTTCTAAGCCAACCTCCTGGTTGTATGGGCAATCCCACATCCTTTACACTATAGCTAGGATTTGGGGGCCTTAGACGGTGGTGTGGATTCTTCTCCATTTGTCTGGTGGAGCTTAGCCCCCACAGACTGACTGCCAGATTCTTGACCTTAAGAATTCAGAGTTTGGTTGGAGCCTACCGCTTGCGCAGCAGGTTTCCATTCAGTGCTTTACCTCTTAAGGGAACATCTGACGCTAGCCCTAAAGCTATTTCGAGGAGAACCAGCTATCACCCGGTTCGATTGGAATTTCTCCCCTACGCACAGCTCATCCCCTATTTTTGCAGCAATAGTGGGTCCGGACCTCCCGTTACTTTTACATAACGTTCATCCTGGCCATGCGTAGCTCACGCGGGTTTCGGGTCTAACTCATGCGACATATAGGAATAGAATTATGAATATGGAATTATGAATTAGGAATACTGCGAATGCAGTCCCATAATTCTTAACTCATACTTCATAATTCTCATCCTATTACGGACTATTCATCCTCGCTTTCACTGCACTTTCGTCTTTGATAAGACTTAAGTAAGCCGCACAAGATTAACTCGTTGGATCATTCTTCAATAGGCACGCGGTTACTCACTGCTTCGCAGATGAGAATTTCAAATTAAAAATTTCAAATGTCAAATGAACTTGCAAGCTGCAGCCCTTTTGAAATTTGTAATTTGATATTTGACATTCCTAACTGCGAAGCAGTCAGAGCTTCCACTCCTTGTAAGTATACGGTTTCAGATACTATTTCATTCCCCTTCCGGGGTGCTTTTCACCTTTCCCTCACGGTACTTGTTCACTATCGGTCAATATGAGTATTTAGCCTTGGATCTTAGTCGACCCGATTTCCGACCAGATTTCTCGTGTCTGGTCGTACTCAAGTTTAAAGTTCAGGAAATTGCATGGTTTTTCGCGATACGGGACTATCACCCTCTTTGGTCCGCCGTTCCAGGCGTGTTCTGCTAAACAGCAAACATAATTCCCAGCCCCTTTACAGAGGGGCAATGACTTCCACTTATAACGCCATCTTAGCAACGACTGTAATCTTTAATTCTCCGTCTTGCGACTTTGAAAACACTAAAATGGTTTGGGCTAATTATTTAGAGATTAGCGTTTAGCGAATTAGCGTTTAGTAACTAACCGCTATTCACTATCCACTAATCACTAATAATATACTTCCGCGTTCGCTCGCCACTACTAACGGAATCTCTTTCGTACTCGCGTACGAATTGATTTATTTTCCACGTGCTACTGAGATGTTTCACTTCGCACGGTTCCCGCATATACCGCCCCACGGCGGCACAGCACGCGCTCTTCCAGCGCGTGGGTTTCCCCATTCGGACACCCCCGGATCAAAGCTTGTTTGCCAGCTCCCCGAGGCTTTTCGTCAGGCTACAACGTCCTTCATCGGCTCATATTACCTAGGCATCCACCGTATACCCTTATCTATTTTAATTCTATCCGCGAATTGTCATCTGTCTTAAAAAAACAGACGCGCGATCCGCGGTTTATTATTGACTAGCAATTTGTGACGACCAAACTAGTTTAGAGTTGCGTGTTATTTGTAATGAGTGTCTCCACCCGAAACTTCCAACTCGCTACTCGCTACTGTTTGATCAACAAATTGTGATTTGGATACAATGTTCAAAATCAGATCCTTAGACTTCGCTCAGGATAAAATCCTAAATTAAGTCCAAAGGATGATTTTACTTACAATTATTACAATGTCCATCTTATTTTATTAAGATGGATCTACCCAAGATTACCACTACTTGGTAAAGTGGTAATCTCTATTCAATTTTTAAATTGCTATCCGCTCGTCCTTCTAGGAATACATCCATTTGTCTACTGCCCGGCAGCGTCTACGAGCCTGTATTCCCTAAGAAAGAAGGAATGCTGAGATCTGTGAGCAGTATATAAATAGATATATTGATTTTTGATTTTGTGACATCCGCCTTCGCTAAAGCTACGGCGGATTATTCTCTGTAAAAATTGATTAGGGTGAATAAAAAAACCGCTTTCGCGGCTATGCTGGGCACAATCTAAATTGGCCGTTTACATAAACCGCTTTTGGTTGATTAATAATGTTTGGATTACCATAGTTTTTTACCCTTTGTTTACCGTTTAAATATTTTATACAAATTAGTCTAGACTGTCAAGGGAAAAAGCCAAAAATTGGAATAATATATTATGGCTTATTTATAAGGGTTTACTTTCCACTTAAACACAACCAATCCACACGATAACCACAGTCACGCTAGATGTGCCATCCCGGGCGAGCGCGTCCGAGACCCGGGATCCGGAACTTAGCGTTTTCCTCGGGTGGATTCCGGACATTTTTGGCCTACCTATCCTCTGGCAAAAATTCCGGAATGACGCAGGGTTTTATTTGACTCTCTCTCTCTGATTTGCTAACCTCTGGTTATCCTGTGCCAGAGGCGCGGGATTAAAGGAGGCCGCAATGTCGGTCAGAATCACAATAAGGGAAGTTAGCGAAGTTACCATCATTGATAGCGCCGGTAGAATTACACTCGGAGAAGGAGCGGGAAGCTTGCGCGAGACGATCCGCGATTTAGTTTCTAAAGGTAAACAAAAAGTAATTCTCAACCTGGCAGAAACTACCTACGTGGATTCGTCAGGAATTCAGGAAATGATTTCCGGCTTCAGTATACTGGCCAACCAAGGCGCGGGATTAAAGTTACTCGCTCTAAACAAGAGGGTTAAAGATCTTCTTCAAATAACCAAGCTGTACAACGTTTTCGAAGTCTACGAAGACGAAGCCGACGCTATTGGCTCCTTTAACTAGGGAGCGACACAATGACCCAGCACACCGCGGGCCGCGCGCATCAGAAAACTGATGTTGTCGCCGGCCCGCTTTTCTTTTATTAGCCATAGTGTCAAGGGTCACCCTTGACACTATGGCTACTCATTTATTTTTTGCGTCACTTTAGGCAACGCTGTAGCCATAACCAGGTTAAAACGCACGCTACCAATAACCTGGCCGCGGGTAGTTAGGACATTGACGCGCCAATGTCCGGGAGTAAGGCCGAGTGTTTTTTCCGAATATGTGCGAAAGCCGCCGTCCCTGCCGCCTACTACAACATCGCCTTCGCTTTTTTCCATAGCATGCACCAGGACGATGCATGTTCCGACAATTGCCAAACGCGCGATTACCCAAAAATTTTCCCAGAATAAATCCACGCGCTTAAGCGTAATCGCGTCAAACACAAATCCGCCGATTAACGACAGCGAGGAAACAGGCCGTTCGTATTTTCCATACCAGGTTTTAATTTTTTCCGTGAGCATAACATTACAAGGGCAGCCCTGGTGTGGCACGAAGGTTGCCTTTGTTGATTCCTTTACGGATCAAACTTTTTCTATTTCCCCGATCCTCTTTGGATCAACAACAACCGTCCCCTGTTCATCCCGCTCTATAATATTGGAAAATCTTACGCCGCTTTCCACTTCGTCGGCCGTGTAAGAAGAGCGGGCGTAAACCGTTTTGGAAAGTTCCTGATCTTTGGCCGTAATGCTGATTATAAACTCGGCCTGCGTTTTCTTTAAGTCGTCAACGCTTTTCCCGTAAAGCGGGCTGCTTTGGGTTATGGGATGGACAATGGTCCAATTAAGAGGGAACACCAGTACTTTCTCCCGCTCAAGCGACAGCTGATGAAATTCGCGTTGGCCGCTGACGGTCATGGACACGGTCACAGTCGCGTTAACTTCGACCAATTCGTTGCTGCGCCCATTTATTATGCGTGCCATAAAAGCAGTAATACTATCGTAAGGGGCAATAACCGCTTTTTCGCTGAACAAAATTTTGGTGGCCGGATTGCTGAAACGGGCAAAAAATAAACTGGCGCCAACGGCAAAACCCAGCATGCCCACCATAGCCTCCACCGCCAAAACCACATCGGCGAAAGTATTGGCAGGATGCAAAGGGCTGGTGCCTAAAGTAGTAATTACCTGGACGCTGTAAAAAAACAGCTGCCCAAAACGCTGATGCGCGTTAAGGGTCGCTATGTCCGGAAAAGCATAGGGTCCGGCCAGCATATATAAAAAGGTAAAAATAAAATTCGCCACTAAATAGTAGGCTAAAATACCCCAGTTAAACCGCCACCAGGAAGCGTTAAGCACGGCATGGTACGGGCTAAAGTTGCCGCTGTCCAGCACACCTTTCCTGTGGACGTTAAAACTGCCGTCCCGGTTTAAAAACCTGGTGCGGTTTTCCTGGATAACCTTATCGCCAAGGCCCAAGTCTTCATCAGCATCTATATTTTCCTCTTGTTCCAAATTCGGATTGGTTGTTTTCATAATATTATCTAAAACCAATTTTATAAATCCAGTCGTGGGAGCCAATAATAAAGGTTCCCCGCGGGAGAGATGACGAGGTATTAACGCGGGAGCGGCTATCTTTTCGGAGCGGAGCTCCGCGGTATTGAACCTGTACTAAGACTCCTTCGACCCGGAAATTAAACAGCAAGCTGTTTAATTTCTCCCGCTCTTACGCCCGCGAATAAATTTTACTGTATTGTTAGAACCTGTTTGAAAAACAATGAACGGGTAGTAATTTTTTGTAAGCATGTAATATCAGCGTCAATCTTTTTTAAAGCCTTAGGAATTTCCTCGGCTTTTTCTGAATATAAAATATTCCATTGCAATACTTTAATCAGCATGAAAGTTATTTTATTAATTTCAAAAACCCTTTTTCATCCAAAATTTCCATTCCCAATTTTTCCGCTTTTGCTTTTTTACTTCCTGCTTCGGAACCAGCCACAACATAAGAAGTAAGTCTGGAAACAGATTCCGATGTTTTGCCGCCCAAAGATTTTATTTTAGCTTTGGCTTCATCGCGGCTCATGGACTCAAGCGCGCCTGTAATTACGAATGTTTTCCCAGCCAATTTTAAATTTGATCCGCCGACCGGGCGGATGAAATTTTCCACAACCACGCCGTTATTTTGCAGGGATTTAATGTATTTTAAATTTTCTTTAGCGCGAAAATAACCGTAAACGCTTTGACTGACCACGGGCCCGATGTTTTCTATATTATTAATATCGTCAGATGAAGCCTCCAATAGCTTTTCCAAACTACCGAAGCTTTGGGCCAAATCTTCGGCTGTCTGCTCGCCAACATGCAAAATCCCGAGCGCGTAGATGAATCTGGATAAAGAGACTTTCCGATGCTCATCAATCGAACGGATAATATTCTCCGCGCTCTTTTCGCCAAATCTTTCCAAACCTTCAAGATCTGATTTTTTCAACAAGAATAAATCTGCCGCATCGGAAATCAAGCCCTCTTCCTGCAACCGGTCCAAAATTTTCGGGCCGATTTCGTAAATGTCCAGCACGCTGACAAAATGCTGCATGCCGCGGCGGTTTTTGGCCGGGCATTTTGGATTGCTGCAGTAATAAGCTACGGATGATTCATTTTTGGCAGCCGTGGATTTTTTTTCCACCGCATAACCGCAAACCGGACACTTGGCAGGTACGCTGACTTTTTTTTCTTTGCCATTCCTCAGCTTTGGCAAAACCTCAACTACTTCCGGAATCACGTCGCCGGCTTTTTGAATAACGACGGTGTCCCCTACCCTGATATCCAGCCGGTTAATTTGGTCCATATTGTGCAAAGTGGCTTTGCTGATTTTGCTTCCCGCCACAACCGTGGGTTCAAACACAGCGAGCGGCGTCAGCACGCCGGTCCGGCCTACATTGAATTTTATGTCCGTGATGATTGTAGTGGCTTTTTCCGCCGGATATTTATAGGCAATCATGTAGCGCGGCGCCTTGCCGACCACGCCGAGCAGCCGCTGGATATCCAAATTGTCAACTGAGACAACAACGCCGTCCGTGCCAAACAAAAAATCCGGGCGCAATTTTTCTATCTTGTCCACGAATTTTTCAACCTCGGATAAATTTTTACAGACAGCTTCGTGGAAATCCACCTTAAACCCCAAATCGCGCAACAATTGATGCTTGGCAAAATGGGTTTCAAGCGGCAGGCCGGCCGGCGCGGCTTCCGCAGGCAACCACCGGATCCCGGTAATATCATAGGCGAAAAAATCCAGGTTGCGCCGGGCGGTTAATTGCGGATCCAGCTGCCGCAAGCTCCCCGCGGCCGCGTTCCTGGTGTTGGCGAACAAAGGCTTGCGTTCTTTTTCCTGTTTAGCGTTCAGCTCAGCCCAAACTTTTTTACTCATAACGGCTTCACCCCTGACCTCCAAATATTCGGGAAAAGGGGCGCGCAATTTTAAAGGGATGGACCGGATGGTTTTTAGGTTCTGGGTAATGTCTTCTCCAATAAAACCGTCGCCGCGGGTGGCGCCGGCGGAGAATAGCCCGTTTTTATAAATCAGGGATATGGCCAGCCCGTCCAGTTTAAGTTCGCAAAAATATTCCAAATTCCTGCCCAGCGCCAGCTTTTGTATCCGCTTTTCCCACAGACCCAATTCTTCCTGACTAAAGGAGTCATTTAAAGACAACATTCGGACGTTGTGCCGGACTTTGACAAACTTATCCAGCGGTTTACCGGCCACGCGATTGGTGGGCGAGAAAGGATCTTTAAATTCCGGGTAAACTTCTTCCAGTTTTTTTAACTCCCGGGACAGGGAATCGTATACATCATCCGTAACTTTAGGGTCGTCCAGGACATGGTAGCGGTAGCGCAAGTCTTCGATTTGCCGCCGCAGTTTTTCTATTCGTTTTATTGCCTGTTTTTTATCCATATACTTGAATTAATTATACTATTTTTAGCTTGCTTAGGCCACTTCTCCGCTGAAGTTTTATCTCCATGAGACTTCCAAGGCTTATCCACAGATTAGTTTTAAAAAATATGTTAAAATTAATGCGGATTTAATTTATTTTAAAAAGTCGCCGTCTGAAATTTGTTATCATGGCTTTCAGCAATAAAAAATTTGAACTTTCACCCCGCCTTAAACTTGGCGTAGGCAGAGGCTACTCTCAAAACCAAATACTCAAACTTTCCGCTACACTATGCCTTGTCCTGGCCTTAATTTTAACCTTTAACGCCATTAGGCTGGTGGTAAAAAACAAAAATTCGCCACAAATAAGCGATGGGCAGCCGCAAGTTCTTGGGGCAAGCGATATCAGACAGCAAAATGGCGGAAACACAGCCCAATTTACAACCTACACCGTTCAAAAAGGCGATACTTTATTTGATATAAGCCAAAAATTCAACATTGACTGGAGCACCCTGGCGGACTTGAACAATTTAAAAAGTCCTTTTGACCTCCAGCCCGGACAAACGCTAGAAATTCCAAAGCAATAATCGGTTTTTGTATATTTATTATAAAATCCCGTTGAAGGCTGTCTTCAAGGGGATTTTATAATCTGGCGAGTTATTGCGGCACCAACACCTGGACTTTGCGGCCGACATCGCCATTGATAACATCAACAGTTACCGAAGTTTTTCCCTGCAAAGGCAAGCCTTCGGGAGTGCCCAAGGCGCTGCCGAAAGCTTCTATTGAGACATAAATGGGGTTTGCGCTTTGGGTGTAAAGTATCAGCTCCTGTTGCTGGGCGGGGTCCAGGTTCCAGCTGTAGGGGTTGTTGTTAGTTTGGGTTATTTGGACGCCGACCAGACCCGGGTCAAGCTGCCAATAGCTGCTGGAGTAGCCTTGATTTTGATCGGTGGAAGAACAAGGCGGCGTGCTGTAATAATTACCACCCGGACTGCTGGTGGCAACAGGATAAGCAGGATTAAACTGGCAGAGCCAGGCAGTCAGCGGATCGGTATTGCCGGTAGATAAATAAGTAACGGTGATTTTACTGTAGCCGCAGCCGCTGCCGCTGCTGCCTACGCAAAAATTATAGATATCGGGCTGCTGACTGAAGCTGCTGCCGGGAAACACCTTAGCCTGAAAAATAGGAGTGGAGGTAGTACTGGTAACCGGAACGCCGTTTAAACTGACGTTGTTGTTAAACTGGGCGACATAACAATTATTGCCGCAGCTGACCTGCCTTTTTAAGTTAAACAGGGCCTGCTCGCTGACTCCGGTGGAAGCGTAAAGGGCGGCCTCGCTTCTGGTTAAGTCACCCGAAGTCCGGATTTCAATAAATAAAATGCTGGCCAGGCTAAAGCTGATGGCTAAAATAAAAGACAGCAGCAAAATGGCCAGCAGCAAAGTCACGCCCGCCTGTCTGCTGTCTGCTGTTTGTTTTTTGTTGTCTGCTGTTTTACTATGGTATATCATATTTATTGGAAGAAACCGAAGTCTGATAATAAATTGAGGTTGTTTCCCCAGTGGGTAGTTGTACGGTAAAGCGGATGATAATGACTACCGAGGGCTGGATTTGCGGATAATTATTTCCGTAATCCTTACAGGAAGGAGCGTAAGGATCGCACAAAGGCCGGATTAAAAACATCAACTGATCAATCCGAAAGTTGGGCGGATTTAAAATTACATAGGGATTGGGGATTAAACTATTTGTGACGCCGTTTTTTTGCAGAACCAGGGTATATTTACTGCCGGAAGGCGCGGTAAATTTTACAGGAGCGCCGGCGTTACCGGCGTCAACATAAACGCCGTTATTGTCGCCGAAATAAAAACATTCCTCTACTCCGTCGGTGTTAATTATACCGAGCTTATTATCCTGAGAGTAATAGGTGGAAGGAGTGGGAGTGGGCACGGGATTGCCGCCCGTTGTTTGGGGAACCGAGCAGGGAGAACTTGGAGTGATGGGGCTTTTGTAGGTTGGGGTGGTTCCGTCATTGATATAATAATCAATCTGGCCGTTGCGGATTTCCTTGACCAAAAATTCCACAAAATCCCTGGCCCCCTGCGAGGCCTGGCTTAAGGCTTCGGTGCGGCGGTTGATTTTTAAAATATAGTTAAACAAAGAAAGCAGGGACGCGGCCACAATCACAAAAATTGTCGTCGCGACCAAAATTTCCACCAGGGTAAACCCAGCCCGGTTGTTCTGATTCTTGATTTTTGGTTCTTGGTTCATAATTCTAATAATTTTTCCAGTTGGTAAGATAGCTGTCCAGTTCCAGGCGGCAGGTTACTGATGCTGAAGAAAAATCAACCGCGCGGGGGCATTTTTTATCTATCCACCAAACCTCGGACTGGACTTTCAGCATGGACAGGTTGGGGTCTGTATTGTAAGGCGAATCCGTGGTATCGTTGGTGATGATTATTTTCCGGCAATAATCAGAAGGGTTTGAGCCTTTGCCGCAGTCGGTATTGCCATCCTGCTCGTAAAAACCCTCGCCCAGAGAGTTGCCCTGGTCCAAGACCATGCCATAGTGGGTGGATGGCTGCAAGTTCCACAAAGCCCCGACGTTACCGCTGGAAGCGCCGATATCCAAAGTGTACGTATTGGAAGCAAGCTTGCCATTGCAAGAACCGCCGTTACTTGGAGCAAGGCAAAACAAATTATGGCCGCCGCTTTTCCCCAGCCAATTTTCATAGCAGGACGCGCTGTCAGGCGAAGAGGAGGAATAACTGTAACAGCCGTTGGCTACCAAAGTATCATTCAGCCAGTTGGTATCCCGCATATTTCTGACCGCCTCCTCGCCTTCGCGGGCCAAACCGACGGCGATTATTTGTTTTGTGATATTGGTGGAAGAGGCAAAGGCATAAACCGCCAGGCTGACCGAAGCGCTGACGCCCATAACTAAAATAAACAAACCGGCTAAAGTTTCTATTAAAGTTTGTCCGGCGGAAGTTTTGTGTAAATAAAGCTTCATAATGGGAACATTGATAGGACTTACGCGCTTGTCCGATAACTATACCATCCGGCCCGGGCAATGCCCGATGCCAAAGGCGTTTAGGTTTTTTTTGGATTTTACGGAGCCTAGTCGGACCCGCGCCGGGCAAAACCGGAAAAAAATAACGACGTTGGCGGGTAAGCCTCTGTGGTTTTAAGCCTTAATTTAAATTTTTACGGCTAAAACGCTTAAGTCCCGCGCTAATTAAAACTTACGGAACCGCTTATGCCGTTTATGGTTACCGTTTTAGCGACAGTGTCGGAGCTGTTGGTCAGTGTTATGGACATACTGGAATCGGAGCTGACGTTACAGGCGGGAGGGTTTAAAGGGCTGGTGGAAATACATGGGGTGTTGGTTACAAAGTTAATCAGATTCCAGTAATCATCATTCATGTTGATATTCGGAGCGTTGGCTATGGAGCAAGCAGTGTCCAGTAAAGTTTTGGCAAAAGGCGCGACAAAACCTATTAAGGCGCACCCCGAAGGGCTGACAACGCTTTGCGTGGCCGGAGTAATTGGACGGGTAATAGTTATAGGGGTGCCGCTTGCCAGCCGGATACCCGGAGGAAGCAGGATGGTTTGCAAATCCTGAAGCTTGGGGCTGCTGCTGACATTATAAACCGCTTGTATGGTGTACTGCGTGGGCTTGGACAAATCAAACTTCAAAAAATAGTACTGCACGGACTGGCCGGCGGCCAATTCCCGTTCGGATAATGATTCGCTTTGCACCAGCCGTATATTGCTAACCAGCTGATTTTCGGCTATTTGGATATCCCTGTTGGCACGCTCACCGTTTAGGTTAATGACCAGCACAGTGGCCAAAATAGCCATAATACTGGTAACCACCATCAGTTCAATCAGGGTAAAGCCTTTATTGAATTTAAGATTTAAAATTTTAGATTTTAGATTTAAGCCCAACAGAACTTTTTGCATTTTATTTCATCAAATAATTACCATAGCTGATTATATTATAGCTTTAAATGCCCAAAATCGCCAAATACCAGCGCAGAAGCTGCGGGCCGTAAAAGACAGCCAAAAGCGCGCCTAAGGATAAAAAAGTGCCGAAAGGAACCTGGCTTTTTAAGTTTTTGCCGCTGAAACAAAGCAGCAGCAGCGAAACTGTCCCTCCCAGAAAAACAGCCAGCATCAAGCCTACCAGGGACTGCGGCCAGCCCAAAACAAGCCCCAAAAAAACAGCCAATTTGACGTCGCCAAACCCCAGCCATGTTCCCCGGGAAAAATACCACAGCAGAAAAAATGGTACGGTTACGGACATGGCTCCTGCCAGGCCGGAGACAAAAAAACCTGCCAAAGAAAGCAGATGCCGGCCGGAGGCGGCAGTCAAAAATACATTGATCAGCAGCATTAAGACTGAACCCGGAAAAATTACCCGGTCTAAAATCAGGTAGTGTTCCAGATCAATGACAAAGACCACCACCAAAACAGCGGCGGCCAGCCAGAGTTTAAGCAGCAACAGGGAGGAAAAAATATTAACCGGCGGCGCGTAAAGACAGATTAAGACAAACAAAAGTCCGGTAACAAATTCAATAAAAAAATAACGGGGGGAAATTTTTTTGCCGCAGGAGGAGCACTTACCCCGCAAAAACAAAAAGCTCAGCAGCGGCACCAATTCCCAGGGCAAAAGACCGCGGCCGCAGCGCGGGCAGCCGGACCGGCCGCCTAAAGATTGGCCGCGGGGCAGACGTAAAATAACCACGTTCAAAAAACTGCCGATTACGCTGCCGAAAATAAAACTTAAAATTAAAAGCAGAGCGGTCATTTAGAGGATAAATGCTTAACTTAAATATCCCAGGTTAAAATTTAAACCAAGCGGCAGGGTCCGAATATCAGGCTCCCGCGCTGCCAGCCCGATTACTTTAATCAGTTCCAAATTAGTCGGCTCAATTTTTAAGGCTTGGTTTAAAGCCGCTATCACCTGGGTTTTATTATCGTCAAGCTGGTAAATTTTCGCCAGCAATATCCAGGAATCATAGGACTGCGGATTCAGGCTTAAAGATGTCTGGATGGAAGCCTCGGCCGCGGGAAGCTGGCGCAAAACCAGCTGGTACTGAGCCATTAAAGAATAATTGTCCACGGAAAAAGGATCCAGACTTATGGCTTTCCGCATATTGGAAATAATCGGACCGCCATAGGAAAGGCTTTGGGTTTGATATAAAAGCAGATAATACAAACTGGCGTCCTGTATGTAACTGTCGGCGCGCCCGGGGTTAAGCTTGTCCGCGGCGGCCAACAGCGCCTGTATTTGGGCGGGTGGCAGACCGGCGCGAATAGCGCTGCCGGCGCGATAGACATAATAAAGCCTGTTTGTCGGATTAAGCCGTTCAGCTACGGTAATTTCCTTATAGGCTGTTAAATAATTATGGGCATCATAAGCCTGGGTTCCGGAATAAAATAAAGTTTCGGCAGTTATAAACACGGCTCCATAAACCGCGAAAACCAAACCCAAAACCAGAATTATTTTTTTAAACACTCCGTTTCCGCTAACCCATGAGGGCAAGTTTGCCCGATTGGAAAAACAGGCACTGACCAAAAGCGCCACTGCCATATAGCAGGGAATGGCAACAGGATTAAACAAACTGCCCACCAGCCAGGCGGCTATGGATGCCACCAGGGCGATATTCAAGGGATTATATTCAGCGGCCAGCTGCTTCAAGGCGCTTATTACCGCCAAGGCAATAAGCCCCAAAAATAAAAGCAGGAACGGCAGGCCGCCGGTGACCGCCAACTCAAGCGGCAAATTGTGGGCATCGTCAAAAAATCCGCTGGCTACAATGGGAGACTTACGGTCGTGTTCAAACATCAATTCAAAATTTCCCAAACCAACCCCAAACACGGGTCGTTTTTTTACGCTGCCGAGGGAAAGCTTCCAGACGCCGAGACGGTTGCTGATATTTGGATCATTATTAAAAGAGGCTGTCGTGGCCACGGCATTGGGCCGCGCGAAATTTAAAAACTCGCTTCCAAACCATAAGCTTAAGAGCAGTGTTAAAACGATTAAAATTAAAAACTTGCGGGAGCCTTTGCTAAAAATTAAAGTCAAAACTACGGCCACCAACAGGCCGGCGGCCAAACCCAGCAAGGCTCCGCGGCTGGCAAAAATAGCCAAACTCCATAACTGCAGCGCCACGCTTACGCCGTAGTAAACCCTGGACTTCAGCGAACAACTTTGGTATAAAAATGCCAGCGTCAAAGGCAGGAGCGCCGCCACGAACATGCTGGAAAAATCCGGATTGCCCAAAAAACTGGGGGCCGCGCGGTTAAAAAAATCCGTGGTAAACCCGAGGTAAAAACCAAAACCCACGCTTTGCAAAAGTCCCCACAAAGCCACCAGGCCGGAAGTAAATATCAGTGTCTTCAGCAGGGCTTTTATTTTATCCAGGCCGAGCAGGCAAAAAAGAGCCAGCAAGATTGACCAAAGCGTGTAAAACAAAAACCCGTTGGTAAACCTGGCGTAGAAACCAAAGAAGCTGTAATTTTTGTCCCAGGCCAAAAGGCTGGATAAAAGCGCCCACAGCCAAAATAAAGCCAGGCAATAAAACAAAGCTTTGGGCCCTCGTACGGCTTTATCCTCCTGTTGCTTATTGGCCGCCAACCCAAAAGCCAAAGCCAAGCCGGTAAAAATAAACAGGAGGGCGTATTTTATAATTTCAAAGCTTTCGTAATTAAATTCGCTGAAAGCCAGGGGGATTATCAGGACTATTAAAAACAAAAATCCGAATAACTTATCCCGGGAGTATGGCAGGCGCGGCAGACTGAGGTTCATAATAGGCTATATTTATAAAATAACCGGAACTCATTTTAAAAACAAGGGGCAAATTTTTGAAAACTGACGCGCGGGGCGGACAAACAGATAAACACGGACAGGGCGCATCGTCGTCCGCGCTCATCTGTTTCAAATCCGTATTTATCCGCGTTATGCGATACATAAAATGCCGGAATGATTGCTATCCGCCATTTACATTCACTGCGGGACTGCCGTTCATTACGTTCCAGCCGGCCTGGTAAGTTGAGGCGGGTGTGGGCAGGCAAAAATCCAGCTGGAAGCTCTGGTCGCCGATTTGTTTGTAAACAAAACTCTGGCTGCAATTTTTGGAAACAAAATCAGGCAGAGGAAAAGAGCTTAAATAATTCAACATTGTATTCTGGTCGCCGAATTCCGAAACTGTGGGGTAGCGGTTTTGGTCCTGGTAAAAAAATTGCAGGGCGCGTCCGGTATTTTGCGCCGTTTGAACCACAATTTGGGCCTGAGCTTCTGTTTGTCCCCGGCTGATGCCAAGGATTATGGCAAGTAAAAAAACAGCAGCCACTGCCAGGCTGCTTAAAATGTTTTTGGTTTTTTTTGGTAGCTTTAAATCCACTGTAACAATTTTAAGCCTTAGAGCCTGTTTAATAAATTGCTTTTGTGATGAAATTTCAAAATCTTGTGAAATGGACTTTGAGGAGGATTTTCTTAAATTACATCCCCGCCTTTTTAAAGGGCGGGGATGTAAACTTTTTACACTGCGTTATGATTACTGAATTCCGGATTGGGTAAGTGTGTGGGGACCGGGTGCGTAAGAACCAGTTGAATTTCCAAGACAGAAAGTAATGGCATAACCTGCCGTTTGGCCTCCACCAACGGCACTGTTGGCTATAAACTCATAACCATTAGCTCCGGGGGTATTGGCTGTGCTTGAACAGTTACCGTCAGCCGGAGTCGGGGCGATTGGTAATTGGCCAATGTATGTCGGGGCCATCGCTACCACTGATGTCAGGCTATTAAGCTGCACGTTGGACGATGCCGTCGGATAGCTGGTCTGGTCGTTAAAATACAACTCCATGGCCGAAGACATTTGGGTCATATCCGAGATTCTTTTTGCGTCCCTGGCTTTGGCTCGAGCGCCGTTTAAGGCCAGCAATACCACGGAAGCCAAAAGACCGATAATGGCTATAACTACCAACAATTCAATTAAAGTAAAACCGGCATTTTCAGCGGTGGTTTTAGCGAAGTTGGATTTATTTTTGTTTCTCAATTTTTTCACCCCCGATCCTTGATTAAAATAGAATTAAAGATATATTAAAAATACCTTTAATTTGATATTTTATTATTAATAATATTATAACATTCCCCTAAATTTAAGCAAGGAAAGTTATGCACAATCACCAACGTTATTACTACTGAATTCCGGATTGAGTAAGGGTATGGGGGCCGGGCGGATAAGAACCGGTTGTATTTCCAAGACAGAAAGTAATGTAATAACCTGCCGTAGCGGGTCCGTTGGCTGCACTGTTAGCTAGGAAATCATAAGCGTTACCTCCTGAAACTGGAGGATTCGCAGTGCTGGCCGAACAGTTACCATCAGCAGGAGTCGGAGCTGAAGGCATTTTGCCAATATATGTCGGGACCATGGCAGGAGAAGTCGTTAAAAGATTAAGCGGTATACCACTGGCCGATGATGTGGGGTAGGTGTTGTTGTCGTTAAAATACAACTCCATGGCCGAAGACATTTGGGTTATATCCGAGATTCTTTTTGCGTCCCTGGCTTTGGCTCGAGCGCCGTTTAAAGCGACCAATACCACGGAAGCCAAAAGACCGATAATGGCTATAACTACCAACAATTCAATTAAAGTAAAACCGGCATTTTCAGCGGTGGTTTTAGCGAAGTTGGATTTATTTTTGTTTCTCATAATTTGATATTTTATTGTTTATTAATAACATCATAACATTTCCCTAAATTTAAGTGAGAAAAGTTATGCACAAGGGGGTTATCCTTAATCCTTAATCTTTAATAAGCGTGGTTCCCGTTAAGGATTAAGGATAATCTACCCATCCTATCCGCTCGTACTGGCCAAATTGTAAATAGGCAGCAGAATGCCGGCCACCAGAATACCCACGCCTATACCCAATACCACCATAATAATAGGCTCAAGCAGAGTAGTCATCGTGGAGACTTTGGCGTCCACTTCTTTTTCGTAAAAAGAGGCCAGCTTGGCCATAATGATATCGAGCTGGGCGGTCTGCTCCCCGACTTTAACCATTTGGGTGACAATTCCGGGAAATTCCGGGTGTCCGGACAAACCTTCGCTGATGCTTTTGCCGGCCTGGACTTGGGCTATACAGCTTAAAATGATATCCCGGTAAATCACATTATTAATAATCTCCGCCACAATCTGCAGGGCTTTAATAATGGGAATGCCTCCGAGTATCAGCGTGGATAAATTCCTGGCAAACCGCGACAGGTAAATTTTAATGAAAATATCGCCGATGATGGGAAATTTAATCTTAAGCAAATCCCAATAATGTCTGCCTATATCGGTGGAAGTATAATAACGGGAGCCCAAAATTAACCCGGCGACACCAATAAAACAAAGCCACCAGAACTGGTTAAAAAAATTAGAAAAATCAATAATAGCCACGGTTACCGGCGGTAAGCTGCCGCCTTGTTCTATAAGCACCGAGGTTAAATTGGGTATAACGAACTTAAACATCAGCAGCGCGATGCCGACCAAAGCCACCAGTACGAATATCGGGTAGGTCATGGCGCTTTTGACTTTGCCTTTAAGTTCGTAATCCTTTTCCAGCTGGTCCGCCAGATAAACCAGGGACTTATCCAAAGAACCTGAAGCCTCGCCGGCTATAACCAAATTAACGTAAACGTTGCCGAAAACTTTTTCGTGCCTGGCCATGGCGGAAGAAAGGCTGTCGCCGTTCTGCACCGCCGTGACCAAATCTTCGGTAATGGACAGCAGGTACTTGGAAGTCAGCTGTTCCTCCAGTATTTTTAAAGCCTGGATTATTGGGACGCGGGCGGAAATAAGCGTGGCCAACTGTCGCGAAAAAAGCACCAGGTCCTTATTGCTGACCGACTTGCCGAAAGGGTTGAATTTTTCAAACGGGTTGTCTTCCTGTTTGGCCAAAGAAATAATAACCAGGCCGTTTTCGGCCAGCAAATGCTCGGCTTTGCCCTCGTCCTGGGCTACCACCACCCCGCTTTGGATAGCCCCCTCCGCGTTTTTTGCTTTGTATGAAAAGTTCATTGGTAAGTTGTATGTTGTAAGTTGGTAAGTTGGTAAGTAACTTAGAAGCTGTTTAAAAAGTCATTTGGGCCGCAATTCCAGAATGTTTGGCGCCTTGCCGAAAAAAATTTTTCCGCTTAGCTTTAGGCTAAACGTCAAAATTTGTTTCCGTCAATCCGCGCAAAATTCTGTAATTTCGCCTACAAAGCACTTTTTAAACATCTTCTTAGAACTTACAACTTACCAACTTACAACTTGTTTACGATATCAACGACATAAAGTACTCCTTGTCCACGACAAAATTCTGCGCCGCGTCAAGATCCACTTGTCCCTGCTTGACCAAAAGGGCCAGTATTTTATCCAGCGGCACCATCCCCTCTTCCAGGCTGGTGTGGATGATGTTGGAGATTTCGTAAATTTTGTTGTCGCGGATAACATTCCTGACCGCGTGGTTGACCATTAAAATTTCGTAAGCCGGAACCCTTCCGCCGCCTATCTTGGGCAAAAGCCTTAAGGAGACAACCCCCACCAGCACCGAGGCCAGCTGGGCGCGAATCTGCTGCTGCTGATCCGGGGAAAAAACATCAACAATACGGTCTATGGTCTGGGCGGCATTGTTGGTGTGGAGGGTGGCAAAAACCAAGTGGCCGGTTTCCGCCACTGTCAGAGCCGCGGAAACGGACTCCAGGTCGCGCATCTCCCCTACCAGCACCACGTTAATATCCTCCCGCAACGCCGCCCGCAGGGCGCTGCCAAAACTTGGCGTATCCAGATACAACTCCCTTTGGGAAATAATGGATTTATTGGGCGTAAACACAAATTCAATAGGGTCTTCAATGGTCAAAATATGTTCGGCCCGCGTTTGGTTTATTTCATTGACCATAGCAGCCAAAGCCGTTGATTTGCCGTGTCCTGTCGGGCCAACCATCAGCACCAGGCCCTGCTTCCTTTGTATGAACTGTTTCAGCACGCTCGGCAAATTCAACTCTTCCATGGTTTTGATATGATTTGGAATGACCCGTAAGGCAACCCCCAAAACACCCTTTTGCCTGTAGGCATTTACGCGAAAACGGATATTGTCCTTAAACGCGTAGGAAAAATCAACCTCCATATCCTGGTCGAACATTTTTTTCTGCTCCGGAGTCAGAAGGATGCCGAGCAAATCATTAACACTGTCGTTGGACAGGACCTCGTAGTTATCCAGACGCAAAAGTTCCGTGTCCACGCGGATAACCGGAGGTTCGCCGACCATTAAGTGCAAATCCGAAGCGTCCCGCTCCAGGATGACCGAAAGCAGTTTATTTAATTCCAGTTCACTGGCTTTGTACATAATATTTGGACGATTAACGATTAACGATTAACGATTAACGATTAACGATTAACCCCATGGTAAAACGGCGGTTAATGGTTAATTGCCAATTGTCAATTGTTTAAGAGCGCTTTGACTATGTCAACCACATCCTGCGGACGGGTTAGCTGTCGGTTAATATGGCCGGTCGCTCCGGCGTTCATAAGAAGGCCCAGATTTTTGGCGTTTAAATTATAAGCCGTGGTCACGACAAGCAAACGGGGAAACTCGGACTTAAAGTCAGCTCCCAGCAGATGCTCGACGCCCCGGCTGTCGGCATTAACCAAAAGCAGGTGGGGGGAAAAATTCGCGAGTGCCGCTTTTATTTGGTCCAAACGCGGACAATGCTTAATATCAAAATTATGAGCCTCCAAATAATGGCCGTAAAGGGCCGAGAGATAGCTTTCCGGCTCTGAAATGAGGATTTTTTTTGGCGGAGCGGACAAACCGGCCAAATCCTTTAAATATAATTTTTGTCTGAATAAATAAGCCATGTGTTTTAACGATTAACAATTGACGATTAACAATTAACATAAAGGCACAGTTAATTGTAAATTGTTAATCGTTAATTGTTGTCTCCCTTACTCCGTTGTCACCCTGATGATTTCATCCATAGTTGTTTCTCCGCGCAGGATTTTAAGTATGCCGTCCTGCTTCATGGTAATCATCCCGAGTTTGCGGGCCTCTTCGTAAATTTTACCGGATGAGGCATGGGCCAGCACCAGGTCCTGGATTTCCGGGGTACAGGGCAGCACCTCGTAAATCCCCTCGCGGCCCTTATAGCCGGTATGTCCGCACTTGTCGCAGCCTTCGCCTTTTGAAATTTTTAAATTTTTTGTGTCCAAACCCTCCAGGTAATCATCCGGCACTCCAACCAGCTGCTTTCTTATTTCATCTTCCACAATCTTGGTCAGTTCCGTCGGTTTTACGCAATTAGGACAAATTTTCCGAACCAAGCGCTGGGCAGCCACAACATTCACGGACGCCGCCAGCAAAAAAGCCTCCACGCCCATATCCATAAGCCTGGCCATGGCACCTATGGCGTTGTTGGTATGCAGGGTGGAAAAAACCAAGTGGCCGGTAAGAGCAGCCTGCACGGCCAGTTCGGCGGTCTCCTTGTCGCGGATTTCACCGACCATAACGATATTGGGGTCCTGACGCAAAATACTGCGGAGCCCGGCGGCAAAAGTCATGCCGATGTCGGAATTTATCTGGCTTTGGTTGACGCCTTCAATAAAATATTCCACAGGGTCTTCCAGAGTCACAATATTAACCGCGGTGGTATTTAAGATGGAAAGGATGGCGTAAAGAGTCGTTGACTTACCGCTGCCGGTAGGGCCGGTAATAAGAAAAATACCATGGGTTTTTTTAATGTTGTCCTTAACCCAGGTTAAAGCCCTGCCCCTGAAGCCCAACTGTTCCAAAGTCGGCACGCTGCCGGTTTTATCCAGAATACGCATGACAATTTTTTCACCGTAGATGAGCGGCAAAATTGAAACACGCAAATCAACGGATTTTTTTCCCACATCCATATGGAAGCGGCCGTCCTGGGGCAGGCGCGATTCATCAATTTTCAGATTGGACAAAATTTTAATTCTGGTCATAATCGCCTGATGAACGCTTTTGGGCAGCATCAGGGAAGTATGCAGGATACCGTCTATGCGGTAACGCACGCGGACGTCTTTTTCCGAAGGCTCAATATGGATATCGGAAGCGTTGGCCTCAATGGCGTTGGTTAAAATTACCTCCACAATCTTGATAATCGGCGCCTCTTCCAGCACCACGGACTTGGTTTCTTTTTTCTCCTCCGCCGGCTTGCGCACGTCTTCCTTGGTCTGGATATCCTTTAACGCCTCGCCGACAACTTTTTTTAAATTCTGCTTTTTGCCTATGACTACGCCCACGGAAGTTTCCGAGGCCAGATAAAGCTGGACCTGGAAATTCTGTTTCTGTCCCAAAAATTCCAAAGCCTCCAGGGCCGAAAGGTTGGCAGGATCGGTAATGGCGACCTTTAGGCCGCGGCCGGAGAGTTCAAAGGGCACAAAGTTGTAAAAATTTACCGACTCCTGGGGAATTAAGGAAAGCACCGAAGCCGGGACTTGCGTCTGCCGCAAATCCACGTAAGGTATGTTAAAGAAAGCGGCTCTGGCTTTGGCCAAATCCTCTTCTTCCAAAGCTTTCTGCGCGACCAGCAATTGGCCAAAATCCTGGCCGGTTTGCTGCTGCATGGCCTGGATTTCCGCGGCTACCTGAGCTTTAACAAAACCATTGTCGACCAGAAACTTTTCAAAGCCGAGGGAAGCGGAGTTCGCCAAACTGGTTTTTAATTGAGGGTCCATAAATAAGGGGTTTAAACAAGTTCTAAGGAGCTGTCGCGGGTGCCTGAATCAGGTTTTGCGGGGGTATTCCAATCTGGCCAGGGCTAACCTGCTGATACCGCACTTGTCCAAATTGAAAAGGACGGCTGGTTAAGACGCTGAAATCCAGGCTGTTACCATAGGGTAAAATGCTTTGGGGAGTCTGGACGGACTGGGCAACGGCCGCATTGGCCGCTAACTCAGACGGGCTGTTGGATTTAAAAAACCCATTATATAAAACCAGACCCGCGGCCGCGAAACAAATCAACATTATTATAATTTGGATATTTTGCTTACTCATTTCAATTTAAGACCTGTTTTTAAATTTTTAAGATATATCCCGGTTAATTAAGGAGCCAAATAATATGAATTGACCCCTATCTGCAAACTAAGCTCGCCTTTGGTGGAGCTGGTTATATTTAAAGAATCGATATCAATAATCCGGCCGCTGTTTTCTATTTTTTCCAAAAATGCTTCCAGTTGGTCAAAACTACCGACAACCGAGACGGAACCGGATAAAGTATGAAGTGTCCTTTGGGCGCCGTAAGGGTTGTCCAACAGGCTCTTATCCCCCGACACCACATCGTCGGTTTGTCCGGATAAGGTGATACTGTCTATGCTCACTCCTACTGACTGGGCCAGACTCTGAACCAATAGCTGCAGCCTTATCACATTGCCGTCCAAAGGCAACGCCTCATCCAGCTGCTGAACTTGCTGCTGGTTGGCATTAAGCTGCGGCACTAACTGCCGCAGGGTTTTTAAAGTGGTGGCCATTTGGGATTCCTGCCCCCGCAAAGTAGCTAATGAGGCTTGGGAGGTTGCGATTTCAGCTTTTTTAGGCAGGACCACAAACCACCAAAACAGGCCGATTATCGCCACCATAAGAACTGATTCCATAATGGAATTTCTTTGGGAGCCAGCTTTGGGTTTTAGGCTGGATTTGGCGTTAGCCGTGAAGTTTACGTTTTGCAATAAGTTAGCGCTCATGGAGTGTTTGGCAAAATAATGTTCTTGGAGTCTGTTTAATAAAGGTTCCCCGCGGCAGAGCTGACGAGGTATTAACGCGGGAGCGGCTATCTTTTCGGAGCGGAGCTCCGCGGTGTTTAACCTGTATCAGCTCCCCGGTTCGGAAATTAAACAGCAAGCTGTTTAATTTCTCCCGCTCTTACGCCCGCGAATAAATTACTTTTGTCGCGAAATTTCAGAATTTTGAGCGAAAAGCTTGAAATAAAATGAAATAATACTTAAGCATCGTGAGTTTTGACGAGAATTCTGCGGCCAAAATTCTGAAATTACAGCCAAATTAATGTTTAAACAGACCCCTAATTACCGGAGCCGGAAATTGCCGGATTGTACTGCACCAGAGAAGGATCGTAATCCATTTGGACGTTGAATTTAATAGCGTTTGAGTCAGTACCGCCGACTTTATTAAATCCGTCTACGCGGACATTGCTAAAATACTTGTTAAAAGCCGGGAGATTAAAAACCTGCATATACTGGTCAAGGTCCTGAAGGCTCGGCACTTCGGCCGACAAAGTTAAAGAATCGCTGGTCGGGTCTACCGTGAGGTTGTCATAGCTGGCGGTATTTAGGGTGGCACTGGCCAATTCCGGAAATAATTGCGACCAATAAAGATGGGCGGCGACAAGGCTGTTTAAATCCTTAATCTGCAGTTGGCGGGTCAAAAGTTCCTGCCGCTGACTCAGATTATCCGCGGTCTCGCTGTCGTTGGCGAGCTGGGCCTGCGCGGCCACAGTTTGGTTTTCAATGCTGCGCTGCTTAAAAAAAAGCCAGGCGTAATAAACCAAAACCAAAAACAAGACCAACATGAAAAATCGGGCCAAAATTTTATAGGTCGCCGAACCTATGCTGTGGCGGGCGGCGGAGTTTTGTTTTAGTAAATTAATCTGAGCCACGAAGTTTTTAAATTCCCAATTTCAAATTACAATTACCAAATGCGCGCGAAAAACAGCTGGGCATCGGGGCTTAATTTGAAATTTGATATTTGCAATTTGGCATTTTATTATTCGTTTCTTAAAGATAGTCCGATGGCGATAGGAAGGCTTAAAGCATAGCGTTTTAGCACAGCTTCGGAATCTTTTTTATAAGCCAAAGTTTTTAAAGGATTCCCCAGCTCCACCTTGACGTTTAAGTCGGCAAAAAAATCCACAATACCTGGCAAATTCGCGCCGCCGCCGACCAGTAATATCTTTTCTACCTGCATATTTTGCGAAGCGGAAATATTGAGCAGCTGCTTAACCTCATTTTTAATGGTATTTAAAACCGGCCGCACTGTTTCCGGAATAAAAGTAGACCCGCTGATCCCAAAATCCTTTTTAAACTGCTCGGCCCTGGCCAGGCTTATATTTAAAGTCTTGGCGATTTTATCGGTAATGGTATCACCCCCGATACTTAAATTCCGCGAGAGTCTCAAAAAGCCATTCTCTATAATATTCAGTCCGGTACTGCAGGCTCCTATATCTATTATAACACAGTTAACCGGCATGTTTCCTATTAAGGAACGGGTTAAAGCCAGCGCCTCGATTTCGCCGATTTCCGGGCTTAAACCAGCCAAATCAAAAACCTGCATATAATTTTTGGTGACCTGTTTGGGCACGGCTGTCAACAAAACTTTCTGGTTACCGCCCAGGCCGCTATGGTCGGCAATGACGGACCAGGATAAATCAACTTCCGACAAAGCCAACGGTACGTATTTTTTTGCCTCAAACTCCACGGCTGAAGCCAATTCACTCTCGTTCATTTTAGGCAACTGGATGACAGAGGTAAATACGGCGCTGTTGGGAAAACTAATGACACAGCGATTGGCAGTCACCCCGGCTTTTTCCACCAGAGACCTTAAGATATCAGCCGTTTGCTTAACCGCCACCGCGCTATTTTTGCCGCTTAACTGATAAGGGGTGTTAACAATGCCGTAAGTATCCAAAACCGCCGCGCCTTCGTGGGTAATTTGCGCGATTTTAATATTGGAAGTTCCTATATCCACTCCCAAAATTGATTTTTTTTTGGAAAAAAACATTCAAATCCAATTTTTTTATTTCTTTTGGTAAACGGCCGGAAAAAGCAAATTATTTCATTTATAATAATACATTTTGCGCCTGTTGTCAAAATTTTCAATATTTGGTAGAATTTGAAAGATGTAGGGGCGTATAGCTCAGTTGGTTAGAGCGCGTCACTGATAATGACGAGGTCCTTGGTTCGAATCCAAGTACGCCCACCAGCCTTCGCTAAAGCTTCGGCTGGCTTCGCCCCAATAAGTCAGCGTTGATAAATACTTAAAAGCCGAAAATAGTACTCAGCGAAGGCCGCGCGCCGAAGTCTGACGAAGGCGGGCCTATATGTTTTACGTTTATCTTATTTAAAGTATTAAGTCCCCAAAAGAGCGCTACACAGGTTTTACAGAGGATTTGAAACAAAGGCTCAAAGACCATAATAGCGGAAAGTCAACGCGTACAAATAAATTTAAACCTTGGACGTTAATATCATATTTCGCTTTTTCTGATATAAATACCGCTAAAAGTTTTGAAGCTTATTTTAAAACCGGTTCCGGCAGAGCATTTTTGAAAAATCATTTTTTAATCTAAAACTCATGCCTTTCCTGGCCCGTTTTTTCCTCTCCATACTCACTTTCGCCGCCGGAATTTTGTGTATGAAGTATTCCGTGCAGATAACCGAGCAGTTTTCCGGCAAAATAGATTTGGCGGAAAAATACCTGGGTGCAGGCATTGGCGCCGGCACCTACACTTGGTGGAAACTTTTTGGCCTTATTCTGTGCGTAATTGCCGTGCTGTGGCTGTTTAACAAATTGCCGGGCGGCGGCGGCGCCAATCAGGCGGGTGTTCCCACTTCGTTGATTACGCGGATGCTGGTATAACCCCGGATAAGCCTGGGGTTTTTAAAAAATACCGCGCTTCCTGGTTTTTCCAATCTCCAACTATCCAACATCCAAACACGGGCCGTTAGCTCACTTGGTAGAGCGCCACATTTGCAATGTGGAGGCAACCGGTTCGAATCCGGTACGGTCCACCATATCGATTTTTAAAAGACAAAGTTTTAAAATAAACTTTAAATTACCCCATGGCCACGATGCCGGCTAAAATCTTCGGTATTTCCAAAAAATACCTGCTGCCGTTTATAATCATTGTGGCTTTTATCCTGCGCTTGCCCAACAAGTCGGGCACATCGCTTTACTGGTACTCGGAATTGTTCCGGGACTTATCCGCGGAAAAATTATTGGCCGGGGGGACTTGGGTTTTTTACGGGCCACCCTCGCATTTGGGCGGGTTTAATTTCGGCCCTATTTATTATTATCTGCTTTTCCCTTTCGCGCGGGCTTTCCATTTTACCTTATATTCCACGGCCATAGCCAGCTTATTTTTTTCCCTGGCCGCCATACTGATGA
Organism: Candidatus Doudnaibacteriota bacterium; assembly: GCA_963837465.1. Classification (GTDB taxonomy): domain Bacteria; phylum Patescibacteriota; class Doudnabacteria; order UBA920; family UBA920; genus PALSA-1336. Next base: position 638,580 of record CAWINB010000001.1, read on the forward strand.
GTTTTTTTGTGGTGCGGAAATGGCACAGTGAACAGTTGGCTTATATTGTGGCTGCCCTGTTGTCCATATGCGAATTCGACATCAGTTTCGCCAGGTACGCGTCCAACCCGAACTTTTTGCCGTTTTTCTCCCTGGTGTTTTTTTACGCTTTCCAGCAAATTATGGAACGAAAAAATACCGCCCGCAATACTTTTTTGCTTTCCATAAGTTTTGCCGTCGCCACCCAATTGCATGCTGTGGCGCTCATAAGTCTGCCCGTTATTTTAGCCGTCGCTTTAATCCGCCGGGACATCTGTTTCTCATTTAAACAATGGGCTATATTTATAACCGGCAACCTGATTTTATACGCGCCGTATTTGTATTTTGAACTTACCCACCGCTTTGTTGATTTGACCGGACTGCTGCATTTGGCCGGAACTTCGGCCAGCGAAGGCTTGGGGCAAAGGCTGGTTGAATATTTTGGCTTTTGGCTTGGGCCATGGGTCATAGCTCAGCCGGACTTTGATGTTCTTTATATCATAGGACGACCCATGATCTATGCCATTGCCGCGATCCTGGTTGTGGGTTATTTTGTTTTTAAATACAATCAAAACCGGTTACAGCCGCGAAGCTTGGGCAGCGGCAAAATCAGCCGGTCCGTTAAAACCACCCTGCTCTATTGGCTGATTTTCCCCACTGCGTTATTGCTGACGCCAATTGGGCCGGTTACTACACTTTTAATTTTTTATTTTTTCCTGCTGACTCCGTTGCTGTATTTCCTGTACGGCTGGATATTTTTTAAGCTGTTCCAGCGCGGATGGAATTTAACAGGCTGGTATCTGCTCACGGTTTTTGTTTGCCTGCAAATTTTCCAGTTTCTTTTATACAGCCAGCAGCTAAGGCAAATAAGGTTTTAACAATTATGGCTTGGCTATTATTTTTGCTGGTTAATTTGTTTTTTGGCTGGACTGTCACCAAAGCTTTGCGCGTTGAACTGCGGTTTTCGGAAAGTCTGGCTTTAACCGGCTTTTTCGCGGTATTTTGCGGCAGTTGGATGGCGCTGCTTATGGTTTGGCTTGTCGGTTACCGTTTTGGAATAATACTGTCGGCTTTAATCCAAGTGGCTGCCATCTTCTTTTTCCATATAAAACCTCCGGGTCGGCAAATTTTGATAACCAGGCCGGCTGCTACGCCGCAAAAAAAACTCCAATTATACGGCACGGTCCTGTTTGGCGCTTTGGCCGTGTATTTAACTTTTCTCAGCTGGAAACTCAACCTGGCTCCCTACCATGGCAGCTTAATCAGCGGCTCCTGGACAGCGCTGGATTTGCCGCTGCACCTGAGTTTTATTTCCAACTTTTCGCAACAGAACTTTTTCACTTTCAAAAACCCGATTTTCGCTCCCGGGGGTTTGACTTATCCGTTCATAATGGATTTTTATTCCGGAATATTGCTGCGCCTGGGAGCCGGGCTTCACTGGTCGCTGTTCATCCCGGTTGAAATTTTAATTTTGGCTTTTTTTAGGCTGCTTATCACCACAAGCGAGTTACTGACTAAAAACAAACCCGCCGCTTACATGCACGGGCTGTTAATCGCCGGCTCCGGAGCGGTGTTCGGCTTATTTTATTTTTTTCAGGATGTCCTGGGAAAAGGCCAAAACTTTACGGACTACGCCATAATCCGCTCCGAGGGACTGTATTTCAGCAACATCGTCAACACTCACCTGTTTCCGCAACGCTCCATCCTCTTGGGCTTTTGCGCTTTTTTGGTCATCATTTTACTGATTTACTGCTCCGAGGCAAGCGCCGAAAAAACCGGCCGAAAATTATACTTTGCCGCGGCCTGCGTAATGTTCGGACTGCTGCCGTTTACCCATGTCCATACATTTTTATTTACCGGCGCCATGCTCGGCTGCCTGCTTATATATTTTTACGCGCAAGGCAGGCTGAGCGGGGATATTTTGGCTTGTTTTATAATGGGTCTGCTTTTGGCCACGCCGCAACTTGCATGGCAATTTGCCAATAACTGGAGCAGTCATTTTGGTTATTGGCATTTCGGCTGGTTCGCGCCCGTACCCGCTTCTGTGGTTGTGTTTTGGCTAAAAAATTGGGGACTGCTGCCGGTCTTTGTGGTATTGGGCTCTCTGCCGCTGCGGCGCTATTTTTCCGGCAGCCTGGCCTGGTCCATATATTGGACAAGTTTAATAATTTTTGTCGCCGCTAATTTATACTCCTTCCAGCCGCAACTTTATGATAATATGAAATTATTAGTCTATTGCTACTGGGGTTTTAGTCTTATTATGGCCGCCGCATTGTCGCGCTTTTGCTCCACCCAGGCCCGCGCGCTGCTGGTGTTTGGGCTGCTGTCGCTCAGCAGCGGAGCCGGCATGCTGGCTTTACTGCGCGATGGCGTATCCAGTTCCGTAGTTTTTACCGCCGCGGACATACAGGAAGGCCGGCAGCTGCAAAAGGAAATACCGGCAGGCAGCCTTGTGCTGACTATCCCGGAAAAAAACAACTTAGTCTCCACCTACGCGGGCAGACAAATTCTGGTGGGCTCGCCGGAATGGCTGGCCAGCTACGGCATCAACAGCGGCCAAGTCACGGCCAATGCCGGCCAAATTTTTTCCGGTTCATCCAACAGCCGACAGCTTTTAAAAAATTATAAAATAAATTTTGTGGCCTTTTCCCGGCAGGAAGTCAGGCCTTTTGGGATTAACTTGGGTTTTTTTCAAAGCCGTTTTAACGATGTGGCTACTGACGGCTCCTGGTACGTATTTAGAGTAAATTAGCCTGGCTCCGGCGCCTCGGGACGCTTAAAAAATTGCCTGGCCGCAATTATAATTAAGCAGCAAATCCGGGTAAGGGTTGGTATAGCCGCCATTTGGCGAGGTCTGTTCGCTTACGTAATATATTTGGATGCTGAGCAATTGCTGTTGATAACGGATTGGCTGGTTCCAGGAGCGGCATAAGTAGGCAGCGTAATAGGGGCGATATACGGCATAACCTGGAGCCTGCAGGTTGGTGAAATATTTTTGCCAGTAAATATCACCGTATCCGGCGCTAACGGATTCGGGCTTGGCAAAAGTTATGGCTGTGTCCGGATGCGAGACATTAACAGTAAGCCCATTGGTTAAACTCCCGGAAATTACATACCAACCGTCGCCGGTTACAGGGTAAGGCGTCGAACATGTCCCAGCGCTGGTCCAAGCGCAAGAAGTTGACAACGGGATAGAGGCTGGTTGGAAACCTATATAAGGCCCGGGGCAAACCGCTCACGTTATAGAGCAGGGTAACAGTAATTAAAAAAACTCCCGCCATGTTATAAAGCGCCGACAACGGCCTGGAGCTAAAAATTCCGGAACGATGCGCCGGGACCAAGGGCAGTTCACAGGCGATTTTTCTATGCCCGGCTACATAGTCGTAAAACTTGTCGCCGGTTTTTTTACAAATACGATTATCCAACACAAATCCCAGCGGCCAAAATAAACGCGACGCTTTAAGAGCCCGCACTACGCCGTCAAACTTAAAATAAACCCCGCGGCTGTCTTTAACTACCCAGGAATTATTAGCGCGCATAATTTCCGCAGCTTGCGAGTTGGCCTCGGCCGGTAAAACTTCCAAGTCGGGGACAAGAAAAAATACCGCTATGCCATCGGCCAATTTTTTACACGTCCCGCACCGGCCGTCGTAATAAACGGATAGTTTGCCGCCGGGTTGTTTAAAGCGGCCAAGAATTTGCCAAAAATATTCCGGAAGCAAGGCAAAACCAAAGACTATGACATTAAGCGGAAACATGCCCAAATGCATAAAAAATCCTATGCCGAGCTGCAAAACCATAAAACCAAAAATTCCCGCGATGCGCAAAGGAATCGTAAAAACCGGAAAAATCAATAATAACGTTCCCAGAAGCTCAAACCACCATACCGAGTGGGTTAAAAAACGCGTTAACCCGGGATGGCGTAACAACAGCCATGCCCATTTGCCGGCAAACACTCCGGAACTCAGAGCGTAGTAAACAGCGCTGCCCTGACTGTGCCAGGCCGGAGCGCTTTTAAGAAGGGCCGCGAAAAAATAAATGCTGATAAACTGCAAAAAATAGCCGACCGTGGCCGCGGAAATCCTGCGGTACGTTTTAGCGCTTCCCCGCTTTACCGCGTCCACGGAAAAAACTTCCCCCAAAGGTAAAAACATGGCCCAAAATAACAACAGCCGGAGAGCCACATCGGCATTGCTTAAAATAATCGGATTGCGGTTTTGAACTGAAATAAGCAGCAGCCAGGAAATTACGGCAGACAGCCTGGTTTTGTATCCTGCCAATAAAAATAAACCGAAAATAAAAGCCGCGGCAAACAGCGCGGCCTGGATTTGCCACTGCCCGCTGATCATATTTATGGAAACGTACCAGGGATTGCCGGCAAATTTAATAGCCGCGTCCCGCGGCAGCACGCCGGAATCGCTGTACATGGCCGCGAGGCTAAAAGCCCGGTAAGCCCAGCCGGTAATTAAAACCAGAGCCAGGGACACCCGCAGCAACGCCAAAGACCGCACATCCATTCCAAAGATATCGTAAAGATTTTGTTTCAATGTTTGACGCATCAGGGCAAGACCTCTTACATAACTTGCTTTTGGATTAATTGTAGCCCTTTTTGGGGCAAAATTCCATGTCTTTGATTATCTTTAATTTTTTCTATATAATAAGAATAAATTATGCTGCAAACTTTTAAAAAAGCCGCCGGGGAAACTTTGGCGGAAATCAGGGAAGAAAAAAAGCTTCGCGGGACAAACGAGCTTTTTTTGTTATTTTCCATGGGCAGCCAGTTTGATCATCTTATAAAACAAAACCTGGACGCTTTGGGCTTATTTTGTTTGGTGGCGGACCCCGCTTCGGTTACGGCGGATGACGTTAAGGCAGTATCGCCGATTGGGATTATTTTGTCCGGCGGCCCGGCTTCGGCTTACGAACAGCCGCCGTTTGACGGAAAAATTTTTGACCTCGGCATTCCGGTTCTGGGTGTTTGCCTGGGGTTTCAAATGCTGGCCCGTCATATAGGAGCAACCGTATCGCCCTCAAATAAAAAGGAGTTCGGCACTCATACTTTTAATATCATACAACCCTCTCCCCTTTTTGAAGGTCTGCCTAAAAGTTTTAAAGTTATGGAAAGCCACGGTGACATAGTTGAACCCAGCGGGCACAACTTAGAAGCCTTGGGCGCCACTGACAACGCCCTTATAGCTGCCGGGCACCGCAAACACCTATACGGAATCCAGTTCCATCCGGAAGTTACGGAAACGGAATTCGGCGGCAAAATTTACGAAAATTTTTGCTTTAAAATTTGCGGAGCCCAAGATAAGTTTCCGGCTTTGGAAACGGGCAAAAACAAAATCGACGCTTTGAAGCGGCAGGTCGCGGGCAAAAAAGTTTTACTGGCGCTCTCCGGCGGCACGGATTCTTCTGTTGTAGCTTACTTGCTCAAAGCGGCCTGTAGCGCGCCGATTTATCGGCTGTCTAATGAACATCAGCCCATAAATGGGCGCGCCGCAACTCCGATCCTCGGCATCTACGTAAAAGGCATTGACCGCCCCGACGACGAAGCCAATGTTGTAAAATACTTTGGCAGCCAACATTGGATTAGCGTAAAAATTGTCGACGCGACGGACAAATTCCTTGAAGTATTAAAAGGAAAAATATCAATGAGGGACAAGCGCCTGGCCATGCGCGGCGTTTATAAGGAAATTTTGGAAGCGGAAGCAAAAAACTTCGGCGCGGATTTTATCGCCCAAGGCACGCTTTACACGGACATTTCCGAAAGCGGGGGCGGCTACGACAGCGGCGCCAGAAAAGCCCAGATCAAAATCCACCACAATGTAAATTTGGAATTTGAGTTGCCGGAAATCCAGCCGCTAATTGATTGCGTTAAGGACACGGGTCGGCAGCTTGGCCGCGCTTTGGGGGTACCCGAAGATTTACTGGTTCGGCATCCTTTTCCGGGTCCGGGTTTGATAGTTCGGATAGAAGGGGAAGTCACGGCGGAAAAATTACATACGGCAAGAAAAATTGACGAAATTTATATAGAAGAATTACGCAAATGGAATTTGTACCAAACCTTATGGCAAGCTGGAGCGGTTGTTACCAACTCAATGACCACCTGCGCCAAAGGCGACGACGCCACAGAAGGTCGCGTTATAGCGCTGTGGGCCGTCTGGAGCGTTAACGGTTTTACCGCCCGCGCCGCCGAACTCCCCCACGACTTTTTAAAACACATTTCCCAAAGGATGACCAATGAACTAAAAGAAGTCGGCGCGGTGGTTTACAGAATATCCGACAAACCGCCGGTGACTATCGAATGGGGGTAAGATAGGGTTTAGGGACAGGAATTGGAAAAACACTTCCGCCGATCGGCGGAAGTGTTTTTGATGCTGCACCCTAATCCCTATCCCTTGTAGTTTTCTACTCCTGATGGTAATTCGGGGCTTCTTTTGTAATCTGAACATCGTGGACGTGGGATTCTTTCAGGCCGGCTTGGCTGATACGAAGGAAGCGGGCTTTTTTTTGGAGCTCCGATAAACTACCGGCTCCGCAATATCCCATACCGCTTTTTAAGCCGCCCACCAATTGGTTGGTAACTCCTTCCAGAGGACCTTTGTAAGCCACGCGCCCTTCTATACCTTCGGGGACTAATTTACCCACGGCAATCTGATCCTGGCCGTAGCGGTCTTTGCTGCCCTGTTTCATCGCGCTCAAAGAACCCATGCCGCGGTAAGTTTTAAACTGCCTGCCCTGGTATAAAATAGTTTCGCCCGGGCTTTCTTCGGTGCCGGCGAACAGGGAACCAACCATGACCGAGTCGGCGCCGGCGGCAATAGCTTTGGTAATATCACCGGAAAATTTAATGCCGCCATCAGCGATTAAAGGCACGCCGGCTTTTTTGCAAACCCCGGCTGTTTCCATAATGGCGTAAATTTGCGGTACGCCGCAGCCGGAGACTATCCTGGTGGTGCAAATACTACCCGGCCCCATACCGACTTTGACCGCGTCAACCCCGGCCTTAATTAAAGCGGCCGCGGCCTGACCAGAAGCGATATTTCCGGCCACCAACTCCACATCGGAAAATTTGCTTTTTATTTTTTTCACAGCGTCAATTACCCGCTTGGTGTAGCCGTGGGCGCTGTCAATAACCAAAGCATCCACCCGGACTTTAATCAGTTCTTCGGCCCGCTCCAAAAAATCCCCGCTGGCGCCAATGCCGGCCGCGGCGCGAAGCCGTCCCTGCTTGTCTTTGGACGCGCCTGGATACTTAATGGCTTTTTGGATGTCTTTAACGGTAATCAGTCCTTTCAAACGGTATTTTTTATCCACCACCAAAAGTTTTTCCACGCGGTGCTTTTGCAAAATAGCCTTGGCCTGCTCAAGGGTTGTGCCCAGCGGCACGGTGATTAAATTTTGCCTGGTCATTATTTCCGAAACGGGCAAAACCATCCTTGTTTCAAAGCGCAAATCGCGGTTGGTTAAAATGCCAACCAACCTGCCGTCTTTTTCCACCACGGGAAACCCGGATACGCCCTGTCTGGCCATAATCTGCAAAGCTTCGCCCACGGTCTGACCCGGAAAAAGCGTTACCGGATCCACAATGGTGCCGCTCTCGCTTCTTTTAACTCTGTCGACTTCTTCTTTCTGCCTTTCAATGCTTAAATTTTTGTGGATAACGCCAATGCCTCCGGCCTGGGCCAGTGCTATAGCCAGGGCGCTTTCCGTAACCGTATCCATGGCGGCCGAGACAACAGGGATATTTAATTTGATGTTTCGGCTAAAGCGGGTGGATACATCGACTTCATTGGGCAGGACATCGCTGTATTGCGGCCGCAGCAACACATCGTCAAATGTCAAAGCTTCTACAATTCGATTGGGCATAAAAACATCAAAGGCTTAAAAATATTTAAATCAGTATAGTCTTTTTCTGGGGCGTTGTCTATCAGGAGTCTTATACAATGGAACATGGCCCCTATCTTTGAGACAGCCTCTAAAGGAGGACGGTACCCCAATTGCTGAAACCGGAGGGTTGCCCGGAAGCTGTACAAAGAGCATAAGCCTGCCACACTGACTTGATGACAATCGATATGACAGACTTAAGCGTTACGAGCATAGCTCAAATCAAGGAATTTCTAAAGGTCAATACAGCAATTAATTTTACCTCAGTTTCCAGAAAGGAGAAATATGAATGGATTAACAACGTCTTAAACAAGTTTGGCTATGTCCGGCTTAAAGGCAAAAAAGACAAGGGGCAGATTAAGGAATATATCCAACGGATGACCGGCATGTCGGGCAGACAGCTAAAACGACTGATTACCAACAAGAGAGGAAGTGGGTTAGTGGCCTTGTCCCCGAATTGGGGCAAGAAAAACCGGTTTGTTACTGTTTATGGCCCGGCAGAAATACTATTGCTGGCTGAAACCGATAATCTGCACCAACGAATGAATGCCCATGCCACCAAACAGATCCTAATGGCTGAATATGAAATATTCGGTGACGAACGGTTTAAAAGACTAAAAGATATTTCCGTTTCCCATATCTACAATCTGCGAGTTAAAAGAATTTACACCAGCCACTCCACCACCTTTACCATAACCGATCCAGTAAGCACCCCGATTGGTATTAGAAGAAGACCCGACAATATGGGCATTCCGGGCTATCTGCGGGTGGATACCGTGCATCAGGGCGACCGTAAGCTGGCTTTGGGCAAGTATGAGAAAGGTATTTACCACTTAAACCTGGTGGATGAAGTCACCCAATGGGAAATGGTCTTCTGTGTGGAAACGATTTCCGAGCTGCATTTAAAACCCATATTTGAACAGTTGCAGCAAATGTTTCCCTTTACAGTAATTAACTTCCACTCTGACAACGGTAGCGAGAACATTAATTACACGGTAGCTGATATTCTTAGAAGGTTAGTTATTAAACAGACAAAATCACGAAGCAGGCACTGCAATGACAATGCCTTAGTGGAAAGCAAGAACGGCAGTGTCATCAGAAAGTATATGGGCTACACTCATATCCCGAAAACCTACGCGCAGGAGATTAACGAATTTTACCAGAAGTTTTTTAACCCTTACCTGAACTTCCACAGACCCTGCGGCTTTGCCACCACCACGGTTGACCATAAGGGCAAGGAAAAGAAAAAATATGATATTTACTTAACTCCCTATGCCAAACTGAAGACTCTGGATAATTGGACACGCTACCTTGCCCCAGGACGGACGGAAAAACAACTGGATGACATCAGCACCGGCCACAGCCATAACGGATGGGCAAAACTTATGCAGGAAGCAAAGTCAGCAGTATTTAAAAACATTAAACTTAAGGAACATCAAAAAATGGCCGCTGGCGGATAGGGGCCATGTCTTGATTAGAAACTACTTCAGGCCGCCACCTCAACTGGCAAAACCGTAGTGTCAAGGGTGACCCTTGACACTACTCTTCTTCAAAGACTAAATCGGCAAAAATTAAGTGCTCCGGTTTATAGTTTTTTAACAAAAAACTTTTATAATTTACAGACGTTAGCTTATTTGTATCCATAAATATTTGGGGATTGGCCAAACCATTATTTTCTTGGCCTAAATAAACAGCCATACTGGAATATTTCCATTCAAAGGGTTGCAGGGGGTTCAAATGTATGTAAGCAATAAGCTGCGTTAAGTAACTGTCATTCAAGACATTTTTGCTTTTATAAATTCCTTGAAAAATATGCCCCGAATGGCCGTATTTTTTATTAAAATATGATGAATAAGAAGTACACAGCCTATGCAAAAATATTTTAAGCCCGTTGACTTGGTTTTGTTTAACTAAAAAATGAAAATGGTTTGGCATTAAGCAATAACTTAAAATCTCCAATCCCATTGCAGGCAAAGGTTTCAAGCGAATACTGCCTTTGGCGCTGCGCTTTGGCAACGGCAACAAACCAAGCAGCAACTTAGCCCTGTATATAAAATTTAGGTAATCTTGTTCATCCAAAAATATAAGCGCTTTATTTGCTCCCCTATTATAAGCGTGGAAATAAGCGCCGACAAAATTTGGTTTATAATCCCTTCCAATCATGGCTTAATTATAAAGGAATTTGACACCAAGTCAAGTGTCAAGGGTGACCCTTGACACTTCTGACGACAATCGCGTTTCGGGCGGGGCCGGTGCCGACCAGTAGGATGGGGGTTTTAAGACGTTTTTCCAAACGGGATAAAAAGTTTCGCGCGGCTTTGGGCAAGTTTGGCTCTTGATCAATGCCGCCGATATTTTGCGGCCACCCCGGCCACTGCTCAAAAACCGGCTTAACATCCGCCAGCTCCCACGGCGGCGGCATTTGTCCCGGCCTCAAAAGCTTGCCCTTAAGTTTATAGCCAACGACCACGGGGATTGTTTTTATTCCCGAAAGCATATCAAACCGCGTTAAAGCCAGCCACTTGGGGCCGTTTACTCGGATGGCGTAATGCAGCCAAGGAATGTCTAAAAAACCCAGGGACCGCCCGCGACCCGTAGTGGCTCCCCGCTCGTCCCCCAAGACCTGAAAGTATTGCGAAGCTTCCGCGTTTGAGGCTTGCCCTTTGTTGATTTTTAACAACCTTTGGGACAAAAAGTCCGCGCGTTTGTCTGTGTTGGCAATAAACAGCTCACCGTTATTTTTGGCAAATTCCATTACCGCGCTTCTTTCCCACATTTCCGACGGCATGGGACCCGAGCCCACGCGCGTAGGCAAAATTTTGACTACCATTAAAGTGGCGCTGAATTTCCCCATGGGCAAGCCCGTTCCCAAAGCCGCGCCGGAAGCGGCGGAGTTACCGGCCGAGACAAAAGGATAAGTGCCCCAGTGGGAATCCAAACCCAGCGCCTGCGCGCCTTCAAACAGTATCCGTTTACCGGACCTGGCAGCCTGGTCCAAAAAATAAGCGGTGTCGGCTATTATCGGCTTAACCCGCGGGGCGGCCAAAAGCAACTGCCGCGAAACTTGTTTGGGCGGCGGAATTTTTTCCCCGGCGGCAAATGCCCGCAAAATCGGCAGCAGCATTTTATACAAAACTTCCAGGGATTCTTCCAGCAACTTGGGTTCCCGCAAATAACCGACAACCGGCCCGAGCCGCAATTTATACAAAGCTTCCAAAGGCGCGATACCTTTATTGGTTGTGCCGATTTTTTTTGCGCCGCGCAACTCCTCTACGTAACTTTCCAAAAGGCCGTGGTAAGGCGTCCATACAGGCGACTGGTAATCTATATAAATCGGCGGCAGATTATTTTCCCCCAAAATCCGCCTTGAATGTTCAAGTTCGGCCAAAAACAATTCCAGGTTAAAAAATTCCCCCCTGCCGAGCACGCAAATTTTGCCCTGAGCCAGGCCGCAGGGAATTAAATGACTGACCAATTTTTTCCCGTCCGGCGTAAACACCGTATGGCCGGCGTTGGCGCCGCCGGAAAAGCGCGCCGTCACATCGTAATGCGCCATTATTAAATCTATAATTTTGCCTTTGCCCTCATCCCCCCAATTGGCCCCGACTACAATTAAATTCGGCGCGTCTTTAAAAATAGATTTTAGCTTAACGGCAGTTATCATAAATATATGATAGCGTCTTTCGTCTCATATTAAAAGCCCCCGGTTTTTTCCGGAGGCTTTAACTATCGCGACACTACTACTAACCTTTAACACTTAAGTTAATAGAGATGTTAATCAAAAATGCTTGATTTTACAGAGTTTGCGACACATCTGATTATTAAGCTATGTGTTAAAGGTCAGTAATATAATTTTCCATTCTATCCTCACCCCTACGGCACCTCGTCAATAGTCGGATACTGGCCGCCGCAGTAGAACTGCAGCACCGGGGTATTGCCAGTAACCACAATGCTACCGCTATTGGCGGACAGGGAGAAACTGTTCTGGAAGCGGGAACTGGTGGAGCAGGACCCGCCGGAAACCGCCAGCGTGGCATCGTAGGTTAAAAAGGATTTGCCGCCCTGGGCTACGGAGTAGCCGCTTAAGTTAACGCTTAGCGTCTGGTTGGGCGCGGTGCCGGTAAGGCTGTACTGGCCGCTGGCCGGATTGGATCCGACTTGTATCAGGGCCGTGCCATTGTACTTGACGTTCCAGCCAGCGTTCGGCACGCTTAAGTTAAGCATGCTGTCGGTCAGGCTTAATTTGGTGGCGGTGGCCTGTCCCTGGTCATTGCATAAATCAATCCTAAAGCTTAACGTGTCTCCCAAATTTAAGTTTGTTCCCGAAGGCAGGGCCGCAAAGCCGTTACACTGGCTGGGAACCGGGCTGATGGCGTTGCCGCTGATGGCCACAATGTTTTTTGAGGAATCCGTCATAACGGCGGTACAGGCAACCGAAGAGTAAGGGTTGCCGGTTTCGGCAACCTGGGCCGAAGTACCGTTGCCATTGGTGGCGGCCACGCTGTAGCTGTGGGGGTTGTTGTCAGGCGGGGTGAAGTTGTAAGTTAAGACCTCGCCTGTCTGGGAAGGCGGAGAACTGGCCGGGACGGTTGTCTGATAAACTCCGTCCATATATATCTTAAAGCCGGTCTCGTTGGTGGAATTATCCGTCCAGGTAATCTGGACCTGGCCGCAGGACACGGTACCGCCCGGAGGATTACTGCTGCCGCTGTTGTAGACGCTGCCGCCGGTGGGAGCGGTCGGGCTTTGAGCCACATTATTAACCGTTATGTTGGTGTTAAGGGAGTATTGGTTGCCTAAACTGTCAAAGGCTGTAATGGTGATGGTGTGCGGGCCGTTGACCAGAGTCGTGGTGTCAAAATTGCCGTAAATAAAACCGCAGTTGGAGGAACAGCCCGAAGCCGAATCATTAACCGGATAAAAGGATGGGCTGATGGCGGAATCGGATATTAAGGTAGAACTGCTGGCTATCCACAGCTGGGCTCTGGTTATGGAAGCGCTGGCCGAAGGCGCTATATAACCTTTAATGTTAATAAGGCCGGAAACCGTGCTGTTGGCCGCTGGCGTTTCCAAAACTATGTTCGGCGGGCCGTCCACGGTCCAGGTGCCCGTTTGCTGCCAGCCGCTGCCTGCCGTGGCATCGTTGGCGGTCATCCAAAACTGCTGGGGGCCGACAAACGGCGACAAAAAAGTGTAATTTAAAATTAAAGTAAGATTGCTGCCCGACCTGGAAACGCTGGAGGCGGAAACGTTGGCCGTACACTGGCTGTTGCTTAAGCTTGCGCCGCTGCCAATGACACTGCCCGTGCTCCAGGCGCTGCCGGAATCATTGAGTAAAAATAGGGAATTAGTGGCGGAATCGTAACGCAAATAACAGGCATTGTTGGTGGGATTGGCGGCATAGCTGGACCTTAAAAAGGTCCAAACCTGGGTAATGTCCCCTGCCCCGGCCGTATCGGTATAGACCTGGGTAAAGCTGGTGCTGCTGGCGACTTCGGAACTGCCGGAAGAAGGAGTTAAAGACGCGGCCGTAATAGTATTAATGACCAGAGAGCTGCTGACAGGACCGCTGGCCGAACTACAGTTTAAGGTGTAGGTGGTTTGGGCGGCTATGGGCGCGGTGGTATGGCTGGTGGTGGCAATGGCATCGGCCACGCTGTCGGGATTCTGGTTGTTGGATAACGAGCAGGAACTGACATTAGCGGTAGTCCAAGTCAGGTTGGATGTGCCGCCAAAACTGACCATAACCGAGCTGGCAGTGGGGGTAACTCCGCCTGTGTTGGTGCCGTACAGCACGGCTGTGGGGATTGTGGAAGAAGCTGTCTGGCTCCAGTTTAAGTAGGCTTGGTCGCCGCCGCCATCCTGGAAGTATTCATACTTGATGATGTGCTGGCCCGCTCCCAGGCTTACGCTGGCGGTGTTGGTGGCATAGCCCCGCGGATTCCAGTCGCCGGTTATGTGGAGGCCATCCACGTAAAGATTGTCGCCATCGTCTGAGCCGGCGGTAAACTGGTAGGTGCCGCCGCTAAAGTTAAAGGTGCCCTGCCAGCGGGCGGACCAATTGTCATCCAGGGTCGGATAACTGCCGTTGGAAGTAGCAGGCCCGCCAGCATTCCAGTTTGTGTTAATGGCGGTAAAATTGTCGGCATTGCCGGAAGCCGTGGCTTGGGCCGGGGCATTGCCGTACTGATTGGTCAAAGTACTGCCATCGGAGTCGTTGTACAAACAGCCAACCAGCTGGTTGGCGCCAGGTCCGGGCGTGGTGCAGGGAAAGGTGGTGGCCGTGTTATATATAGTTAACTGACTGTATATTTCTGGGGCTGTATAATTAAGATTAGAGCAACCCAGGGTATATACCGTCGGGCTGTTGTCTATAGGTTGCGTGTCATAGCTCGTATAAACCTGTAGGTTGCCGTAGGGGTCCTGATCTCCATGGTCGCTAGTAAGATTACATAAACCATAGCCACTGGGAATGTCCCAGGTCAAAGTTGATGTTCCGCCATAATTAACGGTTACCGAGCCCGCGGTGGGAGTATTACTGCCTGAGTTGGTGCCGTAAAGAGTTACAACGCCTGCGCACTGATAATTGCAAGTTGAACTAGTATCGCAATGGCCGGGACCGCCATAACCTGTACAGCTATTGTCTGCGCTGCAACTGCCACTGTTGCAGGAGTAATAGGTGGTGCCACCGTTGTTGCCGCTTCCACAGACATTACTGCAAGTTGAACTAGTATCGCAACTACCGGGACCGCCATAACCGTTACAGCTATTGTCTGCGCTGCAACTGCCACTGTTGCAGGAGTAATAGGTGGTGCCGCTGCCACTGCCGTTGCCACTGCTTCCAGATGAGCAATCAACAGGAAAGTCAAAAGTCCACCCTTGAGTTATAACGAAACTGCAAGGATTAGGTGTAGGAAGTGCAACGCATTGATTCGAACTACATTCTGCTTGTGTTAAATACCCAAGATATGTTATGGGAGGATTACATTCCTCCACAATCCCGCAATGACCATTTATATTATAAAAACCGCCATAGCCTACTGATGAGCAAGTCGCCGAGACGGCGGGAACGCAACTACCTGCCAAATAGGAACAGTCAGAACCAGAAGTACAATACTGCGCCTTTGCATAATCCCCACACATAAAGACAAACGCAATCGCGAGGATGGTTAAAAAAAATAAACCGCCTTTAAATAAAAATTTCATGGCTGTGGTTGAGACATAGTTACTGTTATAACAGTACCGGAAGTCTGCTGTGAATTGCCAGCAGTTAATATCTCTATAAAATCCTTATTGGTTTTTGTATTGAGAGCGGCCAACTGAGTGGAACTGTTGAATTGCCCGGGCAACAATGCCCAATTATTTGCCAGGAAATAGTTCTTATAGACCGCAAGAACACTGCTGACTGAACTGGAGCTCACAAACTGGAATGTTGACTGCTTTGTCCAAGAAGCGCCATTGCCGGGCATCTTAACAAGCATAGACATACTCTGTGTAATCTGATGGGAGGCGGACAATACCGGAAAACCAACCGGAAAAGACGGCGGCAAGGTATTGTTGCTGTATGCCTGAAAATTAGAAATGGGAATACTGGTGGCAACAGTGGAAGAATGATTGTTTTGAGTTTGGTTTTTTGGAGCAGACGTAACCAAAGGCTTTACCGGTTTTTGCTTATTAAAAAATGTAAAACCGTACCATCCAAGCGCAAGAATAACTACCAAGATACCCACAGCCCAAAGCCAAACTTTCGGCTTTTTTGAATTAGTTGGAGGAAGCGGAGTTACAAGCTGTTGGCCAATCTCGGCAGGTTGAGAATTTAACTGTTCGTTCATATTTTATAGGGCTTGAGGTAAATTTTTATAGATACTTTTGGTTTCTTAACCTAAATATAGGTAATGGGATTGCCACGACATTATATATAAAATAATAGCATTAAATAAAAATAAGTCAAAATGGATGTCAAAATGTTTAAAAATGCCTACTTATACAAAATGAAACCGCCGACCCATACCCTGCTAGTGGGGTACGTTTCGACGGTTTCGAGGTGTAAAGAGAAGAAGGGCTACTGTTGAGATGGTACGACAAACTGCTTACTGGCGGAGGCCAGCCCATCGTAGTCCACCAGAACGACCTGACGCAGGGGGGATGAGCTCGAGATGTCCGGCAGCGGCAGCGTGATGTGCTGCCCGTCCAAACAGTTAGCGGAAGTCAACGTCCCTTGGTTAGGCGGGAGCCCGATAAAAACATTGACGGGAGCGCCAGTACGACAAACGCCGTTAATTTGGATGGCAAGGGGAGAATTTTCGGTTAATACTTCAACCGAGTTGATCCTGACATCCAGGTTCGGCTTGACGAAACCCGCGGGTACGAAACCCACGGTAACACTAAACGTCGTGGGCAGTTCCTGTAGCGAGATACCGGTGTCCTTGACCGGGTTTCCCTGACCATCCGTAACGGTTACCGTAAAGTCGTAGCGACCAGCCGGCTGTCCGGCGGGAACCACCTTGACGTAAATAGTAGTCGGGCCCGTCCCGAAGGACGTGCCAGTTCCAGGATAGCTAACCGTAGTTGCAGTTCCAGTAAGACTAACGAAAGTCTCCTGGATGTTATACTGCAACCCTGTCTGGTTAGCAAACCCTTGAATCAGAAATGCTCCGCCTGGATTAACGCTGTCGGATGCCGGCCACACGAGGGCCGGCTGATTGACTGCCGTGACAATGGCGGTGGATACCGGCAAAAGCTTGCCGGTATAGATGTCACCAATGACTTGGCCGTTGGTGACTTTTAGAACTTGGCCGTTCGCAACGATCGCGAGGGCCAGAAAAAACAGCAAAAACATTTTCGTTTTCATCGTTTTCATCCTTGATCTGAGATTAACAGAGCCTAGTCCAGGGTCAATTTTGTCCCCGAATAATTGAATGCAAATCGTTATAAAAAAATTACGACGTTACAAAATTACATTCAAATCTTCGGGGACAAACCCTAATTTCTTCTTTAAAAATTATGCCTCCTACGGGCTTGGAAAAGAACTAATTTACTTTACTGCGTCGGACTTTTTATACAGATTATAATTTATCAAACGCATGGCGCGGAGTCTAAAAAATTCACCTGGCTTTAGGCCGCCTTGCTATGAGTTTAATTTTTTATATTTGTCGTAATACTAACCTCCAACTATACTACTATTTTTTCTTTTTGTCAATATAACCCACTCAAATATCGGCAAATAACGCTTATATAAAAGCGTTATTATGTGCTTAATTTATTTTAGTATACACTAAATTAATACCTTTTGAAAAGAAAAAGAGAAAAGAAAAAGGGGTCAGGAGCTGTTTTTAGGACGCCCTGGTTTTCGCAAAGAAGATTTCAAACCTAGATCGCTTGCGGTTTTGTGTACCCATTGCTCATTTCCTAAAGGACGATTTTTAATTATTGACCGTCTTATGTTTTCAACTTCTGTTTTGGACTGAACTGAATTGACCAACAATAAATAATCCTTACCAGGTGGTATCGGCCAAGAACTCAATAACTGCTTCTGTTCTTCATCTCCTTGTTCCCTAATCCACAAGCTCCCCCACTGCCAATCTTGGGCTTTGTCCACTAACTTTGCCCTAAGGGGGTTCCTTTCCACATATCTGGTTAATTGCAAAAAATATTCATCAGACTCAACCGGGAAAGATTTATATCTGCCTTGATACAAATGGCCGCTGCCTACGGTATGGTGTGCCGCATGCCATCTCTGGGCATGTGTCATGGTCAACCAGGCCATAGCCTTTGACAAGACACCATTTTGGAAAGGCTTTAAAATTAAATGCCAATGATTTGGCATAATACAAAAAGCCAAAAGCTCTACCGGAAACTTTTTCTTTGCTTCCGTTAGGACTTCTATAAAAGCTTGATAATCCTTTTCTCTACGAAAAATGGCCAGCCGACCATTGGCACGATTAATCGTGTGATAAATAATGTCAGCAACGTCTACTCTGGGAGGCCTAGGCATGCCTTTATAGTTTTAATGGTTCCATTAAAACTATAAAGGCATGCTGATGAAAATTATTTAAAAAATAATTAAAAACTTTATACATAATAGCTCCTGACCCCTTTTCTGCCTCGCGGCGGCCAAGACTATTCTTTTAAAAGATCTGCCCCAAGCGCATCTTTGAACTTTAAGGAGTGCGCTTTTGAATTTTTCCTAACAAAAAACTCCCCATTTTTTAATGGAGAGTTTTTATACATCAAAATTAAACTGAAAAAATTTATTTGGCGGCAGATGGCTCGGTCAGTGAAGTTACCACGATGTTGCTTTTTACGGAGGCGTCGTAGCTGATGACTATGTCTATTTGCTGGGTGTTTTTGGAAGCGGAAATGCCGGTTAGAGTTGGCGTGTCGGTGGTGCTTAAAATTTTCCAGCCGTTTTTGGCAAAGTAAGTTTGATAAACCTTAAGCGCGGCGGGCAAAGTTTTGGCCGTGGTGACGGTGCGCAAAGTCTGGGTCTGATTTGTGGCCGTAACAGTCACCTGGCTTGCGTGGACCACCTGGCTACCGGCTTCACTGGGAAAATTGGAGGGGAAATCGGAGTTGGACTTGGCGGCCGTAAGCTGGCTTACGGTTATGGGCGGAATTCCATACTTGGGCATGACAGCAGCGGAAACTTTGGGGCTGGCGCTTGACGGAGCCTGGACTTTACGGCCATGAGTCGCTATTACAATCACGACAATGGCCAGAACAATGACAATTACAGCCAAAATCAATATATTTTGTTGTTTGGGTTTCATAAGGGTTTTTGTGAACCTGTCTGAAAATTAGCTTTTAAGGGGAAACTGCGGAATTTTGAACGTATTGGTTCTTAACAAATTTTAACGTTTAGCCAAAGCTAAAGGGAAAAATTTTTAAGACCAAGGCGCCAAAATTACGCAATTTACGCCAAAACGGAATTTTAAAACAGGCTCTATTATCTTTAAAAATAGTCTACCATAAGTTAACCAAAAAACAAAATCCCCCGCTTTACCTTTTGGATAAAACAGGGGGTTGGTCCGGCCGGCGCCAGTTACCCTCCCCACCACAGCATAACGGCCAAAATTATCACAAAACTGCAGTTGGCAATTAAAGGCAGATGCTGGACGTGGCGTTTAATGCCAATGGCCAAAATTAAACTGACCAGCATAGCCGCGATAAATAAAAGATAGAAACGGTACTCAAAAGCGTTGGGGTCAAAACGCGGGCCGAAAAAACTGACATAGGAAGAAGGCGCGGCCGGGGCCACGCTGGCCACATTATAGTTGGACGCGGTGGTGGGCGCGAAATCCGCCAACCGCAACTGGCTGGTTTGCCCGTCTATATTAAAAGCTTCCACTTTAACCGTGACGCTGCTTTGCGTAAGCTCGGAAGCGGCCACGCTGCCGCTCCACTGGGTTTGGCTTTGCGGCAGGAGCATTATGGCCTGCTGGCCGAAGTAGGCAATAACTTTTACGGCCGGCCCCTTTATCCGCGCGGTGATATCCACATTGGATCCGTCCAAATTTATGCTGCCGCTTTGCACGCTGACATTCATGGCGGCGGGCGTGGCGGCCTTGGGCTTAGCGGCGGCCGGAGCGGCGGAACTGGCGCCGCGGATTTGTCCCACTGCCGGAGTAACGCTTTGAGTTTGAACGCTGACAGCGGGCGCCGGAACCGCGGCTGTCTGCACCGGCGTCGGCTGGTTATTTATGGCCACGGCCTGGGCCGCGGGCGTGCCGAATTCCTGGACTACAAAAATGGCATTATGGCCCTGGTAGACCCCCTGGGAAATGCCCACGCCAATATCCTGAAAGTCCGCGTTTAAAATATTGGCGCGGTGGTCGGGACTGTTCATCCAGGCGGTTTCCACATCTTCGGCTTCGGTAAAATTGACAGCCAGATTTTCGCCGGCCATCAAATAATTATAACCGGCGGCGGTAACAAAACTCCACGGCGTCCGTCCGTCCGGAGTAACGTGGGCAAAGTAACCCTTGGCCAGCATATCATTGGCCTTGGCCTGGGCGGCCTGGTCCAGCTCGCTGTTTTCCGTCAGTGACTGTTCGTTGTACTGTTGGCGTGAGGCGTTGGTAAGGCTGATAATATTAACCGGGGTAATGGCCGAGGAAAAAGCCGGCTGGATGGCGCCAAAAGCCAGAACAGCCAGAACAAAAATTTTCATGGCCACCAGCACGGCCGAAAATAAACCCAAAGCCCGGTGGCCGAGGACGTGGGGATGGTAGTTGTTGCGGGCATTGGGAATAAAATGGTCGTGGATATGGCGGCCCAAAGCCAAAACCGACTCGCCTGCTTTTTTAAAGCAGTAGTCGGCCGGCAAAATCATTATGTCCAAAACATAATCCATTTTTGTTTTTGTCTGTTTTAGCCGCCAAAACTTACAAACGCGAAACCCTCAAAAATATACAATAAAATCAGCAAAATAATTGCTAATTTTAAGTTTGGGTGGTTGAATTTTTATTTTTGTTTCTAAAAATTAAAATTTCCCAATGATTTTGTCAGGAAATTTTATTTATCCATAGTTATTATAGCACAGCCGCGGAAAAAAATCAAGTTAAAAATTTGGCAGCTCCTGCCAGGAAATTAAGGATGAATCCGAAGCGGTAATTACCATCTGTAAATTGGTCGCGGCGCGGGCGTATTGAGCCTGGACCTGGATGGTAATCTGACCCGGCTGCGGCGAGTCTTGTTGTACCGACAAAATAGCGCACGAATCACTGCCGATGCTGACGGAACCGGTTAGGCTGCCGCCGGCTCCTTGCGCCAAACGGACGCGGGCCTCGTCCAGGCAACCGCGCGCCAGATTAAAACTTTGGGTCTTGGCCTGGCCATCCAGCAAATCAAAACGCGAAAAAAACACCAGCGCGCTGACTGAAGCGGCAATTACCACAAGCAGCGCGCAAATAACCAGCGCGGATATCAAGGCCATAAAACCGGATTGGGAATTACTTTTGCTGGAACTCATTTTAAATTATTTCCATAAATAATCCGTGGCCGTAAAATCCCGGCTCAAAGTTAAACCGCCGGCCGCCGCCGACTTTAGGGTAAAGCCAAAATCCACGCCCCCGGGCCGGCCGGCCGAAGCGGGAATATCCAAAAAATACAGGCTGGAAACAATAACACTGCTGCTGTTTAAAACTTCCGGCGGAGCAGCGCCTTCCGCCAGGCTTAAGCTGGCGCCTGTTAAATCAAACACCAGGGGATTTGAAGCAGAATCATATTTGCCGATGGACAGCCGGGATGAAGTCGCGGTAACGGAAAACGCGCCGGACATTGCCCAGTTAAATTTGGCCAGAATAAAATCCCCTTCTTCCTGCAAAAAACTTTGGCTTTGCGAGCGGCCGGAACTTTGAATGATAACTCCCGCCGCTCCGAAAGCGCCGCCTAAAATTACGGCGAAAAGCGCCAGGTAAATTAAAACTTCCATGAGCGTGAATCCTGAAATATTTTTATAATTCATGGCCCGGCGCTGATTATGGATAAGCTTGATTTGCCGACCGCCGAAACCGAAGCGGCTAAAAGATAATTGCCCTCGCAGGCCAGGGCCGTGCCGGTGTTGCCGGCCGGCAAAGACAGCGCCGGGGCGTAATTGCTTATGGACAAAGGGTTGTCAACGCGCAAAATTTGCAGCTGGTTGTCGGTCAGCAAAAAAGCCAGGTAGTCCCGCGCCGCCAGGCCGTCTACGGTTGTGTTGTTGCCGGAGCCGAGGTCCAGGTGACCAAGTTCGCTTATGGACGAAGCGGCGGCAACGTTTAAAATATAAAATTCATTATTGCCAAAAGTCCGCCCCAAATACAAAGTCTGCCCGACCATGGCCAGGCTTTTGCCGTGCAAACCCCCGCTGGCGTTAAAGTCTCCGAACGGTTGCATGTTGGCCGACAAATTGCCGGGGCTGACATCAACAGCCAAAACATCATCGGCATTGGGACTGGCGATATAGGCGGCGCTGCCTCTGACGTAAATATCGTTAACGGCATTACCTACAGCCAGGCCGCCTTTCCAGAGAGGAGCCAGGACATTGGAAACATCTATAATATTAAATTCGGGGCCGGAAACGGTTTTGGCCAGTCCCAAATAAACATAACCGCCCTGGTAAAACACGCTTCTGCCTATCCCCTGGCTGCTGGAACCGGCTACAATGCTTGATGGAATTTTGTAAGTAGTGATGACTTTGGGCGGCGTTTGGCTGACATCCACAATTTGCAGCTGGCCTTTGGTAAAACTGCTGGCGCTGGCCACGTAGGCGTATTTGCCGGCCACAAAAATTCCATTCAGCCCGGTGTCGTCCGCCGGATCGTTATCCAATTTGCCGATTAGCGATGGAGCCTGGGGATTACTGACATCAAAAATAAAAAATGTCTCCTTGTTGCTGGCGCTGTTGCTGGCTGTGGCGTAAAGTTTTTTCTGGTAAGCATAAAGTCCGGTCACCGCGTAACTGCCGGACGGATCCCCGACTGCCTGGGCAAAATCCAGGCTACTGATTCGCGGATGCTGCCAGTCGCCCGACAGCACGGACGCGCAGTCAGAAGCAGTTTGCGCGTTTTGCCAGTTGGAAATGAGCGTGGAAAACGATTGGGTTAAATTTTGGCCGCCGCTTTGCCAGGTTAAATTGGCGCTGACTTGCTTGGTGTAAATATCGGGCATTTGCACACCGAGACTTTGCTTGTAAATGCCGTTGGTGGTAGTGGCCAGCGGATTTACAAGGTTAAAGTCTTCGGCCGCGGACGCGCGGGCCGATTCCAGCATGGACCGCGCCAGGCTCTGCGCCTGGGCGTCGTTCTGGCCGGAAAGCAGAGCAGCCTGGGCGCTAAATACAAAAGCAGCCGCGGCGCTCAGCCCCAGCGCCAAAACCGCCAGAGCTATCAGCATTTCCAAAGTTATAAATCCGCGGATATTCATTGAGAGCCTGTTTAGGGAGAATTAATCTGCCCTTCCCGGTTAATGCCAATTACAACCGGGGCGTGGGCGTGGTCATCCATAATAATATTTCCGATATTGCCGCTCGCGCCGCTTAGCTGGCTAAAGACAACCTCGCTCAAACCGCTGAGCGCGTAGCCGCCGTTTCCGGGAAAGATAATGTCCTGGGCCGGATCACGAGCCGAGAAACTCAGGCCCTCAAACAGAATATACCGCGTTGGCTGCCGGTTAATGTAAACACCGTGCGGCTTCTGGTCTATGTTGTTAACGGATTGGCTGCGGGCTTTTTGCAAAAGTCCGACCAGCAAATTTTGTTCGGAAAAAAAACTGTAGGCGCGGTAATCGTCAAAACTCATCGCCAAAGCCAGTCCGGCGAGCATGGTTAACAGGCTCAGGGAGACAATTATTTCCACTAAAGTAAAACCCTGATTTTTTTCTTTGAAAACAAACAGCATAAATCTTAAAATCTATTTTAAAAATACTTTTTAAACGGACTATGCCGGTTTATATAACAGAAGATGGAGAACACAGATTTAAAACAGATGAACACGGATGACTGTGCGCGCTATCCGGGTTCTCCGTTTGTCCGCTCCGTGTTAATCCGTTTCCAAAAATTTGTCCCCCGCTGTTCCTGTTACTAACTCCCCTAATTTTTCCGGCCACGTGATTATAAAAGACTAAGGGTGAAGATTTTGGGTAATGCCGTAAATGGGCATAATTATAGACACGGCCACAAACCCGACTATTAATCCCATAAATATCATCAACACCGGTTCAATGACCGTGGACAGATTTTTGGTTAAATCCCCCAGTTCGTCTTCGTACATAGCCGACAAATACAGCAGCCCCGAACTCAGACTGCCGGCTGTTTCGCCCACGCTGATCATTTGCGCCATAACGGACGGGAAAATTTTGGGATGCTCCAGCATATGCGCCGACAGCTTCTGGCCTTTTAAAATTTTATCGGCCAATATCAGCAGGTGGTTTTTATAAACCTGGTTCTGCGCCGCGCCCGCCGCGATGCGCGCCGCCTCCTCCAGCCGCACATCGCTTTTAAGCAGCAGCCCCAAAGTCCGGCAAAAATTGGCCAGACAATAGCTTTGCAGCATCCGGCCCAAAAAAGGCAGACGCAAAACCAACCGGTCAAAACGTCGTTTTACGTAACTTTTCCGAAGCAGGAACCCGGCGGCAAAAAAAGCCGCGGCCAGGGAAATTAAAATATACGGCCAGCGGCCGGAAATAAAATTGCTGATAAAAATCAGCGCCCGGGTGGACAAGGGCAGGCGGGTGCTAAAACTTTGAAAAATCGGCAGAATCTTTGGCAGCACATAAACCGCCAGCAGCCCGGCAATGCCAAATGTCGCAACCACTATCACCGCCGGATAAACCAGGGCGGAAACAACCTTCCTTTTCAGCTCCCGGTTCTTTTTCAGTTCTTCGGCCAGATAGCTGAGGTTTTCGCCCAAGGTGCCGCTGACTTCGCCGATTCGCACAATATTAAGGGCAAAGCCGCCGAACACGGACGGGAACTTGGACATGGCCGATGATAAAAACTGGCCGTTGTTGACTTCGGCGACAATGGACCGCAGAATCCGCCCGCTGGCCCTGGAGCCGGATTGAGCCGCCATCATTGTCAGCGCCTGGACAATAGGCGCCCCGGCCTCTATAAGCACAGCCAGGCGTTTGGCGAATAAAATCCGTTCCTGGGAATTAAGGCGCAAAAAATATTTATCCAGCAATTGATCACGGACCAAAAAAATATTTTTGAGCCGGACGAAAAAAAATTGTTTTTTAATCATAGGATATCCTCAGAACTTCTTCCAAAGTAGTCAGTCCGGCCGCGGCTTTGGCCAAACCGTCTTCGGCTAAAACTGCCATACCGGCTTGCCTGGCCAATCCGCTTACGCGCTCAGCCGAAGCTTTTTCCAGCAATGCCCCGCGAATGGCCGCGTCAGGCGGCAAAACTTCGTGGATGCCCAGACGGCCCAGGTATCCGCTTTGGCCGCAGGCTCCGCAACCCGCGCCTTTGTAAAAATCCCCGGCTGTTTCCATGGGCAAAGTTTTACGCAAGCTCGCCAGCGCCGCCTTGCTTATTTGGGTTTTAGTTTTACAATTTTCACAAATTTTTCTGGCCAGACGCTGGCCGATAACCAAACTTAAAGTGGAACTCAGCAGATAAGGCTCCACTTTCATATCCAGCATCCGCGGCAGGGTGGAGGCGGCGTCATTGGTATGCAGGGTGGACAGCACCAGGTGGCCGGTTAAGGCCGTGTTCACGGCCAGGGCTGCCGTATCGCTGTCGCGGATTTCGCCGACCATGATAATGTTGGGATCCTGCCTTAAGATACTGCGCAGGCCGTTGGCGAATGTTAAGCCGGTTTTGGGATTAACCTGAATTTGCTCAATGCCGGAAATCGCGTACTCAATCGGGTCCTCCACGGTAATAATGGCCGCCTCTTTGGTATTTAACTGTTTAATTAAAGTATATAAAGTCGTGGTTTTGCCCGAGCCGGTGGGACCGGTGATTAAAATTAAGCCGTGCGGCCGGCGCAGGGCGTTTTGGATTTTTAGCAGATTGCCTTCCGAAAAACCCAAGCTACCCAAACCAAAATCCTCGGCCTTGTCGCCAAGCAACCGCAGCACCGCGTTTTCGCCGTAGTAAGTCGGGGCCACGGACACGCGCACGTCCACGGGCTGGCCCGTGCTGAGGTTAAGCCGGAAACGTCCATCCTGCGCGGCCTGATGTTCGTCGGTGCGCAAACCCGCCAAAATTTTAATCCGGCTGATAATGCCGCTTTGCATTTGCCTGGGGCAAAAATGCGCGTCCCTGAGCACTCCGTCCACGCGGTAGCGGACGCGGATATCATTATTTTGGGGATGAAAGTGCACGTCCGAAGCGCGCGAAACATAGGCCTCGCAAATCAGCTCCTGCACCAAATTGATCATGGAAGCGCCATCCCCTTTTGCCAATTCCTCCTTAATTTTGTCTTGAGCCATTATTTGATTTCTTAATTGGTCTTAATTAAAAGCTTTATTTTATCCTATCATATCCAAAAAACCTTGTAAAGTAAGCCAACAATAAAAAAATCCTTTAATTTTTAAAGGATTTTAATCGGCCCTAAAACCAATCTGTATTTTTTTCCCGCGCGGATTCTTCAGCTTTTTAAATTCTTTTACAACCTTTTTATCCAAACTTTTAATTTCGTCGTACCGCCAAATTTAAATTACCGGTCGTGACTTGGTACAACTGACACTTTGTCTCTACCCTTTTATAGTATACGATTGTTCACCTTTTATCAAGATGGCAATTGTGGATAAGCTTAAGGTTAACGCCTTATAAGGGTCTTTTTGAAAAGAATATTTTTTGTTCATTTTATTTTGCATTCTTTGATTATGTTCAAATTTGAAACCCAAAAAGGTTCCTGGCACCTTTTTTGTTCCTATTTTTGCATATCCGTCAGCAGTTGCTCAAAGTGCTTGAGCGCTTCGGGAAGTTGGGCGTAAACTTTTTCAGCGACGGGTTCTCTATAAGTATGAACGGCTTCATTCCGCAGATCGGCTAAATCCAGCCAATAATTATCAAAGGCCATGACACCCTTGTTGTAGGCTTCGCGAAAAGTATCTTTTGGCGATTTACTAATGACACCTTTACGTTCTTCCAAAAAAGTTTTTAAAGTTTTCCAGGCTACGTCAAAAGTAAATTCAAACCGCTTAATGGCCGAATCGCGGATGAATTCATTTTTTTCCTGCTGTAAAACCTCGTTCAGCCGCTGAACGGCTTTGGAAAAATCACTAAGCGATGATTCTAATTTAGACATAATTTTAGATGCTAATAATTTCGGTTTTTGCTTTCGCGGTTTGCCGAAAACTGTCCGAAACGTCGGCAAAATCGACTACATCAATTTTATAAAGCGTGCGAAGATCTTCCAGGTCTTCACGAATTTGGGAGATTTTGCTTAAGCCCACCGGCTCCTCGCCTTCAATACCAACGTCAATATCGGAATACTGGTCGCCGCGTCCCGTGACCCGCGAGCCGAAGAAAAAAACCTGGTGGGTTTTTAAGTCCACATATTTGGCGATAATCTCCAAAATTTTCGCCTTTAGCTCGGCTAAATTTTCATGCTCCAGTCTCATAAGAATATTATAACACCTTTTTTAAATACTGCCCGGTGTAACTGGCTTTAACTTTCGCCACGTCCTCCGGCGTGCCGGCGGCGACGAGCTGGCCGCCTTTGTCGCCGCCTTCGGGACCGAGGTCTATTAGCCAGTCCGCGGTTTTTATCATATCCAGGTTGTGTTCAATAACCACAACTGTATTGCCTTTGTCCACCAGTTTATTTAAGACCTGCACCAGGCGCTTAACATCGGCAAAGTGAAGGCCCGTGGTCGGCTCATCAAGCAAATACAAAGTGCGGCCGGTGGAAGTGCGGGACAATTCCGTGGCCAGTTTAATTCTCTGCGCTTCACCGCCGGAAACCGTGGTGGCGTTTTGCCCAAGGCGCATATAACCCAAACCTACTTGCGAGAGTGTTTCCAGTTTTTTGTGGATCATCGGCAGGTTGGCGAAAAATATTTTGGCTTCGTCTACGGTCATTTCCAAAACATCGGAAATGGTTTTGTCTTTGTAATGGATTTCCAGAGCCTGCTGGTTGTAGCGTTTGCCGTGGCATTCTTCGCAGGTAATGTAAACGTCCGGCAAAAAATTCATTTCCACTTTAATGACGCCGTCGCCCGCGCACTTTTCGCAGCGGCCGCCTTTTACGTTAAAACTAAAGCGTCCGGCCCGGTAGCCGCGCATGCGCGCTTCTTTGGTGTCCGCAAATAAATCGCGGATGGGAGTGAACAAGCCGGTGTAAGTGGCCGGATTGCTGCGCGGGGTGCGGCCGATCGGCGACTGGTCTATGTTTATGATTTTGTCTATGTGTTCAATGCCGGTAATTTTTTTATGTTTGCCCGGCTGTTCCTTGCTGTTGTAAAAATATTTGGACAGCGCCGTGGCTAAAATATCATGAAAAAGCGTGGATTTGCCGCTGCCGGAAACGCCGGTCACGCAGACAAATTTACCCAGCGGAATGTCCACGTTAATATCCTTTAAGTTAAACTCCTCGGCGCCTAAAATTGACAGCTTCCTGCCGTTGCCCGGACGGCGACGCTTGGGAATTTCCACAAATTCCTTGCCCGAAAGATACTGTCCGGTAATGGATTTCGGGTCTTTTTCAATGGCCTTGGGCGTGCCCTGCGCCACCAATTCCCCGCCATGCTTGCCGGCTCCGGGGCCAATATCCACCACCCAATCAGCCTCGCGGATGGTTTCTTCATCGTGCTCCACCACAATTACCGTATTACCCAAATCCCTTAAATCTTTTAAAGTTTGGAGCAGGCGGCTGTTGTCGCGCTGATGCAAACCAATAGAGGGCTCGTCTAATATATAGAGGACGCCGGTTAGGCCGGAGCCGATTTGCGTGGCCAGGCGGATGCGCTGAGCTTCGCCGCCGCTTAAAGTGTCCGCCGCCCTGTCTAAAGATAAATAAGAAAGTCCCACGTTCAGCAAAAACGACAGGCGCGCGTTGATTTCCTTAAGCACCTGTTTGGCAATGGCCAAATCTCTCTGGTTTAAATTTTTTGCTAAAAATTTAAAATAATCCGACGCAAGCTCTATATTCATCGCCGACACGTCAACAATCCCTTTGCCGCCCACAGTGACGGCCAGGACTTCGGCCTTAAGGCGCTTTCCAAGGCATTCCGGGCAGCGCCTTACGCGCATATAGTTTTCAATTTCACCGCGCATGTATTCGGAATCGGTTTCGCCGTAGCGGCGTTCCAGGTTGGGAACCACGCCTTCAAAAGCCGTGTTCATTTCAAACTCGCCTTCACCCGAGCGGAATTCGCCGGAGACCCGGATTTTTTTATCGCCCGTGCCGTACAAAATTATATCAATATATTTTTTGGGAAATCTTAAACCGGCGTGTTCAGGGAAAAACCGTACTCCTTGGCCACGGCCTGCAAAATTCTGCTGTACCACGACAGTCGCGAGGTGGTTTTGCTCCAGGGACGGATGGCGCCTTCGGCCAAAGTCAGTCTCTGGTTGGGCATAACCAAATCCGGCTCCACGGTCAATTTGTGGCCAAGACCCTTGCATTCCGGACAGGCGCCGTGCGGGCTGTTGAAACTAAAATCCCTCGGATCCAGCTCCGCCAGTTGCATATGGCCGTCGGGACAGGCGAATTTTTGGGAAAGGACAATATCCTGCGCGCTGTAGCGGCATGCCTGGGCGTGCCGTCTTTGGAAGGCGCGCCAGGGCGTGCCTCTGCATTATTTTTATCATCAAAAGGCAAAGCCATGGCAATCCCGTCCCCCAAATCCAAAGCCTTTTCCAAACTTTCCGACAGCCTGCCTTTATCGGCCGGGTCAATGACCAGGCGGTCCACCACTACATCTATAGAATGTTTTTTCTGTTTGTCCAAATTTACGTTTTGGGCTTCGTTTAAATCCATAACCGTGCCGTCCAAACGCACGCGGGCGAAACCGGCTTTTTTTATCTGCTCAAAAATAACTTTATGCTCGCCTTTTTGGTCTTTAATGAACGGCGCCAGCAAAATAATCCTGCTGCCGGGTTTAAGCGACAATAGCTGTTCCACCATGGCGGCAATGGTCTGTCCCTGGATTTTTTTGCCGCAAACCGGACAGTGCGGCTGGCCGATGCGCGCCCAAAGCAGACGCATATAATCGTAAATTTCGGTTACGGTGCCGACGGTGGAACGCGGGTTGTGGCTGGCGGATTTTTGGTCGATGCTGATGGCCGGAGATAATCCTTCTATTTTATCCACGTCCGGCTTGTCCATTAGGCCAATAAACTGGCGGGCGTAGGCGGACAGGGATTCCACATACCGGCGCTGGCCCTCGGCGTAAATAGTATCAAACGCCAAAGACGACTTGCCGCTGCCGGACAAGCCTGTCATTACAATCAGTTTATTCCGCGGCAAATCCACATCCAAATTCTTTAAATTGTGCTGCCGCGCCCCGCGGATGGAAATAATGTCTTTAGGCATAAAGCTACAGAACTACAAAAAAATAATCACACTACAGAAAACTACGGAATAACTGCAGTCCCTTTTGTAGGCATCTGTAGTGTTCCCATTGCAGTTTTTTGTAGTCACAAACTGGTAAAAATTGTATCACGTCTGTCAAGAGAGGGCAAGGGGTATGGCAGAACAATTGACGATTAACAATTAACAATTGACTTTAGCTGCCCACGATGCTGGGTAAAAGAAAAGGCCGGGCGCTAAACCTAGCCAAAATCAGCTAAATTTAGCGCTCGGCGCTGGTATGAACTCCGGTTTGCCGGGCTTGTAGGAGCCAGTGAAGCACTCTGGGTGCCGACAAGCAAAGCGAATAAGAAACGTAGACCGCTGCGGCAACCAAAAATAAGCCGAAGCATACGTACGCGGGCGTTAAGCCCGCAGGTTTTTTATTCGCACACCTCCTTAATTGCCTTTTCACTTCATCTAATTCTTTGTTTTTCAGAGGGAACACTGTCTTGGCTAGATCAAGCACCCAACCCCACAGGACCAAACCTATGGGAAAGGCGATGATTAAAATCAGGGCAAATACTTGTACCCTGACCCTCTGGCAGGCGGTTCGCACTTTATACGCCGCCCACTGCTCTCTTCTCCACCAGGCAATGACGCGAAGAAGAATTAAGACAAAAACAAGTACAGCAGAAAACCACTCCGCCGCCTGGAAACTCCCCAACACCTGGGGAGGGTGCTTCCAATCCGATAGCGTCATCGTCCTCCTTACCCGCACCCAAAAGTGCAGTCCGCATTCAGCACAGGGGCTGGATGTACCTGCTGGCCAGCGGCGAAAGCCACAGATAGCCACAAGGCAATCGCCGCAACAACTATAAACCCGCCAAATACACTAAAAAAGAACCCATCTTCTTCGTCCTCACAATCGTCATCCTCGGTCAAACCGAGAAACATCAAGTTGGAATTCATAACCACCTCCGCCCATAAATTAGCAATTTATAGACATCAAGTCAAACGACGGATATAATTGTATTTATGGAAGTAAAAAATTCCAATCTTAAATACAAAATCCAAAATATTCCCAAACTTCCCGGCGTTTACCAGTTTTTAAATAAAGATGGCGGGGTTATTTATGTTGGGAAGGCCAAAAATTTACGGTCGCGGGTTGGGCAGTATTTTGGCAGCCACGACAGCCGGCCGCAGTTGCCTTATTTAATGCGCGAGGCGGCGGATATAAATTACACTGTGGTTAACAACGAACTGGAAAGTTTGTTTTTGGAAAACACGCTCATTAAGCAATACCTGCCCAAATACAACATTAGCCTGCGCGACGATAAAAACTATGCTTTTATTAAAATAAGTTATTCAACGCAGATTCCTCAGATTGGCTACGCTAGGAAGATTGATGGCAAGTCAAACGTAAAAGGCCAATTGTCAAATGTTACCAAATATTTTGGACCATATAGCTCGGCCCACAAAATTCGCGATACGCTCCACACTATAAGAAAAATCTTTCCCTATTGCGCCTCCGAAAAAATCGGCAGCCGCCCCTGCTTTTACTATTACCTGCACCGCTGCCCGGGTGTTTGTATTGGCAAAATTACCTTAGATGAATATAAACTACAATTGGAAAAAATAGTAAAGTTTTTGCAGGGCGATATGGACGGGGTAACAGGGGAAATTAAAAAAGAAATGCAAAGAGCGGCCAAAAACAAAAAGTACGAAACCGCCGCGCGCCTGCGCGACCAGTTAAGGGGCCTGGAAATTTTGCGCGAAAGGCAAAACGTGATACTGCCCAAAAAAGTGGATTGGGACCTGGTGTCGCTGGCCACGCAAAGCGGCTACGCCTGTATTAACCTGTTTAAAATTAGGGGCGGCAAAATGTTTGACAAGGAAAATTTTGTTTACGAAATAAAATATGAATCTTCGGACGTTTATGGACAGGAAATAATACAAAGGTTTTTGGAACAATACTACCTGGAAACTTCCAGCTCGCCCAAATGCGTTTACATCCAGTTGCCCGCGCGGGACAGTGAATTAATCAGCCACATTATTTTTTCGCGCTTCGGCAAAAAATCGGATGTTATAAATCCCCAAAAAGGCAAACCAAGGGACTTGGTTAAACTTGGGCAGGCCAACGCCGGGGAATATCTAAAAAAATGGCTTAGCGACAAAGCCGGCAATTTGGACAAAATTAACAACGCGTTGTTAAAGCTAAAAGAAACTTTAAATCTGCCGCGTATTCCCAAACGGATTGAATGCTACGATATTTCCAACACGCAGGGCACAAACGCCGTGGGCAGTATGGTAGTTTTTATAGAGGGTCTTCCGGCTAAAAGCCAATACCGCAAATTTAAAATAAAAACTAAACAAACACCCGACGATTTTGCCATGATGAAGGAGATGCTGTCGCGGAGACTGCGGAGAATAAAGAATAAGGAATTAGGAATTATGGAAAAGACCGCTTGGCCGCTGCCCGATCTTATTGTAATAGACGGAGGCAAAGGCCAGTTGGGAGCAGTGTCTTCCGTAATTCAAAATTCAAAATTCAAAATTCCCGCAATAGGATTGGCTAAGCGCATTGAGGAAATTTTTCTGCCCGGCAAGCCTGAGCCAATTATCCTGCCGCGCGACAATCCTGGCCTGCAGCTCCTGCAAAGACTGCGCGATGAAGCCCACCGTTTTGGCATAACTTTCCACCGAAGCCTGCGCTCCAGGCAAGCCGTAAAATCGGCCCTGGACGATATTTCGGGCATCGGCCCCAAAACCAAAAAACTCCTGAAACAAAGATTCGGCACTGTCTTTGAAATTAAAAAAGCCGATGCCGAAGAGCTGGCAAAAGTTGTGGGAAAAAAACTAGCGCGGACCATAAAACAGAATCTGTAAAATTGCAGGCAGCGCAAAAACTGCCTACTGTTGATCCTGCCATGGTTTAAATTTCTCAGGCGCCCGAGAAGTAGTTTCTAATCAAGACATGGCCCCTATCCGCCAGCGGCCATTTTTTGATGTTCCTTAAGTTTAATGTTTTTAAATACTGCTGACTTTGCTTCCTGCATAAGTTTTGCCCATCCGTTATGGCTGTGGCCGGTGCTGATGTCATCCAGTTGTTTTTCCGTCCGTCCTGGGGCAAGGTAGCGTGTCCAATTATCCAGAGTCTTCAGTTTGGCATAGGGAGTTAAGTAAATATCATATTTTTTCTTTTCCTTGCCCTTATGGTCAACCGTGGTGGTGGCAAAGCCGCAGGGTCTGTGGAAGTTCAGGTAAGGGTTAAAAAACTTCTGGTAAAATTCGTTAATCTCCTGCGCGTAGGTTTTCGGGATATGAGTGTAGCCCATATACTTTCTGATGACACTGCCGTTCTTGCTTTCCACTAAGGCATTGTCATTGCAGTGCCTGCTTCGTGATTTTGTCTGTTTAATAACTAACCTTCTAAGAATATCAGCTACCGTGTAATTAATGTTCTCGCTACCGTTGTCAGAGTGGAAGTTAATTACTGTAAAGGGAAACATTTGCTGCAACTGTTCAAATATGGGTTTTAAATGCAGCTCGGAAATCGTTTCCACACAGAAGACCATTTCCCATTGGGTGACTTCATCCACCAGGTTTAAGTGGTAAATACCTTTCTCATACTTGCCCAAAGCCAGCTTACGGTCGCCCTGATGCACGGTATCCACCCGCAGATAGCCCGGAATGCCCATATTGTCGGGTCTTCTTCTAATACCAATCGGGGTGCTTACTGGATCGGTTATGGTAAAGGTGGTGGAGTGGCTGGTGTAAATTCTTTTAACTCGCAGATTGTAGATATGGGAAACGGAAATATCTTTTAGTCTTTTAAACCGTTCGTCACCGAATATTTCATATTCAGCCATTAGGATCTGTTTGGTGGCATGGGCATTCATTCGTTGGTGCAGATTATCGGTTTCAGCCAGCAATAGTATTTCTGCCGGGCCATAAACAGTAACAAACCGGTTTTTCTTGCCCCAATTCGGGGACAAGGCCACTAACCCACTTCCTCTCTTGTTGGTAATCAGTCGTTTTAGCTGTCTGCCCGACATGCCGGTCATCCGTTGGATATATTCCTTAATCTGCCCCTTGTCTTTTTTGCCTTTAAGCCGGACATAGCCAAACTTGTTTAAGACGTTGTTAATCCATTCATATTTCTCCTTTCTGGAAACTGAGGTAAAATTAATTGCTGTATTGACCTTTAGAAATTCCTTGATTTGAGCTATGCTCGTAACGCTTAAGTCTGTCATATCGATTGTCATCAAGTCAGTGTGGCAGGCTTATGCTCTTTGTACAGCTTCCGGGCAACCCTCCGGTTTCAGCAATTGGGGTACCGTCCTCCTTTAGAGGCTGTCTCAAAGATAGGGGCCATGTTCCATTGTATAAGACTCGAGATTGACACGCCGCCTGCTTTCCTTGTATAATGCACGAGCAAATTATTTATTTAATCGTTTTCCAATAATTTTATGTTTTCCAGCCCAATTTTCAAATTTTTAAATATTATCGCCATGCTTTTGATGATTGTGGTAATTGCCATGCAGAACAAGTCTTCGGGCTTGTCCAATGTTTTTGGCGGCGGCGGCAATATTGTCCAAACGCGGCGGGGTTTTGAAAAATGGCTGTTTTACGCGACCATAGTTTTAGGCAGTTTATTTGTACTGATTAATATAGGCTTTCTGTTTTCAAAATAATAATTCTTAGGGAATTGGGCAAAATTAAGTAAAAATAAATAAAATTAAGTAAAATTTGCCGCGTCGTTGCTGAAAATTTTATTTAATTATGGTCAATTTTATTTAATTTTATTTAATACCTTAATGAACGGTTTCTCCAACAATTTATTCTCCTCCGCCAAAAGCATCAACCTTAGGGCTCAGGGAGTTGCCAAACTTAAGCCTTTCCCGTTTGCGGAAAGTTTTTTCTTTAATGGGCAAACGGGAAAAAATCGCCCTGGCGCTTTTGGCCGCCGCGGCTTTGCTCAGCCTGCTGGTCTCGCTGAAGGATTTTTACTACTCCCGCACAAGCCCCGCCCCGGCCAATGGCGGCAGTTACAGCGAAGGCCTGCTGGGACAGCCGACCTATATAAATCCCCTGCTGGATACAATGGAGCCCGACCTGTCGTTGACAAACCTGGTGTTTTCCGGCCTCTATAAATATGATACAAACGGACAACTGGCGCCCGACCTGGCCACAGCCATGCCCGCAAATTTCCGCCGACCAAAAACAGTACACGGTCAGCATAAGACCGGGCGCCAAGTGGCAGGACGGGACGCCCATAACGGCCGACGACATAGTCTTTACCATCCAGACCCTGCAGGACCCCAGCTTTAAAAGCCCGCTTAGGCCGCTGTGGCAATCCACCACCGTTACCAAGCTGTCGGATTACAGCGTTAAATTCACCACGGAAAATATTTCCGGGCCGTTTATCCAAAACCTGACACTGCCCATTTTGCCGAAAGCCGTTTGGCAAAACGTCAGCGCGCAAAACTTTTTGCTCTCCAAATACAACCTCGAGGCCATAGGCAGCGGCCCTTACTCCATTAAGGAAATAAAAAAACTGCCGAGCGGCAAGGTGGAACAAATTACTCTGGACGCCAACGACAACTATTACCAAGGACGGCCTAAAATCAACCAGATAGTGTTTAAATTTTACGACACCGAGGACGATATGCTGAACGCCTTCCACAGCCGCGAAATTTCAGGCTTTGGCTTTGTCCCTTTAGGCAGTAGTTTATATTTGGATAAAAATCAGCCCGGAGCCAGTATCTACACCATTCCGCTGCCGCAATACCAGGTTGTGTTTTTTAACCTCAACAACCCAATCTTAAGCGACCAGAATGTCAGGACGGCTCTGCTGCTCGCCACCGACAGACAGCAAATTATTAATGACGTGTTTAAGGGCAACGCTCTGTTGCCGGTTTCCCCTTTTGTGTTTAACGATCCCAGTCATCCATTTAATCTGCCTGACGTTACCGACTTAGGCAAAGCCGAAAGTCTGCTTAACTCGGACGGCTGGAAAATCGACCCTAAAACCGGCTCGCGGTCCAATTCAAAGGGCCAAATCCTAAGCATGACCATTTCCACCAACGATACTCTGGTTAACGCCAACGCGGCCCAGGACCTGGCCGACCAGTGGCGGCAGCTTGACATCCAGGTCAACCTAAGCGTTTTGCCGGCTCAGCAGTTAGCCAACGCGGTTATAAAACCGAGGGATTTTGATGTGCTGCTGTTTCCCCAAAAATTCGGCGCCGATCCCGATCCCTTTTTGTTCTGGCATTCCAGTCAGGTTAAAGACCCTGGCTTTAACCTGACTGGCTTTAGCGACCCTGCGGCCGACCAGCTGATTATTGACGCGCGAACCACCACCGACAAACAAAAACGTAGCATGGATTACCAGCAGTTTAACCAGCTTATTATTTCCAAAACCCCGGTTATTTTTCTGGACCAGACCGAATATATTTACGCGGTGGACAGCAGCGTAAAAAATATCAACATCCATTATCTTTACGACCCCAGCCAGCGCTTTGAAGACATTGGCAGCTGGTATATGGAGGAGAAACGGATATGGAAATGAATTAAAATAAAGTCGAAAGCCTTACAGGTCTAACGGGCTTTACAACCCAAGTCCCCCGAGCGTATACTTTAACTTACAGTAAAAAAATTCCATAATATTGCTGTCGTTTTTATATTCTCGTCCAAAAATTCCCTGCTTAAAAAGAAAATTTATAATTGCCCAACAATTTATCAATTATCAGCCGAAGTGATGGAATGGCAGACATGCACGGTTCAGGGCCGTGTGACCGCAAGGTCATGAGGGTTCGACTCCCTCCTTCGGCACCAAGATATTACACAAGGGAATTTTTCCAACTTTTTCTAGGGCTGCCTTAAGGGCAGCCCATTGTGTTTGCGGGCTAAACTGCAACTGACGGTTTTTTAAAAACAGGTTCGAGCCGAAAATTTGTTGGGCAGCCGATTTTTTGGGGTGCAGTTCGGGCGAAAGCGTTATTTCGCCCAATTTTTCTGCGTCTTTGAGCCATTGCTTGTAGGGTTCGAGCCAAAAATTACTGCCTTGTTCAATTTTGGTCATTTGCTCCTCCAAAGATTTCTTTTGAGAGACAAGATTATTCTTGTCTGTACGATACTCTTCCTGTTCAATATCCTGATCCAGGTACATGTCTTTGAGTTTTTGGAGTCTCCTATCTATATCTGTTTTCTTTAACCCCAGATCTTGAACAAGGATCGTCGTGGTCTGGTTTGCTTCCTGGCTATCCTTTTCAGCCATGCTTAATAGCTCCTCAGCCCACTCCTTAGGCATGATAAAAGTTTTAAGGGTATTAGACAACTGACTGGCTAATTCCCCGTCTCGTATGAAAGGCTGCGAACAGACAGTACGCTTTTTAGTGCAGCGGTAATAGGTAAAGACCAGTCCGCTTTTCTTTATGTGGGTTTCGCCGGTAACATTGCGGCCGCACTCGCCGCAGCGCAAAAGTCCGGCTAAGGGCTTGCCCTCGGCTGGTCTCCTGATAGTTTTACCCCGCTGTTTTAAAACTTCTTGCACTTTATCAAAAAGCTGTTTGGAAATTAAAGACTCATGCTTACCCTGGAATAGTTCGCCGCCGTATCTGAACAGACCGCAATAAAAGGGATTGGAAAGGATATATTTGGCCTGGTCACGCTTAAATAATTTCCCGCCTTTACTGCCTCCCTTTTGAATTTGTTTGGTCATAATACCCCTTTCAAACAAAAATCCAGAGGTATTTTCAAGTGAACAAAGGCCTTGTGAATATCTCTCAAAAGCTTGTTTGATAATTGGGCCTTTGTGTTGGTCAATAACTATAGATTTATTCCGTACATCATTTAAATAACCTAACGGAGCCAGCCCTGGATATTCTCCCCGCCTGGCTTTCTCCATAAGGCCACGTTTGGTGTTAACGCTTAAGTCCCTGATGTACTGGTTGGCTATGCCAAACTCCACGTTCATAAGCATGACGTTATCGGCAGAGCGGTAACTTCTGTCATGGGTTTGGATATGCTGGATAGTGCCCTCTTGCAGTAGCCACTGGATTTGGGCGGCATCTACGGGATTACGGGCTAGCCTGTCCAGCTTCCAACAGATAATCCCGGTGGCTTCACCTTTCTGAATCCTGCTCGCCATGTCATTAAACACAGGGCGGCCAGGGCACTTAGCAGATTGCTTTTCCACGAATTCACAAACAACATTTAAGTTCTGCTCCTTGGCTAAGGAACGCAAAACGGCAAGTTGGTCTTCTATTGACCGAACTTGCTTATCTTCTACGTCAGTAGATTTACGGACATACAGGAAATAATTTAGCATAATCGTATAGATTAATAACTCTATATATAGTTATTATATAACATCTGTTATAATAAATGCAAATTCATACAATTTTATGATTGACATAGTAATTAAATTTGGCAAACGAGTTAAAGATATACGCCTGAAGAAACATTTATCCCAAGGTAAATTAGCAAAAATATTAGATGTTCATCCCAGCTATATTAGCGGTATTGAACGTGGTTTGACGAATATGTCTTTAAAAAATATAGAGAAGATAGCAAAGTCTTTAAATGTTTCGGTAATCGATCTTCTAAAATAGTTTATGATAAAGGCAATTATTTTTGATATTACTGGCGTATTATTCCCCGTTCAACCGTGGATAGGAGAGCGTCCATCACATGAAGAATTATTAAAAATAAAACAAATTGCTACTGGTATTTATGATAAAGACAAAATGTCAAAAGAATACCTTAAAGAAAAAATCTTCCAAGCTAGCCGCCCACACAATGAATTAGAGGCTATATATAAAAGCTTAACTTTAATTGATGAGGATGTTTTCAATCTTATAAAAAAACTTTCGGAAAAATACTCTCTTTATTCCATAGCCAATGAGGCGGAAAAATGGACAGATATTAGAAAAGATTTATATGGGTTTCAAAAGTACTTTAAAAAACTTTACATTTCAGTTGAAGTCGGAATGAGAAAACCCGAGGAAAGTATTTACAAATTACTTCTCAGCGAAACAGGACTGCTACCAGAAGAGTGTTTATTTATAGATGATAAAGCAATAAATGTTGAAGCGGCTCAAAAGCTTGGCTTTCAAGGATTTATATATAAAAATTTTAATAGCCTAAAGGAATATCTTATCAAAAACAATTTACTTGTTTAAGTGTTTTATTGTCAATTGCGTTTGCGTTCTGCGCCCTGCGTCTCCCCAAAAAATCTTCCCTATCTCCGAACCTGTTTTTAAAAAACCGTCAGTTGCAGTTTAGCCCGCAAACACAATGGGCTGCCCTTAAGGCAGCCCTAGAAAAAGTTGGAAAAATTCCCTTGTGTAATATCTTGGTGAAGCTTTACCCTGACTCTCGATCTCATTTTATCAAAAACAGCTAACCTTGGCCACCCTAAACCTCCTTGCCCAAGGCTGTTTTTTGATTTAAAATTGAGGTGCCAACTGTATGAACGTCTGTACGAACACCATTCATACACCAGAAGCACTAAAATCCTTAATTCCACTACCTCTCACTACTCCAAATATCCCTGACTACTATATATCACCAGATAATCTAACTGAACGACAAAATAGATAATAATACTAAAAACAATAACTAAAATACTAATACTTAAAATACTTAAATACTAACTAAATACAAATATACTAAACTAACTTAAAACAAACCAAAAAAACAAAGTGAACAGAGAGGGGAAAATGGGGGGGGTGAGTTTTTTCCGCAAGCTAGAAGCTTGCGGAAAAAATGGGGATGGAAAAAAACATTAAGCCTGTCATTAAAATTTATGATAGCGCACCAACACATTGTAGCGCAGCCATTAGTTCATCCAAGTTTATCCAATATCAATATTGGATACTTGCTTTGGCTACTGGCACTCAAAAGTATTCCAAGTTGGGAACGGCTAACTGGATACCTGTTAGGATACTTGGCCATTTTTACTTTGATCCTTGCCAAGTTTACCAATATTAACAGTCATGCTTTTGAAAAAATGAAGATTAAGCCCAAGGATTTGGAAAAACAACTTTCAGACACTCTATACTTCGAAATCACCATTGCCAAAAACTCCCAAACTACAGCTTTCCAAGTCCAGCAGAAAATCCTTAAAGCCTTCCACTCCATATATATTGACCCAGTGGAAGGCGCGCATAACTTTGGCTTTTTCTTTTTCTTCCAAAAGCTCTGGAGAAAGTTGAAGATCAACCGCTCCAAACAAGTTTTCTTTACCATGCAAGTTTGGGCTCAGCACCCATACATCTCTTTTAGGCTCCAAGTGCCAAAGGTAGAGTTCCAACGTCTGGAGAAAGCCATTTTTAACGCCTATCCTAATGCAGAAGTAGCCACACTAGATAAAAACAAAGCTCTTGAGGAAATTACCAAATTTCCCAAGGGCTTTTTAAGTTATGGGGAAACTACAATAGAGGGACAGTTTTACCATAGGGTTAAGACTTTAAAAGATGTATCCAGTGACCCTGTTGATTCCATCATATCTACCATGGAAGGCCTTAAAAAAGGCCAGTTTATGATCTACAACGTCCTAGTATCTCCGGCTTCCCATTACTTTAACCAGCTAATCCATCACCGTATTGAAGACCAGGAACAGCAAGGGGCGGTAAGCCAAGGAGATAAAAAGTTTGCACTACAGAAATGGGGCGCTGGTTCTGAACTGGCTAATGCCACAAACTCCGCCATGATAGAAAAAATGAAAGCCCCACTTTTCCAGACTATTGTGTCCTACTGGACAGTTGCAGATACAAAAGAGACGGCCGAAGCTAAACTCCGTAGCATCCAAGGCGTACTGACGGAAATCAACCAAAAAAATATGAACACGCTCAAGCACAATAGGCTGTTTACCAAACAGGTTAGCAAGTTGGAAAAGAACGGCCAACTGAAAAATATTATTGACGGCAGGCCAATCTTTAAATTAAAAAGATTTTTCTTCTCCCCATTTGCCAAGTTTAAGAACTATGGGCAAATGCTTTCTGACAGTGAGCTTTATTCCTTTTGGCATTTACCCAATACTGCCATAAATACAGTATCTTCCATTAGGCTAACTAAGTTTAAAAAGCTCCCTGCTAGTCAACAACTTAGGGAACATGCTGATAATTTTTTCATTTCCCTTGGCCATGCCAATTTCAGGATGCAGGAAGAAACTCAAGTAGGTATTGCTACTTGGGAAGATATGAAAAAACATATCTACATCTTAGGCGGAACAGGTAGCGGAAAATCTGAAACCTTAAAAACCATCCTAAGTAACCTGCTAGAGAAACAGGATGATGAAAAAACCGCCCTCTTGATAGTTGACCCTAAAAATGATTTCGCTACTGACCTGTTAACTATGATACCGGAGAGTAGAAAGCAAGACGTGGTTTACTTTAATCCCCAAAGACAAAAACAGAAACCCCTAGCGTTTCCTTTTTTTTCCAAGTTTTCAGGAGACAAGACCGATGAAGAGCGCTTAGAGTTTTTAATTTCCATAATGAAACGCTTTGTGCAAATTGATTCCTCCTACTCCTGGGGGCCGGAGCTGGAAAACATTCTTAGGCAATTGTTTGCCACAGCGTTTGTCTTGCCCGAGCAATCTCTGTCCGGACTGGATCTATTGCTCCACCAAAAAACTCAAATTCAAAATCTAGTAAGATATTTACCCCCAAGGCTTAAAGCCTTTTGGATGGATTCGATTTTAAACAGGACGAATAACGATTTGGCTAAGTATTTAGCCACTACCAACAACAAACTGGGCAAGTTTTTAGACTATCCAGAGTTTATGAATATTGTTGACCGCCAAGGCAGTAAAATATCTTTTGAGGATATGATTAACACCGGCAAGATATTTATCGCTAACCTTGGCTCGTGCAGCGAGCAAATGAAAAAATATTATTCTGTCTATCTTACTGCTCACATTAGTGAAGCTATTTTTGACCAGGCCAGATTAAGTAGCCAAGACCGCAAACCCTGCGTGTTTGTGGTGGATGAATTCCAAAGAGTTGCCAGTGATATATTTGAAACCCTGTTTTCCGAGGTTAGGGCTTTTAATACCGCCTTAGTTATCTCTAACCAGTTCATGGGACAGTTAGATATTAAAATCCAAAAATCCATAGAATCCAACATTGCCACTAAAATCTTTATGCGAACCCAGTCGGTTGATGACGCCGAGATTGCCGAGAAAATATTAGGCCAGAAGGTTTTAGTTGAAGACATTATTAACCTACCCACGGGTACGGCTTACATTAAAACCTTAGTTAAGGGTATTCCCCAAGACCCGATGTCTATTAATATCCAGAAAACCGAACATCCTAAAGATACTGCCAAAGACACCGAGGATTATTTTATCAGTATGGCTATGGACAAGTACGGTACGCCAATTGATGACATCGTAAGAGAACGCACCGCCGTAAACTCTCTCTATTATTCAGCCGGTGATAAAGAAAAAGAATTTCACGAAACTATGAGCAAGGGAAAAACTTTAACCATCCCGGAAGAAACACCAGAGGAAAAGACTAGTAATAATTTTTGATTTAAAAATCTATGAGTTTCAACAACCCAGGTGTTAAATTAACCCCAAGAGTCGCAGGCTCTAACTATCCCCTAAAGCTTAATCAGTCCGCTTTGGACATCTTAAGCTTAGTGTTTGAATTTAAACTTGCCGCCGCCTGGCACGTCTCGAGGTTTTTAACCCAAGAAAACCAAAACAAGTATGTCTATCTCAAACTCCGGCGGATGTGGCAGGCGGGCTATTTGGAAAGTTTTAAAGTCCATTCAGAATCCCTCCTTGGCTTTCCCGTCTACTACATGCTTTCCAAAAAAGGCTTAAGCATTTTAGCGGAGCACGGTCTTTATTCCCCCGGTCAACTCTCTAGTTATCCCTCCCCCAAAACTTTGTTTTCCCCACACCTGTTTAAACACGAAAGCCAAGTGGTGGAATTGGCCAGTTTGGAAGCCCAAAACCAGACTAAGGATTTAGATATCAAATTTAAAGGAGAACTAAGTTCACAAGGACAAAACATCCTAAGCGACAAGACTGTTGAAGCCTTAACTCCTGACTACACCGTTACATATATATCCGGCCAAACAGAACATAAAGTTTTTACCGAGTTTGAACGAACAGCAAAATCTAAAATGGCTCAAACTCGGAAGGTTGAAAGATACTTAAACTTTTTGGACTTTGAGCAGAGGCAGACTGTAACCTTAAGGATAATTTTTCAGACATCTGGTATGGAGCAATCATTTTGGCTTAATGCTTTAACTAACCTGTCTAGGCTTTCCAGCTTAAGGATTGTTACCACTAATCTTTCGTTACTAGACACCTCTAACCAGTTCCTTAAACCAATTTATAGTTCAGAGCAAACAGTAAAAATGGGAAGATTTGACGGGCGACTGACTGTTAATACATCCGAGCGGATAAGGCTGTTTGAGTTTTTATGAGCTCAAAATTTTTGCCAGTAAATTTATTCATAGCCTGTAATGGACAAAAGAATGTAGTTCAACTAATTTTGCAGAAGTAATTTTATATACCCCTCTCTCCTAAAATATAAAATGTATTTAAAACTTCTTCTTTAATTTTGTGTGTATTGCCGTGTTTCAACATTCCTAAATAGGACTGCATTGTTTCGTTTGTGGGATGACCTTTCAAACGATTAAACATTCTTTTGCGGCTAGTTGTTCTCAAGACCTTATGTTTTGGGAAAACTATCCAACCTAAAAAATCAACTCCCGAAGATAATGTTTTTATAAAAACCTTATCTGGATGTAAGGCAAGTTTAAGTTCTGTATTTAAAAAATCAGATATTTTTGGCAATAGGCCAAGTAAACAATTTTTACTTTGAGACAAAAAAACAAAATCATCGGCGTAACGGATATAATGCCGGATTTTGAGCTTGTGTTTTACAAACTGGTCAAACTCGTTCATATAAATATTACAAAATAACTGTGAGGTTAAATTGCCCAGCGGGAGTCCTTTTTTAGGTTCAACAAAATTAAAACTATTTATTACATTTTGTAAAAGCCAAAGTACATTTTTGTCTGGAATATAACTTGTTATAATTCCCTGTAATTTAAAATGATCAATACTAGCAAAAAACTTTCGTATATCACACTTAAGCACCCAAGCCGTTTTTGTATGATTTTTACTTACCTGTAAAGCAAAACTTTCAAACCTCTTAATTGCTTTATGCGTTCCTTTACAAACACGGCACGAATAGGAATCAGCGATAAAAGTTCTGTCAAAAAAAGGATACAGCTTTCGGTAAATAGCATGGTGTAAAACCCTATCCCTTACTTGGGCTTTATGAATATTACGCGGCTTGGGGTCTGTGATATTAAACGCTTTGTAATCCCCATGAATGTAACTAAAATTGGCAAGATCGCTCTGAAGCTGTAAAATGTTATCAGCTAGACTCAAGCTAAACTCCTGAACATCTTTCTTATTTTTCTTACCAAATACAAACTCTTGCCACGCGGCAAATAAATTTTCGCGTGAAATTACTTCCTCGTAGCTGGTTTTCAATTGAATTTTCATAATTAAGACATAAAAATGGCATTTAATTCACCCCCCCCCCCAACGCGAATTTTGGCAATTTGCCAGTTTTACAAAAAATAACAAACGGTTACAAGCTTTGGCATAATTATTTACCACATCTTCCAAAACTGGTTAAGTATTCTTTGGCTGAAAAAATAAATACTTTGTTTACAGATATTATTGAACTGATACTAACAGCCGGTTTTGCCGCTAAAGAGCATAAATCTGTTTTAGTGCAAAAGGCTAGCATTAAACTGGATACACTCAAATATTTTTTACAATTAGCTTGGGAACTTAAAGCACTAGACAATAAACAGTTTTCTGCTATTTCCACGCCTTTAGTTGAAGTCGGTAAAATGCTTGGAGGATGGCAAAAGCAATTATTAAAAGAAACTCCTCCCAGATAGGAGGAGTAAGAAGACAGTAGCGGG
This sequence comes from Candidatus Doudnaibacteriota bacterium, assembly GCA_963837465.1. GTDB lineage: Bacteria > Patescibacteriota > Doudnabacteria > UBA920 > UBA920 > PALSA-1336. The sequence continues at coordinate 683,414 of CAWINB010000001.1, forward strand.
GAACAACGAACCGATCGTTGCGATTGTAGTTGTTGTCGACCCAATTGAAGTTGAGCACCCAACGCTGCGACTTCTCGTTCCAATTGAAGTAGGCAACGTTGCGGTTACGGTTGTCATCGAGCAAAATTATGCAAAACATCTTCTTATCCACCACCCCTTGAATACTCTTGGGGTTGTATTTTATTTGGGGCTATTAGCCCGCCAATACTTTGCACCGAGTATCTTCTTTTTAGATTTGCTAAAAAATACTCTACCGGAAACCGTGGCCGCCGATACTCTGATTTTTTAGCAATTCGCGATGTGGTTACCTGAAGCCATGACCGCAGGCACAAATCCCATCTGTTTGGAGTATATCAAATTTTTCAATTTTTGAAAAAAAACGCCCGCATTTTGACCGAAGTCAAAATGCGGGCAATGCGAAGCGCCAAGGAACCAAAACCCAAAAGAGCAAAGGGTTCAAGCGGCCAAGGGCAACTCGCGGGGAACAACGAACCGATCGCGGCGATTGTAGTAGCGGTCGACCCAAGGGAAGGAGAGCACCCAACGCCGCGACCGCTCGTGCCAATTGAAGTAGGCAACGCGGCGGCTACGGCTGACATCGAGCACCTCGGTAAGCGGCATAATAAAATAATGCTTGCCGCGCGACTCGACCGGGAAGATTTCTTTCCCTTCCTCCTGCGCCTTCAACAGCGCAAAAGCGTAGCCGAGACTACCAATCGCTTTCATCTCGATGGACCGCTGCAGCATGACTTCACCGCTGATGTAGTCGCCGTCACCATCCCGCAAAGGGCAGATGTAGTCGACATTGGCTAACTCGACGTCACCTTCCAGACGGTCTTTACGGACGCCATCCTTGGTGACGTAAACCGAATAGCCGTTTGGCATCAGGCCGGTATCTTCAGCCCGAACGGGGGTGACGATGCCGCGAACCTTGTTGGCGTATTTCCTGATTACGGCTGCGATGTCGTCTTCCAAGCCCGTGCCTGGAAAACCCAATGCGGCTTGAAAGTGTTCTTCGGTAGTGCCTGACTTGCGAGCCGAGGCACGGAGACGTTCTTCGAGTTTACCTACTTGATTGTTGGATGGGGTAGATGGTGTGGTGGTCATCAGCGTCATCCTCCTTATTCAATTTAGATTCAGTTCGCCGAAGCGAATCTGGGGTCAGCTTTCGCCTTAGCTTTAAATCCAAAAACTGTATTTTTTGGACAAATAGATAAGGCTAAAATTAACTTTTTATTGTACACTATTTTATTACTTATGTCAAGTTTAGCTTAATTGAGGGAAAATTTCCCTAAGTTAGCTCTTGGAGCTTTCCAATTGGCTAGTTCTTCTCGGTCTTGTTCTCCTGGGTTCATAAATTTATAGTTTCTGCCTAAGAGGCATTAGAGTTTAATTTTAGCGTTCGGCTAAATTTAAAGTAGCACCAAGAGTATTAAGTTTTTGTTTTTCAACAGGACTTAATACTTGGTTAATGGCTTTATATAGGTCTGCTTCTAGTATAGTGCGTAGTGCAAGTTTTTCTCCATCCGTTCCAGGACTGTTTTTAATAAATTCTTGAAAATTTCTTGAATTCCTATTAATCTCTTCCACTGCATGTTGTAGATTATCATTATTTGTAGATGGACTATTGAGCTCGGTTCTAATTTGTTCCAATAAGCCGTTCAAGCTAAAGTGTATGAAATTGTCTACATCTTTTTTAAAATTTTCGGGAGAGGATGCCTGCACTTCATGTTGGCTTTTTTCTTGTTGTAATTTAACATCATGCTCGTGTGTTTGATATCCCACAATACCTAAAGCTGCAACACCACCTAACGCGGCGGCCTTACCAAGCTTGCCCGCACTTTTTTTTATATCTGGCTCCTCCGAAAAACCTCTATTTTCTCTTCCCATAAAAAAATTTTATTTCTCCCAAAATGGGGATTATATTTTTAAACAACGGCTTGATTAAGCCATCTCCGTTTCAACCACTGTGCACTGGAAGTGCACAGACTGCTCGCCGACTGGAAGTCGAGAACAGCGGAGGAATTATCTATTAATTTTTACTGAAGTGACCGCCTGAAGGCGTGGGAACTCACCGCCCCAAATGGAGGCCTTAGATTAATTATATACCAATGGTAATTTAAAGCAATTCAAATAAGCACAATGTTGTCAGTTTCGTGGGCATGCCATATACCATCTACAGGCGGCTAAATTAACCGACTATAGATGACGGCGCAGAAAACAAAGTTCTCTGCGCCTACTCCAGACCCTCATCTTATCATGTGTCGAAATTCCCACAAATGCAACAAGAGGTCACCGGCAACGATAGCCCAAAAGAAGGCCTTGCGAGCTTTCCTTTTTGGGGATTCGTTCTGCACTCGTTTGAACATCTCTCGCGCGAACTGATAAGCTTCCTGTTCCCTTGAACGGTAGTCAGCTAATTCTGCCTCCGTCGCCTCTCTTAATTCATACTGCCTGAACCCGACTTGGACTGGTATTTTCATAACTCCTCCTTCTCCCTACCTCAAAAAATAAAATTTATTTGTTAAGGTAGAGGTGCAAGAGTCGGTTAAGAATCTTGCACATCCGCATACATGGCCCTATACGGCGGGCGAGAACATCTTAGCAACGGCCAGGGCTATCTTGATGCCTTCTTGAAGGCTGTAGCCCCAGTGGTCATTAACCCATCCTCCGCCGAACCGGGGGGTAAACCGGTCGTAGAACATGGAATACAACTGCATCTCTTGGCTGCCCTTTCTCAACTTGACTGTAGCACCGCCCCCGTGTCGAGGCCTGACATCACATTCAACTACCAGTCCCGCGGCCTCAAACTCGGGCACTTTTTCCGCAATCATCTCCAGGTGCTTGCGAAAGGCTCGTACTGCTTGGCCGCCGCAGTCGTCATCGTACCTAAGCTCACTAGCTGCTTTTAGAAGTTGTTCTTGTGCGTTCATAAATCCCCCTTAAGTGGTCCGCTATTGCAAACAGTTGCTTCCCATTTGATTGGGACTTGCTGGCAGTTATCCAAATTACTGCCTAGCATTCGCTGTTTACACGGAATGATTTTAGGGTTTGAAACCCTACTTTAATAAACAAATATTATTTACTAAGGTAGGGGCGGAAGATCAACAAAGAGCGTTGTTCTTCCGCGCCAGTTCACTTGCCGAACAGAAAGACGTTCACAAACTGGTCGAAGTGATTTTGTTCTCTTCGATAGCTCCGTTCGTCTTTTTTGACCGTGCTGATTTGGTAAGGGATGTCTTTGCGCACTTCTTGACGGAAGTCATCTGCGTTGCCGGATTCGATCAACTGGCAGGAGTCCCATTTTTTGAACACATAGCCTTCCAGCTCGCCACGGCAACGTTGTATGGACTGGAACTCGCCTGTATTTGAGACGGACCAGAAAGTCAGTTCGGAATAGAGAGAGTTGAAAAAAATTACCACGACCCCCTCACGGATTATTTTGTCACCAACGGCAACTTTCGGCTCGAAGTCCTTCACGTAAAGAATACTGGCCTTTGAACCGCTGTCCTTGCCGGTGTCCGCGTTCTTGAAGTAGATATCGACGCTCTGCTTATCGCCAAGCAGCTTTTGCAAATTTTGCGTAAAGCTACTCCGTTCCGGCGCCTGGGCCATTGCGGCGATGGTGGTGAAAACGAAAATACTAAGCAAGCTCTTCATTTTATTGCCCTCCTTGGGCTTTGGGGGATAAAGTTGCCTCCGGTTCCGAATCCCTGGGTTCGGGGAGGTGCTACAATCTATTGTAACTAGCAATTATCACATAAAATTATATTACTGTCAATAATAAGAACTTATTAAATATCATAAAAAACCTATTAATAAAGCTCAAAATGGTATTATAGAATTGTTTGTCCAAATACTGGACAAAAATATAATTAGGGTGTATAATGGTTATATGGATTTAAAACAGGTTTTATCAAACATTGGGTTAGATGAAAAAGAAACAGCCACTTATATGGCTGTTTTGGAGTTAGGGACAAGCAGTGTTTATTCTATTGCTAAAAAGGCAGAGTTAAAAAGGCCAACAGTTTACAGACTATTAGATCAATTAGGTCAAAAAGGTTTAGTAACTATTGTGCCCAGAGTAAAAAAACAGCTTTACACAGCCAATTCGCCGGAACATATAGTTAGCGAACTACAGCGCAAAGCTGAGGTGATGAAAAATTACTTGCCACAATTTTTGGCCATTTTTAATTCCAAAAAAGACAAGCCCCAAGTGCAGTTATTTGAGGGCAAAGAGGCAGTAAGGCAAGTTTATCAAAAATGCATTTCTCTTAATAAAGTTTGGTTTTTTGGCAGCGTCAGCGAAATGTTTGATACGGAAGAATTTAAGCTGTTTTTAAAAAGGGTTAAGGCTGGTGAGTTAAAAGCCCGTGATTTATTTGTTAGCTCAGAAAAAGACCTAGGGTTCGCGCGATCCCAAAAGCCCCAGGCTAATTATGAAATAAAATTTTTGCCAGAACAAACAGAAAATCCCATAACAGACTTTGCGGTGTTTGGCGATAACTTAGTTTTTTTCTCTTTTCGTCCTACAAAATTTGCTGTATTAATCACCAGCAAAGAAGTCGCTGGCACTTTCCGATTGCTCTATGAATCAGCTTGGAGTGGTGCAAAAAATGTCGGCCATATGAAATAAAACGACTAGCTTAATGTTATGGAACTAATTGAGAAGGTAGAGCAAACTTAAAGTTTGTTAAAATCGTGACCAATTATCTAACGCATGGGGTAGGGATTGCTGGTTTGTTGTCCCCTCCCCTTTTATACCTATATGTTACTAAAACAGATTAGGCATAAATTTAATCTCCTGTATTTCTTAAATGCAAAGGCACTTCCTGCTCTTTTTTATGTCTTTCTCCGTAAGCCGTTGTTGCTGGTTTTAAATCACCTAAAGCTGTTAGCTCGTGGGCTATATTGCCAGACCAAAGCGCTCCGCTTATATGAGGCTTGGTGGTCTTGCTATAAGAAGATGCTAAATCACTAACCTGTCTTAGCGTCCTGTTCATCACCGATTTATAAGCTTCTTTTAATTCTTTGGTTCGGGAAAGTTTGGTAATAAATTTACCAAATTCTTCCGCATTAAAAGGCTGCGCAGAAGCGGTTAACTCTTGGAATTTCAAAATTGATTGGAGCCACGGTTTTTTATAAGCCCCCTGCTGGTCTTCGTAAATTAAACCTTTTAGCATTTCATATCCTTGCCTCTCCAACCATGCAATCGCTAAAATCATATTCGGCTCAATACCAACTTCCTTTTCCTGCATCATTTTTTCCAATTTCCCATTTACAATATCCATAGCAAGCCGCAAGGCTTCGGCTGGCACCAAATTTTCGCCGTTTGCAACCTCAGCCAAAGCCTTATTAAGTTCAGCGTCTGACGTAGCTGGCGGAGCCTCCTCAACCATCTTTGTATTTTCTTCAAGTCTTTTTAATATATCAATAACTTTTTCTTGTTTTTGTTCCCCATCCACCAAAGTCTTTACCTCTTTATCATAATTGGCTAAATCGTATATTAGAGCTTGTCTTTCTGCGGGAGCCAAATAGCCTTCCGTCTTAGGTAACAATGTAGGGAGTTCGCCCTTGTCGTGGGTTTCATTGTATTTAATCATTGCCTGGACAACTTCCCTAACCAATGGCCTTTGGTCGTGGACAAAATCACGAAAAGCTCCGAATGTGCCAGCCAAAGCCAAAGCATTCTTTTCTATTTTGCTCCAGTTTGGCAACATTACTTGTCGGCACTTCCCGCAAAGCCATTAAAAGTTCATTTATATTTTTTGGGTTGACGTCGACTGCATATGAATGCACGGTAAAATCTGCAATTCCAAAATCACCTCTTTTCATACCCCATACATTACTCGGCTTTTGTAATACTTCAACTTGAGGGTCTTGTTTATCTATTGCCGGTAGTAATTTATTTTCAAAACCCACAGTAGATTGTTCAGTCAGTGGGTGGAGTCTTCCATAACTTCTTATCACACGCAAATATGTTGTTGCTGTTTCTGGATTTTTATCAAAGCAGTCTTTAAAAAGCTGAAAGTATATTTGCGCTTGTTCTGGGTTGTGTGAGTCACAGGCTAAATGAAAAAATGAATTCTGAAATTCTTTAACAAAATTTTGATTGTCTGGAGCATTTTTTAATTCAGCAGGTAAGTCCTCTAAAAATTGCTTGATTTCTTTATAAGTTGCGAACTGAGCTGCGATTTCTTTTTGGTCTCTTTCGGGCGGCTTGGGACTTCTGTTCCGACCGCTCATCTCGTTAATAAAAGTATTAAACTCTACAACTTTCCTTCTTTTAGAATCCGCATCTTCCTGACTATCGATAGCGGGTTTCCATTCATCAAATAACTGCCTATAAAATTTTAGCTTTTCTATGGAGTCGGAAGTGGCTGTAATAGCCTCAATTCGATATCTTCTGCTATCAAGACGATTTTGATCAGGCTCAAAGGCGGCTATATCCTTTTCAAAGGACATGGTTTCAGCAACATACGAAGCCATCTCTTGTTCCGGAACATTTGCTTTTACAAAATTTGCAACAATCAGGTCTTTTGTCCAGCCATAGTTAAACTTTGCGTTCCCCGCCATTTGTTTTTGCTCATCAGTAAGGTTATCAACCGTAACGCCTTCTTGTTCCGCAACGGCCGTTAAAAAATCATCGTCAGAATAATCAGATATATACTCACTGACTAATTTATGAACTTGCTCGGTTTTGATTCTTTCCTTTTCTTCCCTTTGGATTTCTTCAGGACTCTTAGGCATTACCACCTCAGGAGAGTTATCTATCGAATCTTCAAACGCCATATTATTTGCATTAAATAATTTTATAGCTTAATAATAACAAAAAAACCCCTCAATTACGAGCGGGGCGGTTTGCAGTAGGGAGATTGTAGCCCAAATGTGCGCGGATTGGGCGGGTGGGGCAAGCACATTTTCTTCAATTAATTCTCTTGTAATGCACCCCTGTTTTTGAGCCAATCCACAACCCTGCCTTTTTCTGATTTCTGCCTGTTTTTTGTCCCTGTTTCTTGTTTTCCACCCCCCATTTTCCCCTCTCTGTTTCCTTTGTTTTTTTGGTTTGTTTTAAGTTAGTTTAGTATATTATATTTAGTTAGTATTTAAGTATTTTTTAAGTATAGTATTTTAGTTATTATTGTTTTTAGTATTATTATCTATTTTGTCGTTCAGTTAGATTATCTGGTGATATATAGTAGTCAGGGATATTTGGAGTAGTGAGAGGTAGTGGAATTAAGGATTTTAGTGCTTCTGGTGTATGAATGGTGTTCGTACAGACGTTCATACAGTTGGCACCTCAATTTTAAATCAAAAAACAGCCTTGGGCAAGGAGGTTTAGGGTGGCCAAGGTTAGCTGTTTTTGATAAAATGAGATCGAGAGTCAGGGTAAAGCTTCACCAAGATTAGACCAAGTTTAGTTTCAGGAATTTTTTTATGGGCTGCCGCAACGGCAGCCCATTGTGTTTGCGGCACGGAAACGATTTTTTGATTTTGCAGCCAGAGGTTCAACCCGAAAATTTTTTTGGCAGCAGATTTTTTGGCCTGCAAGTCGAGCGAAAGCGTTATTTCGCCCAATTTTTCTGCGTCTTTGATGAAGTTTTTCATAGGTTCAACCCAAATTTTTCCCTCATGTTCCAGACGGCTGATTTGTTCTGTGAGGGTCTTCTTTTCCAAAGTCGTTTAGGGCTTTTGGTGTATGAATGGTGTTCGTACAGACGTTCATACTGTTGATACCCCAATTTTAAATCAAAAAACAGCCCTCTGGCAAGGGTGGCCAAGGCTAAGAATTGTTGATAAAATAGGTTTGGATGGAGTTAAACATTTCCACCAGAATAGAACTTAAAAAATTCAAAAAACTCCCGCATCGTGGGAGTTTTAAGTTGGAAAAATTATTAAGAACCTGTTTGAAAAATAATATGCGGGCGGAATTTAAGAATTTTGAGACAAAATATCAAAACAAATTTTGAGGTTTAACCTAAGTTAAGCGGAGAAATTTTTTTGGGATTTTGGCCAAAATTCTTAAATCGCGGCCCGAAGTATTTTTAAAACAGGTTCTAAGATCGAACTATGTGCCGAATGCCGGCTTTATCTTCCAGGCGCTTGACCCGGCGTTCCAGATTTTTAACTTCAAAGTGGGGCGCCATACTCTCCAGCCTTAGCCGGATATTTTCCTGGCCTTGCTCCAACACGACTTGACCTTGTTCTAATCTTGTAATATCTACTTTGGTAGCCATCTTTTCCATTACATCTTCAAAACCGTTGGCAACCATTCTGGCTAAAGACTCTCTGTTTTCTTCGGCCTTCTCAAAACCAGCGTCCATTTTGGCATCCAGTCGTTTAAAGCCGCTGCCCATTCGCTTGTCCGTTCGTTTAAAACCAGCGTCCATTTTGGCGGCCAAAAGTTCTAAAGTGACTTTTTGTGTTTGCTTACTCATAGGTTTTTAGCTTAATTTAATAATAACGAGCTGTCAACTTGAGCTTGTGGATAATTCCTTATAAATAAGACGCATTTTAAGCCTTTGACAAAAATCATGCCATATGATATAATTTCAATATCGGTTTGGAATCCCAGCGAAATAAAAATTTGTCAGCCAAAAATATTGTTATCAAATTACAGCTAAAAAAATTTTTTATTTGTAATTTGCTAATTGCGAGCAAACCTGCAGGCGGCCTGGCTGAACAAGCTACTGCCAAAGGTTATCGAGCGATAGATATCGCCACGGTATATTAATAATTTTTGCCTACCCGCAAATAGGCAGGACAATTTTTAACATGTTAAGAAAACCACAGCGGCATTTCAGGCCGGCCCAACAAAACAAGCCGGATAACCTTGCCGCGCAACCACAAGTACAAAGCGACCGGTTGGACAACCTGATTGACAAAGCCACTCAGCTTGCGCCTGCCAGCTTAAACACCAGCCGTTACACGGCCTCGAGGCAAAATCTGCGCATTATCCCCATGGGAGGCGTGGAAGAAGTCGGCGAAAACATGACTGTAATGGAATACGGCGATGATTTAATAGTCATAGATATGGGACTGGCTTTCCCCGATGACACCATGCCGGGCATTGACTACATTATTCCCGACACCAAGTGGCTGGAAGAAAACAAGCGCCGCATCCGGGGCGTAATTATTACCCACGGCCATTTGGACCACATTGGGGCCATACCTTACATTCTGCCCAAAATCGGCGACCCGCCGGTTTACACCATGGGCCTGACAGCGGCTTTTATAAAAAAACGCCTGGAAGAATTCGGCCTGTTGGGCCGCTCCAAGATTAACGTTTTGACCAAAGACGACGTTTTGTCTTTGGGCAACTTTAAAATCCGCTTCTTCCGCCTCAACCACAGCATCCCCGACTCCGTCGGCCTGTGCGTTACCACCCCGGTGGGGCAGGTTATTTACGCCACGGACTGGAAATTTGACCACACTCCGGCGGACGGCAAACCCACGGAATTCGACAAAATCGCCAAGTTCGGCGCCGAAGGCGTGACTTTGCTGATGTCGGACTCCACCAACGCCACCAAGCCGGGCTACTGCGCTTCCGAACGCGAAATCGGCAACACCATAGACCGCACCTTCAGCGACCTTAAAGGCCGGATTATTTTTGCCAACTTTTCCACCAACATTTCGCGCATCCAGCAGGTGTTTGATTCCTCGGCCAAATACAACAGGAAAGTAATAGTTACCGGGCGTTCCCTGGTCAACAACATTGAAATCGCTCTGTCTTTGGGCTACTTAAAAATCCAGCCCAAAATAATCATCAAGTCCGAGCAGGCCAAAAAATTCCCGGATAACCAAATTCTAATCCTGACCACCGGCGCCCAGGGCGAAGAAGCGGCCGGGCTGGCCCGCATCGCGCGCGGCGACCACAAGACCGTCAAAATTAAAAAAGGCGACACGACCATAGTTTCCGCCTCGCCTATTCCGGGAAACGAACGCGCCATTTCGGCCATGCTTTCCAATTTGACGCGTTTGGGCAGCCATGTTATTTACAATAAAACTCTTGACATCCATACTTCCGGCCACGCCCACCAGGAAGAACTCAAGCTGATGATGGCTTTGGTCAAGCCCAAGTTCTTTATGCCTATCCACGGCGAACACCACATGATTGTGGCCCACGCCGAACTGGCCAAAACCATGGGCATTCCGGACAGCAATATTTTTGCCCTGGACAACGGGCAAATCCTGGAAATTAATTCCGCCAAGGAAGCGCGCGCCACGCAGGACAGCAAAATTGCCAGCGGCTATGTATTTATAGACGGCCTCGGCGTAGGCGATGTCGGCGAAGTCGTCATTCGCGACAGGCAGGTTATGGCCCAGGACGGAATGTTCGTGATTATAATGACTTTGGAACGACGCAGCGGCAAGCTGGTTAACCAGCCGGATATAATTTCGCGGGGGTTTATTTACATGAAGGGTAACGACGAACTCATTCGCGAAGTCAAGCACGAAGTGCGCAAGCTGGTGGAAAGCAAAGGCAAGGAAAAACTGGAACCCAACTACGCCTTCCTGCGCAACATCGTCCGCGACGAAATCGGCGAATATCTCTACCAAAAAACCGAAAGGCGTCCGATGGTGCTGCCGGTGGTAATTGAGGTTTAAGCCGCAAACTTAACACAAAGGGGAATCCTAACAAGGATTCCCCTTTAATTATGACCAATTATGGTATAATAAATAAAATTAAACCATGGGAGGAATTATGCAATATAGGGATTATAAAATTTTTAGGGCCGGCGAAATTTATCATATTTACAATCGAGGCAACCATAAAGAACAGATATTCTTCGATGAACAGGATTATTTAAACTACATTAAACGTATAAAATTAGCACTGGGAAAAGGCTCCCTATCCAATCTTAAGATCCGGCCATTTCCTGCAAATACTTTTAGTATCCTATGCTATTGTTTAATGCCTAACCATTTTCACTTAATGGTTAAACAAAATAGCGATATACCAATTAGCCAGCTTATCAGCAAAGTTTCCATCAGCTACGCAATGTATTTTAATAAAAGATACAATAAAGTTGGCAATATTTTTCAGAATGCCTTTAAGGCAAAGCTAATAGACAGTGATTCTTACCTGACTTATTTATCCGCCTATATTCATAACAATCCAGAAAATCCTCAAACTTACCCTTACTCAAGTTTTCCGGACCTTGCCGGAGATAGAAACGGAACAATATGCGATAAGTACTTATTATCCTTTTTTGAAAATAATAAGGAAACTTATAAAAAATTTATATTATCTTACAATAATTCTGACTATCAAAAGATTCAGCACCTGACTTTTGAAGAGGGCTAACAAAAAAGGATTCCCCTAGTGCTGCACTAGGGGAATCCTTTTTTGAGTAGGCGGATGGGGAGTTTTTTGGTATAATCTAAATACTATGAACAAACAAGAAACTTACCTTGCCGGCTGCAGGGTTAGCGGGAAGCTGCATATTGGCAATTATTTAGGGCTGGTAAAAGATTTGCTGGAAACACAACAGCGCGACAATTTACAGCGCTTTTATTTCATTGCGGATTTACACGGATTAACCACGCCGTTTGTGCCCAAAGAAATGAAGGCAAACGCGCTGGATGTGGCGGCCAGTTATTTGGCGGCCGGGATTGACCCAAACAGGACGGTATTTTTTTTACAAAATCATGTCCAGGAACACGCTTCTTTGGCCTGGATTTTTAACTGCATTACTCCGCTTGGGGAACTGGAAAGAATGACCCAATACAAAGATAAAACCTCCCAGCACAAAGAAAATATTAACGCCGGGCTGCTTACTTATCCCACTTTAATGGCAGCGGATATTTTACTATATAAGCCAACCTCAATCCCTGTAGGCGAAGATCAGGTCCAGCACGTGGAACTTGCCCGTTTTGCAGCGCGGAAATTTAACCATCATTTTGGCAAAACTTTTCCCGAGCCGCAAAACGGGCGAGTTCCACGTGCTGGACCTGATCTTCACCTACAGGGATTGAGGTTGGCTTATATAGTAAAATATCCCGGTGCCCGTAAAGTGGGATAAGTAAGCAGCCCCAGCATTAATATTTTCTTTGTGCTGGGAGGCTTATCTTTGTATTGGGTCATTCTTTCCAGTTCCCCAAGCGGAGTAATGCAGTTAAAAATCCAGGCCAAAGAAGCGTGTTCCTGGACATGATTTTGTAAAAAAAAATACCGTCTGTTTGGGTCAATCCCGGCCGCCAAATAACTGGCCGCCACATCCAGCGCGTTTGCCTTCATTTCTTTGGGCACAAACGGCGTGGTTAATCCGTGTAAATCCGCAATGAAATAAAACAGGCTGTAAATCTGACGCTTTCCAGCAAATCTTTTACCAGCCCTAAATAATTGCCAATATGCAGCTTCCCGCTAACCCACAATTCCAACCACAAAGGTAAGTTTCTTGTTTGTTCATAGTATTTAGATTATACCAAAAAACTCCCCATCCACCTACCTCAAAAAAGAAGTTTCCCTAGTGCAGCACTAGGGGAATCCTTTTTTGTTAGCCCTCTTCAAAAGTCAGGTGCTGAATCTTTTGATAGTCAGAATTATTGTAAGATAATATAAATTTTTTATAAGTTTCCTTATTATTTTCAAAAAAGGATAATAAGTACTTATCGCATATTGTTCGTTTCTATCTCCGGCAAGGTCCGGAAAACTTGAGTAAGGGTAAGTTTGAGGATTTTCTGGATTGTTATGAATATAGGCGGATAAATAAGTCAGGTAAGAATCACTGTCTATTAGCTTTGCCTTAAAGGCATCTTGAAAAATATTGCCAACTTTATTGTATCTTTTATTAAAATACATTGCGTAGCTGATGGAAACTTTGCTGATAAGCTGGCTAATTGGTATATCGCTATTTTGTTTAACCATTAAGTGAAAATGGTTAGGCATTAAACAATAGCATAGGATACTAAAAGTATTTGCAGGAAATGGCCGGATCTTAAGATTGGATAGGGAGCCTTTTCCCAGTGCTAATTTTATACGTTTAATGTAGTTTAAATAATCCTGTTCATCGAAGAATATCTGTTCTTTATGGTTGCCTCGATTGTAAATATGATAAATTTCGCCGGCCCTAAAAATTTTATAATCCCTATATTGCATAATTCCTCCCATGGTTTAATTTTATTTATTATACCATAATTGGTCATAATTAAAGGGGAATCCTTGTTAGGATTCCCCTTTGTGTTAAGTTTGCGGCTTAAACCTCAATTACCACCGGCAGCACCATCGGACGCCTTTCGGTTTTTTGGTAGAGATATTCGCCGATTTCGTCGCGGACGATGTTGCGCAGGAAGGCGTAGTTGGGTTCCAGTTTTTCTTTGCCTTTGCTTTCCACCAGCTTGCGCACTTCGTGCTTGACTTCGCGAATGAGTTCGTCGTTACCTTTCATGTAAATAAAGCCCCGGGAAATAATATCCGGCTGGTTAACCAGCTTGCCGCTGCGTCGTTCCAAAGTCATAATAATCACGAACATTCCGTCCTGGGCCATAACCTGCCTGTCGCGAATGACGACTTCGCCTACATCGCCTACGCCGAGGCCGTCTATAAATACATAGCCGCTGGCAATTTTGCTATCCTGCGTGGCGCGCGCTTCCTTGGCGGAATTAATTTCCAGGATTTGCCCGTTGTCCAGGGCAAAAATATTGCTGTCCGGAATGCCCATGGTTTTGGCCAGTTCAGCGTGGGCCACAATCATGTGGTGTTCGCCGTGGATAGGCATAAAGAACTTGGGCTTGACCAAAGCCATCATCAGCTTGAGTTCTTCCTGGTGGGCGTGGCCGGAAGTATGGATGTCAAGAGTTTTATTGTAGATAACATGGCTGCCCAAACGCGTCAAATTGGAAAGCATGGCCGAAATGGCGCGTTCGTTTCCCGGAATAGGCGAGGCGGAAACTATGGTCGTGTCGCCTTTTTTAATTTTGACGGTCTTGTGGTCGCCGCGCGCAATGCGGGCCAACCCGGCCGCTTCTTCGCCCTGGGCGCCGGTGGTCAGGATTAGAATTTGGTTATCCGGGAATTTTTTGGCCTGCTCGGACTTGATGATTATTTTGGGCTGGATTTTTAAGTAGCCCAAAGACAGAGCGATTTCAATGTTGTTGACCAGGGAACGCCCGGTAACTATTACTTTCCTGTTGTATTTGGCCGAGGAATCAAACACCTGCTGGATGCGGGAAATGTTGGTGGAAAAGTTGGCAAAAATAATCCGGCCTTTAAGGTCGCTGAAGGTGCGGTCTATGGTGTTGCCGATTTCGCGTTCGGAAGCGCAGTAGCCCGGCTTGGTGGCGTTGGTGGAGTCCGACATCAGCAAAGTCACGCCTTCGGCGCCGAACTTGGCGATTTTGTCGAATTCCGTGGGTTTGCCGTCCGCCGGAGTGTGGTCAAATTTCCAGTCCGTGGCGTAAATAACCTGCCCCACCGGGGTGGTAACGCACAGGCCGACGGAGTCGGGGATGCTGTGGTTGAGGCGGAAGAAGCGGATTTTAAAGTTGCCCAAAGACAAAACGTCGTCTTTGGTCAAAACGTTAATCTTGGAGCGGCCCAACAGGCCGAATTCTTCCAGGCGTTTTTTTATAAAAGCCGCTGTCAGGCCCATGGTGTAAACCGGCGGGTCGCCGATTTTGGGCAGAATGTAAGGCATGGCCCCAATGTGGTCCAAATGGCCGTGGGTAATAATTACTCCCCGGATGCGGCGCTTGTTTTCTTCCAGCCACTTGGTGTCGGGAATAATGTAGTCAATGCCCGGCATGGTGTCATCGGGGAAAGCCAGTCCCATATCTATGACTATTAAATCATCGCCGTATTCCATTACAGTCATGTTTTCGCCGACTTCTTCCACGCCTCCCATGGGGATAATGCGCAGATTTTGCCTCGAGGCCGTGTAACGGCTGGTGTTTAAGCTGGCAGGCGCAAGCGAGTGGCTTTGTCAATCAGGTTGTCCAACCGGTCGCTTTGTACTTGTGGTTGCGCGGCAAGGTTATCCGGCTTGTTTTGTTGGGCCGGCCTGAAATGCCGCTGTGGTTTTCTTAACATGTTAAAAATTGTCCTGCCTATTTGCGGGTAGGCAAAAATTATTAATATACCGTGGCGATATCTATCGCTCGATAACCTTTGGCAGTAGCTTGTTCAGCCAGGCCGCCTGCAGGTTTGCTCGCAATTAGCAAATTACAAATAAAAAATTTTTTTAGCTGTAATTTGATAACTTAATTTTTGGCTGACAAATTTTTATTTCAGCTGGGATTCCAAACCGATATTGAAATTATATCATATGGCATGATTTTTGTCAAAGCATCTTATTTATAAGGATGATTCACAAGCTCAAGTTGACACATTGGTCATTATTAAATTAAAACTATGAGTAAGAAACACAAAAAGTCACACTTAGAACTTTTGGCCGCCAAAATGGACGCTGAGACCTAAACGAACGGACAAGCGAATGGGCAGCGGCTTTAAACAACTGGATGCCAGAAATGGACGCTGGTTTTGAGAAGGCCGAAGAAACAGAGAGTCTTTTAGCCAGAATGGTTGCCAACCGCAATTGTTTTGAAGATGTAATGGAAAAGATGGCTACCAAGAAAGTAGATATTACAAGGATTAGAACAAGGTCAAGTGCGCTGTTGGAGCAAGGCCAGGAAAATATAGGGCTAAGGCTGGAGAGTTGTGGCGCCCCACTTTGAAGTTAAAAATCTGGAACGCCCGGGTCAGCGCCTGGAAGATAAACCAGGCATTCGGGCACATAGCTCAATCTTAGAACCTGTTTAAAAAATATTTGGGCAGCGATTTAAGAATTTTGGCCAAAATCCCCCAAAAAAATTTCTCCGCTTAACTTAGGTTAAACCTCAAAATTTGTTTTGATATTTTGTCTCAAAATTCTTGAATTTCCGTCCGCATATTATTTTTTCAAACAGGTTCTTAATAATTTTTCCAACTTAAAACTCCCACAAATGCGGGAGTTTTTTGAATTTTTTAAGTTCTATTCTGGTGGAAATGTTTAACTCCATCCAAACCTATTTTTATCAACAATTCTTACCCTTGGCCACCCTTGCCAGAGGGCTGTTTTTTGATTTAAAATTGGGGTATCAACAGCAGTAAACATCTGTACGAACACCATTCATACACCA
>CAWINB010000002.1:0-7141 GCA_963837465.1 Candidatus Doudnaibacteriota bacterium
CTTCCATGACAATATAAAACTTGCCGCCAACTTTTAAGTCTACTTCGCATTCTGGAATTGTAACATTGTCCGGCCCCCACCACTGTTTTAACATTTCCGGCTAGAGTCAGGCCTGCCACACAATTTCCGGAGAGGCATCGTAAATCCTTTCCAGAACTACTTCTTTAATTGGTTCCATGATTTGTTCCTTTTCCGCCTGAGGCGGATCCGCCTTTGGCGGACTTATTAATTATTTTTAAATACTTATCTAAATTATTTGCAACACTTTCCCAAAGGTCTCTGTAATTCTCAAGGTAGGCATTTGCCGTAGCCAGAGCATTTGGGCTAATGCTGGCAATTTGCTGTTTACCTCGGCGACTTTTGCTTATAAGCTTGGCGCGGTGAAGCACTTCTAAATGCTTAGCAACGGCCGCAAAAGTTAGGTTGTAGTGAGTGGCTATTTCCCCTACACTCAAGCTCTTTTTGCTAATTTTTTTTAAAATGTCCCGCCTGGTAGGGTCGCTTAACGACCTAAACACAGCATTGAGTGTATTTTTTTGTTCAACCATATAGTTGAATGATATATTAAAATAAAAATTGTGTCAAACCCCAATTTTTAAATATACTACCAATAATTGCATTCGATGAGGAAACATGACAGAAAAAATTTAAAACAAAATTTTAAGGGTTAATAAA
Source organism: Candidatus Doudnaibacteriota bacterium (assembly GCA_963837465.1). Taxonomy (GTDB): domain Bacteria; phylum Patescibacteriota; class Doudnabacteria; order UBA920; family UBA920; genus PALSA-1336. The sequence goes on from CAWINB010000002.1 coordinate 676, forward strand.
AATGACCGCCAGTTTCCCAGCGGTTGAAACGACCACTTTTCGGCGATTTTTTAACTAAAATATCTGATTATTTGCACACAACTGATGGCAAGAAAGGCGGCTGGATCAGAAAAACCAGTAGTGTTGCCATACTGCGATGGTTATAATTTGCATAATATATATTTTTCTTCCTACTAATGGCTTTAAGATTAGTTAGTAAAAGTCTCCGCGTTATTTTATAAACCGATGAATTGCTTCATCAGCGTTATCTTGAAATGTGGTATTTTTCAGATCAGTGTAAAACGTGCTCTGGTCAACCACGTCCCCTGATAACTTACCCTGTTTACTTGCGTAAAAAACGCCACTTTTATATCGCTCATCCGAAATGCCATCTACAAAGCGTTTTGCACCTACTTCCAGCTTATGCACCATTCCTCCCATCAATGGAAATACAACAGGCATCATTACGTTCTTCAACATAAATCTCATTGCTGGGGGAAGATTATTTGGTGCCAGAGTTCCCTTTGTGTTCCCGGGACTCATAACAACAAATTTGATGTGAGGATATTTTCTTGCCATTGATAGCGTCCACATCGTTGATGCATATTTAACGTATCCGTATGCTTGCGTTACATCGAACTTATTACCAAAATATGATCCATCAAGAACAGCAGCAAACTCATCTACAGAAGAAGTCTTCATTGCAACCGGTTTCATTCCGAGCATCTTTACTCCCGGTACAGCTTCCGCACTTACTGATAGTACTGCTTTTTTCAACTTGCCGCGTTTAATTAATTCATCCACTAAAATTACATGGCCTAAAATATTCGTAGCAGCTAATTCATTCATGCCGGAAGGCGTAATGTTTCGCAGCCGTTTTCCCCACCATTCCACCTGCATTTAAAATTACCGCATCAATAGGTTCCTTTATTTTTTCTACCGCTTTTCTTACGGAATCTGCATCCGAAACATCCCCAATAATAATTTCAAAAATCTTTCTTCCCGTTTTCTCCTCAAGGTCTTTTTTTGCTGCCTCGGCTTTCGCTTGGTTTCTGCAAAAAAGAATTACCTTTTTTGTTTCTTTTTTCAATGCTAACTGCCGGGCAGTCTCTTTCCCAAGCCCAATATTTGCTCCGGTTATTAATATGCTTTCGTTCATGTTTTAGTTATGTTAGTAATTACTCAGCTGAGGTCTAGTCAAAGTACCTTTACTAATATTAATCTACCTCGACAATATGGTCAAGAACCTTTATTATCTATGTATTGTGGATAACATAAACATTCATGAGTAAGCCAAAAGACAAAAACGAAGACAACTTTGCACCGGCCCTGGTTGCCGCTAGCCGCGCCTTGGTCGCCACCATGATGCCCGAGCTTGTTAGTTATGGTTTCAACGGCATCACGCCTGCCTTCGCGAGCCTTATGTCCTTGCTAGATGCGACCGGCGTCCGTCCAACCACCCTGGCGCAACGAGCCGGAACCACCAAACAGGCGATTGGTCAGCTGGTTCGGGAACTGGAAACACGCGGCTATGTCGAGCAGGTACCCGACTCAACCGACACGCGCGCCAAGATCGTGCGCCTGACGAAGCGCGGGGTCGCCTTACACGCAGCATGTGCGGAGGCGAGAAATGAACTGCAGGCCACTGTTATCGCGAAGCTTGGCAAAGTGAAAGTATCGCGATTGCGACGGGATCTCGTAGAGCTTGCCGCCGTTCTTGAGAAAATGCGCACGCGCTGAACTAGCGAAGTACTAGGCCAGCGTAGATCTCCCTAACCAAAGCCAAATAAGATTTCCACCTGAATCGAAAACCTCCACCAAAGGGAAATTAAAAACCGAGCCATGTTTCCCACGTTCTCTGTTTCTTTATTGCTAGTAAAACACAGGCTTCTATTTCGGCTGCCACTCGGTGGCCTGGAGCAGGCCAAACACATTGCCTTCGGTGTCGACCGCGCGAGAGAACCAGCCAAGGCCCTTCATCTCCCACTTCTCTTTTCCTTCCCAGGGCTCGATCTTCCCGCCATTGGCCTTGATGCCCGCGATCACCGTATCGATATCGCCAACCAAAATCGTACAGTCGAAACTGTTCACCTTCCGCATCGGATTATCTTTCCGTTGGTACATCCCGCCATCAATCCCCGGCCCTTCGCCCGTCATCACCATCCAATAATCCATGCCAACGCCCGGCATTTTCGTTTTTTCTATTTTCCAGCCTAGGGCGTTCTCATAAAATTTCTTTGCCCGCTCCGCGTCATCCGCCTGCACTTCCAAAGTGTATAGGTCGGTTGTTCATATATTTGTTTGACGTATTTAACGTCGATTAATTATTTTAATTATAAACCTTGCATGTAAATTATTTAGTCTTGAACGGGCGCTGGTTAACTTCTTTAAGAATCCTTAGTGTGGCATGCACGGAAAGGTTATCGCTTGGCAAAAGCACCAGCCTGTCGCCCAGCTGGTTAAGCAACTGACTTAAAAATTCATCAGCCCATGAAGGAGATAATGTTAATACGCCGGAAAAATCTATTTCCAGTTCTTCATCCTTAGGCAACCCACGCAAGGCCGGTTGAAATGCCTTGAAAGCCTCGCTGCCCAATTCCCGTGATATTAAAGTTGTGCCAAATTTTCCCAATTGTAATTTCATATTTTAAAATATATTAGAATTCAATTTTTGCTAAACATCCCCGAACCATATACTGGCCACGCGTGACACGAAATGCTTTATCAGACCCTTTCATGCGCACTTCAGCATCGCCGCTGGTAAAAAATAAGTCTATCGGCTGCTCCATAACCACCTCCCGGACAAGTTTTAATCCGTTGCCGCGTTTTTCCGGCGCGCGGCCGGAAACGAATTCTGTAAACGCGACTTTCACTGCTTCAACATGGCTTGGAAGCTGCGGACGAACCTGACGTAATGTTTCTAAAATACCCAAGCCCCTGTCGGCAAGCACAATAATTCCCTTGGCAAGGTCATAGCCAAAAAAAATCCCGGCCACATCCGGCCACTTTCCCAGGTTGTGCGCGAACGAATTGTCGCCAATCTCTCCGGTAATTAAGGTTACTAAGGAATACAATTTTTCAAACCCGGGTTTTTGCATAAGGGCGTATTCCATTTTTGTCAGTCTGGCATTAAAAATGGAACTTGCCGGACAATGGAAATTCCCGGGAAACTCTGCGTTTTTTGAAATCCATTCAGAAGCAAACTTCATTAAATCGCTGGAAAATACTTCCAAATCTTTTTCCCGGTAGTAGCGGTGGGTGCCGCCGCTTTTTTTAATAGCAACTAATCTACCGCTCGCGTCCCAGCGCCGCAGCGTATTCAAAGAAACGCCAAGATGCCGGGCTGCCTGACTAATTGTCAATAACTTTTCTTCCATACAAGCTATGATATCACAATACTCAAATCTACACAAGTAGAAGCTAAATCTACCCAAAAATACACTAATCTACCCATAAATTAGTCTAAACTACACATTATTAGGTTAATCGTGTTTAAGTTAACGCCTTGGCTCCCTGTTTTTGCTTCATGCCGGAAAGCGGCAATTCAACATAAAAAGTCGTGCCTTTGTTTTCTTCACTTTTAAAACAAATTTTAAAGATACCCCCCAACAACAATTACGAGTTTTATAATATTTATTTAAAGGCAAAAGCCATTAACACAATAGTTAAAGCGTTAAGAACTACCAAAACTAGTGCCGTTTGCGATTTTGCCGCAAATGGATGCATTATAATATAGACCGTGTAGATTATGGCGACAATTGCCGCGCCAAGAAAGTTTCCTTTCATAATTTTTAAATTTGGTTAATTAAACTTACCAACCTTTTTAAGCTCCAACAGTACCTGTCTTAACTTTTCCTGCCCGCTTGTAGCTGGCGAATATTACACCATTTGGCGTAACTAAACTGTCTGTTAAGGTAAAGGCCGCAGGAATAGTACCTTCACCAAATAAACGTTTGCCCTTACCGAGTGTGATAGGGAAAGTCTTAAGCCATAGCTCGTCAACCAAATCATGCTTGAGCAGTGCTTGGACCAGTACCACTGCCATGAACTTGAATACCCGAACCATCCGAGTTCTTAAGCTTTTTGATATCGTCTACGCTATTAAGAAAAAACGAATTTTGCCAATCTGATTTGTCCATAGTATTACTCATGACATATTTTGTAACGTCATTGATACCTGGCCAAAAGTCCGCATGTTCAGGCCAGTAGGTTGCAAAAATCTCAAATGTTTTCCTGCCTAAAAGAAAGTCTGCGGATTTCATTTGTTTTTGCATCTTACCACCGGCATCTTTGTCAGCTTGGTAAAATACGGCGCAGTCCAGCCACCATATTTAAAGCCATCCGATTATCTTCGTCAGGCCCGCCAGGCGCTTGCATCATTCCATCTAATGTAATAAACGATAGGACAATTATTTTTCTCATAGTAATTTGTTAACTGTTATAAGCGTCTTCCAAATCTTTTATCACAATTTTTTTCATTTGCAGCATGGCGTGCATGGCTTTGCCGGCTCTTGCACTGTCACCGCTCATATACTTTTCCATATTTGGCGCTATTTGCCAGGAAAAACCGTATTTGTCTTTTAACCAACCACACTGGCTTTCCTGGCCGCCTGTAGTAAGTTTGTCCCAAAAGTAATCTATTTCTTCCTGGTCGTCGCAGTCCACTAGCAAAGAAAAAGACTCATTGGGTTTAAAAGTTGGCCCTCCGTCTAAAGCCATATAGCGCTGCCCTTCCAGTTCAAAAACACCGGTTAAAACTTTGCCTTCAAAACCCTTCATAGGGCCTTCCAAAGGTTAGATCGGGATAGCGTTTAATGGTTACCACTTTAGATTCCTGCTTTTTTTGGGGTTGCCATTAAAAACCGAAGCATAAAAATTCATGGCTTGTTCAGCCTGGCTATCAAACCATAAAAATGGGGTAATTTTTTGCATATTGTTAAAGGTTAGCTTTTTATAATTTAAGTATAGCACTTCTCAATATTATTTTAACCTATTTTTTAGACCGCCTATTTAGTATAGCTTGTACCGAGGGACTTACGTTTTTATCCTTGCGGTGGGGGCAACCCAGCCAGCAGCAGGGACGTCGCATGCCTTGGTTAAGTTCACTGACGACCCTCTTTACATGCTCCTTCCTGGTCTCGTCTTTTTTAACAAAGGTAACCCAACATATCCACTCGTTGCGCGCCAGCGGCGTAAGGCTGTTCCATATACTAAGGGCCTTGGAGTTAGAAACAAGAGCGGCTCGCAAGTCCGCCGGCACTGTATGTTCTACACCCTGCAAAATTTGTTGTTTAGCCATATATGTAATATAACAAGCTGGGGTGTACCCCATTCTTTGTAAACGTTGTCTACAGTATAATGGATGTTTGATTAGTTGTTAATAGTTGCCACTCGGCGTATACCGCTGGCGGCTGTTTAGTTTGCTGTGGATTCTTCTGTGGTTGTAGTAATGGATTTGGAGGTAAATGGCTACAGCTAATTCAGCTAAAGTCTTGTAGCGGTTAACATCAGCCAAGTCCACCTTAAACTGGGAATAAAAGGATTCCTGGTAGCCGTTCTCCCAGGGACTACCCTTGTGGCTCATGGAAGGTTTAATTCCTAGCCCTTCGGCAAAACCGGTATAGAGCCTGGCCTTGTACTCTGAGCCTTGGGCCGAGTGGATAATTTCCGGCCTGCCATGTTTCTCCACCCCGTTCATTAAGGCAAACAGCGGCAACTGGACGGCGTGACTGGTTAGCAAACACCAGCCTTTAACCACCCGGTCAAAGACATCTTCGTTAGTGGCTAAGTATACTTTCCTGCCATGGAAGGAGAACTCGGTAAAGTCACTGACCCATATCTTGTTGGCCTTATCCGGAAACGGCAGATCTTGTAGCAGGTTAGGATAAATCTTAAAGGAACCCTTTGGTTTACGCCATTTTTTACCTCTCCGGCGATAGGGCTTAATGCCAAACAGCCGCATAACACGACGAACCCTTTTCTTGTTCATCCCTAAGTGGATAGCAAGCCTTCTGTGGCCATAGCCGGGATGCTCATGGAGAGTCTTTTCTATTTGGTTTTTAAGGTTCCAGTCGGCTTTGGGTTTCTTGGGTTTGTAGTAAAGACTGCTTAGGGAAATGTTTTGCTGTTTGGCCAGGTCTTTCTTGGTCAAAGGCTGAGTTTCCGCAGCCTTAACGATCATCTGCCTTTTTTTCGCCAGGTGGAGTTCTATGGTGATCTCCCCGATAAGTTCCTTTAAGGCCTGGTTTTCCCGTTTTAGCTTGGCCATCTCCAATATGGAAGGAGGGGCTACAACCTGACGTTTAATCCACTGGTAGATAATCCTTGGAGTAATCCCATGTTCCTCGGCTACCTGGGCTATGGGCACACCATCGTTTTTAATACGTTTAAGTATTTGTTCCCTAACTTCCTTACTGACTGCTGCTTTTGGCATATGGATATTTCCTTTCTATCCATTATGACGGTGAGGAATGAGTTTACAAATTTT
>CAWINB010000003.1:0-8922 GCA_963837465.1 Candidatus Doudnaibacteriota bacterium
GGTGTAGCGCGATCCCGACCAAGGGCAAGAATACAAAGCCAAAACTTACTGTAAACTGGCCGAACAGGCGGGCATTACAATTTCCATGAGCCATAAGTCTTCCCCTTGGGAGAACGGCTACCAGGAATCATTCTATGGCAAATTTAAAATTGACCTGGGCGATCCTGGGAGATTTAAAACCTTAGGAGAATTGACCGCCGAAATTTATCTGCTCATCCATAGCTACAACCACCACAGAATCCACACATCATTAAAAATGCCGCCGTCAGCATTTGCCGACCGGCAGCGAAATCAAGTATCATTAACTTAACCTAAAAAACTGCATACAAGGTGTCTAAAGAAATGGGTACCTTACAGAGCGTGGTAATTTCTTTAGTTACCGCCGTCGAAACTTTTGTAAATCTTTTAATTCCACACGATTATATTTATAAAACGACAGATAAAAATGGCAGCCCCGTTGATTTTGATAAAAAAAGAATCGAGAGGCATTTATCTGTTGAGGATAAAATTAATATCCTCATTTCACTGAAAAAACAGAACCGATTTGAAAAACTACAGATTTTTGGCCTACTTTTAAAGAGCTAAAAAATCTTCGGGACGAGATTATTCATTTAAAAAGTTCTGGCAAAACCTACGTAGAACAATATAATCCAATATTTACTTCATTATTTGATTTGGAAGCTGATAAAGCACTTGGCCAAATAATTAAACTTATCAGCTATATTGAACCAAAAATGCTTGCTGATGTGTAACTATCATTGATTCCGTTCGCATATCTTTTCATTAAAGTTTTGCCAATCAATTTCTCTGAACGTATCCATAACCTGGAGCCCACAAAAATCCTCAATGTTTATTGGGGATTTTTGTATGGGGAGGTGAGAAGGGCAGAACTTAAAAGGAAAATGTGTTATACTTAAAGCAAATAAATTTTTAAGAAAGATAATATCTAAGTAGCCATAATTAAACCTCTTCTAAGGTAGTTTATGTAGAAAAGCCCTTATTATTGTACTTCGCCCAAAAACATCGGAATAGATAGTCTGCGCCGAAAAGTTTCTCCCTTGAAGAGAATTTTTTTTCGTTCTGGTGTCAGCCCCCGCTCGCCGTCATGCTGCGAGGTGTTGTTGGCGTAGAAACTTGAGCCCAAGAACACGGAGTGCTTGCCAAACTTTTTTTTCATGCTGTCGACTCCATCGTAAACCCTTGTTAGTTTTTCAGCCGTGATATGAGCGCCGAATAAGTCCATCTGCTTTATGGTACCCTCCTCGAGGCCGAATAGCACCACGCCGGTGGAGCGGTATTGCAGGGAAGGTTTAAAGATTTGATCAAAGGCTGGCTCGATCAGCTTGATTACTTCGTTGGGAAATGCGGTGTGGCGAGAGAACCTTATTTCCAGTCCGGTGTCGCGGAAGTCCTGCGCGCGCAGGAAAATAATGGCTCCGGAAGCCGCCAGCTTGTAGCGTCTGGCCTTTATGCAGGCGTTCTCGATATTCTTTGAGAGCTGGGAGAAGACGAATTTCCTGTCGCTCGATGGCGGGGTAAAGGTTTTCATCTTTTGAATCGACTGGTAGCTGTCTTTTTCTTTGGTCTCGAGTTGCAGGATGCACCGACCGTTTAATTCTTGCCAGATTTCGATATGGGTTTGGTAAAATGTCTGCTCAACCCATTCCTCGTTTTTTCTGGCAAACTCCAAGGCGGTTTTATGGCGAATTTTCCCAAGTAGGCGGAAGTCTAGTGGCCATGCCCCAGATTTTTTCCGCCGGCAGGTTTTGCAGGTAGTTATGGATGTCCCGGCCGCGGATAACAGTCAGCCCGAGGGCTTTTTCCACTTCGAGCCTACCTTGGCGATTACCTTATTGGGAGCAAGCCCTACAGAAAAGGTAAACCCCAGTTCCGTATCCAGCTCTTGTTTTATTTTTTCGGGCTATCCGCTCGTAGGACATCCTAAACGGCCGCCGCAGGCCAGTTAAGTCGGCGAAGCATTCGTCTATGCCGTATCCCTCGACGTCGCGAAGTATAACGCCTTACAATTGAATAAGTCGTTTGGAGAGCAGGCTATAAGTTTCGTAGTCGGAGGGCAACAATATAACTTCCGGAACATACTTTCTTTATATCCGCCAGCCGGATGCCGCGCGACCACGCCTCGGGCTTTGGCTTCATAGCTCAACGAGGCGGCTATGCCTCGCTCCTTGCCGGTCACAACGGGTTTACCGGCGAGCCTGGGGTCTCTGGCCTGCTCGCAGGACGCGAAAAAAGCATCTCCGTCGATATGAAGAATGGCTCTGGGAAACGAGCTGATTGTGAGCGGCGTATTGTTCATGGGAGTTCATAATATGTAGCGGCGGACTATCGCTCTGACTACGGCCGCAATTTTAAGGGCTTGCTTGGGGTAGATCGGCGGATATTTTTTATTGGCGGCTTCCAGATAAACGTTCTGCCCTTTTTTCCGCAGGTATTTCATTGTCCATTGACCATCGATTTCGGCAATCACAATCTGCCCGTCCTTTGCTTGAACGCCGCGTTCTACAAGAGCCATGTCGCCGGGCATAATGCCGGCGTCAATCATGGAGTCGCCGGAAACTTTGAGCATGTAGGTGGCTTCTTTTTTACGGATAAGGTAATCATCCATGCTCATGGTGTCAGATAGCTCTTCCTCTGCGGGAGAAGGCCAGCCAGCTTCCACTGTGCCGGCCAAGGTGATAAAATAAAAGCGTCGGCCGGGAATGAGTTTGCCGCTTGTGTCTTTATTCAGATAGCCTTGGATTGAGAGTCTGTCTACCAGTTTTGACGCCGAATTTTTGGATTTATAGTCAAAAATATCCATTAGCTCGCTATAGCTGGGCATCCGACCGGAGTCGTAGTAGAAACTTCTTATTTGGTTGATGGGTGTTTTGGCGCTCATAACAGTTTTTGGTTTATATGAGTCCATTGTAATTGAACGAACGTTTACCTGTCAAATTAACTTTGTTGATAACTTTATGTGCGGACGTTTTACCTTAGAGCCAACAGCTAAATTTTACGAACGGTTTCGTTTGGAGAACCGTTTGGATAAGTTAGTGGCACGCTATAACATCGTGCCGGGACAGCAGGTGCCGGTGGTAATCAGCAAAAGCCCCAACCGCGTACTTATGATGCAGTGGGGACTTATTCCGTCTTGGGCCAAAGATCCCAAGATAGGTTACAAAATGATAAACGCACGAATTGAGACTGTGGCGGAGAAACCATCTTACCGAAGTTTAATTAAAAAGAAGCGCTGTCTGATTCCGGCAAGCGGATTTTACGAATGGGAGAAAACGCAGGAGGGAAAAGTGCCCCATTATATTTATTTAAAGGACCAGCCAAATTTCGGTTTTGCCGGGCTTTACGACATTTGGAAAAACGAGAAAAGCGAAGAGGTTTATACCTGCACTATAATCACACGACCGGCAAATAAATTTATGGGTAAAATTCACGATCGGATGCCCGCTATACTAGAGCCGAAATTTGAAGATGAATGGTTGAACAAAAATATTATTGACCCGTTTGTGGCCTTGGAGATTTTGAGTCCCACACCGGATTCGGAAATGGAAGAGCGGGTGGTTTCGAAGCTGGTTAATAAGCCAGAGAATGACTCGCCTGAAATATTAAGAAAAGTATAGGAAGCACTAGTTGTATAGGTATTTAAGTGCTAAACTTAAAGTAAGCAGTAACGCTTTTTACATGCTATCGCATTCGTAAAGGTCGCGGTATTTGATTAATCCAACTTAACTATAAAAATATGGTAAAAGGAAATTTTATTGGTGCGGCGATTGTTGCAATAATCTACACGGTTTATATTGCATGAATCCCCTTGCAACGCGCTGGCAAACAGCGTTATAATATTAGTGGTTCTTAATGCTTTAACTATCGTGTTGATGGCTTTTGCATTCAAATAAAAAAGAAACAAGAATTTACGACAGCTTGGCCGTATAATAACTGTAAGGAGTTATATGTCAAAAGCAATAATCCCATTCATTTTAATCCCAGCCGTCCTTGTCCTAACGGCTATATTTCAGGCCGTACTTAATAAAAGTTTTGACTACGAGTGCGAAAATTGCGGTAAAAAGTTTAGCGTGCCTCCTTTTATTAGTGTATTAACACCGCATATCATGGGACGGAAATTGGTTAAGTGTCCTTACTGCGGTAAAAGAACCTGGGCTAAGCGTGTGCGTAAAGACTGATGGTCGACACCGCTCCGTTATTAAACGTATAAATCCTTAATTCAATTGATATGAGAAAACTAATTGCAGCAATCAATATGACACTTGACGGGTTTTGCGACCACACGGCAATGATTGCAGATGAAGAAATACATCAACATTATAATGAACTGTTAAGTAATGCAGACACCCTGTTATACGGAAGGATAACATATCAACTTATGGAAAGCTATTGGCCATCTGTTGTAAAAAATCCTACCGGTAACAAACCAATGGATGAATTTGCAGTACTAATAGACAATATTTCAAAGATTGTTTTTTCCCGCACACTTAAAAATGTTGATTGGAAAAATACAATATTGAAAAAAGAAATCATTAAAGAAGAAGTTTTAGAACTCAAACACCAAGCGGGTAAAAACATTTTAGTTGGCAGCCCAAGTTTAATAGTAGCGTTAACGCAACTTGACTTAATTGATGAATACCAGCTTGACGTTCAGCCAATTATTTTAGGAAGCGGCTTACCATTATTTAAAAACATCAAGGATAGAGTTAATCTTAAACTCTTAAAAACAAAAACATTTGGTTGTGGTGCAGTAGCTCTTTACTACGAGCCGGCAAAAAATGGTGCATAGTTAAAACAATTGCCGCCGGGAGTGAAGGAAAATAAACAAACTAAATCCGCCCCTGTGCGCTAAGGTCAGGGATGTAAACGTATTCTTTGGAGTTGATAATATTGGTTTTGACTTGATTGACTAGGGTGAGCCAAGCCAGACGCGCAGGTAAAACCTGGGCGTTTTGCTTTTTATTTATAAGAGATTTTGTAGGTTCTAACCTTGTTTTTTTCTTTTGCTGAGAAGTGAGACACCGTTGGATGATTTTAAACGGTTCCGGCGCAGGGCTTAATTTATACAACCCAAAATCGCAAATCAAGACCGACCCACCCCCACCCCTGCCAATAAAAAAGGCACTCAAACAATCTCGGTTTTGGCTACCATTTTTTTTGAGTTTGTAATTATGGCAACTGCCAGAGTTCAGAAGGGAAGCGCCCATTGGGTACTGGTTTTGCTACTCGCGTTCATAGTTTTGGTGGAAATTAGGGTAAGAATAAAAGGCGGCTCTAATTTCAACAGCTTATTAAAAACGCACATAATGTTCGCTGTCGCACTTTTGACCACTTTGATTTTGTTGAATTTTTGGTTCAATGGTTATAAATACCCTTATCGTGTCTGGCTAGTCTATTTAAGCTTCGCCTTATTTTTAGCTACTGGCGGGAACGGGTCTCCCGATGATTTTAGAGCGTTTTTAACAGCACTTTATAAAATATATCAAAATAAAAACTATCTTAGTGTGGTAAAATTTAAAAGCTGTCATGACAGATTATCATGACAGCTCAGAGATTCTGATAATTTCCAGTTGCGAGGTCGATTTTAGAAGAACCCAAAAAGTTTATGGAAAAAATTAGCGATACCGCCTAGGAACCCTCCTGCATGACCTGAATTCATGGCAGTTGAGGAATTGCTGTTATTTTGCGAAGAGTTGGCGGGAGGCGCACTGTGGTCGATGATGGAAGAGGCGGTCACAGAAGTGCCGTTAGTGGCACCCTGAACAATGACGTTATCTCCCACGACGATGCTGGAGAGCGTCGAGGTGGCGCTGTTCTTTATAATTGTCGCGTTGCTGGCGTCAACAGTGTAGGTTACGTTGCTTTTGTTGGTGACAGTAAGGGTTGAACCGTTAATGGCAGTTACGCTGCCGCCGGTAACCGGCTGGCCGTTGCCTTGGGGAATGGCGTTTGAACCAGAACTTTTCTTGCCACGCTCGTCCCGTCCCGTTGCCGGTCATGCCGTCACGAATCGCGGCAGCGGTCACGTTGGTGCCGCTTACCGTACCCTGTACCATAACCTTGTCTCCGACTGCGATGCTTGCAACAGAAGAACTGGCCCTCGTTTTTGGTTACCGTAGCGTTGGTAGCATCAACCGTGTAGGTTGTGGAAAAGCCGCCATTAGACAACATGGTCGTAGTTACTGTAATGGTGTCGCCACTGATTGAAGCGACCGTACCGAATACGCCATTGGTATTCATACTGCGCCCCATCATGCCGTCACGGATGGTTGTAGCGGTTACATTAGTGCCATTGATTGTGCCCTGCACTATTACGTGGTCACCAACTGCAATGCTACCGACAGAAGAGGTACTGCCATTTTTGGTTACGGTGGCATTGCTTGCGTCAACTGTGTAAACGGTTTGGGTTTGGTTTTGTCCAAAACCCTGGCTGGTTACTGTTAAGCCGGTGCCGCTTATGGCAGTAACCGTCCCAAACACTCCCGGCGTTCTGCCCGTGCCCCATTGCCCGGAACCGATACCTGCCGCCAGTGCCGTGCCGCCTGCCAGCAGCCCAACTAAAGCCATGCCAGCAAGCAAATATCCAAATTTTCCTGCAATTTTATTGCTCATATTTTTTTCTGATTAATTTTTAAATTATTTAGCTTACACATGTTTATACAAAAAAACTCTTTAAATATTTCAAGCCTTAAGTATTATTATTTTGGGATATTTTAATTTGTCGGTACCCCCGGCAGGTCAGGAATATAAAGATAACTCGTTTGCCTTTGTATTACAGTTCTAACGTTGTTCACAGTGTTGAGCCACGAAAAATCACTCATAAGAATGGGTGATTTTTTGTAAGGAGTGTAGACCGTTAGAATTAAAAAAGCTAAAGTTTAAATAACTCAATTGCTCTGGATTCCAGCTGATGCTTTTTAATGAAGTTCATACACAAAGGTTTAAATTTTTTAAATTCCTGTTCGCTCATGTTCAGCGGACGCTGTTGATTTTCCATCCAAAACAATAAATCCTGGGTATTTTTTTGTAATTCCATACGCTCCGATTTGTCGTACTTGGTGGAGGGTTTTTCCATGGACTGCCCGTAATTTTCAGTAATGGCAAGGGCGTCCCCATGGCCCAGGTATTTTATGGTATTTAAAAAGTTTTCGAAATCATAATGCATAAATTTAGGTTTAATATATATTTAAGCTTTATCGTAAAACCAATATTGGTTGCCGCCGTTCTTTTTAGCCTCATATAGCGCCATGTCGGAGTAATGGAGTAATTGCGAGGCCTTATTACTGTCTAAGGGGCAAATTGCCACACCAATGCTGACGGTGGTGTTGACGGTTTTTTTGCCTATCTTAAAAGGTGCTTGGAATGTGCGGAGGATATTGTTAGCAAAACTTTTTATGTCTTGAGTGTCAACAAAGCCTGAGCACAAGATAACAAATTCATCGCCGCCCAAACGAGCTACTAAATCTGTAGCGCGGATATTTTTTAAAAGCCGGGCTGCTATTTGTATCAGCACCAAGTCCCCAAAAGCATGGCCCCCGGAGTCGTTAACATGTTTAAAATTGTTAAAATCCAGAAAAAAGATGGCCACCAATTTGTCTTTGGTGTTTTTGTCTATGGCTTCCAGTAAATTTTGCTCAAAAATCCTGCGGTTGGGCAGACCCGTCAAATAATCGTGGGTGCTGCGGTGCATAATAATCTGCTGGAGGTTTTTTTCTTCAGTCACGTCCCGCATTATCATGGAAAAACCCTGATGTATGCCTTTTTTGTCCACGGTTGAAGTCAGCACAGCGGTTCCCCAGTATTCCGCCCCCCCCTTTTTAGTGTAATGCCTTTCGTCTATATGGCGTCCCAGTAAACGAGCGTCTTTTAAATCAAAAGCGGGCACGCCTGCTTTGACATCTTTATGGGTGTAAAAGAGAGAAAAATCCTTACCAATAATCTCTTGTCTGGTGTAGCCTAGCTGCAGCTTTGCCCCCTGCTCAGCTTAAAACTTTCCCAGTTTTGTCCAGCATAAAAATAGCATAGTCGCTGATGTTTTCAACTAAACTGCGGTAGCTTTTAGCCACGTCTAAAGATTTGTTTATGCGTCTTTCTTCCATATTGGGCGTAAATGCGTAAAAAAGACAATTCTAACAGCAAGAATTCGTCATGTGTTTTTGGCATTTTTTTTCCTTTCCGAGAAAAAAGGACAGTAATAAGAGGATATTCCTTACTTCCTATAATCTCTATCTGTAATTAGTATACAGTTATAGATGATTTAAAGCAAATTAGTCGTTTCGGTTACAAATTGGGTATATAAATATACGTCTGCTGTTTTTGTATCACAGTTCTAACGTTGTTCACAGTGCCGAGCCACTTGAGACCGGCTGCCCCTAAAGGGCGGTTTTCTCTTTGTGTAGCAAGGCGATTCTCTTGTCGAACCTTGCTGAAGCCGCCGGTTCCTGCCGAACTCCGTTTTTAATGATTTCCAGCTCTAAAGGCATGGAAATGCTAAGGATTTTGCCCATAAGCACGCTGTTCGAACCTAATTCCGAAAGTATCTGCCGTTTCTTTTTTAAGTCCCCATCCTTGAGCCAGGCCTTGGCCTGTAACACGAAGTTAAAGGTTTTTTTGTAGGCTTCATCAATTAACCGCTGGGCCTCGCCGGGGTTGAGCGTTTCTTGCCCGTGTTGAGCTTTTTCCTCCAAGAGCCTAGCCTTCTTGCCCTTGTACTCCTCCTCGGTCAATTCGCCTCTCAAACGCATCTCCAAAAGAGCATCCAGCTTGCCGTCCACCTCCCCGGCCGCTTTGGCCTGGGATTTTTGAATGGCGACTTGGGAAGTTTTATCAGACTGCTCGCAGTCAACCAGGTACTTTAACGCCCAATCGTAATATTGCTGGTTGATGGCCACATGGCAGGCCCCC
>CAWINB010000004.1:0-868218 GCA_963837465.1 Candidatus Doudnaibacteriota bacterium
CGGCCGCGGCGGGCCTTGGCATGCTGCCCTTTGCGCTGCCTCTCTTCTTCTGCCCGCGCATCGCTGTCGCTCTCGCAAATCGCATTTCTGGCCGCGACCTGCTGGCGCTTGGCCTCGCGATCGTCGCCGCCGGCAATGTGGCGACGGCGCTCATGGCGGGCTCTCATCTCTCTTACGGGTTCGTCGCCCTGGGCATGCTGGCGACGGGCTGCGGCGCCGGCTTGCTTAATGGCGAGACGGCGAAGGTGTCGATGAGCGTCATTCCGCCGGAGCGCGGGGGCATGGCCTCGGGCATCGGCGGCACGTTGCGATTTGTAGGCCTGGTGACCGGGATCACCGGGCTGGGCGCCGTGCTCTCTTCGGAGACCGAGCGGCGGTTCGTTCATTCGGCGCCGGCGCTGCATTTGTCGGCCGCTTTTGGCGATGCGCCGCATCAGATTGTTTCGAGGATCGTGGCGGGCGACATTCCAGGCGTCGTGGCGCAAACGCCCGAGCCGCTTCGGGCGGCGATGGCCGAACTGTCGCGGGCGAGTTTCGGCGCCGGCTTCGCGCTCGTGCTTCTGGTCGCAGGCGCTTTCGCAGCGCTTGCCGCCGCGCTGACCTTCGTTTTTGTGAGTCCCGCCGAGACCGCGCCCGTCCGGCTGCGCGCGGCGCCCGAGTCGAGATTCCCGAACTCCTCGACTAGGACCTCGCCATGCTGAGCGCCGCGATCGAAAGCGCCCTTGATGCCCCGGTCTGGTCGGCGCTCACCACCGGCGATCGCCGGTTTGCCGAAGGCAGGGCGCTTGCGCTCCGCTTCCCGCGCGACATCGCGCCCTTCGGGGCGATAGCCGATGACTCACCCGAAGCGCTCGCAGCTTTGCGCGCGCTCGTTTCCCCGGGCGGCCCTGTAGCCCTGGTCAGCGTCGACGGGCTCAAGCCTTTCCCTGGCCTTGAAGTTGCGGGAGGCGCCGATCATCCAGATGGTCGCGGAGGCGGAGGGGCCGGCGCTTTCGGCCATCGAGGCGCCGGTCGTGCTCGGCCCGGGCGACGTCCCCGAGATGCTGCGTCTCGCGGAACGGACGAACCCCGGCCCCTTCGGTCCGCGCGCGCATGAGCTTGGTCAATATGTCGGCGTCAAGGTCGGCGGCGCGCTCGGCGCCATGGCCGGCGAGCGCATGCGGCTCGATGGGTGCGTCGAGATCAGCGCGGTCTGTGTCAGTCCCGACCACCGCGGCAAAGGCTATGCGGCGTTTCGTGTTTTGTGGCTCGTCCGCAAGCTTCGCGAGGAGGGCGCCGCGCCGTTCCTGCACGTCTTCGCGGACAACGTCTCGGCCATCGCCCTTTATCAGCGGCTTGGATTTAAGGCGCGCAAGACCCTCCGCCTCACCGTCCTGTCGCGCGCATCCGCGCCTTACTCCCGGCCAAGGCTCTCGCCCGGGCCCGCTTCGGCCAAAGCCCGGCCGACTTCGAGCCCGAGGTCGTCCATCGAGGTTTGCTCGCGCACGCTGAGGTCTTCGCCCTTCGCCTGGCGTTCGGCCTGCTCGGGCGAGCGGGCGACGTTGACGGTGACCTTCAACTCGACCTCAGGATGCAGGTGAATTGGCACCGGGTGCAGGCCGAGGGTCTTGATCGGGTGCTGGATCGCGACGTGGCTGCGCTCCACCCGGTGTCCGGCGGCGGTCAGCGCTTCGGCGATGTCGCGCGCCGACACCGAACCATAGAGTTGCCCCGTCTCGCCGGCCTGACGAATGATGACGACCCTCACCCCGTCGAGCTTGCTCGAAACCTCATTCGCGCTGCGCTTGAGCTCATGATTGCGCGCTTCGAGATCGGCGCGGCGGCTCTCGAATTTCTTCTTGTTGGCCTCGGTCGCGCGCAAGGCCTTGCCACGCGGCAGCAGGAAGTTGCGGGCGTAGCCGTCCTTCACGCGCACCGTATCGCCGATATGTCCGAGTTTGCCGACGCGCTCGAGCAGAATGACGTCCATGGGTTATCTCCTTTTTGTGTCCAGCCGGGGTGGGGGAGCAATGAGCGCCGCGCGCGAGCGCAGCTTGAGGAATCCGTCGATGACGCCGAGGCCCGCCAGAACCGGAAGGGTGTACTTGGCCCGGAGCACGCAGCAGGCGTAGAGCGCGACGAGCATCAAGGGCCGCATCTTCAAGCCGCGCGACAGCGCATGCGCGACTGCCAGGCCTTGCAGCGCCAGGGCGGCTCCGAGCCCGCCGGCGACGATGGAGAAATATTGTGCGGTCGGAGCGGGCAGGGCGTAGGCCCCGCCAAGGCAGAGGAGGAACACGATTCCCACCGGCCGGGGCAGCGCGAGCGAGGCCGGCACGTCGGACCACGGCCGTCGAAGGTTGCGCGACAATTGGGTCGAGCGGGCCGCGCCGTAAAGGTTGACGCACAGCATCAGGAGCGTCGAGGCGGCGATGGCCGACGGGCCGAACCGCACCAGCGTGTCGGCGAAGTCGCGGGCAGTGAGGTTGCCCGGCGCGCCGTCAAAGGCCTCGGCGGCGAGGGCGGCGACCGCCTCAGCAACGTGGCGCGCGCCTTCGCGGTAGCCGCCGTAGAGAACGATGACGGTCGTCAGCACCCCGGCGCTGGCGAGCATTCCGAACAGCGCCGCCAGCGAGACAATGGCGCCGACAGAAGGGTAGACCGGGGCCTCGGGCTTCCGCCCGCTGAAATATCGGGCGAGCGGGGTGACGGCGAACGCGGCCATCGCCCACGCGGGAGCGGCGACGGAGGCGGCGAAGACCAATGCGGACAACGGCTCCGCGAGAACGGCGAGCACGGCTACCGAGATCGCTCCGGCGATCGCGCCCGCGTCGAGTTCCCAGCCGAGCGTCGCGATCATGATCGGCAAAGGCGCGAGATACGCGAGCGCCATCGCCAGAATGCTCGTCTGAGCGCTGACGACAAACAGGAGCGCCGCGGCGCATCCCGCTCCGATCGCGACGACAAATCGATGCAGCATAACGGGCGCTGTCCCGCGTTGGCTTGCGGTTAGAAGGGGCCGGCCGGCCCCTCCAACGACCGCCGCGGGGAAACGCGGCGGCTTCGAAACGTTCAGGCGCGGCGACGCCGCGCGGCCGCCTTCAGCGGATCACATAGGGCAGAAGGCCAAGGAACCGGGCGCGCTTGATCGCCTGGGCGAGTTCGCGCTGCTTGCCGGCGCTGACCGCCGTGATGCGCGAGGGCACGATCTTGCCGCGTTCGGAGATGTAACGCGACAACAGGCGCGTGTCCTTGTAGTCGATCTTCGGCGCGTTGGCCCCCGAAAACGGGCACGACTTGCGCCGGCGAAAAAACGGTCGGCGGGGCGCGGTAGCCATCAGTTCGCTCCAATATTCGCATCTTCACGCGGACGGCGCGGCGGACGATCCCCGCGGTCTCCCCGGTCCGCCCGGTCTCCGCGATCGCCGCGCGGTCCGCGCGGTCCGCGATCGTCGCGGTCGCTGTCCTCGCGCTTGCGCAACATCGCCGAGGGGCCCGCCTCATGCTCGTCGACACGAATGGTGAGATAGCGGATGACGTCCTCGTTGATGCTGAGCAACCGCTCGATCTCGACCACCGCCTCGGAGGGCCCGGCGATGTTCAGCAAGGTGAAGTGCGCCTTACGGTTCTTCTTGATGCGGAAGGCGAGCGACTTGAGCCCCCAGGGCTCAACCTTGGTGACCGCGCCGCCCAGAGAGGCGATCTTCGACTTGAGCTGCTCCGTCAGAGTCTCGACTTGCTGCGCCGTGACGTCCTGGCGCACCAGGAAAATATGCTCATAGAGAGCCATGGGATTTAAGCCTTTCCATTCAGCCGCCGCGTCCCGCGCGGAGCCCTTCGAGCCCGGGTGAAGGCTCGAACCGGATCGTTCGAAGGCGGGAACACGGGAGGACGGACCATCGAGGCCCTGCCGCACGCTTGACTCCAGATCGAGCGCGCGGCCCTCCGTTCAGCCCCCGGCGGGACACAAACGAAGTCGCCCTCATATAGGGGCTTTGGGCGCGCGGCAAGAAAAATCCGAAACGCCCGAGCCGCCGGCGCAGGCGGAGCGAGCGGAACGAACGGCGGGATGTCGCGTTAGCCTTGCATCTGAAAACAAACTCAGGAGCGCCGACATGGGTCTATTCACCAAGGACATCGAGAGCATGGACGACCTGTTCGTCCACCAGCTCAAGGACATCTATTACGCCGAGAAGCGCATCGTGGGCGCCTTGCCCGAGATGATCCAGAAGGCGTCGACGCCACAGCTTAAGCAGGCCTTCGAAAGTCATCTCGCGGAGACGAGAAATCACGTCAAACGGGTCGAGCAGGTTTTCCAGATGCACGGCGCGACGCCGGAGAGCGTCGATTGCCCCGCCATCGACGGAATCCTCGAAGAGGCCGAGGAGGTCGCCGGCGAAGTCGCCGACAAGCAGGTGATGGACGCCGCGCTGATCGCCGCGGCGCAGGCGGTCGAGCACTATGAGATGACGCGCTACGGAACCTTGATCGCATGGGCGAAGACGCTCGGCCGGGACGACTTCGCGACTGTCCTCAAGGCGAACCTCAGCGAGGAGGAAGCCGCCGACAAGAAGCTGACCCAGATCGCCGAGAGCGGGGTCAACCAGAAGGCGGCCTGAGACAGACGCAGCGCCGAAAAGACAAAAGGGCGGCCGGTTGGCCGCCCTTTTTTGCCGTGCGAACCACAGCTCCAAAGCCGGTTTACGGCTTCCGGTCGATGACGCCGGACTGCGGCGCCTGATCGGAATCCCCATAGACCTTCATGACGTCAGCCAGGGTTTCGAATTCCTCGTCTTGAGGAAAAACTCGAGCACTTCGAGCACGTCCTGGCCAGCGCCGTTGTTCCTGGCGCGCTCGAGGAGACTGTCCCTGGACGCGGGGAAATGCGCCGCTTCTCGAGCCGGCGGTCGCTTCGCTCTTTGCTTTCCCTGTTTCTCGTGCGGATTTATCGGGCTCTCGTGCCTGGGCGGCTCCTCGTTGGCAGACTTGCCGAGGAAACTCGCTCCGTTACGCAGGGTGCCAAACTGGAACGGCGTACACATGTGGCGTTTGTTAGCGCTGTGCGCATTGCGCGCGCGGCCGTCAGAACGGCGCCTCGCCAGGCGCTCCAAATGATCTCAACGAGCAACAGTCGAAGCCGCCGCCGACGGCTAGAGCAGTTCCCGTTCAGGTTGGTTCATACCCTGCGGCTTCGAAATAGTTTGCGCATTCGCGCCGGGTGATGAGCGGGATGCAATCTGCGATGGCGCGCCAGAGCCCCTCGACGGTGCGTTCAGCGGCCTTTCGAAGCAGAGCTTTGAGTTTTGAGAACATATTCTCAATTGGGTTGAAATCGGGGCTGTAGGGCGGGAGGTAGAGCAAATGTGCGCCCGTCGCTTCGATCAGGTCGCGCACCTTGGGCCTCTTGTGGCTGGAGAGATTGTCCATGACGACAACGTCGCCCGCCCGCAGCGTCGGGGCGAGAAACTGCTCGACGTAAGCTTCGAAGACCTGGGCGTTGATCGGCCCATCGAAGACGAGTGGGGCGACGATTCCTTCGAGCCTCAGTGCGGCCACGAAAGTCGTCGTTTTCCAATGGCCGTGAGGGATCGCGGCGCGCAGGCGTTCCCCTTTGGGAGCGCGACCGCATCTTCGCGCCATGTTCGTGGAGGCCCAGGTCTCGTCGATGAAAACGAGCTTCTCCGGATCAAGATCGAGTTGGGATTCGAACCAAGCCCGACGGCGCTTCAGGATATCTGGCCGATCTTGCTCGGTCGCGTGCGCAGACTTTTTTTGAGCGTGACGCCTCTTCGGGCGAAGAAGCGCGAAAGCGCCGAGATGCTGAACGAATGGCCTGCGGCGAGCAAGACGCCACGCATCTCTGCAAGCGTGGCGTCTCCTTGGGGTCCGAGCAGGGAAAGGATGAAAGCCGCCTGGGCCTCAATGGCCATCGACCGACGATCTCCTCCTTGGCGCTTGGGCGTTACATCGCCTGTCGCAAGCGACTGCGCCACCCATCGGATCGCGCTGGACGCCCCAACCTTGAAATGCGCCGCAGCCTGACGCCGGGACATGCCGCCATTGACTGCATCAACCACACGCTTGCGAAGGTCGGTCGAGAGAGGTTCCGCCATGTCGGCCGGCCCCCTTCGCCAGCCGACACGATGAATCAGAAACCGCCCAATTCGGGAATCCTCAAAGTGATTCTATCGGGTCGAGAAATGCTCTAGCTTGTTGCTCAGGCGGGCGACTTGAAACTGAGGACGCGGTCCGCTGGAAAGTCGTAGAGCTTGCCCGTCTCTGTCCAGTCGGGCGAGCAGATCTCGACAATCTTGGGCGCAAGCTCTTCGGGCGCGCGAAGCGTCAAGGGGTCCTCGCCGGGCATCGCAGTCGCCCGCATTCGCGTTCGCAGCGGTCCCGGATTGATCAGCATGACGCGGATGTTCGACGTGTTGAGGGTCTCAGCCGCATAGGTGCGGGCGAGGGCGTCGAGCGCCGCCTTCGATGTCGCATACGGGCCCCAGTAGGCGCGCAGCTCTGCCCGGCTCGAGGCGCCCGATGTTATGAAAGCGACGCGCCCCGCGGCGGAGCGGCGCAGCAGCGGATCGAGCGACCGGATGAGCCGCCAGTTGGCGGTCACGTTGACAGCCATCACGTCGTCCCATGTCTTCGGATCGAGGTGGTGGAGAGGAGTCAGGAGACCCAGAACGCCGGCGTTGCCGACGAAGGCGTCGAGCCGGCCCCACCGGCGAAAAAGCGCCTCTCCCAGCCGGTCGATGGCGGCGAAGTCGCGCAAATCCATCGGAACAAAGTCGTCGCCTCCGGCTCCGCGGGCCGCAGCGCGCGAATCTCGTCGTCGAGTTCCTCGAGGGCGCCCTGGGTGCGGGCGAGCGCCACCACATGTGCGCCCGACTTGGCGAAGGCGAGGGCCGCAGCGCGGCCAACGCCGCGGGAGGCCCCGGTCACCAGAGCGACCCGGGGCGATCCGTCGGGTCTCAACTCACTCAATCGACACTCCCCACGTCATTTGCTAGGCTCGCCTATGGGGCATGATGGCGGGAGGAGCAAGGTGCCGGAGGGCCGGGTCGCGGAGGCGCTGGCCGGGCAGGCCGCGATGTGAAAGCGTGGATTTTCATTCGCGCCGATTATAGGCTCGACTCTGAGGGATTGTCGGAACCAAAAAGAAGTCCGATGCAGATAGGGCGAAGGGGCCAGTGCGCCTTGGGGGTCTGCGCGGCCGAGGACGCCGCGCGGCGGGGGGAAATTTGATTGGGGCTCGATATGGCGAACGCTAGGCTTGACCGCGAATCCGGAAAGACCGTGACTCGCGCCGATCTGTCGGAAATTGTCTATCACAAGATTGGACTGTCGCGCACGGAGTTGGCGGAGCTGGTGCAGTCGGTTCTGGATGAAATCTGCGATGCAGCTGCGCGTGGCGAAACCGTCAAGCTGTCCGGCTTCGGCTCGTTCGTGGTGCGCTCCAAGGGCGAGCGCGTTGGGCGCAACCCCAAGACAGGAGTCGAGGTGCCGATCCTTCCTCGCCGGGTGATGGTGTTCAAGCCGTCCAACGTGTTGAAGGCCAAGATCAACGGGCGCGACGGATCCGAAAAAGGGTAGGGCGGCTCCTGCGGGCGAAAGGCGCGCTGGCGTTTGCGCTCCGATCGGACAATAATGGGCCATCGCTGAGGGAAGGGCCCCATGATTCTCTCGCCGCGGGCGCCGGCGAACGCGCCGCTGGAAAAGAGCCCGCGTCGGCGCCGCCGGCCCCGTCCTGCGGCGCCGGGGCGTCCGGCGGACGCGGACGCGAGGCCGGCGGCAGGGCTGCCGTGATCGAGGTCGCGCTGTGCACTGTGAAGTCAGCCGGCGGGAGCTGGGCGGTGCCGACCTCGATCGTCGCCACGGCCGGCTTCCCGCCCGTTTCGAAACCCGTCCCCGTGATCGTGACCTGCTCGCCACCGGCCGTCGTTCCGGAGGCCGGGCTGAGGCCGGAGACGACCGGGCGGCTCGGCGACCTGGCCGACTGGCATAGGTAGTAGGCGAGCCCGGCGGTGCCGCCGGGGCCGGTGAGCCTTGGTGAACCCAGGCCGGAGGCGAGGTCGTAGCCGGGCGTGGCCGGGTACACGAGCCCGTCGTCGAGGCCGTAGATGTCATTGTTTCCGGCCGTGATGTCGTTGAAGGAAGCCTTGTACTCGGCAGGGTTCGAGGCGACCGAGTAGAGGAGGGGGCTCACGAAACCGACACCGCTGGCTCGTCGCCGGGTTGGAGGCGCACGTCGACGATGCGTTCGTGAGCGCCGTGAGCGACGCCCAAATCGGGGTGGCGGACGAAGTACCGCCGGTCGTTTGCCATCCACCGAAGGCAGCTTGGTAGACGGTGATGGCGCCCGTGAACTCATCTGCTTGCGCCGAGACATCAGGGGCGAGCCGGCAGGGCGTCGTCGATGTGGCGCCGGGCACTTCGACTGGCAGAAGTTCGTCGGGTAGCCGGAGCTCTTCTCGACCTTGGCGGCGTTCTTGTAGTCGGCGCTGCCCGGTAGGGCGATGCCGGGAACCGTGGCGTCTCGCTGCCATGCCGGCATCGTCCAGGACTGCGAGATCCCGCCGCCCCCGCCACCGCCGTAGGCACCGTCGTTCCAGACGTGCTCCAAGGGCGGTTCCGTGGCGGCGTCGATGGTGGTGCCACCAACCGAGACCACGTACGGCTGGCCGGCCGGATCGTCGAGCGAGAGCGGGTTCTGGCCGGCGACGGGCGTCGAAGTCTCGTCGGTGTTGCAGTCGTCCGAGCCGTTGTCGCCAGCCGCCGAGAAGACGGATTGTCCCTGGGCGGCGGCCTGCTCGAAGAGCAGGTTCTCGGCCTGCTGGAGGCCAGGCTGGCCCTGCTGCGATCGACTGTTCGCAAAGACCCCAGCTCGAGCTCACGACCTGGTCCTGATCGGCGTCGATGATGGCCACGTAGCCGTCGACGGGTCGTAGTCGATCCCGTTGGTGCTCGGGCTGGGCCTTCGTAGACGTCGATGTGGGCGTCCGGAGCCATTGCCGAGACGTCGTCGACGTCGAGTATCGCCTCGCCACTGCCGGAGCCTGCGGCTGCCCGCCGTCGACGGGGATCACGCGAAGGCGGCTCAACATGGATTTGGCGGCGGCGGCACCGAAGTAGCAGGTGTCGAAAGTACCTACGTCCGAGGTGGCAAACGGTTCGAGCTCGTACAGTGCAACGTGCTGCCCGGCACCGAGGTCTCCGCTCCCGTACAGCCCGAAAGCGCCGTAGCTGTTGGCGATGGCGTCGTCAGTGAGGCCGCCGTCGGAGACGGCGGCCGCCTTGGCCGCCGCGCAGGCAGTGGGGGACCCGTGCGGGTGGACGATCTTGACGGTGCGCGGAGTGGCGACCTTTCCAGGCGCCGAACGAGGAGCCCGGAGCAGGCTCACGGCCTCCGGGTGGACGAGGTCGTCGAGGCCCACGACCGCGGTCACGTAACGAGCGATCGAAAACGGCAGCCGGACAGCCGTTGTCGTGGCGGAGCCGCGCGAGCCGTCCGGCAGCCTGTAGCTCTCGAGACCCGTGTGGAACGCCCGCTCGACTAGCTGAGCGCTCCCCTTGAAACCTACGAAGAGCCCGTCGCTCGAGATGCCCGTGACGTCGAGGCCGTCGGCTCTCAGCGCCGTGCGCACTTTGCTGATGGTGGAAGGCAGCGGTCCGAAGCGGTCGGCGAAGGACCCCTTGGCGAGATAGCGGCCGAACGAAGAAGAGGACTTGTCCGTCACTTCGTTGATGAAGGCGACGAGGGCCGAGTTGTCTCGCGGCGCGAGCACCACTTCCCCCTCTACGGTCTCGGTCGGCGACAGTGGACCGAGCGCCTTGGCTCCTTCGGGCGCGACGGCTGCTCGTTCGACCGATGCGAGCGCCTGCCGGCCCTGAGGGGCCGTGCCGGAACCAGTCGGCGAAGCCACCGCCACAGATTGTGAGCCGATCGAGATCGGCACTGCGAGAAGCGCCGCTCCGATGAGAGCCCGTTGGAACCTTATCCGCATCGTCATTTTCGTCCCCACCTCTGGTTTCCTTGATTGTTGCCGGACGAACACGGGTTGTCGGCAAGAAACCGCGTGCCTCGCTATCACCGCTCGTCCAAGCGTCAAGCGAGCGGACATTGCCATGAGACGTGGTGAGATGGCGATCGTAGACGCCTCCTAGGTGTCCAAGAAGCTCGTGAAGGATTCTCACCGCACTCAGCGTCGCGGCCCTCCTTGACGTGGTCGAGCGAGTCGACCGTATCGACCCGAGAAACCCCCCACGATCCCGACACCGTCGTGCGTGTTCACGGATCTGACCGTACCGAAGTAGCGGCCTGCGCTACCTGAACCCAGGTCGGGTCGAGAGCCGGCCGAACCGCCAAAGGCCGTTGGGAGTGACCGCCCCGAGCAAGGAGGCCAGGCCGGCGCGGGAGCCTCGATTCGCGGTGCCTTCCGGTATGGCCAGAAGGGCCCACCTCCCGATAGGAGTGGCCCGCAAAATATGCCAGTCCGATGGCATTTTGTGGGTTTTGGGCAACCCGTCCAGCGCGTAGCGAACGGCGCCGGCGAGCCGCCGATTGGCATCAACGTCGATGACTGTCGCTTCCAGGAGATCGGCGGCCAATGGAACCTGGGAGACGGCGGGACCGCGCTCCGCCATCGACCGCGCGGATTGTTCGCGTCGAACGACGTCGAGAGCCCGAGATTACGCGGACTTAGTGAGGAATACCCGCAACGTCCCGCGGACAGGCTCCTCGATCGGGACGCTCCCAAAGCGCACAGAACACCTCCTGGCCGACGTCCTGGGCTGAAGACCAGTCTCGGAGGATCCGGCGGGCGATAACAACGACCGCCCTGTGGTATTGGTTCCATGCGGCATCAAGCGCCGGGGATCCGGTCGAGAAGTCCTGCCACTATCTGGCCGTCGCTGCGGGTCTCGATCACGTCGTTGTCCATGCCCACAGGTGAGGGACGGCGCTGTCGTTCTGGTGATCGGGGACTGTCCAGCCCCTGTTGAACCGCTGACGACCCTGTCGAGGGGTTTCTCAAAGGCAACCCTTCACCACCCGTAAGCAACCGCGGGGCTTGACCCGACCCCCGGTAGCGTTTCGGATGGCGAGAGTTCTGGTAACCGGGTCGAGTGACGGCATCGGGCTGATGGCCGGCCGGCTGCTGCTGCAAGAGGGCCACGAGGTGACGTTCCACGCCCGCAACGAGGAGCGGGCGGCCGACCTGCGCCGGGCCGTTCCGGGCGGGGGCCCTACCGTCGTCATCGGGGATCTGGCGTCGCTCGAGCAGACCCGCTCGGTGGCGGAACAAGCCAACCGCATCGGCCGCCACGACGCGGTCATCCACAACGCCGGGATCGGCTTCCGCCGCCCGGCCCGGGAGACCAGCGAGGACGGCCACGAGCTCACCTTCGCGGTCAACGTGCTGGCCGCCTACGTGCTCACCGCTCTGGTCGATCGGCCGGGGCGGCTGGTCTATCTCAGCTCGGGCATGCACCGAGGCGGGACGCCCAGCCTCGACGACGTCGAGTGGACCAAGCGGCGGTGGAACGGGACGCAGGCGTACTCGGACACCAAGCTGTTCGACGTGGCGCTGGCCTTCGGGATGGCCCGGCGGTGGCCGGATGTGCTGAGCAACGCCGTCGAGCCGGGGTGGGTGGCCACCAAGATGGGCGGGCCTGGGCGCCCCCGACGACCTGGCGGCGGCGCCGGTCACGCAGTGCTGGCTGGCCGTCGAGCGAGGACCCGGAGGCGAAGACGACCGGCGGTTACTGGTACCACCAGCGGCGGCGGGACGCCCACCCGGCTACCTCCGATCCCCGGTTCCAGGACGAGCTGATCGACCGCTGCGCGTCGCTCAGCGGGGTGCCGCTGCCCGGTTGACCCGGGCGGCTACCAGTGGTCCCGGTGGACGACCTCGTCGAAGGGGCGGCGGTCGGGGTGGGCGATCGGCTTGAGGGGCCGGTCGGCCGGATAGCCCAGGGCCAGCATGTAGGCGCAGATCCGGTCCTCGGGTATGCCGAGAATGCGCCGGCAGGCCTCCTGGTCGCCGATGGCCGAGTGGCCCGAACCGATGCCCAGGTCGGTGGCGGCCAGCATCATCGCCATGGTCGCCTGGCCCAGGTCGTACTGGTCGATGGTGAGGTAGCGCTCCTCCTCCGGCTGGCCGGAGGGTCATCACGACCGCGGCGGCCGCCTCGGCCAGGTGCCGGGCTCCCATCCACACCGTGGTGAGCTCCTGCAGCTGGGACCGGTCGGTCACCAGCACGAAGTCCCACGGCTGCCGGTTGGACGCCGATGGTGATCGCCAGCCGGCTTCGAGGATCCGGTCGAGGTCGTCGGCCGCGATGGGCCGGTCCTGGTAGGTGCGGACGTTGCGGCGGGCCCTGATGGCGTCCCATGTCTCCATGGCCCAGGCTACGTGCTCGACATCGTCTCGGTGTTCATCTCGTGGCGTGGTGCCCGGACCGTCGAGTCCCCAGGCTTCCTCTTTTCTGATTTCATAGTCGCCGATGCGGAAAGATCAATCGGCGTATCGGCACTTCTTACGGGGTTGGGCTGCTCCTCGCGACGTGAACGTCGCCGCTCCATCGGTTCTCGTGCCCGAGATCCCGGACCTAGGGAATTCCACGCGGAGTCGTCCGTCTCGCTCCGCTGGTTCCGAGAGACGACGCTGCAGCGGTGACCGCCGCCTCCAGGACGAAGAGTACCACCGCTGGACAGCGACCATCCCGTGCCCTACGAGAGCGACATGCCCAAGATGGACCGCGACACACGAAGACATTGACGATCCGGCACGGGCGTCGCTTCGCCGTCGTCGACGCAGAATCCGATGTGCTGCTCGGCTCGCTCGGCATTGGGCAGCTCGATGGAAGCAGTGAGGGCTGCATCCCGGAACTGGATCGCCGACCAAATCGCGGCCACGGAATCGCGAGCACCGCCTCGTTCTCGGGTGCGACTGGCTCCATCGAGTTGTCGGCTTTACGTGCTTCGAGCTCGTGACGATGCTCGGCAACGGTGTCGACGGCAACGGTCGCCGGGACGGCGGTTAGTCGAAGACAGGGATGGTGTCTCGTTACGGCTTACCCGAGGCCCAGGACATCGTTTTCGACGTCACGCAATGGGTCTTAACCTATTGAAGTGTGATCGCGGACTGGTGATGCTGGATTCAGCTGATTCGCTCGCTGCCCCCGACCGCCGCTTACGTCGCTGCCCAAGGGTCAAGCCGCGAGTCGGAAATGTTGACGTCGGCCTTGCGACTACTGGTCTGAACTGGGGCTCTTATTGTCGCGTCAATCGCCATCGATATCACCGATCAGACCGATTGAGGGTTGGTGCCTCATTGCAGGGGACACATTCGCGATCGGCGACACTCAGATCGATGCTTCGGCTCTGCTAACTTTCGTCGCCAACCGAGTCCTGATCGTCCCGTTCGAACTGGCGAGTGGCGTGCACCTCGTAGTGCATGCCATAGACCTGCCTCAGCTGGGCTATCGCCTTGAGATCAGCCTTGCTGTGGGGGCTCGCGGTTGCCTCACCCTCCTCGCCTTCGACCGGCTCAAAGGAATGCACAACTATCTTTTCTAGAAGTTCCCCGAGTGTTATGCCCTTGAATTCCGCGAGTCCTTTCAGGACTTGCACCATATGCTTTTCCATCCGCACGCCGAGTTGTACCCGCTCGACACGCGACCCTTCAACCGTCTCGGCCATCATCCCTCCCTTATCTGTGTCCCTTGGTCCCAAGGTAACAAAACGGGAGGCATTCGTCAATCAACAGCAGCCTTCCGCTTCGCCGTCGGTCGCTAGCGGGGCTGATTCATGTTGACGAGCCCACCCAAGCAAGATCATCTGGCACTCTGATCGCATGCGTTCCTCCCGGCTGCGCAGGCGGCTCGGGACTTATCCGTCGCCGTGGACACACTAAAGCGCGGCGCGCTGCGGAGTTCGCCAAGTCGGATGTCGACTGGTACAACCCTGTCTTCGACCCGTCGTCTTCGGAAGCGGCGGCTGAACTGCTATCGCTCTGAACGAACTGATCGGGCTCGGATGGCCGTAGTACGAGGTAGTCGGAAGTCCCCCCTCCGACACGTAACTAACAAGGACTTCGAGAGTCAGCGTCTTCGACAGCAGATGCATGGGTGTGGTCCACGTCGATGGCTACTCCGACCGAGTTGTCATTTTCGATTAGTGATAACTCCCGGTCGAGGCAAGCAAGGATCCGGCGCTCTGGCCAGCCTTCCGGATCCACCGTTGCCCGAAGCCCGAGCCCATCCACGACTGTCATCAACAGGTCGGCCGCGGCTGCCGGCTGAATTCCCTCGCGGAGTCGGCCACTATTTCGGAGGTTGTGAGCATGCTCTCGATGATGTGGTCCGCGGTAGTGCCGTCGCTGCTCTGCCCCGAGCCTCCCGCTCGTAGCCGCCGTTGCCCAGTAGTTGACCCAGATCGCCCACTCGAGGCGAACTTGCGCGTTGAGGGGAAGTGACTCACGCAATACAGCTCGTAGGTTCAGGGGATCGGCCATCGCCCGTCTCAAGAGGCGCTCATGGCACTCTTCCGTTGCGGTTGTCAGGGCGGCGACGAGTAGCGATTCCTTATCAGCAAAGTAGTGAGTCACCATGCCTGTGCTGCGACCAGCCTCTGCGGCGACATCGCGGATCGTCACCCGCTCGATTCCCTTCGAGGCGATCGGCGACACGCAGCCCATGCCACCTCGAGGCGTTGTTGGTCACGATCGACAAGCTTAGGCACGGCACGACCGTAACCTTCCACGTGATAGAAAACAAATGTTCTATATCCGTGGCTCTGGAGCTAACTCCTGCATCTGCTGTCAGCTTCTTTATTCCTCTTGACGACGGCACCTCTGCTGTTAGGATGCACAACAGATGTTTTGTTAGGTTCTAGGTTCGATGCCGATCCGCCGCCAAGGCGGGCTGAGAGGGGGAAGGGCATGCGAGAGCCGTGAAGGCCATCACCCCGGGACGGGCGAGTTCCGGAGAGCCCTCAGCCGCCGAACGGTCCTCAAGGGACTCACATACGGCGGAGTTTTGGCTGCAGGTGGAGGAGTGCTGTCCTCCTGCGGTGCCTCACATAGCTCGCCCCCCAAGCAGGAAGCCCGAAAGCCGAGGCGAGGTGGGGTCCTTCGCGTTGGCCTTACGGGTGGAACCTCATCGGACACCCTTGATCCCGATAATACGATCAATAACGTCGACTTTGCTCGTGCGTTCAACGTCTTCAACAGCTTGGTCGAGCTGAATCTTGACGCGCAGCCGCAGCTTTCTCTCGCTGAGGAGGTGACACCGAACAGCTCAGCCACCGCATGGACGATCCGTGTGCTACCAGACGTCACGTGGCACAACGGAAAGAGCCTCGGTGCTGACGATGTCATCTTCACGCTCCGGCGCATTGCGAATCCGAAGAGCCCTCTCGAGGGTGCCTCGCAGATTGCAGCGCTTGACCTCAGCAACATCGAGAAGCTCGATGCCCGGACCATCCGGATCCATTGTCACACGCCGTTCTCAACCTTCGCCGAGACGCTTGCGGGCAACTTCTTCTTCGTCGTCCCAGTCGGCTTTGACGTGAAGCATCCAGTCGGGACTGGCCCCTTCAGATTTGGCACTTTCTCGCCTGGGGTGGAGAGCAGTTTTCCGAGATTCGAGAATTATCTGGCAGCGCTCGCTACCTTATGTTGACAGCCTCCTCATCACCGAGTACGCGAATGAGACGAGCCAACTCGACGCCCTGCAGAGCGGTCAAGAGGACGTGATTCGTCTCCTATCGCCGTCCAGTATTACTTCTGCCAGAACAAATGGAGGACAGGTAGTTGTCTCGCGTGGCGAAGGGTGGAATCCGTTCACTATGCGGGTCGATGTGCCTCCCTTTCACGACAACCGGGTTCGTGAGGCCATGCGGCTGATCGTGAATCGGGAGGAGATGTTAGGGGCGGTCTTCAGTGGCTACGGCA
Source organism: Candidatus Doudnaibacteriota bacterium (assembly GCA_963837465.1). Classification (GTDB taxonomy): domain Bacteria; phylum Patescibacteriota; class Doudnabacteria; order UBA920; family UBA920; genus PALSA-1336. Next base: position 15,939 of record CAWINB010000004.1, read on the forward strand.
CACTGGGCAACGATGTCTTTACGATCTTCGACTCAACCTACGACCACTCCCTGCCGCAACGTCACCAGGACATCCCGCGGGCGAAGGCGCTTCTCAAGGCGGCCGGGGCTGAGGGCCTGCACGTGCAGCTCGTCACTTCTGCGATCGCCCAAGGCGTGGTCCAGTCAGCTCAGGTGTTCGCTCAACAGGCGCAAGCGGCAGGAGTGACGGTGTCGCTGAATAATGTGACACCGACTGCCTTTTACGGAGCGAACTACCTGAAATGGACCTTTGCGCAGGATGACTGGGTGTACGTTCCTTACCTTGTCCAGGTGTCGCAGGCGACTCTCCCATCGGCTCCGTTCAACGAGTGCCATTTCGACGACCCGCAGTACAACTCGCTCTACCAGCAGGCGCTCGCCACCACCGATGACGCCAAGCGCACGGAGTTGATCCACGAGATGCAGGTCATCGACTACACGAGCGGCGGATACATCATTCCGTACTTCCCCCCCGTGATTGATGCGCACTCTCAGAAGGTGCAAGGCATCGAGACCTCGAGGACGGGGCTGCCGCTTTCGAACTACGGATTCAAGTCGATGTGGTTTGCGTGAGCCATTGAGGCATAGCCCGGCGGCCGAACTGAATCCTCGAGAGGAGATCGAGCTCGACGGGGCATCGCTGTCCTTGGAGGGATTGGCCGCCGTCGTCAGTGGCGAAAGGTCGGCTGTGCTTGCCCCGCGGGCAACGGTGCGGATGCGGGCCGCGAGGAACGTCCTTGTGAAAGAGATGGAACGTGGAATCGCCGTGTATGGCACGACGACGGGAGTTGCCGAGCGCAAACGCGTGTCAGTCGACGGTCCCCGCCAATCGGCCTTCAATCGAAGGCTCATCTCGGGTCATCGCGTCGCTCAGGGGCCGCCAGCGTCGCCGTTAATCGTGCGGGCGGCGATGCTTTGCCTCGCGAACAGTCTCGCAAAAGGGATGTCGGGTGTCCGCCCTGAGATCGTGGAACTCTTTCTCGAAGCTCTAGACGACGGGTTCGTGCCGCTGGTGGGCAGCCTCGGCTCTGTCGGCGAAGGGGACATCGGGCCGCTCGCCGACCTTGCTCATGGCCTGCTCGATCGCAGCGGGCTTGTTCTTGAAGCTGGCGAGGGACTCGCGCTCATGAATAGCAACGCCTTCTCCACGGGATGGTCGGCACTTGCGCTGCTCAGAGCCGAGAGGTTGCTCGACTCAACGGACGTGGCTGCCGCAATGGATCTTGAGGCGTTCGCTGCGAATCTCAGCCCTTGGCACGACATCGTTGTGGCCTGTCGCTCCTCGCCGGGCATCGAGACGACGATCGGAACAGTTCGCCAGCTGCTCTCCGGAAGTGTCCTTTGGGAGCCCGGCGGGCGCGCAATCTGCAGGATCCCATGACATTCCGCTGCATTCCTCAGGTGCATGGCGCAGCCGCGAAGCCCTCACCTACGCCCGGGCGATCGTCGAGGCGGAGATCAACGCAGTCCAAGGGAATCCGGTGGTGGTGGTCGAGGAGCAATATTTTTGCCCTGGACAACGGGCAAATCCTGGAAATTAATTCCGCCAAGGAAGCGCGCGCCACGCAGGACAGCAAAATTGCCAGCGGCTATGTATTTATAGACGGCCTCGGCGTAGGCGATGTCGGCGAAGTCGTCATTCGCGACAGGCAGGTTATGGCCCAGGGACGGAATGTTCGTGATTATAATGACTTTGGAACGACGCAGCGGCAAGCTGGTTAACCAGCCGGATATAATTTCGCGGGGGTTTATTTACATGAAGGGTAACGACAAACTCATTCGCGAAGTCAAGCACGAAGTGCGCAAGCTGGTGGAAAGCAAAGGCAAGGAAAAACTGGAACCCAACTACGCCTTCCTGCGCAACATCGTCCGCGACGAAATCGGCGAATATCTCTACCAAAAAACCGAAAGGCGTCCGATGGTGCTGCCGGTGGTAATTGAGGTTTAAGCCGCAAACTTAACACAAAGGGGAATCCTAACAAGGATTCCCCTTTAATTATGACCAATTATGGTATAATAAATAAAATTAAACCATGGGAGGAATTATGCAATATAGGGATTATAAAATTTTTAGGGCCGGCGAAATTTATCATATTTACAATCGAGGCAACCATAAAGAACAGATATTCTTCGATGAACAGGATTATTTAAACTACATTAAACGTATAAAATTAGCACTGGGAAAAGGCTCCCTATCCAATCTTAAGATCCGGCCATTTCCTGCAAATACTTTTAGTATCCTATGCTATTGTTTAATGCCTAACCATTTTCACTTAATGGTTAAACAAAATAGCGATATACCAATTAGCCAGCTTATCAGCAAAGTTTCCATCAGCTACGCAATGTATTTTAATAAAAGATACAATAAAGTTGGCAATATTTTTCAAGATGCCTTTAAGGCAAAGCTAATAGACAGTGATTCTTACCTGACTTATTTATCCGCCTATATTCATAACAATCCAGAAAATCCTCAAACTTACCCTTACTCAAGTTTTCCGGACCTTGCCGGAGATAGAAACGGAACAATATGCGATAAGTACTTATTATCCTTTTTTGAAAATAATAAGGAAACTTATAAAAAATTTATATTATCTTACAATAATTCTGACTATCAAAAGATTCAGCACCTGACTTTTGAAGAGGGCTAACAAAAAAGGATTCCCCTAGTGCTGCACTAGGGGAATCCTTTTTTGAGTAGGCGGATGGGGAGTTTTTTGGTATAATCTAAATACTATGAACAAACAAGAAACTTACCTTGCCGGCTGCAGGGTTAGCGGGAAGCTGCATATTGGCAATTATTTAGGGCTGGTAAAAGATTTGCTGGAAACACAACAGCGCGACAATTTACAGCGCTTTTATTTCATTGCGGATTTACACGGATTAACCACGCCGTTTGTGCCCAAAGAAATGAAGGCAAACGCGCTGGATGTGGCGGCCAGTTATTTGGCGGCCGGGATTGACCCAAACAGGACGGTATTTTTTTTACAAAATCATGTCCAGGAACACGCTTCTTTGGCCTGGATTTTTAACTGCATTACTCCGCTTGGGGAACTGGAAAGAATGACCCAATACAAAGATAAAACCTCCCAGCACAAAGAAAATATTAACGCCGGGCTGCTTACTTATCCCACTTTAATGGCAGCGGATATTTTACTATATAAGCCAACCTCAATCCCTGTAGGCGAAGATCAGGTCCAGCACGTGGAACTTGCCCGTTTTGCAGCGCGGAAATTTAACCATCATTTTGGCAAAACTTTTCCCGAGCCGCAAACCTATTTAACCAAACCCCTGCGCATTATGTCCTTAACCGACCCAACAAAAAAAATGAGCAAGACCGGGGATGAGGCTTTGTTGCTTGATGATGAACCAAAGGAAATAATGAGAAAATTAAAAAAGGCTGTTACGGCCAGCGAGCCGGGTAAAAAATCCCCGGGTGTGGAAAATTTATTTTTATTAATGGAGCATTTCGGACAAAAAGAACAAGTTAACTATTTCCGCGACCAGCAAAAAAACAACACTCTTAAATTCAGTGAACTTAAGGAAACTTTGGCCAAAGATATTGCCGAATATTTTGTCGAATTCCGCGAAAAACGAAAAGAGCTTCTATCCAGACCCGAATACCTGGCCGAAGTCCTGGGAGAAGGCAGCCACAAAGCCAGGCAAGTTGCCAGCCAGACATTACTGGAAGTAAAACAAAAAATCGGCCTGCTGTAGCGGGCCGATTTTTTTATTTTATGTGGTTAATTAAAGAAGTTACTTCGTCAATTTTTTGTTTCAGCAACTCGGCGCTGTCAGCCTCCACGTTTATACGCAACAGGTTTTGCGTATTGGAAGACCTTAAATTAAATCTCCAATTGGGATAGTTAAAATCATAACCATCTATGCTGTCTATTTGAGCATCGCTGTATTTGGATTTTACCGTTTCCAAAACATCCTGATTTTTAAACTCAAAATTTATTTCCTCGGAAATATAAAATTTTTCCCTAAGCGACTTTAAAACTTCTGAAAAAAGCTTGTCAGCGGCGGATAAAATTTCCAGCATGGCCAAAAACGGCATCAGTCCATTGTCCAGATAAAAATTATCCTTAAAATAATAATGGCCGGAAGTCTCGCTGCCAAAAACTGCTCCTTCCTGAATCATCCGCTCTTTAATAAAAGAGTGCCCGGCTTTGGTCATTACCGCGATACCACCATTTTGCTCAATAACATAATCTATAACCCGCACCACGCGCGTATCGTGCACAATTTTGCCGCCCGGATATTTTTTTAAATAATATTGCGAGAGCAAAGCATTAATATAAGCCGGGGTAACGAACTGGCCGTTTTCGTCAAAAAAGAAACAACGGTCGCCGTCGCCGTCCCAAGCCACCCCCAAATCCGGCTTCAGTTGCTTTATGGACTCAATGGTTTCCGGCCGGTTGGTTGGCAGCAGAGGATCCGACGGTCCTTTGGGAAAATTTCCGTCCAAATGGCCATTCAAAACTTTTATAAATTCTATTGGCAACAAGGTTTTTAATTTTTCTATGGCCGGATTAGCCATACCAAAATTGGCATTGGCCACAACCTTAAAAGCCTTAAACTTGCTAACATCAAAAGTCTTAAGTACGTGCTTATAGTAAGCGTCTTTGATGTCCTGTTTTTGAGCCGCACCTTTTTTATTGGAAATTGGAAATTGGAAATTGGAAATTACCAAATCTCTAATCTCATATATCCCGCTGTCCCCGGAAACGGGAGCCGATTTCTCCTTCACCAATTTTAAGCCGCCATATTGTTTGGGGTTATGGCTGGCCGTGGCCATAATGCCGCCATCCAGGTCCAGATGAACAACGCCAAAATACATTTGGTCCGTAGAAATTAAACCCAAATCCAACACATTCACCCCGGCATTGTAAGCCCGCGCTCGGCCGCGTCCCTGAATTCTTTCCCGCATAAGCGCATATCATGACCCACTGCAATGTTTAATTTTCGCATCGGCCCGTCTTTGAGATCATTCATTTGCAATAACTTTACATAAGCCTGCGCAATCTTATAAACCAACTCGGCATTAATCTGCGTAGGATAAATTCCCCGGATGTCATAGGCTTTAAAAATTGACTGATCTATTTGTTCCATAAAATACTTTTAACGAAGTTTTATCTGATGAGTATTGCCTGAGGTGCCTGCCTTTTTATTTAAAAATTCTTGATAAAGAAAGTAAACTTGCGCAAAGTGACCTAATTTACCTGTAAAAATAGTGCTGGGCTTACCTGGACCATTATTAATTTTTAGCGTTAGCCCGCTTCTATTAGACCCGCTGGCTTCTTCGCAAATATTTAAAGATAAAAGTTTAGCGGCAATTTCATTAACCGCAGGAAGTTTTTGGGATTTTTCCAAGGCGATACCGCCCGCAACAATTTTAGAGAACATCTCATAAATTAATCTTTTTTGATCTGGCGTTAAAATACCCTCGCCTGCTAAAATTATTTTTGGCTTCATCTCACTTGCTGTTTTCTCAACTTCCTTAGCGTATCTAATCCTTTTTTGATAATCCGCTTCTCTCTGGTCTATATATCTTGGCATATTTTTAATAACTTTTAGTTTAGATGTAGCTACAGTTTAGCACAAAATAAAAAGCTCCGGTAACGGAGCTGCTTATTTTACTTTTTGTTTCATAGATATTTTGTCAGTGGTGGGCTGCGGATTTTAACTCGCGGCCCGCCACTTAGGCCTTAAGGCGGACGCTATTTAAATTAATTAATAGAGTCGGAAGTTGATGGAACGGAAGGGCTGAAAAAAATCCAGCCCTTCCGGTTACAGCCGCCGCTGGAGGCCGCTGTCTGGGTAGAAGGCGCCGGGAATATCCCAACTTAAAGGCCTTCAAGGAAGAACTTACTGGGCCAGGGTGAAGACCACCTGGATAGTGGTGGCGACCTGGACAGGTTGCTCGTTAAGAAGCGTAGGTTGGTAAACCCACTGCTTTACCGCATCAAGAGCGGCCTGGCGCAGCAATGGGTGCCCGCTGACAACCTTGAGCTCCTGGATGCGACCATCTTCGCCGATGATGGCCGATAGCTCCACCACTCCCGAAATCCGGGTGTTCCTGGCGAGCTGCGGGTAGACGGGATCCGGATGGCGAACCAGCTTGGCGTTCTGCACACGCCCGCCGACGGGGATAATGTTGGGTCGGGGTGGTTTTGGCGCCGGGGCTTTGGGGGGTGGAGGTGCTACGTTGACGCCACCGGAGCCGTTGCCGATTAGGCAGTCCAGGCATACGCCCGTTCCGCCGGATCCAGGTCCAGGGTTGCCGGGTCCGCCGTAAACTGCGGGCGGAACTTCGGCAATTTCCGCTACCGCGATCTTGGGGATCGCGCTTGGGAAAGCAAACTTTCTGATCGCAACCCTAGGAGCGGGTTGCGGGTTAGTAGTTTGCGGGGTCGCCGTCTTGCTAGCCGTTGCCGGCTGTTGCTTGGGCAATCTTACAACCACCTCAGCCGGCTGTACCAGCGTAGGCCGGGCCAGCTTAACCTCAAGCATGGCCGATTTTCCCTTGGTCGTAAAAACCAAGAGAGTGATGATGGCGGCTACAACAGGGACGCCAATCATCAAAGATTTTAAAGTTGGAGAGAGTCCTTGTCTCTTCTCCGTAAATTGCCCGAACATCTGTTTGTTACTTGTTTGCCCTCCTTAAGGGTTTGTTTTGAACGAGATGCTCACCGTTATTCCACCTTATCGCTTAACCATTAATGGTACGGGTAGATAAAGTAGTCGCAAGCGGATTGGGTATTACCCCTTTCTACCTTAGGCATACACCCGCGTTAAAACCAGGTCAAATAACTAAAGCACCCGTTATCCACCGACTGTATGAAAGTTTCATACAATTATAAAGGCCGATAAATCCCCACGCTACGCCACTCTTGGCTAAACCCCGCATTTGCCTTATACTACTCACTAATCCCTAACCCCTAATTCATGTCCTTCCAAATCGGCATTGTATGAACACAACCCGACATTCGGTGCTGGACGAAAGTGTTAAGTTCATTCCATTTTCCTGTATAATAAAAATGCCGCCGTGGCAAAAGGCACGGGCTATAACGGCCCGTGACCGGTATGGCAAAATTGTTCATTCATCTCCCATTCCCGCCTAAATTATGGAAACCCAAAACGACCAACAACAAATTGACGCCGCCTACCAGTACCTCAAAGAACATAAACACGAATTGATCGAACGTTTTGCAGACCCTAAAATTTATAAGCCTGATAGCGAGCCAGTAACTCTATTTATGGCTGGTTCGCCCGGTGCGGGCAAAACCGAATCTTCCAAACGATTAATTGAGCTGTTTACTGGTAATCCTCCGGTGCGCATTGATGCCGACGACATCCGCAGTATCTTTCCCAATTATACTGGCTTCAATTCTCATATTTTTCAGCGTGCCTGCACTTTAGGAGTGAACTTACTTTTTAACCATGTCATGCATAATAATATTAACGCTATTTTGGATGGGACATTTGCTTACGAACGCGCTATGGAAAATATAGAGCGGTCGCTAAATCATAAGCGTGAAGTCATTATTTACTATTTGTTTCAAGACCCTAAAGTGGCTTGGGACTTTACCCAAATTCGCGAAGCCAAGGAAGGTCGCAGAGTTTCCAAAGAGGTTTTCATCAATGCTTTCCTGCGAGCCCGCGAAAATGTAAGCCAGGCCAAAGCCCACTATGGCGATAAAATAATGCTTAACTTAATTATCAAAGATTTTACCAAAAATTTTGAGCAAGCCTACCCCAATGTCGGTCGTCTTGATAAGTATCTGCCAACAGTGTATACTAAAGAAAAACTGGAGAAATTACTATCATGATGAAAAAATTTAAAGCGGTATTTAGCCCTCACAAAGAAGAGAAAAAGAATTTTTCCTCGTTTTTTAGACATGCCTCGCCGGAAGATCAAAAACGGCTGATGGAAGACGTTGCCCGCAAGGCTAACCAAGACCAAAGGGAACTGGTTGAAGCATATCACCAAGCAAACCAAAAGTTGATGTAAAAAGCCGGTTTTTGTAACGACCCGGTATCAATTTTCGTCTTTATATTCAGGTCTCGGCGAAGGCCTGCCCTTTTTTGGCAGAGATTGGTTTAGCTAAGTTGGTATACCGACTTATTAAAATAGCCGAAGACCAGTCCGAATACAGACCGTATGGCTGGTGTCCGTGGCGTATCTACGGAATAGGAACAGCCAACCTCTTATTACAATGTTGGATCACTAAGTCAAAAGACAGCTTAGGACAGAAAAACCGGAGAGTCCTCCAAGGACATCGCCGGTTTTTTTTGATATTTAAAGAAAACCGGCTTTAGTGAACCGTACCCTCTTTAGTGGACAGAGGATAAAACCGCTAAGTTTGTAAAGATAAAAGATGATTCCGGTAATTAACCGGGGTCATCTTTTTTAAATCCCATTGTTGTCTCTCGTTGTTGTAGTATCGCACATATTCGGTGATTAGCATAAGAAGTTCTTCAAAAGTCTTGCAGTCCTGGTAGTCTACGTCGTCTTTTAAATGGCCAAAGAACGATTCCATTGGCGCATTGTCGATGCGCCGGCCTTTACGGGACATAGATTGTACCATGCCAAGGCTTTTTACCATATTAATATACTGCGGGCTGGTGTAGTGGAACCCCTGGTCAGAATGAATAATGGTTTTGGTAAGCGGCAGTCTGGCATTGGTCTTCATCTGCTCTAAGCTGTCCATGACCACCTCCATGCCGATATGCCTGGACAAGTTCCAGCCCACGACCTCGCCGCTGGCAATGTCCTTAATGGCTGAAAAGTAGGCTAGGCGGTGATTGAAAGGCAGATAGGTGATGTCCGTACAGAAGACTCTGTAGGGCACAGATTGGGTAAAGTTCCTGTTCAGGATATTGGCAAAACTTTTGTGCCCCCTGGTCTTTTTCATAATAGCCATTTGTGGAGCATTACTCTCGCTTGGTCAGAGAACTGTATGTTAAGCATATTCACGAAACCCCAACACGCCTAAAATGGATAATCAAGCTTATGGACGTAACCTCCCTAATAAACCTCACTTTCAGAAAACTGGCTATTGATAATAAGTGGAAAAAGCTCGAACCGATGATACTCGACGAACAAACACTAAAAAACGTGGCACAAGTTACCGAGCGAACCAATTTTTTGAAAGGTTTCGCTCATAAGTAAAAAGTATTATAATTAAGAGGCTTAAAGCCTCTTTTTTATTTAAACCCCTCTATGCCTAAGTCCGATAATTATTTGGAGAAAACCCAACAATGGCAACCACTGTTGGATGTTTTGATTAAAAATAAAGACCTGCAATGGAAAACAACCAGTGATATTAAGCAACTGGTTAAGTATATCGATAGTGAGTATGAGGCATTTTGCCACGAAGCCGAGGATTTAAAAGAAGCCTTGGTGATTTGTTTATTCCCTACCGATGGCTATATAAACAGAGATTTTCAAAATGAAAACGTTTGGAGATTTTTGGCCAGTTTATACGTGCAAAAAATTATCACCGACTTGCATTTACCAATTTATATCAAAAGAAAAAATCAGCAAATGGTTGAAGTCCAAGGGCTGCCGGTTTATTTTGACCCAAACAGTGCTTTAAAGGAAGCTATAACAAATCCGGAAAAATTTAAAAGGTCTTTTGTTCGCTTTAAAATTCCAGACTGGAATAAGTTTGAAAAAATAAGAGACAAAGTTTACGCTGACAAACAAACTTTGGTTTTGGAGAACAAAACGGGTGAACCAGTAGTAATACAGCCTACGGATTTAGATTTGGCATTGGCGTATTTAAAACCTTCCGTATTAAAATCAAGACACTCCGGCGAGTGGGTTTTTGGAGACATTGAGTTAGGAGCTGTTAGCGATGGGTTAGAAGGAGAAGAAACCAAAAAAATGTTATGTGTGGCTGATTTCCTAAAATCGGAAAGAGTTATTGATAGCTATCAGGTTATAGAAAGAGAAGACACTATAATTTATAAAAATAAAAACAAGGATACGTCGGAGCCAATTCCTTTCGTTGGCTATGTTGCCCGCTGCAAGTTCAAACCAAGCGAAGCTTTAGAATTTATGAAGCAGCATTGGCACCCAACGCACCTAAAAATCAAACAGATTGCTGATTTATATTTAAAGCTAATTAAGGTTGTAGAGGCTTATTTTAAACAACCCGAACCAGATGTGCAGCTCAATGCTTACTATGTTCAAATTGATACTCAAATCAAAGATTTATTGACTGGCGACCTACCGCCACGACTGCGGCTGGATTACGATAAGCCTTTTGCTGACCTACTCTCAGCCCACAAGCAAATAGAGCAGACAAAAACAACGCTGCAAAGTCACCTCAATTCTGTATATGCTTTCTATGGCGTTTTGCAGGACTTTTTAAATTTTTATAATCTAAACCCTGAATTAGCTAAGGTAGAAGGGCTGGAAGATTACCTGTCAGACTTAAATGCAAAACAGGAAGAACCAAAATTTTTGCCAAGTCCACAAGAAACCCAACCAAGAACTGAAAGTCCAAAAAAGGCAGTTTTTATATCCACTGACTACGGTATTTATTTGAATAAGGCCACCATAAAGCCTAACTATGCCATTAAAGGAAAGCGGGCAAAATTGCTCTGGCTGCTAAAAGATGGCCGGAAACTTACAGGTAAATTTATGGCGGAAACTTTGGGTCAAACCTTACCTTTGGTAAGTAAGGAACTGGAAGCTGTAAATACAAATTTTAAAGAAATTTTAAAACTGCAAGATGACTTGGTTATTCGTGTGGACACTGGCGGGCATCGTTTGAACAAGGAATTATTTGAAGTTAAATTTTTAGAATAACTTGTAGTTGACTTCCTGTTGTTGTTAATAAGTTTTAACTAAACGGCTCAAATGAGCCGTTTTAATTTTGTCCAAGGTTAAGCAAGTGCTAATTACAGGTATTTTCCATTTCTCCTATGCTTAGAGTAGGAAGAGTTAATCAGGCTGCTGCCTTGGAATTAGGTTCAACTCATAGAGGGGTTTTCCTAAAACTTGGGCAGCGACCTGATTACCTCTAAACTTTAACTCCTCTATGGCCAGCAGATACAATACCAGACTAATACGTAAGCGTCGCACCTATACCACTAAAGAGATAGCGGCATTGTTTGGTATGCATATACGCAGCGTTTTGCAGTGGGTGGCAAAACAAGGCCTGTCACCCATAGAGGGTAGTTCCAATCCCTATTTATTCTACGGGGAAGTATTATACGATTTTTTGACCAAAAAGAAACAAAAACGCAAATGTTCATTGCTTAAAGATGAATTTTATTGCCTTAAGTGCAAGTGCGGCAGAAAAGGACTGGCTACTGAATTTTCCATAAACAAAACCGAAACCAAGATTGGAAGCAAGGGAAAATTTAAGGCCATTAAAATTAGCAGGTGCGAAGTATGCGGCATAAAACTTTACCGGTTTGCAACGTATCAGAAGGAAGTGCCGGATAGGATTAACTGACGATTATTACCCTCTCTTAAACATTCACTTAAACGCTACAAAAATATGACAAAAATCAATCTCAAAAATGAACAAATAAAACGCAAGTATTTTGACTGGCTCAAGGAAGCCGATGGCCTTTCTGACAGTAGTATTGAAAAAGTGGAGCGGTCAATTGCATTATGGGACGACTTTACCCACGCTGCCGACTACAAAACCTTTAACCCCGAAACTGTTAAGGGCTTTAAGAAATGGTTGTTTGAACGCAAAAATGCTGCCACAAACCAGCCAATTACCCTAACCACCTGCCACCATTACCTTATAAGCCTTAATGAATTTTTTAAGTGGCTGGCGGCGCAGGCTGGCTATAAGTCTAAGATTTCCCTAAACGACGTTGCCTATTTGCAGCTTGATAAAAAGCAAACCAAAATCGCATTAAATCCTACACGGAAACGCTACCCAACTTTGGCAATAATCGAAAGGCTGGTTAATTCCATTGAAGTAAAAACCGAGGTAGACCGACGGGACAGGGCACTAATTTGTTTTACCTTACTTTCCGCAATGCGGGACGAAGCTATTTCAACCCTACCGCTGGGCTGCCTTAACGTAGAAAAACAGCAAGTTCACCAAGACCCTGAACGTGGGGTAAAGACTAAATTTTCTAAGGATATTTTAACCACGCTGTTTATTTTTGACCCTACCTTTTGGGAAATTATAAAAGACTGGGTTGATTACCTGAAAAAAGAAAAGCTATTTACTGACCAAGACCCTATATTCCCTGCTACAAAAAATGAGCAGGAAGGCGGCGACAGTAGCTCATTTATTGCCGACAATGTTGAGCGGCGATTTTGGAAAACCACTGGCGGTATTCGGGCAGTGTTCAAAAAGCGTTTTGAAGCTGCGGGCTTGGAATACTTTTCGCCGCACTCGTTCCGCCATTCGGCAACCAAAATAGCATTAGAACTTTGCAAAACTCCAGCGGAATTTAAGGCAGTAAGCCAGAACTTAGGCCACGAAAATATGGCTACCACAATGTTTGATTATGCTGCCCTACCAGATGAAGAAGTCGAAAAGAAAGTTAAAAGTATAGGGCAAGCCGACCAAGACACGCAGCAGGCCGACATTGTTCAGCGACTACTTAGGGATTATAAAATAACTCCTAAATAATTTTTGTTATGCAGCCAAACTACCAAGAATTAACCAAATTGTCACAGATAGACCTTCCACAATTAGCGGATGGCCAAATTCTTGGATTGGCTAAAAAGGCAAAGACTAAAAGTAACGAACCGAGCTTAACATACCAGCTGACCAACGAACCGAACCAGTCCCAAATTGATAAAGCCTTTGATATTTTATTTGAGGAAACTTTAAAGAAAAACGGCGATTTGACATCTTATGACAATTTGGTATAATGGACTTATGGAATTTTACACATTGGAAGAAGTAGCAAAAGAGCTTAGGGTTAACCCCCGCACCATAATGCGCTGGCTTAAAAGTGGCCAGTTGAAAGGTTATAAACTTGGCAATAGCCAGACGTCATTACTCCGTATCCCAAAGGCCGAGGTTAATAAATTTTTAGCAAAACATAAAATTAAATGAACGACCTAACAGACAAACAATTCAAGCTGATTGCCACCTATGCCCGTGTGTCCAAAAATCAGGACGAGCAAGAGCAGACAATAAAAAACCAGTCTATGGTTTTTACGGAATTGGCAGGTAAAAATAACTGGCAGATAGTGGAGGAGTATAAAGACGACGATTGGAGCGGCGATATTTTAGAACGACCTGCACTTGATAGGCTACGGCTTGATGCAAAAAATAAAAACCGAGCTTGGGAAGCGGTGCTTATTTATGACCCTGACCGTTTGGCTCGTCGCTATTCGTATCAAGAGCTTGTGATGGATGAGTTGCGGGAAGCAGGGGTTGAAGTAATGTTTGTTACTGTTTCCGCTCCAAAAAACAGTGAAGATAAAATTTTGCACGGCGTGAGAGGATTGTTTGCTGAATATGAAAGAGCAAAAATAGCAGAAAGATTTAGACTTGGCAAACTTCGCAAAGTCAAAGAAGGTCACATTTTAACTACCGAAGCCCCCTATGGCTATCGCTACATTCGTAACAATAAAGAAACCAAACAGCACGGCTATTATGTAATTGAAGAGGAAGAAGCTAAAGTTGTTAAAATGATTTTCTCTTGGGTTGCCAATCACGGACTAACTTTGAGGACGATCGTAAGGAAACTTCAAGACATGGGACTTAAGCCGCGCAAAAGCAAGCGCGGGGTCTGGAGTACCAGCACTTTGAGCACTCTATTGCGGGCCCGCGTATATATCGGGGAGGCGCATTGGGGTAGCTCGTATGCGGTTGTGCCGGAAAATCCACTCAATAAGGAAAAATATAAAAAGATGAAAAAGTCCAGCCGCAGAAAAAGGCCCATGGAAGAATGGATAACCATACCTGTTCCTGCTATAATAGACTTTGAACTATTTGAGAAAGCCGGAAGACAGCTAAAAACAAACTTTGCGCTTTGCCAACGCAATAAGAAAAAAGAATACCTTTTATCAGGAATACTTGAATGCGCTTGCGGCAGGACACGAGTTGGTGAAGGATATTGCAACAAACCAAATTTATACTACCGTTGCACCGACCGAGTTTCGAGCTTCCCTCTACCGCCCAAGTGTGCGGAAAAAGGCATTAATGCCAGAATATCCGATGATCTGGTTTGGCAAAAAATTGCCGAGCTCATGAGTTCAGAAGAACTTATGTCCGAACAAGTAAACCGTTGGTTTAACAGCAGGCAGGACAAAAGCAAGGCAACCTTAGTTGATACGGGAAACTTAAAAAAAGAAGTTGAAAAATTACGGGCCCAAGTAGAGCGCTATAATAAAGGCTATGGCGCTGGAGCTTTTACCCTGGAAGAGCTTAAAAATTATACGACCCCAATTCGAGATAGAATCAGCCAACTGGAAATACAGATTGCCAATTCCACCAATGAAGCTAACCAAATCAGATTAGAAGCGCCGACCCAGATAGAAATAGCGGACTTCGCCAAAAAAGCAAAAGAGACCCTGCAAGATTTAAAATTTGCAGCCAAGCGGGCTATTGCGCTAAACGTCGTAGAAAAAGTTATCGGCACGAGGGAGCATTTACAAGTAATCGGAAATATTCCAATCAATCAAAATGTCGGGTTCTTCTCATTCAATCGGCATCGTCGGTTTGCCTAATGTCGGCAAGTCAACATTGTTTAATGCTATTACCAAAAGCAAGGTTGAAGCGGCTAATTATCCGTTCGCGACTATTGACCCCAATGTGGGGGTAGTCGCGGTTCCCGATGATCGTTTGGCAAAACTTGCGGCGCTGGAAAAGAGCGAAAAAGTTGTGCCAACCACGATTGAATTTGTGGATATTGCCGGCTTGGTTAAAGGCGCGTCCACGGGCGAAGGTTTGGGCAATAAATTTTTAAGCCACATCCGCGAAGTCGACGCCATTATGGAAGTCACGCGTTTTTTTGAAAGCAAAGATATTATTCATGTTAACGGTAACGTAGACCCACAGCGCGATATGGAAACCATAGGCATAGAACTGCAGCTGGCCGATTTACAGAACGTGGAAAACAGATTGGCAACAGTAGCGCGGCAGGCCAAAAGCGGCGACCGTGAAATGACTATTAAAAAAACTGTCCTTGATAAATATAAAACGGCGCTGGAAGCCGGGCAAATGGCCAACACCGTACGGTTAACCGACGAGGAAAAAGACAACGCCAAAGACATCCAACTTCTTACTACCAAGCCGTTTTTATTTGTGGCCAATTCCAAATTTGATTTGGATAAAAAGCAGTTTGTGTCTGCCATCCCGGAATTTTTGAGTGCATCCGAAAAAATATCCGGGACCCAGGACAAAGAGGATACTGGATCCCGGCTCTCGGGTGCACTCGGCCGGGATGACACAACCATGATTACCATTGACGCTCAACTGGAATCGGAGCTTTCCGAGTTAAACGACGACGAACACGCGGAGTATCTTAAAGAATTGGGGTTGCCCCAAAGCGGCCTGGATAAAATTATAAAAAAAGCTTATGAGACTTTGGGTCTGATAACTTTTATTACAGCCGGACCCAAAGAAAGCAAAGCCTGGACCTGCAAAGCCGGCACTAAAGCGCCGCAGGCGGCGGGCGTAATCCATACCGATTTTGAAAAAGGTTTCATTCGCGCGGAATGCATCCAGTGGGACAAACTTTTGGAAGCCGGCGGCTATCCCGAAGCCAGAAACAAAGGCTGGCTAAGGACAGAAGGCAAAAACTATACAATAGAAGATGGTGATGTAGTCCATTTCCTATTCAACATTTAAAAAAAGACTAAAGACTGTCGTAGGCAGTTTTTTTACTATCCCCTAAACCCTATTCCCTAACCCCTTTTCCTGTCCCCGCAACTCGGGCAAATAACCGGGCTGTGAATATGAAACGTATAGGCCACGCCGTTTTTAAGGTGATGGCCTTTTAGTTCGTCGCTGAACTGCCCGTGGGCGATTTGTTTTAAGGAATGTAAAATTATTTCCGAAGATACAATAGCCACGGTTTGGCCGCTGTAGCATTTTATTAAATCTTCCAAAAAACTTTTCAGCCGCCTGGCCACGTGGTTGCCGGTTTCGGATCCTTTAACAGAGCGGTGAATATCCCCGGTCAGCTTCCGAAATTCCAAAATCGGAATACCTTCCAGGCCGCCGGCGTGAATATCATTTAATCGCCTGTCTATTTGCACAAGCAATTTTTTTACCTTTGCCAAAGGCGCGGCGGTCTCCTGCGTACGTTTCATTTCCGAAGCAATTATTTCTTTTATTTCCTTATTTCCCAATTTCTTTGCCAACCCCTCCGCCTGCTTTTTGCCCTCAGCCGTTAAATGAAAAATCTTTTTCGGATCCCCGTTCACCACCCCCAAAACATTATGCTCGCTCTCCCCGTGCCGCATGGCTATAATGGTAATCCTTTGCTTGCCGAGGACTTTGGTCTTGCCGCAATTACAGCGCCAGTAACTAGTTTTGGATGATTTGTTCATAATGGGGTTATTATAACAACCAGCCCGGGCTTTGACAAAAATCCCCTGTTTTGCTATAATCTTTTTAACTTAATAATTATCATATTCGCCCTGACTTTACGGAAGGGTGATTAAGGAAACTCCTTAATGCCTCAATATGAGCTTATGTATTTGCTCGGCTCTCACGTAGCCGACGACGATGTGCCTAAAATTTCCCAGGCAGTGTTAAAGTTCGCGGAAGACTTCGGCGCCACCGAAGTCAAAGAAAGCCAGCTGGGCAAAAAAAAGTTAGCCTATCCCATAAAAAAAACCCGCAACGGACATTATGTTGTGGTTGATTTTACTATGGACACCAAAAATATTAACACTTTTGACGCCAAAATCCGCACGCAGGACCAGAGCATTATCCGCTATTTGATTGTTAATCTGGACGAGCATTACGGCAGGATGGCCAAAGACAAAGCCGCGCAGGCTAAAATTGTGCGCAAAGGCCCTCCGGCCGAAGCCGCTGGATTGCCGGCGCAGGAAACGGCAAAAAAAGGCCAAGGGCCGCTGATGGAAATAAACCAGGAAGATTTGGACAAGAAGATAGAAGCGGCGTTAAGCGAAGATTTAACAAAATAGCGTTTAGCGTTAAGTGATTAGCGTATAGACAAGCTAAACGCTAAACGCTACTCACTATCCGCTTTAAAAAATTAAACATTAATTTTTTAAACCTATGGACTTAAATAAAGCAATGATAATCGGGCGGCTGACCCGGGATCCGGAATTAAAAACCACGGCCAGCGGCATCAGCGTTTGCCAAATCGGCGTGGCCACTTCCTACGTTTATACCAACCAGCAAAGCGGCCAAAAAGTGGAGCAGACGGAATTTCACAACGTGGTGCTGTGGCGCAAGCTGGGAGAAATCGCCGCGCAATACTTAAAAAAAGGCACCCAGGTTTTTATTGAAGGCCGTTTGCAAACCCGCAGCTGGGAAGGGCAGGACGGCAAAAAAAATTACCGCACGGAAATTGTAGCCGATAATATGATTATGCTGCAGCGCGCCGGCCAGGGCGGCTCAACAAGCTCAACATCTTCAGGCAGCGCGGGCGGCTCGCATCAACAGTCATCCGCGGCTCCATCTCCCATAGCTGCCAAACCTTCAGCCGCCCAACTGCCGCCGACCGATTCATCTTCCGCTCCATCAGTGGAAGAAAACCTTCCCACCATCCAGCAAGGCGAAGATATAAGCGTTGAAGACATTCCATTTTAGCCGCGGGCTAAAATGGAATTGACAAAACTAAGTAAAATTTAAATAATTGCCATAATTCTTGGGCCGCTAATTTTGCTCAATTATGTCAATCCTGATCAATCATTTAAATTATTCTATGAGACCATCCAACAATAACAGAGACAACAAACCTGTGGAAAAAAAGCAGTGCTATTTTTGCAGCAACAAAATCAGCACCGTGGACTACAAAGACGCGCAAACCCTGCGCCGCTTTATGTCGCCGCACGCCAAAATCTTAAGCCACAACCGCACCGGCACCTGCCCAAAACACCAACGCATGGTGACCAAAGCTCTCAAGCACGCCAGACATATGGCCCTGTTGCCGTTTGTCGCGGCATAGCGACAAACGAGTTAAAAGTTATAAAGTAACCGCAACCTTAAACTGCTCTTACTTGATAACTTTATACTTGATAACTTTATAACTCATTTTATATGGATTTAAATGATATGAAAATCGGCACTGTCATCCTCTGGGAAAAACAACCAGTGATGATTATTTGGTCCAACCGTATGCGCACGGCCCAGAGAAAGCCGGTAATGCAAACCAAAATGCGCAATGTAATTACAGGAAAAGTTTACGAATACTCCTTTAAGTTCGGCGAAAGCATTAAGGAAGCCGATGTGGTGCGCGAAAAAGCCAACTTCCTTTACGCCGACGGCGAGGGTACCCACTTTATGAATCCGGAAACTTTTGAAACCGTGGATATTCCCAAGGAAGTTACTCAGGAGCAGGAAAGCTTCCTGAAAGAAGGCATGCCTGTTTCCATTCTACGCTTTAACGATAAACCCGTTTCCATAGAACTGCCCATTAAAGTTGAACTTAAAGTTACGGAAAGTCCTCCCGACACCAAAGGCAACAGCGGCGGCAACGTCACCAAACCCGTCACCCTGGAAACCGGCCTCCAGGTAAACGCGCCGATGTTTATAAAAGAAGGCGATATTATAAGAGTAGACACCCGCGATGGACAATACGTGGAACGGGTGGCGCAATAATAACCACAGCCGTACCTAATTAATCCCCGCGAGCCAGACTGGCCTCGCGGGGATTTTAAAATTTGGCAGGTTTTGGGGAATTTACAGTCTCCAAATTTCAAGTTTAGATGGAGCGCCCGTTACCCCGCGGAAGCCAAGCTTGGATGGTTGCAAAACTCATTGAAGCGGCTGATTTTATGGATCAAACTATAGTTTTGTAACCGCCACGCTGTCTCCAAAAGATCTGTTTTTCATACGCGCCTGTTTTAGCGGCTCAGCACCCGGGGAGCCACCAGACTGCCGATAGGAAGGGATAAATCGGCGGCATTGGCCGGCACAACCCAGGAAAAGTCATTGTCATGATGCCAGGTGTTGTATACCGACAGGGAAGGATAGCCGTGCAATTGGCTGTCGTTGCCAACCCAGTAAACCGTGCCTTTTTCGTTAATATCCAACCCGGACAAATGCTGCGACTTGCCATTGTTAACAAGCGGACCCAGCGGCATCTCATTCAGCTCCGGCGTTGTTACCACCAGCACAGAGCTGAATTTAAAACCCAACGATAAAAATACCTGGCTGGAAGTAAAGCCATACTTATTGCCTTCGGAAATCAGGTAGACGGTCGGGTCAACAGGATCTTTAACCAAAGCGCCGTTGCCGGGGAGAAGCAAGTTACCTTCCGGCAAAACCACATCCGAAGCATTAGCCGTAAACGCGTCCGTCCAGTCATAGCCGTAAGAAAATAAAATCCCCGGACTGGTTATGCCGTGCCGCACTCCATTTTGCACCAAGTAAAAAGTCCCGTTATCATTAATCAAGTATTGATCGGTTGCTGATACCGGCAAAACCGACGCGCCGTTCGGCACCACCGAGCCTGTAGCCACGTACTGCGCGTAACTACCGGAGCTATTAAAAGCGAAAGCGGAGTAAGAATAAGCAACGTCGTTGGTTAAACCGGTGTCAGTGTATGATTGTCCGGTTCCGTTGTAAACCTGGGTGCCGTCAGTCGGGCTTATCGGAGCGCTGTTGCCTACCTTCCGCACAATAACGGTCGCGGTCCAACCGGAACTCGCTATGGG
Source organism: Candidatus Doudnaibacteriota bacterium (assembly GCA_963837465.1). GTDB lineage: Bacteria > Patescibacteriota > Doudnabacteria > UBA920 > UBA920 > PALSA-1336. The sequence continues at coordinate 35,763 of CAWINB010000004.1, forward strand.
ATTTACCCAAGTAATTAAGGCTTGTCCATTGCCGGGCTGTACGGAGAAATTAGTAATAACTGTACTCCCCGCGGAAAAACCACCACCACCACCACCACCTCCACCACCACCACCACCACCACCTCCACCACCACCTCCACCTGAAGAAGCTGCCTGGGTAGAGGCCGAAACAGTTGTTGAAGTCGCGGAAGTGTTGCCTACGCCATCAAAAGCGTCAATATAATAGCTGTAGCCGGTGCCGGCGCCAAGGCCAGTGTCATTGTAAGAAGCGACGGAACTGGTGGCAATATTAGCGCCATTTCTGTAAATATCATATCCCGCGAGGCCGGAGCCGCCGGTATCAGTGCTGGTAGCCCAGGATAAATCTATTTCCGAAGTTGAAACAGCAATGGCCGAAAGGCTGGCGGGGACAGAAGGCGCCACATTATCAATCGTTACCGTGGTTTGGGCAGTAGTAGTCCCTGCGCTATTGACTGCGGTTAATGTATATGTGGTAGTGGTAGCCGGGGAGACGGAAACCGAGCCTGTGGAAGTCGCTGTTTGATTGCCTAATCCATTATTAATGCTGACAGTGGTGGCGGTGGCGGTAGTCCAGGATAAAGTTGAGGTGGAAGAGGGACCAATAACCGAGGGCGACGCGATAAAAGAACCGATAACAGGCTTTACCGGCACGATTGTTAAAGCGCTGCCGGTGGCAAAAATTGTGATTGGGTCCGAGCTTGCGTCACTGCCGAGCACGCCTGAAAACTGAACAGACGAAGAAGTCGCCAAGGTGGAAGTGGCGGCGGTGAAACTTATAACTGACAGCACTCCGCTGCCAATGGAATTCTCGTTGAACCCCGAATCTACGCAGCGATAATCACCGGCAGCGACAAGATTACATGAAGTGCTTTTGCCCGCGGCAATCGATGCCGCGCCGTTGGCGGTAGACGAAGCGCTAAGCGCGGTAGGATCAAAAAGCATATCCCATTGCAGCATGGTAGTGCTGGCTAACGCCTGGCTGACATCAAGGGAAACATTCAGCGGGGTGGAACTGCCTGTGGCCACAGTACCGCCGGACAGCGACAGTTGCGGTGAATTGGAAGGCTGGGCAATGGTCACGGTGCCGCTATTTCCCAGCGCGGGAAGACTATCATAAACGGGCGAGGTTCCGGTGGCCGTAACATTGCTTATTGAAACTACTGAAGAGGTAGCCGGAGTACCGCTGGCAACAGACACAATACCTATTAAGACAATCGGGCTGGATGTGGGTATGGGATTGGAGTCGTCTCCGGAAATCTGGCAATTATAAACAGATTGGGAAACTGCCAAACAGCCCACGGTTTTGGCGCTGCCGCTTAGCGCCGCGCCCGGACTTATGCTAAAGCCCTGTAAAGCAGTATTGTCAATGGTTATCTGAAAACCTATGGCCGCCGGGGTTTCACTGGCCAAGCTGGCATCCATGGTCATATTCAGTTCCCCCGGATATCCCACGGCAGCTGGAACCGGCGGATTATTTAAAGTTAAAGTCACGGGGCCAAAAGCAAAAACCGGCTTAAAAAAGCCAATAACCAAAAAGGTTGTCGCTACGCAGGCAAGCAAAAGTGCCCATATTTTAAAGCTTTTATAGTAAAAGTTTAGTTTCAATGACGGATGACAATATAAATTATTCAATCACCAGCTAATTTTAACAAATTTTTTAAATATCTTAAATAGTACCGCAAACTACACGCCGGGCCAAAACATCTGGGGAACAAAGTCGTTTACTGAATTTTGACTGCTATTGTATCCGCTGTCGCGGGAATTATTAACGCAATTCTCGTTGCTGTTGGTAATGGTGTTGTTGTTGCCGTTGACATTGTTGTTGTTATTCTGGTTGGAGCTGTTGGTGCCGGAGCTGGTATCGTTATTGGTGTTAGTATTGTTGTTACAGGAACTGGAATCGTTGTCGCAGTTACCAGTGCTTTGGGTTTGGGCGGGATTTACCGAAGAGACCGCTGGACAGTTGTTCGCGGCTTCCGCCTGGGCCTGACTTTGCGCCTGAGCCTGGGCTTGATTCTGGGCTTGATTCTGGGCATCCTGCTGGCTGACAGAACTGGTGGCAGTAGCGGTAGCAGTGGCCGTGGCTGAAGCAGTTGAACCGCCGGCACACTGAGCGTTGGCCGTTGCGGTAGCCGTAGCAGTGTCGGTAAAGGTAGCGGGGGCGGCCTGGGTGACGGTTACGGTTCCGCAGCTGGCCTGGTTTCCGGAAGAGTCACTTAAGGAAACCGGGTAGTTGCCCGCGGCATTAAAAACCACGGACAATCCACTCACACTGCCGCCAAGAGCGCTTAAGCTATAATTTCCACTGCCCCCGCTGCCTTGGAAACTTGCGGAGCCCCCAACATCAATGTTAAGAGAAGATGTCGGCTGGCAGCTTAAGCCAACAGGAGCCGGACACTCGGCTTGCGCCTGACTTTGCGCCTGAGCCTGGGCTTGATTCTGGGCTTGATTCTGGGCATCCTGCTGGCTGACAGAACTGGTGGCAGTAGCGGTAGCAGTAGCCGTAGTTGCGGTTCCGTTCGAACAATTGGCCGTTGCGGTAGCCGTAGCAGTGGCGGTAAAGGTAGCGGGGGCGGTCTGGGTGACGGTTACGGTTCCGCAGCTGGCTGTTTGGCCTGAACTGTCAGTGGCTGTAACTGGATAGCTGCCGCTGCTATTGTAAGTGGCGGTAAGGCCGCTGATATTGGAAGCGCCGGAAGCGTTAAGAGTATAAGGGCTTTGGCCGCCGCTCACCAAAAAGCTGACGCTGCCCCCCGAACTGATATTAAGGGCGCTCGTTGGCTGGCATTGTAAAGGACTAATGACGGGGTTATTTATGTTGATTGTGACCTGCGGGGAAGTTCCCACTAAACCCTGGGAGTCGGTGGCTTGGGCGGTTAAAATATGGGTGCCGTTGCTAAAACCGGTGGAATTCCAGGAAATCGAATAAGGCGCGACACTGGCAGTGCCCAACAAAGAACTGCCATCCAGATAAAACCCGACACTGGAAATTGTGTCCCCGTTTGCCGGCGTAGCCGAAGCCGTAATGGTAACAGATGGTCCGGAAACCGAGGCTTGACTGCTTGGGGCCGTTATGGAAACTGTCGGAGGGGTGTTATTGGACTGATTTTGCCGCACCCCAATGCTGCCATTATTGGCGGTCATTTCTATTGAGTTGGCCGACACGTCCGCCGCTGACAGGTTAGAAAATTGCAATGGGATACTGGTAGCCAACGTAGTAGCGGTTAAAGTCACGGTAATAGTCCCGAGTGTTCCCTGGCCTATGGTATTTTCATTAAACCCGACAATCAGGCAGCGGAAATCGCCCGGAGAAGGAGTGGCGCAGTCGCCGGATTTTCCCGCCGCGGTGGCGGCTGCTCCGTCGGCGTTCCAGGCAATGGAAGCCACATCGGCCGTATTGTACAGAATATCCCAGCCAAGCGCGGCCGGCTGTTCGGGAGCATTGCTGGGATTAATATAAATATTCAAATTAACCGAAGCGCCAGGAGTGACACCGGAAGCGGAATCCATACTCAGGACAATTGAGCTGTCGGCACGGGCTAAATTAAAGGGGCCAAATAATTGCTGCAGGGTAAAAGCTGTCAAAAAACCCAATACCAAACAAGCGGTTAAATTGCGCCAGGTAGGGGCGGGAAATAAGGCAGGCTGATTTATTTGGTGGCTGTCCATGAAAAAATTGGCTTGATGGTAAATTTAGAAACATATGATTTTTATTTTATTTTTACAGTTATTGGCTATAAATAAGCCATAAACTAACATGCAATACATTTATGATAATATAAAAAAAGAACTTTCGCAATAGGGGAAAAGAGGCGGCCGCCGGGATGAAAACACCGGCGGCCTGGCAAAGATTAGGGATACGGGATAGTTGCAATACAGAACGCTGAATAGGCGCTCTCGTTGCTCTTGTTATCCACGTCCACGGCGGTCACTACATAATAGTAGGTCTGCCCCGCTGTAACAGCCGCATCAGTATACGTTATCGCGCTCCCGACGGTGGGTGCCAGAAATGTATACGGCCCCACGACCGATACCGTAGAACGGTATACCTTATATGTACAACAAGTCACACCATCATCATCGGTGCTCGCCACCCAATTAAGGGTCACATAGTGCGCCGGGGTTACGACGCACGGACCGCCCAGTGCGGCATTTATAACACGCTGCACCATGATAACGTTACAGTTGTTGCCAACAATTTGCGCCGTACATAGCGCGCCGTTGGCCATGTTCATGGCCATTTGGACGTCCAAGATGTTAACCTGGCCATCCGAATTGAGATCACAGGCGTTGAGCGCCTGCGCGTTAGCCGGAGCGGCTAACAGGATTGCTGCGATCAGTATCTTCTTTTTCATCCCACTCGTCCTCCTTGGACGAATAAGCTATTTTACCAAATCATCCAAAAATAGACAACCGCCAAAAAAGCCGCTCTAATCCGCTGATTATAACTAAAACCCCTCCGGCGCGCGAGGGGTTTTAGGGTTTATGTTGATTTGACTTTATTGCAACCGGCTATCGCCTATTGTCATCGGGGTTAGGATAGACAGGCGGAAGTCCCATTGGTTGGCCGGGACTATCAGGTTTTGCTGGCCGCCGTTTTGGATGAAGGTGTTCCAGTTGGGAACCGGGATGAGGCCGGTGGAATCGACAAAGTATATGGTTGAACCGCTCTTTATCCAGCTGCCCCAGGGATGCTGGCTGTATCTGGTTGTTACGGTATAGCCTGAATTCTGCAGACCGGGATTGGCGACCGGAATCACGTTGCTAAAACTAAAACCCAGACCCAAAAATGCCGCGGCATTGGAAAATGGAGTTTCCAAATTTTTGTAGACAATATAAACCGTGCCGCCCTGGGAAATTAGTTCGCCGTTTGGGTAAGTGCTGGCGCCCAATACGCCCCCGCCGGGATACTGCAGGCCACTGCCTGGGTTGGAACCGGAATTGCCCAGGCTGAAATTCTGCGTGGCGCTGTGGCCATAGCTGTCGTTAACCGTAACGGTAAATGTCTGATAGCCGCCGTAAACCGGAGCGCCTGAAATCAATCCGCCCGAAGACAGCGACAGGCCGCCTGGAAGACTGCCGCCGCTTAAGGTGTAATAGTAGGGAGCCTGGCCGCCGCTTACCTGCAACTGGTAGTTGTAATATTGTCCTACTGTCATTAAGGGCAAAGGAGTCGTGGTTGTAAAATACAAACCGCCGTTGCCGTTACCACTGCCGTTATATCCCGCGGTCGTTACATATAAACTGGCGCAGCCGTTGCCGCTGCTTTGGCAAACCGTGACGGTGCTGGTGCCGGCGCTGGTAGAAGGATAGAGATTTAAGACATTGCCGGAAATGGCGGCGCTGACTATGGCAGGATTGGAGTTGGTGGAAATATAGTAACTGCCGCTGCCGTAAATATTAACGCTGTCAGTTTGTCCAGACGTCAGCGTCAAACTGGTCTGACTAAGCGTAATGCTGCCGCTATAATAACCGGTGCCTACAGTTACATACAAGGTGCCGCAACCTCCGCCGCTGCTTTGGCAAACGGTAATACTGCTGTTACCCGCGGTCTGGCCGTACAAGTTCAGGCTGCTGCCGGAAATGGTGGCGGTAACTACGTAAGAATTGGAGTTGTTGGAAATATAGTAACCATTATAGCCGTTGTTATAGGAGCTGGAAATGACAACGCTGGTATTCTGGCCCGTGCTTAAGCTGACGGAACCGGGACTGAAATAAACCGCCGAACCGCCGCTGCCGCCGTTAACCGTGACGTAAACGCTGGCGCAGCCGGAGTAACCGGAGCTTTGGCAAACGGTTACCGTGCTGCTGCCCGATTCAAGGGCGCTTAAAAATAAACTGCTGCCGGAAATGGTGGCGCTGACCACGGACAGGTTGGAGTTGGTGGAAATATAATAACTGCCGCTGCCGCTGATAATAATATTTGAACTCTGGCCCTGGTTTAAGCTTAAATTGGTTTGGCTTAAATAAAGACTGCCGCTGGATCCTGAGCCATTTACAGTTACATAAATACTGCCGCACTGGCTGGAACTGCCTCCGCAGACTATTACTGTGGAGCTGCCGGAGCCTAAGGCATATAAAGTAATTACCGAGCCGCTGACGCTGGCCAATGCTACTCCCGAATTGCTGTTGCTGGAAATATACAGGTAGCCGCCGCTGTAATTATAAGCGCTGACTGTGGCGCTTTGGCCGGTGGACAAGTTCAGGCTGGTCTGGCTAAGTGAAAGGCCGCCGGTTCCAGTACCATTAACTGTCACATAAACACTGGCACAGACAGAAGATCCGGAGCTCTGACAAACGGTAATCGTACTGCCGCCCGTATAAATTCCGGTCAGCAGCAGGGTACTGCCCGAAATAGAGGCGCTGACCGCGGAGGAGTTGGAATTGCTGGATATGTAATAACTGCCGCCGCCGCTGATAATGACATCTGAACTCTGGCCCTGGCCCAAGTTCAGGCTGGTCTGGCTGAGCGAGAGCGTGCCGCAGCCGTAATAACCGCAGGAGCCCAAAGAAACCGTAACGTACAAACTGACACACTGGCTGTTTGAATTTTGACAGACGGAAATTGTGGTATTGCCGGCCGCCAAGGCGCTGACCAAAACACTGCTGCCGGAAATAGAGGCGCTGGCCACGGAGATATTGGAATTGTTGGAAATATAATAGTTGCCGTAACTGTTCCCGTTGTTATAAATAGCAACATTGGAAGTTTGACCCTGGGATAAACTCAGGCTGGTCTGGCTTAAAGAAAGACTGCCGCTGCCGCAGTTATAGCTGTCATATATACAAGAAGAGCCGGTGACAGTAACATATAAAGTGGCGCAAACCCCGTCGGCGCCGCTTGAACAAATGCTGATACTGCTGCTGCCGGACGTCTCGCCGTAAACAGCAATCTGGCTGCCGCTAAGAGTTACCGAAGCTATAGAGGAATTGGAATTGCCGGAAATATAGTAACTGCCGCTGCCGTAAACAGCTATGGAGGAGCTTTGCCCCACGCTTAAACTTAAACTGGTCTGGCTAAGCGACAACCCGTAAGAGGTACCGCAATTATAAGTACAGCCTTCATTGTTACCGTTGTTCACCACTTGCTGGCCTGCTACCGTGGCGGTAATTTGCGAACTTACGGAACCGACATCCGTGGTAAAATTACCGTTAACATCGGTAGTACCGGTAATGGTAGTCGGCAGGCTGCTGCCGGAAGGAGTGAAGTTTATGACCACGGCCGCGTCAGGTTGACCCCCGCTTATGGTTATGGAGTTGTCGCTACCTGAACTATAAACACTCATGGTAGGATAATAGGCCAAGACAGGAGCCGCTGATCCTATTAAAAGGCTGACAGATAAGATCAAAATCAAGTTTTTTACCAGCTTCTTCATATAGCTTATATATTAATTATAGCTCTATATTATTATAGATTTTATGGGATTTGTCAACTCGCGTCTGTCGGGTGAAGCTCCTACGGATAATACGGGCCAATTAACGAAAAAAGTCCTGTTTTTTAAGCTTCCGTCCAATCTGAAAATTCCCGCGAAACTAAAGCGCGCGGCTTTATGCCGCGCGCCTGAAACTTTAGATGTTTTTAACAGTTGCTACTTCATTGCTTCAATAATTCTTTCCGCGGCCAGAATATAAGCGCCGTTGCGAAAGGACGTTTGATATTTGTTTCTTTTTTCCAGGACATCGGCAAACGCCAGCTTAATTTGTCTGGACAACTTTTCCAAAACTTGTTCCTTGCCCCATGTCTCCCGGTGCATGTTCTGATACCATTCAAAATAACTGGCGCAAACGCCGCCGCTGTTGGCCAAAATATCGGGAATAACCACTGCGCCGTTTTTATCAAAAACCGCGTCGGCTTCGGGAGTGGTCGGGCCGTTGGCCATCTCCATAACCAACTTAGCCCTAATTTTTTCCGCGTTATCTTTGGTCAGAACATTTTCCAAAGCCGCGGGCACCAAAACATCCACAGGCAATTCCAGCAATTCCTCGTTGCTGATATTTTTGGCGCCGCTAAAATCTTTTAGCGCCCCTGAACTTTTTTTATGGGACATGACTTTTTCAAAGTCCAAGCCCTCCGGATTATAAATGCCGCCTTTGGAATCAGACAAAGCCACGACTTTGTAACCCAGCTTTTCCGCGGCTTTGGCAAAAAAAGTCGCCACGTTGCCAAAACCCTGAATGGCAATTGTTGAGCCTTCGGGCAAATCCACCACTTTATTTTTCACCACTTCCTCAAACACGTACACGCCGCCAAAACCCGTGGCTTCTTCGCGGCCCTGGCTGCCGCCGTTGTCCAAGGATTTTCCGGTAAAGGTGGCCATGGATTTGTTGCCGGTAATTTTTTGGTATTCGTCCAGCATCCAGCCCATAATCTGCCCGTTGGTGTTAACGTCCGGCGCGGGCACATCCGTTTCCGGGCCAAATACCGGGTAAAGTTTTTTTACGTAACCGCGCGACAGTTTTTCCAGCTCGCCTTCCGACAGCTGCCTGGGATTTACGATAATGCCGCCTTTGCCGCCGCCAAAGGGCACATTCACCACCGCGTTTTTAAACGACATCCAAAAACTCAGGGCCCGGACTTCGTCCAGGTTAACATCCTGATGGTAGCGGATACCGCCTTTGTAAGGCCCGCGCGCGTTATTGTGCTGGCTGCGGAAACCGGTAAAAATTTTCCGCTCCCCGTTGTCCATTTTTACCGGAATGGAAACTTCCACGTAGCGGTCGGGGGTTTTTAACTGCTGGACTTTGTCTTTATCCAGTCCGGCCAGCTTAGCCGCGGCTTCCAGCTGGGCCTGGGCGGTTTGAAATGGGTTTACGTTCATATTTATTGTGCGAGTCGCTTAATTTTTATAATGTCCTGCTTAATTTGCTTTTTTAATTGTTCCCCGGATTTAAATTTCTTGAACGGACGGAGGTATTTTTTTAAACTGATGGTAATTTTTTTGCCGTACAAGCTGCCTTTAAAATTTAACAGATGGGCTTCAAGTTTCGGTAATTGGTTTTTATCAACGGGCCCGATTATGACAGCCGCGTGATATATCTTTGGCGGGCGGCTAAAGCCCGTCCCCACAACCGCGGACCCCTGCCAAATCCCGAATTTAATGTTTAACTTTTTTCTGGCATACGCGCGACGATCAAGATTGGCGGTGGGAAAACCCAAACTCCTGCCGTAATGGTCGCCGTGGATGACTTTGCCGCTGATTTCCGCCATATTAACGGCTTTCTCCGCGGTAAGGGATTCCAAAAAAGGTATCGCCGAGCAATTTTTGTATGGCTGACCTCTGCGCGCGGCTGTGATATTGGATTAAAATGTCGCCTTTTATAAAATACATGCCTCCCGCGCTGCTTGCGCAATTGGTTTCCTGACCCAAAACCTCCAGCGCTCCGGCATTTTTTAGTTTTGCCACCATATCCTGATGCCTGGCCAGAGCCCTTGTAACCTGGGGGTAAAAAGGCAGCTGCTCGCAGGGCAAAAAGTGTTCGCGGTCATCTTTGACTACGCTGTAGTAAAGAATTTTGGCAGGCCTGTAATTGACCAAAAAATAAACTCCGGCGCAAACAGCGGCCGCGCCCACAATAACCCCTACAACTTTGGCAACTCTTTTCCAGGAAAATTCCATAGTTAAAAATTATTTATCCTCTGTATCCGCCAGATATTTTTCCACGTCCAAAGCCGCCATACTGCCCATGCCGGCGGCAACCACGGCCTGGCGGTAACGCGGATCGTTGACATCGCCAGCCACAAACACTCCCCCTATATTAGTGCGGGTAAAATTATTAACGATGATGTAGCTTTTTTGGTCAATCTCAATGCCGGCCGCAGCGAAAATTTTGGTATTGGGCGTATGGCCAATGGCGGAAAAGTAACCTTGGGCTTTTATAACCCTTTCTTCGCCCGTCTTGTTATCCCTGATTTTTATACCCTCAACTGTATTTTCCCCAAGGATGTCCGTGACAGTAACATTGGTAATAAATGTAATTTTAGGATTATCCTGGGCTCGCTTGAGCATAATTTTGGAAGCCCGGAATTCGTCGCGGCGATGGATAATGCTAACCTTGGAAGCAAAGCGCGTCAAGAAAGTGGCTTCTTCCATAGCCGTATCGCCGCCGCCAATAACCACGACTTCTTTTCCCTTAAAAAAGAATCCGTCACAGGTGGCGCAGGCGCTTACGCCCTTGCCGCGCAGCCTCTGTTCATTGGGCAAATCCAGCCACTTGGCTTCGGCGCCCGTGGCAATAATAACCGTACGCGATTGATATTCGGCTTTTTCTGTTTTTATCGTAAATGGTTTTTTCTTGTCCGCCGTAGCTTCAGCGAAGGCCGAGGAAAAATCCACGGACTCAACATTTTCCATAAGCAATTCGGCGCCAAAACGCTTTACCTGCTTCATCATATTGTCCATAAGTTCCGGCCCCAAAATCCCATTAACAAAACCCGGATAGTTCTCGACTTCCGTGGTCTGCATCAACTGGCCGCCCGGAGTCAGCCCGGCAATAACCAGGGGTTTTAACTCGGCGCTGCGCCGCGTAAAGCGCGGCCGTCAGTCCGGCCGGCCCGCTGCCTATAATTATAGTATTGTAAATTTTTGAACTTTCCATAAACAAACTTTTTTATGACCGTATTTTAAATTGTACCAAACGCGCAAAGTAAATAGCAAGCTATTTACTTTGACTCGCTCTGCGTCGCGAATAAAAGTCAAAAAATCCTACATCTGCTCGCCCAAAATAACCTGGAGCTGTAAAGTGCCGCTGCCGCGGGTTACGGTCAGAGTCACCTGCGCGCCGGCCTGGAAAGAATCTATGCTGTCGTCCAGGGATTGATTGGGGGTAATGGCACTGCCGTTGACCGAGGTAATAATATCGCCGGGCTGAAGCCCCGCGACCGCCGCAGGACTGCCGGGCACTACCGCGCTGACCAAAGCCCCGGAGTTAACGCTCAAACCCTGGGTGATTTGCGCCGCGGGATCTATATTTAAAAACTCCACTCCCAAAAACGGCCGGGAAACTTTGCCGAAGGTTTTAATCTGCTGAACCGCGTCTTTAATGGTATTAACCGGAATGGCAAAACCCAAACCCGCGCCGCCGGCATCTATTAAAGTGTTCATTCCTATTACCTGGCCGGACAAATTTATCAGCGGGCCGCCGCTGTTGCCGGGGTTTATGGCCGCGTCGGTCTGGATTAAGTTGTGCAGGCGGCTGTCCTGGCCGCTGTCGTCGGCCACGTCCACGGAACGGCCCAGAGCCGAGACCACGCCGCGGGTAACCGTATACTGATACTGGCCAAGCGAATTACCGATGGCAAAAACACTCTGTCCTGTTTCCAGGGCGCTGGAATCTCCCAACTGGGCCGGCACCAGATTTTGAGCGTTAACCTGTAAAAGCGCGATGTCATCAAATTTGTCCAAGTCCAAAATTTTAGCCGGATATTCGCTGCCATCCGGCAAAATAACCGTGTAGTTCATAGTGGGATCGGAAACTACGTGGTTGTTGCTGACTATCATGCCGTCGCTGTCCAGCACAAAACCGGTGCCGTAAACGGCGTCCTGGTCAGCTATGGAAGCCTGGCTGGAGCTGGAATTCTGAGGCGCGGTTACGCCCACAATGTCCACCACCGAAGCTTTAACGGTCCGCACGGCCAAAATTCCCTGCTGTTCGTCGCTAAGCGGAGTAACGCTGCCGGGCTTGGCGGCCAAGAGCCTGGCTCCCTGGGCCAGTCCGGACAAAATTAAAATTGACAAAATCACGCCGGGAACCAGAAATCTTTTGTTCATCGTTTTAAAATTTTGCATGGATTATTTTAGATTACTAATTTAGAACCTATTTGAAAAATAACGAAGTTGGGGGAGTAAACCTGTTTATAACCTGACGCTGACAAACACCGATTATGGCATCCTGTCGGCTTTATCTGTTTCCCGGTCTGTGTTAATCCGTTTCCAAAAACCGGTTCTCAGTTATTTATAGCATTAAACGCGGAAGTTCAGGAAGCCCTAATCTATATCCCGGACTTTCAGATCATCCATAACTTCCTGCGTGGCCAAAAGCCAGTTTGGGTTGCAGGGCTGGACGTAAACTCCGCACATTTGCTTTAAGGTCCAATCGTTGTATTTTTTATCCAGCAGCCGGTTAAAATCCACCACCCAGTCCTGATAGCTGCCGTACTGCCGCCAGGAGGGCGCGCCCGGCTTTACCCCAATATTACTGCAGTTGTCGTCGCTGCAATTTTTTCCCAGGGTGCTTTCCGCGAAAGCGATGGCCAAAATAAGCTGCCAGTGAGGCTGTTCGGCAATAGTTGCCGCGGCCGAAGCCAGTGGCGACTTTTGATCCTGTAAATACTTGGTCAAAGCCTGGGTTCTCTGTTCTATAATATCAGGTTGGGCCACGGTGGCCAGGTAATTTTTTAAGTACTGGATGGGGGTATTAAACAAAATATCATTGCCTGCGTTGGTAGCAGCGGCAGAAATCTGCGCATTGGGCAGCAGGGTTTGATAATTGGCAGGCGGCTCGACAGGCTGTTCCACAGCCGCGGTTTTTGCCGCGGAAAGGGTGGTCAAAACTCCTCCGCCGAAAGCCAAAAATAAGGCGGCTACGGCCGCCAGCAAAGTAACTTTTTGCCCGACAATGAACTTAGAGTATGTTTGGGAAGCATTTTTAAAACCGGCTTTTAAATTCAGACCAAAAGCCGATTCTTGGCCTGCTGTCTTAAAGCTGGCTTTAAAGGGGGTGATGTAAACGGGCCGGGTCAGGGAAGCCACTTTACTAAAATGCTTTTTAAGGGTGGCGGGCGGGCGGGCGGGCTTATTTGGCCGAACCACAGAGCCGGATAACCATCGTGGCGGACGATAAATATCATCTATTTTAAAAACCCTCTTTGGCTTTGGCGCAACTGTAAATTTAACACGCCTGGTGGAATTTTTAGTTTTTTTTATGCCGTCAATACTCATGTCTAATCATTATAGCAGAGAGCATTAAAAAGGCCACGCCACAGGCGCGGCCTTAGAGGCTGTCTGAAAAGATCCATTTTGCCGGCTTACATCTCCGCTTCCGGATTTTCGGAGACTATAAGCCCGGCGATTTTTTCCGCCACCTGCTCCGGCGTGTCTATTTCCATTGGCGGTCTGCCGGAAGCGGCGTTTTGGGTCCAATCCGGCCGCGCGCCCACGGAATGCCTGCCGAAATCCGTGGCAGTCATTTTGGGATGAAAAACGCTGACCACAATTTTGTCTTTTTCCAGCTCTGCCCGCGCCGTTAACGACAGGGCGTTAAGCGCGTACTTGGTGGAGGCGTAAGCGGCCAGCCCGGGAAAATAATTTTTGGAAACGCGGGAGCTGATATTTAAAATTATCCCCCCGCCCTGCTTTCGCATTTGCGGAATTACCGCCTGCATACCGAGCAGCGGCCCGTAAACATTAAGCTCCATAATTTCCTTATAATTTTCCAGGTCGATTTTTTCCACCGGGCCATACATTCCCCGGCCGGCGTTGTTAATCATAACGTCCACGCGCCCGTATTTTTCCATGGTCCGGCTGACTAAATTTTTAATGTCCGCGGCTTTGCGCGTATCGGTAACTACGGCAAAAGCATTGGATATGGTTTTGGCCAGTTGGTTTATTTTATCGGCCGAACGGGCGGCCAGCACGACTTTGGCGCCAAGGTCCGACAAATGTTTGGCCGTGGACAGGCCAATCCCTGCCGAAGCTCCGGTTATAATTATAACTTTATCTTTTATGTCCATAAAAATATTTTTAATTATTATGTTTTGATTATAACAGAAAGTTGTTTAATAGATATTAAAAACACGTAGGACACGGAGCTTCGTGATCCGTGTCCTACGTTTGTTCTGTCCGTGTTTTCCGTGTTGATTATTAAATAAAACCTGTCTAAAAAATAATTTGCGCGCAGATAGAGTAGTTTCTAATCAAGACATGGCCCCTATCCGCCAGCGGCCATTTTTTGATGTTCCTTAAGTTTAATGTTTTTAAATACTGCTGACTTTGCTTCCTGCATAAGTTTTGCCCATCCGTTATGGCTGTGGCCGGTGCTGATGTCATCCAGTTGTTTTTCCGTCCGTCCTGGGGCAAGGTAGCGTGTCCAATTATCCAGAGTCTTCAGTTTGGCATAGGGAGTTAAGTAAATATCATATTTTTTCTTTTCCTTGCCCTTATGGTCAACCGTGGTGGTGGCAAAGCCGCAGGGTCTGTGGAAGTTCAGGTAAGGGTTAAAAAACTTCTGGTAAAATTCGTTAATCTCCTGCGCGTAGGTTTTCGGGATATGAGTGTAGCCCATATACTTTCTGATGACACTGCCGTTCTTGCTTTCCACTAAGGCATTGTCATTGCAGTGCCTGCTTCGTGATTTTGTCTGTTTAATAACTAACCTTCTAAGAATATCAGCTACCGTGTAATTAATGTTCTCGCTACCGTTGTCAGAGTGGAAGTTAATTACTGTAAAGGGAAACATTTGCTGCAACTGTTCAAATATGGGTTTTAAATGCAGCTCGGAAATCGTTTCCACACAGAAGACCATTTCCCATTGGGTGACTTCATCCACCAGGTTTAAGTGGTAAATACCTTTCTCATACTTGCCCAAAGCCAGCTTACGGTCGCCCTGATGCACGGTATCCACCCGCAGATAGCCCGGAATGCCCATATTGTCGGGTCTTCTTCTAATACCAATCGGGGTGCTTACTGGATCGGTTATGGTAAAGGTGGTGGAGTGGCTGGTGTAAATTCTTTTAACTCGCAGATTGTAGATATGGGAAACGGAAATATCTTTTAGTCTTTTAAACCGTTCGTCACCGAATATTTCATATTCAGCCATTAGGATCTGTTTGGTGGCATGGGCATTCATTCGTTGGTGCAGATTATCGGTTTCAGCCAGCAATAGTATTTCTGCCGGGCCATAAACAGTAACAAACCGGTTTTTCTTGCCCCAATTCGGGGACAAGGCCACTAACCCACTTCCTCTCTTGTTGGTAATCAGTCGTTTTAGCTGTCTGCCCGACATGCCGGTCATCCGTTGGATATATTCCTTAATCTGCCCCTTGTCTTTTTTGCCTTTAAGCCGGACATAGCCAAACTTGTTTAAGACGTTGTTAATCCATTCATATTTCTCCTTTCTGGAAACTGAGGTAAAATTAATTGCTGTATTGACCTTTAGAAATTCCTTGATTTGAGCTATGCTCGTAACGCTTAAGTCTGTCATATCGATTGTCATCAAGTCAGTGTGGCAGGCTTATGCTCTTTGTACAGCTTCCGGGCAACCCTCCGGTTTCAGCAATTGGGGTACCGTCCTCCTTTAGAGGCTGTCTCAAAGATAGGGGCCATGTTCCATTGTATAAGACTGATAGTTTACAAACCATCTTAAATATGCTATAATCAGTATATCAACATTTAATGGCCCGTTAAATGGGCTGGAAATAAAAAATAAAAATGGACACGAATATGCAAGGCCAACACCCACAAAGCGGCTGCAATTGCGGCATGTGCCAGATGCACCGCAACTTTTTTTTGCGCTGGATTTTGGGACTAATAATCCTGGCTATGGTTTTTTGGGTCGGGGTTAAAATAGGCGAATTTAAAGCCGGCTATTTTGAATACCAAAACTATCCGATGATGATGAATTCCTACTCCCCCGGCATGATGACGCGTCACAGCTACGGCGGCAGCGGTATGATGCAAACCGGATCTGGCGGCATGGATGGAATGGGCAACATGGATATGGGTACTGCGCCCGCCACTTCAACAGGAAAATAATCTCTGCTTAATTTTGCAATAAAATACCTCCCGCTAAGGCGGGAGGTATTTTATTATCCTAAAACCCCAATACCCTTAAACCCTTGAAAAAACTAGCTTCTTATGATAAAATTGCCTAAGTTGACTGGGTTTGGGGTTTTTAAATCTTATTACAATCATCTACCATCTACGCCGAAACGTTCCCGGATAAAACATCGGCCAGGAAAAGGGAAATATTTTTAAAAAAGAGTTTTAAGGCACGGGAAAATATTTTGAAAAATTTATAAATATTTTCTTTTGCGGCGCTATCATCTAACGGTTAGGATAAGTGGTTTTCATCCACTAAATCGGGGTTCGACTCCCCGTAGCGCTACCAAAGAAAATATTTATAAGCTAACGGTTAGGATAAGTGGTTTTTCCGCCGGAGGCGGACCCGCCTCCGGCGGGCATCCACTAAACCTGGGGTTCGATTCTCCGTACCGCTACCAAGACCAAACTTTCAGACAATTTAGATTTATTTTCCAGGGCTGCCTTAAGGGCAGCCCATTGTGTCTGCGGGACAAATTCAATTTTTTGATTTTTTAAAAACAGGTTCGAACCGAAAATTTTTTGTGCAGCCGATTTTTTGGGGTGCAGTTCGGGCGAAAGCGTTATTTCGCCCAATTTTTCTGCGTCTTTGAGCCATTGCGTCAGGGGTTCAAACCAGGCAGCCCGCTTTTGTTCAAGACGAGCTATTTGCTCCTCCAAAGACTTCTTTTCCAAGACCAGGCCATTCTTCTGTTCCCGGTAGTTATCCCTCTCAATATCCTGGTCTAAATACATATCCTGAAGTCTTTGGAGCCTGTGGTCAATGTCCCCAATTTTTGACCGCAGCTCTTGAACAAAAGCCGCCGTGGATTGTGTTGATTCCTGCCGTTTTTTCTCGGCCATAATTAACAATTTTTCTGCCCAATCTTTGGGCATGACAAATTGCTTTAAAGTTTCTGAAAGCTTGCTGATTAATACCTCGTCCCTGACAAACGGCTGGGAGCAAACAACATTTCTTTTAGTGCAATGGTAATAGACATAACGGTGGATATTGCCATTTTTTTGTTGTTTAGTCCTTTGCTCGGCCGTAACCCCACGGCCGCATTCGCCACAGTGGAATAAACCACAGAGTAGCTGGGGATTATTTTTAGTTTCCTTATGCGGCCGACCCCGATAGGCTAAAACCTCTTGGACTTTATCAAACAATTGTTTGCTAACAATCGGCTCGTGCTTACCTTGGTATAATTCTCCGCCAAAACGGAATAAGCCACAGTAGATAGGATTAGACAAAAGGTAGGAAATTTTATCCCGTTTGAAAAGCTTATTGCCTCTAGAAATTAATCCATGACTTTTAAAAAATTCCCCTATATCCTCCAAACGGGATTGATCTTTGGCGTACAGCTCGAAAGCGGCCTTAACAATTAGGGTTTTTCTTTGGTCAATAGCTATTTTTTTAGTTCTTAAATCATTAATGTAGCCAATGGGAGCAAGTCCCGGATATTCGCCCCGTTTGGCTTTTTCGTGCATGCCACGTTTAGTGTTTGCGCTTAAGTCACGTACGTATTGGTTAGCTATTCCAAACTCCATTTGCATCATTAAAACATTATCAGCCGAGTAATAGCTTTTATCATGGGTTTGAATGTGCTGGATTATACCCTCTTGCAACATCCAGCTAATTTGGGCGGCATCCACAGGATTGCGGGCTAACCTGTCCAGCTTCCAGCAAACTATGCCTTGAGCTTCACCTTTGTTAATGCGGACAAGCATATCAGTAAATACAGGGCGACCTGGTCTTTTGGCCGACTGTTTTTCAACAAATTCGGAGGCAATATTTAAGCCCTGTTCTTTTGTTAAGGCCCTCAAAACAGCAAGCTGATCTTCAATAGACCGGACTTGCTTGTCTTCTACATCTGTGGATTTACGGGCGTAGAGGAAATAATTTGGCATAAATTTTACTCTTAAAAATTAAAGGGGCAGTCCTGGCTACCCAGCTCCACCAAAACGAGTTTGGATTTGCTGGCAGGACTGCCACCTCAATAGCAAAAGGGCAAAATAAAATCGCTTTGGGATATAGAACTGGGTAGCAAGGATATTATACCATATATAAAATTTTCAGCAATTATTTCAGTTAGTTTTTGGCAATTTCGTCCTAAAAAGAGTAAAATTTTAGCATGAGTCTTTACGATAACTATAAACCACTAAGAAATAACCTAAGACGGCTTGAACTTTTTGATTCACTGTACGTAATTTGGGCGTACGCCCAACATCTACAATTTGGCAATCCATTCCCAGACAATATTCAAGTATGGAATAAATTTGTAAATAATGCCACGGAAATGCCACGAGAGACGTACCTATCCCCTTGGGACTTAGAGACTTTAACACGCGAATTAATACTACACGCCCCTATTGGCAACAACTTATCAGATAAAAGCTTGCGCAAATGGGATAATTTAGCTAATACAAAAAATAAATTCAGGGAACTAGAGAATCAAATAGGCGCAGAATTTGTGAATAAAGATAATATATTAATGGAAATGTTTCGAATTGCCCACCGGCAGTTTTTGTGGCAAATTCACCCAAGCCAAATTTATATGTACAGGTACTACAGAATTTTTGGTTCTGAGGAAATGGGAAAAATTGTAGAAAATAAACTGGGTGTCACTACATACAAATTACACCTCGTTGGTACGGCCCTATTGGGCCATTTTTTGGGAAGCAATATTTTACGTTACCCAATAAGGGTTGAAATTCCCAGCGTAAACGCTGACATGCTAAAAGAGGTAATAGCCTTAAGTTCTTCCGAATTAGAAAATATACGGGAAAAACTTCAGGGAGAATCCACGTTGGATGAAAAATTTTCTTATGCAAATTACGCGTTACGGGCTCACCCACTTATCAAAACTAAAATTCAAGGTCAGGATGTACTAATTTGCCCATTGCCCACCCTTTTATATTGGCGGTATACTAGCGGGCTTTATTATGAACTTTACAATGAAAACGGGTTTGATAACGCTTTTGGTGGTTCATTCCAAAACTACGTTGGAGAAGTGCTCAGAAAAGCAAACCCCAACCAACAAGTTATCCCATCAATGAAATTTGATAAGACATCAAAAGAAACAATTGACTGGATTTTGTCTGAAGACGAATCGGCTTTATTCATTGAATGCAAAATGAAACGGTTGCCTGTTCCGGTCAAGATGGAGTTAAACAACACTGGCCCGCTGGATGGACAACTGGACACAATAACAAATATAATTTTGCAAGTTTACAAAACTATTAAGGACTACAAAGAAAATAAATACCCAAATTTTCCATACCAAAAAGATAGGGTTATATTCCCTTTAATTTTAACCTTGGAGGACTGGTACTGGTTTCCTGATGTCATAGAGGCAAAATTAAACACCATGCTTGAAGACAAATTTAAAGCGAGCGGTATCCCTATAGAATGGCTGGACGAAATACCTTATTCACTTTGCTCAATAAATGAATTTGAGAACATGGCGCAAATTATTAACAAAGTAGGTATTAAAAATTTTATGGACAAAAAGCTTACCAATAAAGAAAAGAGGCGCTGGCATTTTGGCCCGTTTATGGTTAAGGAATTTCCAAAAGAATATTCTGCCAAAAAATTCTTGTTTGAAAAGGAATTTAACAATGAATTTCCAGTAAAGGGAAGCGATGTAGTCTAAAGCCACGCGGTGGGTTGGGTGGGTCAAGTGGCTTTGCGTTTTGGTGTTAATTGCGTTCTGCGGCCCCCAAAAAATCTTCCCTGTTCCCGAACCTGTTTTTAAAAAATCAAAAAATTGAATTTGTCCCGCAGACACAATGGGCTGCCCTTAAGGCAGCCCTGGAAAATAAATCTAAATTGTCTGAAAGTTTGGTCTTGGTACCTTTATTCGATATTTTACAAACCTATTATACCCAAAACAGCTAATTTTGGCCACCCAATTTAGCCTGTTTTAGCTGCCAAAATTAGCCAGCTAGGTGGTAGAACGGGTAGTAGAACAGGGTTCTACCACTAAAACTCATAAACCCCTTGATTCTATTGACTCTGTCCCAAACAAAAACCGCGGACTACCTACCACCAGGTAATCAACTGAACGACCAATACTACTACTAACTCTAATACTAAAATACCTTAAAAATACTACTCAAAATACATAAATCTTAACCAACTAACTAAACTAATCTAAACCAAAACACAAAAAACATCAAAACCTAAAAATCAATACAAAAGGGTGTGGGGGGTTATACGTCTAAAACCCCAAGGAAACAAAAAAGGATTGTTAAATTAGCGCCAAACGATTTATCATCAACATAGAAAAAACTATCCATTGCTGGATAGTTTTTTCTTACGCGCTCAAGCGAGACGTTTTTATTCTTTTGTTATCTTAAGTTGTTAATAAAACTTCTGGTTAGAGTGTCTAGTGCCCCATTATCGGCCTTAATCCCAATTTGCGTTTTGTACTTGTTTTGGAAACTCTTTAAAGCTGCTTTAGTCGCAAGGCCAAACAAAGTAGTTTCGTGTCCAGGAGAACCAATTGCTCCATTTGGGGCAACAGCGAAGTTATTATTGTTTAAGAACTGCTGCAAAGCCGTAACGTCCACCCCTTTGCTTAAGTAGCCAAGGTTTCGGGTAAAGATTATGGTGGCAGGAATGAGGCCAGTAGATTGGTTAGTTGCGGCCGGAGCTGGACTGGACAGAGCGGTTTGGCCCAGGACCTGGCTGGCTGTTTCTGACTCTATGGTATACGGGGCTTTGGAGCCTCTTAGTACAGTTAATTTCTCCCCACTTTGGCTTTGATATTGCTGGAAGCTCAAGAAAGTATCAAAAGGATATAAGCCATTAGGCTTAACCAGGTAGATAGTCGGGTTGCCTTTAAACTGTAATAGCTGGCCATCGTGGACATTGTATGGTAGGACTACGGTAACAGAGGGTGATATATTGGTTGTTGGTGGAGTTGGTAATATTAGGTATGGAATGGATGTCGGAGTCGAAGTTGGCGATGGTGCCACAGTTCCTGCCAAGGTCAGGGTGGTGAATGTATAATCTCCGGAAACATTAAACTGTAAGTTAGGGTCTTTAACCCTAAAATGGTACAAAGTGGCCGGGTTTAGGCTGGTTAAGATAAGGCTATGGCTTGTTGCGGGTGTAGAACTAGAAACAGTTGAACCGTAAGAGGAGGTTGTGCCATAGTCTACAGAGGAGCCAATTTGATAATTGGTTTGCCAGGACACAATTATTGAAGTAGGTGTTGTATTGGAAACCTGGACGTTGCTGAAACTGGCATAAATAGCACCTCCGCCTCCGCCGGAACTCACTACATTCGTGGAGCAGGATACGGACACATTGGTAATGTTAGATGAGGCTACCGTACCGCTGCCATTAGTTACGTTACAGGTTTGGCCTGATGGCTGAGTTAAAACCGTAACATTGTATGTGCCGCCGGTGCTGGTGGCTGTGGCGAAAATAAAGCTAGTATTAGTTGTAGTGCTTATATTATTTCCGCCATTATTCTGTAAAACAACAGTCCCAGTTAAGCCAGAAATATTACCGCCAATTGTGTAGGTAGGATTATTGGAACACGAAACTGAAACGTTGCTCACGTTCGCGGAAGATACTGTGCCACTACCATTGGTGACACTACAGGTTTGACCGCTAGGCTGGGTCAAAACAGTTACAGAATAACTGGCACTATTGTTTAAAGCTGTGGCAAAAATAAATGAGCCATTGGTGGAAGTGCTGTAGTTATCTCCCCCGTTATCCTGGAGGACCACGGTGCCGGACAGGCCAGAAATGGTGCCACCGATGGTGTAGGTTGTAGAAGAAGATTGATAAGCGCCAATATCGGGGGATGAACTGTAAAGGACTTGAGTACCGCTAGAATTTTTATAGAGATAAACCGGATTTCCCGAAGACCTAGTTATTGGACTAGCCAATGTTATAACATTGGTTGAATAATTAATTGAGGAGATTTGTACTGTAGTGGCTGAGCCTACCCTAATCCAGTCGGCATTTACTATCCCTGAACCATCGGAAAAGAACCCGGCGTCATTAACAACCAACGAAGTTCCAGAGCCTGTGTCAGAGTTCGCTACTGTTGTAAGGTAAGTTCCAGCGCCGCGGGCTGGGGAAGAATTTTGCAGTTGAAAATTCCCTGATGGTGGAGTGGCTACGTTTGTCAAAAGTGGATCTTGGTTAAGTACAACTCCTGATTCTGAAGACAAACTGCTCTGCCATGAGCCAGAATAGCCTTGGTTAAAAACAAGTGTGTTACCACTAATTGTAGGCGAAGAGCTGGCATCAGTTAAAATATCATAATATCCATTTACAATATCGTTGTACAGAAGATTATTAAGCCACGCCCCACCGGTAGCTCCTACTCCAGGCATATAGTTCCAAGAAGCTGTATAGTCTGGTGGTAAGACTGTATTAATAATATCATTATTATAAACTTTTGATTGTGGTATGCCCTGACTAAGTACGAAGTAACCACCGCTTCCATAATAGGTATTAAATCTGGTAATTACTCCTGTTGGATTATCAACAGTTGGAGTCTCGGCCTGTAGTAAAGAAAAATGAGTATTGTACTCAGGGGTGTTATACATGACGTTATTCTCCATCAGCAGATGAATTAATGGCGTCCCTGTAACGTCCCATGTTTGCATTCCGTCAAGATGGGCGGTTGTTGTCGCCGCATATGAATATGTTCCAGTAGTTCCGGCAAATGGGGTATAAAGAGTCAAGGATGTGCTACTGCTTATTGATAAAATAGAATATACAAGGCTACCAATTGAAATTGCGTATACATTACCACCAGCCCAACTGGAATCAAATACTGTTCCCGATGCCCATGTGACTGTAGTGCTGCCATTAGTAACATTCACAGTACCCATGGTTGAAACAAAATCTGTGCTGGCGCTATCATGCCAAGTATTATTGCGCAACACATCGTAAGAGCCATGAACATGCGTGTAATCTAAAACATGCGAAATATCGTTTGAGTCAATCAAATTATAGTTTCCATATACATCAATTCCATATGTACCGGACGCGTTATACCCTGCCCAAGAAATTGTGTTGTTGGAAATTGTACAGTAATTCGAATTATTGCTTGGGTTATACGGCGATTGGTTAAATCCTACACCAAATCCTCCGGTATAGCTTATAATATTATTGCTGACAATGACGTGTGATGCGGCGATAAGCTGTACACCTCTCAACCCAGCCGCATTATGATTACCAATATAAAATCCTTGAATTGCAATATAATTTTGGCCTGACACTACAAAAGCATTAACTAGCACGGTGTCTCCGGTATGGGCTTGAAAAACAATAGGGTTACCCGAAATACCCGAGGCAGGAACACTGACTGTCTCTGAATATGTGCCCGCGTAAACCGTGCAGGTGTCTCCTGCTAAAGCAGCATTCGCACACGCCTGAATTGTTGTAAAATCACCTCCACCGGCTGATTTAACAGCGTACATAATGCCGCTTGGGGTTGCCTGACTTTGCATTGTATAGGCAGCCTTGTTGCCAGCCTCATCTTTGACCACAACATTAAAGTAATAGGTCGTAGATGGATACAAACCTGTCACGTTGAATGTGCTGATGTTTTGGGTAAACGACTGAATAATACTACCATTTGTTTCGGCATTAGCTACTGTACTAATGTTACTACTGGTAGATTCAATAACTTCATACTGGAGGTTGGCTTGCAGCGAAACATTGTCCGTAGCCGCTGTCCAGTTAAGAGTAAGGCTGTGAGCCGCGACACTAGCTGCGCTGATTGCCCCGCTACTGCCCGGGACAGGTGGGGTGGTATCTGGCGCAGTAGTGGTAAAGGTTAAGTCCGTAGATGTAGCAACGTTACCCGAAGAATCAGAAGAAGCTACCTGAAAATGATAAAGGGTACTTGTAGCCAGGCCAGTTAAAGTTATGGAGTGAGAAGTCACAAATGAGGCCGATGATGAAGCTGTTCCGTAACCGGAGGTTAGCCCATAATTAACTGTAGATGTTGCGCTTTCGTCAGTAGTCCAAGTTATAATGGCAGTAGTTTGAGTTGTTGATGAGGCTATAGAAGAAATTACGGGAGGGGTGACGTCGGCGCTTGTTTGACCGATGTAAGACAAAAGCATACGAGTAGATTGCGGCGTACTGGAAGGAGTGACTTGAGTATCATACAATGCTCCATTTGTGGGAGTAAATGAGCCTGAGGCCGATCCAGTAGTTGTCGCTGCGCCGGATATGCTAATTGGAAAAGTGGTTGAAGCATTGCCACCGTTCTCGCGCAATACAGTGGCCCAAGATTTAGTGTTACCTGGGGCACCAATAACTTTGGCATAAAGACCTACTAGGTTGTAGTCGGACCAGCCAAGTGTTTGTGTTTGAGTTTCAGTGGCTGAAATTGTGTTTGTGCCTGATAATCCTAAGTAATTAACAGCCGAATTTGAAGGCGTAGTATTGGCGATGGGAATGATAAAATCCCCGGTGGTGTTTGGAACGAAAACTAAACCAAAAGCTCCTTGAGCAGAAGTAGGGGTACCGGAGGCTGTTTGGACAATATCTATAAGATCGCCTGGTACGACCGACACATTATCACCGGAATTTGTGTCCGAGAGAACGCCAGTACTGGCGGCATTAAATGTCGTAGCTAAAGTTGTGGTCGCTCCATTTTTTCTCAGAGCAAAAGACTCGCCATTACCAGAGCCAGGAGCAGCGGATAAGTAAGTGTATAAATGTTCCAAAGTCCCGGTCGCCGGAACTACAATTTGAACATTGCCCTCTGTCGCACTACCTGCAACACCTACTAAACCATAGTATGTCGTGCTTGTAGCAAAATTTCCGCCTGTTCCTGACATAAGCACGGTCTCGCCAGCAGTTGTCGGAAGGAAATCCAACATGAACGAAACGCGCGCACCAGTAGCAGGAGTTCCACTTGGTGTAACTGAGACCGAGACTCGGTTACCGGCTGTAATGTTCACAGTGTCGTTTGTATCGGAACAACTTGTTGCCAAATCACTTATCGTGCAAGTTAAAGCCGTATTTGCAAGTTCATCGCGAAAAGTTATAACATAAGATTTGCCGGTACCTGGAGCAGTGTCAAGTTGCACACGTAATTTCTGTACAGTTCCGCTAGACGGAGCAATCTGATAAGCATTGATTTCAGCGTTCTGCGGGGGAAGAGCCCCAAAAGGAGAAAAATAGCGAACTGCTCCGGTACTAGTCTGGCCATCATATGACCCAAACCATTTAGACGGCAAACTGGCTGCCGAGGCTTTACCGACAAAGCTAAAAGCACACACCACAAAAAATGCCAGTAAGGTTAATTTGTTGTTTAAAAATTTAGTCATCGTAAAAGTAAAAAATAAAAAGCGCCGTCAAAAACGGAGCTTAAATAAAAATATTAAGTTTGTATAATCGCAAAACTGGCGAGCGTGTTTTACTCTCTCTCTCTCTCGTTGTCAGCTTTTAAAATTTTAGGCATTTTAGTTTTTTTCTGGTAGCCGCCGTAAGGCTTGGGATGTAATTTCTTCTAGGGTGTCGGCCGGTACTGGCTTGCCAAGTATTCTTTCAGCTAGTTCCAGCATTTTGTTTAAACTTGGTTGACTTTTAAATTTATTCGCTATAATTTCCTGAGCGCCTTCTTGGGCAGGGGTTTTATCCTCAGCAGTTATTCTGGATAGATGAAGCATTGTGACATAGGCGGATAAAAGTCTTGCACATTCTTCCAGATAAGCCTGGTTATCTTCCGGCCTGCGAACCAATTCTAGCCTCTTAGGATAATCCATAATTACTACAACTATTTATACAAATATTATACTATAGTTTACGATTAAAGACCAGCATTTAATAGCTAAGGGTATTATGGTATAGTGTTTTGGTAATTTGGTCAGTATTTTTGGTCTTTGTTTCCTGTTTTCTGTCTTCCACCCCCACACCCTTTTGTATTGATTTTTAGGTTTTGATGTTTTTTGTGTTTTGGTTTAGATTAGTTTAGTTAGTTGGTTAAGATTTATGTATTTTGAGTAGTATTTTTAAGGTATTTTAGTATTAGAGTTAGTAGTAGTATTGGTCGTTCAGTTGATTACCTGGTGGTAGGTAGTCCGCGGTTTTTGTTTGGGACAGAGTCAATAGAATCAAGGGGTTTATGAGTTTTAGTGGTAGAACCCTGTTCTGCTACCCGTTCTACCACCTAGCTGGCTAATTTTGGCAGCTAAAACAGGCTAAATTGGGTGGCCAAAATTAGCTGTTTTGGGTATAATAGGTTTGTAAAATATCGAATAAAGGTACCAAAAAAAATGCCTATAAATTAAAAATACCGGACTCATTCCGGTATTTTTAATTACCCGGGCAACAACCTTTGGGTCAAAATCAATAATCCATTGAATACCGCATTTGTCTCTAAACATTCCAAGATATAAAATTTAAAGGTTCCTATAAAATTTAAAGGTTCCTGACACCTTTGAATTCCTCCTTACATGAATGGTTGTCAGCCGTGCCAGAATTAGCAAATTGTATTCTTTTAAAAAATAAACAGCGTCCATGGATTAGTAAAAATAATTTGCCGAATGATAACTTCGACAAAATTTTTACAGAATAGCTAGTTGGGGGCAGTTATTATAAAAACCAATTTTTTATAGAGCGACTCACTCCTCTCCTAATAATTTTTCTAATTCAGAAACTATATCCTCAATTAGATCGCTATCAGACCGTTTAGCTAGCCTGTCTGCCAAAGTAGGGCTATATTTAGCCATATCGTCTTTTGTAATATTGTGCCAAACAGGTAATACTACTTTTCTGCCATTTCTCTCTTGAGCAACCAAGCCATTTAACTCATATTCTGTCCATTGTTTCTTTGTCAAAAAAGCTTTAGAAAAAACGACAATCCCATAAGTAGAATTTTTTCAACCACTGTGCACTGGAAGTGCACAGACTGGTCGCCGACTGGAAGTCGAGAACAGCGAAGGAATTATCTATTATTTTTTACTGAAGTGACCGCCTGAAGGCGTGGGAACTCACCGCCCCAAATGGAGGCCTTAGAAGGTCAAGGCATTATGCATATAGATTCAGAATCAGCTCCAGTCCATCCTGGGCAGGCAATTTATATTCCACCAAGCTCCAAACGATATATTGAAAATAACGGTAAGGCTGATTTAAAATTTTTATGTATTGTCGACCCTGCATGGAGAGTTGAGGATGAAGAGGTGCTTTAACCCAAAGTAGACTGGAAAACCTTTCCAGCTTAAAAATAACAGTTTTCCAAAAGCACCTTGCTCAAGCAAATAAATCTGGAAAACTTTTTTGTTTTAAATATAACCAAATTGGAGTATAATATAAAAAACTCATGTTTTATGAACAAACTTTTTTCTCAAAACCCAACTGCTGAAAGCCAAAATTCAGATCAGTCTATTAAGAAACCCATGATTCCTTGGGCCATATTGATTTTAGTAGTTTTGGCAGTAATTGGTTCCTTTGTTTACATACAGGGTAGAACAAACCCAAATCAAAGTAACAAAATTGCAAACAAAAATATTTTCCAAAATAATACAACTGAGAAAAATTCCTCCGCCAATATTTCCAAAAATAAGGAATTCAGCCCCACAAAGGTATTAGTGACCACCGACTCAGAAATAGCACTTTATGACATACTGGCTCAAAAAATAATTGCTTCCACAACTGAGCCAAATGCTTTTTCTAACGTAGCCGGATCCAGTGCCGCAATACAATATAATGATAAAACCGGAGATATTTTTTATTTTATTGCAGGCGGTGTGGACTATGATGGAACATGTGATCCCGGCGGCACTTGTACCAACGGATTATATAAGACAAATATTTATACCCATAAAACAAGTTTTTTATGGCGGACAGCGGATTGGCCGCCAAGCCAATGGGTTATTGATACAAATAATAACTCAGTACTTGTTGGATTTGGGTTAGGCAGCAACCTTGAATCTACCAGCACCGTACGATCAATCTTAGATATTATGAAAATTGATGCCGAGAATGGGGCAACTTCAACAATTTTTAGCCAAACCTTTCCCGGTAATACTGGGTTTGGAAGTTTCGCTTTATCAAACGATGGCACGAAACTGTATATGACGGCTATACAAGATTTTTTTAATCCACGGAGTCCCACCGAATTAAGCGCCAATTATTTAGATTTAACAAGTAATAAACTTTACGGGTTGGCTAAAATCACGGCTTCGTCTTTAAATGATATCCTCGATATGTCTGCGTCATATTATTCCTACGACGACAAATACCTACTTTATTTTAATAATAGTATTAACCCTATTATTTTAGATATTAACAATTTAAAGAATATCCCAATCAATGGCATACCATACGCTGATTTGCTTAACGCCAGTTTTGTATGGGCTACTGACAATGCCGGATTATATTATAGCAATGATACTGTAATTTCTGGCGACAAACAGATGCGTTATTATTCCTTGGCGACTCAAAGCAGCTCAACTTTAGCATTTCTTCCACCCTATCAAACAGAACCCATTGCGGCATCGGACAAATATTTGTTTTACACAGCATATGTGTCGGCGAAGACAAATGGAACTCATTATAATGAATGGGAAACAAAGGGTTATGATTTAGCCAATAACAGAGATCTTGATTTATCAAATTTTCCCATGTCGACCGATCCGCCAGGAATCACTTTTGTAAATGATTAACATGGGCAAGTTTTGTGATTTAAGCATTCGCCATAGAAGAATGTAAAATTAGGGGGTTATTTAGTGAATTATAAATCTCCCTTACAAGAGCCAAATAAGTTTTCCACCTGTCTCGAGGTGCGCTACCAAATTAGATTTTTTTCCTCCGTACTCCTTGTTTATCTTATAGACTTGCGGTAATTTGGCGGTTCCAAACTTCTTACCGTCAAACTTTATTTTTTCTTTGAATATCATTTTCTGGAAACGTAATCGTGCAGGATAATCAGCTTCATTCCACGTTTTTGCTGTGGTTCTAACATACTCAAAACAATAGCTTAAAGATTCCTCCATATTAAACTCTTCAACCCTGCTCTCTTGCACGAGCAGGCGTTTTGCGCCTATGGCAGAATTTATTTTATTTTTCTGGTCTAAAAATTCTTCATCTGAATATTTACCGCTTCTATGAAAATCAAAAACTTTTTGTCGTTCCTGTTCCAGCTTGGTGGTGTTTTTGTTTCTGTCGGCAGCTGTTTTTATTTCTTTTCTCAGGCAATCGACAGGTTTTTATTCTCAAATCAGGCTTCTGTTTACACAATTGAGCCGTATAGTGTAAAATATAATCTCCTCGGTTAGTTCCTGTCTTGCGGGATGGCCCAAGTTGTGTTGTTAATAAAATAATAATTAATAATTAGCCTTAAATATGAGATTTTTTAAAATACTCCTGCCTGTTTTAGCGCTGGCCTGTTTTGCTTTTGGCGCCGCTCCACGGCTTGCCCAGGCCGCCGGTACCTTAAATTTTGATGTAGAGGGCCCGTCCGGGACAATATATAACAACAGTATTGACCCGTCCGCAATCTCCCCCTGCGCCACGCCGGATAACGCGACTTCCACCGTAAATGGATACTGCCTGTTTGCCGCCGCGGGACTTAGCAATGTAAACGCGACATCAACGGCTTCCGGTTTGCAGATAACCTCCGTTAACGGCATTAGCGGCAACTGGCAGTGGTTTTTAAACGGCAGTTTCCAGGCAGGCAGCATTGAAAGCTACACTCCTCAGGCAGGCGACAGCATTTTGTGGGCGGAGGGAGTAGAGCCTTTGCAGGTTACCCTGTCAACAACCACTCCGGCGGTTAACGCCAGCACTACCGTGACCGTGCTGGGCTTTGCCACCAGCACTTCCGATTTTTTGCCGGTCGCGGGCGCGACCATAGTAGGAACCTCGGCAACCACCAACATTAACGGCGCCGCGGCCATAGTAGCCACATCCACCAATCCATTGACAATTTCAGTTACTGCTCCCGGGTTTATTTCCAGCCAGCAGTTTACCATTACACCCCAGCCTGAAAGCATAACACTGATCGTCCGCGATGGCAGCGCTACCGCATTCTCCGGCAGTGTCAATTTACCCGACCAAAGCTCTCCGGATATTATGGTTACGCCTGCCAACAGCACCAGCAGTATAGCGGTTTCTCCCCGCAGCGTGCTGGGTATCCTGGAAGCAACTGAAGCATCATCCACTGGTTTTAATATTACAAATCTATCTTACTCAACCAGCACCAATTCCTTTACCATTAACTGCGTCGCGGTTCCCTCTGCCACCTCCACACCGGACTGTTCCAACTGGACTTACGCCGTTAATGGCGCTTACCCTCAAACCGGAATCAAC
Source organism: Candidatus Doudnaibacteriota bacterium (assembly GCA_963837465.1). Lineage (GTDB taxonomy): Bacteria > Patescibacteriota > Doudnabacteria > UBA920 > UBA920 > PALSA-1336. The sequence continues at coordinate 65,877 of CAWINB010000004.1, forward strand.
CAGCAGCTGCTCAACAATGGCGATATTGTTTACCTTTTCTTTGGCACGCCCCACCAAACCGCGCTGTCTCAAAGTTCAACAACCGCGGGCCAGCCCTTTACCGCGACCGCGGAACAGTATAACTTAAGCTCCGGAGCCTATCAACCGCTGACCGGGGTAACTTTGGGAATAATAACCTTTAACCCCGATTCCTCTTATACCGAACTGGCAACATCCACCGTGGACGCAAGCGGCAACGCGGTGTTTACGCTCAACAACGCGGGAACATACGCGGTCGGCATTCAGGAAGATTCCTATTCCCCCAGCGCTACCATAACAGTTACCAGCGCCGCGTCGTCCGGCGGCGGAGGCCTTAGCCACAGCACCTTTAACATTCCAAACGCGTTGAGCTTTATCTCGGCCCAGCAGAATATCAACGGTTCCTTCGGCTCGACTTCCAATACCGACTGGACGGCAATCGCGCTGGCGGCTGTAAATCCCGGAGCCGCCAAAACAAAACTCACAAATTATCTGCTCAGCACCACGCCCGCGCTTTCCGGCATTTTAGATTATGAACAGCAAGCCATGGCCTTGGAAGCCCTGGACATCAACCCTTATTCCGGCACTTCGGTTAATTACATAACCGCCATCACCACCGCGTTTAACGGCGCTCAAATAGGCAGCTCCGGCGACACTGACGACATTTTCGCCCTTCTTCCCCTTGAGCACGCGGGCTTTACGTCCGGCGATTTAATTATCCAAAAAGAAGCGGCGTTTGTGCTTTCCACCCAGCAACCCGATGGCTCATGGGACGAATCTCCGGCTATGACCGCGGCGGCCATACAAGCCTTAGGTCCGCTTTTTGATATTTCCGGCGTTAACAACGCGCTCGGGCAGGCGGCCGGATATCTGGCGTTCACCGAACTACCCAACGGCGGCTGGGGCAATATAGATTCCACCAGCTGGGTCCAAGCGGCGATTAACGGCATAATCCAGGCTCAAACTCCCGGCTTTGAAACAGAAACTCCCTGGACTTCCACAGCCGGATACTTACCCACCGATGCCATAGCCAGCGCGCAACAATCCAACGGAGCCATCCAGTCCGCAAATCCCCTGTTAAGCACCAGCTATGCCGTAACCGCGGCCTCGGGCCAAAGCTGGGTATCAATTCTAAATTCGTTCCCGCAGCCCAACTCTCCGGGTTCGGGCGGAGGAGGAGGCAGTTCATCGAGCGGAGAAGTTTTGGGAACCGCGACTTCAACGCCCAGCGTTTTAACGGCTCCGGAAGCGACTACAACACCGGCAACCGCCACATCCACCAAAATCGTTACTATCCTGCTGCCGACTTTAACCATAAACCGGGCGACCTCTACAGTAACAACACTTAGGCCAAACACAAAATTCCGCGGAAAACCAGGGGCCAAAACAAAAAAACCCTCCCATACCTCGGCCAAAGAAGCAAAGCCGGAAGCCGTCCACCCAACCATATCCCAAGCGCCGGCCGCGACCATGACATCACCGGAAAATCGAGGCTTCCTCGGACGCACCTGGCACGCAATCACCTCTTTTTTCCACCGCCTGTTTTAACCAACTTACCGACCTTTAGCGCATGGTTTATTAGAACCTATTCGCAAAATAGATTCTAATCAGATATGTCGCAAAGCCTGCAAAAACCAAGCATTTTCGATCAATATCTCCATCAACTTAAATCTTAGAGACTGTCTGAAAAGATCCATTTCTGCCGGAAATTCTGAAATTTCGCGACGAAAGCGACTTTCCGGACAGCCCTTAAAGGTCAACAGGACTTGCGCGCAAATCCCGCAACCATGAACATAATATCTGCCAAATTTCTAAAAGGCGTAACCGGGCCGGACGAAAGCCTGGCGGACGGAATCCCGCAGGTGGCTTTTATCGGGCGTTCCAACGTGGGCAAGTCCAGCGTCATTAACACTTTAGCCAATAAAAAAGGTCTGGCCCGTACCAGTTCAATGCCCGGACGCACCCAGGAAATAAATCTATTTTTGGTTTCCGCCGGAGGCGGATCCGCCTCCGGCGGAAATTTTTACCTGGTGGATTTACCGGGCTATGGTTTTGCCAAAGCCCCCAAAGATTTACAGGAACAAATCCAAAATTTGATTTACTGGTATTTTTTTGCTTCCGGTTACGGGCAAAAAAAAGTTGTCCTGATTATAGACGCCAACGTTGGCGCGACCAACAACGACATGGAAATGTTATTCAGCCTTAAGCAAGCCGATAAAGACATAATTATCGTGGCCAATAAAATTGATAAAGTAAAAAAAACCGCTCTTCAAAAACGGTTAAAAGAAATCCAAAATGTCGTCGGAGATTATAAAGTCATCCCCTACTCGGCTGAAAAAAGAACCGGGATAAACGAACTGGCCAATGAAATTCTAAAATAAAAATCCTGCCAATGCCGGCAGGATTTTTATTTTAGAATTTCATTTTTTACATTTCCGGCAAGGCATCAAACTTAATCTTGAAGCCGGCCCACCATTTAGCCGTGTCGTCTGAGCTCATTTTCTTTATTTGCTCAGCAAGGTCAGGATGATTCTGCGTTACGTGGTCGGTGCCGTTTTTAACCATCTCCTCGGCAGTGTTGCCGGTAAGGACAACGCCGCAAGTCGCCGGGCCGCCCATTTGGGCACAAGTCATTTGTTTCATATTTGATGATTGCTTTCTTTAAATTATTAATGTCTGCGATAACCTGCCTGTCAGCTACATTTGTTGTCGGTTTGGGCCGTTTGCGCCCTTCTTGCTAAAACCAAAAATATAAATAATTTCCAGAATCCCGACTGTGTTAATTATCAACAACACCACATACCAGCCCGTATGGGAATTACGGGCCGCTTTCCATAAAGCTATGCCTTTCCAGATTACGCTCCATATTAAAAGAACCAGCAGCAAAAGCTTTACGCGAAGAGAAATGACAAAAACCGGATAATTATGCCACATATAATTTTTCCTTTCATTTTAATTTTAATGCTTTAATTATATACCCATTTTTTATAACAAGCTATTTTTAAAACACCTCCCCGGTTTTGGGAAGGTGTTTTAAATTTAACCGCTTTGGTTAATTACTGCGCCTGCTTTATTTTGCGGGAGCGGCAACCGGCTTGTTGCGGCCGTGGCCGAAATTGCCGCGCGCAAAAGTCCCGTCCATAATTTTAGTCGCTGTAACGTTATCGCCTGAGGCTGTACCCTGGACTACCAAAGTATCGCCGGTCTGTATTTGGGATACTGTGATGGTCGCGCTGGTACCGCGGCTGCCGCTGGTTCCCGGAGTAAATTTGGTAACAGTAGCGCTTGAGGCGTCAACCGTGTAGGTGGCGCCGTTTTTGCCGGTCAGGGTAATGGTATTACCGCTGACTGAGGCAACAGTCCCTACGGCCGCGGGTTTGGCGACAGGGCCTCTGCCATACCAGTTACCGAACACTCCATCGGTAATGCTGGTGGCGGTTATGTTATTTCCGGAAGCCGTACCCTGAACCACAACAGTGTCGCCAACCAAAATACCCGAAACGCTTATAGAACTCCTCGTGGGCTTGGCTCCGCTGGAACCGGGGGTAATTTTATTGATTTTGGCGTTGGCGGCATCCACAGTATATGTAACGCCGTTTTTGCCGGTAACCGTCAGGCTGTTGCCATTAACCGCGGCAACTGTTCCGCTGGCCGCTGGCTTGGCCATTTTTCCCCGGCTCATGGACATCCCGTCCATAATTTTAGTCGCTGTAACGTTATCGCCTGAGGCTGTACCCTGGACTACCAAAGTATCGCCGGTCTGTATTTGGGATACTGTGATGGTCGCGCTGGTACCGCGGCTGCCGCTGGTTCCCGGAGTAAATTTGGTAACAGTAGCGCTTGAGGCGTCAACCGTGTAGGTGGCGCCGTTTTTGCCGGTCAGGGTAATGGTATTACCGCTGACTGAGGCAACAGTCCCTACGGCCGCGGGCGGAGTAAAAGACTTTGCCGTTTTACCGGCTGCCATGGCCGTGCCTCCGGCGACCAAGATCAGGGCAACAGCACCGGCTCCCATGCCCATTAAATATTTATTTCGCGTAGTCATACTATTAAGTTCCTTTCTTAATTTTAATGATGGATATAAGACTTACAGGCTTGAGGCAACGATAAATATAATTATTTTGCCCCAAACGCGTAAGTCCTATATTTTAAACTTGTTGCTTAATTTGTTCTTCTACTTAGTAATACAACAGTGGCGGCGGTTATCTTTCATTCAGAATTAATTATACCCGCTCAAGAACCCCGCAAAAGTCTAATCAAAATTCACCGATACTCCCTGGTATCGACTCATTTTTCTTCAACTTTTTCGCTCCAATTCCTGAAATTTCGCTTCAAAAGCAATCTATTAAACGGGCTCTTAATAATCTTTGATTCTGGGATTGCGATATTGGCCATAGAATTGCCTGATTACCGGCAACCGGTGCTGGGCGGAAAAATGATAAAGCCTGTCGTGGAAAGATGTAACATGCAGAACAAACGTAGCGGCGGCCAGCACGGCAATTATGCCCAGCAGAAGATAAACCAGCGGCTGGCGGTAAACAAAGGAATATTGCTGGAGCATAAAACCTAAAATTACTATAAGCAAAATACCGCCGAACACCGGGATCCAGGGAAACATCTCCAGATAAAAACCGAACCCCTGCTTACCTGCGTATGGGAAAAAAGAAAAGCTTTGCGATACCAGTAATTCAAAAACAAAACTGATTAAAAAAATAGCGGCCATAAGCAACAGCGCCGTACCCAAAGCGGCTAAAGCAGTCTGCAGCAAAAATTGCCGTCTGGACTTTTTTTTCAGCTCGCCGCTTTCAATTTTTTCCAAAATATCATTGGGTTGACTATCCATATTCTTAAATTCCGCCCGCAAATTATTTTTCAAACAGGTTCTTTAGTGATTGAATCTTCATAGTATTTTTTTAATAATTTTCTTCCCCGCAGCAACCGCACTCCCACCGTATCAATGGGAACATGCAGAATGTCCGCTATCTCCCTGTAATCAAAGCCTTCCATATAGTAAAGCAAAAGCGGTTCTTTGTATTTAAGGTCCAATTTATCCACGCACAAACCCAGCAGTTCCTTTAACTGCCCGGCGTTTAATTCATCCTTATATTTTTCCCGCGGCAAATGGGGGAATAAAACGTCCAGGTCGAAAAACGGGATTTTTTCCAGCTTTCTCTTCTTAAGGAAATTAACGCATTCATTGTGGGCAATGCGGTAAAGCCAGGAGGAAAATTTGCGCCCGGTATCAAAGCTTTCAATATTCCGGTAAGCTTTGATAAATGTTTCCTGGACAATATCCCTTCTGTCTTCCGCGTCGCTTAAAAACCTTCCGGCGTAGCGGGAAATTTTACCTTCGTAGCGTTCAAGCAGCCTGCCGAACAGTTCATTTTGCCCGGCTTGGATTTGGCCGGCGATATATTCGTCGCTTTGTTCACCGCTTTGTCCGTCATTATGGATTCCTTCTGGCAGAGAGTTGGGCTCCATAGGCGCTTTGATTCCGATAGTTAATACAGTTAACCTGGGGCTTTTCTTTCATCCGGCCCGCCAAGAAACTCTCCGGAAAGTCGCTTTCGTGATGAAATTTCAGAATTTTATGATGATTGAGGGGGGAATTTTTTTATGACAATCGGCCAAAATTATGGAATTTAAGCCGAAATGGGCTTTGTGGAGCAGTTTCTTAACAAGCAGGGAATGGGCTATAACGGCCGCATTCCCTGCTTTATACCGGACTCTGCAATTCTTTGCTATATTTATAATACGCCGAAGGTAAACAGCTTGGTGCTTTTTTTGCCATACGATAAGTGGCCAAAAAGCCCATTTTACTAATTCCCATTTATGGATTAAAGTCATAAGTATAAGATCATAATTTTAACTTGCTTTATGGAAGCAAAATTTTTAGGCAAAAAGCTGTTGTTTTTGATCGCCCATCCCGACGATGAAAGTTTTGCCGCTGCGGGAACTATGTTTAAAAATTTCCTGGCCGGCGGGCAAAATTATATTGTTTGCGCGACTTTGGGCGAGCGCGGCAAATCCCATATGGGCAGGAGTGTAACCCAAAAAGAGCTGAGAAAAATCCGCAAAAATGAACTTATTAAAGTTGCCGAATTTTTAAAGGTAAGCGGTTTGTATTTTTTTAAATTCCCCGATGCCGGGCTTAAAGCCCACGGCCGGGACTTGGAGGCAAAAACCAAAAAATTGGCAAAAAAAATTAAGCCGGATTATATTTTCAGCTTTGGCCCCGATGGCATGTCCGGCCACCTGGATCACATCGCGGCCGGCAAAGCCGCGCGTCAAGTAAGCAAAAAGCTCGGCATTCCTTTTGTGGCTTTTGCCGCTTCCCCGGGCCTGGTAAAAAGGTTTAAGGGGATTAAATCGCGCCGCGCCTACGGCAAGTACGCCAAAACCGTAACCCATCGAGCGCCCAACCTAAAAGTTAAAATTGATTTTAAAAATAAACTTAAAGTCCTCAGCTTCCACAAATCCCAATTCGGCCAAAGCACCATGCTGGCCGACGTACCCAAGCAAGTTAAGGATGGGTTTATGGATTATGAGTATTTTGTTGTTTGATTTGGAAACTATTTTAAAACGAATTTTTTGAACGATTTTGACAAAAAAACCATCCTGGCCATAGAAACCAGCTGCGACGAAACGGCCGCGGCGGTTTTGGAATTTTATAACGGCGGCAAATGGCCAAAAATCAAAACTCTGTCTTCGGCCGTCAAATCCCAAATTTCAATCCACAAAGCCTTTGGCGGCGTGGTGCCGGAAGCGGCCGCGCGCGCCCACGTAAAGAACATAAGACCGGTCGTGGAAAAAGCTTTGTCGGCATCAAGCTGTCGGCTGTCGGCAGTCAGCTGCATTGCTGTGACGACGGGTCCCGGACTCATCCCGTCATTAATAATAGGCGTGGAGTTCGCCAAGGCATTGTCTATGGCCACGGGCAAACCTGTAATCCCGGTCAACCACATGCTTGGACATCTTTACTCGCCGTTTAAGGATAAAATGTTAAGGATTAAGGATTTTTTTCCGATTATCAGCCTGATAGTCAGTGGCGGACATACGATGCTGGTGCTAATGCGGGATGAAAAAAACTACAGAGTTTTGGGGCAGACCGTTGATGACGCGGCGGGCGAGGCTTTTGATAAAGTGGCAAAGTTGCTGAAACTGCCTTATCCGGGCGGACCGGAAGTTGCCAAACTGGCGGAAAAAGGGAAACCGGATTTTGAATTTCCCAGGCCGATGGTAAATTCCAAAAATTACGATTTTTCTTTCTCCGGACTCAAAACAGCTGTTTTATATTATCTTCGCGATAATGTAGGGGCTGGCTTTAGCCGCCCGAACCCTAAAACGGACGAGCAGGCTCTGCCCCTACAATTAAAGGCAAATATCTGCGCGGCTTTCCAGGACGCGGCCGTGGACGTTTTAGTTGCCAAAACCGTGCGCGCCGCAAAAGAGTTCAACGCGAAATCCGTTTCCCTTTCCGGCGGCGTTGCGGCCAACCAAGCCTTGCGGAAAAAGCTGAAAGCGGAAAGCAAAAAGCTGAAAGCGGAATTCTTTGTTCCGCCAATAAATTTATGCGCCGACAACGCCGAAATGATAGGTTTGGCCGCGGGGTTTATGCTGCATAATGGATTTAAGCCAAAAATTTATAAATCCATAAAGGCTGACCCTAATTTGGAACTTTAACTGTTTTTTAATTACCTCTTGATATAATCCGGTTATATATAATTTATAATATTATGCTTACCTTAAATAAATTTAGCGCCTTTTGGGCATCGGTCCTGCTGCTGGGTTTTACCGCGACTTTTTTGCTCATACCCAGGAGCGCCGATGTCCTTCTTGCCAGGTATAATCAAAATTATCCCTACTACAACAATTATTATCCTAACAACAATAACGGCAACTATTATAATTATAATTCCCAGCCCAGTGGCAGCATTTACCAGCAGGCGCCGGTTACTTATTTAAATGTAAACCCGAACCCCGTGTATCCAAGTTATCCCAATTATCCTGTTTACGGCACCGCCCCGACTTCCGGATCCGGCAATAATTTAAGCGGCAACTTTAGCCTGACATCCAACAATGATTACCGCGTGGGACAAACGCCGACTTACACTATTTCCGCGCCATCAAACTGGGACGGACAAATTATTAATTGGACCAGTTCCCACAACGGCATAAGCAGCCAAACTACTTTTAGCTTAAACTCGAGCGGACAATGGACCGCTTCGGGCAACACCTGGGGCTACGGCGATGTGGGCTCGTGGCAAAAAACCGCGAACATTAACGGCGTCTCCCAAACTTTAAGCTTCAGCGTGCAAAATTGTGGCGGCACTCCGGTTGTTAATAACCCCTATCCCAGTAATAACGATGGCTTTGGTAATACCATTGGCGGCTCAACCGTAAGCTCAGGCGGCGGGCTAATTGGCGGGTCCGTAGGCGGCTACGGCCTCCAGACAATAGGCGGCTCGGTTTACGGCTCAGGCTACCAAACTATTGGCGGCTCCACTGCTTTTAATTAGGGTTTGATTCGGTGGACTTGCCACTTTTCACTTTTCACTTTATACTACAAACAAGCTTATGTTCCGGCTGTCACCGGAATTCATCGTTGAGGTGAAAGCATTGGAAGAAATTGCGGCTGTCTGAATCCAAAGCTGCAAAACTAGATCCAATCGGGGTTGCCCGTTAACAGCAAGAAACCAAGTATACTTCACGATGGTACCGCCAGCGATGGCTTGTGAACACCAATTTTTGGTGTTTTTTGTTTTTCTAATCCCTATCCCCTAATCCCTTCCTATGATCGAACTCGAAAAGGCCTACGACCACTCCAAAGTGGAACAAAAAATTTATAAAATTTGGGAAGACAGCGGATTTTTTAATCCGGATAATTTACCCGGAGACCGCAAAGAGCCATACACCATAATTATGCCGCCGCCCAATGCCAACGCGCCTATGCATTTGGGGCACGCTTTGTTTGTGACCATTGAGGACATCCTGATTAGATATAAAAGGATGCGGGGATACAAGGCCCTTTGGCAGCCGGGAACCGACCACGCCGGCTTTGAAACCCAGGTGGTATTTGAAAAAAAACTGGAAAAAGAAGGCCGGTCGCGCTTTAAAATGCGGCGCGAAGAATTCTACAAAGAAATTTGGGATTTTGTGCAAAGCAACAAGCACATAACGGAAAATGGTTTAAAAAGACTGGGCGCGTCGTGCGACTGGGACAGGAATATTTTTACACTGGATCCGGAAATTGTAAAAATCGTCTACGCGACATTTAAAAAAATGTACGCTGATGGCCTAGTCTACCGTGGCGACCGCATTGGCAACTGGTGCTTTAAACACCAAACCGCGCTGTCGGATTTGGAAACCAAATACGAAGAGCGCGTTGAGCCGTTTTATTATTTTAAATACGGCCCGTTCACTATTGGCACCAGCCGTCCGGAAACAAAATTCGGCGACAAGTACGTGATTATAAATCCAAACGACAAACGCTACCAACAATACAAAAATGGCGACACCTTTGAAGCTGAATGGATTAGCGGCCCCATTAAAGCCACCATTATAAAAGACGAGGCCGTGGATATGGAATTCGGCAGCGGCGTAATGACTATAACTCCTTGGCATGACCAGGTAGATTTTGACTTGGCGCAAAAGCACAAACTGGACAAAGAGCGGATTATAGACAAGTTTGGAAAATTGCTTCCGGTTGCCGGAGAATTCGCCGGGATGAAAACCGCGATCGCGCGTCCTTTGATTGTGGAAAAATTAAAAAATAAAGGCTTGCTGGAAAAAATTGACGAAAATTACAAGCATAACGTGCAAGTATGCTACAAGTGCGGCACAATAATCGAACCCCAGATAATTCCACAATGGTTTGTCGCAATGACAAAGACATTACCTGATGAACGCCCTTCCTTGCGTGATATGGCCGTTAATGCCGTCCAGAACAAAGAAGTGGAGATTGTCACGGAAAAATTTGAAAAAATCTTTACGCACTGGATGGAAAACCTGCGCGACTGGCCCATCTCCAGACAAATCTGGTGGGGAATCCCGATTCCGGTAAAATACTGTAAAAACAGTTACGAGTTGCGGGTAACTGGTAATGAATGCAAAGAGCCGGTAATTGACATAGAAAATAAAACTGATACCTGCCCCGGTTGTCGGGGAGCGCTGGTAAATGACCCCGATACCTTTGATACCTGGTTTTCCAGCGGCCAATGGCCATACGCGACTTTAATGGCTAATGATGTTAAACGCGGAACAAAAGATTTTGAAACTTATTTCCCGACGCAGGTTATGGAAACCGGCTGGGATATTTTATTCTTTTGGGTGGCGCGGATGATGATGCTGTCTTATTATAAAACCGGCAAACAGCCGTTTGAAAAAGTTTACTTGCATGGGTTAGTGAGGGCCGGCGACAGGCAAAAAATGAGCAAGAGCAAAGGAAATGTTGTGGGTATTTTGGAAGCCACCGATGAATTCGGCGCTGATGCAATTCGCATGGCTGTAATTTTTTCTTCCGCAGCCGGCAATGACATCCCATTGGCAATGGAAAAAATTAAAGGAATGAAGCACTTTGCCAATAAGGTCTGGAATATCGCGAGATTTATTTTGAGCAACACTGTCATTGCCAACACTGTCATTGCGAGGAGCGCGGCCGACGAAGCAATCTTACCACAGGAAAAGATCGCTTCGGACGCACTCGCGATGACAGCCGCGGACAAAAATATTTTAGCTAAATTAGATGCTGTCATAAAATCATCTACCGAACATCTCGAAAACTTCCGCCTCCACGAAGCCGCGCAGGAAATTTACCAGTTTATCTGGCATGAATTCGCGGACATTTACATTGAGGCCAGCAAAAAACAACTGGCCGATGGACAGTTAAAAGAAAGTACTTACAACTTACTAACTTACAACTTACTAACTGTCCTAAAACTTCTCCACCCTTTTATGCCCTTTGTGACCGAGGAAATTTGGAGCAAACTTAACCAAAAAAGTTTACTGATGGTAACCAAGTGGCCTCTCTAGCAACTAAAAACTAAAAACTAATTACTAAGCTTATGTTCAAAGGATTCAGGCAGTTTATTTTGCGGGGTAATGCCATAGATTTGGCCGTGGGTGTGGTTATGGGCGCGGCTTTTGGCAGTGTGGTTAATTCTTTGGTTAAAGATTTGCTGACGCCGCTTATTGGCATACCCGGAAGAATATCCAATTTTTCCTCACTGACGCTGACCATAAACCACAGCCAGTTCGCTTTTGGCGACTTCTTAAATAATCTGATTTCATTTTTGCTTACGGCCATAGCCGTCTACTTTTTCGTGGTCCTGCCAATGAATACCGTGGTCAACAGGATGCGCGGAGGCGAAGTTTCGAAACCCAACACAAAAATCTGCCCGCAGTGCTGCAGCGAAATTCCCAAATCCGCTACCCGCTGCGCCCACTGCACCCAGCCGGTGGAATAGCTACAAAGGGCAACCCTTGCGCGGGCCATCTGTCATTCGTTTTTACATCCGTGTCTTCCGTGTAAAATTGTCCCAAATTCCTATTCCCTCTCCTTATAAGCTTCAACTCCTTTGGCCAAAACATCCATAGCCTGTTTTAAGTCGCCTGTATTAAGCACGTAGGCAATCCTGATTTCCTGGGTGCCTTTGCCGGGGGTGATATAAAAATCTTTCATCGGAGTAACCATAACGGTTTTCCCCTGATGCGAAAACTCCCCTATCATAAATTTAACAAACTCTTCGCTGTCGTTAATCGGCAGTTTCACCGCCTGGTAAAACGCGCCCTGGGCCGGCTTAAACACCGCGCCTTTTATTTTGGCCAGGCCGTCCGCCACTACCCTTTGCCTTTTTTTGTATTCCTGCACGACTTTGTTAACGTAAGGGGCGCTGTTTTCCAAAAGCGGCACCAAACCCAGCTGCTCCAAAGTCCCGGCGGAAAGCCGGGCCTGGGCGAACTTTAATATGGCGGACATAACATCGGCGTTAAAACTGGACACGCAGCCAATCCTGGCACCGGGCATGGAAAAACGCTTTGACACGCTGTCGGTTAAAATTACCTGCTGCCTGATTGTTTTGTCGCTAAGCAGGCAGTAAGGCTTGCCGGCAAAACGGATTTCGCGGTAAGTTTCATCGGAAATAATAAACAGGCTATATTTTTTGGCGATGTCGGCTAAAACTTTCAGCTCCCCCGCGCTCCATAATTTTCCGGTCGGGTTGTCCGGGTTTATTATGACAATGGCTTTGGTGCGGGAGGTGATTTTTTTCTCTATCTCGGCGGCCGGCGGCAAAGCGAAGTTTTTTTCTATGGGCAGCGTCACGGGTACCAGCTTGATGCCGGCCATTACGGAAAAAGATTTGTAGCTGGTATAAAGCGGTTCAAAAACAATAATTTCGTCGCCAAAATCCGCCACTGCCAAAAGCGCCAGCATGATAGCCTCGGCGCAACCCACCGTGGGCAGCATTCTGGTTTAATTCCAGGCTGATGCCAAATTGCTTGTAGTACTTTTGCCAGGCCGCCATATGAGCCTTTATTCCCGGGCTTGGCGCGTAACCCAAAGTCTTTTCGTCGTATTTTTTTATGACCCGCATAAACTCCGGCGGCGGAGCCAAATCCGGATCGCCCACATTTAACCTAAAAACCTTCACCCCCCTGCCTTCCGCCGCCTGCATCAACGGCAAAAACTTGCGTATTGGCGAAGCAATAACATTTTGTCCGCGCTTGGAAACTTGTAACTTATCCATGATTAGTAAATTTTAATACTTTTAAGAAAGATTGTTCTTTATCTTTTTTTATTACGTGTTCCCAAATTCTAATTACTTTCCAACCCTTATTATTTAAATAAGCGGTAATTTCATGGTCTCTCTTTTATTATTTTCAATCTTTAATCTCCAAAAATCGTCTTTTAATAAATGCTTCCACCTTGGGTACTGCCAACCGTGCCAAAAATCACTGTCTAAAAAAACACAAATTCTCTTTTTTCTAAATACTATATCTGGTTTCCCTCTGATTGAAGCGGTATTAATTTCGAATTTATTTTTTGTTCTGATTTTTAATTCCGCGATAAAATCTTGTTCAAATTTAGTTTCTCTAGAACGTATTTTGGACATTAAATTTGAACGGCGCTTTTTACTTAGCTTATCAGGCGTTCTGATTTTTTTAAAATTTCTGCCCGAATAATTTTTATAAACTTTTTTCATTCTAAACCAGATTCAAAAATTTCAGAGGCCTTACAGTTTTCCAAATCAGAATCGGAACTTTTATTCAGTAAACTTTTCCAAGCTTCAATCCTGTCATTACCTATATTTTTCAATTTCCAATACTCTAATAATTTGTCTTGGGGTATTAAATCAATCGTCCTGGTTACTAATTTTGCTTTTTCGAAAAGAAGAGCGAATATCTGAGGAACCATAATTTTTTTACCACTAACTTTTAATCCAACCTGTCCGCCGGCTGTAAAAAAATCCCTCAAATTATGAGTTATGGCATTATAGTCATTAAGCAAAAAGGCTGCGACTCTTTCAAACTTTGTTTTGTTATTGTTGCCAAAAATCTCTGGGAAAAAAATCATGGATTTAATAATAAAATCCGACTCCTCTTTTTCGTCAAATTTATTTAAAAACCGTACGATCGGCTGATCGTTTTTTGCCATACCTGGATCTATCCACCATAATTCTTCTCCCGGCTTTAACAATGACCTATAGTGTTCTTTGAATTTTAAAATTGGCTTTGGGTCTTTTCGCAGTGAGTCATAATCTAAGTTTAATTTATTAAAGATAGACTGTCCTAAAGGGAGTTCCATGTCAATTTTGTAACGCGGTGAATGGGTCACGGCAACTTCATAGAGACAATCTTGATACGGTCTGTATATAATATTAGGAGAGCCTCCCAGTTTTCCAAAAAACATATATATTCGTTCTGTCTCTTCCACCCGAGTCCCCTCCGCGACGCTGTTGCCCGTGGAAATCCATTTATCTTCGGCGGTAACTTTAACTTCTATGCCATAATATTGATTGGCTATTATGTCAGGAAAGGTCTGCTTACCTGTTTGTCTTATAGTGCCATAAAACTTTGTACCCTTTGACGCCAAACACATCTTCGCGAAAACTATATTTTCAAAAGACACCCCATCCATTTTTATGCTGGGCGTCTTTTTTATTTCTTCCAAACACAAAATCTTAGTTTTTTCCAACAAGTTCCTGAACTCTTCTTCCGTGATTTTTTGACTCTGAATGTAAACCATTAAGTTTGGAATTAAGATTCCTATCTAAAAATTCCTCAATACTTTTCGCTATATGCCAAGCCAAAACCGGAGGCACAGCGTTACCTATTTGTTTATACGCGCTAGATGTTGAAGGTAAAAATTCAAAATCATCCGGGAAAGATTGAATACGCGCCGCTTCTCGAGCGGAAAGCCTTCTTTTTCCATTCCAATGGTATTCAATATTGCCATGGTGCTCTGTTCTCATTGTTGGACCAGGTTTATTAGCGGAAACCAAGTTATTACCCTGACCTTTATTCTTTTTAGCTTTGGACCAATAATGATTTAGTAAAGCTCCTTCCTCTTTTTTCTCCAAATCCCCAATCGCTTCTTTTAAAGTAACCCAGTTATTTTTATTCAATAAAGGTTTTGGGTGATCAAAAGGAGGTAGCGCGTCTTTACGAGTTCCTACTATAATAACCCTTTCTCTCTTTTGAGGAACTCCATAATCGGCTGCTAGTAAAAGCTTATAACGGACATGGTAACCCAAAACTTCAAAATCTTTTACTATAGTTTCTATAGCGTTATCCATTGTTAGCAAACCTTTAACATTTTCAGCTATAAAAACTAGTGGAGTTGTTCTCTTTACTACTTCTACCATGCTGCGATACAAAACCCCTCTTTTACCTTCAAAGCCCATTCTTTTACCAGCGTGGCTAAAATCTTGACAAGGAAAACCTCCAAGCACAACATCAACATGCTGAGGCAGCGATCTATCAAAAATAGTTCCGGAATGCTTGTTGGCTAAAATTTCGGTGATATTGCCGCAAATAATTTCGTGCTTAAAATATTTTCTAAAACTTTCACAAGCTGATTCGTCTATATCATTAGCCCATTTTACCTCAAAATTTCTTTTGGAGTACTTTTTACCTAAAAACGTAAAACCCCCAGTGAAGCCTAAATCTAATCCTCCACAACCTGTAAAGAGCGAAGCTATAGAATATTTTTGTTTTTGCATAAATTTATTATATTAGTTTTTACTGCATTTTAATAGTATACTTTCGTTCACCAATAGTCAACTAATCATAAATGGCTTGAATTGAAGACTTTTTGATTATTTATCCACAGAAATAAAACTAAAATCCCATCCTTTTGAGAGGATGGGATTTTAAGAATTTTCTATTCCATTACTTCGACGACTGCTTCCATGGCCGAGCCTTCTATTTGCAGGTTTTGGCGGGCAATTTCGTCGGTGTAACCGGTACCGGCGGGAATGAGTTTGCCGATGATGACATTTTCTTTTAAGCCACGCAAATAATCTGTTTTTCCCGTAACAGCCGCTTCAATAAGCACGCGGGTGGTTTCCTGAAAACTGGCCGCGGCCAAAAACGAATCGGTGTTTAAGGAGACTTTGGTAATACCCATCAGCAGCTGCTCCGTGGTAGCGGGACGTTTGCCGGCGGAAACCAACTGTTCGTTAATGGCGCCGAGCTTGGCTTTGTCCACCACTTCGCCGGAAACAAATTCGCTGTCGCCGGAATCATTAATGCGGATTTTGGAAAACATTTGTTTTACAATAACTTCAATATGTTTGTCGTGGATGTTCTGACCCTGGGAAACGTAGATATCCTGGACTTCCTTGACCACGTATTTCTGCGCGGCTTCCAAACCCTTAAGTTCCATAATCTGCCCGGGGTTTAAATTGCCTTCTGTCAGCTGCTGGCCTTTGGTCACCAAGTCGCGGTCCTTAACCAGTAAAGACAAAGCCGCGGGAATGATATATTCCTTGACCTGGTCGCTTTCGTGCACCACGGTGATTTTGCTTTTGTCGGTGCCAAATCCGGATAAGACAACCAGGCCAGTTGTTTTAGCCTTAATCTGCTTGCCGCTTTCATCCACATACAAAACTTCCCCGGCTTCCACGCGGCTGCCATCTTTAATGGATGACTGCGCGTTGCCAAGTTCGTAGACATCCGTTTCCACATCCGCGCCCTGGATCCTGACCACCTGTTCTTTGTTGTTGGGCTTGCTGATGTAAACCTGTCCGTCTATTTCCGAAACCGTGGCCTGACCTTTGGGCTCTCTGGCTTCAAATAATTCTTCCACGCGGGGCAACCCCTGGGTAATATCTTTTACCGAGGCCGAACCTCCGGTGTGGAAAGTTCTCATAGTCAGCTGGGTACCCGGTTCGCCAATGGATTGAGCGGCCACAATACCTACGGCGGCGCCCATTTTTACCATATCGTTAAAACCTAAATCGTAACCATAGCACATGCGGCAAACGCCGCGGGGCAGCTTGCATTTGAGCACGCTGCGGCACTTAACTTCCTGCGAACCGGTATCGGCAATGGCCTTGGCCTGCAAATCATCAATCCCGTGGTTCTTTTCCACAATAACCTGTCCGTCTTTATCTTTCACTTCCTCGGCGGCAACTCTGCCGAACAAGCGGCGGTCAAACAGTTTGTTCATGCGCTGGCTTTCTTCCTGGGTGATTAGATCGTACTCTTCGGTGCCGCAATCCTCGGAGTTAACCACAATGTCCTGGGCCACGTCCACCAACCGGCGGGTCAAATAACCGGCATCGGCGGTACGCATAGCGGTATCGGACATACCTTTTCTGGATCCGTGAGTGGAAATAAAATATTCCAAAACGCCCAGGCCTTCCTTAAAGCTGCCTTTAACCGGCAGTTCAATAACGTCGCCGGCCGGGTTAACCACCAGTCCTTTCATTCCGGACATCTGGGTGATTTGCGAAAACGAGCCTCTGGCGCCGCTGGACACAAAATAGTTAACCGAGCCGTATTCGGTAACGGTGCCGACAACCGACTTGGCGATGTTTTCCGAAACATCGGCCCAAATTTCCACCACGCGGTTTTTGCGCTCTTCTTCGGTAAGCAGTCCTTCGCGGTATTGCTGGTAAGTACCTTCAACTTCGGTGTCGGCTATTTTTAGCATTTCATATTTGCCTTCAGGCACCAGCAAATCATCCATACCCCAGGACAGCCCGGATTTTTTCATATAGTAAAAACCGGTGCGCTTGATTTCGTCAATCAGTTCCGCGGTTTTTTCATTGCCGAGCAAACGGTGCGCCTCGCGGACCAGGGCTTGGAGTTTCTTCTTGTCAAAGTTATCGTTCCTAAAGCCAAATTCCCTGGGCACGACTTTATTAAAGATAAGCCGCCCAACGGAAGTTTCCGTAAGTTCTCCGTTCTCGCCGTTGTCCAAAGGCAACCTGACTTTAATGGCAGCCTGAATATGCGCGTAGCCGTTGTTGTAAGCCAAAATAGCTTCGGTGGGGTTGGCAAAGACCTTGCCTTCGCCTTTCATACCGGGATGGATGCGGGTAATGTAATAACAGCCCACCACCACGTCTTTGTCCGGAGTCATAACCGGATCGCCGCTGGCAGGCTTAAGCAGGTTGTGGGCCGAGGCCATAATTTCCCGCGCTTCTTTTTGGGCCGCTTCGGTTAACGGCACGTGCACGGCCATTTGGTCGCCGTCAAAATCCGCGTTAAACGCGGCACAGACCATCGGATGCAACTGAATGGCCTTGCCTTCTATTAATACCGGCTGGAAAGCCTGGAAACCCAAACGGTGCAGGGTCGGGGCGCGGTTAAGCAGTACGTAGTGTCCGCGGGTAACCTCTTCCAAAATATCATAAACTTCTGTCCTGCCCTGTTCTATTAAACGATTGGCGGAGCGGACATTATGGGCGAATTCGCGGCCGATTAGTTTGCTGATAACAAAAGGCTTGAACAATTCCAAAGCCATCATTTTGGGCAAACCGCACTGGTGCAATTTTAAGTGCGGGCCCACAACAATAACGCTGCGTCCGCTGTAGTCCACGCGTTTACCCAAAAGGTTTTGGCGGAACCGTCCCTGTTTGCCTTTAAGCATGTCGGCAAGCGACCTTAACTTGCGTTTCTGTCCGGTGGAGGCAGTTACCTCTTTGCCGTGGCGGATGCTGTTGTCTATTAAAGCGTCCACCGCTTCCTGCAGCATACGTTTTTCGTTTTTGGTAATAACTTCCGGCGCCTTAATTTCCAGCAATTTTTTTAAGCGGTTATTGCGGTTAATAACGCGGCGGTACAAATCGTTTAAGTCGGACGCGGCAAAACGGCCGCCATCCAACTGGACCATGGGCCGCAAATCCGGAGGAATAACCGGCAAAGCCGAAATCAGCATCCATTCGGGGCGCAGTCCGGCGTGGACCAGGGATTTTATTAATTTTAAACGCTTTAAAACCTTGCGCTGGGCCTGGCCTTCCAGGTTGGGCAGCTGGGTTTGCAAATCCGCCAGCAACTGTTCCAGGTTAACTTCTTCTAAAAGACCCTTGATCCCCTCGGCGCCAATACCGGCCGAAAAAACCGGGCCGTACTTTAAGCTTAAGTCGCGGTATTGCAGTTCGCTGATGATTTGATGCTTTTTGATGGATTTAAGTTCGCTCCTGGCCTGATCCCGTATGCTTTCCAAACCTTCCAGCTCCTTGCTCCAGGCATCCTTGAGTCTTGTAACTTCCGCGTCAGTTTCCGCTCCGGCCAAATCTTTATCTTTATTGGATGGCTTCTGCTGGGTCTTGGTTTTGGCAATCAGGGCTTCGTACTTGTCTTCTATTTCCTTTTTCTTGCCCTTAAACTCCCGTTCAATCTGCTCCACAGTCTGCATTCTGGCTTCTTCGTCCACATTGGTAATAATGTGGGCGGCAAAGTAGACGACTTTTTCCAAATCCATAACGCCCAAATCCAAAATCAAACCCAAACGAGAGGGTACGCCGCGCAAAAACCAAATGTGGGCCACGGGCACGGCCAGTTTAATATGGCCCATGCGCTCGCGGCGGACAGAGGACTTGGTAACTTCCACGCCGCACTTGTCGCATACAATGCCTTTGTAGCGAATGCGCTTATACTTGCCGCAATAACATTCCCAGTCTTTGATAGGACCGAAAATCTTTTCGTCAAAAAGCCCGTCCTTTTCCGGACGCTGGGTTCTATAATTAATAGTTTCCGGCTTGGTAACCTCTCCGTGCGACCATTGCAAAATGGTATCCGGGGAAGCCAGTTTCAGCCTTACACCTTTAAAATCTTCGGTTTGGGTGAACATATGGGAAAGTGATTAGTTGATAGTGTGTCATCCTGAATTTATTTCAGGATCCATTATTTATATAATTTCAAATTACAAATATCAAATTTCAAATGAATGGCAAGTGTCAAAGTTTAAAATTGAAACATTAGGATTTTATTTGAAATTTGTAATTGGAAATTTGAAATTAAACCTGGCCTTTACAAAACTCTCTCTCTCTTTGGTATTCTTGGGTGTCCGAACACTTGGTGTTTAAAGGAGGAGTATGTACGTATATTTCGTCGCCTACTGGGACCATTATTTCAATGGCTCCTACAATGATGAAGTGAAAATGGCGCAAAAGATCACTTCTTTGGAGCAGGTTAGGAAGCTGGAGCAAGAGATCAACA
This sequence comes from Candidatus Doudnaibacteriota bacterium, assembly GCA_963837465.1. Lineage (GTDB taxonomy): Bacteria > Patescibacteriota > Doudnabacteria > UBA920 > UBA920 > PALSA-1336. The sequence continues at coordinate 85,566 of CAWINB010000004.1, forward strand.
AGAAGAGGAACAAAGCAGCTGCCTCAGGGTCACAATACCACAATGTCAACATTACCTGGTTTCAGCTACTGCGTCGGGAAAAATGACAGGCTGTCATCGCAAACTGCCAGTACATCGGCTGCGCGCCCGGTTCCGTCAATTCCGCCAAGCGATGGCGGGTGACGGAACCGGGTCGTTTTTTTGCCCACAACAATTTAATTTATAGAGCCTCTGGAGGAGATATTTTTTACGGCTGATGATTATCCTTTGGCGTAAAAATCCGGGATGACAACTCTTAGATTCAGCGTCTATTCAGCGTACGTATCAGCGACAATTCAGCGGCTTATTTTTTCTTGTCTTTCTTATACTTCTTACCATCCTTCTTAGGCTCATCGGCAAATAAAGAAGCTTCAGATGCCATGGGCATCATTGCCGGCATATTGGGGACTATTATTTCCGGCTCTTCGGCGGCAGAGCTTACCGCGCCGTCTTTACCGAGAAGTTCTACATCCAAACAAAGCGACTGAAGTTCTTTGACCAAAACGCGGAAGCTTTCCGGAATATTCGGTTTCTTAATCGGTTCGCCTTTTACAATAGCTTCATAGGTTTTGCTTCTGCCGACCACATCGTCAGATTTAATAGTCAGCATTTCCTGCAAAGTGTGGGCAGCGCCGTAACCTTCCAAAGCCCAAACTTCCATTTCCCCAAAACGCTGGCCGCCGAACTGGGCTTTTCCGCCCAAAGGCTGCTGGGTAATTAAGCTGTACGGACCGGTGGAACGCGCGTGCATTTTGTCATCCACCAAGTGGTGAAGTTTCAAAAAGTACATAACGCCAACCGTAACTTTTTCGTCAAACGGCTCGCCGGTCTTGCCATCAAACAAAACAACTTTGCCGTCTTCGGGCACGCCGGCTTTTTTAAGTTCCGCCTTAATTTGGTCTTCGTGAATACCGTCCAGTACCGGGGTGGCAATTTTATAACCGAGCTTGTAAGCGGCCATCCCCAAATGGGTTTCCAGAATCTGACCGAGGTTCATACGGGACACCACGCCAAGAGGATTTAAGATGATATCGACAGGAGTTCCGTCTGCCATAAACGGCAAATCTTCCAGCGGAATGACTTTGGAAATAACGCCCTTGTTGCCGTGGCGGCCGGCCATTTTGTCGCCGACCTGGATTTTACGAAGCACGGCCACCGATACCTGAATAGAGCGGATAACACCGCTGGGGAGTTTGTCGCCGGCATCGCGCGTAAACTGGCGGATGTTGACTACTTTTCCGTATTCGCCGTGCGGCAGGGTTAACGACGTGTCTTTAACGTCGCGGGATTTTTCACCAAAAATAACTCGCAGCAGTTTTTCTTCGGCCGTTAAGTCTGTTTCGCCTTTGGGCGTGATTTTTCCAACTAAAATATCACCGGCTTTAACCTGGGCGCCAACGCGGATAATGCCGTTTTCGTCCAAATCTTTTAATTTTTCATCGCCGACGTTGGGGATGTCGCGGGTAACCTGTTCGGGGCCGAGCTTGGTGTCGCGCACATCTATTTTAAAATCATCAATGTGAATGGAAGAATAGCGGTCCTGCTGAACCACGCGTTCACTAACCAAAATAGCGTCTTCGTAGTTGCCGCCTTCCCAGGAAAGGAACGCCACCAAAACGTTCTGGCCCAAAGCCAATTCCCCGCCTTCGGTGGAAGCGCCGTCGGCTAAAACGTCGCCTTTGCTTACTTTTTGGCCGCGGTTAACACGGGCAATCTGGTTAATGGAAGTTGCTGAGTTGGTGCGCAAAAATTTCAGCAAAGGATATTCTTTCTTTTTGCCTTTTTCGCCGGCCACGATAATTTTTTCGCCGGTCACGGAAACTACGTCGCCGTCTTCCTCGGCCAAGACCACCGTGCCGCTGTCGCGCGCGCTCTTGGCTTCCATGCCGGTGCCTACCAAAGGCGCGTCCGGCTTAATGCAGGACACGGCCTGGCGTTGCATGTTGCTGCCCATTAAGGCGCGGTTGGCATCGTCGTGTTCCAAAAAGGGAATTAAGGAAGTAGTAACGGAAATAATCTGCTTGGGGGAAACGTCCAGGGCATCTATGTCCGAAGTTTCGGAAATAGACGGAACGGAGTGCACGCGCACCGAGGAGCGAGGCTGCACAAAGTAGCCTTTGTCGTCTATTTCAATATTGCTTTGGCCGATAATTAAATGCTCTTCTTCAAAAGCATCCATATAAACAATTTTGTCCGTGGCCCGGGCTTTAATCCGGACTTCCAAAAGCTGTTCGTTTTTAGCCAATTCTTTGGCCTGGGCCGGGCTGATAGTTTGGCCGGCTTTGACTACAACATTACCCTTGGCATCTTTAACATCATAAAAAGCAATTTCATCCACAGAATCTTTGCCGTCATTTTTGGCGTTCTTTTTAACAAAACGGTAGGGAGTTTCTATAAAACCAAAATCATTTACGCGCGCGTAAGTGGCCAAGTGGGCTACTAGTCCAATGTTTGGCCCTTCCGGAGTGGTAATGGGACACAATCTTCCGTAGTGGGAACGGTGCACGTCGCGGACTTCAAAACCGGCGCGTTCGCGGCTTAAACCGCCGGGACCCATAGCGCTCAGTCTGCGCTTGTGCTCCAGTTCGGCTAGCGGGTTGGTCTGGTCCATAAACTGGCTAAGCTGGGAAGATGAAAAGAATTCCTGCATGGTGGCCACAACCGGACGCACGTGGACCAGTTGGGCGGGTGTTACAGCGTCAAGATCAGTGAGAGTGGACATGCGGTCTTTGGCAATGCGGGCCATTCTCACCAAACCCACGCGGAAGCGGGCCTGGATAAGTTCACCCACGGCGCGGACGCGGCGGTTGGCCAAGTGGTCAATGTCATCGGGCGGTTCCTGGGTATTGTTTAAACGGATAACTTCGCGCACCACGGCAAGCAGATCCTCTTTGGTCAGCAGCGGAGTTTCGTTATCTTTTATGGACAGACGCTGGTTAAATTTGTAGCGGCCTACGTCTGAAAAATCATAGCGCTCCAGATTAAAAAACATGCCGGAAATAAGGGATTTGGCATTATCTACGGTAGCCAAATCGCCTGGGCGGATTCTTTTGTAAACTTCTTTGTAGCCTTCATCACTGTTGGTGGAAGCGTCTTTTTCCAAAGTATTTTGAATGTATTTGGTGTCCGGATCGGTATCAATATCGGCAAAATTGGTTAAAATTTCTTCGTTGCTTGATAGGCCAAAAACACGCAACAGGGCGGTAATGGGAATTCTGCGTTTGCGGTCAATTTTTACGCCGATAACGCCGGCGGCATCGGTATCCAGCTCCAGCCAGGCGCCGCGGTTAGGGATAATTTTGGCGCCGTAGCAGTTTTTGCCGCGGATATTTTCCATGGTGAAAAACACGCCGGGAGATTTAATCAGCTGGTTAACCACCACGCGTTCCACGCCGTTGATAATAAAAGTGCCGCGCGGCGTCAGTAAAGGGAAATCCCCAAAATAAACATCCTGGGTTTTGGTTTTCCCGCTTATTTTATTGACCAGCTTGGCCGAAACGTACAAAGGAGCTTCGTAGGTGGTGTTGCGTTCGCGCGAAGTAAACTCGTCATACTTGGGTTTGTCAAAAAAATAGTCGCCAAAAAACAGCTCCAGGTTCTTGCCCGTAAAATCGCGGATAGGGTTAACTTCGCCAATAAGCGCCTTTAAGCCTTTTTCCACAAACCAGCGGTAAGAGTTCAACTGGACCTCTATTAAATTGGGCAACAGCGCGGTCTCGTGCTGCTTGGTAAAAAATTTGCGCGCGGGGAATTCTTCCACCCAGGTTTTGGTGGTAATTTCTTTTGATTTAGTGGCCATTAAGTATGAACTTTCAGCCAAAACGCACTATTTTGGCTTAATTAAAGCAAAAACTAAACCTTGCTATGTGAGTCGGTAAGGACTTCCGTGCTTGGTCAAGTACTAGGCATTTTTTGAGGATGTTTGGAGATGTAGTCATACTACACCGGAAAACAGCGGAAAAAAATAACAAAGTAATTAAACAAGCCCTCTTTGGGGGTTTCATCAATAATATCAATATTTTTAGATAAAACACGGAAGTCCTTTATGGAATATTTTATGTTCTCTATCTTCCCGAAATCATGGATTGAGGACACAAAACATTCCCTTTTTACACGCATCCCGCTATTTTTTAATAATTGATGGGTTTTGGAAAAAAATTTACTTTATTTAAAAGCATAAATATTTTTCCAGCCAACGCAAAAAAATTTGCGGGGAACGCAAAAAGGGCCGATCCACAAAGGCTTATAGGCTTACAACATTGTGCATATTTTGATTATACTCGTCAACCAAAACTTGTCAAGTCCCGATTCTACCGGAACAAAATCCTTAAAACCCGATATCTTTATACATCCATACTACCACACTTACCCACAAACCTCAAACAGTTAATCCACAGGGGAATAAAAGATGGCTCTGATATTTTTTGGTTACTTTAAAATAAAGGCAATACCTTCTTTTAGTGGTGCTTATTATTTACAAACACATAGAGAATTTTATATATGGATTTGAGTATTTTTTATGTATAAATCATTCACGTATCTACAAAAGTAGAAATTTTATATATGGATTTGAGTTTTAGATTCTTATAATATTATAACATATCTACAAAAGTAGAAATTTTATATATGGATTTGAGAGTTCCTGTACGGAAAGGACTGGAATATCTACAAAAGTAGAAATTTTATATATGGATTTGAGTGAACTGCTCTGATTATACCGTACCACTTCGACCGTTTTTGATGAGAGGTTTTAGAGCGGTCTTGGTGTAGGCCATCGGCGGTTTGTAGCCGATGCTGCTGTGTAATCTTCTATAATTATAGTAGTTAATTTTCTTCTTTACAAACTTAATAACTTCGGTTAAATTGGTCAGCTCAGATATCTCGCTTTGCAGCTCAGTCTTAAACCTGCCAAAGAAAGATTCCTGTCCTGGATTGTCCGTTGGAGTGCCAGGCTTGGAAAAAGATATCTTGCCGTGTCCCAGTATCGCTTCCACATAACTGTAACCGGTATACTGACTGCCCCTGTCCTGATGCCAAATCATTTTCTTAAATAATCTTTTTAACAGTTTGGGACAAGGTGGGAGTCGGCTGATAGTTTTTAAAGCGCTGCAAAACGAATTTAAGACTAAAGTTTCTTCCATGTTGTCATCAATATCGTATCCGTAAACTGCTTCCCCTAAGTTGTCCTTATGTACACACAAGTAAGCTTTTCCGGTTTTGAACTTCAACTCCGTAATATCCGAAGTAACGGCCTGCAAGGGTTTGGTGATATTAGCCTTTAAAAGTAAGTTGGCTTTATCTCCTAAAGCATTTAAAGTTTTTTGAATAAAAGTATCTTTATTCTTTTTAATATTTCTAGGTAGACTAAGGCCCCAAAGGTTGCTTAATTTAGCCACTTTATCTCGGCCAATAGTAATGCGCTTGTTATCGTTCAGCTCATAGTAAAGCCTTCTTATTCCATAACCAGAATTATCTTTTATGACTTTGACAAAGACTGCTTTTAAATGTTTATGGGCAATTTCAAACTTTTGGGTTTTATCACAGGCGTGGTAGTAAGTGTCCTTACTGATATTAAAGAGTTTACAGATTTGATTAATCCCAATTCCATCCTGGCCGGCAAACTTGCGACAGTATTCGGCGATGCAAAGCTTGCTTACCCCTGACTGTCTAAAAAATTTTTAAGTAAGTTAATTTCCACTTCCTTTTTTCCCAGTAAGGATTCCAGATCACGAATTTGTTGTTTTGCTTGCTCTGTAGTTTTATCTGCTTTGAGTTCAAAGATGCTGGGACCGTTGTCCAGGAAGTGCCTGCGCCAGGTGGAAATTTGGTTGGGAGCTAAGTTATGCTTCCTGGCCAGTGCTGTAACTTCCGATTGTTTAAAACTTTCCAGTACCAGGTTAAACTTAAATTGGGCTGAATGTTTAATCTTAGAATTTAATTTGCTGCTACGCTTGTAGACATATTTTTTTACATAATTCATAATGGTTTTAGCAGGGTTACAATTAATTGTATTTTACCCTCTAAAACCTCTCATGCATAGTGGTACGGGAAAGCCAGGACAGATCAGAGGATTACTACTGGCGCCGGGACTTTGATCTACAAAAGTAGAAATTTTATATATGGATTTGAGTTTTATGGAACGGCGTACAAGCACAGATCTACAAAAGTAGAAATTTTATATATGGATTTGAGGGGGAATAACCAAGTCGCCGCATTCCATCTACAAAAGTAGAAATTTTATATATGGATTTGAGTATATTCTTTGTGGAAGATGTGGGCTACATCTACAAAAGTAGAAATTTTATATATGGATTTGAGTCCGAATTGTTTTAGTTTAAGCCAAAAAGAATGCAAATAACAAATAAATTGTTACGACTTTTTGGCTTAAACATAAGTGGCCAAAAAATAAAGACCAAGGTTTTCAAATCTATATTTAAACTTATACCTTTAGGTATTTTGTTTAATTTTTAAGGTACATTTTTATTTAAAGACTAACACATCTTTCTCTTCGTTAGCCGAATAGCCATAACGAATGACTTTTTTTTGACAGACCAGACAAACTGGAAAAATAACAATACTATCGCTATTGGTAAACTGCTTTTTATATACCAATTCTATCTCTTTTAAAATGTTTGTCAATACGCGCGGGCTGTTCTTTATTTCAAAAACCGAATACTGAATTCTGCGGCCAAATTTCTTTAAAAATTTGCTGAATTTTGTCCTGGTTTTGTCGTCGGCAAAATCGTAAGAAACTAAAATCATATTATTGAACCTCTTTGTTTAAAATATTAAAGTCAGGAAACTCGCCGCCGCTATGCATAAGAGACCTGTAAAATTTTTGGGTGAATAAATATAAAGCCTCTTTATTGTCCATAATTGCTTCCATAAAAATTTTGCCGTACTTTTGGCTTTTTTGATAATCTAAAACATATCTTCTGCCTACAACAGAAAAATCTTTACTATCTATTTGCTTGAGGTTGTAGGATTTTATAAGTTGTTTTTCTATAATACAGCGAAATGGCTCAATGATATCGCAGGTTAGTGATTTCCGCTGGAAAAATAATTTATGATAGACCCCTTTGTAGGTATCAAAGCCAAACAGCAATAAAAGCGAATCAATAAAGTTAAATAAAAAAGTATAGCCCATATCCAATAAAAAATTAGGGATATCGGGTTTTACCCGCGGCATACGTCTAAGCCAGCCAATTTTCCCAAAATATTCTCCAAAAAATACTCGGCTAAAATTTCCTTCCAGTCCCAATAACTCTTCAGGATTTCTGGCATTAACGACCTGCGCTAAAAATTCTGCAATCCCAGCTTCAACGTTCAAATCCCTATCTAATAACCTAAACTGGTTTTCCATTTTATTTGCTACCAATTTTTTTGCCATCCTAAACTCTTTTTCCTCGGGCATAGTGTATTGCATTGACCTAAGCATATAATTTCCCTCTGCCCGCGCGTTAAGGGCGCCGTATAACCCAAAATTATTACCCAAAAAAAATAAGGAAACCGCCCGCTTGCGGCACTCTTTTACTAAACCAGAGGTAAAAGAAAAGTCCCCGATTACGAATATAGCCAAAATGCGGTGGCACGAAGCCTGGTTTATAATTTTTCCCTCTTTTTCAAAAACCACGTTTTCATTTTTAAAGAACAACCGGTTTTTAGCTCCGTGTTCGGTCTGGACAAATAAAATCTGCTTGGCTTTTAAATCCGGCAAAGTTAGCATAAGTTAGTTCCAAGCTAATGGGCTGTAAATATTATTTTGACAATGGGCGCATGAATGTTCGGTAATATCCTTGGGGCTGAAACTTCTCATTTTTTGCAACGTTTGTTCAAATTCTAAAATTTCCTCCGCGCTTGGCAAGCCAACTTCATAACGTTTGTTATCGGAAAGGCTGTGTAAAAACATTTTTTCTACTTTATACCCCATTTCTTCCATACAAAACATTTCCGCGTAAAGCTGGTATTTGTAACCCAAATAAATGTTTTTAATTTTATTTTTGCGCTCTATTAAAGTTTTTCCGGTTTGGTCATATATATCGATCTTGCCAATCAAACCATACCTCTCGCAATATACATCTATCCCCTGAACAAATCGCTTAGCGCTGGAATAAGTCCCATCTTCTATATTTTCATGCACCAACTTCCCCGCCACCTGCGCAGTTTCGTGATATCCCCGCTGGTCAAAATTCTCATATATTGTATGCAGATATAAAGACAAAGGACAGTAAAGAAAGTCATTTATTTTGGAAATTTGTATGTAATTTTCCATTTATTTTTTATTTCTGAACAAAGGAATCCCATTCTGATAAACTAACAAATAAGTCTTTATAAACCAATTTATCTGCGCCGCCTTTGGCCTTCGCGGCATCTCTAATTTTATTAATCATATATAAACCTTTTCGAGCTATATTATAAGCTCCATTTGCGTCTCCGTTTATTATTGTTGCCAGACTAAGATTAGCATCTTTAGGATTACGGCTATCAAAACTGCAAACAGGGCATTGTATAAAATCATCATCCTTTTCAGAACTATTACGAATAGATAGCAATAGGCCAAAATAAAATAAAAAGTTTTTATAAAATTGCGCCGTCAAATTAGCATTAATTATCGCGTCTGTTATATCCCCTTTTCCACGCCAGTCAATCTTGGATTCGTCAAATAATTCAATAAACCTTTCTGTAATTTGATAGCTATTAGTAATATAACGCTTTTCTCCATTTTCAATTCTAGGGCTAGTCTTATAGCGAATAACGTCTGAATATAAAGTCCATTCGTTTTTCCCTGATGGTTTTTCATTACTGAAGTCAGCAATCTTATAAGTAAAAGCGAGCCTATTATTTTTTACCTCGTACTGGATCCGTAAATTTTGGATTAACTCTTTTGATTTTTCAACATTTTCGAAAACAGTCTTTAGCCGCGCATCTTTACGGAAACCACAGTTTGGGCAGGTGGTAGAAGTATAAGCTGGGGCCGTATAGAATATCACACCCGTTTGTCCGGAAAGATTCTGAACACTTTGTATTGGAGAAGTTAGCTGAAAAGCTTTTAAAGGATGACCGAATTCACCCTCTTGAGCGTGTTTAAGTACCAAAAAATTCAACTTTTTTACCAATGCCAATTCTAACTTTTGATAAACCTGTTTTTCTATTTTTGTTCTCCCGCGTTTAAACTTACTATTCAAATCCTCAAATATCACAATAGCATTATACTTTATAACTAAATCGCATAACTTTTTAACGGCGTGGGAAGCATAACCTTCTTTGAGTTCTTTGATATTTGCTATGGCCTGCCAGTCTAACCGAGCTTGTTTCCGTTGTTTTTCTCTTTCGTCTAATTTTTGGTGATAAGAAATACCATTAACTACATTTAGACTCTGATGCTCATTTTCAATAATATTACCCTCGCCATCCAATATACAATAATAACCCAAGTGTTTTTCACCTCGGTCTATACCAATAATATTAATCTTATTTTGTACCAACTCCTTATTAACTGCTATGTTAAAATTTTTAGGTGTAATAGCGCCACTATTTGCGTTTAATGATATGGGTAGATGAAGTAATATTTTATCTTCCGTGTATCTTTTGTTCCCTATAACATCAATTTTAGTTTTCCTTTCTTTATCAACAACAGACTTAAGTGATTTTGGCCGGAAAAAAACTTCAGCTCCACCACTTAATTTAAAGACCAAATCGTTCAAATTTTGTTTATCAAATAAAAGTTTGAAGTATGTGGTATGCAGGTTTTCCTTACCGGATGATTTTTTAGCAAAATCCTTTGAATAAATCTCAAACAAATATAAATGTTTATCTGCCGTTTCTTTAGTTTTTTTATTTGTTCTAATATATACCCCCTGCTCTACATAAACTTGACTAACCTGTTCAAAATCAAGTTCGTAAGTATTAACCAATTCCAAATCAGCCAGTAAGTCCTTGGTGGCGACATATGTTTTACTAACAAGACTTTGCAACTCTGGGAACTTTGATATTTTAGTCAGCAGAATTTTGTTAATCCTTTCCAACAATTTTTTCTCAGACATAAGCTTCTTGTCGTCTTTGAAAGTTGAGCCAAACATGCCTTTATAACTACTTCCAAAAAGACTTGTGGTTTTGAGCTGCTTGTAGACCATTTTTTCATATCGTGCTCCTTTTTCAAATGCAGTAAAAGCTTCTGGATACTTCTGCCTTTCAAATAATCCTGGGTCATCAGAAATTCCCAGAAAGAACTTTTTATGCTTTTTGAAAATAAAACCACAAAATTGAGCCGCGCCGGCATCATTTTCAGACCAGCCATCTAATAAATTCCCTTTATCAAAATTCAACTTAACCTTTCTGGTCAAAAATATTTTTTTTGTCAAAAAATTACGTAAAGCATCATAATATTTAAAGGCTGCCCAATTATGGTATATATCATTAAATGAATTATAAAAATTGCTTTCAATTTTTATATCTGCAATTTTCTTCTTCCCTTTTTCTAAAGCTAAATATTTTACCATACGGTATAAGCTTAAAACCGCTTCGGCATAATGCTTTACAATTTCCAAAGACTGTGGGGTTTTATTCCACTTTTGTTTCAATAATAACCCAAGCTCTTTATTTGCTTCTTGATAAATCTTTAATAGTTGATAAAATTCACTGAGCCAAATGTTGTAAAAATTATGCAAATGACTTTGCGTGGAATCGATTGTCTTAGTTTTAATATATTCTTCCTTAAAAAGATCTTCGTTTTTTATATAGCGTAATGTTTCCAGTGCATTGCTAATTTCCATAAAACTAACAAAATCCGGTAAATTATCTTTTATATCTTTTTTCTTTTTTTCTTCATTAACAATATTTATAACGGCTTGTTTAAAAATTTCACCATTTTTAAACCATTTATAGCTTATTGTATTAAAAGCTTGTCCGTTTACATAAATTCCCGATAAATCAAAAGGGGCTTTATCTATGAGCAACGATTTAAATAATTTTTCAATTTCTGGGATAACTTCATTATTTTCTCTTTCAAATTCGTTTAGTGTGTCTAATAAATTATCATCGTCTTCAATAATTAATCTACCAACTTCTTGGGCAGATTTCTCGCTTAGAATCTGCTTATACAAAGCCTGAAATAATGGCAATTTTTCTTCTTTGTGTTTCTGCCTATATTCATTAATTTTTTGATTCAAGCCCTTAGCTCCAACGCCGCCAGCTTCCTTATCTGCGCCAATTATTTTATTATAGACATCAATACCAGATTGCAAAAAACAGTTATTATAATAATCCAAATTAAATATTTTTAAATCCTCCTCGCTAAATGCCAGATCGCCTTGTAGCTGACCTTTATAATATTTATCAAACAGCTCCTTATTTTTGGAAAAAATGGTTAAGTTTTCATCTATAATACGATTAGCAATTGCCGTATCTTCAGCGCCATCGCTATACAAATTTTCTCTGCTTTGACGAAAATTTCCCAAAGAAGTTGCAAATTTTTTAAAAGAATCGATCAAAGCTACCGCTTCTTTATTTTTAATCTCTTGAGACTTTAAGATATCCAAAATTTCCTTTTTGAACAGAAATTTAAAGTCCGTCGAATTTTCAGCAAATTTTACACCATCGGCCGTATATTTTTCTCTCCACTTATCACCAGCGATTTTAAAATATTCAACAACCTCTCTACGTAGATTCTCTTTTTCTTTACTAAACGGATTCACTTTACCTTTTAACCCAGTTAAATTGCTACTAGTAAACAGCTCATAAAATTCCTTAAAATCCATTTCAGGGGCCATCAAGGCATCTATTACAAAACGACGATGTACTTCGTCCAAATATGGTTTTATTTTTTTATAATTTTCCGCTACTAATTTATCTTTTTCAATTATCCGGTTTTCCACCAACATTTTTAAAGTGTTTCCAACCGGCTTCAACTCAAACCTTAAAGTCTTGGAAAGGGCGTATTTTCCAGTAAATTGTTCAAAAATAGACTTTTCCTTAATTGTGTTTGGCATAAGTTTTATTAGGAAAATTTAATTGTTAGGCTTATTTTAGGATAATTTCATAGTTTTTACAAATTTCGAGGCCGTTGACAAATATATTAAAACTGCTAAACTGTTTATACAAATGGTCACTAGGCCAACCGAGGCTCCCGAAAGGGAGCCGTTTTTTATAGACCTAATAAACCTCCAAGCTTTTGTTTTATGGCTTGAAGCTGAGCTGGGGATATTTTTCTAACAAGTCTTCTAAACCTTTTTACGCTTACCAGCCGGAGCTGGGACAGGATGACGCTATACAGATTTCCCTGATATTCAAGACCGTGATAATAAATACCGATTTTTTCTTTGCTTGTCATTGGCAAGACCCATGCCAACTTTGCGTTAAATTTCCTTACTACTAAAACAGGCCTTTCATATAAATCGTTCTTTCCGTCCTGTTCATCACCCAAGTTAACTCCAATACTACACCACCAAATTTCTCTTTCATGAAAGGGTAGAGTGTCCGGAGCGATTATCTCTAAATTTTTCTTTTCTTTGTTCCAGCCGTCAAAATTTTTTTGATACATTTATTTTATCTTGTAAGTTATCCGGGAGAACTTATACTTACCCCTTCTTATATAGTATACGAACGTTTACCTTATGTAAAGTGCATAGCTATGGCCAATTTAACAACGGTTTTAAAAATGCTATAATTCAGCCATAGCTATGGACAAGGTTATTGAAATCCAAAATTTAAAGAAAAGCTATCCGCTGGCCAAGGGGAAAAGTTTGGAAGCCATTAAGGGTACGTCTTTTTTTGTTGGGAAGGGCGAGATTTTTGGGATTTTGGGGCCGAATGGGGCGGGCAAGACTACGACTTTGGAGATTATAGAGGGCCTAAAACGGCAGACTGATGGCTTGGTAACCGTTTTAGGTTTTAACAACATAACGCAAGCCGATGAAATAAAAAAACGCATTGGGGTGCAGCTGCAATCGGCCGACTATCTCCCCTATTTAACCTTAGGGGAATTATTAGATTTATTTGCGTCGCTTTATAGCCCTGTAGCGCAGGCCCCCGGCCTGCCCAAGCAGGAAAAGCAGGCCACGGGCCTGCGCTACAAGAAACTCGATTTGCTAAAGCTCGTAGACCTACAAGAAAAAGAAAACGAACAGGTTAAAAACCTGTCCGGCGGCCAAAAGCAGCGTTTTACGATTGCTACTTCTTTGGTTAACCGGCCGGAAATTTTATTTTTAGATGAGCCGACCACGGGCCTGGACCCGGCCGCGCGCAGGAATTTGTGGGATTTGGTAAAAAAAATCAACGCCCGCGGAATCAGCATTGTCCTGACCACCCACTACATGGAAGAAGCGGAGTTTTTATGCCATCGCGTGGCTATTATGGACCACGGCGAAATTTTAAAAATAGACGAACCGAGGAAACTTATTGAACAGCTTTCTGGCACTGTGCAGGTTAGTTTTTTAACCAGCGATGACTGCGACGCCGAAATATTCAAATCCATAACTGGGGTTAAAAAAGTTTACAGCCAGGCCCCGAAAACCATTATTGATATTGAGAACTTGGATAAAGTTGCCTCGGTAATAGAAAAACTTAAAGCTTCTAAAATTACTTTCAGCGGCTTTACCGTAAAAACCGCAAGCCTTGAAGATGTTTATTTGCAATTAACAGGCAGAGAATACCAGGAATAGCAAATAGGCGATAGGGATTAGGCAATAGCATATGCAAATTCAAAGTTACAAAGATTTAATAGCATGGCAAAAGTCCATAATCCTTGTGAAGATTATTTACAAGATTTGTAAAGAATTTCCTAAAATGGAGTTATATAATCTTTCCAGCCAGATGCAGCGCTCAGCGATTTCCATACCATCTAATATTGCGGAAGGCTGGGCAAGAAACCACAAACTTGAATTCGCCCGATTTCTTTCGATTGCTTATGCATCGGCCGCAGAACTGGAAACTCAAATCATTATTGCAAAAGATCAATATCCGGCTGTTGACTACACAGAAGCAGAAAATTTATTATTAGAAATACAAAAAATACTATTTGTTCTTATAAGAAACACCAAATCGGCTGAACAAAAATGGTAGTGCGCCCCTATTGCCTATTGCCTAATCACTATTTTCTATGAACCCCCTCTATCAACTCTTTCTTGCCCATCTTAAAATTATAATCCGCAACACCAGCGGAGTTTTTTGGACGATTATTATGCCGGCGGTCATCTACATTGGCCTGTCGGTTTTGCCCATTGGCGCGGCGATTAACCCACAACTGCGTTATTCCAATTACGTTTTGCCCGGAATTTTAGCTATGACTATTATGCAGGGCGGGATTTACGGCCTGGCTTACTGGATGACGGACTTAAAAGCCCTGGGCGTTATCAAACGTTTTTTGGTAACCCCGCTAAAAATGTGGCAGCTGATTATTGCCGTAGTCGGCGCGCGGCTGGTGCTTATTTTTTCCCAGGTGATAATTCTTACTTTAATCGGTATGGCTATTTTCCACGCCCAATTCTCCGGCAATATTGTTTCCACTATAATACTGGTATTTTTAGGCGGCTCAATATTCCTGCTGGTCGGACTATTGATAGCCAACTACGCCACATCGTACGACACGGCCGCGCCAATAACCACGGGCATCGGGCTGCCTTTAACTTTTTTGGGAAATATTTTTTATCCCATTAGCCTGTTGCCCCACGGCTTAAGAATTTTCGCGGAACTTTTACCCATAACCTACCTGGCCGACGGCCTGCGCCAGGCCTATTTATACCCTTTTAATTTCGCGGTTATTGGAAAAAATATTTTAGTCCTTGCTATTTGGCTGGTCGGGATGCTTATTGTGACAATATCTTTGTTTAGATTAAAAGAATAAAAACACCAAAGCAAAAGACTTTGGTGTTTTTATTATTGCGCTTTTTTTGCAATACCCCACGACTCCGCTGCGTTGTCATTGCGAGCGCGGCCGAAGCAATCTGTTAACATATATACTCGCGGTCAAACTTATCTTTAGCCACAGCTTTTACCGGCACGTTCCAGGCAAAGCCCAAAGCCAGGGCGTGGGCAACGCCCATGCGCACGCCGGTGTAGGAACCAGGGCCTTTGTTTACGATAATCTTTCTAATTTTAGATTTAGGATTTGAGATTTTAGATTTCCGTAAAAATTCACCAAGCTTTGCCAAAACCTGATGGGACTTATGGGGGTCGATTTTGTAAAATTTTTTTACGGTTTCTTTACCGTCAAAAACCCCAAAAGTGACTTTATTAAAATCTGTTCCGTCTATGTATAGTATCATGCCGGTCTGGCGTCATCCTGAGGGAGCGCATCCGACCGAAGGATCTTACAAATTTAAGGGATCCTTCGTCCCTCGGATGCACTCGGGACTCAGGATGACGCCGATGTTAGCTTATTTAATTCTTCCCGCGCCACATCGCGATCATCCCACTCAATCCGTTTATTGCCGGGCAAGACCAAAAACTGCTCACTGCCTTTGCCGGTAATTAGCACAATGTCGTTTGCCTGGGCAATTTTTAAGGCGTGGGCGATGGCGGCGCGCCGGTCTAAAATTATTTCGTACGGCGGTTTCCTTAATTTAAAGCTGTTAATTCCCTGCTCTATATTTGCCGCGATTTCCGCCGGGTCTGAGCCGTAGACGTCGTCGTTGGTCACAATAATATAGTCGGCAAACTGGGCCGCGGTTTTGCCGAAAATGAATCTTTTGGAACCATCGCGATGGCCGCCCGTGCAGCCGAAGACGTGGATCAATCGGTTGTGGGGAAACAGGCTGGCCGCCTCAAGCGAGCTTTTAATGGATATCGGTTCGCAGCCGTAATCCACAATTACGCCGAAACCCAGATTATTTTTCACCATTTCCATGCGGCCGGGAGCGCCACGGAAGCTTTTCAGCAGTTCCGCGGACTTGGCCAAATCCACTCCCAGCATAACCGCGCACGAGGCGGCCAAGCCGGCGTTTTTAGCGTTAAATTCAGCCAGTAAATCAACCACAAAAGGCACGCCATCAATGGTAAATTCCGCCGGCGGCGCCATCCTGACCAACCCGGCGTTAAAAACTTTGTCCGCGTCCCGCGCCACGACATTGCCAAAGCTGACGCCGAATTTTTTATCGGCGGGAAAGCTTAAAAAATAACCGGACATCGCGTCATCCAGATTCACGCCGATTATTTTTCTCGGGAAAAAACTTTTTTTCCGGGCTTTTCCCAAAGCCCCGAACAATTTCCCTTTGGCCGCCTGGTAGTTGCCAAAACTGCCGTGGGAATCCAGGTGCGCGCGTGAAAGGTTCGTAAACAAAGCTATGTCAAAATTAATCCCCAAATGGCGGTTTTGTTCCAGTCCTTCGGAAGTACATTCAATAACCGCGGCTTGGCATTTATTTTTTGCCATAGTACGCAATTGCCGCTGCAGCAAAATTTCATTGGGCATGGACAAGCCGTGCTTGTTGATGTTTATGTTCTGCCCATCAAAAAATTCCACCGTTGTAATATAACCCGTCCGCGTTCCCGCTCCGTTTAAAATATGCGCCAGCATAGCCGCCGTGGTTGACTTACCCACAGTACCGGTTATGCCAATGACAATCATTTTTCCGCTCGGGCGCCCATAATAAAAACCCGCGGCTCGGGCTGTTAAACCGTGGTAATAGGGGCGAATAAATTTTAACAAAGGCCGCGGCAACAGGCTTTTGAAGGAATCCATAGACTTATTTTGACAAAATAGCCAAAATTAAGCAATTATTCTATAATACAGCAGACAGAATCCATCTTCTTTGACACAAATTTGACACAAAAATGCAAATTCAATACCAAAAAATTTCCGGCGGCGCTTTGGAAGGGGTTTGGGAAAACCGCAGGCTGATTTTTTCCGGCCAAACTGACGGCGGCCTTACGAACAGGGTAAAATGGTTAAAAAGGTTTTTGTCGGGACGGAAAAACCAACTCCTTAATCTTGGCGCGTCCGAAAATTCAACCATAGACATTTACAGCCTGTTCAGCAAAAGCGCCAAAGACGCCTGGAAGCAAAGTTTCCGCTTGGCAAAAAAACGCGGCGGCAAACCGGAACTTGAAGAAATTTTTTTGGCCCTGCTCAAGGAACTGTCGGTGCAGGAACTGCTTAAGCGCTTGGGCGCCAAAGCGGAAGACGCGCGAATCTTACTGGACAATTATTTAAAACTCAAACAACCGTCCGGCGGGGAAACCATAACGCGAATTCCTTTTGAAGCTTTTGCCCTGGCCGTAAAATTGCGCGACCATAAAGTCGGGAGCCTGATGCTTTTGGGCGCCCTGCTCAAAACCGCGCCCAAAGACAGCATGCTCCAGGCTATTTTCAGCAACATCGGCCTCACCTTGGATAAGCTGGAAGTCTTGGCGGTTTGGCAAGTAAAACTTAATTTTGATTTTCCGGAAAGCCCCCAAAAAAGCGGACTGCTTGATTGCGCCAGGCAGGCGGAATTTTTGGAGCGGCAGTTTGGTTACAGGTTTGATTTTTCCGCCATTGAAACCGCGACAGCTTTATCATCGGCCGACAATAACTCTACCAGAAGGCGCAAAAACACTCTGCGCCTCCTGGTTAAGGCCGGGCTGCTGGCAAAGCAGGGAAAAAACAAAACTATTTCCGCTTTAATGGTAAAAAAATCTTCAGCTTAGGCTGAAGATTTTTTTAAAACCCGGTTTAACCTGCGCATATGCTTATAAACCCAGTAGCCGAACCTGCTGTTAATCAAATCGTAAGCGCCCGGGTATTGCAGGATGCCGGAGCCGGACTGCGGTCCAAAGCCCAGTTTAAAACGCACAAAACCGGGCACATCCCCGACCGAGGTTTCCACGCCCCAGAAATCGTAAGCACTCAAGCCTAAATTTTTGGCATCCAGCATGGCCTGCCAATGCAGCAGATACGGCGCCATGACATTTTTATGGTTATAGGACGATCCGCCGAATAAAAATGTCCGGGTGGTGCCAAAATCCACCATGATAGCGGCGGCCAGAAGTTGGTTCTGTTCGCCAGAAGCGGATCCGCCTCCGGCGGAAAAAACGGCTTTGTAAATATGGAGTTTTAGATCGCCGCGGTTATGGAGAGTAAAAAAATCCGCCAATTTTTTATAATAGGAAACCGGAAAAGTATTAAATTTTTGGCGCCTTGATGTTTCCAAAATCAGTTTTAATGCTTCGTCAAAAAATAACCCATGTCCAACGGAAACATCAAATTCGTCCTTAACTTCGACTTCGTGTTTTTGCGCTACTTTAATGTTATAGCGGGTTTTATGATGCATCTCGGCCAAGAGTTGGTTTTCGGATTTTGTAAGGTCAATTAGTAACGTTTTAGCCGGCTGAATATTAACGGTTTTTTTAAGTCGGAGGTCGGAGGTCGGAGGTCGGAGGTCAAATTTTGGCTCAACACGGATAAAAACCGAATCTCTAAATTTTTCCCTCAACTTCTCAATTATCAGATTTCCGATTCTCCGATTCTCCGACCTGTCCGACGTAGCCTTGGCGAAGTTGGATTCTCCGATTTTTCCGGTAACCCATCCGTACGGCGCGTACAAATAATATTTGCCGAAAGGCAACGGCATTTTAATAAGCTGGATAACAGCGGCGGTTTCCCCGCTTTCCGCTTTCCACTTTAACCTTTTAACTTGCCGTCCAAGGGCTGACTGCCATTCTCCCCACTCCCAGCTCTGCGAAAAACTGCCGCTTGGGCTTTCTGCCACAAAGCGGTTATAAGATTCTTTATCGGAAGATGATAATTCTGTAAGGTTCATAGCGTAAGAAAGTGTTCCATCCCGGAATTTTTCAGTGGCAGATCATGGTTCTCTGAAAAATATCCGGCCCGTCCGCCAAAGCTTTAGCGGCGGCGGAGATCCAGGCACGGGTTTTGTTCTGGATCCCGGATATTTTTTGTCGCCTATTATTGACGCCTGTACAAAAAATTCCGGGATGGGAGCACCTAATGTTTTCCTAACATCTTGAGTGATTGCTTCAGTTGTTCACTTTGGGGCTTTGAGCTGTCAATTTTATTTATAACTTCCCGGACTTCGCGCTGGTTGTAGCCCAAAGCCAACAAGGCGTCAAAAACTTCACTGCTTGCCGCAGGTGAACTGCCGGAGAGCGAGCCAACTTTACTTTTGAGTTCGACGATGATCTTCTCCGCGGTCTTAAGCCCCACTCCGGAAATTCTGGTAAACACCCCCGCGTCCTGGTTGGCAATGGCCTGGCGCACGGCATCGGCAGGGGCTGACGATAAAATAGCCAGCGCGACTTTTGGCCCGACTCCGGAAACCGTAATTAAAAGTTCAAAAAACTGCAGGCTGGAAAAATCCGGCAACCCAAACAAGCTCTGCCCGTCATCGCTGACCTTCATATAGGTATATAAAGCTACTGTACCGCCAATCTTGTTTTCCAAAATTTCCGGCGTCACAAAAACCTTATAGCCAATCCCCTGGTTTTCGAGGATAATATAAGTCAAACCTTTTTCTAAGATTACGCCTTTTAAATAAGAGATCATTTACCCACCTAAATTTTGCCCGAACAGTCAGGCAAACCTAATTATCTAAAAACAGTACCGTATGTTTTCCCAAACTTCCCGCAAAATTTTGGCGGGTGAACTAATTTTAGCATTATAAAAACCCATTGACAAAAGACGCAACTAAGCATAGATTTGTCTTATATAACCTGGGTTAAGGATCGCGGCTGCGCAAGCAGGTTGTCCGTCTTTTGCAAGACTAATGAATTAACAAACTTTCGAGATGTTAATCCCGCGATCCAAGCCTAATGTTTTCGGGAGCCGACCCTGGGGGTTGGATGCTCATTATCCAGCCGTTTTCCGCGCAGACGGAACCTGCAAGGATATGGGTAGTCGGCTTCCGTCCAGTACCAAGCCATAGTAATTAAAGAGGAATTGGGCATGCGACCTGATTTGCCGCAGGTTGTAAAATCCGTTTGCCCGGATTTTGAGCCCAGGATTAGTTTTAATTCCTGACAGGCGCGCCGCCAGAACGCCATAAGTCAGAACCCGGGCTCGAGTAGTTCCTTCTCCTCCTGCCCGGCTTTTTTTTGTTCGCCGATGCTGGTATGCTAATAATTGGTATATTGATATTAAGCTATGTCAAAATTTAAATTACAATCCAAGTTTAAACCTGCTGGCGACCAACCCAAGGCTATTGAAGGCTTGATTAAATCTATAGAGGCCAAGCGCCGCTACCAGACTTTGCTTGGAGTAACGGGCTCGGGAAAAACCTTCTCCATGGCGAACGTGGTACAGCATTTCCAAAAACCCACGCTCATCATCAGCCACAACAAAACTTTGGCCGCGCAGTTGGCCGCGGAGTTTCAGGAATTTTTTCCGGATAACGCCGTGCACTATTTTGTTTCCTATTACGATTACTACCAGCCCGAAGCCTATATCCCCCGCTCAGATACCTACATAGAAAAAGACACCCAAATTAACGAAGAGATAGACCGTTTGCGCAACGCGGCCACGCAATCGCTTTTATCCCGAAAAGATGTGCTGATAGTAGCCAGCGTTTCCTGCATTTACGGGCTTGGCAACCCCGCCAATTATTTGGAACTGTCCCTGCCGGTAAAAAAAGGCCAGTCGCTTAAACGCGACAAGCTAATTAGAAGGCTAACAGACCTCCAGTATCATAGAAACGATCTTGAGCTGGAGCGCGGAAGTTTTAGAGCCAAGGGCGACGTGGTGGAAATTATTTTATCTTCCGAGGACACCGTTATCCGTATGGATTTTTTTGGCGATGTCCTGGAGAATATAGAACGTCTGGACGTGGTAACCGGCCGCAAAATCGAAAGCTTAAAGGAATTTATTATTTTCCCGGCCAAGCATTTTGTGACGCCCGAAGACAAGCTTAAGGAGGCCACGGAAAATATCCGGCGGGAACTGGCTGACCAGATTAAAAAATTCAAATCGCGGGACAAGCTTATAGAAGCCCAGCGCGTAGAACAGCGCACCAATTTTGACCTGGAAATGCTCACCAACACCGGTTTTGTTTCGGGCATAGAAAACTACTCCCGCCAGCTGGAAGGCCGCGAAGCCGGCAGTCCGCCTTCCACATTAATTGATTATTTTCCCGATGACTTCCTTTTATTTATAGACGAATCCCACCAGAGCATCCCGCAAATTGGCGCCATGTACGAGGGCGACAAATCGCGCAAAACCACTTTGGTGGATTACGGCTTCCGGCTGCCCAGCGCTTTGGACAACCGGCCGTTAAAATTCGCCGAGTTTGAAAAAAAAATCAACCAGGTAATTTTTGTTTCCGCCACGCCGGCCGAGTTTGAAATAGAAAGAAGCCTGACGCAAAAAGACACCAAGTTCGTCACAAAGTCCAAACGTACACAAGAGGAGCAAAGCATTATAGACGCGCGCGGGAAATTAAAACAAATGGATCCGCCTTCAATTGTTGAGCAAATTATCCGCCCCACTGGACTGCTTGACCCAACAATAGAAATCAAACCCATAAAAAACCAAGTGGATGATTTAATGGAGCGGATTAAAGAACGGATAAATAAACACCAGCGCGTTTTGGTGGCAACCTTAACCAAGCGGATGGCCGAAGAGTTGACCGAATATTTAAAAGAAGACGGCGTAAAAGTCCAGTACCTGCACAGCGATGTGGATACTTTTGAGCGTTTGGAAATACTACGCGACCTGCGCTTGGGAGTTTTTAATGTCTTGGTGGGAATTAACCTATTACGGGAAGGCCTGGATTTGCCGGAAGTTTCCCTGGTGGCAATTTTGGACGCGGACAAAGAAGGTTTTTTGCGCAGCGAAACTTTTTTTATGCAAATGATGGGCCGCGCGGCCCGCCACTTAGAGGGCCATGTGGTAATGTATGCCGATAGGATTACCGGGAGTATGGATAGAGCTATAAGCGAAACCACCCGCCGCCGCAAACTCCAGGAAAACTATAACAAAAAGCACGGCATTACCCCGCAGTCCATAAAAAAAGCCATAGCCGATTCCCGCCTGGCCGGCAGCAAAAAAGAAATTGAAGCTGTTGACGACGAGGCCAAGCAGATTGATCCGAGCAAAATGAACAACGAAGAGATAAAATTCTACATGGACGAACTGGAACAACAAATGGACTTGGCCGCCAAAAACCTGGAATTTGAACTTGCGGCGAGACTAAGGGACAGAATTGATGAGATAAAAAAAGTGCAAAAACTGACAGCAAAAAGATAATATCTTTTTGCTGTCATCCTGAGGAGCGCATCCGACGAAGGATCCCTTACTTAAAAACCGGCATTACGCCTGTTTTTTTATAACCTTCTCATAAGGCTCGGCCGATTCCCAAGCGAACTCAAACAAAATCTTAATAGCGTGGCTTATTTCTTTGCTTGTAATGCTTACCGCGAATATAGTTGGCCGAAAAGAAAAAAATACTACAGTGTCGCCAAAAATGGCGTTGTCCGTTAAAAAGTTTTTTTCATTCGGCAAAAACCGCGCCTGGTAATT
This sequence comes from Candidatus Doudnaibacteriota bacterium, assembly GCA_963837465.1. Classification (GTDB taxonomy): domain Bacteria; phylum Patescibacteriota; class Doudnabacteria; order UBA920; family UBA920; genus PALSA-1336. Next base: position 108,028 of record CAWINB010000004.1, read on the forward strand.
TTTGTCTTTGGTTGCAATTTTTGCGTATTCCAAGTTCTCTTTAGAGTATCCCATAACATCGCGCACGGTTAAATTTATTTCCTGGGCTCTTTTCAAAAATTGCACCAGGGTTTCCGGGTCCACTTTTAAAGCATCCGCGGGAGTGCCAAAAAACCAGACCTCGTTAGCGGAATAAATTTTTTGATAAATTTGTTTTACACCCTCTTTGCCCTCAAATAATTGGACATTGGGTTTTTCCTTTTTGGCGTTAAATAAGGCCAATAAATTTGGCATTGTGCTTTTAAGCAATTCTTCTTTTTTGCGCAAATCGTAAATCAGCTTTTCCGGCGACTCGGCCGTGTACAAAGCTTTTTTGGCGCGCGGAATAATGCTGACAATCCCCTTTTGCTGGAGCTCATCCAAAATTAAATAGGTAGTCGGGCGTTTAAGCCCCGCTTTTGCGGCAATTAACTGCACACTCGCCGTCCCCAATTCCAAAAGGGCCAAATAAACTCCGGCCTGTTTTTGGTTTAATCCTGTTTGATTTAAAACATCGGAAATCTCCATATATTTTACTCGGCAGCATTCCTTAAGTTTGTAATCAAGGGTTCCTTCGGCTGCACTCAGGACGACAGCTATGTTAAGTATAAATGATGTTTGTCGTTTTGTCAATTTTTATGACAAATAAATATATAAGCCTATAAATGCTTTATTTATGGGTAATTAATGATATAAACTAAGTCATTATTATTGACTATCTTGTATATTTATGACATAATAGCGAGTTACAATCAAGTAACAAACCTCCCAACTCCGGAGCGGTTGGCAAAGGTAACCTAAGCTCTAACACAAAGCCTTAAGGAGGCAAAAAATGAAGACGCAAATCGGTTGGACAAAGATGGCATGGACATTAGTGACCGCCCTCGTTCTTGGACTCATCATCTATCCGCATCAACGCCGAGAGAAGAAGGTTGCGGCGGATACTGCCACACTTCGCGGCCGCCTGCTCGGCAATAAGAATTACCGCAACTTTGAAGTCGGCCTGGAGGAGTATAACATCTCCCTGGTTGACCACGGCGAAATAGAAGTCGAACTGCGCGACCGGCGCGTATGTCACGGCAGCACAAATCCTGATGATGTTTGTACCGCCATCATTTGGAGAATGGATGTCCACGGAAAATTCATCAGCCGCGAGACCTACAACTTCAACCACGGGATAAATGTCGGGGTCGGCCGCATCGACAGCATTGGACCTAAGGAAGATTATCGTCAGGTGGCGAGTTACGGGATAGGCAACGCGATCCCTTATACCTTTCAGGTCTATCCTTACAGTCCTAAAGACAGGCGCCTGTACTACTTTCAGCAGCAAATCGACGCGCTGCTGAAAGACATCCCTCCGGCAGCGTAACTACTTCAGGCGGGCGGCGATGACAACATCAACCGCCCTGCCCACTTTACTTTTTTGAATTCAACAAAGTTTTTTGACCTTACCTTAGTAAATAAAATTTGTTTACCGAGGTAGGGCCATAAACCCTAGTTCCCAGGAACGCTCCAAACAAACTCCCCACAATATTAAGGAGAGTGTATGACACAGCGCAAAGAACAGTACTTCGTTATCTCGTACCGAGATAACGGCTACTACGAGGATGACTTAGACTGCTACACTTGGGAGTCTGACCTCCAATTCAAAGGAGCAGCCGGGCCCTTTGAAAAAGCCGAGGCGCAAGCCTGGGCAGACAAGGGCAATAGGGTTGATAAAGAGTGGCACTACAAAATAGTGCCAAAACTGAAACTCAACCTTTTGGCTCGACTGTAACTTCGCTAACCGCCCCGCAGGTCTGTGCGGGGACGGCAAGACTCTTCACCGATTCTTGCCGCTCTACCTTAGTAAGTAAATTTTGTTTACTAAGGAGGAGAATACATAATTTTTTCCAGGTAACTTGTTTATCTAAACAATAAATGGTAACCGGGTTTCCTGGAAAAAGTTATGAAAAAACTAATTACTACCATTCTGTTTGCGATATCCACGTGCGCAAGCCTGACCGCCCAAACCCCCAATGAGCCGCAACTCTCATTGGAAGAACAAAAGATAAAGCTTAAAAAGCTGGCGCAAGACCTGCGCTTGAGCGTTGCTTTTATAAGCTTTGAGGCAGAAAAACTGCAGACGGCGACCACAAAGGCCAAAAAAGCCAAGGAAACGGACGACGAGTTCTCGGCCAAGAAAGAAGTCCAAAAAGAAGCAGGTAAATTGTTTGGGCTCGTTAAGAACTATGGGGGCTTATACCCACATCTCCAGCAGGAGTTTGATAAAATCCTCAACTCTTTTGAAGTGTTCAGACCCAAATCTGACGACCCCGACTACCTTAAAAAAACGACGGCGGAAAATAGCCGTGAGATGGAGCTTCTGGCGTGGTACAACAAACTCTGCGCGGGAACACAGCTTCCAAATAATCTGGTAAAGATTATGAGGGAAGCCAAGACTGCCACAGAGCAATAAACCATACCCGGCGCGAGACTCAAAACCTCGCGCCCCTATCTTAGCAAATAAGCTTTATTTGTTGAGATAGGGATGTCCACTAAATTGACAACATATTAGTTAAATAAATTGCTTTAAATTAATCTTAGTATATAATTAACTTAAATAGAGACGGCTTAAATAAGCTATTCTCTTTATCTAAATAATTTAATCCCAAATTTTGGGAGAAATAAATATGTATGAGAGATTTAGGAAGCACGCCTCTGGATGCTGTGGAATGGAAAGCTCCGGACACTGGGGCTGGAAGCCCTGAAGAAGGAAGCCCGCAGGCCAAAGCCGCAAAAATTATTGAAATATCAAAAGCCAATGCCTTACAGATTACTGAGAGAGAAGGAAAACCGGGCTGGGCTCCTTATGAAGACAGGTTGGCTGTTGCGGAGCGTAACTGGATATCGCAAGCCATGAAAGGCAACCAAGACCAGGCGGTTTTGGGAATTTTACAGCAACGATTGGCAGAAATAGACGAGCAAGTCCCAAACATGCAGGAATATTTACAGGATAGAGCAGCAGCGGAAGACAGTCTTGAAACGTATAGGGCTGGGATTGAGAATTCTAAAAAGGAAGCCAAAATTCTTTTGGAGCAAAAATTACCCGCCATAGAGGCTGCCTTTGCAGATTTTCCCCAAGAATTAAAAATAAATATTGCGGATAATAATGGTAAAAATATAGTGGCTTTGGATGACAGTCCTAATATGGCGATTGTGCACCAAAGGGAGCTGGGACAGCAAAAGTTTCCCGGCAAAACCGAGCAGCTGGAAAGTTTTTTAGACCAAGCCGGAAAAATTGTTACTACTTTTCCTAAACTGGAAGGAGAATACAACCTTGGTTTAATATGGCATAAAGAAAAAAGTATTACCGTCGGCAAACTATTAAAAGAAATTAAGTCCGCCCTTGAAGCGGCGGAAAAAGTTAAAACCCCGGAAACTCTTTAAACAAGAGGGTTTATTATTTTGATTATGAACGAAACGGGAAGCAACAACGAAGAATTAGCCAATTGGCATCCGCCCGAAGAACCCAAAAAACCTTCGCGTTTTGGCAGGACTTTGGGCGCTGTAAACAGATTCAAAGACGCCGCAACAGAAGCGGCGGCTGGACAGTTTGCCAAGGGCATGAAAGCCGCAAGGAATTTTGATACAGAGGCGGTTTTGACAGCGGCACAGGCGGCAGTGGATAGCGCCGCAACTGTCGGTAAGGATCTTGCCGGACGAGGCGCGGAGGTTGCAATCAATTTTAAAGATAGTGCTATTAAAACTTTTGAGGGTGAAAGATTCCGACAGCTTACTGCAACCCTCCAGGAAGTATTAACTTCGCCGGAAGCCCGTAAAGTTCTGGAAAAATTGCCCTTTGCCCGTGGGATTGTAAAAATTATTGAGGGCGGCGTGGGCACAACCATGGAACGGGAATCTTTAAGTGTATTCGGCAGAATGAAAAAAGTTGTCGGCGGAGGTAAAGATTTAGCGGTGGATACTCTGGGCGGAGAGGCTATAAAGGGAGCAAAAATTTTACAAGCGTTAATTAATGCCGGGCCCGATATTTTATCCCAAGTTGGGCATGCGCTAAAGGCCAGAGAAGTTAAAGGCGCGGAAACAATAGCGGCTTTGGCAAGTTTTATGCAGGAACACCCAACCATCATAAACTTCTTAAGCGGCAAATTGCCGTCAAAAAGATAATACTTATGACCCAAGACCAACTAAACCAAATTTTAGATCAGCTTATTTCCTTAGGCGGGAATAAAGACGAATTGGAAATGTGGAGGGCCTTATACTTGACTTTACCTCAGGAAAAACAGGAGCAATTGGATAAAAATTTCAAACGGGAACTGGAACTGCTAAAAAATCAAGCCTGATAAAATCAGGCTTTTTAAATCCACGGATACCTTGATTTTTGGGTCAAAATACTATAAAGTTTGTTGTATGAAAAATTCATGGATTAACAATTATTTTGACGGGTTTACAATAGAAAAAGGGCGGGATTACTTTAACCAAAACAGGGTAAAGAGTATTAAATTTGAAGACGATGAATTAACGGCAAAAGTTTGGGGTACCGGCGCAAACCCTTACGATACAAAAATTCATCTGGAAAAAAGCGGAATATGTCACACCGAATGCAGTTGTCCAATAGGAGACGGCTGCAAACATTGCTCGGCTCTGGCTTTGGCTTACTTATCGGAGCAAAATAACCTGGCCTTGCCAACCATTAACGCGGCCGCCAAACAGGTTGTAAGCGGGCCTCCGGTAAAAATCGGCGCGTGGCAAAAATTTTTGGAGCCGATAATCGGCGGCAAACAGGAAACAAACAGCGACGCCGCGACTCCGTGGCGCCTGCAAATTATATTGCGAACCAATGAGCCGGATTATTACCAAGAGGGTGTGGCGGAAGGCGCCGAACTACTGGTGGAACTTCGTCCGCAAAAAGTACATAACCAAACCGGCAAAACTATTTTCAGCGGCGTGGAATGGAACAGCCTGGAAAACTTAAAAACCCGCGACTATCAATATTACGTCCACGAGCCGGACAAACAACCCCCCAGAAGCCAAATAATTTGGCTTTGTAATTTACACGACGCCTTAAACCCGGACACCGGTTATTATTTTTCATCCAAAGACTGGCTGCCGGTGCCCGCCAGAAAAGCCGCGGATGTTTTTCGGTTGCTGTTAACAGCCGAAGAATTCGGCATAGACATAAAAGACCTGGCCGGCATTAAAGTAAATATCAGCAACAAACCGGTAAAAAATTCTTTGGTAATAACCGAAGCCGGCAATAATGTAACTATCAGCCCTGAACTGACCCAGGACGGCAAAGTCATTGATATGGAAAGCCTGGAAACGGGAAGGCCGCCTGTTTTTGTCCTTTTGACCGGCAAACAGCCGAATTCCAAACAGCCGCTGGAGCTGAGACCTGTAATTCAAGCCGGCGCCGGCGTTAAAAAATTTGAAAGGCCTCTGGCAATACCGCAAAATGAACTTGACCAGTTTGTTAAAGAGTACCTGCCGCTGCTGGCCAGGGATTTTTATATAATTTCACAAACTGAAAAAATAAAACCGCCGATTTTAGGTGATCCGGTTTTAAACATATCCGTAAATAAAATATCTCCCCAATCCATAGGCATAGAAAATTATCTTGCCTACAATAACCGGCGCCTGGATTTGGCAAAAAATGATATTTATCTGGATAACGGGAACGAAGCGCCAATAGCCAGAAATTTGCGGCTGGAAAACCGTTTGAGCCGCGTAGTGACGGAAAAAATAATAGCGGCCGGCATTAAAACAGCGGCCAGGGAACAATTTACGCTGGCCGGCGCCGAAGCCAAAAGTTTTTTGGAAAAGGTTTTGCCGTCGCTGCGCGAACATCAGAACATTATTCTGGAGTCCGCCGCCGATTTGCCCCGGTTTGAAGAAGTGCTTGGGGCTCCAAAAATAGAAATTGAAATGGAGCAGGGGCAAAGCCAGGATTGGTTTGACCTCCAGCTAAAAATTTTCGTTGATGGCGCCAGCATACCTGTCGCAGAAATTTTAAACGCGCTCGCGCAAAACAGCACCCTGTTGTTTTTGGCGGACGGCAGGTACATAGATTTAAGCAAAAGTCCGGAAATCCAAAAACTCCAGGCCCTGCTCAAACGCGCCAACAAGCTAAAAGACGTGGCCGGCGGCAAGCTCTCCATAAGCAAGTTTGAAGCCGGATGGTTCGAACAGCTTAAAGAACTCGGCATTGTGGCCAAGCAATCCAAACTTTGGGAAGACAGTGTGGGAAAACTAAAAAATTCTTCCGCTCCGGAATTGCTGCCGCATCCAAAAAATTGGCAGCACAAACTGCGGGATTACCAACTGGAAGGCTTTTCCTGGCTGAACTTTTTGGCCGAAAACAACCTGGGCGGAATTTTGGCCGATGACATGGGCCTGGGCAAGACTGCTCAAAGTATTGCCCTGATATGCAAAGTTGCGGAAACAACCAAACTGCCCACCCTGATAGTAGCCCCAACCAGCGTGGTGGAAAGCTGGGATATGGAACTTAAAAAATTCGCGCCGGAACTTAAAACGGCAATTTTAAGGAGCGGCGACAGAAAAGCCGCGCTTAAAACGCTGGGCAAAAACCAGGTAGTGATAACTTCTTACGCCCTTGTCAGGCGCGATTTTGAAATTTTAAAAAAACAGGTCTGGAAAATGCTGGTACTGGACGAAGCTCAAATGTTGAAAAACTACCAGTCGCAAAGCTACGGGCTGATAAGACAATTAAATGCCGGTGTAAAAATAGGGCTCTCCGGCACGCCAATGGAAAACAATTTAAGCGAGCTCTGGTCGGTTTTTTCCATAGTTTGTCCCGGACTGTTTTCCGATATTGAGCACTTTAAGGAATTTTTCCAAAAACCAATAGAAAGATTTTCCAATAAGGAAGCGCTGGACAGCCTGCGCAAACAAATCCGGCCTTTTATAATGCGGCGCAAAAAAGAACTGCTGGGAAAAGAATTGCCGGCAAAAATTGAACAAATTTCCCTGATGGATTTACAGGGCCGCCACCGAAAAATTTATGACCTCTGGCTGGCCAAGCAGAGGCAACTGGTTTTGGGGTTAATTGAACAGGGCGGGATGAAAGCCAACCGCTTTGCCATTCTTACCGCCCTTACCCGCTTAAGGCAACTTTGCCTGCATCCGGCATTGGTGGATAAAAAACACCTGTCGGTGGAAGCTGTAAAAGTAGAAGGGCTGATTGGACAAATTGAAGCCATTGTAGACGGCGGCCACCAGGTGCTGGTATTTAGCCAGTTTACCGGTTTTTTGGAAATTATCAGAAGCAGGCTTTCCGCGGAAGGCTATTTTTATTCCTACATAGACGGCTCGGTAAAAAAACGCCGCGAAGAAATTGACAAGTTCCAGTCGGGCAAAACAAAAATTTTCCTCATTAGCCTTAAAGCCGGCGGTTTTGGGTTAAATCTGACGGCGGCCGATTACTGCATTATGCTTGACCCATGGTGGAACCCGGCGGCCGAAGCCCAGGCCATAGACCGCGCCCACCGCATTGGCCAGACCAAACAGGTTATGGTCTACCGCTTCATCGCTAAAAATACCATAGAGGAAAAAGTTTTAAAACTTCAGGAAAAAAAGCGCTCCCTGTTTAAAAATGTCCTGGACGAAGGCGAATTCTTCTCGCAAATGATTACCGAGGATGACATAAAATCCATTTTGGAATAAAATACCGGCTTAGGCTTTAGCGCCGGTTTTTTAATTTACCACTTTCTCATAAGGCTCGCTTGCCAGCCAGGATGTGATAAACAGCGCTTCCAGGGATTCATAAATTCCCCTGCTGGAGATTTGCACGGCAAAAATATAGGGTTGGTAGGAAAAAAATGCCGCGGTGCCATCAAACAGAGCGTTATCTGTCATTAAATTCATACCGGCGGGCAAAAACCTATGCTGGTAGTTCTCGCTGTGCTGCATTTTTTTTGCGTAATTAATGTCTCCCTCGTTACGGCTTAAAAGTTCCCGAAATTTCATTTTGCCCTCCAGGGCTGTTTTCATTATTCGATTGGGATAATCCGGAAACACACTTTCAATATCGCGGATTGTACAGAAAAAATCCACTTTTTTTGCCTGTAAAATTCTTTCGTAAACTTCAGCCACAGCCTCTTTTCCCTCAAAAAACTGAACTTGGGGTTTTTCTTTGCGTTCAGATTCATTATAAAGAGCCTCAAGGTTGGGTAAAAATCTTTTATAAAGCTCCTTGGTTTTTTCCAGCTCTCCTAAAATTTTCCCCGGGCCGACGGCAACATACAATTTTCTACCCCCTTGCGGCACCGAAGAAACCAGGCCTTTATGCTGAAGGCTTTCCAAAACAACATAGGTAATAGGCCTTTTAAGCGCGGCCTTTGGTCCTATTTTGTAGGCAGAAGACGGTCCCAGCTCAAGCAAAGCCAAATAAACCCTGGCTTCTTTATCACTTAACCCTGCCTTGTTTAACACTTCTGCTAATTCCATATATACAGTATATATCAAATCTTAAATTTAGTCAATATTTTTGATTATTATATTATATATCATAAAAAAGCTTATAAATAAAGCATAATATAACATTTAGTCTATTCTATGTTATTGACTATATGTCATATTTATGACATAATACATTGTCAGGATAATTAAACGAAAGGATTTCATATGCATAATGAAAAAAGTTATAATTCTGATTTTTTATTGTTTCAACCGATTTTTAAAAAAGAAAGCCAGCTAGAAGGAGGTGTTAATATGGACGAAACTTTAGGGAAAATAGCCGTTGAAATGGACAGGCTCGCAGAAAAACAGGCCAATAAAATTGGCTGGAACAGAGACATGAGGCGCTTCACTGAAGGATGCCTATATTGCACAGCAAGGTGCCATTTACGCGGCCAGCCCGATGTGCGGCATGATTTTTTAGAAGACCTTTGGCAGATTCTCCCGGCTTACGGAATAAACCCCCTGCCAATCCAGGAAGCCTTTAAACAAAAGTTGTTGGAAAAACCATGGACTACAACGGTTGCATATCGTCGAGAGGATATCTTAAAGTTGGTTGCCGATCAGCTTATCAATCGGGCAGCTAAGTCTAAATAAAAAATAAAACTATCAATTATGGGGAACATTGCGACATGCTCCCCTCCGTTTTTGAGAACTTGATAGCAATTCAAGCTTTCAAAAATGGAAAATATCACTATTGCCCTAAAATATGTTTTCTGCTAAACTATTTCCATCCCGGTAAAAAGTTGCTGCTATTTACCTGGGTCCGTGTCCTATTTTATGCTATTCCCTAATCACTAATCCCTATTCCCTAAATTTATGCCCAACACCAAATCGGCCGCCAAGGCCATGAGACAGTCTGTTCGCCGCAGAGAAAAAAACTTGGCCAGCAAAGATAAGTTCAAGGACGCGGTTAAGGAAGTAAAAAAACTTATTGCCGCCGGCAAAAAAAGCGACGCCATGGAAGCCATGAAAGCCGCCATGTCCTCACTGGACAAAGCCGTTAAGAAAAATGTTATCAAAAAAGGCAAATCATCGCGTCTGAAATCCAGAATCGCGAAAGCAATCGCGAAAATCAAATAACATTAAAAATCCTCCGCATGGAGGATTTTTTAGCAAAGACTTCGCTGGAACCCAATTTTAAAAATCCTTTATGGCTAAAGTAGCGGCAATTTCGCCTGAAAATTATTTTTAAAACAGGCTCTAATAGCTCCAATTTAAGTCCCCCTGATTAGTTGTTATTTTAATCAACGCTAACCCATTTAAAGTTTTATTAATTTTTCCAGTTTGGTCTTTACCTATTAACAGGGTTTTATTCAGCATGTAAATGGCTAAAATATTATAGTCTTTTTTGGATTGTACCTGCTGGGTCAGGACTTGCGGGACGCCTTTTCTGTCAAATGACCAATCAAAGTGTAAAAGGTTGGCGCTTAAGTCCGCGGCTTTGCCATTATAGGTCAAGGATTTAATGTCGGCCTTAAGCGTATTCTTCCTGCCTTTGCCCTGCAAGGTCATTATGGTTCGGTTGCCCGCGGCATCGGTAGCTGTAATAACATCGTCCTGGTCTAAAACCTTAAGGCTTGGACGGCTGATTAAGCTTGACGTGGAAGACAATAAAGCAGGAAGAGTATCTGTCGCGGTAAATTGCAGGTCCTCCAGGTCGGGATTAAACCGCACAACCAACTCCGGCGCGGTTTTATCTATTGTAAAGACAATGGTTTGGTGCTGTTCGTTGTTGCCGGCTTTATCCGTGGAGAAAAAACTTACGGTATGGATGCCTTCTGAACTTACCACAACCGGCTGGTCATAAGCTTGGTAACCGCTGCCATCCAAACTATATCGCGTATTTAAAACTCCGGATGTTTGGCTTGAGTTATTGCCCGCCACAGGATCGATGGCGGACAAACCAACGCTGACATTGCTGCTGTAATATCCGATCTGTCCCATAGTGCCTGTAATGGTGGAAGTGGAAACGGGAGCCGTAATATCAGCGGACTGATTCGCGTTAATAACCGAAGAAGGCATAACCGTAACCGGAACGCTGGTGGCCGTAGCCCGTAAACTTAAAGTTGTCGGTCCCCCGCTGCCAAGATTAACAGATCCGGTCAATGACGGGGTTACGGGAAGATTGCTAAAGACCTGGGTTTGGGTTACATTGTTGCCGTCTATACTTTGGTCATCCAGGGTAAAGGTACCGGAGCCTACGCCAGTTAAGTTGATATTATAAGTTTGCCCGTCATCGTCAGGTAAAAATACGTACTTATGATCGCCCCATACTTCGTAATCGGCTCCCGGAATATCGTTTTGCATGGAGCCGTTGGAAGCGACTTGGGAAATATTACCTGACTGGTCGGTAACGGATATCGCCACAGGGCTTTTAATCTTAATCTGCTCACCTTTAATTTCACAAAGCTTGGGGTTGGCCTGGACCGCGTCGTGGGTTAAAATTTTTCCATCCGTATCAAGCCGACTGCCAGTTAAAATATTAACTATTTGCTGTCTAATGCCGTCTGCCGATGGCATTTTTCCATGTTCCGCTTTCGGCGCGAAAAATACGTGATCGGGATCAGCAGGAATGGTTTGCGCGCTCAGCAGCGGCACAGTACCGTCGCCGCTGGCATCAACCGGAAAATCATAAACAGAAGAGCCGTCCTCCTGGACACTTTCCGTAAACTTGCCGAAGGTCGCGGTTTTACAACCAATAATATTATACACATCAACGCCATTGTTGCGGATATCATAGTTATCAAAATCGGCGGTACGCAAAGCATGGCTGTTGGCAAGAGCCGCGCTGTTTACCAAATGCTGATTTTCAAACTCCGCGACCGTGCTATTGTAATCCAGGTCTTTGCCCTCATCTATGAGCGAAACAAAAGGATCGGACTTATTTAAAAAACTGCCTACCTGCCGGCCATACTGCGCGTCCGGAGCCAAGTCATAAGCGATGGGCAGGTTTTGGGAGATTTGCTTCATCTCCTGATCATTCAGGTCCGGTACGCTAAAACCATCGCCATTTATTAAAGCCTTAAAGGCTTTTGGGGCTCCCAGGTTTGGGACGCCTACAAACACAACCTTGTTTAAAAAGCTTGGCTCATTATTGTTGGCACTATCCATTACATATTTTTTTACAATTAAGCCCCCGGTACTATGCGCCACAAGATTAACCTAACCTATGCCGGTCTGTAAAATTATGGAATCAATTTTATTTTTTAATTGCCTTACAACATCATCGCTCACCCCATAACGCCAATCATAAGGAAAAACAAATAAATTTTGATTTTCAGTATATCCTTGACTGGTAAGCTGGCTTATCAGACCCGCGGAATAATTATATAACTGAAAGGGGTTTCTTATTATATCCCCTGTTTCTACATCAGCATTGGACGGAACTAAGTCCGGGCTAAAACCCAAAGGGTTCATGAAAGAATCGCTGTCAAATGGATTTTTAGCCATTCTTGGGATGTCGGCCCACAGTAAAGTATTGTTTTGGAATATTTCCGTACCCAACAAGCCAGGGACAATCAGCACAGGCCGCGGAGCGCCTGGGTCGGCAATAGAAAAAGAAGCGGAAACAACCTCGGAACTTCCGTAATAATCATTGGCGCTAAAAGAGGCTTTAAATCCGCTTTGAAAATTTGGGTTTGTAAAAACATTGTCACAAAGAGGGCAGTTTAAAAGCGTATTATGATCGTCATCCCAAATCTGGAAGCGCGCCCCGCTAATAAAACGCAGGCTAAAATTAATGGTGCCCGCGGGCAGGATAAACGTACTGGTTTGTAAATTTGAAAAATTATCGACCAAATTGCAGTTGCTGTCAAAAATATCCAAGCCCGGCACAATAATATTTTGTCCATTGTTATTTTCATTATCCAAAAGCCGCAAATGAATTCTTAAAAGCCCATTCGCATAGTCGGCGGACGTAAAACTATCCAAAAAATGATTATCATCGCGGTAGCTAACACCTCTGCAAACCGCGCCGCCGCCAATAGGAATAGTAACAGCCGCAAAAGCATAATAAGGCAAAATAAATAACCCCGGAACCAAAACCAAAAAAATTTTTCTCATAATACTTTCACTTTAATTTTTAATACCGAAAATTTATTGTGGCCGATAATAAATAAAGGTTCCCCGCCGCAAACAGCGGGGTATTACCGCAACTACGCTTCGCGGCAAGCCCGCGGGGCGGGGCATTGAACCTGTATTAACCCCTCTCGGCTCTCAAAGTAAATAGCAAGCTATTTACTTTGACTCGCTCTACGTCGCGAATAAAAATATTGCTGAAAATGTGCTTATGAGATTTATCATTTTTTATTATAAACTTATCCCTTTTATAAATTTATGCTTTATTTAAGCATAACAGTTATAAATCTGTTGTCAAATAAGGTTATTTTAATTAAAAAGGCTTAATTATAATAAGTTATCCACATAAAAATCACCCTTTGGCTAAGCAAAGGGTGATTTTTACCAAAAGTTATTTAACTTTTTCCGCCATCTCCTGGATTGCCTGGTTAAAATTTGTGAGATGATCCTGAAAAACAGTAAGCGAGCTTCTAAATTTCCTGCCGTCTTTGTTAATACTGCTTTCGGTAATAGTAAGGTACTTATTACCGTTCTTGGCCGCTTTGACGTCAAAAAAGTAAGTCTTGTTGCCTGCCTTTAAGTTGGCGGAGTGGAGCGCCGGCGCGTGTAATTGTTCGGGCATATATTTTGTGTTGGTTTATAATGCGACCTTTCATCCGGAAACTGGAATCTATTTTAAAAATCCTTTACGGCTGAAGTAGCGGGATCTCGCATAAAAATTATTTTTAAAATGGGTTCCGATTCTGCTGGCGAATTAGTCTTGGATTTTAATTTAAGATGGTGTTATTTCTTATTGATTAAATTTACCACCAGTTTAACCATAATGTCTTTATCCTGGGGTTTACTTTCGGCAATCAGCAGAGCCAGAGCGGCCAGGGCGCTGTCGTTGATTTTTCGTTCGCCGGTTTTGTTGCTGTAGAGCGCGTGGTTCTGGACCAGATAAAGCATAAATATCAACGAACCGATTCTTTTGTTGCCATCGGCAAAAGGATGGTCTTTAACCAAAAAGTACAGCAAATGCGCGGCTTTTTCCTCCAAACTGGGATAAAGCTGTTTGCCGTTATAAGTCTGTCCAATGTTGCCCAGAATGGCTTTAAATTTTTCTCCCACTTCCTGGCCGAACAAATCTCCGGCTTCTTTTTTTGCCCCAAGCCGGGTCTTAAACACAACAATACTTTTTTGCAAGTCTGCATAATCCAAAACCGCGGCCGCGCGGCTGCTTACGCCCTCCAGTCCCAGTTCGCCCTTATCGTATTTATTCAGTAAAGCCCAGGTAGCGGAATAGTCTGTAATAATTTTAAGCAGATCTTTTTCGTAACCTTCGGCGCGGCGGCTTTCCAGCACATTTTGGAACAACCTGGCAGTATCCTGCAGCTCTTTCATTTTGAGGTCGTGCTCTTGCATCAAGCGCCGCTCGTTGATTAGGTAACCTTTTAGCAAGTAGTCTTTTAGTTTTTTTGTAGCCCAAATTCTAAACTGGGTTGCCCGCGAAGAATTAACCCTATAGCCTACGGAAATAATAAAATCCAGATCATAAAATTTAACCGGTTTGTCTGAATTAGCAATGTGCAAAAATTGCACATTGCTTTTTTCGCTTAATTCAGATGAATTTATTATATTTTTAATATGTTTTCCGACCGACGTACGATCTGTCTGAAACAATGCCGCTAATTGGGCTTGCGTCACCCATACTGTATCTCCTTCTATGCGTACTTGGAGTTCCGCGCCTGCTTGAGGCTTATAAATAATGATTTCGCCTTTGTTTATTTGTTCAGTCATAAAAAGTACCTTTATATAAGACAGTTCTTGCTTTTCCAGAATTGCTTTTTGTAAAACCTTTTCATTATCCTAAATCTTAAAAAACTTATAGTTCGTTTTTTAACTGTTTCCAATACAGAAACAGTTGATACTTATTATAGTAAACTATCGTTCACCAATTGTAAAGCCCTTAATAATAAGGGTTAAATAAACTATCGCTTTAGTTATGCACAGTTATATTTCAAAGCTTTCCAATTGTTTTTTAATGCCTGCCACAGACTGCTCTGTAATATCTTCGGGGTTGATGGAACAACGTTCAAAAATCTGTCGTTCCATTTGCCGCATAGCGTTTTCAAAATTATCCCGCGCTTCTGAACTATCTTTATGATGCTTGTAACGCGCGCGCAAATCGGCCAACCTTTGCTCCAAACTGACCACGCCATGCGGCCCTACGCGGTCATCGCAATACTCCACAATTTTTTTGCCAAAATCCGCGCCGGCGGCGTTTGCCGGAGCGCCCAAAAAACTTACAGAGTCTATTAATTCCAAAACCCTGGCGCTTACCCCCAGCTCCCCGGCAATTTGTAAATGCGCCTGATGTTCGTTATTGCCGTATTTAGCCCGATACTCATCCTGAACTTTTTGCCAATAGCCAATATCAATATTAAAATTCAGCAAATTTTTTGTAACCCCAAGGTCAAACTTAATAATGTTACCCATATCGTGCAGCAGGCAGGCTTTAATAATATTGCCGTCGTCGACTTGGCCGCTAAAATTTTGGCAGATTATTTTCGCCACGGCCGCCACCCTAAGCTGATGCTGGGCCAACTGCGGCATAATTTTATATTTTTTATAGATTTCTAAAATATTCATATTATCACCTATCTTAAAAATACCAGTTTGTTTACACCTGGTCTTGTTACTTAACCCTAACGCAAAATACCATCCGTCAACTCCTCCACCGTTAGAACGATGGCTTTTTTTATATAATTTCCGCCGATGTAAATTTTGATTTTGTTAATATTCTAAAAAAACCCTTCCATAATCTCAATAATTCTTTTTAGCGTGGCGTTTTTGATTCTTGTCGTTTCAATAACTGTCTTCGTAAAAAGTTTCTCGCACTTAATTTGGGTTAGCGTCTTGTCTCCATTTAGATAATTTTTTTGAAAACGCTTCTTTAGGGCGGCAGACATATCATTGGCGTGATTTGCCGATGGTTCTAAAATTGACAATAGCAAACATTCCAAACAGGGTGTATTTTCCACTACTTCAATATTTCTATTGGAAGCTTCTTCTCTGGCCACAGCCATTTCTCCTTCGCTTTTATCATTATCCAGGATAACAACTCTCTTATCAAAGGCAGAAAAATCGTTACCCGCATCTACAACAATGTCTCTGGCGCTGCCGCCTTTACCCCTTCTTACGGTCACGGCAACATTTTTGCCATAGGCAAATAAGCTTTTAAGATGCCTTAAAAAGATTTCTTCATTAAGACCTTCCCCATAAACCAAAATTGTCCTGTTTGCCGAGCGCGGTTTTTTCTTATATGGATCCGTTCGTGACATTTTGTTTTACTGTTACTTTTAAAGCTTTGGAACGGCACCATAGGCTCCGGCCATATATTTAGCGTAGTAGTTATCATCCGCCCGTACGCCACTAACCTCATCCAAACGCCAAGATTCACTTTCATTACTTTGGTTTTTTTCTACGAATACTAACTGATATTTATCCAATTTACTTAAAATTATATGGCTATGAGTGCTAAATAAAAGCTGGGCATTCTTAGGGTTGGTTTCCGGCTGGATAAATAGATCAAAAAGCGAAAGTAATATCTCAGGATGCAGACTGGAGTCCATTTCATCAAACACGGCAATTCCTCCTTTATCCAATACTTGTAAAATACTTTTTAAAAGAACAAATAACTGTTTAGTTCCTGAAGACTCATAAATAATCGGAAGGGCTTGTTCTTGGCCATTGTATGAGTGAATGCCCGTGATGTTTATTTGAAAACCATTCCCGGATGGCTTTTTGTCTATATTAATACCCGCCAATCCAAGATCAAAACGAGATAAAAGCTTTTCTGCTTTTTCTTTCAAAGCCTTATTATCGTTATAAAAAACCAAAGCATCAAACCATTGAGGCATTGCGTTATTCAACATTGGATCTCCCATCCAACCAGTCTCACTGGCATTCGTCTCTAGTCCCTGCCAAAATTCTGCGATCTCCTGGCTTTCCTTATGGTTTAAACGGGCCGCTGCCGAAATAACGCTAGCATTTTTACGCAATAAATTTAAATTTTCAAAACCTTTAGGCAAGCCGAAGCCCTCGCCGTCAAAAGTATAAGCTGCTGATTGAGGGTTCCATGTTCGGACAAATAACGTTTTGGTCCCCATTTTTTCTTTTGCCATACTTGTGAGTTTTAACTCTTCCAAAAAAATCTTGGTTTTGTCTAAAATAAAGCTATACGTATAAATTTTTTTATCAACTTCAAACACAACAGAAAGCTCTGTTTGCTGATCTTTCTTCTCTCCAAAAGCAAACGATTGTACTGCAATAGGAAATTCTGGCGGCATTGTAAACGAAGTAACAATAAGCCATTTAAAAAATGGTAAAACTTTAAGCAAGTTAGTTTTGCCTGAGGCATTAGAACCTATTATCGTTTCTACTTTTGAAAGCCGGGTGCCGGAAGGGGCTACAAAATATCCATAATTTTCCGGAGCATTGTCGTTCACGACAAAATCAAGGGTTGTCAAGTCCCCAAAAGAATAAAAATTCTTGCAAGAAAAAGAATGGATCATAATTGTTCTTTCTTAGTTTATTGTTTAATGTAAGACCAGTTTAGCATGTATTAAGTAAATTTGCAAGTATTTATACAAAAATTTGTATAAAATACCAAAAAATGCCTCTTTTTAGGCATTTTTGACCTTTGTATATCCTATTAACATGACTTTTCCACAACCACCTACTGGGCAAACTTCTTGTACTGTTCAAACAAGAACTCCAGCCATTCTGCGTTTAGCACTATTTTACTTCAATAATCTTGATTTCCTCATCCGTCAAACCATATAGCTTATAAATTTCCTGGTCGATTTTTTTGTCAGTTTTGACGATTTCATCTTTGAGCTTTTGCCAATCATTGGAGTTTGCTTGAGTTTTTACTAATGAATGATTGAGTTCAACTATTTTGTCTACCAAAACGGCAACTTGCTTTTGTTCTGTAGCGCTGGGAACGTAAATAGGAATATTAAGAATCGGTTCTTTGTCGATTTGAAGCATATCACCTTGCATTTTGCCTTTTCCTCGAAGCCAAAAATAGTTTAGCTTTGAATTTAAAAGCCCAGTTAGGTATTTTAGATTGGAGCGATTTGTACTTATGACAAAATAGGTCTGTGATACAAAACAGGGAAAGTCAACATAAGAAAACCTTGGGATATCGGTTTTGCGTATTGAAAAAACGCTAGGTCCGAGAAATAATTTCTCCTCACGGGCTCAATGCAAACCATAAGGTCCAAATGATGAGGTGATAACACTTTTGTATCTGCTAAGATGTTTTTTTATTTCAGGATAACTATCAATTTTTTTTGCAACTTTACTATCTGTATAAATTATCCAAAAACTATTTTTGGGGTTAATGTTGTAACGATTTATTTGCTCTGAAGTATAAAAGGGTCTTATAAGCTTTCTCTCTTCTGGGGATAATTTTAGACTACTAAGCTCATCATTAGATAAAACAAATATCCCTTCCCCTAATACGGCCCCGTGAATTAATGAAAGATGGGGACGAATTACAGACTCCTGGGGAGCCACAATACCTTGGCCAACTTCTTTATCGGTGAGTTCAAAATTTTTTTTACTTTCTAATTTATCAAAAATTGAGCCGAATTCTTCGTTCGCAAAAGTAATATTTTTACCAATTAATTTTTGGGGTTCAATTTCGATTTTCTTTTTAGCTGACAAAATATCAGAAACCAATTTACCTTCATCAATATTTTTATCTGTAATCCTTAAATATTCTATTGGGTATTTTTAGCGTGGCTCGCCTTTTTTAAAAACGTAAATCATTGTTTGAATGCCAGCATCTTCAAAAACTTTGTAATCTCCGAAGTCGATAAAAGTAATTAACTCACCTTCATTCAGAATTTTATCTCTAAAAATACTTGCTCCGGCATTAGTCACCCAGTTATTAGGGGCTATAAAACTCATCGTGCTGTTATCTTTTAAAAGGTCAATTGACATACAGGCAAACATTGTCCAAATATCCATTTTGCCTTGATAGTAAGGGCTGCTATGTAAACCATCAAATGCGCTTTTATTTACAAACTCTTTAATATATGGCGGGTTGCCGATTATACAATCAAAACCGCCCTGTTTAAAGACTTCCGGGAATTGGTCTTGCCAGTCAAAGGGTTTTTTGGAACGGAACTCGGAGCCGAAGTGTTTTTTTAGTTCTTCATCTGTACCAGAAATTAAGGAATTGCCATTTTTTATGTTATTACCAAGATTGGGTAGTTTTATCTGTGAATCGCATACCGCCAAGAGTAGGTTTAAACGCGCAAGTTCAACGGCTTGTTCGTCTAAATCTACGCCATAAATATTATTTATTAAAATTTGTACTTTTAAAAATGGCTCGTTCTTAGCCCCAAATTCTTCATATTTTTTTAGGATTTTTTCAAATGCGGCAATTAAAAAAGAACCGCTTCCGCAGGCTGGATCTAGGACTTTTATTTTTTGCAAATCATTTATGCTTTTGCACTTATCCAAGACCGGACAGAGAGCATTTTGGACTATATATTCCACAACAAACCTGGGGGTATAATAAATGCCGTGTTCTTTGCGTTTTCTTTTATCTTTGGCCAGGTCTAAATCCTTGCCGAACAAAGTTTTTTTGGACTGTTCCAATTTATAGCCCAAATAGTTTTCGTAAACAGCGCCTAAAACATCGGCCGGAATGGCAGAAAAATCATATTCAAAATAGTCTTTATCTCCATACAAAATTTCAATTGATTTTTCTGTAGCGCCGCTAAATTCTTCCCATTGCTCAAAAGGGTGAGGGGAGAATAGGTTAGAGTTATAAATATTGTCTAAATAGCGAAATTTTTCTACCATGGCCTGATAAGGACTGCTTTGGCCTGATGTACCGCCGGCTTTCCATTGATTAATTAAAGGCCTAAGGGTTTGTGGCTCTATTTTTCTATCCTCTGCGACGCGTATAAAAATTAAACGGTCAAGTAATTTTTGCACGCCCTCGTCAATTAAATATGGGGAAACTTTTTGGTTCCAACTTGTAAAGGCCTCTGTTAAAATCTTGCGGCTGTCGTTTAAATCTTTTGCTAATTTTTCAGTAACAGAAACCTTCTGGAGCTTCTTTCCGACTTTCTCGGCCTCTCTGTCCAAAACATCTTCAGTAAACGCTTGTTTGGACAACCACCATAATTCTTCAAAGCGAGTTAAATATTCCTGATATGTAAAAGATAGATACTTTTTACCTGCCAAAGATTTTTCCGGAGAAAGAGCGTTAAACACCATTAATCCTTCAAAATCGCTTAAGGCAGCCCAAGTAACACCCTTATTCCAAGAATAGCGTATGGCCTGCTTGGCATGATCTTCACGATATAAGTCCACCGAAAACTTTTTAGCTTCCAGATAAAATTTAATTCTGCCATTTAAATAAAAACCGTAATCAACTCTATCCTTACTGATTTGCTCCTCGGCTGTTACTTCATTTCTTTGCAAAAAATCCCAGCCTAAAGCTGAAAATAAGGGCTCTATAAAACCCTTTTTTGTTTCTTCTTCACTATATTTTGCCAATTTTCCGGCGACTTTTTCTGTCTGGTACTTTTCTACTAACTTAACTATCTGCTTTTTTGCGAGTTCTTTTTCCATTGTTTGTCTTATTAAAATAACACCCTTATAAATTTTTATACATCAAAATAAAAAAATCCAACGCTGGTCGGTTGGATTGTTTCTAAAACACAAAGCCCCGCGCCAGCATGAGCCTTACGGCTCCATGGCCTTTCGACCATGACCCAACGAAGAGTAGCTGAACACGGGGTTCAGTATTTTCGTTGGGTTTTTTCATGCCATGCCCGGGCCCTTGGGGGGCTGCGGGTTTAGGCATATTAAGTTGTTAGCCTTATTTTAGGGTAATTTTAGGTTTTTTACAAATTTTACCCCCTCTGCAGCCGGCTGTATTCTTCGTTGGCAACTTTGTCCGCGGCTCTGGCCCAAAAACTGCCGCGGCTGTGGTGGAAGTAGGAAACTTTGGCAAAACGCCTTTCCAGTTTTTTAATTTCGTCAAACAGCGGCTTAATACGCTCCGAGCGCAGGCAATAAATTCCATTGAGTTGCCCCACTACCACCTCGCTATCCATCCAAACCTCCACTTCCCTCCTGCAAAACCCCGGCGCGCGATCGAGCGCGAAAATAACGGCCGCGTATTCCGCCTGGTCAATTGTAACATCGCCTAAATATTTAGCTCTTTGCTCAACTACTTCATCACGACCACCAACCATAACGTAGCCGCAAGCGGATTTGCCCCGCGCCTTATGCTGTGGAATATGCTGTCTGTTTTCCGGCACGCGGCAACAGGCATCGCAAATAATTTTTAAAAATGGATAGCAAAAATACGCTGCCAATTTCTCGCCAACGGCAATATCCTGCAAATAATAAAAACTGTTTAAGGTAAATTTGGGCATATTAAAATTAGTATACTTTTATAGTATACTATCGTTCACCTATTGTCCAGTGGATAACTTTTTACAGCAGAGATTATAAAAAGTTAATCGTTAAATGTTAAATGTTAAATGTCTAACCTATCCATCTCCCCCCAATTATTCCCGACCTTGGCTTCCACCCGCACGGGAACCGAAAGCTTTATGGCGTTTTCCATTAAGGGGATGAGTTTTTTGGCCCAAAATTCCACTTTATCTTCTTTAACCTCAAACACCAGTTCATCGTGAACCTGAAGAAGCATCCGGATTTCCTGACTTGTTACCAGTAACTTGTCACTAGTCACTTGTTTGTGAATGTTAATCATCGCCACTTTAATAACGTCCGCCGCCAAACTCTGAATGGGAAAATTCACGGCGGCGCGTTCGGCCGCGGCGCGTATAAAAAATTGCGAGGATTTAATTTCCGGGAACTTGCGGACGCGGCCAAGCTCGTTACGCACAAACCCCTCCTGGTTAACCTGTAGCTTAACCTGCTCTATATATTGCTCCACGGCCGGGTAGGCTTCAAAATATTTTTTAATAAACTGCTTGGCATCGGCATTGCTGACTTCGCCAATACGCGATGAAAGCCCAAACGATGAAAGTCCGTAAAGAATGCCGAAATTAATGGTTTTAGCGTCCCGGCGCATATCTTTGGTTATTTTGTCGGCAGGCACCCCAAAAATTTCCATGGCTGTTTGGCTGTGAATATCTTCACCTTTTTTAAACACCTCCATCATCTTTTTATCTTTGGCCAAATGCGCCGCGACGCGCAGTTCAATTTGCGAATAGTCGATGGACAGCAATTTATAGCCTTTTTCCGCCACAAAAGCCTGCCTTACCTTGCTTCCCATCCCCTCACCTTTAACCGGAATGTTTTGCAGATTCGGGTCTACCGAAGACAGCCTGCCCGTTGCCGCGATGGTCTGGTTATAGCTGGTATGGATGCGTCCGGTTTTTTTATTTACCAATTCCGGCAGGGCCAGCAAATAGGTGGATTGTAATTTGGACAGTTCGCGGTACTGCATAATTTTGGCAATGACCGGATGCTGGCCCAGCATTTTTTCCAGCTCGTCGGCGGCCGTGGAAAGTCCGCTCTTGTTTTTCTTGTTCATAACAGGCAACAGGCCCATTTTTTCAAACAAGACTTCCTTCATTTGCTTGGGTGAGTTTATATTAAACTCTTCCCCCGACAGCTTATAAATTTCACTTTCCAGTTCTTTAATGTCTATTTCCGCCTCGGCCGATAACCGGTTTAAAAACTTGGCATCCACCTTAATGCCATTTTGTTCCATATTGGCCAAAACTTCTATAAGCGGAATTTCAATTTCGTTAAAAACTTTTTCCAAGCCCTCTTCCTTTAATTTTGGCGCAAATAATTCTTTGAGCCGCAAAGTCATGTCCACATCTTCACAGCAATACCAGGAAACTTTTGCGGGATCAACTTTATCCATGGTTATTTGCGTTTTGCCTTTGCCGATAAGCTCCTCTATTGGCTGCATTTGATAACCCAGCTCGTTAAAAGCCAGCGCTTCCAGGTTATGCTGGCGGGTACCGGCGTTTAATAAATACGACGCGATCATAGTATCAAAATAGAGAGGCGCCAGGTTACAGGTATTGGATTTAAGGGCCTCGAGGTCGAACTTAATGTTGTGGCCGGTTTTTTTTATTTTTTCATCGACCAGTAATTTTTTTAAGCTATGGGATGCCGATGCCAAAGCCGCGGACACATAATAAGCCTCGCCGGCTTTAGAACAAAGGCCTATGCCCACCAGTTCCGTATCCACCGATGTCAAACTTGTTGTTTCTGTGTCTATAACAATTTCTTTTTCTCGCGCTAATTTTTTTAAAGCCTTTTCCAGTTTTTCCTGGGTGTCTAAAAATATATAGTCCTGTTTGAATTTCCTATCGGAGACATTTTTTTCCAGTGGAGAGCTATCGTCACTAACCGCTAATCCCTCTTTATCCGCCGAAGCCTTGTCGAAGGCGGAACCCCTGTCAACTTGTCCCTGCCCCTTCGGCAACTTGCTCAGCAAACTCCTGAACTCCAATTCCTGGAAAAGTTTTACCGTAGTTTGCAAATGGGGCGCGTCCAAATCGTACTTTGGCACATTTATTTCCACAGGTACACTGCAATCTATTGTGGAAAGTTCAAAAGACATCCGTGCTTCTTTTTCCTGGGCCTTAAGCAATTCCAAAACCCGCGGCTTTATTTTAGCGCCGGTTTTTTCCGCGGTAATGGCTTCATACAAACCATCAAGTGATTTAAAATCTTTCACCAACTCGGAGGCGGTTTTTTCGCCAATACCTTTTACGCCCGGGATGTTATCGGACGGGTCGCCCCGCAGGGCTTTATAACTCACCATTTGGTCGGGATTCAAACCATAGCGCGCCCTTACGGCCTTGGGGTCATAAACCATGGTATCGCTGATACCTTTGCGCATGGTGTAAATTTTTACGCAAGTCTCTACAAGCTGCAAAGTATCCAAATCCCCGGTGACAATAAAAACTTCGCAGTCGTTTTTGCAATGCTCACAAATTTTTTTAGACAGCGTACCCAGCAGATCATCGGCCTCAAATCCTTCTTTTTCGTAAATAGAAATATTCAACCCGCGCACCACTTCCTTAACCCGGGGGATTTGGTCGTAAAGCTCCTGGTCACTTTTGACCCGGTGCGCCTTATACTGGTCATAAGCCAAATGCCTAAAAGTGGGTCCTTTTAAATCAAAAGTACAGGCAATGTGGGTAGGCTTAATATCCTTTATGGCCTTAAGTAATATTAAAGTAAAACCATATACTGCGTTGGTTTGTTCGCCGCTCTTGGTATTTAAAACCGGGATGGCATGATAACCGCGGTGAATAAGCGCGTTGCCGTCTATGAGCATGTAGCGTGATTTTGATGATGTTGGCATAAAGCTATTATAAACCATCGGCACCCTATAAAAAAGGGCGCCCCTTTGCGAGGGGCGCCCTGTTAAATATTTTTTGGGTTTGGCTAATTTTGCTGGCCGGATGGCGGAGGCGGCGGTCTTTGGCCGGGCATTTGCGGCGGAGTGGAGCTGGGAGTGGTGGATGAATTCATTATCATATAAGGAAAATGGCCGCGCGGCATATGCATTAAGCCGGGCGGGCTGCTGCTGGCTTGTCCGGCGCCGGAAAGCATAGGAGGCCGGCAGGAAGTTGGGGAACAGGACACAGCGCCGTTATCTTCTTTTATGCAAAATCCCGGCATAAAAAGTCCTGATGATGTGGAAGAAGCGGTCGTTGTTGAGTTTGGAGATGAAGGGGGAGTTTGCGGCTGTAAGCAGGGTGTGCCGGAACTGCCGCCTTCGGATCCGCCGGCCTTTTTGGTCTTAAGCGCGAATTCCGCCGCGGCTGTATTGTTGCCGCTGGCATCTGTTACCCACAAAGTGACGTGGTAAAGCATAGAGGGTTTCAGTATAGAGCCGGTTTG
This sequence comes from Candidatus Doudnaibacteriota bacterium, assembly GCA_963837465.1. Classification (GTDB taxonomy): domain Bacteria; phylum Patescibacteriota; class Doudnabacteria; order UBA920; family UBA920; genus PALSA-1336. The sequence goes on from CAWINB010000004.1 coordinate 132,523, forward strand.
GACAGTGCCGGTAGCGCTGGTTAAGCCGCTTGCCAGGACATAAGTGCCTATGGTAATGCTGCCTGTGCCGCTTAATCCTCCTGAAACCGAATAAGAGATATTGTAGTTCCAGCGGCCCAAAGTGCTGTCGTAACTTACGGCCTTGGCGGAAATTTTAGCGGTTGGCACGGCGTTAGTGGCTTCCAGGGATGAATCGTCAACAGTTGTTTGGCTGACAACCGATATGGAATCGCCCAAAACCTGGGTTTTGGCCGGCATACGCATAGCAACATAGGGACTCGGGTCGACCGCCGAGCTTACTTCCGGATAAGCCAAAGCGGCCATACTGACTGTGGATCCGGCCGCGAACAATACAAAGGCAAAAGCAACGGCCGGGCTCATTGGACTTAAAAAAATTGCCTTGCTCCAGGCCACCAAAGACGATTGCGCCGCCGGCTGCCCAGGCTTTGTCCAGCCTTTCCTGTAGGTGTATGGGTTCATATTTTTGTTTTCTGATGCAAAAATCTGGGATTTGCCTGATTTTGGACAAAGCCTGACTCTACTACATCAATAATTAATTTTTATTTTTGTTTCTATATACTCGCGCTAATTTTGGCACGAATATTATTTTTTGGAACTAGTAAATGCATTATAGCAGATAATAAGATTTCTGTCAAAACTTTTAAAATATGCAAAATAAAAAACCGCGCCGCACATCATATCCTCAGATACAATGGCGCACGCGGTTCTCGCAGGCTCTTTGGTACGGTAGCCTACCGCCAACCCACCGCAATGTGCGGAGATCGGAGAGAAGAAATTAGACTAGTGGGGAATGGAGACGTTCGCGCTTGGAAGACTCGGTAACTCGACGATGCTCTGCGCACTATAGACCACATCATCGTACGCAACCCCTGAAGGCGAAAATACCATAACTCGAAACGTAGTTGGCTGACGAACGCTAGACAACGGATACGGAACGCGCTGAGTGAACTGCTGGAGAATGGGCTGACCTACCGGCGCCGCCAAAATTGGCCAGAAGCCTGGGATACCGATGCTATTAAAAGCTGCCGTTACATTGTTTCCATTGACCAGCCAAGTAAATGATACTTCCGACTGCGCCAACGTCGATGACACACCGGCGATCAGCTGGACATTTGTCGGTTGACCAGGGATATTATAAAGAATAGTACCTGTCGCCGGGGACAAGCTAACGCTAAGCGTAGACGGAACAGTCGCGTAACCCGACGACGGGAAAAAATCCGTCGAGTCGCCATTTATGTTGGTATATAGGTACAGAGCTACCTGCGCCGGCTGACCTTCATTGCCGATGTCCGCGTTATTGAACGAGAAAGCGAAGCTGGTCCCGTCGAACTGGAAATCATCAGCGTTTAAACTATTTTGGGTGCCAGGAGTGAGGGTCGCACCGAACTGCGTCACAGAAATCAGCGCGCTGTATGGATCGAAGCTCCGACTTTGGTTCGAAGGCAACGTAATGGTAAAGTTGCCGTTTACCTTTATGCCGCCGGAGTCAAGCAAGTGAATATAGGCGCCGGTCCTCAATGGGTCTGTGACTTGAAGCCGGAAAGCCGTTTTTAGGCCATTGCTCTGGGCGCAGAATGATATCAACCTTCCGGGAGGTACGGCCACCGTGACCGGACCGGTTGACACTGGTGCTGTTGTACTCTGGGGAGTAATACAAACCGGCATCGGATCTGCGACCTCAAAGATGCCAGCGTCTGCTGCCATGGCTTTCAGGGGCCGAGTCGTCTGGGCTGTAACGGCGACTGGAAAAAATAGCGCCGCGGAAACGAGAAAGAGAAAACGCGTCATGTTGTGATACTCCAATCTACTTTGAGATAACTACATCACCAAGAAGCCCTGCAGGGTAACTCCTTGGGCGGGGACAAAAATGAAACTTTCATTTCTAACTTCGCCCAAGGAATCCAAATTTTCTTCTCTTAAAATCCTCCTACGGATTTATTTAAAGAACAAAAAAGTAATCGGCACGGTTTGTGCAGATTAACTCAAAATTGTACCTTATTTTAGGGAGTTTGTCAATATCAAAATTATTAAAACCGCATATTTATGCGGAATTAGAGGATGGAGATTACAAATTTATTGCTGATATACTGATAGGAACACTTATTTTATGATATATTTACAATTCTCTTGAATTTAACACCTTCACGACCAAAGTGAACCAACAAGCCAAGTTGGAGGTTTAAGGCTTTTAAATAATTTAAAGTTTGCTGTATGTGGTTCCTGGAAACGCGTAAATGAGATCAATAGTGTTTTTTGTTTCCATCCGTATATCAGTAACAAATTAGTAATCCCTATCCTTATTTAAACTGTTTGTTATTTTTAAGTACAAAACGCCGGCCGGGCAGGTAATTACTTTTGGATACTACGCTCCTGCCGGTTTCTTTTTCTGTTTCTTTTCTGGCTTTGCCGGCTACGCTGCCGCCTCTTTGGGCTACTTTTTTGTTGTTTAAAAATGTTGTCGGTTTTTCTATTTGGGAAATTTCGGTTGTGACCCGTTCGCCAAGCATAGTAAATATAAGCTCCAGGTCGGTCATATGGTCCGCAAATTTTCCTGTTTCAGATCTTTAAGTTTTTTGTATTGGCCCGGAGTCATTCCAAAAGTCGCTTTGGAAATTTCCGCGGTCAGGATTTCATAGTTTTTTTGTTCGCTCACGCCTCTGTTTTTCCATTCGTCGGTCAGCTCCTCCCTAATGGCAATGCCACGCATTCGCTTTTCTATCCAACCGTCGGGATAACCTTTAAGTTTATAAAGCATCCCGCGTCCTTTTTGTGGCCAGTTCGGGATCTTCTATTTCCTGCACCCGCTCATAGCCAACTTTGGCCAGCCATCGCTTAAACGGCTCGGCCTTGGGAGATGGAATGGACTGGACTATACGAAAAATGCCTTCTGTATTGGCGCAGTCGGTTTCGCGCATTTTTCCATCCGGGGCTTGTAACTTCAACCATCGACAAATTGTCGATAGTTCAAGGCCGTCTTCCGTTTTAACCCTGACTTTCATTTTATACCAATAATCATTGGCGTTTAAGCTGTCAGTAAGAGCCGCGATAACATCCACAACCGAAAACCACCAGTCATTTTGGTGTATGACTTTTCTTATTTCCTTACCTTTAAACAAGGCGATTGCTGTTGTTTCCATAATTCTAAAGTTAATCTTTTTATTATAGTAAACAAACGTTCACCTTTTGTCAATGCGGAAAGCTCTTTTACAATTTGACGGGCAATTGTCAATTGTTAAAAGCTAATTGTTGTCCTACCCCTCCCCTGCCACCCTAAACACCTCCTCAACATCCGTAACCCCCTCCAAAGCTTTTAACAGGCCGTCCTGGGTCATGGTTATCATTCCCTGGGAGACGGCGATTTTTTTGAATTCGGCCATGGAGGTGTTTTCGGCCAGTATCAGTTTTTGCACGGCTTCGGTGTTTTCCAGGACTTCGTAAATGCCAACACGGCCCTGGTAGCCGAGATGCCTGCATTGGTCGCAGCCGGAAGCGTGGTAAAACTGCAAATCTTTGGGTAGTTTAACTCCGGCATCGGCAGGGATTTGTTTTAAAATATACTGGATTTTTTCCATAACTCCGGGCGCAAGCAGAGCCGGTTTTTTGCAAGTCTGGCACAGGCGGCGCACCAGGCGCTGGGCCAAAACAGCGGAAAGCGCCGGCGCCACCACAAAAGCTTTAATGCCCATATTCAGCAAACGCGGAATCGCCCCGGCGGCATCGTTGGTATGCAGAGTAGAAAAAACCATATGTCCGGTCAGCGCCGCCTGCATAGCCACTTCTGCGGTTTCCTGGTCGCGGATTTCACCGACCATCACAATATCCGGGTCCTGCCGCAAAATAGCGCGCAAACCCTTGGCAAAATCAAAATCCACGTTGTGGTCTATGGGAGTTTGCACAATCCCCTCCAGCTTGTATTCCACCGGATCTTCCAAAGTAATAATTTTTACGCCTGGCTCGTTAAGCTGGTTTAAAAAAGCGTACAGGCTGGTGGTTTTGCCGCTGCCGGTGGGGCCGGTGGTAATAATCATACCGTTGGGCTTTTGCAATTGCCGCTCCAATACGCTTAAAGCCTGGTCGGAAAAACCCAAATCTTTTAATTTTAAACTGGTGGCGCCCGTGCCCAAAAGCCGCATAACAATTTCTTCGCCGTAAGCGCTTGGCAGGGTGGAAACACGCACGTCTATGGCTTTGCCCAAATAGTGGAAAGTAATGCGCCCGTCCTGCGGGATGTTGTCAACATTTAGCTTAAGCTTGGATAAAATTTTAATGCGGGTCACAATCGTGCGCTGCAAATCTTTGCTGATATGCAGCATGTCCTGCAGCACGCCGTCCACCCGGAAACGCAATTTCACGAAATGATCTTCCGGTTCAATATGGATGTCGGAAGATTTATAAAACATGCCCGCGCCAAAAATAATTTCCAGAAGCCCGCTGCCGTTTATCTTTTTTTGCTCGTCTTCGGACTTAAGCAAATCCAGCAGCTTGCCGTAATCTTCCTGCTTTTCCACGCGCACGGACTCGTCGGCGAGTATTTTGGGCCGCGCAACCTTACTGTAAAATTTTAAGGTCTGCTGCAGGCTTTTTTGGGAAATAAAATACAGGGTGACTTTATTTTTTTTGGACAGTTCCGCGACTTTTTCCAAAAGCAACGGATGGCGCGGCTGGGTCACGCCAACGCGCAGGTCGTTCAGCTCCTTGTAAAAAGGTACGGCGCCCATTTCTTTGGCCTCATCCTCGGTAAAAATGCCGAGCACGCTCAAATCCACGGGAAAATGATGCAGGTCAATGTAAGGCAAGCCCAGACTGCCCGCCTTTCCTTGGGTTTCTTCTTCCTGCATTTTGCGGTTTAGGTCGTCCAGGCTTTCCTGCAGCTGCTGGGGAGTGCCGGATAAAAATCTGTCGCTCATTTTTTTTGTTTCAGAAACTTTTAATTTCGTTTTTCTATTATAACATCGGCTATAAAAAAGCAAAAGCGGGCGATTAGCCCATCAGTGCGTCAGATAATCAGCTGGCTGCTGTTTACTGACTACTGATTAACAGCCCACTTTCCAAGCTCTTCAAAAAACGCTGCTGCAGCGCTTCCAGGGTTTGGCCGTCAAAATCCTGTTCAACAACCCTGTGGCGGCCGAAAGATATATCTAAAACTTTGGCTTCCGGCCCAAGAGCTGACAAAAAACCTTCCAGCGGCAAAGACTCATGGATGGCGACCAGCAGTTTGGCCGAAGATTTATCCGGCTGGGCCAAAAGCGCTATTAACCTATAGCCGCTGACGCTGTCCACAAACTCCTTTAAGGCCGGCAGCAAGTCCAGCGGCGAACTTTGGGCTTTTTCAAAATCAGCCGGAGCCAGGGCCGAGTAAATAATTTTAGCGTCTTCCAGAATTGTCATGCGCGCCAGGGCCCGGCCCCAGAGCTTGAGCAGGGACAACGGCTTGGTTTTGTAAATATTTTTTATAATTTCCTGCTGCCTGCCGCCCAATGCCACCAGTTCGCTGGCCTTGAGGAAACTTTTGGGCGTGGTTTGGGCGTGCTGGAAGCTGGAAGTTTTTTCTATAATGCCGGTTAAAAGGCAGGTGGCAATATCCTGGTCGATGACCTGGGATTCATAATTTAAAAACAGTTCGGCCAAAATTTCCGAAACCGAAGTGGCCGTAACATCCACTAAATTTACGGCGCCGAAATAATCATTGCCTGCCTGGTTATCTATATTAATTTTCGGGGTTTCAAAAAACAGGTCGGTATTCTGTTCATAAAGCAATCCCGATTCTTCGGGCGATTTCAGCCCCAGGCAAAAAATAAGGTCCAGCGGAAATTTCTCCTGCGCGAACTTTAAGTCGCTTTCCGTAAACTGCCGGTCTTTGGCCTTGAGATAAATATCAACCCTGTTGTCCTGCTTTTGATAACTGACCTCGGCCAGTTCTTTATCCCTGGTGTCCACGGTTATAACCAAACTTTTGCCGGCGTCCAGTTGCGGCCTGACCGCTTCCCAGCCCGGCAAAAATTTAAGATTTTCCGGCACAGGCCCGCTGCCGGCCAAAGAAACGTCTTTTTCCAGTTTGGTTAAAAACAGCCTCAGCGCCAAAGCCGAAGCCAGGGCATTGGCCGTAACCTGAGCAGGCAGGCTGATAAGGATTTTTTGGCTCTTCTTTATTTGTTCAAAAATTTGTTCTTGTACGGATAGTTCCATATAAAATTAAACCGGCGAAACGTCAGAGATTCCGCGCTTGGCCGCTAACGAGGCATTTTTTGAGGATGTTTGGAGACGTAGTTTACCTACGGCGATAAACACCGGAAAAAAATAACGACGTTAGCGGGCAAGCCCCTGCAATTTAATACATTAATTTAAATATTTTAGTATTAAACGAGGAAGTTCTGAGCGATTGATTAGTATAACCGAGTTTCCTAAAACGGTCAATCTAGTATAAAATAAGCTTAATGGACAACAAATACAGCTTAACCCTTAACGACATCCCGGCCTTTGCCAAACAGCTTGCCCAACAACTTAAAGGCGGGGAAATTTTTGCCCTTGTTGGCCCTTTGGGAGCCGGCAAAACCACGCTGGTTAAAGCCGTAGCCAAAGAGATCAAAATTAAACACCGCCTTTCCAGCCCGACTTTCGCCCTGATGCACCGGTTTGAAGCCAAGCTAAAATCCGGCAAAAAAATCCTGTTTTACCATTTGGATTTGTACCGGGTAAAAAACTTTAAGGAAGCCGAAGCTCTGGGTTTGCGTGAATTTTGGGGCCGGCCCGATATCATAACTTTTATAGAGTGGGGCGATAAAATTAAAAAGCATCTGCCGGCCAAAACCAGGCGGATTAAATTTATAAATTGATGGCGAAAAGAACTCTTACCATTACGGCTTTTGTTGTCTTGACGGTTTTTACCCGCGCGCCCGGGGTTTTGGCGCAAAGCGCGGGAACGGCGTTTGTCCCGTTAGAGAACACGACTGCTTCTGTAAATAATGCCAAAAATAATAGCGATCAAGCCAAACAAACCAATTCTCTAACGGGGTTTGCTTTTACCTTTGGGCAAAAAACTTTTCCGGTAAGCCGGGCCGCGGTGGATTCCTGGCAGGACCAAACCGGAGATTCGTCGGATGTCAACTTAAGCCCCCCTCCCCAAAATCTGGTGGATAGTTTGCTGGCCGCTCTGGGACAACTGGCGCCGGCGCAGGATATTTACAGCGCATCCGGTTCCGGTTCCAATTACAGGCTGGACTTGATTTATAACTATATTCAAACTTTAGCCCCGCAAATAAACCAGCCTGACATTGAACCGGTTCTGCGGATACAAAACAACCGGGTGACGGAATTCACGCCGCCGCAGGACGGGGAAACCCTGAACACTTACATGAGCGCCTGGGACGCTTTGACGGCCCTGAATTCCGGAGCATCTTCAGCCGCGCTTTCAGTAAGCCAGACCCAGCCGCAAACGCAGCTGAGCCAGACCAATAACCTGGGCATTAACCAGTTAATCGGCGAAGGCGTTTCCAGTTTTAAAGGCTCGCCCAACAACCGCCGCCACAACATTGCCGCGGGTATTACAAAATTCCAGGGGATAATTTTGCCCCAGGGCGCGACCTTTAGTTTTGATGATGATCTCGGGCCGGTTACGGCAACGGCCGGCTTTTTACCCGAACTGGTAATTGACGATGGCAACACCCTGCCCGAACTTGGCGGCGGTTTGTGCCAGGTTTCCACCACAACTTTCAGGGCGGCCATGGCCGCCGGTCTGCCCATTACCGACCGCCGCAACCACGCCTACGCCGTGGAATATTATTCGCCGCAGGGCACGGACGCCACAATTTATCCCGACTCGGCGGATTTAAAATTCGTCAACGACACGCCGGGCGCGATTATGATCTGGCCGTACGAAAAAGACAGTAACACTTTGGTGTTTGATTTTTACGGAACGAACGACGGACGGCAAGTCACTCTGGAAAAGCCAGTAGTCTACGACCGCCAGGCCGATGGCGCCATGAAAGCCACCTGGACCCGCCTTGTCACCAACGCAGCCGGAGTGACCCGCACCGACATCTTTAATTCCAACTACCAACCGCCCGCCCTGTTCCATAAAACCGAAACCTTTGTAAGCGCCACCGGCGCGCAAACCAGCGGACTGGCAATGCCAAAGGGAAATTAAAACTGCTTGACAATGTGGAGTTTAGTATATACAATATTGATATGACTGATCCCGAATTGCCAGAACCCATAGCCTTTGAATGGGATGAGCATAACAGGACAAAAATTCGGCTTAGGCACAACATCACATTGGAAGAAGCCGAACAGGCTTTTTTTAACTCTCGAAAGATAATTGTTGACCAAAAACACAGCGCCGCGGAACAGAGATATCAATTATTGGGAATTAATAATGCGGACAAAATTTTATTCATTGTTTTTACTATTCGGCAGCGAAAAATCAGGATAATTTCGGCACGCAACGCCAGTAAAAAAGAAAGGGGCGGTTATGGCAAAAAAACTTAAAAAAATCCCAAAATTTAAAAACGAAGACGAAGAGGCGGAATTTTGGAACACTCACGACTCTACGGCTTATTTTGACTGGTCAAAAGCGCAAAATGTAATTTTTCCCAACCTCAAACCCACCTCAACTTCCATCTCCATAAGGATACCCAACTACCTGTTGGCCCGGCTAAAACAACGCGCCAACTCGCTGAACATCCCCTACCAAACCTTAATGAAACAATCCATAGCCAAAGAAGTCGCCAAAAAACCTTACGAGGCTTAATCAATTAAACAGCCGCTGCAATTGCAGCGGCTGATGTTTTATCTGTCAATTATTTTGCGAAGGGCCCATTGGATTGTCCGTTATCTGCCACAATATTTGCCAAATTAAAACTATTTTCCGTTCCCAAATAATCCACCAAAACTTTCTTGCCAACAAGCTGGCTGAAATCCTTTTGGGTTTTTATGTAGAGTCTATCGGGCTGGGTGGCGGACTTTGCGCCGGGCTGATTTACCAGCATCAAATTACCCTTGGCCAAATCATCGGAAACTTCCAAAGTCCCGCTATAAACAGGCAAATTTGGGGAAGTTACCGAAGGTAATTTGGCCTGGAGATTCATGCTTGTGCCGGATACCGACGAAGAAACCGGCGCTTGGCTTGAACTACTGCCCTGTTTGCCGCACCCGGCGGCCAGCAAAGCGACAACCGGAAACGCAAATAGGAGTTTTTTCATAAAATATTTACTATTGAACCATATTAAAGAAGCCAGAAGTAGCTTGAGCAGTTCCATCGACTTCATTGATTGAAATTTTAAAAGTTTGCCCTGAAGGATTTAAAATACTTGTTCCATTAGGGTACATTTGGTTTTGTATCGTCCAAGAATAAGAACCCTGCGAAGCGGGCACACCGCCAATAGGAGTAATAGGTTCAGATGCCTCTTGTGCGCCATTGCTATTGTAGTAAGCAAGAGTAATATAAACATCTTTTACATCAGTTGAAGTCCATGTGATGTTATGTGTTTCGCCAATACGCCAGGTCTCTCCTCCAATAGGCGAAGTAATATTTATAGCAGATGTCGCTGACGTCTTGATGTTTATAGGTATGGATTTTGTTGCATAATTACCCTTATCATCTTTTACGATGAAATTGACAGTGTAATTTAGACTGCGTTGATAAGAATGAGAAATAGTTGGGCTTTGGCTAGTAGCGAACTTCAATAACAACTTAGAGCAGTCAGTTCCGGGAGGGCCGCCACAACCAATTCCCTCGTCCCCAAAAATCGCACCATAGGATAGATTGCTGTTTACTGAATCACTTGCGTTAATTGTCCATGTTCCAGTTTGTCCTACGACTAAAGTTGTTGGTCCGGAAACACTATTTATTGTAAGCTCGGGGTTGGGTGTGGACGTGGCAGGTGATGTGGGCATCGGACCAGGTTGGGTTGGGAGTGTCTTTTGAACTACTGGGGCTTGAACGGGGGTTGAACCAGAGGCCTGCTGTGAGGAGTTACATCCAGCGGCTAATAAAGCGACAATAGGAAACGCGAATAATAGTTTTTTCATGGATTGTTGATAATTAAGGATAGTAAGGATAGTATAATCCTTTTTATTTTAAATTACCACTAAACATTTTTTAATTCGCAAATAGCCCTAAAATGTAGTAAAATGGCATATATAAACAAGTTCCAAAATGATTAAATCAAACAATCAAAATCAGGATATTCCTCCGGCCGCGGCCGAAACCGTTGATGAAGATGAAGTTATTATAGAGCAGAGCCTGCGGCCGGATTTGCTGGATGAGTATATTGGGCAGGACGCGGTTAAGAAGAATTTGCAGATTATTATGCAGGCGGCCAAGGGGCGCGGGGAAATTTTGGAGCATCTGCTATTTTACGGCCCGCCGGGTTTGGGCAAAACCACTCTGGCTTTTATTGTGGCCAAAGAGATGGGCGGCAGTATTAAGGTTACATCCGGGCCAGCAATAGAACGGGCCGGCGATTTGGCATCGCTTTTGACCAACTTAAGCGAAGGCGATGTGTTATTTATAGACGAAATCCACCGCCTTAACAAAGCCGTGGAAGAAGTTTTGTATCCTGCAATGGAAGATGGTGTTCTGGATATTGTTTTGGGCAAAGGGCCGGGCGCCCGTTCAATAAGAATGGACTTGCCAAAGTTCACTCTAATTGGCGCCACAACCAGAGTAGGTATGATTTCCAGCCCTTTGCGCGACCGCTTTGGCGCCACTTACCGGCTGGAGTATTATCCAGAAGAGGATTTGGAAAAGATTATTATCCGCAGCGGGGAAATTTTAAAAACTGTATTGGATAACCAAGCAGCCGGCGAACTGTCCCGCCGCAGCCGTTTTACGCCGCGTATTGCCAACCGCCTGCTTAAGCGCGTACGCGATTTTGCCCAAGTCCACGGCCATGATATAATTAATTTAGATATAGCCAAAAAGGCTTTGGAACTGCTGGAAATAGACGCCCAGGGCCTGGATAAAAACGACCGCCGCATTCTGGAAACACTAATCCATAAATTTTCCGGCGGACCGGTGGGCTTAAACACTTTAGCCGCGGCCACCAGCGAAGAAGAAGATACAATTACGGACGTCCACGAACCGTTTTTAATCCGCCTCGGGCTTTTAACCAAAACCCCCAAAGGCCGGGTAGCCACGGAAGCCGCGTATCGGCATTTAGGAATTAATGTTCAGAGCTCAGATAATAAACAAAAAACCCTTCTGTAATTTCAAATTCCAAATATCAAATTTCCAATAAAATCCCAATGCTTAAAGTTTAAAACCCTGGCATCCGACATTCATTTTAAATTTTTAATTTGATATTTGAAATTAATTTTTATGGATCCCTCAACCCCAGCCAACCTGCTTATTTCCGGCATCTATTACATCTTAACCGGACTGACAACTTTTTTTTCCATGTTTGGCGTTTATATTTTGATCCGCTACGGCAGGACCAAATCCCTGGCTTTTTCCATTGCCATAATTTACGCCATATTTTTTTTAAAAATCCTGGCCGAAAGCTACGGAACACTTCACGCATTGGTGTCCTAAATTTTTGTCATTTTTATTATTTTTGCTCATTTTTGTCATTACTCTCTATGCCCGAAAAACTTTTTCCAAGCCAGATGGACAACGAGCAAATTTACCTCGTAGTGCGCGAGCACTGGGTACATTTGACGCTCAAACTTTTGGCTTGGGCCTTTTTCGCGGCTATACTGGTAATTTTTGAACGCTGGGCCAATGCCAGCCTTCCGTCTCTGTTCCTGGGTACCTGGGGCGAAATCACTTTACTGTTTACGCAAATCTATACCCTGCTTTTGGTCATGGCGCTGTTTTTAATTATCGTTTTTCATTACCTGAATATTCAGGCCATCACCAATATTCGAGTGGTGGATATTACCCAGGAAGGCTTGTTTTCCCACACCATTTCCGAACTGCATATAGATAAAATAGAAGATGCCACCAGCCAGAGCAACGGGATTTTGGGCACGATTTTTGACTACGGCGATGTTTACGTGCAAACCGCGGGCACGGCCGAACGCTTTGATTTTCACAACGTGCCCAACCCCGCCGGCATAGAAAAACTGGTACTGGATTTATACGAAAAAAATTCCAACGCCGCCAAGAACGCCGGCGCGGGAGCGTAAAATCCAGACAATTGACAATTAAGGTTAATCATTTCCGCCAGAGGCGGATCCGCCTCTGGCGGAAATCGTCAATCATATGAAAGTAGTAGCCATATCCGGAGGATTCGATCCTGTACATATAGGTCATGTGGAAATGATGAAGGAAGCCAAAGAACTTGGCGACAGACTGGTCGTGATTATAAATAACGACAATTGGCTTACGCTAAAAAAAGGGTTCGTTTTTATGCCGGAGCAAGAGCGGGCCGAAATAATTAAAGCAATAAGGTACGTGGATGATGTAATAATCACCAAGCACGAACCGGGCACCAAAGATATCTCTATTTGCAGAGAGTTGGAAGAGTTGAAACCCGACATCTTCGCCAACGGCGGCGACCGAAAGCCGGACGGCGACCCTATCCCCGAAGTGGAGCTTTGCCAACGCTTAGGCATAGAGCTGGTTTACAACGTCGGCCACAGCGGCAAAATCCAAAGCTCCAGCGAACTGGTAAAAAAAGCCGCGAAAATGAAATAACAGGCTTGTTAAGTTAAAATACCCTTATGTTTAAGGGTATTTTTGTTAGAAAATTTAACTATTGACAAACCATATGCTTTGTAGTAATATATTTATGGGCCTGTTGCCAAATGGGCTTTTGAGGTAAAAATTAAGAATTTTGAGGCAGTCGGTCAAAACAAATTTTGACGTTTAACTTTTAGTTAAGCTGATAAATTTTTTTGGTCGAATGACCAAAATTATGAATTTTTAACCAAAATGACATTTGGCAACAGGCCCTTTATATGAAACCTTTTGCTTGGGACCAAAATAAAAACAATCTGCTTAAAACCACAAGAGGGGTAGGTTTTGAAGATGTCAGGACAGCGATTTTAGATAAAAAGGTTCTTGATGACTTCCCTAATCCCCACCCCGGCAGATACCCGGGCCAGAGAATGACCGTAGTAGAAATTAATAACTACGCCTATTTAATCCCTTATGTTGAAAACGAGAATATAATTTTTTTAAAACAATAATCCCGAGCGGGAAAGCCACTAAAAAATATCTAAGAAGATGTTTAAAAAGTGCTTTGAAGGCGAAATTTCAGAATTTTGAGTGGATTGGCAGAAATAATTTTTGACGTTTAGCCTAAAGCTAAGCGGATAAAATTTTTCTGACAAGACGCCAAAATTATGAAATTGCGGCCCAAATGACTTTTTAAACAGCTTCTAAGGAAAGGAGAATAATATATGGATCCTAAATACAAAAAAACTGATTTCGGTTACGAACTCGACGACTACGAAGCGGAGCTTGAGGAAGCTTTTGACAAAGGCGAGTTTAAACGTGCGCCCGATTTTGAGGAACAGAAAAGAAAGCTCATGGCTGCGGCCAGGGCAACTATGGAAAAAACAAAAAATATCAACATTCGCATTTCACAAGGCGATCTTTTTGATATCCAAGACAAAGCAAGGGAGCAGGGCATCCCTTACCAAACCCTAATATCTTCACTCATCCACCAATATTCCAGAAATAAAATAGACTATAACGTTTTAAGGGAACCCGGCAAACCCTACCGGACTTTTACCCCAAAACCGGCCAAAACCAAAAAGAGCGGCAAATAGCCGCTCTTTTTGATTTGACTTAATTTTCGCAAAGCTGTACTTTTAAGTAAAGTTATGTCCTCAATTAAGTTAAGATATAAATTCATCAGCTCCGTGTGGTGGAACCTGCGCCTTTCGCAAAGCTGATTTGAACGTGTCTAAATTTTAAGATTTAGCGCCTTCTGCTGCTTCGCGGAAGGCTTTTTTGTTTGTGCTGACGACTGGCGCAAGCTCTTTTGGGCATGCTGTGGTGGCCAGCACGGACAAGAAATTACATACGGCAAAGGGTGCTGGCTTTGCCAAACCAAGGAGGTTTTAAAATGACGCATTTAAGCTTAAGTTTTGCCAGCGCCAAGGTTACTGGCGATGGCAGGATTACAGAGCAACTCAAATTTCCACAACACGGCTACCCGGACACGACAGCTTGGTATTTTAAAAAGGGTGTCGTACAAATACCAATCCGCTATAAGCCCAAAGGCTTTACGGGAATAAGGCTGTCCTTTCACCGAACCGAGGTGGAATACATAAACCAGCAAAGCCAGGGAGCTTTCTTGGAACTTTGCGCCGATGGCCGGGATGACTGTTTTGTACAATTGGTCAACAAGCAAGAAGCGATAACGGCCCTCCAAGCTTTGATTTCAAAGCTTCCCGAACGCATCGATAACTGGTTTTTCCTCTGGAAGCTGGAAGTACTGGTGGGTTACTGTATTTCCGCACTCGCCAAGCATAGGAGTCAAGCCATCCTGTTGGTTAGTCACGGATAAGCGAAAAATAAAAGCCCTTGGGTGAAACCAAGGGCTTTGTTTTAATTTATTGTGTTGTTTTAGTTACAACGTCTTCTGCTTTATTTTTTCCTCAAAACTTTCTAAGACGTCCCCTGCTAAAATTTTAACGGAAGTTTTTAGTTTGATTCCGAATTCTTCCCCGGGGTTAACACTTTTGGAAGCGACTTTGCTTTGCTGAAGTTCCAGGATTTCGCCGCGGCCCAGTTCTGCGCCTTCGCGGAAGACCATTATCTGGCTTTGGCGTTTTAGTTCGCCCTGCTCCACGCGGCCGCCGATTATCATTTGGCCTTTTTCGGTGCGGAAAATTGCCAGGACCTTGGCCGTGCCAAAGGCAATTTTCTCCAGCTCGGGGGTGAACATTTTTATAACGGCGGAAGTTATATCTTCTATCAACTCGTAAATAACTTCGTAGCTGTCTATAATTACGTTTTTTTGCTTGGCCAGGTTTACGGCCTTGGAGTTGACTTTGCTGTGGAAGCCAATAATAACGGCTTTGGAGTTGGAGGCCAAAAGCACGTCGCTCTCGTTAATTTCGCCCACGCCCTCGGCTAAAATGGAAATTTTTACTTCATCATTTTTTAACTTGGCGATGGATTGTTTAATAGCTTCCAAAGATCCGGCGGCATCTGTTTTGATGATTAAATTCAGGGTCTTGTTCTGCAAATCGCCCACAATTGCCTGTTTGCCGGCCATTTTATGGCTCTGGTTTTTGCGCTGAGCCGAAAGCGCGATGCTTTTGGCCTGGTCAAGCGTTTCCACGGTTTGCAAAATATCGCCGGCTTGCGGGACTTCCGAAAAACCGGAAATTTGCGCCGGCTGCGAAGGCATGACTTGCTTTAACTTACGCCCGGTTTCATCTTCCAAACTGCGCACTCGGCCAAAGGCCGCGCCGGCTGCTATGATATCGCCAACTTTAAGGCTACCGTTCTGTACTATTACGGTTGAGGTGGCGCCTTTGCCCTGGCTGATTTTGCTTTCTACGATAGTACCCACGGTTTTACCTGTAGGATTTGCGCGGAAGTTTTCAATTTCCGCCGTCAGCAAAATCATTTCCAGCAAATTGTCTATGCCAATATTCTGCTTGGCGGAAATTTCCACAGCAATAGTTTTGCCGCCCCATTCTTCGGTCAATACTCCCTGCCCGGCCAGCTCCTGCTTAACTTTAATTATATTGGCCTCGGGTTTATCTACTTTATTAATGGCCACAAGCATGGGCGTGTTGGTAAATTTGGCGCGGTTGATGACTTCCAGGGTCTGCGGCCTGACGCCGTCGTCGGCGGCTACGACCAGGACAATTAAATCCGTAACGTTGGCCCCACGGGCGCGCATTTCCGAAAAAGCTTCGTGTCCCGGAGTATCCAAAAATGTAATAAATTTGCCGTTCTTTTTTACCTGGTAGGCTCCAATGTGCTGGGTAATGCCACCGCTTTCGCCTTCGGCGACTTTGGTTTTGCGGATGGTGTCCAGTAGCGTGGTCTTGCCGTGGTCAACATGGCCCATAATGGCAACTATGGGCGGCCGGGGTTTTAAATTGTCCTCTTTTTCATCTTTCAATACCTGCTGCAAAAATCCCAAACCATACTCCGTTTGCGCCGTGTCGGCTTCGACCTCCACTTCAAACCCCAAATCCTGGGCCACAATGCTGGCAGTGTCAAAATCCACTTCCTGGTTGATGCTGGCCATAACCCCGTTGCCGATTAAACTTTTAATGACTGTGGTAACCGGCAAGCTTAAGACTACCGCGAAATCCCGGACTTTAATAAACCCCGGCAGTTTAACTTTTTTCTTTTCTACTGGTCCGGCGGGTTTTGCCGCGACCGGTTTTGGCGCCAAAGCTTCGGTGATTTTTCTGGCCAAAAAATTGTCCACCTTGTTGGCCCTGGGCGAAATAAAAAAACCTTTCTCCCTGGCCCTGGCCCGGAGATCCTGCACCGACATATTCAATTCGGAAGATAGAGAAGAAAGATTCATTTTTTTATAAAAACTGTTTACCTGATTATTTCGTAACCAAAATCGCCTTTAAACAGGACGTTTACGATTAAGTATAGGCTATTTTGCCCAATAAATCAAGGATTTTTGGGACAAAGTAGCCTTAAAATGTGTTATAATTACAACATAAAGTTTTGCATGAAATCTTTTTCCAAAAAATCCAGAAACAAAAAAACAATCATAATTGTAGGAACGGGCATCAGCGGTCTTATGGATGCTTTTGCTTTGCATCAAGCCGGTTTTAAGATTGAAGTTTATACCAAAGGACCAGACCCAAGAAGCGGTAAAAAACAAGACTACTATTCTTCCACCAGGAACGGGGAGCTGGGGAGGTTTATAAGCCGGTTTGAAGGAGAGCATTATTTGGGCAGTTCGCCTATGTATCCGGATATGAAAAAGGCTTTTCAGGTCCGGGTAGAAGACGGCGGATGGCTCGGCAAGCACGGCAACGAATTAAATTCTTTTGATAAAACCTGGCTGCAAAAACGCTGGGAAGCTTGCAACAACGAACAACAAATGCGCGACACGGAAAAGTTTTATGTTGGAGCCAATGGCAAAGCCATGGAATTATGGCAAGACATAATTTTGGAATTTCCAAATCTCTTTAAGAATGCGGACTTGCTTAATACAGGAATTCTAAGAATTTATGATAAAGCGATACTTTTTGACTGGGCCGTATACAGGCACAAAAAAGAAAGCGTTTTGGAAAGGGCATTATTCCCAAAAGATATAATTAATGACTATCCATACTTTGCCGAAGCAGTGGAACTTGGCTATACAAGCGGTGCCGTAGAAGCTCCCGGATTTTCTTTTAATATCCATAAATTTACCGACAATTTAATTGACTACCTGGAACAGGAAGGCTCAAAATTTCATTGGGAGAAATGCGTTTACCGTGTTAAATTTTCTGCGCAAAAATTAGTTGAGGGGTTAGTGACTGAAGATGGAATTATTAAAGCCGATGGTTACGCTTTAAGCCCAGGTGCCTATGCCGAAGAAAGCCTTTATAAAGGTACTCCTGCAGCAGGTAAAGTTGGGGGCGTAGCGGGCAGATGGATGTTTATGGCAGCACCAAAAAGTTTTAAACGTCCTGTAAAAATACACGGGGATATGCGCTCTGAGAACGGAAAAACTTTTCCAATAGTTGACATAAACCTGACTCATTTTACCGCTGATGACGGCAATAAATGGCTCGCTGTAGGAGGAGGGTATGCGTATTTAGGCAAGCCGCCGTTTAAAACCACCAGCGCGGCTTTTGACGCCATCGACGCAGAAAATGAAAGAACGGTAAGCAGATTTCTAGGCCCCACTTACAGACAGGCGAAAAAAGACGGATTGCTTCGAAAAAGTATTGCTACTTGCGTAAGGTCTTTTACCTACGACGATTTGCCTGTTATGGAAAGCATAAAAACAGTCAACAAAGGCCTGTTAAGGATTAATGTTGGGACTAATACAGGAACAACGACAATCTCTCCTTTTACGGCTTTGGAAACAGTTAAAGATTTTAGCCGCTTGTTATAATATATAAATTTAAATCGGTTGGAAAAATCTTTGGAGGGAAACCACAGCACAAAGGTTTTTTTATTTCTATGAAATTTGTCAAAGTTAAAACCCGCGCCTTGTTGCCGCCGAAAGATGATATTTTTGGGGTGGTTGATAAATACCTGCCCAAACTCAAAGAAGGCGATGTTTTGCTCATCGCGTCCAAGATTTTAGCAATCCATCAGGGAAGATGCGTTAGAATTGAAAGCATAAAAAAATCCGCTCTGGTAAAAAAAGAGGCGGATTTTAGTTTGCCGGGAAATATGGTGGCGGGAGCGGAAATTATTTTGACCATAAAAGATTACACTTTAATTCCTTCCGCCGGAATTGATGAAAGCAACGGCAACGACTACTATATTTTATGGCCAAAAAATACAAATCGTCTTTGTAAGGATATTTGCGACTATTTAAAAAGGAAACATAAAATAAAAAGACTGGCGGTTGTGGCGACCGACAGCCACACTACTCCTTTACGCTGGGGCACGCAGGGCGTATCAATCGGATTTTTTGGTTTGGAGCCATTGTATGATTACCGCGGCAAAAATGATATTTTTGGCCGCAAATTAAAATATACCCAAAGCAACATTGTAGACGCGCTTTCGGTTACCGCCGTACTTTTAATGGGCGAAGGAGCGGAAAAAACACCAATGGTAATCTGCCGCGGCGCGGAATTTGTAAACTTCACCACCAAGCACACCCATAAAAAATTGGTGATTGAGCCGAAAAAGGATTTGTATTATCCGCTACTAAGACAATTTAAAAGATTTAAATAATTGACCAAAATTGACATAATTTAACCGCAACCCATTCTTGTCATTCTTAGAATCTATTTTAAAATTTATGATTAATCCTAAATACATCGCCATTGCCGCCATAACCATAGATGGCAAAATCGCCAAAGGCTCGGGACATATGTCCGACTGGACCAGCAAAGAAGACAAAAACTTTCTGCGTAAAATGCTGGACAAGTCCGATGTTATAATTGTCGGCAATAACACTTACAAAACCGCAATCAAGCCGTTGTCAAAACGGAACTGTATTGTGTTTAGCAGATCAGCCGGTCAGTTTAACAGCAGATCAGCCAACCTGATGTACATAAACCCAAACAAAACTGATATAAAAAAACTAATAAAAAATTTAGGTTACAAAAAAATTGCCGTTTTAGGCGGCGCGCAAACTTACAGCTACTTTTTGGAAACTAATTTACTGAATGAAATTTATTTAACCATAGAACCCCTGGCCTTTGGCACCGGCATCAGCCTATTTTCCAACAAAAAACCCGGCGACTATAAATTTAAGCTCGTCTCCATAAAAAAATTGAACAAAAAGGGAAGCGTGCTTTTGAGATATAAAAAATAAAAGAGCAGGCGCACGAAGTCCTGCTCTTAAATGCGGGGATGAGGCTCCCAGAGACGGCGTTTAACGCGCGCCAATCGATAATATCCCCCTATTTTATTTTGGCTCATTATCCACCCCGGCCGCTTCTTCGAGGGTCTTCCCCAAGTCAGAAAATAACAGCGCCTCTGGCTTAACCTTAAGCACTCCGGAGATTTTCATCAGGTTTGCCAGATTCCACCCTCCCAAGCCTATTGATTCGCCGCTGAGCACTCGCCCGGTAAAAGATGGGTTCATGGCCAATTTTTTGGCGAACTGGTTGATGCTCTTAATTCCCTGCAAAACCCACAACAAATAAATATTTTCCGTTACGCGACCGAGCACACCGGGACGCTGGATATAAATCCAGCACAGGGAATTAAATAACCTGAGGCTTTCCTGAAGTTCGGCCATTTGGTAGAGTATGGCCATAGACAGAATGGGAAGCAATGTCCGCATTTGTGACTCCAAATCTGAGTCCTTAAGCGCATACAATTTTTCCTCATCCTTTAACGACAGGCAGCTCTTCCCTGCAATAATTCTTTTTTCCATCTCTATTCCTCCTTATTTTAGGGTTTTACCCTTCTAAATTCACCAACGCTGACGAACTTAGAAGGCGGGACAAAGTTGCTTGTCCCGTTAGGGCGAGATGTCCTCGCAAAGTAAATTTCCTCCAAATATATTTTTTAGCTTATTCGCTAGGTTTAACCTCCGAAACGGACTTTAAAAGTTTTTCTCGAAGGTCAACACAGAGCAAGGTATAAACCGAAGCACCAAGCGCTTCGGCAATACCGACAAAGGTTAGAGGTCTTGTCTTCTCAAAATTCTTTAACCGTAGGTCGAGCATTCGACTCATTGTGCTTTGCGAACATCCGGATAATTCAGCCAACTTATAAATGGACAATTCGTGCAAGCCCATGAGAAGATGGACGTTTCCCTTAAAGCGTTTATGCACGGCCGGGTCTTTCAGCAACCTTTCAAATTTTTCAGAAAGGAGGCGGAGAGACCTTAACAGCTGCAGAGACATCTGCAGAGCTTTAAAGTCATCGGGGCTTAGGGGTTCCAGTGGTTCGGGAGTGCAGGTGCTTTCTGGGACCATCGCCTTTTTTCCTGTCCCTCTGGGACGCCCACGCCTTTCTATTTGCTTCTTACTCATCACAATACTCCTTTTTGCACTCAATCTCTTTCAGCCGATTTTCAAATTCCTGTCGAAGGTCAGCCGTAAGCAATATGCTTGGTTTGACTCGTAAGGACAATGCTATCAGCCGTAGCGTTTCAACACTTGGGTTGAAGTTTGGAAAATCCTTCCTAAGTAGCCTACCAACATAGCTTCTGTTTTTGCCTGACGCTACCGACAGCTCTTCTGCTCCCATATTACGAAGACCCATCAAGACTTGAATGTTGCTAATCAGGATGTCCTGATTTTGGGTGTCCACCAAGTGAACCGAAATCCCAGTGAGCAGTAACTTAAAAATTTGTTTCAAGCTGGCCATACTGGCACCCTGCAACACCAGGTTATCCAAAAATGCCGCCTGATCTTTGGTTAGCATTAGTCCCCCTAAACTTTGACGTATTCATGCCCCGCCGGGTATTTTTATTTTGACTAAAGAATCTAACATAAATTATTACTATTGTCAATAGATATTTACTTTGGCTAAGTTATTTTTAGCTATAATTAAAGGTTAAATTGGAAACTAAATAATTTTGTGAATAAATATTGACACAAATGTTAGGACAGGGTATAATGATATTAGGATATTAATATACATTTATGGCGGAAAATAATTTTGAATTACAAAAAGCGCTGCTTTCTTTAAATTTCAGTGAAAAAGAAGCAAATGTTTATTTGGCCCTTTTGGAATTGGGCCAGGGTAGCGTGTCGGAAATCGCGAGGAAGTCCAATATTAACCGGACACACGGGTATAATGTGCTGGCCGCGCTTTCTTCGAGAGGATTGGTCAGTATTTCCGGCAAGGAGCCGAAGCAGGAATATGTGGCGGAGTCGCCGGATAAGATTAAAGATATGCTTAGGGCGGAAATTAAAAAAAATGAGGGATTTTTAAAACAGGCTGACAATGTAATCCCTAAATTAAAATCCATCCGAACCGTCCGCGGCCGCCCTCAAGTACGGTTTTACGAAGGCAAAGAGGGATTGAAACAAATTTACGAAGACACACTAACTTCCCACGAAACAATTTTAGCCTATGCCAGCGTGGAAGATACGCAAAGTACCCTACCGGACTTTTTTCCAAGTTATTATTTTAGACGCGCCGACAAAAATATTCATATTCGGGCGGTGTTTCCTGACACTGCCGAAGCCCGCAAACTGGTTAAATCCAATAAAATCCAAAAAAGGGAAACGGTATTAGTACCGTCCCAAAAATATTCCTTTTCCCCGGAAATAAATATTTACGACAACAAAGTTATGATAGCATCGTGGCGGGAAAAGCTTGGTATAACCATAGAAAGCCATGAAATATCCGATGCCATGAAAAAAATATTTGAGTTGGCGTGGATTGGTGCTAAAAGTTTAGAAAAATAGGCAAAAGAAAAAGGCAGCACCGGATGCTGCCTTTAAAGTTACGAGCGTAGTCAGCAAAATTATTTTTTCCTTCGGCGCCTCCTCATTTTTTGCTCCAGCTTAGCTATGGCGGCGTCAATGGAAAACTTGCCCGAACCGGCCTCTTTAGCCAACAAAACCTGGTGGGATTGGTCGGCTTTAAAGTCAATAATAGTAAAAGCCTGTCCGGTTGTTTCCACTACTTCAGGTACTTGATTGACAAATTGCGAGCGGCAGCAGCGGCATTCCCAAAGGTCTTCGTCGTTTCTGTCGACCTGGTTTTGAGAACATACCGGACAACCAAGCCATTTCTGGCGGGACCGCAACTCCTCCAAGGCAACGGCTGGACAACCAGGCTTATGACCCTCTGTTTGCCTGCAATGAGGACAGGGAATTGCAAACATTTGTCTCGATCCAATAAACATAAAATCCTCCTTCCAGAGCCTTAGACTCTTCCAAAAAAACTAAAAATAATTTTCTTGGAAGAACGGACGAGAGGGCAAGGCTCGTCCTAAAGCGTGATGATAAAACATCACAAATCTGGACATAACGCCGCTATGCGGTTAAGTCAATATATTTGGTCGGCACCAAATGGAGCATAAAATTGGTTTTTCCGGCCCCAAGCTCCAATCGTACCCCGCTTTTCATCTCCGCATTGCTGGTATTATCGAGTATGTAGCCGACTAAGCAATCGGCGTTGCTATAAGTTACGTGTACAGGATTGCCAGCGGTGAACTCGACTCCGTCCAGCTGCTGAATTACTTCGACAGGAACGGGCTTCCGGTTGTCGTAACCTTCGTCGGCGAAGAGGTATACTTCCGGAAACCGGTGATAGGTGAGTGTCCATTGAAACCACTCGGCAAATCTTAAATGGCTAATGGTTTCAGTTGGCTCGTCGCCCTTGTATTCCTCCAAAAAACTTAGGTAGTCATTAATGGCGCCTTGGCGAAGCGCGGACAGCGGAATTCGTATGGGCATCTCATGATCACTGAACAGTTCCGGAAATGCCAAGTTGAACTTAGCGATGACTTCGTCATCGTCCACTCCCCAGCTAAGCCAAGTAACCAAATACTTCAGCCACGGATCTTTGAGCTTGCAGACGTTTTCCCAATTGCGATGGTATTGAATTTTCATTTACTGCCTCCTTTAAAATTAGAGCTTGTGCTCCTCTCAAAACACAAAATGTTAATGTTTTGGGAGGAGCGGATAAACTAAATTTATCCGCCAGTTTCTTCTAAATAACCCCCTTATCTTTGTAGTCGTTTTTAATCGCTTATTTTCTCATCGGCTTTCCATTGCCTGAGCACCCGAATTTCAGCGTCAAGAAATATCCGCATAAATTCGACTGGGTCAGAGCAAGGGATTGGCGTGCCGGTCGGGCCGTTGAACCCAAAGCAGAGATAACCCGATGGCTCGACAGATTCGCGAAACCCAATATTGAAGTAGCGAAAACGGTTCTTTACGAACTCAATTCGCTGCTTGCAAGTCTCGCAGGGTGCGCTGGCCGGACATCCGCCAACATGAAAAAACATCTGTCCTTGGCCGCTGGAAAAGAAGCGTGGCTTGCTCCAGCCTGCAATCTGAATCTGGTAGTGAGTTAGGATCATGTTAATGTGCTCCTTGCGTAACCCCGCCGGGTATTTTTGATTTTAACTGTCAAAAATAACATATATTCAAAATATTGTCAATAATTAACGTCAAATTAATCTTCTTTATTGGTTTTATTTAAGGTATTTTTAAGTATTTTATATATTTTGTGGATTTATATTGACACAATTTAAAACACGTCCTATAATTAAAGCGCTATGATCAAAACCGATTCACCTCTATATAAAGGTTTAATTTTAATTGGCTTTTCGCAAAAAGAAGCCAGTGTGTATTTGGCTTTGCTGGAATTGGGCAAACGGACCGTTTCTCCAATTGCTCGGTCAGCCAATATTAACCGAACCACGGTTTACGATATTTTGGCTTCGTTAATAGCAAAAGGCTTGGTAAGCGTTTCGGGAAAAGAACCACTGCAAGAGTACGTGGCGGAGTCGCCGGAAAAAGTTTTAAGGCTAATACAAAAGGAAGTGGAAGACAAACAAGAAAATTTAAAAATAGCAGGGGAGTTAGTTCCCCAGCTTAAATCTATTTATAATGTTTCAGATAGGCCCAAGGTAAGGTTTTACGAAGGCAAAGAAGGGCTTCAGCAAGTTTATGAAGATACTTTAACTTCCCACGAAACAATTTTGGCTTATGCCAACGTAAAAGAAATGCATAGCGCTTTACCGGATTATTTTCCCAAATATTACAAACGCAGGACTAACCACGGAGTGCGCATACGCGCGATCGTTCCATCAAATAAAGAGGGAGCCGAACGGACCAGCAAAGACAATGAAGAAGCGCGCGAGTCCGCCCTTGTCCCTGAAGATAAAGTCTACTTCTCTCCCGAAATTAACATTTATGACAATAAGGTTATGATTGCGTCATGGAAGGAAAAACTGGGAATCATTATAGAAAGCAAAGAAATATCGGACGCGATGAAAACTATTTATGAATTAGCCTGGAGCGAAGCCAAAAGATTAGAAAAAAGCTTACCAGCTATTGCAAAAATTCCTTAGATCTGCTATACTAAGTATAGAAAAGTTAGTTCTTCATTCGAAGAAACCAAAATAAAAAACAAATCAATAGTTTTTAATTGCCTTATCGTGAGATAATGCTTATATTGCCCTTACTTTTAGGGCGACGGGTCGCAAGGTTTGCTTGCGGCTCACAAAAAACTTCTTTTGGCTTTTCGAGAATAACCCCTTTTACCAAACAGGCCCGACGGCCTTGGTAAATTAAGGGGTTTTTCTTTTGTTGGATTTAGTGTAAAATAGGAAAGCTTAATAAATTTTATGCTGATTTACAGATTATCTGATTTTACAGATAATCTGTAAATCGGAATCAATATCTATATGGATCAAGACGATATCAAAACTTTGTTTGACGACAAATACAAAAAACTGCTTGGCCAGTCCTACGAGGAATGGTCGGAAAACGGCCCGCAAAACGAAACCGAAGCCTACGCGCGCCTGCAGGAAATTGACGACGAGTTAAGGGAAAGCCACGACGAATGGTATGAAGCCGAAGGCGATAAAAAAGAAGAGCTGGAAGAATACCGCGACAAGCTGAAAGCGGAATATGATTTCATAGAAGCGGCTTTTGGGCTGGAGGCTCCGGATAAGAATTGGTAGGTTAGTGACAAAAATGACATAATTGACAAAATTGAACAAAATTTAGCTCCGGGGCTTTAGCTAAATTTTGTCAATTTTTTAAATCTTTTAAATTTTGTTCAATTAATTCATGCTTTACGTAGTAGCGACGCCAATTGGTAATTTAGAAGATATAACTTTAAGGGCAATAAGCTCCCTAAAAAGTTGTGATTTTGTAATTGCCGAAAATCCGCTTTATTCCAAAAGGCTGATGGAGCATATCGGGGCGTGGCCAAAAGAAATGGTGCAGTTTGCCGAATTTAACGAACAGCAAATTGTAAAAGATTTAACCAGGCGGCTGGCAAAATCCGACGGGTGTTTTATAACCAATGCCGGCACGCCCGGAATTTCCGATCCTGGTTTTCGCCTGGTAAGGGAGTGCGTAAAAGAAAATGTCGCTGTAGTCCCAATCCCCGGCGCCAGCGCCGCCATTGCCGCTCTTTCCGCTTCCGGATTGCCAACAGATAAATTTTTATTTTTGGGATTTTTACAAAAGACCGCGGCCAAAACCGTGAGCGCGCTGCAAAGCGCGGCGGACGCGGAAGCCACGGCAATTTTTTACGAATCACCGGAGCGGATTTTAAAAACTTTAAATTACATTAGCAACGCTTTTCCAACCAGCCAAATCGTCGCCGCCCGCGAACTAACCAAACTGCATGAAGAATTCATCCGCGGCACGCCAATGCAGGTAATAGACTCGCTTAAAGACAGGGCTTCTATAAAGGGCGAGTTTACTATACTAGTATCATTTAAATAATTGACCATAATTGTCAAAATTGACATAATTTATGGACCACTTCGAGTTACAAAAACGAACCAAAATATTTGCAGTCAGAATAATTAAGTTAGTTAAGTCTCTACAAGGCGATCCTATTGGAAAAATTATCGGCAATTATCAATTACTCCGATCCGGAACAGCGATCGCCGCTAATTATAGGGCCGCTTGTAGATGCAAGTCGTCAAAGGATTTTGTATCTAAGATCGGTACTGTGGTAGAAGAGGCCGATGAAACCCAATTCTGGCTGGAAATCTTAGTTGAGTCAGATGTAGTTAAAATTGATTTAATCAAAGATTTATTAAAAGAAGCTGGTGAAACACTGCGATAATGACTGCGTCCAAAGCGACAGCAGTAAAAAATTTGGGCAGAAAATAATTATGTCATTTTTGTCAATTTTTTAAATTTTGTTCAATATTTTATGTCCGGGCATTCCAAATGGTCACAAATTAAAAGAACCAAGGGCGTCCTTGACCAGAAACGGGGACTTTTGTTTTCCAAATTGGGCAAAAAAATTTCCATTGCCGTTAAAGAAGGCGGCAGTGGGGATCCGGCTGCTAATTTTAAATTAAAAAGCGCGGTTGAGTATGCCAAGGCCCAGGGTATGCCCAATGATAATATAGACAGGGCCATAAAAGCCGGGAGCGGGGAAGCCGCGGGTAATATTAAAGAGGTTATTTACGAAGGCTACGGCCCGTTTGGCACGGCATTTTTGGTGGAAGCCGCGACAGATAACAGCAACCGGACTTTTAACAACATCCGCAAAATTTTTAACGAGCATAACGGCAGTATTGGCGCGCGGGGCAGCGTAGCCTGGCAGTTTAATACTAAAGGCCAAATTTTGGTGGAGCGGGACAGTAACATCGAAAATTTAGAAATGGCGGCGATTGACGCGGGCGCCCAAGATGTTCGCGAGTCAGCGGAGGGTTTGGAAGTTTATACCCAAGCCCAGGATTTACAAAAAATAAAAGAAGCTCTGGCAAAAGCCGGCGCCAAAATCGCGCAGGCGGACATTATTAAAGAATCATCACAAGGTACGGATTTGGCCGAACGGCAAAAACCGAAAGTTGAGGCTTTGTTCGCGGCGCTTGAGAACGATGAAGACGTTATCGCGGTTCACACATCAGCAAATCTTTAACCGAATCAGCTTCAGAGAACCATTCCGAAGCGAAGCTGGGGAATCCCTTACAATCGCGGGATGTTTCCATAAGGGATCCCTCGGATGCGCTCAAAACAAAGCAAGCCATGATTATCTTAGGAATTGACCCGGGCACAGCCACAACCGGATTCGGCGTTATAAATCAAAATAAAAGCCAGCCCGAGCTGGTCGATTTTGGCGTCGTAGCTACTGATAAAACCCTTAGCGACGCGGAACGTCTGGGAATTTTAGCCGATGATTTAACATCAATAATAAAAAAATTCAAGCCCGAAGCCGTGGGCGTGGAAAAACTTTTTTTAACCACCAACCAAAAAACCGTAATGACGGTCAGCCAGGCGCGCGGCGTAGTTTTGCTGACCTGCCAAAAGCACAAACTCCGCGTTTTTGAATTCACGCCTCTGCAAATCAAAAATTTTATCTGCGGCTACGGCAAAGCCGAAAAAAAACAGATACAGTACATGGTGCAAAAAACTTTTAAATTAAAAACCCCGCCCAAACCCGACGACGCGGCCGACGCCCTGGCCATTGCCCTGTGCGCCGGGCACCATTTTTTTAAAGCCAGCCGTATTAAGTAACAAACCGAGAGCGGTTACTTTATCCACAACCGCACAAAACTGGACAAATTTAATTAATAGTTGTTATAATGCTCTTAAATAAGAGCTTTAATTATTACTCCTTGGGAGGGTTCCTAAGGGAAAGGGACAACAATGCTTTTTGACGACGAAGACCCAGCAGTCAAAAAAGACGGCGGCACAGACGAAGAAGACAAGGATGAAGCTGATGACGAAGACGATGACGATACCGATAAATAAACTCGGCGCGTACTCTATCGTAAACTAAAACCCCTCCATACATAAAGGAGGGGTTTTAGTTACTTAAGAGACACTTCATCGCGTTTCTAAGCGTAGGGGCCGAGATTGCTCGCCCGCGACTCCCGGGCGGCCAAAGCCAGCCCCTACAAAAGCCTCTTGATATGCCCGGTTATATTAATTTAGCCAGTTTTCTTTTTCCTACCTGAACTATACTTATTTGTTTTAAGTCAACCGGGCTATTTCTTTCCGTTATTTTTTTACCATCAATTTTAACCCCGCCCTGTTCAATATTTCTCCTGGCTTCGTTTTTACTGGACACCAGCTCCAAAGCAAGCAATAAATCTTCGGTAGTCTCGGCGCTGATTTTTGTCCTGGAAACTTCTTTAATACCTTCCGGCAGTTCGCCCTTGCTGAATTGGTTGATAAAAGACTGCTTGGCTTCCAGGGCTTTTTTGGGTCCATTATAAAGCTCGGTAATTTTTTCCGCCAAAATAAGTTTTTGATCGCGGGGATTCGGCAATTTCAGAATTTCCTCAATTTCACTAATTTCCACTCTCGTTGCCAAAACAAAATATTTTTTTATTAAATCGTCACGTATAGACATTATTTTACCAAACATATCGTTGGGCTCATCACGCAAGCCAATGTAATTCCCCAAACTCTTACTCATTTTTTCTTTGCCATCAAGGCCAATAAGAATAGGCACGAGCATAATATCCTGCGGAGGTTGGCCAAAGGCTTTTTGTAAATGCCGACCCATTAATACATTAAATTTTTGAGCCGGATCTCCTAATTCCAGATTCGATTTCACTGCCACAGAATCATAACCCTGCAATAAAGGATACAAGGCTTCGTGAAGCGCGAAGGGCAATTGTTCTTTTATGCGTTTGCGAAAAGTTTCATGGGATAATAACTCACCCATAGAAACCAGTGAAGCTAATTTCATGATTTCAGACAACCCCATTTTTTCAAACCATTCACTCTGAAAATGAACTTCGGTACGCTTTGGATCCAAAATTAAATTTGCCTGTTTTACAAACTCTTTACTGTTTGCGTCAACTTGCTTGCGGCTTAAAGCCGGGCGAGTTTCGTCCTTGCCCGAAGGATCCCCAATCATTGCTGTCCAATCACCAATAATGAGCACGGCAGTGTGACCCAATGCTTGAAATTCTTTTAACTTTAAAAGGGGTACGGCATGGCCAATATGCAAGTCGGGGCGATTTGGATCAATTCCTAATTTTACGCGTAATTTTTTTTTGCCGTTTAAAGCCTGTTCTAAGTGGGCTTTATCTATAACTTCCTCAACGCCGCGGCTGAGAAGTTCGGTTATGGAATCGATGGATAAATTTTTCAGAGCCATAAATAACAGCGGATTATAATATGATAGCTTGGTTGGTTAATAATTTTTCGCCCAAAATACGCTCTTTGGCCAAACCCTTGCTAAAAATTTTTCCGCTTAGCTTTAGTTAAACATCAAAATTTTTCAACCACTGTGCACTGGAAGCGCGCAGACTGCTCGCCGACTGGAAGTCGAGAACAGCGGAGGAATTATCTATTAATTTTTACTGAAGTGACCGCCTGAAGGCGTGGGAACTCACCGCCCCAAATGGAGGCCTTAGACCGCGGTTTTGTCTCAAATATCATATTTTGCATCAAAAAATTATTAACCAACCAAGCTATGCCATTATAGCATTTTTCTTAAATCATAAAAACGGCTATAATTCATCGCAGGTAGATGCTTAACCAAAACCATGCGCGTATACAGTTACAAAACCCCGCAAGTTGAATCCTCGTCAAAAAGTCCCAAAAAGAAATCCGGGCGGAAACTCAGTTTTAAGTTCGGCAAATTTACCTGGAAGAAATTTTTTACCTGGATATTCCGCCTGTTCGCCCTGGGCATTGTGCTGGTCGCAGTGCTGTTTTTGTATTACTCCAGGAACCTGCCCGACCCCGACAAACTGCTGACCAGGGACGTGCCGGAGTCCACCAAAATTTACGCGCGCGACGGCAGCCTGCTTTACGAAATCCACGGCGAATACAAACGCACCGAGATTAACCTAAACCAGGTGCCGCTGCTGGCCCAGGAAGCGACCATCGCGGTGGAAGACAAAAATTTTTATAAGGAAGGCGGCATTTCTCCCACCGGAATAGTCAGGGCCGCGCTGGCCGATATTTTAAGCCTGCACAAAAGCGAGGGCGCCAGTACCATTACCCAGCAATTTGTTAAAAACGCGATTTTAACCGACAATAAATCCTGGGACCGCAAAATCCGCGAAGCCATTTTAGCCATAGCCATAGACGCGCGTTTTTCCAAAAGCCAAATACTGCAGCTGTATTTAAACGAAATCCCTTACGGCCGTAACGCTTACGGCATTGAGGCGGCGGCTGAAACTTATTTTAATATTCCAGCCGGCAGTCTGGACTTGGCGCAGAGCGCTTACCTCTCGGCCTTAATCCAGGCGCCGACTTTTTACAGTCCTACCGGACCCAACCGCGCGGCCCTGGACCAAAGAAAAAATACGGTGCTGGCTTTAATGCGGCAGCAAGGCTACATCACCGCTCTGCAGGAAAAGCAGGCGGCAAACGAAACTGTAACTTTTTCGGATATCACCAACGGGATTAAAGCCCCGCACTTTGTGCTGTGGGTGGAAAGCTACCTGGCTGCCAAATACGGCGAAGTAACTTTGGAGCAGGGCGGTTTGCAGGTCTACACCACGCTCGACCCAAGGCTTCAGACAATTGCCGAAACTGTAGTTAAGGCGGATGTAGCCAAGGAAACAAAATATAATGTCGGGAACGCGGCCCTGGTAGCCATAGACCCCAAAACCGGACAGGTGCTGGCCATGGTCGGCAGCAAAGATTACTTTGGCACACCCGAACCCGCCGGCTGCGTCCCGGGGAAAAATTGCGCCTTTGAACCCGATGTCAACGTCGCCCTTGCCCAGCGCCAGCCAGGATCCAGCTTTAAGCCTTACGTTTACGCCACCGCTTTTAAAAAAGGCTTTGGTTACGCTCCGGCTTCCATGCTCATGGACGTGGTCACGGATTTTGGCACCTACAACGGCAAAGATTACATTCCCCACAATTACAGCGATGAAAGTTACGGGCCGGTCTCCATGCGGCAGGCTTTGGCCGGCAGTTTAAACGTACCCGCGGTTAAAACTCTGGCCTTGGTAGGCGTGGATAACGCGGTGCAGACAGCGCACGATTTGGGTATTACCAGTCCGCTGCAGGATTGCGGTTTGTCATTGGTTTTAGGCGGCTGCGAAGTGGATTTGCTGGACCACGTAGCGGCTTACTCGGTCATTGCCAATGAAGGCGTCAAGAACCCTGAAACCGCGATTTTAAAAATTCTGGATAAAAACGGCAACGTCCTGGAACAATACCAGCCCAATCCCCAGGAAGTTCTGGACCCGCAGGATGCCTACGAAATAATCAGCATCCTGACCGACAACAACGCCCGCGCCTTCGTGTTTGGCGCCAATTCCGCCATGTACATACCAGGCCGTACGGTGGCCGCCAAAACCGGCACCACCCAGAATTTCCGCGACGGCTGGACTTTGGGCTTTACCCCGTCGCTGGCCGCCGGAGTCTGGGCCGGCAACAACGATGGCGAATTGCTTAAGTCTGGATCCGACGGCGTAGTGGTGGCCGCGCCTATCTGGAAAGATTTTATGGAGCAGGCTCTGGCCAGCACCACGCCGGAAACTTTTGCCGTACCCCCAGGCATCCAGCAGGTTGTGGTGGATAGCGTTTCCGGCAAATTGCCGACCGACGCCACCCCCCAGACCAAAACCGAAACCTTTGCCGACTATTCCGTACCCACGGATTTTGACAACGTCCACCAAAAAATCGCTTTTGATGCCACCACCAATCTTCCGGCCACCAGCCTGACGCCTCCGGCCGACATCACCTATAAACTCTACACGGTGCTGCGCAGCGAAATGCCGAACAATCCCAACTGGGAAGACCCGGTGGAAGCCTGGGCTTTGGCGCACGGCTACAGTTACCCGCCCGGGGGGGCCGAAGTGGCGCAGCAAACTCCAGGCAACGGCCAGAGCGTTGCCGTGAACATTCTGGACCCGTCCGACGGCGAAACAATTTCCCAGGTGCCTTTTGATGTTACGGTAAGCGCGGCCTTCGCCAGCGGCATTGCCCGCGTGGATTTGTCCATAGACGGCCAATACTACCAAAGCGAAACCTCGGAGCCGTTTGTGTTTACCGTCAACACACCTTTGGACAATGGTCCGCATACGTTGGCCGCGCACGCCGTGGACAACAGCGGGGCAACAGCCGACACCAGCGCCGGCATTACATTGGATACTGATTCGCCGCTGGTTTTAACCAGTCCGCCGGGCCAGAGCCTACTGCAGTTTCCCGCGACTTTAATTGCCGAAGATGAAAAATATTTCAACGCGGTCAATTTTTATTATGAAACGCCGGGAGGTACTCCAACCCTAATCGGCCCGGCCAGCAATATTAACCACAGCGAAAACGACTATAATTACAGCTTAACCTGGCAAACTCCGCCGCCTTCCGGCACCTACCAAATTTACGCCCAAAGCGACACGGGAGTTGCCAGCGTAAAAGTTCAGGTCAGCGTACCGTAAGGACTAATGACAAAAACGGCAATCTTTTAAATTTATCATAGTTGTCATCCCGAGTGCATCCGACTTGTCCGCCGTAGCCTTGGCGAAGGCAGAGGGATCCCTCGCTTCGTTTGGGACGGCATTAATGCCGTTTTTGTCAATTTTGTCATTTTTTTAATTTTTGTCATTACTATTTATGGATTACCTCCTGCTTCTAACCTTCATCCTTGCCCCGGCCTACGTTATCAGGTTCAATTTCCTGGGTTTTCCCACGGATGTTTTGATGATGTGGATATTTTTTGTCTGGTTGGTTTTCTACGGCTGGCTTATTGCGAAAAAAAGATTGGGTGAATTTTTCCGCTTTAAGGAACTTTTGGACCGGAAAGTTTCCGTCTGGGTCGGCTTATTTTTCCTGTCCGGGATTATTGCGTTACTGGTTGAACATCCAAACAGAGCCAACCTTGGCCAATTCATAGTTTTGTTCTTACAACCAATCAGCCTGTTTTTTATCGCGGGTTTTATATTTAAGCAAAGCCCCAAAACCAAGTCCTGGCTACTTGCTACCAGCTACTCGCTACTGGCAATATCCGGTCTATACGCCATACTCCAGTACTTTACCCTAATCGGGCTGCCCGTAGCCTGGTGGGGCAACAGCGTAGAGCCCAAGCGGGCTTTGGCGTTTTTTGTCCATCCAAATTTTTACGCGCTATGGTGCGCGCCTTTGCTGGCTCTGCTACTACCGGACATAGGAACCAAGATCAAATCGTGGTCAGCCGTAAATCGTAAATCGTTAATGGTTAATCGTTCCTCAGCCCTGGCCTGGCTGCTTGGAGCCATCGGATTATTGCTTTCTTTGTCCCGCTCCGGCTGGCTGGGCTTGTCCGCCGCTATTGTTGTCTACGTAATAATAGCCGCCGACGCCAAAGTCCGTAAAATTATTTTTGCGCTTGCCGTTGCCGCGGTTTTAATAGTAGCCGCCGTCCCCAACCTGCGCTGGCGGGTGTTGCTGCCGTTTTACGGGGAAAAGTCAGCCGACTCCAGAATTGAACTGTGGGACGATGGCTTTAAAGGCATAAAACAGTCGCCAATTTTTGGCATAGGACTCACCGGTTTTGCAAAAGAATACGCCACAATTAATATCGACCCCACTTTAGACCCACACAATTTTCCGCACAACATCTTTTTGGATTTCTGGGTGGAAACCGGACTGCTTGGCTTAATCAGTTTTGTAGGCCTAGCCTCCCTATTTATTTACCGCGGCCTAAAAAACCGCGGCAATCTCTTTGCCCTTGCCGTCTCCCTATTCCTAATAGCCCTACTAGCCCAAGGCCAAGTCGACAACCCCTACTTTAAAAACGATTTGGCTTTGGTGTTTTGGATGGTGCTGGCTTTAGTAATATAATTATGCTATCATAAATTTATGAATCAAAAGCCTCAAGAAAAATCCAATAAAATTAACTTTGAAAAGCTAAGAAAGTTGGCAAAAAAGATTCGGCAGCAAACGCAAGCAGAAGCAGTCAAATATCCCCAGCAAGAACAGTCCTTAATTTATGGAAACGGCTCTCAAAGATAAAATAGCCAATAAGTTCGTATTACTTGATACGGGCGTAATTATTCGCGCATTTGAACACTTCGACAACTTCGAAGCGTTTTTTAAAATGCTGGAAGGTGCCAATTGTAAAAATGTTTATTTTCCCTTTGTTGAATTTGAATTTTTAAGAGGGGCTTATGAACCATCCCACAAAGTTGATCGTGAGGATTTCTTAAAAGAAATTTCAGGCATTAACTTAAACGCTCCAACTCAGGCAATTATCAAAGACGCAATTGCCATAGCGAACTGTTATTCAGCCCGAAAGCATCACTCCGCGTCTTTAACTGACTGCTCAATAGCGGCCTATTTAAAATCTTATCCGCAAAACCTCTTTCTCGTAACTCTCAACCACAAAGACTTTCCCACCTATCTTTTTGACCGTGTAGGAATTTTTCCAATAGACGCCCAAGTCGATATTTTTACCTTGGCCTTTTATACTTACAATAAAACAAAAGCTGAAAAGATTAATTTGAAATAAGGACTAAAAAATCCTGGTATATTTTCTCTGTAAAGACAGGGCGGACCGCATAAACGGTCCGCCCTTTTTGCCGCATCAAGTCGCCAGTTTGTGCGGGCGATGCAGGGGAGTCAAGTCCCAGACTGTACCATCGCCGACCCATTCATGGAACATCCCGGGCGGGACAATCCATAAAATAAGCCTGCGATCATCCACAGCTTCAATCGTTTGGCCTGCCTCAGAGCGCAAATTGAGCGCCTTTGTCAGGTAAAGCGAAAAGAAACTGTGCTTGTGACCGATTGTGGCCTTCGCTATATCTGTCTTACGATAAGCAAACGTAGACAGAAAGCGAGCAACCACATCGGACAAGACAAACTGCCGAAGTTGCATCTTTTTTCACCTCCTTCTATTGATTCTAAAATTATATACAGACAATTGTATTATGCCAATAACTTTGGCTAAATTTTTTGACATATTTGACAAAAAACCTCTAAATAAACTACCATAAGCCTATAATAAACCGCCAAAAAATACGTCATATTATGGAAATTAGTTTAAAAAACCTGTTTAAAGAACTCGGGGTTAACGATGAACAAGCTAAGGTTTATTTGGCGGCTTTGGAGTTGGGACAGGCCAATATGAATGAGTTGGCTGAAAAGGCCGGGTTAAAAAGAACCAGTGTTTATAATTATGTAGATGAACTTATAGAAAAAAAGTTAATAACTACCGGTAAAAAAAGAAAGCGCACGGTTTATAGCGCCATTCATCCAAATATGCTTATGGAAATAGAAAAAGCCCGGCTCAGCGAGCTAGAAAGAAATCTGCCGGAACTTTTAGCTGTTTATAACAAATCAAAAACCAAACCTAAAGTAACTTTTTATGAAGGCATAAACGGTATAAAAACTGTTTTACAGGATATGCTAAAAGAAAAACAAACAATATCCGCATTCAGCGATTTTAAACATATGGCCGCGGTATTCGGTGATTATTACTTTGATGTTTTTCCGCCTGAACGGGCCAAGCGGGGGATTGTTTCCCGCAACATTGTTCCAGACACGCCAAAAGCCCGTGAGCTGGCAAAAAAAGACGCCCGATATTTGCGCCAAACAAAATTTTTACAAATTCCCGACTTAAAAACTGAAATAAATATTTACGCCAACAAAGTTGCTCTTAACAGCTACCAAAGTAGTCCGCCCTTTGGAGTAATTATTGAAGATCATGACATAGCGGAAACCCTACGCGCTGTCTGGCAACAGCTTTGGAATAGAATTTAATACTATCTAAGAGGCCATAAAGGTTCCTGCCACCTTTACTTTTCTGATATGGCTTTAACCATCTACTTATGTAAAAATATAAATATGACTCAAAAGTATTATAAAAGAATTATTATTGACCAAAAAGTTATGGTCGGCAAACCGGTTATTAAAGGCACCCGAATTACCGTGGAGTTAATTTTGCGTTTTTTGTCCCAGGGGCAAACCGTTACGGAGATTTTAAAAAATTATCCGCATTTGGAAGCCGAGGATGTTTACGCGGCCATTGAATACGCCACTGAACTGGTGGAAGAACAAACTGTTTTTCCGCTAAATCATACTTATGCAAAAACCAAAGCTGCTGCTTGAAATTTAATATTCAAACAGCACCGGGGAAAACTGAAAAACAAATTCGTCGCCGCCACAGAAACAAAAATCCGCCTGCGTTAATATCGCAAGGCCAAGTCGACAATCCTTACTTTAAAAATGATTTAGCGCTGGTATTTTGGATAGTTCCATCTCTTGCATAATTTTTTATGGAAGCTCAAGAATTTGACAAACTAAGCCAATTTCAAACTGCATCGTTTGCTCTTTGGGATCCTGAGGATATTACAAATATCGAATATATCAAATCTCTCATCTCCCAACTTAATTCTCGTTTTATTATTCTTGGATTAAATCCTTCTGGCAAAATGGGTTTTTTAAAAAATTTTCATTACGGTAGATATGATATCTGGTACCAAGAAGTGTTTTCACAATCTCCATTTAAAGGATGCTATATGAGCGACTTCATTTCCTATTCTGGGGTAAAGGCATCTCAAGTGATGAAAAAATGGAAAAAAGATGAAAAATTCAGAAATAAAAACATAAAAAATTTAAGAAAACAGTTTGGAATTCTGAAAATAAAAAAATCTGCGACATTTATATGTATTGGAAAAAGCACTTGGGATTTATTTCAAAAATCCTTTCCTTTATACATAAAAGTGTTTTACCTAAAGCACCCAAATACCCCTGGAACAACGCGAGCGAATTTTATAAATGAAGTACATAAGATTACAAAAAAGTTATAATAAAACACCTTTCGCTAGTTGAAGGGTGTTTTATGCTTTTGCTCTTATGACAACTTTCCTGTAGGGTTCGTTGCCGAGGCTGCTGCTTTCTATTTCTGGGTGGTTTTCCTGGAGGTAGGCGTGGATGAGGCGGCGTTCGTAGTTGGGCATTGGTTCTAAGGCTTGGGCGCGGCCGGTGTTTTTGGCTTTTTGGGCCGCGGCTTTGGCGGTTTCTTTTAAGAACCATTCGCGCTTTCTTTTGTAATCATCCACGTCCAGGGTAAACCAAAACGGTTCCGGCGAGTTTAGCTTCTTGCCGGCCAAAGCCTGGACCAAAATCTGCAAAGCGTGCAGTGTGGCGCCTTGTTTGCCTATAAGTAAATAGGAATCGGGCGAACTGATATTAAACACCAACCCTTTGGTAATACTGTCTTCAAATTCCACGCTGCCGGAAATACCGCACTGCTCCAGCAATTCGG
This sequence comes from Candidatus Doudnaibacteriota bacterium, assembly GCA_963837465.1. Taxonomy (GTDB): domain Bacteria; phylum Patescibacteriota; class Doudnabacteria; order UBA920; family UBA920; genus PALSA-1336. The sequence continues at coordinate 169,889 of CAWINB010000004.1, forward strand.
TAACAACATTTTTTACTATTTCGATTTTGTTGTAGTCGGTCATTGGGTAAGGAAGGGGATAGGGATTAGGGTATAGGGAGGGGGTAGTATGCAGGGGGCGCTTATGAGACAACCGTGACTTTCGGTTGCTGCCTTATTATATAGTACTGCTGGCCTACGGCAAACAAAGTGGTAACAACCCAGTAAAGCGGCAAACCGGCCGGAAGCCTTAGGGCAATAACAATGCTGATTACGGGCAAAACATAAGTAGTCTGCATGGTTAAAGCCTTAACCGTAGCGTCCTGCTGGCCGCTGACTTTGGGCATAAGAAGTTTTGATTGCCAAAATTGCGCGAGACCCGCCAGCACAGCCAATATCCAGCTGGGGCTGGATAAATTAATAATCTTTAAGAAGTACGGACTGATGCTTTTGGGAGCCGGCACAAATTTGTACAAGCCCTGCAAGCGCTGGGCAATATTCAAAGCCGGATTCAGAGCCACCCTAAATGCCTGGTACAGGCCAATTAAGATTGGCAACTGTATAACCAGGGGCAGACAGGAAGCAAAGGGGTTGATCTTATTTTCTTTATAAAGCTCCATCATAGCCTTGGCCTGGCCTTCTTTATCATCTTTATATTTTTCCCGCACCGCGTTGAGCTTGGGCTGCAAATCATTCATAGCCCTCTGGCTTTTTATGGACCGGCTAAAACTGGGCGCCAAAACCAAACGGATTAAGATAGTCAAAAGAATAATAACTACCCCAATATCATGTCCCGGAATGATATTGTAAAAAAACACCAGCAAATTTAAAAGCGGGCGGTAAATGACGTCGTTATAAGCAATTACGATAGCGTGAAGCATAAAAATATGAGTTTCAGTTTGTGTAAAACTTACCGGGAACCGCGTCAACCTTAGGCTGGGACCAGGGATGGCAGCGCGACAGTCTCATAACAGCCAAAACCATTCCCTTAAAAGCCCCAAACCTTTCTATGGCCTCTGTGGCGTATTGGCTGCAGGAGGGATAAAAGCGGCAATAACCGTGGGGAAAGCGGTATTTAAGCCAGCTGTGATCGGGCGATAGCAATGTTTGATAGCTCATAATTAGCGCTACGAGCATTCTTTTGGGAAGGTTGGCAAAAAAATTCATCATCTTATTTTATTTAAAAGCTGTAAAAAGTAGCTTAGCCTGTCAGCTTCGGGCAAACGCGAGACTTTTGGCTTGGCCATAATCATATAGTCGCCTTTTTTAAAATCTCCCATATTCTTGCGTAAATTTTCCCTGATTATCCTCTTTAAGCGGTTTCTGGCCACCGCCGCTTTAAAGACTTTTGTTGAAACCACAACAGCAAAACGGGGAGACCCGGACGCCGAGGCCAAAAACTTGATATTGTAAAAAGGGTTAAAAAAAGTCCGCCCTCTGGCAAACGCAGTTTGAATGTCTTTGTCTTTGGCCAGGCGGTTTTTTTTGTGAAGCATAGCGAGAAATGACAAAAGTTAAAAAAATAATAAAAATGACAAAAATATCTGTTCCCACATTTTTTTAACTTTTATTATTTTTGCTCATTTTTGTCATGTCCTTAGGCTATACCGACAGCTTCTTCCGACCTTTGGCACGGCGGCGCGCCAGAACATTGCGGCCGGTCTTGGTTTCCATGCGCTTTAAAAAACCGTGGCGGCGCTTTCTTCTTTTAACTTTTGGCTGGTAAGTTCTTTTCATATTGACTAATTATAAAGAAACTCCTGCTTTTGGTCAACCCAAAAAATCTTTTAAAATTTTTTAAAAGCCTCTCCCACAACTTTTCCACAGTATATTAACAGGCTCTATAAAAACCTTTATAAACAAGGGGGTTATTGCCTAATTTACATGTTGATAAGTCCCTGCTAGACTACAGAAACAATAAACTTCCCGGGAAAAACTGCGGAATTTTACAGTTTATTCCCGTAATGCAATTGTTTTTTGTGGTTTTCCGTGAATCCGCGCTAATTTTTTGCAGTATGAATAACCAGCAACTTTGGCAGGCCATTTTAGGAAATATGGAAGTCTCACTCAGCAAAGCCAACTTTAACACCTGGTTTAAAAACACCAGCATTGTGGAACGCGGCAGCGACTCCATGATTGTAGGGGTTCCCAGCGCTTTTAGCCGCGACTGGATTGCCAGCAAGTATCATCAGGAGATTTTAAAAGCCCTTAAAAGCCTGGCTCCGGAAATTAAGGAAATAAAATATCAGCTCGCCAGCCAGGCAAATACCGGCCAAAGCAAAGCGTCCGCCGTTAAGGAACCGCGCGAAGAAACGGCTCAAAAAGAGCTGGCCGCGCCCACACCTTCTTCCCGCAGCGGCCTTAATCCCAAATATACTTTTGAGACTCTGATTGTCGGCAAAAACAACGAGCTGGCCCACGCGGCCGGCCAAGCCGTGGCCAAAAACCCCGGCACCCAATACAATCCTTTGTTTATTTACGGCGGGGTAGGTTTGGGCAAAACACATCTTATGCACGCGGCCGGCCACAGGCTGATCCAAAACAATCCCAAAGCCCGGATACTTTACATTACCTCGGAAAAATTCGCCAATGATTATATAGATGCCATCAAACAAAAACGCATGGAAGGGTTTAAAAAAGAATACCGGAGCGTGGATGCTTTACTGATTGATGATATTCAGTTTATGGCCGGCAAAGAAGGGTTCCAGGAAGAATTTTTCCACACTTTTAACGAACTGCGGGACAAAGGACGCCAGATTATAATTACTTCGGACCGGCCGCCGAAAGAAATTCCCGGGGTGGAACAGCGTTTGGTTTCCCGCTTTGAATGGGGGATGGTGGCTGACATCCAGGCTCCGGATTTGGAAACCCGTATGGCGATCCTGCGCACTAAAATGGAAAAAAAAGGCGTTGTTTTGGGCGAAGATATCCTGTTTTACATTGCTGAAAACGTTATCAGTAACATTCGGGAGCTGGAAGGCGCGCTTAACCGGCTGGCTGTTTACCAGCAAATGGAAAACCGCGGTTTGGTTTTGGACCAAGCCAAAACCATTTTGGCCAGCATTGTCGGGATAAAGAAAAGGGTAACATCGGCTAAAAAAATAGCGGAATCGGTGGCCGAGTTCTATAATATCAGCATGGAAGACCTGATTAAGCAATCGCGAAAAAAAGAATTCGTTAAGCCGCGCCAGGTAGCCATGTATTTAATCAGAAAAGAATTGGATAATTCCTTCCCCTCCATTGGAGATTTCTTCGGCGGGCGCGACCACACTACGGTTATGCACGCGGTGGAAAAAATGACAAACCTTATTTCCCAAAAAGAAGATTTTAAGCAAGAAGTGGATTTAATTCTGGATAAACTGTTCATATAAAATACCGGCGTGGCAGTTCTATAAACCCGCCCCCAAAAAACACCGGGGTTAGCAACAAAAATATCCCCAGGCAAAAACCGGTTTTACTGACAAAATATTGGCATTAAATGGTTATCCACTATTCAACAAGCCTTATTGTTAATATTACTTGTTTAAACAAATAAATAATTTATAACCACATGAAAATAATTTGCACACAGGAAAATTTGAAAACCGCCTTGTCCGGAGTCGGCAGGATAGTATCCACTTCCAACACCTTGCCCATTCTCAGCAACCTTTTACTGAAAACTGAAAACGGCCTGTTAAAAATATCTTCCACGAATCTTGAAATAGCCATTACCACACAAGCCAGGTGCAAAGTGGAACAGGATGGCGATGTTACCGTATCGGGCAAAGTTATTATGGATTTAATTAACAATATGCCCAACAAAAATATTGTTCTGGAAACCCTGGGCGGCGAAATGAAAATAGAAGCTGAAAATTATCACACCGCCATAAAAACCCTGCCGGCCGAAGAATTCCCCTTGATCCCGCGAATAGAGGGTGGTGAAACCCTGGTCTTGGACGCGCGGGAACTCAAAAACTCTTTGGATAAGGTTGTTTTTGCCGCCTCGACCAACCAAACCCAGCCGGAAATTTCGGGAGTAATGTTTGGTTTGGATAAAACGGAGTTAAGAATCGTGGCCACCGACCGCTATCGTCTGGCTGAAAAAAAAATAACATTGAAAAGCGCCGTAAAAAACGCGCAAGCGGTTATTATCCCCCAAAAAACCATGGTGGAACTGTCGCGGGTTATTGGCAGCCAGAGCGGGGATGTTGAAGTAAATTTAGGCGCGAACCAGATCGGGATGGTTTTTAAAGACATAAAAATAATCAGCCGCTTAATAGACGGCCAGTACCCGGATTATGAACAAATTATCCCGGAAAGCTTCGCCACCACTTCCATTGTCCCGGCCCAGGCCCTGGTTAAGGCATTAAGAGCCGCGGCGGTTTTTAGCCAGAGTGGCAACAGTGTAAAGTTTGAATTTTCCCAAGAGCGGCAGATTCTGGTTGTTGCCGCCGAATCCCAGGAATTGGGCGGCGGGACGGTGGAAATACCGGCTGCCATAAACGGGCCCGGCGGACAGGTGATTTTTAATTACCATTATGTTTTGGATTGTTTAACCAGCCTGGAAAGCGATAATGTTAATTTTAAAATGATTAATGACGACTCTCCCGCCTTAATGGTTCCCGAAGGAGTCGGTGGTTATATTTATTTGGTAATGCCTATTAAGACTTAATATATGAGAATAAAAAATATTAAGATAAAAAACTTCCGTAATTATCCAAGTTTGGATATCGAAATAAGCAGTGACACTGTGGTCTTAACCGGGCCTAACGCGGTTGGCAAGACCAACCTTTTGGAATCGGTCTATTTTGCCTCTTTGTTTAAGTCGTTCCGCGACGATACGGAATTTATTTTTCTGAAAGATTCAAAAAGCCTGGAGCTTAGGCTGGTTTTGGAAAAAGAAGGGGTTGCGCGCGAGCTGGGAATATTTTTGGAAAAGCGCGATAAAATTTACGCCAATTTTGTTATTGACGGAGTTAAGAAAAAACGCCGCGAGGCCCAGGGTTTTATAAGCGTGGTTATTTTTGATCCCACGGATGTTGATATGTTTACCAAGACTCCGGACTTCCGGCGCAAGTACCTTAACATGGTTCTGTCGCAAAAAAATCCGGAATACTTGGAAGCCTTGGCCAATTATAAAAAAGCCCTGTTCCAAAAAAACCGCCTGCTTTTGGAAATGAAGGTCGGCCGCAGCCAGGGTGAAGATTTGGCCTCCTGGAACGACCAGTTGGTAGCGTGGGGCAGCGCCATAATAGTGGAAAGAAAAAAATTTGTCGGTTTTTTAAACACCAGGGTCGCTGATATTTACACCACAATTTCAGGTTTCCACCGCCCCGTGGAAGTTGTTTATGATACCTTAGCCGGCTCCGCGGCCGAAGAAATAGCCGAGAGTTTTAGCCAAAAATTGCAAAGCCTGCAGCGCAAAGAGGCTTTACTCGCCGCTTCCCTGGTTGGCCCGCACCGCGACGATTTTTCGTTAAAGAGCGACGGGCTGTATTTATCGCCTTTTTCTTCGCGCGGGGAATTGCGCAGCCAGGTTTTGGCCTTAAAAATTTTAGAGCTGGAATACCTCAGCCGCGGCGAAGAAAAACCGATTTTGCTTTTGGATGACGTACTGTCGGAACTGGACGAGACGCGCCGGACATTTTTGCTCAAATTTTTACAGGGAAAGTTTCAGACTTTTATCACCACCACTCACCCACTGGAAATGCCGGCCCAGCACATTACCTTGTCGCCAGCCGTGGAAGAACAGGAAATAAAAAATTAAAAACAAATGTTAAAACATAATCAGGGGTTTGACAAGATAGATAAGATTTTACCCGGAGTCGCCAAAAGCCATAACCTGGAACAAGCGCTTTATCGGCACCAGGCCTTAAGGTATTGGCAGGAGGCCGCCTGCGCTTTTGTGGAAGAATGCCGGAACCTGACCCGGGCGGTTGATTTAAAAAAAGGGGTGTTGATTGTCGCCTGTCTGTCACGACAGGCCGCTTATAAGATCAAGCTGCTGGCTGAAAAAATTATAGAGGTTTTAAACAAGCTGGTTGGCAGAAAGGTGGTTTTCGCCATTAGTATTGAATTATAGGCTTAACTTCCGATTTTAGAAACATGATCATTTTACAGAATTTTGTCGCCGGTCTGTCCTACTATCGCTATGTGCTGGCGTTTTTTTTGGCCATTGTGGAAGGGCCGATGGTCATGGTGGCCAGCGGCATTTTGCTGCGCCTGCGGTTTTTTTATTTTTTACCCATTTATCTTTGCCTGATGCTGGGGGATTTTGTGGCCGATCTGGCTTGGTACGGCGTGGGATATTACGGCGGCCGCGGTTTTGTGGAGCGCTTTGGAAAATATTTCAGCCTGACTCCCGAAGTCTTGGAAAAAATCGAGCATTTTTTTAAAAAGCACCAGGATAAAATTTTATTTATTTCCAAAATTACCATGGGTTTTGGTTTTGCCCTGGCCACTTTGGTTACCGCGGGTTTGGTCAGGATAAATTTTAAAAAATACGCCCTGTTTAATTTTTTAGGGGGATTTATCTGGACCGGCATCCTCGTTGGCCTGGGATATTTTTTTGGAAACCTTTACGCTTTGCTTAATAAAGGATTTAAAGCTGTTTTTATAATCGGCTTGGTGGTTTTTATGCTGGCGTTGCTTTATGGCGGCGGCCGTTATTTTAAGACTTTGTTATTAAAAAAGTAAACCATGATTTCATTTATAATCCCGACGTTGCAGGAGGAAAAAGTCATGGAAAAGATTTTAAAAAATCTTAGGCAAATTTCCTCCTTTGATTATGAAATTATTGTTTCCGACGGCGGCAGTAAGGATAAAACCCGGGAAATTGCTTCCGGCTATGCCGACAAAGTGGTTGTTTACAGCGGAACAAAGCGTCAAACCATTGGACAGGCCAAGAATTTAGGCGCGAAACAGGCGGCGGGAGAATTTTTGGTGTTTTTGGACGCGGATATTTATGTGCCGGAGCCGGATAAATTTTTTGCCCGCGCCCTTAAGCACTTTGAAGGCGACGGCAGGCTTGTGGCTTTAAGCGGCTGGCTGAGAGTTTTTCCGGAAATGGAAACCTTTGGCGACAAAATCGGTTACGGTATTTTGACCAATTGGTCGCTGGTGGTAAATAACAATATTTTAAGAACCGGCGCCGGATGCGGCGAATTTGCCATGATACGAGCCAGGGACTTTAATAAAGTCGGCGGCTACAGGGAAGATTTGGCCGTGGACGAAGACCAGGACCTGCCCCGGCGTCTGGTTAAAATCGGCCGCACCAAAACCGATCCCCAGCTTTTGCTTTTTCATACCGGCCGCCGCCCCCACGCCATAGGCTGGCCCAGGCTTTTGTGGCAATGGACCACCAACTGGCTGTCCCTGGTTTTATTGAATCACTCCGCGGATACGGAGTGGAAGGTTATAAGGTAGTCTCTGATCTTTATTGGCCAGCTAGAGAAACTTCGTTTTAATTTAGGCGCCTTTTGATATATTTGCTTTATTATTTCTTTACAAAAATGCAAAACCAAACCAACCATTCAGACAAGGTAAGCCAAATTTCCAAAGAAGTCGCCGAAGCATTTAATAAAAAACAGCGGCTATATATTTTCCATAATTCATCCAATACCACAAGAGAAATCAATTTTAAGAAAGGGGCTGTGGTGGATGTTAGCGACCTTAACAAGGTCTTAGAAATAAACTCCGAGGAACAATATGCTATTGTTGAACCTAATGTTTCAATGGGTAAGCTAGTTTCGGAAACCTTAAAGAAAGGGCTCGTGCCACCTGTTGTTATGGAATTTCCCGCTATAACCGTTGGCGGGGCCATACAGGGTGGCGCGGTGGAAAGCAATTCTTATAAGCATGGTTCTATACACCATTGTTGCGATGAATATGAAGTCGTTTTGGGCAATGGCCGAATAGTTAAATTATCACCCACTGACAATCCAGAGTTGTTTTGGGGCTTGGCTTGTAGTTATGGTTCATTGGCAATTATCACTAAAGTAAAATTACGGTTAGTTAGAGCAGCCAAGTTTGTAAAAATCAGGTACATATTTACAGAAAATACCGTCAAAACCATTGAAACAATCAGGCTTGAAAAAAACAACTCAAAAACAGATTTTCTTGACGCTATTTTGTTTGGTCAAAATAGTGGAGTGGTAATGGCCGGTGAAATGACAGATGTTTGCGGCCCCAACCAAAAACCGCTTACTTTTTCCAAGCCCAGCGATAACTGGTTTTACCTGCACGTTCAGAGCAAGGTTCAAAAACAGGATTTTTTAGAAGAGTTATTGCCTTTAACCGAATATCTGTTCCGCTATAACCGCGGCGCATTTTGGATGAGTAAATTTTATTTTGATTATTTTAAACTGCCTTTTACCAAAATAACCCGCCGTATTTTAAATCGTTGGCTGGACGCGAAAAATCTTTACCGGGCTCCGCACGCCGCTAACTTATCACAAATTTATATATTACAGGATTTTGACTTACCTTATAACAAAGTTATTGAATTCTTAGAGTATGTAAACCAGAGCCTGCCAACATATCCTTTGTGGCTTTGCCCATTATTGCCAACGTCGGAAAATGACAGGCTTGCCCCCAATCACATAGAAACCGACTTGGTTATAAATGTTGGGATATATACACAAATAGGCAATAATTACGAAAAATTTATTAAATTAAACAGGAGCTTGGAAACGCTGGCGGAACAGCTAAAAGGCAGAAAGATGCTTTACGCCCACCAATATTATCCGGTAAATGAATTTTGGCGGATTTATGATAAAAATTGGTATGACGGCTTGCGCGCTAAATGCTTTGCCGGAAACATTTTTCCCGACGTCTATGAAAAAACGTTTGTTGATAAAAAATATAAAAGCAGGTTTTGGAAAGGTGTTTTTGAGTTATTAAAGTCACCGGATAAGTTAACCGTTAAAGAATAGCCAAAACCTATCTTAAAACTTTGCAAAGATGCAGTTCCTGCTCCAACTCAGCCCAGTTAAAGTTCTAAACGGCTTCAATAAGGGCAGGCTTGCCAAAACGGCCAAAACCGATTACAATAGTTGGTCGCGACTAATAAATTATTATCCCAGTATTATGAAACAGATAAAAAAAGACACCAACCGCATACCGAAAGTCAATTCCCTTATCGAACATCGGTTGGGGCCGGTTTTGCATGAGTTTTTGTCCGGAGAACAGGGTTTGGTAACGATTTCCAAAGTGGAAACCAGCCGCGATATGAAGTGGGCAAAAATCTGGATTTCCATTTTGGGCGGCGATGACGAAAAACTCATCAAACACATTAACGCCCATATTTATGAAATCCAGGGAGCGCTGAATGAAACATTCGCCACTAAAATTATTCCAAGGATCAGCTTTTTTTGGACACCAGTCCCAGGTACGCGCAGCATATAAGCGAGCTGATTGATAAAGTGCATGGAGAAGAGTAGATTTACATAATACCCATGCGTCACGAATTAGCCAAAGCCAAAAAGCTTATTGACGGCTCCAGTCGCGTACTGCTGGCCATGCACGAGCGCATGGACGGCGATGACGGCGGCGCGCTTTTGGCCGTGGCCGCGCATTTGGAAAAAATGGGTAAAATAGTCACGTGCGTTATAAAAAAAGGCGTCCCGCCGAACCTGGCCTTTCTGCCAGGCAGTCATAAAATAGCCGATGACATTGAGACAACTGATTTTGACCTGCTTATTACCTTTGGCTGCTCTTCCATCAGCCGCACAGGCAGTGAAAAAATTATGGGTTTAAAACTTCCCATTATAAATATTGACCACCATCCCGACAACGCGAACTTTGGCAGCGTTAATTTGGTGGATCCTAAAAAATCCTCGGTAGCCGAACTGGTTTATGATTTTTTTATTTCCTGCCGCTGGCCGATAACCAAAGACATTGCCACCTGCCTGCTAACCGGCATTGTAACCGACACTGGTTCGTTTATGCACAGCAACACCCAGAGTTCCACTTTAAAAGCGGCTGCCTATCTTATGAGCAAAGGCGCGCGCATGGGAAAAATTATCAAGCAAACTTATAAAAGCAAAACGCCGCAAATTTTAAAAGCCTGGGGTAAGGCCATGGAAAATTCCTACTACGACCAAAAGCATAAAATAATTTATTCCGTAATGACGGAAAAAGACTTGTCCGAGTTCCGTTCTCTGCCGCAGGCGGCTTTTGAAGGTTTTGCCGAAACTTTAAATACCGTTGCCGAGGCCAAGTTCGCGATGTTTTTGCGCCAGGACGGTGAGATTATCAAGGGTAGTTTAAGGAGCGATATTTTTAAGGATATTGATGTTTCCAAAATCGCCCACATCTTCGGCGGCGGCGGCCACAAATTGGCGTCGGGTTTTTCCGTGGCCGGGAAACTGATGAAGGATGAACAGGGGAAGTGGCGCGTTGTGTAAGCCGCTGATTGGTCGCGGATTAGTACGCTGATATGACGCTGAATTTAAGTTGCGTCCATCCCTGAATTTTTTCGGCACCTCCGCCGAAGCCTTGCTCGCCCGCCGTAGCTTTAGCGAAGGAGGGGCGTAGGTGGAAGGGCTGTAAAAATTCAGGGATCCAGAAGCTAATGCCTAAAAAAATACCCGGGGTCTTCCGGGTATTTTTTGTTCCTACTATATCTATAGTCTACGGTAATTGAGCTCTTGGATATTGTTTCATTATTTCCGCGGATTTTATCAAACTCTGTAAAAATCCGTCAATTTTTTTATGGTAAGATTCGTCCAGTAGTTTGCCGCTGTCGTCAAAAGTATTCTGAACTGTGCCAAAGCCCACGGTTTCCCGTATGGAAAACATGGAAAAATTTTCCATTATGGGGCGGAGTTGTTCAATGGCCCGGCTGCCCGCGATTGTACCGGAAGACGTCCCGACCAAACCAACCGGCTTATGGTCAAATTCCAGGTACAGCCAGTCAAAAGCATTTTTTAGCACCGCTGAGTAGCCATGGTTGTATTCCGGGGCGATGACCACAAAAGCATCGGCTTTGTAAGCAACCCCGCTCCATTTTTGCACGTTAGGATACGGATACTTTCCCTTAAGCTGAACCGGCAACAGCGCGGAATCAAAAAACGGCAAAGGTAATTCCTTAAAATCCACCAACTCCGATGTATGTCCCAAAGCCGTGATTTTCTCCACCATCAACCTGGCCGGAAAAATACTTTTCCCGCCCTCACGCACGGAGCCCAGGATTACGGGGATGTTCAGCATAAGGCTATTTTGATCTTCCATAAGACTGCTCGATGAGATTAAAAAAATAATTAATATCTTCGGCTTTATCTAAAATAAGTTCAGTTTCCCCAGTCCCAGAATGACCCAACTCTTTTACATTACGTGATACACTTTTTGGATCATCAAGCTCTGACTTAGGAATGTTTATATGAATTTTAAGCTTGTCTTTTTGGAATTCAAAAGATACAAAATTTTTTCTTGTCCAATAGACGATGTAGTATTTACGAGGCCTTTCTTCCACGCCATCAAGTTGTGCAATTTTGTCTCTTAAAGGCAGAAAAAGATCTTTCGCCTTATTACTTGCGCTGTCTAAAATCATGAAGTGGAAACTCTGCACTTACAAGATTCAATCCAAACACTGTTTCCAAATTTAATTCTGTAAGTTTTTGAATATCTTTTTCAAGGCCAATATCCTTTCCCCGTACAGGAATCAGCTTTAAGTTTTTTATATCAAAAATCGCCATAGTATTATATAAATGGTGCCCGGGAGAGGAATCGAACCTCCATGTCCTTGCGGACGCTGCCACCTCAAGGCAGTGCGGCTGCCGTTACGCCACCCGGGCTAAAATTAAATTAACTTATCAATTATAGCTAAAGAGGGCTTTATTTTCAAGTGGAGGGTCGTCTCGGTGTAGTTGCCCGATTTATCGGGCTTTGAGGCTCAATAAATTGAGCAACTACAAGCTTTGTTTCAATGGTATCTCTTTACAAAATTCCCAAAACCCGCCAAACTTATAGATATGTTACTGGAAATTCCAAAAAATTTTTCGGACTTTGAGTTGATAGACACCGGCGATGGTTACAGGCTGGAGCGCTGGGGGCAGGTTATTTTGGCGCGGCCGGATCCGCAAATTATTTGGCCACGATCACTACCGAGCGACCAGTGGAATTCCGCCTGGGCGGTTTTTTCCGCCGGAGGCGGATCCGCCTTTGGCGGAAAAAATAAAGCCGCCGGAGAAAAAGGCCGATGGGAAATAAAAAAACCAATGCCAAACCCTTGGATTGTAAATTTTGATGATGTGAAATTTTTACTCAAGCTCTCTCCGTTTAAGCATACGGGCTTGTTCGCGGAGCAGGCCGCCCAATGGGAGTGGATGTCGTTAAGGATAAAAGATTCCTCCTTCACTAAAGTTTCGGCGGACAAGAAAGGATTAAGGATACTAAACCTCTTTGCTTACACCGGCGGCGCGACAATGGTTTTGGCCAAGGCCGGCTGGCGTGTTACGCATGTGGATGCTTCCAAGCCGGCTATAACCTGGGCCAATGAAAATCATAAATTAAATAACTTGCCGGCTGACTCTGTCCGCTGGATTTTGGACGACGCGGCAAAATTTGTCGGCCGGGAACTAAAAAGAGGTGCCAAGTATGATGCCATAATTATGGATCCTCCCGCTTTTGGTCATTCGCCCACAGGCAAGATTTGGAAATTTAACAATGACCTGCCGGGCTTGCTTGCCGACTGCGTTTCCCTGCTGTCGCCCGAAGCTAAATTTTTAATCATCAACGGCTACGCCACAAATTCCTCGGCCTTGTCTTTAAATAATTTATTGGAAGATGTAATTGCCGCCAAAGACGGTAAGATAGAATTTGGTGAGTTATGCCTAAAGCAACAATCCGAACGAATGATATCAACCGGAATATTCACCCGATGGAGTATTTAGAAAAGCCTATCTTAAAAACAGCGCCGGTCTGGCCGGCGCTGTTTTATTATTAAAATTCCTGTTAGATTTCCGTGGGGTCTGCTATTGATCTTCCCAGGACTATCAAAAATAACAATGGCGCGATAAGCCAGATAAATCCGGCCGAAGGGGAAAGAAAAATAAATGTTATGAGGCTGGAAAAAGTTTTGCCCGAGGCGGCCAGGTAACCCAGCACGGTGTTAATAAGCAGGCCGATCTGCAGGATGGAAAAGACAATGGCAAAAGGGATGGAAGCAAAGTGCCGGCCGTCGGCCGAGGTGCGGAAAGCGTAGCGCGACAGCAGCACAAACAGCACAATAAAAATAAGCAAAAAACTCACCAGTTCCTGCAGTCCGGCCAGCGCTCCGGGCAGATTTTGATTTAAGGCCGAGGTCAGCCACGGCGCTTCCAGCACCAAAAGTTTGGCAATATATAAACTCATAAGCAGGCCGATAATCCGTCCCCTGCCCGCGGCAAAAGCGTAAAATACGCTGGCCACGAGCCAAAACAGCAAAATAAACAAATCCCAGCTGGGAGCCCGCCAGTTAAAATTATTTATTATTTGATTGGCATCCGCGACGGAAACCATGGCTGTATTTTTTTATTTCTTTACCCGCCAAAATTTTGCGTAAAAATTTAGGGAGTTTAACGGTAGATTTTATTTAAGTCATCAGGCCCCATAAACTTATTGGACAAAATTTAGGCGGGTTAATTTCCTTAATTATAGCATAAACGCTGGTGGCCTTAGCTTTTAATTTTTTCGGCCGGACAAAAATCCCAAATTAGGTTAAACCAGGTGCGGAAGGTATCGGCTAATTGAGGATGCTTCATTACAAAAATAGTTACGTTCTCGCCGACGTTGCCAATATCCACGCTGGTAAAGGTAACTATGTAATCGCCGAACATATCGGTTACTCCGGGTGTGGGATATTTTTTTGGCAAAATTTTGTATTCGCCTCCGACATTCTTGATCGCTTCGGGGATGCGTTCTTTTACGCGGTAATCGTAAAGTGTAAAATATTTTTTGTTTTTACGCTTCATTGCGGCCTGAAAATCTTCCAGGTACTGTCTGTCTATGCTGGGCGTGAACCACAAAGCTTTGGCGCCTAAAAAATAAGTGTCTTCGGCCACACGAGTCATATCGCGCATATAATTTTTATAACCTTCCAGACCTTTATAAATGTAAGCCGCTTCTTGTAAAGGTGTGCTTTGGTAAAGTTTGTTTAAGTCCGGTAAAATTTGGAATAATTTTTTTTCCTTTTCTTCCAAAACCTCGGCAAGTTTGTTAGGCGTAACGGCCCTGAATTGGTTCTCCCCTTTTTGGAAAATCCGAAAAACCAATCCTTTTTCTATAAGCCGGTTTAAAGCATCATAAACATTCCGCCTATGCACATTGGCCTTAAGCGAAATATCCGAAACCCCGACTTCCCCGGCAGAAAGCAAAGTCTCATAAATCTTAGCCTCATTAGGACTAAGCCCAATTTCCTCAAAAACCTCTGTGTACATAAAGTTCGGTGTCATTGCGAGGAGGCCAGGGCTTTGGCTAACCGACGCGGCAATCTTTTTACACGATAAGATTGCTTCGGCTGCACTCGCAATGACTTATAATTAAGCCTGTTTTATATAATGGTGCTAACAATCACCCTATGGTGCTCTTGGCCACTCATAAAATATATCTTATGCTATTTGGTCACCATTGTCAAGCAAACGGCTTGGTAGGTGCGGGAGGAGGATGCATGATTCTGAATTTTCGTATGGAGGTACCTGAGGGCCCGAGTTATGTAGATCCAGTTGAGTTACTAAATAAGACTGTCAGTAAACCGCTTAGTGAATTTGTCGCTAAATTTCAGTTAGGGAGTTTTAAAGATGTAGGCGAATGCCTCTTGTCAGATGACAAGACGGTCTGTGCTTTTTACATTCGAAGCTTCTATAGCTATATGAATTCAGTCATGTGCTACTTTGAAAAGGATGGGAGCGCAAGATTTGTCAGACTGACCACAGAGGGACACGCTAACATATTGGCGGGGAGTTGGACTTTTGTAGTTTACATGATAATCCCATTCCTCCAAGAATTGGCGACCGCAAAACAAAAGATGAAAAAACAGAGCGATGTCTTGGAGATGGTTGCCGAGACTCTCAAGCAAGGAATGAGGGAGATTCTATGATTGCCAATTACTCTTTACAAGCGGTGGAAGCTCCACTCCGGAAGAAACAGCAAAGTGCACTTGTCCCAATCATAGACATCGTGCGCCATGGGGAGACGAAGCGAAAACAACATCGCTTAGGCGCCCTGCATAAAACGCTCGATGTTGGTGATCACAATGCGGCTCTGGATGATGAAAACTTGGATTTGACCGATGAGGGTATAAGGACAATTCAGTTGTCCGCCGGCCAACTTCTGGGAAGGATCGCGAGGGATAAAGAAGTAATACTCATAGTCAGTTCTCGTTCGTGGCGGGCTCACAGTTCGGCTTTGGTTATAGAGGACATGCTTAGAAAAGCAGGCATAAGAATCCTTAACTTGCCTAGGCAATTCAAATTTTTCTGGGCTCTGAATGAGTTGCTGGCTCACGAAAAAAAGCTGGAGGCCATTCGTAACACCGGCGAGCTCATTCCGCTTGAGCAAACTTTTGCCATTGAAGCTTTGGGTTTTTACAGATTTCTTCGCCACATGAATAATATTTACAAGTGGTTAAAACCCGAAACGATGTTGATGCTAAAAGACAAGCGCTTGCGGATTATCTGTACAACTCATCAAGAAATCACTCTGAGAGTCATTGAAGATTGCTTCGGCTGGACGGCAGAGCCACAAGGTAAAGGGCAAATTTTAGAGATCGTCCCAACTTCACAACTCTGTTCCAATAGCAGTGTGGCTACAAGAGTAGAATTATTACCAAACAAGCAACGTCCCGTAAAATGTGAAGCTAAGGTAATTTTAAGAAAATTTAGCCATTAAGAATGGGGGAAACAAAGTGTCAATTTGGTTGAAGTATCTTGCGTTCTACTTAACTGGCGTGGCAATTGCTGTGGCCTCGCCTAAACCTCAACTCATTGAGTCCTTGGGAATTCTGGGGCCGGTAACGCTTACGGCGCTGTTCGCATCGTTGCTCGTGCCGTTTGCAGGACTTTCGGCGAACGAGCGAGTTCAGAAGTTCGCTCTACAATTTGCCATTGTGCCGCTGTTTGGGCTCTATACTGTTACATTGTGGTATACGGCGAACTTGGGCGGTATTGCGCTATTTGTATGCGCGGCGGGTGTCCATGTTTCTTACTGGACGACTAGCTACCATTCCCGGCAGTATCGGCTGGAACAGTGCCGGCTGGGCTTTGGACAAATGAAGGCGCTGCCATTACTTGTGGCACGCTTGAACGGCTCCGGCTTGGCGCATGTGGCAGACGAGGCTATCGTAGCGCCGCTGTTGACAGGACGGCCTCCGAATCTGAGTTT
The DNA here is from genome assembly GCA_963837465.1 of Candidatus Doudnaibacteriota bacterium. Classification (GTDB taxonomy): domain Bacteria; phylum Patescibacteriota; class Doudnabacteria; order UBA920; family UBA920; genus PALSA-1336. The sequence goes on from CAWINB010000004.1 coordinate 186,185, forward strand.
GGTGAAGAATATGTTGCCTAACTCGGGTAGGCTTGTGAAATTAGCCGAAGATGAGGTCTTACAAGTTTACCAGCTTACGGCAGGCGTCTGAACATTTAGATTCGGGGAAAAGGAGGAAAATTAACGACACGACAGAAACAATCAAAAAGGCGACGGATGGCCCATACTACCGTCGCCTTTTACTTTTTATATTTAGGATCAAAAACTATCCTTAATACTCTCCCAAAACCCATGGTCAACTTCCACGGTTTCGCCGCGTTCTTCGGCTAGTTGTTTTAGGAGGCCTTTTTCTTTTTTGGAAAGTTTTTTGGGGATGACGACGCGGGCGGTTATTAGGAGGTCGCCGCGGGATTTGGGGTTGTTGATATTGGGTACACCTTTGCCTGACGCGCGCAAAACCGTGCCGGATTGGGTGCCGGCAGGAATTTTTAATTCAATATCGCCGTCTAAAGTTTTTACAATCGGCTTGGCTCCCAATGCCGCCTGGGTAAAGCTAATAGGTAATTCCTTAAGAAGATTCATTCCGTCGCGCGTAAATTCCCTGTGCGCGCGGACTTTAACAGCCAGGTATAAATCGCCGGGCCTGGAGCCGCGGTAGCCAGCTTCGCCTTCGCCCGTAACGCGTATCCTTTGCCCGTCATCAATGCCGGCCGGAATTTTTACCATAATGGTTTTTTCCTGTCTTAGTACGCCGGAGCCGTTGCAGGTATGGCAGGGACTTTCCGGAATTTTACCCATGCCGTTGCAGCGGTCGCAGGTGGTGGCCGAGGCGATGTTGCCAAAAATAGTCCGGCGCTGGGTGCGGATTTGCCCCTGGCCGTGGCACTTGGGGCAGGTCACTATTTTTGTCCCGGGTTCGGCGCCGGAGCCGGAGCAGGTTTTACAGACATCCTGTTTTTCCAGGGTCAGATTTTTTTCCACGCCAAATACGGCCTCCTCAAATTCTATAGTGATACCCATTTCCAAATCCACGCCATGGTTAACACGCTGGCCCCGCTCCTGGCGGCCGCCAAAAATATCGCCAAAAATATCGCCCAAATCGAACTCCACGCCTTGGCCGAAATCGCCGCCAAAAGGATTGCCGCCAAAACCTGCGCCTGCCCCCGGAGCGCCCTGATAGCCGCCGCCGTTCCTGGCGGCTTGATCAAAGGTCTGGCCGTACTGGTCGTACTGCTGCCTTTTGGCGCTGTCGGACAGCACCTGGTAAGCTTCGTTGATTTCCTTGAATTTTTCCGCGTTGCCGCTGTCTTTATCCGGATGGTGTTCGTGGGCTTTTTTGCGGTAAGCCCGCTTGATTTCTTCGGCGGAAGCGGATTTGGAAATTCCTAAAATATCGTAGTAGTTGCTGGCCATAATAGTAGCGTTTAGTGATTAGCGTATAGGGTTTAGTACTAGACGCTAATCACTAAACGCTAAACGTTTATCTTTTATTCCATCTTAAACCCAATTTTCTGGTCCGATACTATGGCCAGGCTTATGGTGCCGAACTCATCCTCGTATTTATTAAGGTTGTCTTCCATGGCTTTGGTCAGGCGCTTGAAGTGTGACGGGGAAACAATCACCCGCGCGGCAACGGTGCCTCCGGGCGGAAACAAATTCATAAAATCCAAAACAAATTCTTCGGCCGTGTGGCCGACCTGAGCCATATTGGCGTAAACCCCTTTTAGGGTTTCGTCGGAAATTTTTACCTGCATTGGCTGCTGCGGCTGATTGTTTTGAGGGTTCATAAAATATGTTCTGATTAATATTTTAATTTTAAATTTTGGATTTGGCTCTGTTCGGCCGGACAAAAATCCTGGGGTACGCTCTGTCCAACCGCTTCAAATGGCTGACCGTTTACTCCCACCGTACTGTCCATAACGCAACTTGGGTCGGTGTCGGCGCTTAAGCCGATTTGCTTTCCAAACCCCCGCAACATCCCGGCAAGCAGATAATTATCCGAATACTGGGGATAGTTTTGCGTAAATTGCTGGTTGGCGTTTAGAGACAGGACGATAGTTGATTCTTCGTAAGTGGTAAACTGTTCCTGCTGGGCCCTTGGTTGATAGTCGTCGGCGAATACCAGGTACAAAACGCTGTCCCCCGAAGGTTTTTGCAGGCTCCTGAACACCAAATTGTTTAAGTCTTGAAGCTGAACAGTGCCGGTGGATACGGCTCCTCCAAAAAAAACCTGGGTCTGCCTGCCGGTATATTTGCCGACTAAGTCGGCGAAACTTTGTATGGTAGTGGTGTCTACGTTATCGGTTTGCGGCTCCAGCCATTCAATAACCAGAGGGCTTGGATTGCCCAGGTATTCGCCGCGCGCGTCGCCGGTGTTATGCAGGCCTATGATGGTGCGCAAGAAAGGGTGCTGCCCTAAATCGTAGCGGGTGGTTTGGTTAAAGCCGCTGTCCGGGTCCCCCGCAGCCTCGTATTTTAAGTACAAAAAAGTACCCAAAAGCAGAATTATGATTATAAAAAACAGGCTTTTAAAAGACATAAATACTAATGAGCAAAAATGACAAAATTGACATAAATGAACAAAAATAATCGCACTTTAGTTTACGTCGTTTTATCGCTATCCTTTACTTCCTTGAATTCCGCGTCTACCGGTCCTTGGTTGCCGGGATTTGGCCCGCTTGCTTGATTTTGGTCCGCTCCGACATTCTGATTACTCTGATTCTCCGATTTCCCGGATTCATACATCGCGGCCCCCACTTTTTGCACGGCTTCGCTTAAAGCGTCCAAAGCTTTTTTTATGCCGTCCAAATCGTCTTTATCTTTTACATCTTTAAGCGCCTTAATTTTTTCCTCAAGCGCGGTTTTGTCTTCGGGCTTGGCTTTGCCTTCGGCGTCTTTTAAAGTTTTTTCGGAAACGGAAATTAAAGTATCGGCCTGGTTTCTCGTATCCACGGTTTCTTTGCGCTTGCGGTCTTCTTCGGCGTGGGTTTCCGCTTCTTTTTTCATGCGTTCCACATCTTCCTTGGACAAATTGGAAGAGCCCTGAATGGTAATTTTTTGCTCCTTGCCGCTGGCTTTGTCTTTGGCTTTAACTGTTAAAATGCCGTTGGCGTCTATATCAAACGTCACTTCCACCTGCGGCACGCCCCTGGGAGCCGGCGGCAGGCCGTCCAGAATAAAGTTGCCCAAAGATTTATTGTCTTTGGCGAATTCGCGCTCGCCCTGCAGCACGTGGATTTCCACCGAGGTTTGGTTGTCTCCGGCCGTGGAAAAGACCTGGCTTTTGGAGGCCGGTATGGTGGTGTTCCTGTCTATTAAAGGTGTCCTTACGCCGCCCAAAGTTTCCAGGCCTAAAGTCAAAGGCGTAACGTCCAAAAGCAAAATTTCCTTGCCGCCGGCTTCGCCGCTTAACACGCCGGCCTGCACGGCCGCGCCTTTGGCCACGGCCTCCATCGGGTCAATGCCGCCTTCCACCTGTTTGCCAATGTAGGTTTCCACGAACTGTTTTACGGCCGGCATACGGGTTGGGCCGCCGATTAAAATAATTTTGTTGATGTCCCGCGGAGTCAGCTTGGCGTCATTAAGCGCCTGCTCCACTGGTTTTCTCATCCGTTCCACAATCGGCTTAACCAGTTCTTCCAGCTTGGAGCGGGTAATTTTTATCTGCAGAATGCTTTGGTCCGCTGGCATCGGCGGTAATAAACGGCAGATTGATGTCGGTTTCCATTGTCGTGGACAGTTCTATCTTGGCTTTTTCCGCGGCTTCGCGCACGCGGTTCATGGCCATTTTGTCGGAGGAGATGTCCACCCCGCTGCTGGCTTTAAAATCGCCCACAATGTAATTAATCAAAGCCGTGTCCATGTCTTTTCCGCCCAAAGCCGTATCGCCGGAAGTGGATTTGACTTCAAAGGTGGCCTGGTTGTCCACTTCGGAAAAATCCATAATGGTTACGTCCAAAGTTCCGCCGCCCAAATCAAACACCAGGATTTTTTGGTCTTTGGACGAAGACTTGTCCAGGCCGTAGGCAAAGGCCGCGGCCGTGGGTTCGTTAATGACGCGCACCACTTCCAAACCCGCTATCTCGCCGGCGTTTTTGGTGGCCTGTCTTTGTGAGTCGTCAAAATAAGCCGGGACTGTAATAACCGCTTTTGAAACCGGGCCGCCCAAAAATGTTTCCGCGTCCTTTTTGATTTTTTGGAGGATGAAAGCGGAAATCTGTTCAGGCGAATACTCCTTGCCATTGATGTTATAGCGGAAATTCGTGCCCATCTTTCTTTTTGCTTCAAAAATAGTGCCTTCCGGATTGGTTACTGCCTGTCTTCTGGCAGGCTCGCCAACCAAAAGCTGACCTTCCTTGGTAAAAGCCACATAAGACGGAAAAGCCTTCCCGCCCAAACTCGCGCCCTCCGCCGCCGGAATAATAGTCGCCTTCCCGCCCTCCATAACCGCCGCGGCGCTGTTAGATGTCCCTAAATCTATCCCTATAATTTTTGCCATAAATGTTCTCCTTGTTCCCCGTAGTACTCCTCTCCCTTGAAGGGAGAGGTTAGGTGAGGGTGCTTTGAATTAATCTTACGATTTAAACACTTTTTTTAAAAACCGGTGAAGCCCAAGCATAATCAACAAATAACACTGCGCTAATGTTTGGATTAATAGTTTTTAACTCTTGGCTGATTTTTTGGTAATTCTTCAATCGGTACCTATTCCTAAAAGCAACAAATTCTTGGCCGTCGGCTGTCACAGCAAGTCCGTAGCTATTACTTGATGCAGACTCGGGCTGGTATTGCCGCATGCTTTGCGCGCTATTAATATTCAGAGCCCATACTTTTTTAAAATTTTGGTAAAATGATAATTCCGATCCATTCAATTCCAAGTATGAAGCGTGGGCTACGGTTAAATAAACTGGTAAATAAATTAACAATGCTAATATAATTAAAACCCAAATTGGGATAGTCGAGAGCAAATTAAGACTGTCAGCCGCTAAAAATAAGATGCCAAATACAATTAAAGCTGTAGCGTGGATGCCTCCGATACTTGCAGGATATTGTCCGCCAGATCTTTTAAAGAAAAATTTTTGCATGGTATTAATTTAATTTTTTAATTTCCCTCCTCGGTAAAAAATTCTGTCCGCTTACGACTTTTTTCCCGGTCTGTTGTTCTAAGGCTTTGCGGGCATTGCCGGAAATGCGGCCGCCTTTTTGGGCGGCGATGGCGTTTGGTGTGTAGCCTTTGGCTTGGTCGGTTTGGGCAATTTGCCTTGTGGAGAGTTCGGCGAGCGATGTAAATATCAGTTCCGCGTCTGTCATGTTGTCCCGCAGGTTGTGCTGTTTTAAACCTTTTAGTTTTTTATGCTGGCCGGTGGTCAGGCCGCTCCACTCCATATGGATTATGTCCGTCAGGCTGGCGTATTCCTGTCCTTCTTTTACCCCGGCTTCGCTCCAATAGTCCGTCAGCTTGTTTCTTATTTCCTGACCGCGCATCCGCATCTCAATCCACTTAGCCGATCTTCCCGCAGCGAGCCAGTGTTTGCGCGCGCGGTTTACGGCCAATTCGGGATTCACGGTTTCCTGTATTCGCTCGTAACCAACTTTAGCCAGCCATGTTTTAAAAGGTTCGGCTTTGGGGGATGGAATGCTTTGAATAATTCGTAAAACGGACTCGGTATCCCCCATGTCCGTTGGTCGTTTTTTGCCGTCTTCGGCTATAATTTTCAACTGTACGATTTTTTCGTACAGTTCACTTCCCTCTTGCTTAAGCTTAATTTTAAGATCAGACCAATATCTTCTGGGAATAGAACTGTCTGTTAAAATCGCGACAATGTCAACTACGCTAAAAAACCACTTTTCTTGTTTTCCATCCCAAACCCGCCGTACCGGCGCGTCTTGAAAATTTATTATGGATTTTGGGTCTTGGTTTGGCATAAATCTATTTTTCTGGATCCCGGATATTTTTACAGCCCTTCCGCCTTCGCTAAAGCTACGGCGGATGCGCCGGAAAATTCCGGGATGGGAGTTGTGCCGTAGTTTACCGATAAATCCAGCTTCACCAAAGTTTCGTCTGACACGGTCGGCGCGCTAGACTTGGGATTTTTTGCTGATAACCACCTGGCTTGGCCGGATAACTTTCCCATTTAACTCAAATCCTGTTTGCATTTCATCAACAATAATTCCATTATCTTTATCCGATTCAGCTTCCCGCACGGCTTCATGGAAGTGGGGGTTGAATTTTTGGCCAAGGGCGCTGATTTTTTTTACGCCCAGTTCCTCCAGAGCTTTGTCCAGCTGCATGACAATTCCGTTCACGCCATTTTGCCAGTTTTTATATTTATCAAAAAATTCCGGTTGGGTCGTTTTTAATTCGTCATTAGCCGGCGGTTGATGTTTTAGCGCCTGCTCCAAACTATCCAGCGTCGGCAGCAGCTTTGCCACCGTGACTTCGCGCGCAAAGTCCACCAGTTCCTTATTTTCCCCTTCCTTGCGGCGTTTGTAATTTTCAAAATCCGCGGCGGTTCTTTTCCAGCCGTCCAGGTTTGTCTGCGCCTGGACTATGGCTTCCTCAAGTTCTTTTTGCAGCTGGTCTATGTTAGTTACGTTGCGCTGGTCGTCATCCATAAATTATTTAATCAAGTGCACCATTAAAATTAAAGCGCCGCCGCCCAAGAGTTTGGCAATATACTCCATCAGGCTGAGGTTTTTTTCGTACTTCATGCTCTTGGGGCCAATTAGGCCGATAACGCCTTTCTTGCCGGAAGGAAGCCGCAGGCCTGAGACTATCATGGAGTAATCCGATTTTTTACTGAGCTGGATTTCCTTGCCTATCATGGTCGCGGTGCCGCCGCCGGCATAGTCGCCGATCATTTTTTCCGCGTACTGGTCTATGTTGTCAAAAAACTGGGCAATCTCTTTGGCGTCTTCGGCAGGCAGGGCGGGATTGGAAAGCAGATTGGAAATGCCGACCGTGGAGACTTCTTCGGGAAACAGGGCGAACGACGCCTGCTGGGAATGTTCGGACAGCAGTTTGGCCAGCCGGCGGCTGACTTCGGCGTTGGCCAGCTGCAGCTTCATCAGTTCGGTTTTCAGCCTGTCCTGTTCTTTTAAAGTTAGCTTAACCCGGTCCATTAACTGATTTACAAAATAGCGGAAACCTTTGTCCGTGGGCACGCGTCCGGATGAAGTATGTGGTTGCTGGATATAGCCCATTTTTTCCAGAGCCTGCATTTCGTTCCGGATGGTCGGGCTGGAAATATTAAAACTGTATTTCCCGGCCAAATCCCCGCTGGCCACAGGCTGGCCGTTTTCGCAATTTTCCTTAACGATAGCCGCTAAAATCTTAGCCTGTCTGGATGTAATTTGAGCTTCCTGGTCGTTCATAAGCAAAAGGCACTTTTATTAAACAAGCTCTTAGGCAACCTTAAATTTATGATACTATTATCACTCAGGCGTGTCAAGTGATAATTAAATCAAATTAGAACCTGTTTTTTATGGTGGTTTAGTTTTATTTTATTTCGTAAGTCGTCGAAACAGAAGCCGTTACTTCTTGTGGATTTATAGCCATATCAGGGATGGCTACGTTAACACAGCCGTCCTCTTTCGGTGAGTAAGTTTCATCGCTGTCATCCGTAATTCCCACCAATGGCCCCAGTTTAAAGCCTCCCAAATTCGCAAGCTGCTGGGCCTGAGCCTGAGCTTTTTGTAGGGCTTGCCGCAAGGCTGGCTTTAAGACTGCGTCTATATTTTGGAAGGTTAAACAGCTTTGAGTGGATTCGTTCGGCACCAAACCTTGCTTAGCCGCCCCGTTAAAAATCGCGTTGATTTTTTGGGACAAATCATTACCGTCACTTACTTTAACGGTCAGGTCTTCGCTGCCGGTAAAGCCGGTCTCGTCCCCTTCGCCGGGAGGGGTAAAGGTTTGGCTGTTTACCGTTATGTTGCCCGGATTTATTCCTTGTGTGGATAACAATCGCGAAAAAGTTTGGAGACTTTTGTTTAGGTCGGTCTCGGCGCCGGTGTAATCGGAATCCCGCGAGCTGATTGTAAATTGCAGGTAAGCCAGGTCGGGCGTGGCCGTGATTTGAGCTTCTCCGTTGGCGTCAATTGTTTTTTGCGGCAGTGTGGCATGGCTAAAAGCCTCCACTGTATCATGGCCTTTAACCAGGACGGCAAAAATTAAGAATATTGCAAGCAAGCCCCCGACTGTAAAAGTCAGAATTTTAAAAGATTTATTACCGCACCAGTTGGATTCCATAAATTTATCTTAAAACCTGTTTTAAAAATACTTCGGGCCGCAATTTATTTTTTTAAACAGGTTTTTAATAATAATCTTTTCATAGTATAGCACTTAAATAAAAGGAGAAAATTATTAAGTTATAAACAAGTATTATTTTATATCTTGTGGATAATTGGTTATAAATAAGCCAAAAGCTAATAAATATGGCTTATTGACATATAGTGAACGTTCGTTTTATTATCAGAGTAAGGATTAATATTTATGGAAAACAAAATAATTAACAAGGATCTAAAATGAAATCAAAACATTTTTTATTCGTGGCGGTTTTAATGATTATTGTGCCCAATATATCCCAGGCGCAAATTGTCTATCATTCCCGGATTTGTTCTTTGGCAAAAAAACCCGGATTGGCCAGCTGCAACGCCCATGTGGTTGTCAATGCCAAAGGTACTCCATTGGTAAACAAAACCCCGGCCGGTTTTTCCCCGGCTGATTTGCGTTCCGCTTATAATTTAAGCGGTCGCGCCTCCGACAAAGAAGTTGTGGGTATTGTTGATGCTTACGATGACCCGACAATCAAAAACGATTTGGATGTTTACAGCCGCCAGTTTAATTTGCCGATTCTGCCGTTTTGCGCGATCGGCGCGGCAAAACCCGGTGTTCCCTGCCTGCAAAAAATTAACCAAAGCGGAGGCGTTGCCTTACCCGAGCCCAACAGCGCCTGGGCAGTGGAAATTTCTCTCGACGTGGAGGCGGTGCATGCTTTATGCGGAAATTGTTCGATTATTTTAGCCGAAGCGGTTTCGCCGAATATGAAAAATTTAACCGCAGCGGTGGACGCGGCGGTTAAAGCCGGGGCTAATGTAGTCTCCGGTTCCTATGGCGGCCCGGAATTTTCCGGGGAAACGGCCTTTGATTCACATTTTAACCATCCCGGCGTTGCTTTTACCGTCAGTTCCGGCGACAGCGGCTATGGTGTTCAGTATCCCGCGGCTTCACCTTTTGTAACCGCGGTCGGCGGGACGTCTTTGTATATGAACGGGAGTAAATACGAGGACGAAAACGCCTGGAGCGGTTCCGGCAGCGGCTGCTCGCGGTTTGAACCCAAACCTTCCTGGCAAACAGACGTTCAGTGTTCCGGCCGCACCGTGGCGGATGTTTCCGCGGTTGCCGATCCGGCTACTGGCTTTGCCGTTTATACCACAACCAGTCCCAAAGGACAAAAAGGATGGTTTGCCGTGGGTGGAACCAGCTTAAGTTCTCCGCTGATTGCCGCGGTCTATGCCTTATCCGGCAATATTCCAAACGGTCGGCAATCCAATTCGCTACCATATATTTTAGGATCCCGCTTTGACCTCCATGACGTGGTCGGCGGCAGTAATGGTATTTGCGGCCAGGCCTATTTATGCAGCGGCAAAACCAAATACGATGGGCCAACCGGTTTGGGCAGCCCAAACGGAACCGGAGCGTTTTAAAATTGACACTAAAAAATAATTAAACTAAAATTAGAATCTATGATAAAAAATAAAGATAAAAAAATTACATTATCTGGCTTAGGCAGGACTGTAGGCGGCTTACCCGCTACAGTAGGAAATTTGTCTACTACCGTTGGGAGCTTATCTGCTACGGTAAGTAGTTTATCCTCCAAAGTGGATAAAATGGTTTCCGCCATGGAAACCGGTTTTAAGAAAGTAAATGAAAAAATGGACGGTGGCTTTAGCTCGGTCAGAAAAGAAATGGCTGAGGGTTTTGATAGAGCTGAAGAAAATTTTAATAAAGCCGAGGAAAATAGAGAATCTTTGGCCAGGATGGTTGCCGGCGGCTTTGAAAACGTAATTGGACGAATTGATAATTTAGAGCGGGGCCAGGAAAATATTAAGCTTAGCTTGGGTGGCTTGGCTCCCAAATTTGAAGTTACTCAAATTGAAAAACGCGTAAAGCACTTAGAACATAAAGCCGAAATTCCGCTACCTCAGCCATAAAGGATTTTTAAAATAGGTTCCAGCAGATTTTTATATTCAGGATCCCTTTTAAAACCCGTCCCCCGATTTCGTCCGGGACGGTTTTTAAAATTCTCAGCATCCGCGATTCGGATGAGTTTTGTGTAAAGTAGACTTGACACAAGTTTTTTGCCGGGATATTATCAAGTTATAATTATTTTGCAATAAAAATGATACAAATATTGTTCGCGTTTTTGGCCGGTATATTAACCATTGCCGCGCCGTGCATTTTGCCAATGTTGCCTATTGTCTTGGGCGCGTCCGTGGGCCAAACAAACAAACGGCGGCCGTTGTTTATTGTGTTGGGGTTTATTATCAGCTTTGCCGCGGCCAGTTTGGCGCTGTCGCTAATTGTTACCCACCTGGGGCTTTCGCAAAACACAATACGTTACGCGGCGATTTATATTTTGCTCCTTTTTGGTGTTTTTATGATTTGGGCTTACCCTTTTGAATATTTTGCTTCTAAATTTTCTACCGTTTTTTACAAAGCAAGTCAAATTGGAAACAAAAAAGGCGATACCGGCGGCTTTTTGTTGGGTTTGGTTTTAGGTATTGTCTGGACCCCGTGCGCCGGCCCGGTTTTAGGCAGTATATTAACGTTAATTGCCACCCAGGGCACCACCGGCAAAGCTATAGTGCTGGTAATTTTTTACGCTTTAGGCGCCGGGATTCCAATGATGCTGATAGCCTACGGCAGCCAATGGGTTACCACCAGGGTTCGTTCCATGGCAAAATATTCCCGAACGCTGCAGCAAGTTTTTGGCGTTTTAATTTTACTGCTGGCGGTCGCCATGTACTTTCAATATGACACCATTATAGAAAACCAATTAACGGCCTTTTTTCCGCAAAGCACTTTGGAAAATAAGTTAGTCGGACAGAACAGACAAAATGCCCCAATAGCCTCATCAACCGACCAAATAACAAACCCTATGGACACAGTACAACTGCAAAACTACGGCCAGGCGCCGGATTTTACCGGCATCACCAACTGGCTTAATTCCAGTCCGCTGACTATGCAGCAGTTAAGGGGCAAGGTTGTGCTGGTGGATTTTTGGACCTATTCCTGCGTTAACTGCATCCGCACCCTGCCGTATGTGACAAGGTGGTATAACACCTACAATAAAAACGGGCTGGTGGTTGTGGGCGTGCATACGCCGGAGTTCGCTTTTGAAAAAGTTACCTCAAACGTCCAGGATGCCATCAACCGTTTTGGCATAAAGTATCCGGTGGCACAGGACAATAATTATGCCACCTGGGAGGCTTATAATAACGAATATTGGCCGGCGGAATATCTCATTAATAAAGACGGGGAAATTGTCCACGAACATTTTGGCGAAGGCGAATATGATGTAACGGAAAACGCCATCCGCGAACTTTTGGGCCTTAATGCCACCAATACCCAGACTTCCGGCCTCGGCAACATAGAATCCCCGGAAATGTATTTTGAACCCGGCCGCCTGCAGTATCTGTCTTCAAACCAGGAGCCCAGCGCCCAGCCTGCCGGCTACCAATTGCCTTCCAGCCTGCCTTTAAATACTTTTGCCTTGGGCGGACAATGGCAGTTTGACCAGGATCACGCCCAGCTGACCGGAGGATCCGGCACAATTTTACTGCATTTTTCTTCCGGGAAAGTTTTTATGGTGGCGGCCAGCCCGGGAGTTCCTGTTGCCTTAAAAATTACCGTTGATGGCCATCTCCAGCCGGATGTAACCGTGGAAGGTTCCCAGCTCTACACCTTGTTTAATTCAAACAGCTATACGGATCATACGATTGAGATAACAATTCCAAGTCCGGGTTTTCAGGCCTTTACTTTTACTTTTGGATAAGACCACAAATGCACAGATGGGGGCAGATTACACAGATAATGGACGCATTAACTGCCAGTAAAATTATGATTACAAATTCCATTAAAATTTACCGGGAAAAATCGGCAACAACCCAGGAAGAACTGGCGTCCGCCGTTGGTGTTTCCCGCCAAACGATAATCGCCATGGAAAAAGGCAATTATGAGCCGAGCCTGGGACTGGCTATAAAGCTGGCGCGCTTTTTTAAAGTGGCAGTGGAGCGACTATTCATGCTAAAATAAATTCTATATAATCCGCAATATGAAAAGCATTATTTATTACCTTTTGTTATTGGTGTTTATGGCTCTGCTCTCGGGTTTTTTGATATTCGACAGGCAGCCGGCTATGTCCATGCCCCAAATGCTGGGAGTGTCCGCTTTTTTGGTTTTATACACCGTGGCCATGTCCTTGGTCGGAGAAACCGGCAACGTCGACGAGCGGGACATATCGCACAGGAACCTGGCCAACCGCGCCGGACTTATCGCGGGTTTGGTAGTAATGTCCCTGGGGGTTCTGTATCAGTTGTTTGTCTCCCACCGGGTGGATTACTGGCTTTTGGGCGGATTGATTTTAATAAATTTAACAAAGATTGTCAGCTTGATTTATTTGGGCAGTCAAAAATAGCGCTACGTCCGGCTTTTTAATTCCGGGTCAGGCAGCAAAAACCATCCTCAGAACAAGAGGATGGTTTTTCGCTTTTTAGGCCGCTGTTAACGTGTTAAGGTAATTGTGGCCGCGAGTTCGGCGTTCGGAGCCCAGACGGTGTATCGCCCGCCATTGTCCACGGAAACGTCGTATCTGGTGTCGTAGCTGCTCGAGCTGGTCCAGATTCCGCCGCTTGGGTCTACGGGCAGTTGGCTGGGTACGTAAGTCGGGGTAAGGCACGACAGGTCTATGTCGCCCGCGCCGCCGGCGCTGCTGATATCGTATGTGGTGCTGGTCGCCATGGGAGGGCAATTATAAGGGGTGCTGTTGACGTTAAACGCGCCGGCAAATAATCCTTTATTTTCCGTCAGCCGTTGCCCGATGGCGTTTAAGATAGTGTTGACATTGCTGGTCCGTTGCGTGTTCCTTCCCTGGGCAAACTGGCGGGCCGGATTGATGGCTATTATTACAATAGTGGCTAAAATGGCTATCATGCCTATAACTACCAGAATTTCTATTAAGGTGAACCCGGGATGTTTATTTAGTGTTTGTTGATTATTGTTTGATGGCATTAGTTTTAGTTTTGCTGATAAATATAAGCTTCGACCTTTATTTAGGCTTATATAAAAGCAATATAACAAATAAATAAAAAATTGGCAAATTTAAGCCAAAAATTTAAAATAAGACTATAATCATTAACGATTATAGTCTTATTAAATAAACTCCGGCAGCCTAAAAAGATCCGGATTATTTTTCGGCTGTTTTGACTTCCCTTAAGTTTTTATGGGAAGCTATCGCGTGTGTTGTAACTACCGGGCCAATATTGGTATCGTTGGGGTCGCTTAAGACAATGTAGCTTACCAGAGAAACTCCGGTAACCACCAAAAAAACAATGGTCCAGATAAACCAGCGTGAATCGTAGCTGGCCTCCGGTGATTGAGAACTTGGGACGGGCATAGTTATGTTTTTAATTTTTAAATAAAGGCTTGTTTAATAAATTATTTTTTGCAGCTCAATTCCTGAAATTGCGGCCAAAATAAATTTTAGATTTTTGTATCAGATCCTAAATGTACGGGATAAATTTACAAATAGTATAGCATATTTTATAAAGAAAGCGAAATTTTTTTGGCCACTTCAGGTATCGCTCAAGGTTGCCGGTTGATTGGCTGGCCTTATTTTAACAAGTTGGAACTGAATTAGCTAAAATTATAAGATAGTTGCTATTTGTTAAAAGCCAAATTATTTGGATTAATAAAATAGTCTTTTGCCTTTTTGCCTATTTGGTTTTGTGCTACCAGCTGTAAAGAATCCGGAGTTATGTTAGGAACGACATCGGCCATAGTCCTTAACACAGCACTTTCAATATCATCAGACATTCGGTTGTCCGGTAAATTTCCCATTCTTGAAGCCTCTAATTGAGCCGCCCAAATTCGGTTTGTAATATCTGTTAATGCGTTAGGTTGTAACTGTCTGCGCGCGAGGCTGGTTTTCAAATGGTCATTAAAAATTTCTTCCATTGTTCTGCCGCCTCTTGGCCGCCAGTTTTTTTGAGATAGAATAATCTCTTTTGTTGAGCCAATCCAAACATCTCTTAAAAATAAAGCCCTAACACCGCTGAAAGATTTGCCTCGTTCGCCCAATTTTTGCATTTGTTGCTGATTAGGTTCTGCTGCTACTCCCACACCCTCGCCCATTTTCGCAACCATGTTTGGCAATTCTCTTCCATTAAACCATTCGGGATGCTGTTTTTGTAAAGTTTGTAGTTCCTGAGAAAGAGCGGCCACATGGGCCTTGTCCGTATAAACAATCAGCTTGTCCAGTCGGTTTATATTATCTGGGTTTGGTTTTTGAAAAGAATAATCTATGGTTTTAAAATACAGCGGAAATCTTTTGGCTTGTGCTAAATTACAAAGTTGCATGGATAATTGGGGAATAGCCGCAGATGGGCCAAAAACGGCTTACCCCTTGGGTATCTTTTTGCACTGGAAACCAGTGTAGCGTTCAGTATCATTTTTCATTGTACAACTCTGCCCCTTGAAATAATCGGGCGGATAGGGTATAATCTTAATGCTTATTTGTAGAGAGTGCCGGTTCTTGCTTTTAGATGGCAGGGACAAACAAAAATAATTAACCCCAAATAAGCCTTTGAGTTCGGCGCTTTTTTAACAATTAATCACAGGTTTTTTATATTGCTTTTTACTTCGACTCGCAATGGTCGATTTTTTATTCAAAAAATCTGGATTAAAGGAAGAAAATTAATTATGACAGAAGACAACCAAAAAACCCAGGTTATCCCCGCCGCCGCCGCCACAGCCCAAACCATGGGTGATTTGCTGGACACCGGTGTGGAAATCAAGGTTTTAAAACAGGGCGATATGGTAGAGGGCAAGCTGTTGTCCGTGGGCAAAAATGAAGTTTATGTTGACCTGGAAGGTTATGGCGTAGGCGTGGTCCGTGGCCGCGAGCTTTACGACGACGAGGCCACTTTGGCCAGCTTAAAAGTCGGCGACAAAATTTTTGTGTCCGTGGTGGATCCGGAAAATAAAGAAGGGATAGTGGAACTGTCGCTTCGGCAAGCAGGTCAGGAGCGCGTCTGGCAGACGCTGAAGGAAAAAATGGAAAGCAAGGAAATTGTCCGCACCAAAATTTTGGAAGCTAACAAGGGCGGCCTTATGGTGGAGATAAACAACGTCCTGGGCTTTTTGCCGGTTTCCCAGCTGTCGCTTGAGCATTACCCGCGCGTGGAAGACGGCGATAAAAGCCGCATCCTTTCCGTCCTGCAAAGTTATATGGGCCAGTTGTTTGACGTACAGATAATTACCGCCGACAGCGAAGAAGAAAAGTTGATTGTCAGCGAAAAAGCCGTGTTTGAAAAAGAAATGGAAAACAAACTTGGCCAGCTGAAAATCGGCCTGGTGGTTGAGGGTACCATTACCGGAGTGGTTGACTTTGGGGCTTTTGTTAAGTTTGGCGAACTGGAAGGGCTGGTCCATATCAGCGAGCTGGCCTGGCAGAGAATAGATAACCCAAAGGATATTGTCAAAGTCGGACAAAAGGTTCAGGCTAAAGTTATTTCCATAGACAAGGGCCGGGTCAGCCTTTCCATTAAGCAATTGCAGCAAGACCCCTGGCTGGAAGCGGTAAAAAAATATCAGATTGGCCAGACCGTTAAAGGCAAGGTGGTAAAAATTATGCCATTTGGCGTATTTGTGGAACTGGACAAGGATATTGCCGGACTGGCCCACCTTATGGAGCTGTCGGATAAGACGGTTAAAAATCCCGAAGAAATTTTAAAACCCGGACAGGAAAAAGAATTTAAGATTATTTCCATTGAGCCGGCGGAACATCGTTTGGGTTTGTCGCTTAAAGCCATGGAAGAAAGTGTTAAAAAACCTGAACAGGCTGAGGCTGTCGCTGAACCGGTTTTACCGACAGAATCTTAAGTAGCAGTAATCAAGCAATTTAAAACTCTTCCCCCGGTTCGGGGGAAGAGTTTTATTTCGGATGGGTAATTCCCCAAGCCTAAAATTACATTGAGGGTTTGGCCATGCCGGTAGCGGCGGGGTTGCACATTTTGCAGTTGTTTTTGTGGGTGAATAGTTCGTAGAGAGCGGAAAGGCCCACCAGTACGTAAATAATTTTGGAAATCGCGGCATCCATGCCGCCAAAAAGGTGCCCGATGTCCCAGCCGGATAAGCCAAAAACCAGCCAGTTAAGACCGCCGATAATTAGCAATACCCAGGCAATCATATGTAGAGTTTTCATTTTGTTCACCCCCTTCCAAGGGTTCACCCGCCAAAACTTTGCGATAATCAGTAAAAGTCTCCAACTATTATTTATTTGACCTTACTTGAATAGTCCAGCCTATAAACTTGCTGGGCAAAGTTTTGGCGGGTAAATTTTGTTTCAATTAGATTTTATTACCTATTTTATGATATCATTTTAAGCCGGAATTTTCAAAATTACTTATCCCCCAGGTTAGCGGTTAGCGTCCAGTGAATAGCGTTTAGGGAAACAAAGTTACTAAGCTCTATCCGCTAAACGCTTTTTACCATCCGAAAAGCTTGCCGACCTCTTCGGAAGATTCGCGACGACGAGCGATTTTTATTTCCCCGTTTTGGGCGATAAGCTTGGCCGGAGAAGACAACAGGCAGTGGTGGGAAGCCAGCGCGTCCTGGTAGGCGCCGGTATCCAGCAGCGCTATATAAAGCTCCTCTACCTCATCCAGTCTGGGCAATAAAACACAGTCGCCGCCGGCCGTGTACTTGTCGTCGCTGTCGCAGCTGGAGCCGGCCAGCCAGACCTTGGCCATTTTTTTTGTATTCATGTGGTTAATGGGAATGACGTGCCATTTTTGGTGGATGGCCCAGGTATCTATTAAATCATTCATGAAACTGCCGTCAATAATATACCATTTAAAATTTCCTTTGTTGCCGACGTCTTTTTGCGCCAGGATTTTATAAATGGTGATTTGCGCGGGCGCGGCCACATAGCTGCCCCACTCCACGATTAAATTAGGGTGTTTTAACCCGAGCTTATCGCACTCTTTTTTGGCCGTTTTAACAATTTGCTGGACCAGGCTTTTGCCGCTGTAAAAATGCTTCTTTTTTTCAAAGGGCACGCCGGCTCCGCCGCCAATGTCCAGAGTGTCCAGGGCGGGATTTTTTTCCTTCATTTTGGCGTACAAATCCATGGCGCGTTTTATGGGTTTAATAAAACCCTGAATGCTTTCTATCTGTTTGGAAATGTGGTAATGGAGCGTGGACAGGTTTCTGACTTTGCCGATTTTTATAAGTTCTTCCTCGGTGAAACCGTAACGGTTGAATTTTTTATCCCAGTGGGCCTGGACTTTAATATCCAGGTTGACGCGGATGCCGACCTCGCCTTTAAATTTTTGCAGCCGTTCCAGTTCGTTGTAATCTTCAATAATTGGGATAACCGTCAGGCCTTTGCCCTTAAGCTCTTCAATCAAGCTGATGTATTTTTCGGTTTTCGGACCGTTGCAGATGACGCGGATTTTGGTGTTGAATTTGTCCTGTTCTATCATCCTTTTGACCAGAAACAGTTCGTTGGCGGAAGCCACGTCCAAGTTGGCGCCTTCGGCCACGGCAGGCAGCACGAATTCCTTGGTCTGGTTGGCCTTCATGGCATAATGGTAAAAAAACTTGCCCTTGTAGCCCAAAACTTTTATGTAGGCGTTGAATGTTTCTATCAGGTCGCGCACGCGGTTTTCTATAACCGTGGGAAAAACAATTTCCGTGGAAGTTCCGTATTTTTTGACGATGTCAAAAATATTGTACTGGTAGTTGCCTTCGCGCACAATCAGTTCGCCGTCCGGGCTGATGTCAAACATGGAAGTGTTGTATTCATCTATGCCCAGCCGCCAAAATTTACGGAAACCGTTTTTCTTTTTAGCCGCGGATTTTGTGGTCATGTTAAATTAGGTGATAGGGATTAGGGATTAGAGCCTGAAAAATAAAAAAGCAAACTCTGGTGAATTTGCGTAAGTTTAATTAAGCCATTGGGTTGACTTGTCGGTTGGGGATGAAATGGTCGCCGGATAATATCGTTTGTTTGCCTTTCAGACTTTAATATTGCAGATAATGTAGCATTTGAACCTTGGTTTGTCAAATACACAACGGATGATTTTATGATTTATTCGTTCTGTCCTTCGGCCGCGCTTAGGAGATTCGGCCCGCTATTATTGGCCGAAGGTTACCAGCGAACTTATCCAAAAATGGTGAATCTATTTTACGAAGTCCAAACCTATTTTATCAAAAACAGCTAACCTTGACTACTCCTAAACCACCTTCTGTCTTAGCTATAACCCAAGACCTGCGGCTAAAGACCGAGGATATTGACCGGAGGCAAGAACGGCTTTTCCAGGGCTATCTTTCCGAAGACATTAACCCAGAAAAATACCGGCAGGAGAAGAACAAGCTAACTTTGGAAAAGAAGACCCTTACCGAGCAAATTACAAAGTTGGAACATAAACAAAAAATTTGGGTTGAACCCCTTAAAAATTTCATCAAAGACGCTGAAAATTTGGGCGAAATAACGCTTTCGCCCGAACTGCACCCCAAAAAATCGGCTGCACAACAAATCTTTGGCTCGAACCTGTTTTTAAAAAACCGTCAGTTGCAGTTTAGCCCACAAACACAATGGGCTGCGCTAAGCGCAGCCCTGCAAAAAGTCGGGGAAAGTTCCTTTGTGTAATATTCTGGTGCCCGGGGAGGGAGTTGAACCCTCAATCCCTTACGGGCGACTGATCTTAAGTCAGTAGCGTATGCCAGTTCCGCCACCCGGGCTTGGGTTATTAAATTGTTTCGCGCTCCGGCCGCGCTCAGGACAAAAATCTGCCGCGTAAATTTTTGGAGGTGCAGATGGGAATCGAACCCATGCATTGCGGTTTTGCAGACCGCCGCGTTACCACTTCGCCACTGCACCCCGCGCTGATGTTTATTTTTTATTCGGCGCCCAAAATTACAGCCCTTATATTTTAATCAAAAATCCGCATTTGTTCAATAGCCCGGGCAAATTTAAACCCCCCGACTGGCGGAGGGTTTAAATTATTTATTGGGCAATGGTAGCCAGTTGCTGGTTGGCGGTAGCTGTAGCTATGGAGCTTTGGGCCATAGCCACGCGCTGCTGGTCGGAAGTCTGCTGTATCTGGGTCAGCTCAGCCAGTATCTTCTTGGAACCATAACGCCAGTTACTGCTGTATGGCTGCACATAGACGCCATCCATTTTGTCCAAGCTCCAGCCGTTGTAGCGGGTGTCGAGCAGGGTGCTCATATCGTTAATCCACTCGCCGAAGTTGTTGTATTTTCTTAAGTACTGCTGGCCTCCGATGCCGCTGCAGTTATAGTAAAGGTTGCGCTGGCACATATCGCTTTCCACAAAACTTATGGAAATGACCATGGGCCAGTTGTCCTTTGTAATCAATTGCGGCACATAGTTCGCCAGCGGTGAATCGCGGGCCTGTAAATAGGCCTGTAAATTGACGGTTAAAGGGTCTGCCTGCTGGACCGTGTTTATGTTTAAAGAATTTTGGTCTGTATTTGGGTTTGGGTTGAGTAAATTCGCATCCGCGACGTTGATTTTAAAAATTGCGGCTGATTGTCCAGAAGTATCTGCCATGGCCAACTGCGGGTATAGCATAGGAGTTAGTAAGACTAACGCCATAATACCCAGTAGCACACTTTGGTCCAAGACAAGCTTCAAGTTGGAAAGAGCTTTCATTCTTTAAATCAAACTCCTTTCTCCCCTGTCCCGTTTAACCCGGGAAAGTCTTTATGTTAAGGAACGACTGTTGGACCCACCCAGCTTTTTAATTAAACAAAGGTGTCAGTCGTCCGGGCTTAAGCTTGTCAAAATAGGCTCAAGCTCCGGAAGTGATTGCGCTGCTTATGTTTATAAAGCAGGGCTTATATAAAACAAAAAAGCGCCAAGTAGCACTTTTCTAAACCCATTATAGCTCTTTCCAGACATTTTTTCAAGGCCTTTTAGCGACTTTTTGGCTTAAATAAAACAGAAAACATTATTCCATTAATAGAATGGGCAATTTTTGGCATTTAAAAAAACCCTATATTTAAAGGGTTTTATGCCAGTACTCCGTAATCGGATGCGCGAGTCCTAATTAAAATCAGTCCGGGTTGAGCGCCTCTTTTAATAAAATTCAGAATATCAGAATAATGCCCAAGCGATACAATACTGTTTTGATATCGCTAAAGACGTGATATACTGAAAATCAGTTTAAATTAATAAACACTATATATGTCAACAAACGCATCAAATCCCGTTTCTAACCAAGATCCCAACCCCACTATTTACCAGGCAAAGAATCACGAAGATAGTCACGAAGTTTTACGGCTGCTTGGGGAGCATGGAATACAGGGAGTGGCTTTTACCAGTTTTGAGGGCGTAGACCTTACAAAACCGGAACAGGATTTTTCAAATTTGCCCGTATCTGTTTCAGTAAAGGCCCCGGAAGCAGAAACTGCCAAACAGATTTTAAGAAATCACGGAAGAGAGTGCTAGCGCCATATAGGTTTAATTTTGACTGTCAAACTATCCTTGAATAATTGAAAAAACCGGCAAATCACCTGCCGGAATTAATCGTTTATGGCGCTGGCATAGCCGGTTTTCAAAGCAGGTTCCAAACTCTCCGGACAAAAACACGATGCGTAACGGTCTTAATTAAAATAGCACATGAACCAAAACGCGGAATTAATAAATAAATTTTATACTTGTTTTCAAGGTAGGGATTTCAAGGGTATGCAGGAATGTTACGCTGATAATGCTGTTTTTAATGACGAAATTTTTACAAATCTTGGCTCTAAAGAGGTAAGGGCCATGTGGGAAATGCTTTGTATAAACGGAAATGACCTAAAATTGGAGTTTCGAAACATATTGGCCGGCGAAAAAACCGCAACCGCGGAATGGACAGCCTGCTATACTTTTCCAGCCACAGGAAGAAAAGTGGTGAATCATGTCAAAGCCGATTTTTTTATCGAGCAAGGGAAAATTATAAAACACACGGATATTTTTAGTTTTTACCAATGGGCGAAACAATCCCTGGGGCTTATGGGGGTTTTGTTCGGCTGGACCTGGCTGGTGAAAAACAAGATAAGGACAGAGGCGGCGAGGAAGCTTAATGACTATATATACCAGAAAATGATCTAAAATAGGTTCTAGCGCGCCTTTAATTTAATTATGCCTATCAGATGTGTCTGAAAGTCCAATCAGCAGAGTATTTTAAACAACTTACTATAGTCAAATTTAAATTAATGGAGCGCTAGTCATTCCTGCCGTAGACTTCCCAATCAAAAATAGTATATTTTACCGCTTTGTACCAGCCGACCACGGAGGCATAGTAGCGGAGGTTGGCCAGGACGCGGAAGATATAGGCAAAGTAGCCGGTAAAGTAAAAACCCGCGTAATCAAAGATTGCCCATTTGCCTCCAAGGGCCACGATAAAACCGTGCTTTTTGCCGGCGTAAGCCAGCGGTTTTTGGTTTTCCATAATTAAAGGCAACGCGTAGGCCAGGTACTCGCCCTGGGCTACGGCATCCTGGGCAGTTGGGGGAGCGGGGCGGCTATCGGCGTTAACAATGCAGGCGCAATCGCCCAGGGCAAAAATACTTTGGTCTTTGTCCGACTGAAAAAATTGATTGGTGATAATTCTGCCTTTGCGGTCCAGATTTAACGGATCGGTAAACGGCAGAGCGCAGGCTTTAACGCCGGTGGTCCAAACTAAAGCGTCGTACTCTACCCGCTCCTGGGTAGCCATTTCTACAAAGCGCCCGTCAACTTTAAAAATCGGACTGCTTAGTCTGACATTTACTCCCAAATTTTTTAGATGCCACAGCGCGTCCTGGCTTAAACGGTTGGAAAAACCGGCAATAAGCTGATTGGCCGCTTCTATAATCATGACTTCAATTTTTTCCGGCGGGAAATCATTTTTCCATGCCATAAAGCGCAACTCATGAACCAGTTCGGCCGCGAATTCGCAGCCGGTGTAGCCGCCGCCGGCTATGACAATACGGATGTTTGACTTGGTCATTTCCAGCCGCTGCTTTTGCATGGCGAATTCTATTTTATTGCGCGCGCGCAAACCATCGGCCAGAGTTTTTAAAGTGGAAGCAAAATTTTCCGCGCCCTGGATGCCAAAAAAATCACTGACGGAGCCCAGGGCCACCGCCAGATAATCGTATTGCAATTTTTTATCGCCGGCCTGGACGAATTTTTGTTCCCTATTAATAGCTGTAACTTCGGCCTGAACAACTTCAATTGTCCTTCCGGCGAAAATTTCCTTTAAAGGGATGGTTACGCTCTTTTTTAACTGGCTCTGGCTAACCAATTCTTCTTCGGCCGTGGCCACTTCGTACAAATTGGAGGTAAATAATTGGTAGTCGCGCTTATCAACAAGAGTGATGGAAACGTCTTTGCTGTTCCTGAATTTTTTTTCCAAACCCCTGGCCGCGGCCACGCCGGCATAACCGGCTCCTAAAATTACAATTTTTTTCCCGCCGGAGGCGGATCCGCCTCCGGCGGACATTTTATTTTTCATTTTTTGTTTCTAAGCGCTTACTTATTGATGAGTTGATTATAACATAATAGCACTGGCGCGGACAGAGGCAATTCTCATAGTACTGTCAACCGTAGCCGGGTAATATCAGAGCTCGGTTAAACTAAGTAAAATTCAAGTACTTTATATTACATAGAGACTGCTAAAATGGTCAAGGCCGCGCCAGGCCAATTTCTAAATCCTAAGCTCTAAATACTAAACAAATTGTAAATTACAAAGCTGTGAGATCCTGTAATTAATAAACAATAAACGGGAACACCCTGCGCGTTGTTCCCGTTTATTGTTTGTAATTTGTTTAGGGTTTCGCTATTAGAATTTCGGATTTTTACTCGTATCGTAACGCCTCTATCGGATCCATCTTAGAAGCGCTCCTGGCCGGAAGCACTCCAAAGCCAATACCAATGGCGCCGGAAACTCCCACGGCGATAAAAATCGCGTACAAAGGCACGGAAAATGTCCAGGCCAGACCGGCGGCAGTTGCTATAACCGAAACCAGCCAGCCGAGCAGTGAGCCAAAAATAATGCCAATTATCCCACCGGCAACAGTAACCAAAACCGATTCAATTAAAAATTCGTTTAAAATGTCGGCGTTGGTGGCGCCCAATGCTTTTTTAAGTCCAATCTCGGCCGTGCGTTCGGTAACCACCACGTACATAATATTCATAATACCCACGCCGCCAACCACCAGGGAAATCGCGGCGATGGCAATAAGCAAAATTGTGATGCCGTTAAAAATAGTGTTAAAGGAATCCAGCGCCTGCGCCTGGGTTTGCACCGTAAAATCATCCTTGGCCGGGTCGGTAATATTGTGGTTGTGTTCCATTACGGAAGTTATGTCAGCGGCAGTTTCATCACCCAGCTGGATGTTCTGCAGCTGGACCACGCCAATAGAAATATAATTAATACCCAGCATTTTTCTTTGCGCCGTAACAAGGGGCATATACAGGCTGTCATCGGCGGAGCTTAAGGCGCCTTCGGGATTATAGACTCCTATGACCTGAAAATTTAAAGTGCCCAAACGAATAAGCTGTCCGAGCGGGTTGCTTTGGTTGAATAAATCCGTTGCCAGCTGGCTGCCTAAAATTACCACCTGAGCTGCGCCGGCATCTTCGCTTTCGGTGTAAAACCTGCCCTCAGCCAGAGTATTCTGGTCAATCTGGAAGCGCGAGGCCGAGGCGCCATAGTAAATAACGCTTTTGTCGGTATCGCCAAAACTGGCCACAGCCTGGCCCGTTACCATACCGTAGTCGTTAACCACATTGGGCAGTTGCTTAATATCATCCAAATCCCTCTGCGTAAAAGTGGTAATGACCACGCCGGAAAAAGCATTGGCCGCGCTACCGGCGGAAGCCGAAGCAAGATTTTTGGTGGTGGGTGGAACGCGGGTTTGGATAAACAACGTGTTGCTGCCAAGGGCGTTAACCTGGGCGTTAATTAAACTCCTAAATCCGGCTCCGGCGGACAACACCAAAATCACCGTGGAAATGCCTATAACGATCCCCAAAGTAGTAAGGGCTGTACGCGCCGGGTTGGCGCGAAGGGCTTTTATGGATTGTCTAAAAGAATTGAACATAATTGACCAAAAATGACATAATTGACAAAATTATCCGGCTGAGTAGATTATGTCAATTTTTTAAATTATTTAAATTTTGTCAATACTATTTATTCGTATCTCAACGACTCTATCGGGTTCAACTTCGCGGCTTTGTAGGCCGGGTAGAGACCGAAGACTACGCCGGTTAAAATGGAAACGCCTACGGACAGGATAACGGAGGTTAAGGAAATTACAAAGGCCCAGTCATAGCCCAAAGAATTCATAAGCAGCGAAACCAAATAGGCGACTATTACACCGGCAATAATTCCAATAAGTCCTCCGAGCAACGTAAGCGTGCCGGATTCAAATAAAAATTGCAGTAAGATGGCGCGGTTGCTGGCGCCCACGGCTTTGCGCAAACCAATTTCGCGGGTGCGCTCGGCCACGGTAACCATCATAATATTTAAAATACCGATGCCGCCCACCACCAAGGCAATGCCGGCCATAGCGGTTAAAAATAAACTCAGCGCGGTGGTGACCGTGGTTAAAACGCTGACGGCCTCGGCGGTGTTGCGCACGGTAAAATCCACCTCTGAAGGAGTCAGCACATGGTGGCGCTGGTCCAAAATATTGGTAACCTCGTTAATGCTTTCGTTTATATTATCCGCGGAATCAATCTTTAAATTTATGGCCTGCAGATAATTGATACCCAAAATTTGCTGCTGGCCAATGGCCAAAGGCAGAAAAATTTGGTCATCCTGGTCCTGGAAAAACGCGCTGCCGCGCGACTGGATAACTCCGATAACGCGCAGGGGAATACCGCCGGGCTGGTTTTCCGAACTTTGCGAACTGCTCCTGACTTTAATGACCTGGCCTAAAGGATCCGTGCCCGAATTGCCAAACAGCTCAGTTGCCACAGTTGAGCCCAAAACCACCACATTGGCGTCACCCTCGTCCTGTTGCTGATTAAAAAAAGAGCCTTCGCTCATGGTAAAATTGACCACCCGCGGATAATAGTAATCGGTGCCGAAAAAATTGGTGTCCACGCTTTGGTTTTCCCAGGTCACTGTTACGCTGCCGCGCACATCGGCATTTACAGCCACGGCGTGAGGCACCGCGGAAGGAGCCCGGAGCGCCTCGGCATCGGCCGTTGTCAGTGTCGTCACCACCACGCCAAACACCTGGGCCGGCGGGCCTTTATCGTTGCTTTTGCCCGGTTGGACAGAAAGCAGATTGGATCCCAATTTGGTAACCTGTCCCAATACCAAAGCCTGGGCTCCGGCGCCAAGCGCGATAATAATAATCACTCCGGCCACGCCGATGACAATTCCGAGGATGGTGAAAAAGAACGACCCTTTCTGGCCAAAAGGGT
This sequence comes from Candidatus Doudnaibacteriota bacterium, assembly GCA_963837465.1. Lineage (GTDB taxonomy): Bacteria > Patescibacteriota > Doudnabacteria > UBA920 > UBA920 > PALSA-1336. The sequence goes on from CAWINB010000004.1 coordinate 211,837, forward strand.
TCTGAAAACCAATTTAATTGTGGACAAGAAATTCATTGTCAGTTATGAGCTTTCAAGTTAAAAGTATCAGGCGCGAACCGTTTCCACTTGATAACTTTAAACGTTTAACTTGGGTTATTTCACCAGCTCTTTATCCGGACTCTGCGATAGCGCGTTGTTTCACCTGTTCATCGCTGACTATATTTCCATCCTTTAAACGGATAATGCGCTTGGCGTGGTTGGCGGTGTCCTGTTCATGAGTTACCAAAATAATCGTGCGCCCGCCGTCATTTAATTTTTGTAAAATTTCCATTACGGTGTTACCGCTTTTGCTGTCCAAATTGCCCGTAGGCTCGTCGGCAAAAATTACCGCCGGGTCGCAGACCAAAGCCCGCGCTATGGCCACGCGCTGTTTTTCCCCGCCGGAAATCTGGTTGGTATAAAAATCCAGGCGGTGGCCCAAACCGACATCGGTTAAAGCTTTTTTGGCCAGAGCGTCCTGGTCCTTTTTTTTGCTGTAAAGCAAAGGCAGTTTGACGTTATCCAAAACCGAAGTCCTGGACAATAAATTAAAAGATTGGAAGACAAAACCGATTTCTTCGTTTCGCAGACCGGCCAGATATTCATCCGGAAAAATATTGGTGTTCTGGCCCTTAAAAGCGTACAAACCCGAAGTCGGGCGGTCCAGAAAACTTAAGATGTGCATAAGCGTGGATTTGCCGCTGCCGGACGGACCCATAATGGCCACAAACTCCCCTTTATCTATGGTAAAGCTGACGCCGTGCAAAACCGGAGTCACCACGCCTTCGTTGACGTAATTCTTTTTTAAATTTTCAACGCGAATGAGATCCATAAACGAATTATGAAGCATGAATCAGGAATTATGGGCGGCCGTTTCCTGATTCATGATTCCATATCCCTGACTCTTATTGTTTAATATACGTTACCACGCTCTGTCCCGCGCTTAAGCCGCTGGTTATTTCCACCAAGCCGCCGTCGGCGTTAAGCCCGGTCTGCACCTGCGCCTGGTGATAGGTTTTCTTTTTCGGGTCATCAATCACCCGCACGTATTCGTTGCCGTTTTGGCTGATGATGGCGCTGCTGGGCACGGCCAAAACATTTTGTTTTTGCGCCACTAAAATTGTCATATTGGCAGTCATCCCCGGCTTAACATCAGAAATTTGCGGGATGCTGGCTTTAACCAGGTAATCCACTACTCCGGAAATTACCGTGGCTCCGGGATCAATGCTTAAAACGGTTCCGGCAAAGTGCCGGTCCGGACCCAAAGCGTCAAAAGTAATATCCACGCTTTGCCCTGGCTGCAAAGAAGCCACATCGGCCTCGCTGACATCGGCCTCAACATGCAAATTATTAACATCCTGCAAAATTATGGCTTCCTGCAAGGCCGGAGCCTGCTCGCCGACTTTGGTATCAACCGAAGTTATGGTCCCGTCGCTGGGCGCGGTAATAACAGTATCGGCCAAATTAGCCTGGGCCTGCTGCGCCTGTCCCTGGGCCGAAACTATCTGCGCCTGGGCCGCGGCAATGTCCGCCGGCTGCGCCTGGGCCGTTTGTTCGTTTAAACTGGCCTGGGCCTGGGCCAAAGCTGTTTCGCTGCTGTTAAGCTGGTCCTGGGCGGCCGCGATTTCGCTGTCGCGATTTTTTAAAACCGCCTGGTAAGCATTGTAATTGGTAAGATAGGAAGAAGAATAAGTATTGGGGATACTGACTGTCCAGCTGTCTGTGGTGGAAGGGTTGGAGCTGAATTGGATGTATAAACCGTTGCCGCCCATCGCCACCGGCTGGCCGCGTACCGGTCCGGAAGAGGTCTCAAGCCCGCTGAGATTAAACTGCAATCCGCTGCCGGTGCTGTAAATGGTAATATCATAAACTCCCTGGTTTGTGCCTGAATAAGTTCCGGTTATAACCGGAATGGTATTGTCGCTGTTGCCGCTGCTGGGTACCGCGGAATTACCGCTGTTAAGCAAAGTAGTGTAGGCGTTCTGTACCGCGGTATCCTGTTGAGCCTGGGTGGTGGCCAGGCTGCTGGAGGCATTGGTAACCGCCACCTGAGCCGCGTCCACGGCTTCCTGCGCCACGGCAATTTGCTGGTCGCTGGACCCGTCCAGCACCTTTTGGTAATTGGCCCGAGCCTGATCCAATCCGCCTTCGGCGGAAGTTAAGGCGGCATCCGCTTTTGGCATCCAGGGTAGCCAAAACCTGGCCGGCTTTAACCGTATCGCCTTCCTGGACGTTAACCGTTTTTACCACGCCGCTGGTTTGGAAGCTTAAGTTTAAATCTGTCTGGCTAACCACCTGTCCCGTAGTCAAAACAGTCTGCTGGAGGTTTTGCTTTGCCACCACGGCAGTCTCTATATTGGAGGCATTGTTGCCGCCTTTAAAAATTTTATACAAAATCGGCGCGGCAATAACCAAAATAACCACCGTCCAGATGATTTTCTTTTTGGTCAACCAGCGGCGCCAACCGGTTTTTGCCTGAGGGTTAAAGCCGGCGGAAGTTTCTTGATCCATATCCATAAAGGTAAAATATTTTTATTAAAATTAAATTATTAAGCAATAAGCCCAAAACGGCAAATTTGTTATGGTTCGCGGCGTTTTTTTTGCAAAACGCCCCCGAAAAAATTTTGAAAATGTTCTTTAGCCTGGCTCTCCAATCCCGTGCCGGATAAATTTCCCATAATTGTTTCCACAAAATCCGCCAGCTGGTCGGTCTTCATCAGCCCCAGCACTTTGCCGAACTTGCCCATAACCACGATCTGGTCGCCGGGCTTTAGGCCAAGGTCCTTCCTGGCCTGGGCCGGAATCACCAACTGCCCGCGACTGCCCAAAGTAGTGGTGCCGTAAAGCTTATCCTGCGCCCGCATCCTTTTTTGGATTTTTTTTTGCAAATCCAGCTTCATAAAATTTACTGTTATTAAGTATGATATTTCATACTTATCATACACCAAAGGCGGAGTTTGTCAAGAGGCTCCGGGGGAGCGGGTTAAAGAAGGCCGAAGTAATCCATGGATGACAGGGCTTTAAAGATCGCCTTATCCAGTTGTTTGGTTTGGAAAGCTTTATCCCGTTTCGCTTCAGGCACCGCTACTTCGTAAATAGTCGGCATGGCCAAAGCCAGAGATTGGCCAAGGGTTAGGCGTTGGGCCAGAGCGGAGTAGGCAGGATAATAGTCGCGGCCGCTAAAGTACAAATCCGAAGCGCTTGGAGCCGCGGGCTTGCCGTTGAACATCATCCAAGCCAGGGAACTTTCGGCAAAATTTTTACAGGGCGCGGACTGGGCTCTTGCCGATTCAAAATCCTCAACGCCGCCTAATTCCAAAAGCAGCGCTGTTAATTTTTCTTTTGTCCGGGTCAGCCTGGTGGTTTGGTTAAAGCCTCCGGCGCAGGCCAGCCCGGCATAAAGCAAAACCGTAAAACACAAAGGGCTTGATGGATAAATTTTTCTTTTTTCCATCAAGCCAACAACATCCCGGCTTTCCCGCGGCAAATTAAGCAAAGCCTGCCTGCGACCGTCGGGACCAATACCCCAAAACATAAAGGTATGTTCCTGTCCAAAATGGCGCCGCCACAGGTTTTGGCCCTGGCGGCTTAAAACCATCCGGGAGAGGATATGGGCCGGGTTTTTAAAAACACGGATAAAGTAATTTATAATTAAAGTTTCCAAAGGCAGATAAACCGCTCTGGGAGCCGAAGGAAAAACAACCTGCCAAAACCTGTGGCTTATATGGCAGGCTTGGGCGGAAAAATTTTCCGCTCCGGGGCAATCTTCCATTTTCAGCAAATCCAGCAAATCACCAAAACGTCCGTCGCCGTGCTTTTTAATATAATCGATATTTTTTCCGGAAACAGCCGGCGCGGAAAAGACGGGCAGGGTTTTTTGGCGGTCCGGGAAAAAAGAATACCGCCGCAAATCCCCGCTGTTGTCACGGCAGAGCAGGGAGCCTGACCAGGAAGAAGTGTTATTTAAAGACACGCTCTCGGTGGCCAAAATCACGGCCGACTCCCCAGGCTTAAAAGCCAGGGAATAAATTAAGTCACTGTTGACAAAAATAGGATGCCCCCAAATACCGTGATGATCCACTGTGGAAACTAAGGGTTTTTTTATGAGTTGGGCGGTTGCGGAAGCGGCCAGGTCATCGCCATAATAAAATTTTAACAATTGGCCAAATACAAATAAAAAATCTTCGTCCGGCGGTTTGCCCGGAACTTCCCATCGCTTGGTTATGTAATCTTTTAAAATTTCACCGCCGTAACTGCCCGCTATTTCACCCAGCGCCGGCCGGCGTAAAAAAACTTCTTTTCGCATCTTCTCTATTATATCCATATCCAGTATATTATACCGCCGCCGCCGGAATAAAAAAATACCCCCAAGAGGCTGTCTGAAAAGATCCATTTCTGCCGCAATTTCAGCATTTCGGCAGAAATGGACTTTATGGACTGTTTCTTAGAAGGGGTATTCGCAAGTAAATTACGGCTACAAAGCTTACCTGACCCCTTCGGGGGTAAGGATGTGCATGCCCGGGGCAAAGTCCCCTGTTTGGCTACTCAGGCAAAAATAATAGGCATAGTCGGGATACACCACGGTTGTGCCGTTGGCGCCCAAAAAAGTGGTGCCGCTTGGGTAATAATAATATTGGCTGCCATTGGTGCCCGGAGGAACCGGCGCCGGATAAGTAATGGATGGGCACACTCCGTCCGGCGGCTGGGGGTCTGAAGGGAGCGATGATGTGTATATAGGCACCAGCAGGCTGGTAATGGAAGGGTAGCCTTGGTTATCGGAAAAATACAGTTCCAGGCCCGTATTCATTTGGGCCATATCGGCAAGCCGTTTGGCATCCCGGCTTTTTTGTCGGGCCGACGACAAAGCTATTAAAGCTATGGAGGCCAAAAGACCGATAATGGCCACAACCACGAGCAATTCTATCAAAGTAAAACCCCTGGCGTTTTTATAAACGCCCGGGTTTTCGGGGTGTTGTTTTTCAGGCAAATTAATATTAAAAAAACCAAGCACGATTTTTTGTTTTTAATTTTTTATTTCTTTCACAGACGGATATCTTATGCCCAATAATTATAGCAGATGTCCGGTATTTTTCAAAATGTATAACCAGGAAGTCGCGTTTTGCCCTTGAAAAAAAAGCCTAAATAGCGTAAAATGTCAGGGATAGTCAAAGGTTCCGGTCAAAAAGAGCTTGCGGTTTGGGACGGTAGCTCAGCTGGTAGAGCAGCGGCCTTTTAAGCCGTTTGTCCCGGGTTCGACCCCCGGCCGTCCCACCAAAATTTTCAAGCTTTCAAAGCAACTACTTTTAAATAAGTAGTTGCTTTTTTATTTGTGTCCAGCTTTTTGCGGACTTCAGCCATTTATTTTGGAGATAACAAGTATGGAGCAACATTTTAAAGTTAACATTGGCGGCCGCTGCGGCTTGATGCATGTTTATGGAGATGGCGGTTGGTTAGAAATTGCGACCAATGAGCAGGACTACCATGACATGGGGGTTAAATACAATGTCGACAGCTGCGATCTGGTTAACGGCAAATGGGTTTTTCAGCCATTTGATTTTCAAAAATAATTAATCAAAAAAGAAAGGATAAATTTATGGAGTATTTATTGGGTGTAGTAGTGTCTATTATAGTGGAAGTGGTCAAAAAATATTCTAACAGCAACACCGTTGGCACTTATGCCATTTTGCTGGTGGTGTCAGTGCTTGGAGCAGCTGGGTATTATTACGCCTCGCATTCGGCATACTGGCCGACTGCGCTGCAAATTTTGACCAGTGCTGCGGCATTCCACAACTTGGTGATTCGGCAGCTGGCTGATTAGGTGGGTATAACTTACGGCAGGCAGCTAAAAACAGGCTTGGTTTGCAGGCCTGTTTTTCATTTGACCTTAAGTATTTTTAGAGTATAATTAAGGTATACAAAGTTGTCGCAGATTTAAAACAAAAGTTAAGATTTCATGTCTTTCAAGCAATTTAATTTTCCGGATAGCCGCAAGGACTCATTTTGCCGGTAACCAGCCATTGTCACATCACCATTGACAATGGCCTTGACTCGTGGTAACATTAACGTTCCCTGTAACAGTCGGCCATCCCTATCGTTATTATTAATAGATGACTTATGGCTGACGAAAAGTGCGTCATTGACATTTTAGATTACAGGCAAGTTCGGATAGTTTTCACCGAGAAGAAATGGATGTTTAAGTGCCAGACCCATCCTGAACTAAAAAGCCAAACCTTTTTAAAAAACGTTGAACGGACGTTGCAAGAGCCTGAAGAGGTCTGGGAAGATTACGACGATCCTAAGCATAAATATTGTTATTACCGAAAATACTCCACCAATACTATGGTCAAAGTCGTAGTATGGATGGATGGAGATAACCACATTGTTACGGCTTACGAAACTGATTTTATTAAAGAGACCAAGTATCAACCGGATTTAAAACAAGTTTATAAAAAATTGTGAGGTATTTATGACCGAAGCAATCCAAGAACAAAAGAAGAAAGAAATCTTTGATTTCGTTTACGGGCTTCCTGCAATGGCAAAAAAGGACGGCTGGGTTCTTCGCTATGATCCGGAAAGCGACGAAGCATCAATCACTGTCCCAGAACTCTCCGACGACGCCCGCATCCACTATGTCAACGACGAAATCGCCCTCTATTTTTCCAAAGGTGTTATCCAGGGCTTGTTTATCGAATACTTCCGCAAGAACTTCGTTCAGCATCAACCCAATGATCTCACCGCCTTGGCAGAAAAAATAAACACCCCTTCCGAAAATGAGGGTTTTGTTGAGATGTCTTGGAATAAGGTAGAAAAAATCGCTCCGGATTTGGAAGATTCCATCAAGCGCGCTTTGGTGAAAGACGCAGCACTATCAGTATAAATTACTTTGCTAAACCCCTCCGAATTCTGTAACAGGACCCGGAGGTTCCAAAAAAAAAGCCGGGAGTCCAGTGTTCTGGATATCTCGGCTTTTTTGTTATAATGGAGCTATGGGAACAGTAATTTTAATTATTTTAGCATATCTTGTGGTCGGCTTACTCATGGTCTTTTGGGATTTCCGCAGAAACAACTCATTACATGAACCACCGCGTTTTATTCATGACCGTAGCGTAAGCACGGCAATAATTTTTGTATTAATTTGGCCTTACAAATTACTTGCAAAAATTTAACGATCGAGTTATATTAACTTTAGATTTTCGGCGAAGGCCTACCCTTTATTGGTGGAGATTGGTCTAGTAGGTAGAATCAAACGGAACGGACCTGTTAGAATAGCCGAAAACGCAAACCCCGCAAGGGGTTTGTTTTATTACTTGCCAATAAATTTGGGGCAAGTTAATATGTTTAACAGCATGATAACTTTTGACAAAATTAAAGATTTTTTTAAACAAGGCTGGACTTATAAACGCATAGGCAATCAGTTTGGGGTGAGCAGGCAGCGTATCCAGCAGGTCGTTAAAGAGAATGGCTATGGTAATAGGCGGCCGCCTGTTCCCGATTTCACCGACGAAAAAAAATTTAAACAGTCGGAATTTTATAGGAAGAGGGTCAAGCAATTCGGACGCTTTAATTTACGAGATTATTTAAACCGGCAACCAGTTTCAAAAAAGAAACGTTTAGAAGTTTTTCAGCGTGATAATTTTACCTGCCAATATTGCGGTAAAAAGAGAGGGGAAGTCAAACTTTCTGTTACTCACAAAATCCCCCTCTCTCGTGATAATCGAGACAACTTTCACGATATAGAAAATTTAATTACAGCTTGCAGGAGCTGCTCCAGTAAAAAAGGCTACAGAACCCACGAGGAATTCGTCAGCAATAAAAAGGTCACTATGTTTGAAGCTTTAGGCAAATAAGGTAATTTTTATATCTAAAATAGACCTAATAAAGCCCGAAAAGGGCTATTTTTATTAGGTTTTCGCTTATTCTTGACAAAATAGCTAAAATAATGTATAATTATATGTCTTAATAATTCCACTTTTGTAGGGGTTTATTAGGACGCATTTTGATCTTAAATATTTCAAAGGGGGACTATTTTTGAGAAGATAAAGAGATTCTTTGGGCAGATTTGCATACAACTTTTTGTATTCATCTCCGCCCAAGGAATCAGATAGTGTTCATGAGACTATCTGGCACCTGGTTGCAGTTAACTTTCTGAAACAGGAGAATTCCACATGAAGACGCTTTCGATGATCATCACGCTTTCGCTTTCCGTTTCCGCATTCGGAGCCGATGTGCATCATATGCACAAAGGGAAGATCGAAGCTGACAGCACAACTACTGCCAACCCGGCCAGCACAGGAGCCAAGGTTCTCGTTTGGTCAGACAAGAAGTTCTATCTGCCCGGCGAGGAAATCAAGCTCCGAGCGCTCGGCTTCGCCGCCGACGCAACCCAGCTCCAGATTTCCATCTCGGAGCAGTTCACTGACGATCAGGGCAATGTGGTTTCCACAAACTACTATCCCTGTGAGTGCGGCGACAGCAACGCCGGATACGTCCCGACTCTGGCTAACTTCAACTTCATCACGTTGCTTTCCAAACGCGTTCCGCAGCTTGCCATTGGCCGGTATGACTTCACGGTTACAATCAGCCAGTTTCCCGGCAACGGCGCAGCTAGTCTGCCTTATCAGACCACTCAACTCACCGTATTTGGTATGATAAGCAATGCACCGGAGGTTAACCCGATCGTCATCAATCAGATCCAGCAGGGTGTCAGCCAGGGACCCATCATACTGGTCACCGGACGGTTTCCCAAGAATGTCCCGATGAACTACTTTATCGGCGCAGCACCTTATGAAGGGAGCTTTTCAGATCAACCGACCGCAATCTCCACGGATGGCACGTCGCTGATCTTGCCGGGGCTGAGCGGATCTCGCATGGAAAGCCGGGTCATCCTCATGTTGCCGGACGGAAGTTTCAGCACCACTTCGGCGCAGAACTTTCTGCCAGCGATCACGCACTAACCTTCTCGATTCTAAATCCTTGCTTAATGCAAGGTAGCCGCGGCATCCTCAATGGATAGTCCGCGGCTTTCTTTTGGTTTCTAAAAAGTTTTAAATAGCTCCTCAAGGCTGGTGCCTAAGGCTTTGGCTATTTTTTCTATATTTTTCAAAGCTATATTCCGTTCCCCTCGTTCGACACCACCAATATATGTGCGATCTAACCCAGACTTATTGGCTAAAGCCATTTGGGAAGTGATCCCTTTTTTCAGGCGTAGCTGATAAATGCGCTTACCAAACTTCTTTAAAATGTCATTGTTTTTATTCACCCTTTAAGAATAAAGGGCAGATGATTATAAGGCGACGGACTATGAGTATCAGTAAACCTGTGGTATAATGCGGGAAAAGGTGTATAATATAGGAAACATTAACTTTTAGAAACAAAAACAATGGACAACCAAAATATAGGCATGGAGGGTAATTCTCCAGCGGTCTACACCCCGACAACTGCCATTCCACCAAGCAACGGCATGCCCGGCGCTAAATTGCCGGGACCCATTGCCATTTTAAGGCAAGCTTGGGAAATTTATAAAAGCCGTTTTGGCTTATTGCTTGGTATAACATTGCTTCCCTCCGGATTATTGTTGGTTTATTTTTTGTTAGTTGGAGGAGGCGTAATCGCAGGAAGTTTTTTAACTCCACAGTTAGGGTCAACAGCTGGCGGTGCGACTGTAATCGCCGGGATAATACTTGCTGTCCTTCTATACATTGCGCTAATTTATGTTGGTATTTGGGCACAAACTGCTTTAATACTTGCTATAAAGGGTGCGGATCAGAAAGTTGGATTTAAACAATCGTTTGGTCAGGCTTCCCATAAAATCGGTTCATTTTTTGGCGCCAGTTTACTTGTAGGAATGGCTGTTAGTGGCATGGCATTACTTTTTGAGGTGCCGGGTTTCCTTTTATTTTATAGTGTTTTGTTAAAATTTTTACTGCCGTTTTATCAATACCTACTTTTCATCATTGGCGCCTTGGCTTTTATCTTAATTATTCCGGCTATTATTATTGGCGTTCGGTATTCCCTTTCTGCGTTTGTGGTTGTCGGAGATAACACCAAAGCCTTGTCTGCCGTTAAACGTAGTCGCGATTATGTAAGCGGCTATTGGTGGCCAGTGTTCTGGCGCTTTTTGTTCATTGGGGTAATAGCGATAATTTTTACTATAATTATTTTTATTATTACCGCATTTTTAACGACTGCCCTTAAAGGAGTAGCCGGATCAGTAGGGACTATAATAGGGTCTATCATCAATCTAGCACTATCAGTCATTCTGCCGCCCTTATACATTACTTACGGCTATGAAGTATACACAAACTTAAAAGCCATCAAAGGAGAATCTCAGATACCGGCAGACAAATCTAGCGGAGTCGTGTGGATAATTATTGTGGTGGTAATACTAGTTATAGCCATAGCTGGGGTATCGATTGTTTTGCTCAGTTTAAACTCGGCTCGTTCAAAATCCCGCGATGCCAAAAGGTTGGCTGATGCCAGGCAAATCTCAGCAGCATTAGAACTCTACTTTAATGATAACAACGCCTATCCGAATACTTTATCGCAATTAGTTCCTACCGATATAGGCGTATTGCCAGTAGCGCCAGAGCCTGCTGATGGTGCTTGCACCTCTTCTGAAAATCAATATCAATACCAACAAGTTAGCACTAATGATTATAAATTTACTTTCTGCACCGGTGCTTCGGTAGGCGGATATTCTGCCGGGATGCACACCATGACCACTCAAGGTATAGATAGCGGTTCTAATAACTTAGAAAATTTTAACTTTCCAAATTCTATACCACAAAACACTACAGCTCCCGCTAGCCAAAGCAATCTCGGCTCAAGCCTCAATAGCATTCAAAATTCCAATGGATCAAGATAACGACCCAATTCCAGTGCCTAAACCTACAAGCTCGGATCCCGCCATTCAGGAGCTTGGAGAAATTACCGACGTTAATGCTGACGTTGATAAATATATCACCCAAAAATACCGTAACCAAATGATAGTTGGCGGATTAATTCTCTTAGCAGCTGAAGTCCTCTGGTTTATTTATATTTTTGCCAGCAATAATGTTTCTCAAGGCACTTTGGAAGTGGCCTTAATTCCGGTCTTCTTTGCCGTCGCTCTTTTCTCACTCGTCAAAAATAAAATCCAAGACGCATTTTTCCAGCAGTTTGCAGCAAGCAACGGATTTACCTTCCAAAAAATCGGCTTGCCGGACAATTTGGATGGTTCGTTATTTTCCATCGGCCACAGCGCAGGGGGAAGAGATTTAGTTACCGGCAACTTCCAAAATTTGCCGTTGACCCTCTTTAGTTACCACTATACTATAGGTTACGGAAAAGGCGCACGGACTTATTTTTACACTATTTTCAGACTGGATTACCCCACCCCGTTGCCGCCGATTTTTTTACAAGTAAAAGGCCACGATTTCGGTGAAGGCATCTTTGATCACTTTTCCAAAAATGACCCGGAAAAAATCCAATTAGAAGGAGACTTTAATCAATACTTTACTCTTTATACCAAGAAAAGTTTTGAAACAGAGGCATTGCAGGTTTTATCCCCAGACTTTATGGTAAAAATTCAGGATGAGTGGAAAAATTTCAGCTTGGAATTTGTGGGAAGCCATTTGTATATTTATACTTACCACGTTGTAGGCACCAAAGCCGAGCTAGACAGCATGTATCAGCTAGCCCAATACCTTATAACAAGAATAGAACCTATGGCGGCTAGAATGAAGACAACCCTAACTACTTTAGAAGGTTACTACAATGGAGAAAAACAATAAAAATTTGTTGACGGCTTGTCAAAAATGTGCTATAATTAAAGCAATAATTCCTTTAAAATAAAAATTATTAATTCGATAATTAAAAAACCACATATGAAAAAAATACTTTCGACATTCGTTGCTATAGGGATGTTGACTTTTGTGCTGCTTCCAGCAGCGCAAGTTTGGGCTGCTGCGACAGTCACTTTGGCTGCCACAGCTCTACCTCATGCAAAGGTTAACCAACCCTATTCTGCCAGCGTTGCCTTTACCAACTCCGGTAATGGCAGCACCACCTATGCTCTTAACGGCACGTGGACGGGTTTGCCCAATGGCATTATTGGACAAGGTTTAGCTTCTAATCCTGATCAGGTTATGGGAATGTTGGGCAGTTCAGGAAATTTTACATTATCGGGAACCCCGACCCAAGCAGGGACTTACAACGTTAGCTTAAGCGTTAACGATCAATACGGCGGCTCTGCCAGCCAGAGTTTTGTATTATATGTAGACGGACCATCAGCTATTCAAATTAATGGGACATCAATTCCGGCCGGACTAGTTGGCACACCTTATAGCGCTTCCATCCCTTACACTTATAACGGCACTTACGCACTTAACGCTACTTGGACTGGATTGCCGCCGGGAATAATTGGTCAAGGATTAGCCTCCGATCCCAACCATGTTTATGGCTTGCTAGGAAACTCGGTTACTGTTCTTTTGCAAGGAACCCCAACTACAGCGGGCGTATACAGCGCGCACCTTTCGATGACCGACCAATACGGCGCTACTGCCGATCAGTATTTTAACATCATCGTCAGCACGCCAAACTCTCTTAATATCACAGCAACTTCGTTAGCCAGTGGCACAGTAGGTCAATCTTATTCAGCTACTATTCCTTACACCTATTCAGGCTCGCCTTGTTTGAATGCTACTTGGACAGGTTTACCGTCCGGCATCATCGGCCAAGGTTTGGCTTCTAACCCCAACTCTGTTCTCGGAGTATGCGGACAAGGAAATGAAAATCTAACTTTATCAGGAACACCCACTCAAGCCGGCACATTTACTGTTACGCTACAAATGACCGATCAGGGCGCGCTCAATGTCACTAAAACATTTGCTCTTTCCGTTAGCTCATCCGCGAACAGCACCGCGAATCAAAATTTTCAAGTTACAACCACTTCTCTACCGCCGGGGACAGTAGGCACCACTTATGCAAGCGGAATATATTACACTTACACAGGCCAAGATGCTTTAAACGCTACGTTTACCAGTCTGCCACCCGGTTTATATACTGGCACGTGCGGGTCAAGTTGTTTAACCAATACTGGTATGACCCCGGCGAGCAATGGCGGCACTGGAACTGTATATATCAGTGGCACCCCTACTCAGGCAGGAAATTATAGCGTTTCTCTTTACATCAACGATCCAACATACGTAGGCTCTGCTTCTTCAGGAATCAGCAAACAGTTTACTATTCAGATAAACCCTACTGGTGTCAGTAATAATATGACCCCCACGGCTCCACTTTTTTCTGGACCGAGCACAGTCCAAGCGGGCACTTCCGCATCTTATACTTTTAGTTCTTGGGATCAAGATAATGACGGCTATAATGGCGGTTCGTTAAGTTATTCAGTAAACTGGGGCGACAACTCTCCAATAAGCAACCAAAGTGGTTTTGCTTCCGGAGCCGGCTTTACTACATCTCATACATGGACAAATGCCGGCAATTACCAAATCACAGTTACTGTCACGCCGGGTTTGGGTAATACAGTGCAAGGCAGTTATCCGGTGCAGGTGACTTCAACTGTTGTAACCCCAACTCCTACGCCGACTCCCACTCCCACACCATCTACTGGCAGCAGTATTAATTTACCCGACGGCACTGTCATAAAACTGCCTAATAGCCCGACTGTCTATTTGGTTTCCGGCGGTCAGCTTACACCGTTTACCTCGGCTCAAGACTTCTTAAGCAAAGGTTATACTTGGTCACAAGTCCAACAGGTTAGCCCCAGCCAAGTTTCTACTCCTACTACAAATACAAATTCTGGAAGTAATTCTGGATTAAGCACTTCCAGCTTCTATCCCTATCCTTCAGGTAGTTTGGTGAACGATGGGGGCACAGTTTACTTTATTGGCAGTGGTCATACCAAAGTCGCATTTACCAGCTCTCAGGCTTTTGTGGGATTAGGTTATTCATTCGGGAATGTCATTCAAGGTGACTTAACCAACTACCCCTTATCCAGCAGTTATGCTCTCTCTTCGTCAAATATAGCTCACCCATGGGGAAGCTGGTTAATTAACAAAGGAACAGTTTACTATTCCTCTCAAAGCGGTTTAATAGGCGTTCCAAATTCTCAAATTTTCACTGCCAATGGTGGAAATTGGAATTTACTAGTTAAAGCTAATTCCTACGATATGAGCGCCTCAATTCTTTCTGCTATGACGTTAAATGATACAAGAGTAATCCAGTAGTTCGACTCAGAAAAAATTGCAAAACCGCCATGTCTAGAGCTGGCGGTTTTTGCTTTGTAAATAGGAAAAGCGGCCGCGAAACTTCATTGCGGCCGCTTGTAGATAGTCGGAGAACGAGGAGTTTTACCGCCAGCTTTCAGATAGTTTAGGAATTCAGCGCACCCTCTCTTGTAATCGCATCTCTGGAGGATATCGTCGGCTTCTAAAAAATCTGTATCAAGTGGCTGGCCGATGGCGCGAAGTTGCTTGACTGCAAGCTGGTCGACTTTTATCCATACCCTTTCTTCTTCCAGGAGCTGCTGTTCATCGGTCGCGTTGCCTTTGGTGTAGTAGGATTTGTCGCGCTCGAAGTGTGTAGCCTCATGCACCAGTCCCAAAGCAAAATTATTTTTACTTAACTGGTTGAAGCCAACCGGCACTTTCTGTTGAACGCGCACGATCATAAGTAGCCGTGGCGTATAAATGAAAATGCAGGGCGTGTAGGGTGGTTTGTCATCGCTGTTCTTAGACACGTAGGCAGAGCTCATCATCGTAGCCTTGTTTTCCAGCCCGGCCTTGATTTTGTAGTATTGCCCGATGGCTTCGATCTTGAGGCGACCAGCAGAATACTCATCCCAAATCCATTGAATTTTTTCTTTCATGAATGGTGTCATGTAGGAGTTCGCCGGATCGGATGCCCCCGTCGCCGTTAATAGGTCATTGACTAACTGCTTGGCTTCGTCTGCCGAAAACTGGAAAGTCTGCTCTGTAGGCTGTATTGGGGTTATAACCGTTGGTTCCTTTCTGGACTGTTTCGTTGGAAACAGAGCAAAAATTACCACGACCATAGCTGCAACGATTGCCAGTAGAGCGATCCAGTTCGGTTGCTTTTTACGGACTGCTCGACTCGTTTTCTTTGACTCAATTTTCTATCCTCCAATTGGTGTTGTAACAGACAATTATATAGGATTTTTGACACTTTGACAATGGTCGTATTTTTCGATTTGACACCTTCCTAACCACAAGGTAACATACGCCAAATTGCATAGATTATAACCCTTGTTAAGGCTTGCAGGCACAAGGATTGCAATATTGGCATTTTTCGTTATAATACGGAAAATCCACTTTTTGAAACCTATCAGCCTGCAAGCTGGGGAGTAAAAGAGTGGATTTTTCGTTTTGGAACTCCGCACACCGAACTCACTACAAGTGGCTTAAAAGTGATTTTGTTTACCTCGGGTCGTGAGGTGGAAAATTTTATTTTCTTTTAAGCCTGTGGATAAACATGTGCTAATTTTAGGAACCTCTAATAAATTTAAAGTCTTGTTTCTTAGTGAACGTTCGTTCATAATAGATTCATGACTCCTCAAAAAACCGATGAGCCAAATTCAAATAGACAGTTTACGAAAAACCCCATCAAGGTCTTTCGTTGCAGAAACTTTTGGAAGGATATTTTCTATGTCCAAGCCTACAAAAACTTTCAGCGAGGCCGGCCAAGAGTTTCTCTATTGGTGCCAGTATGGCAGATCAGAAGCCGTTGCAAAAACCACGCTCAAAACCTATACCAGAACATTGGAACTTATTGCCAAGCATTTTGGAGATGTCCCGGTTAGTGAGGTTACGCTGGAGCATGTCCTGAATTTGAAAAAGGATTTTTTGGATCGGGGTGCCAAGCCTGGCTATTTGAATAAGGTGGTAATGCTAGTTCGGTCGGTTATAAAACACGCAGCAGAAAAAATGCATTTACCAGTTATGTCTTGGCGCGAGATTGAGCTGCCAAGAAAGCCCCGGCCGGAAGTCAGGTATTTGAGTCAGAGCGAGCTTGACCGGGCAATGTCTTTCATTCATACCGACACACTGCAAGGTATCCGCTTTAAAGCCGTCTTTACAGCCATGCTGGACACGGGCATGCGTATTTCCGAGGTTTTGTCGCTAAACAGGGATTCTATTGAATGGGGAGATAAGTCAGCATATATTATTGGTAAGGGCAGTAAAAAACGAAAAGTCTTGTTTCAGGACTGGTCATTGTGGTGGATCCAACAATATTTATCTAACCGCAAAGACAAACATGAGGCCATGTTCGTTTCTCACCAGAGCGGATATCCCATAGCGCGGCTACAGACCAATGATGTGCAGCGGGTATTCCGGAGAATTGCCCTCAAGGCAGGTTTGGAAAAATTCACACCACACACGGCCAGAAAAACAGCGGGATCAACCATGTGGAATAATGGGGCAGATATTCAGGACGTGCAGGTATTTTTAGGTCATGAAAAGTTGCAAACTACTCAAATTTACGTCGGTAAAAATTATGACCGTGTCCGGGAGGTGCAAAGCCGAACCTTACAGTATCGGGCTGTGGACGTGGGTGTTACAGCAGTCATCAGGTGGGCAAAGGGCTACGACAAATGCAGCAATTGCGGCAAAACGGACAAGCCTCATGGCGCAAAAGGTTATTGCATTAATTGCTACATGAATTTGAAGAACGCGCGAATACGGGCAGAACAGGCACAAACCGTCGAGAAACCGGTGCCAATTTAGACTTGCATTTGTATACCGGTTATGTTAATATGGATGTATGCATGAACAAAAGCTTAGTCGGAACATGGCAGTGGTGATTTTAAGGAAGGCTAACCCAAAAGTCTTTACTTTTGACGAATTAGCCGATTTATTTGAGGTTCAGAAGCATGTTGTGCATAAAGTGTTTCTGCGAGATAAGGATAAATATAACTTGCCAAACGAAAGTCTAGTAAATTCAAGGGTTTGATAGGATTAGCAAATCTTGTATACCCATTTTGGAAAAATTTGGCAAAGTTCTTTAAAAAATTGGTGTTTATATAAAAGTAGTAAAGAAAATTTTGGCTCAATGATTGATGCTTTATCACACTGGGCTGAGTTCGACCCCATTAGACGACAAAGGCTCCTAATTTCCCAGTCTGTATACCTTTGAAAAATTTAATACTCGTGGGTCGGTAGCTCAGCTGGTAGAGCAGCGGCCTTTTAAGCCGTTTGTCGAGGGTTCGACCCCCTCCCGACCCACCATATTGAACTTCTTGGAATCTGCAACGAGTTTAAACTCATTTTTCCAATTGGGGATTAGTGTTTCTCCATTCCAAGAAAAGTTTTCCAACATAGACTTCACCAAACGCCTTTTCCCTTCGGGAGAGGCTTTTTGGTAAGAGAAATAAGGATTTCTTAAAAGTTTTCCAAGTAGCACCATTTGGTCTAAAATCTTTTCATCCGCAGTATCCAAAGCAACCCGCCTTTGCCTAAGCACTAATGATTGGTTAACAAACCTGGCCTTTAGCGAATTGTAAGTGTCTTCCTCAATTTTACCCTCAATTAGCCTCATTGCCAAGGCCTCAGTTTGTTGCCTTATTCTGACCTCGTCCATCTGAATTTTCTTTAGTTCGTCATCCTTGCAAAAGTTCATATCAGTCCGAAAACTCTTGACGGCTTCAATATATTTCTGCCCCTCTTGCTCGCTGAACTGGATTTCTTTTAACCGTTTTAAAAACTGTTTTTCAATGACGGCTTCCCCAATATTTTTAAAGCCGCAGTTTTTATTTCGGCAATTGTAATATTTATATTTTTTCTTTGCCGAAACACAGCGTAGTTTACCTTTGCACAAAGGGCAGAATACTAAATTTTGAAAAACATAAATAAAAGTTTTGCTATGCTTGTAGCCTCTGCCACTTAAAACTACCTGCACTTGATCGTAAAGGTCTTTGGTGACAATGGGGGTATGCTTGCCCTCAATCGGTTCCTTGCGATAGCGAAAGAAGCCGTAGTAAAACGGATTGCGTAATATGTGAGCCAGTTTATTTTTACTTAACTTACAGCCTTTTTTAGTAAGTAAGCCCATTTCAGTTAAAATATCGGTTAACTGCACTAGCGAATAATTGCCTGTAGCGTACATTTCAAAAGCTCTTTTTATAAACGGTGCTTTCACTGGATCTGGTTCTTTAAAAGCTTTCTTGCCCATGTTGACATAGCCTATCGGAGCAGGTAATGGAGTCATCCCTAAATTTAATAATCCGCTTATGCCTTTGTTGACTTCCTGCTTTAGGTTGGCAACGTAAGACTTGGCAAAACCAAATTGGATAAATAATATGCCCTTGTTGGGAGTTGAACTGGAAATTCCGTCAGCTACAAAATGCAGATCAAAACCAGCGTTCATCATATCTTCTAAAATTATCATATCCTGAAAATTCCTGGAGGCTCGGTCAACTTTATTAAAAATAATGCCTTTAACTTTATAATGTTTAGCTAATGCTATCATTTCGTGAAATTCATGGCGATCAATTTTTGAAGCACTTTCAATCTCCCTGAAAACTTTGAAAATTGGCAGTGGCGGATGATGATGTTCCGCATAAAATTGGTTTTGCCGTGTTTGTTCGTCTAAAGACGCTCCATCCGATTGCATTTGGCTGGAGACCCTGACATAGGAAATATAGGAATTTTGGTAGTCAATTGCTTTCATAATATCTTTGAATAGGCTCCGCTGTAAGTTTGATTTTTATAGGTTATAAATCCCTTATACATCTTATTGCTTAAAATTTTGCGTATTGATGAGGGATGCCAAAGACTGACTCCTCGCTTGGTCGGTATGTTATTTTGGTTAAGATGCTTGGCAATACGGGCAACGCTCATTTTTTGATAGCGCTTGAGGTAATAAATTTTTTTGACTACTTCCGCTTCTTTTTTATTTATAGTAAGTTGTCCGTCTTTGCTGTTATAGCCATAAATAAGCCCTCCGTGCCAGTTGCCTTTGGCAACGGATTGGTCACGGCCTGTCTTCATGCGAATGGTGATAAGACTTCTTTCAAACTCGGAAAAAATTCCGATCATTTGCCTAAAGGCTTTGCGGAACGGATCATTATCCGATAAATTAGGCTCTAAAACTGAAACAATATTCTTTTTTAATTCGGCAAATTTTTTAATTAAAAGTTCCTGTAAAACCAAATCCCTGGCAAGCCTTGTCAGGCTGTAAATTAGTACTGTATCCACATCATCATTGGTTTCCAAAAACTTCATTAGTTTTAGTAAGGCTGGTCTGTCTTGCAGTTCTTTGCTTCCGCTAACTCCGTCATCCTTGAAGCAGTCAATAATTTCCATATCATGTTTTTTTGCATAATCAGTCAAGCTTTTGACTTGTAATTCTATATTGTCATTTTCGGCCTGTATCGCTGTGGAAACTCGGCAGTAAATTATGCAACGGGTCATTTTGACCTCCTTAAAGCCCAACTCACTTTCTTAAATTCATCTCTGGCAAACTTTATGCCTTTTAGGAGAGAAAAGGCTTGTCCAAAGTCTCCGCTCATAATGCACTGTAAGCGTTCCCTCTCCATAGCTTGGATTTTCTGGCCTGCTAACCGCAACCAGTTAATCCGATCTTCTCTTGAAGAGAATTTCATATTATCTCCAACTAAAAAACCACCAGAGATTGAACCGTCGATTGTTGCTACACAACAACAGTTTTCTCTGATGGCTTATTAGTAATATACCAATAAAAATAAGACCGTTCAATACCTATTGTTGTGTAGCAATTTAATTTTATAACATTTCTATGAGGGTGTACAATCGTTTATTAACAATTGCGATAAAGTATCGCCCTGTAATAACAATATGCAAAAACTTGGATACTTTTATATTGGTTTTTAGTCATATAATATATAGACTGAGGACAGATGGTGTCTTTACCGTCCATGCTGTCCAAAGACATCTTTAGAACTTCACACCTTCTACGCTTTCCTGTCCAGCATCGTCGTCTGCGGTAACGTCTTGTTCGTCCCCGGCTTTGTTTTGATTGGCTAGGACAGCAGAGACGGCATTGACGGCATTTTCGTCCGTCTTTATTAAGCTAATGGTCCTTCCACCTGATTTGTCTTTTTCTACCTTAATCCCAATTGCAGCAAGGTTTGTGACGACCATTTCAAGCCTACGCCAGAGCCAGTTTGAGGTTTGCGGGAAATATTTGTTTTTGGTGTTAAGGCCAAGGCGTTCGGCTTCCGCAGTAAGTTCCCGTAATAAATCAGTAGGACTCGCTGTGTATTCCACCTGATCCCGCATGATCTCAATTACCACCTGGGCCACTAGCGAATCTTCAATGGCTTGGTAATTTTGCATAGCTAGGTTGGCTTTTAAGGCATTTACGAATTCCTCGTCCTTATGGCCTAAGGCGTTGCTAATAGCACAACCCCAGCGGACAAAATCAGCCATGCGCAAGTTCTCAATATCTTTGGGTAAAACTGTTTTCTCAAATAACTCCAGTGATCTCTTGACTGCGTCAAATAGTGCGCCGACCAAATGAGGTTTTGCCTTTGTAAACTTTGCCAACAGTTGGGCTTCGTCTTGATAGACTTCAGGCCTTTCAAGTTCAATTATTAATGAACGTTCCAACAGGTTAGGCTTGCTCACAACGAGGTTAATTCCATTCATCGCCACAAGTCTACGGAAGCTGTAAATAATGTCGTCATCATCGCTGAAAAGTTCGCGTTTTGACATCGCCTCACCCGTAACTACGCGGCATAACATATCGGAAAAATTTGACTGTATGATAGACAAATTATCCAGTGGTAAAAGGTAGTGATGACTGGCAAGTTGAACGAATTCTTTGCTATCTCCAGTCGCTGTTAGCGTTTCCATTATTGATGGGTCAATCAACCTGCGGAGCAGTTTGCATAATGTAGTTTTACGGGAACCCTGCGCTCCGTGGATTACCAAGACTGGATGAGGAAAATCAGGCACTATTCCAGCAACCATCCAAACCAGTAGTAATAATTTTTGTCCAGAATCTTTTGGCGTAGGGATAAAATTATAGACTTCTTCTAAACTGCCTCCCGATATCGGCTCATCCTGGGCTCTCTGGTGTGAAAACCGATAAAACAATATCGGGGACGGATCAATAATTTTCCAGCCCTCTTTGCCGATTTCTACTGCTCTTCCGTCGCCAAGGTCGTAATAGATTTTATCCTTTAAAGTCGCAATCCGCACTTGCAACTTTATTTCCTCTCCATCATGGGTAGCATGACCCTCAAGCGTCCTTACTGCGGTCTCAATCACGGCCGGGGAAACTGCTTTTTTTAATTCTTTCCAACCCAGGAATGACAGCCATTTTTTGAATTCTTTTGACTTAAGTTTTAAAACTTTTTTGCCATTGCCATCTATGGCCAAAAGTCCATTTTTAAACTGGTCAAAAAATAATTTAGATTTGCTGTTTAAAACCAAATTCACCAATTTTTTTGCCTGACTTTCATCCTCATCTTTTTCGCCCTCAATATTTCTTTCAATCTGTTGCAAAAGTTCTTCATCTTTTGTGTCTTTATTATCTTGCATATTTTTGCTCCTCCCTAATTAATTTTGCCTTTTTTAATTTAGCTAACTTAAGACCCTTTCTAACTGCCCGACTTAAATTTTGACGATACGTAAGCCTCATTGCTTCTAAAAAATGCTGGGCTATGCGTCGTTTAAAACTTTTATTACCTTCAATTCTCATATATTTGAATCTCCTGTCAGTTGCCCGATTGCTTCTTTAAAAGCGCAACCTGTTTGCAACATAATTAGTTTTATTACGTCTCCCTGCATCCCGCAACCGAAACACTTAAAAGTATTAGTGCTGGTATAAATGGTAAACGAAGGTGTTTTTTCTTGATGTAGCATGCAAAGACCTACTTTGGTTTTGCCGCTCCGCCTCAACTTTCCTCGGTAAAAATTTTCTATAGGGACTTGTTTAGCATAATTTATCTGCTCTTGGGTTAGCCGTCCCTTTAAGACCTTGCCTCTTTTAATCCACAATAACCCCATGACTCGGTAAATCTGTTTTTTCGCTTCAATTATTTTTTGGACTTCGTACGACTTCAGCCCTTGCCGCAGAAACCAAAGGTCGTTGGAATTTTTGGCAATAAGTTTAAAGGTTTTGAGTTTTTTACGAATTTCCGTAGATATAATTTGCTTGACGTTTTCCCAATCCTTGATTTTTTGTACCAACAAAGCTTCGTCTACTTCAGGGAAAATTTTTAATAGTTCTATTTCCGTGTATCTTACTTGGTGAAAGCGGTAATATTCTTCTTCAAGTTTCAAAAGATAAAGTAGTTGCCTATGCTCGGCCTCATCTTTTAAATCTGCTTCATTTAATATTTTCATCTTTAGCTGATTTTTTACCTTTCTGCTTAGCGACCAGTTCTTCATAAATGAAAAGTATTGATCGGCAGTATTCTGCCAAGTTTGGAGAAAGCTGGTCGCTAAGATTTAATAATTTTTTTTCTGGATCCATGCATTAATTATAAAATTTTCCAGAAAAATATTTTATTTCAACTTGTTTACTGTACAAAATAAAAAACGGCTAACTTTAGCCGTTTAAAAAAATTTATTAACAATAACCAAAAGTAAACAAACGGTAAACTAATCGTCTTGCGTAAATTTTATATCATACCTATCGTAGTTTAACCTATACCCCCCAGTAGGAACTTTTTCAATTAACTTATAATGCAAATTCAATTTTTCTTGAAAATGTCGGTTAATTTCATTTACCGCTGTAGTGACAACAGTATAGCGGGTCTTTAATATTGCTATTAATAAGGGACCTGTTAAAAATCCGTTCTCTAAAGATTTTACCAAGACCATACGTTTGCGACTAATCGGATACTTCAACTCCCCAAGATCTCCAATTCTCCAAATGCCTTTGTTTCCAGATATATAAATTTGCATGCCGGTATGATAGTCTGCCGGTTTGGGAACTTTAACTTTTTCGTATGGATTTTTATTTTTAGACAATGGCTTTAATAGTTCAACTGAATATTCATAACAATGAAGCTTGGAAGAAATATCATAATCCAAAAATAGACGCAATGATACGTTTAAAATTTTTATAAAGCCGTCATCGCTTATAGCCTGTATTGCTTCGCTAAGTGACACTGCCTGGTAATCATCTTGAGCGACTTTAAATAAATCCTTTTCAGTAAAGATAAACTTATCGCTATCCGCTCTTGACTTCGCTTCCAAAAGGGCTCGTGTCAAAATATTTTTCTGCTGTTCAATTTTATAAAATTTTTTGGGTATACAATTCTGGTTATTAAAAAACCAATTGGCAACCTCAAACACATTTTTCCAGTTAACGCCTTTCAAATGGTAAGCATATTCTACACGGTCATCCCCAGGCTCTCTTTCCACATCAACAACTCTAATTTGGTAGCTTTTAAATAAGCCCCACATATTAAACCTCTCCACGCAGTTTTTTAAATCATTATCAACATCATCAATTATCATTTCCCCATCAGTTGCCCCGAATTGATAATTTTTTATAATCCCATTGAGCAGTTTAATTTCTGCCTCCGTTGGGTTCTGCATTAGGTCAGTTAGATGAATCATGGTTGTCACTCGGTTAAAACCGGATTTTTTAAAATTCACAATGTCTATACAGGGAACGTTTTTTATCGTTTTGTTCTATTATAGCCCTGCTTAATTAAGCTGGCAATTATTCACTTTAAGCTGATTTTGGTATATAATAGTAATGGAAAATTTAACACCTAAACCGTAATTTTTACGGCATGGTGTGACAAAAAACGATTGAAGTTCAAGGGTGGTCATCCACCTTGCTTTACTTCAATCGTCATAGCCGAAAGGTTATGGGCAAATCCGAAAGGACGAGCCGAGCAAGCTCTGGATGGCCTTTTTGTTTGGCTAACCAACTTGCTCCTTAACAATTAAAACAATAAAAAATGGATAAAAACATTACAAATGCTGTCTCCACAGAATCCAAAACTATTAATAAAGATGAAATGAAAGAGCT
Source organism: Candidatus Doudnaibacteriota bacterium (assembly GCA_963837465.1). Lineage (GTDB taxonomy): Bacteria > Patescibacteriota > Doudnabacteria > UBA920 > UBA920 > PALSA-1336. The sequence continues at coordinate 235,825 of CAWINB010000004.1, forward strand.
GCAAAAAAATAAAAAAATTGGTTTCATCGTTGGAATTATAGGGTTAGTTCTTTTGCCTGTTTATGGCCTTGGCATACTTCTGTTGCTACTAGCAGTATGGTTTTGGAATGGAAAGAAAATTCCAAAAATTGTTAAATCTGTTACTGATTTTTCAAAGGATTCAAAACAAGAAAAAATTTTTTGGGATTTGATGAATGGAAAATATGGCCATACCGATCTAGGCGTAGGAGATATTATAATGTTGTATATTATCAGCTTAGTAAGAGAACTTCGTGTTGGAGATTTTCCCATCAAAAGTGCAACTGACCAAAATAGCTTTAATAAAAATATAATACAGGAAAGTAACGGGTCATTTAAAAATATTCAAATATTATGTGACGCTATGGAAGAAAAAAAGAAAATCAGTAAAGAACTCTTTAACAAGATTACTTTTATTTCTACTGATGCTGAGGCACTTAAAAAATTTGAAGATTTTAAAAATGATATGATGAATCGTAATATTGAAGGAATTGACAAAGTTTTATCGTCTATTATTGATGCGGCAAAAGATCCAAAAAACGAAACTACGGTCTTGGAGGCCATGAATAAGTTTGGGGAGGACGGTATTTACGACCCACTTTATAAAAAAATCCAAGAAAAAGAAACGGCAAAAAAATTAAAAGAAACTCTTAACGATTGGGAATACTTAAATATGCTAAGGTGGTGTATAGCAAGTTTTAAAGCAAGAAGCTAAAAAATGAAAAACTTAAAAAAATAATTATTTTAAAAGCTCCCTTGTAATGGGGAGCTTTTTTGTATGAGGTTTTATACGGCCAACCTCGGATAAGTGTTCTGCCGGTCAATCTTCTTTCACAAAACTACACATCTGTTAGAGTTAGCCGATAGCCTCTTGTAATTTTCTTTCGTATTCCAAATCTACTTCTCCGTCAATATCTGGTTGTAATTCTTCTATCTGTTGTTCAGACCGTTCGGCTATAATTCCCTTATTTCTAGATCGGATTTCACGAAGTATGCCAGCCAATGGACCTTCCGTAGGAGTTGAAATTTCCATGCTGTCCTTAACCTTACCTAATGACCTGTCAAAAACTTCTTTTAATGCAGAAACCTCACCAGATTTAGCTTTCTCAATCAGAGCTTCAACTAGCTCTTTTTTATTTGCTATAACCTGCTCTATCATATACTGCCGAAAGGTTATGGCTTCCAGCGTATGGCTAGCTAAACTGCCTTTTGGCCTGCCTGAGTTTTTGCGTTTTCCGCCGTGATTCATAAAACTTGGTTAAATAATCAAATAACCAAGTTTATTATAATTGGTCTGCCAGTCCTGTAAACGGATTAATTTTACTCTTTATAATAAGCCAATTTAGGTATATTATATATAAGTACACTTATTTTTATACTATAAAATGCCTACTAAATTTAAACCAGGGGAGATAATTGATAAAGTATATATGGTTGAAGAAGCCTTTACAGGAGGTTCATTTGGGCATGCTTATAAAATAAAAAATGGTACAGGCTATGAAGTTATAAAAATCTGTGCAGAACCTGCTGGTACAACCGAAGCACTAAGATTTGTGCAAGAAAATGATTTTTTGTACAAACTATTTCCAAACCCCGCTATTATTGAGCCACTAAGTAAAATCAGCCCATTAAATCCCGACAGTATTTATTATAGGATGAAGTTTGCTGATTATAATCTAGAAACTTATCTAGACGATTTTGAATCAAGCCTTGACCTAAATAGTAAATTGTCTATATTCAAAGGAATATGCGAGGGCTTAAAGCATGCACATGCAAATAAAATTTTGCATAGAGATTTGCATTGGGGGAATATTTTAATTGACATGCTAAATAACATGCCAGTCCCTAAACTGACCGATTTTGGAAGATCTAAAGATCTAAAAGCTTTAATAGCATTATCATCAAATCCTGGAATTTGGGGAGAATTTGTTTGTCCACCAGAAATAAGGTTTAGGATTTGGGATAAACTTCCGACAAATTATATGGAGGGTGATATATACTCTTTGGGGATTATATTTTATTATATATTAGGGGCTATGCCGAACTTCCCATTTATATTTCAAAATGAAATTATAAATTTTTTAAGAAATAAAAAGGTGACTCTTAAGACAGTTAATGATGAAAGTATCCGTCATGGTTTGTATAAAGAATGGCTAGGAACCCTCACAGACCAAAAGATTAATAGTCATCTCAGCATTTTAATAAATGGAAGTGCGGTAATAAATGACAAAATTAATACCATTTTAAAAAAACTTAGCCATCCTAATTATGAGTTGCGGTATCGTTCGGTAGAGGATGTGTTAAAAGAAATAGCAACACTATAATGGAAGACTTATTAATAATTCGTAATGCCACCAAAGCACAGCCAGCAGAAATTATTGCTGACCCTAATTTGGATTTGCCAGATTTTTATTTAGACCAAAAAAATCCGGAAAAAAATAAGTATTATGAAAAAGAAAAGTCCGAAGACTATTCCTTTTTAAGTAAAAATTTAAATAAAGAATTCCTAAAAAATCAATACAAAATAGCAAAATCAAATTTTGCAAGAAAAAAAAGCACCAGGAATGCTTACGCATTAGGTGAAATATTTTTATTAAAAAAAATCTTTTCCACTGCTAAAAATTATTACAAAATTAGCATAGAACTTGATAAGTCTTTTCTGCCTGCTTATGAAAAATTAGTATTGGTGTCCATAATTCTAAACGAAACAGATAGGGCAAATTACTATTATAAATTGCTTTTAGAAGTTTCCAATCATAGACCAGATCTAGTTCATAGTTACGCGCTTTTTAGAGTTGCAAGCTCTGCTGGAGATAAAACGACTTTGGATGAGACGCTCAAAGACTTAGATCAAATTTTAGCTCTGCAACCATTGGATATTGCCGCAATAAATAGTTATGGATTTATTTTACTAAATTTTTACCAAAAACTTGATGAGGCACAACAGTATTTTGAGAAGGCTTTAGAAATAGATTCTACCTTTGTTCACTCAATGAATAATTTAGCGGTTTGTTATATTCATAAAAATGACTTAACAAAGGCTATATCACTACTTGAAAAAGCAATAAAAATCCATCCAAACTATGTGATGGCATATCAAAATTTAGCTGGCATATATTTTAGAACAAATAAATTAGCAGAAGTGTCCAAGATACTTAAGCAAGCAGTAAAAAATAATATTACCTTATCTGACGAAACCAAACATCTGTCTGGTTGGCTTTTAATTCTTACTCATAAATATGAGGAGGCAAAAAATTGGTACCTGAAAGAAATAATGGGAGAGCCAGGAAATAATCTTTTATATAACAATTTAGGGTACGCATACCAACAACTCAAAGATTTAAACAAAGCAGAAGAATACTATAAACAGGCTGTTGATATAGCGAAAAGAAGAAAGGCAAAAAATTTATTTGTTGATGACAGATCTCTTTTTGCCTTTTATAATCTTGGCCGACTTTTTCAATTTTTTGGTAAAGTTGACGAACTCCATAAAATTTCAAATGATATTCTTAATTGGAAGCCCGAAGATCCTTTTGGCCAATATTTGTATGGGAGCGCTTTAGTCATAGATGGTAAGCATGATGCCGCTAAAAAACAATTATTAAAGGTAGTTGAAAAATATCCGAAACTTCCAGAAACCTATCAAGACCTTTCTTACATATATGACTCTATAGATAAAGATTATAAAGCTTCTATTGATTTGTTGAATGATGCCATAAAAATTGGAATTAACTTACCTATAATTTATAATAACTTGGCAATAGCCTATATAAATTTAGGAGACTTTAAAAATGCAGAGGACACGCTTAATAAAATAACGGATGATTGTGAGCCTACAATAATTGCAACCCGGGGACTTTTAGCTTTTAGAAAAAATGATTCGGAGAAAGGTAATAAATATTACAAAAAAGCTGTCGATGAAATTAAACCGCAATTAAAAAATTTGGCGAATCAAATTTGGTTATATGAGCAAGCATTTTATTTCTTTCGTACTGGAAAGTTAGAAGAAGCAAAGATAAAACTCAAAGAATCAAAGAAAATGGGTAAATCATATATGACTAAGGATATAACCGAATTAGAAAATAAACTGACCTAAATCATATATTTTTGTTTAAATTAAAATATTTATTAACCGTATGAAAATTTCCTCAATGATACTATTTCCACATAATCCTCATTCTAGTAAGCTAGATAGATTTATCAAAGTGATACTGTTAGTAGGGGTTTTAACCTTTTTTATCTTAATATATGAAAATATCATCGTACCTGCCCAGCAACGCCAGCCTTATTATGCCTTTTCTTTTCAAAATAACTATGATACATTTCCGGAAAAAGAAATTTATTGTAATTTAAAGCCTCTATGCATGAACCCAGATCAAATTGTCATTTCTTATGACACTTATGCTGATAATACAGCCGAAAAAAATTATGTATCACAGGCAATGATACAAAATGTTGATAACCAACAAATATTGAACCACTTAGAAAATGATGGGGCAATTAACGTAGCCCAACTAAAAGCTAAAGACATTAATGATTACCAAGACTACGTCAATCAAGCGATTACCCGAACTATTTTATATACAATTATTGCCTATTTTTTTGCTACGCAAATACTTTATAGAATTTTTTTATATATTGTTTATGGTAAGACGAAACAAGTTTAATTTAAAAAAATGCGCAACATTAATAAGTCAGTTGCTATAATTATACCTAAAAAGCCCTTTGCAAACTGGGCTAATCATCTGCCAGGTGTTGACACGGAACTTAGCTTTAACGAGCTTAAAAAATATGCTAAAGCTATTTTGCTAGAAAAATTTACAACTTCTAAAGAAGCCAAGGAAGTATTCAGTCAAACATGGAATGAGGTTTTTGAAGAGTATCTAACAAGCTGGTCTAACGACGTGGATTATTGGCCAACAGGTAGAACCAAAGAATTATTTTACAAATGGTTTGATGTAGAATTTTATTCTAACGTTTTAGATCTATAGAAAGATAAAAAATAAAAATTTATGGATTATAAGATATTCGTTAGTATAATTTCAGTCATCCTTGTTTTTGTAGGATACGGCCCGTACATTCGGGATATTTTTAAGCGAAAGACAACCCCACATACTTTTACTTTTTTGGTTTGGGGTATTTCAAGTTCAATTACTTGGGCTTTACAAGTGATGGGGGGGGCTGGAGTGGGTGCGTGGATAACATTTGCGGTTTCTGCCGTGTGTATATTTATTTTTTTCCTGTGTCTAAAATATGGTGAAAAAAGTATCGCTATTTCAGACGTTGTATTTTTAATACTTGCCCTGTTTTCGCTTTTTCTTTGGCTTGTGGTAAAACAGCCAGTCTTGTCAGTAATACTTGTGGTTTTAACGGATATATTAGGTTTTGGGCCAACTATAAGAAAGTCTTGGAATAAACCTCATTCCGAAACATTATTTACTTGGTGGGTCGCGGCATTTAGGCACGCATTAGGTATTATTGCCTTACAAAAGTTTAATATTTTTACACTTCTTTATCCAGTAGCCTGGACGATAGCCAACTTAATTTTTTGTCTAATTTTGCTTATAAGACGTAAGCAAATTAAGTAAATTTGTCCTTTTATGGAACGTGCAGAAACATTAGGCCTTTTGGCCTTTAAAAACTGGGTAGGAGATCGGGGCGAAATCCTTAATACTTCTAGGGATGGAGTTGGGTATGATTGCAAAGTAAAATGGAAGGACACGGGCTTGGCCGAAACATACGAAATTAAAGGAACAGCAAAAGTATTGAAAATTCCCGATATGAGCGTCGTTGAATTTGATGAAAGCCATAGATTAAAGGCCGATTTTCTTTTTGTGGCCGGAAACGTATTTGAAACTGGTAAAGAAGTGCTGTTTAAAATTCCAAGAGAAGCCTTAACTGAAGAAAATCTAAAACTGAAACAAACCTATCATATAAGGCTTTTCCAAAACCAAAAGAAAATGGGGAAATACCGCCTTACCAGTAATTAAATTGCTCTGATAAGGCAAACCCGTCTGAAATAAAAAATTGACCTCAGATGAGGTCTTTGTGTAGAATGTATATAATATCGGCTTGGCTATTTAGATCATTCCTGACGTTAGCAGTGAACTCTGGGATAACCCTAATAAGGCCTGATAGATGTCCTTAACCAAACGAGCAAATAGTTTTCCAATTGGTTCTATATGCTCCACCAAAAAAAGCGCCGAGACTTTTTGGGCGCTTGTTAGTAAAAATAAAAAGTGGTATAATTAAGATAATTAAACTTATCTTATGAGAAAAACATTATTACTTGCAGTTCCTTTAATTGCCTTGATGGCAGCTGGTTGTTCGTCAAATTCCAACAACAGCCCCCAGAGCAGCGCTTCGCAGTCACCAATTGCAAATTCTCCTAGCGTCCAACAACCATCGACATTGACGGCACCGTCAGCTGCCGAATCAGATTTTAAACAAGCCAGCGACCTAGCAGCACAGCAATGCAGTAATTTACAGCTGGTCGAATATTTCAAAAATTTTAAACCAGCAGATAAGGGTAATACTGCCAGTGGTTATAAATTTATTTGCGACGATGGAAAATATGTCTCGGTTGATATAATGAGCACCGGAAACATGCAAACGAGAAAATTAACTAATCTTTACTATAAACCCATTACATTGGCAGATTGGAAAGTTAATTTAGATTCGGCAAAAAACATAGCTTTACAGAATGGTGGGAACGATTTTATTAGCAAAAATAGTGGAGCATTTTTGAATGGTGAAATTTTAACCAGCAGAACCGATGAAGGCTTTAAGTGGATTATAGATTTTGAGTCGCAAAATTATAATTCGGAATTGCAGATATTTATCGATCCGACGACTGGCGCAATACTAGGTCAGAAAACTTACTAAATCGTATACCTTTAAAATTTCGGTCTGGGCAGGTTCTTTAAAAAATCGCACCAAACTTAAGCAAAGTTAAAATAATTCTCGCTTACAAATTGGTGGTTTGGCACATGTGCTGAGTTCGATCCCCGGCCGTCCCACCATAGTGTCCTTTTTCGCTTCTGCGACTAACCTGAATTCGTTTTTCCAGTTGACCTGTATAACCTTTTCGCTATTCCAGGTTAGGTTTTCAACCATAGATTTCACCAAACGCCTTTTCCCTTCGGGAGAGGCGTTTTGGTATGCCGGGTGCGGATTCTTCAGCCGTATTTATTTTGCCTCCGCGCCAACTGCCTGGCTGATATTTGTAAAACCATCGCGCTTCAATAATTCAACCAACCCCCGGTTGATTTTTTTTACCAAACCCGGACCTTCATAAACCAAACCCGTGTAAATTTGAATTAAACTCGCGCCGGCTTTTATTCTTTCATAGGCGGTTTCGGCCGAATCAATGCCACCTAAGCCAATTATGCAAGGGCGCTTAAGCTGTTTGTAAGCGTGCCTTACCAGTTCCGTAGCTTTTTGCCTTAGAGGTTGTCCCGAGATTCCGCCTTTGCCGATTTTTTCCAAAATTGTTTTGTCCGTTTTTAAGTTGTCCCTGAACTTGGCGGTGTTGGTTAAAATATATCCGTCTATTTTACGCGCTTCACAAACTTCCAAAATTTTATCCAATTGCTCAAAATTCACATCCGGGGAAATTTTAACCAGTACAGGCTTTCCGTGGGCCATCGCGGCTTTAGCTTTATTAATTTCGTCCAGCAAAACTTTTAAAGCGCCGGGGTCTTCAAAAGTTTTCCCTTCCGCCGTATTGGGACAGCTGACGTTTAAAGTAGTGTAAGCAAACAAAGGGTAAAGTTTTTTAAACGTGTACAAAAAATCTTCCACCGCTTTATCGCCCAAAATATTTGGATCGTGGGTCTTGGCGATGTTAATACCCACAGGCACCTGAAACTGTTTTCCGCCTAAACGCCAAGCGATAACATTAGCTCCTTCGTTATTTAGGCCTAAACGATTTATCAAACCGCTATCATCAGGCAACCTAAAAAGACGTGGCTTGGGATTGCCCGGAGAGGGGAGCGCCGTTATGTTTCCCATTTCAATATGGCCAAATCCTAAGGCCGGTAAAAAATCCAAAATTTTACCGTCTTTATCAAAACCCGCGGCCAAGCCCACGGGATTTTTAAACTTTATGCCAAAGACTTCGGTTTCCAAACTTGGATGTCCAAATTTATATACCGCGGAAACCGGACCGCTTAAACCTGCCGTATTGGCCACGCCGCACAGCCCCAGCATCATGCCGTGCGATGCCTCCGGATCAAGCCCAAACAAAAACGGACGGATGAGTTTGTACATTATTATCTAAACTGGTTAATTCGGTAACTTAACCTTTTTGTTTCCCCTGCCGGGTCTTCGGCAAAAATTATGGCGCGGGAAGAATTTATAATCAGGCCGCGTTTTTGGCTGTCCAGTCCGGCGCCAAGCACAGCCTGCACATCCCCCCCTTGCGCCCCCACGCCGGGAACCAGCAAAGTCATTTCCGGAGCGATGGCTCTTATGGCCCTGATTTCGTCGGGATAGGTGGCGCCGGCCACCAGCATGCAATTGTGGTTATAATCCCAGTCCTGGGACACTTTTTCCGCGATAATTTTCCACAGGGCTTTGCCGTTGACTTCCAAGTCCTGGATTTCCCCCGCCCCCGGGTTGGATGTCCTGCATAATATAACAGAGGCTTTATCCGGCCGGTCCAAAAACGGACCCAGGGCTTCCTTGCCCAAATAAGGATGCAAAGTTATGGCGTCAAAACCCAGCCAGTCAAAAACAGAAGTCGCGTAGCCGTTATTGGTACTGCCAATGTCGCCGCGTTTGGCGTCGCAAATGGTAAAAACGTCCGGATGTTTCTTCAGCAAGTAATCCATGGTCATTTTTAATTCCTTCATTCCCTGTTCGCCGCGCGCCTCGTAAAACGCCGTGTTCGGCTTGTAAGCGGCCGCGTAATCCGCCGTCTGGTCAATTATCCATTTGTTAAACTCAAACTGCGGATTCTCCAAACTTTTAAACCGCGGCGGCAACTTGTCGTAGTCGCTGTCCAGCCCGACACAAACCAAAGAATTAACCTTTTTGGCCCGCAAATTGTATTTTTCCGTGGGGATGTTCATTTTGTTTGTTTTAATTTTTCTTCCAAAAATTTTTTTCCGTGCCCGACCCTGGTATTTATGGGAACACCGGCTTTGCACAGGGGACAGTCATCGGCGTCAAAATTCTCGGCTTTAAAAATACACAGCGGATAAAACGGAGCGCCTAAAAATTCCGCGGTCACGTTTTCCGGATTACGGTTGGCAATCGCGGCAACAGCCGCTACTTCTCCCCCGACTTCCTTAACGGCCTCCACGGTCTTTCGCGCGCTGGCGCCGGTATTGGTAATATCCTCTACCACCAAAACTTTTTTCCCTTTAACCAACTGATCATAATTGCGGCGGCCGATTAACGTCATTCCCCCTTCCGGGGTTTTTTCAGCGTAAAGGCCTAAAATATCCTTATTCTTGATTTTTGACAAATGGTACGCCACCAGCTGAGAAAGAATAACCCCACCAATAACCGGACCGACCACCGCATCGACATCCAGATACTTAATTTTTTGGGCGAATAGTTCGCAAAGCCTGAAGGTTTCCCGCGTGTGCGGATATATAGCGTCTTTGTTGATATAAACGCTCATATGACCGCCTTTGGTGCCAACAATGTGGCTGTCCGTAATAACAGCTTCCGTTCTTTTTAAAATGCCCAAAACTTCTTCTTGGATGTTCATAAATTTAGTCGGGCTCCGGACCAAGTCCAAGGCATCTTATATTAAATATGAGTGTATGAGTGTTTGTCAATTTTAAAACAAAGTCCTCGTGCCGCTCAGTTTTTCCATAAGTTTTTCTTTTATGGAAACTTTGGCGTGGTCGTTAATTATAGTGTCGGTGGAATAAACGAAAGTGGTAAGTTTGCGGATTTTATCCATGCAGTTGTATAAAAACAGGCCGTGGGTGGCGGCGCAGCAGACTTTTTTGGCCCCGGCCGCTTTGAGTTTTTCCAGGGCTTTTATCATAGTGGCGCCGGTGCTTATCATATCATCCAACACCAAAACATTTTTACCGGCGACTTCAAAGTCTCCGTCCATTTCGCCCACATCACGGTAATGGATTTTGTCGCCCTCGTATTCCTTGCGCGCTTTTTTGTATGACTTGCCGCCGTGCTCTGCCGCCATGTAACCGGCGCCCATGTCCGGCGAGATAACTTCACAGCCCTCCCCGCCAAAAGCTTCGCGGCGGGCAAAAGCCCCCAGCTCTTTGCCCATGGAAATATTTTCTATATCCAGCTCCGCGAATTTAGCCGGACCCTCCTTGTTTAAAAAATGGCAGTCAAAAGTCACCAACTTGTCGCAGCCGGCGCGCTTAAGCAAATTACAAAGCACGAAAGCGCTGGCTACTTCGCCGTTCAACTTTTTTTTATCCTGCCGGGAATAGGCTAAATACGGGGCCACCACCGCCACGCTTTTGGCGCCTGCCTCTTTTACGGAATCCAAAATAAAAAGCAGCGCCACCAAGGAAGTGTTCTGCTCGGGATACAGCCTGTGAAATACGATTACGTCACTATCTTCGCATTCTGCCAAATTTAAAATCCTGACATGGGTGTCGCCGTCCGGGAATTTGCCAATTTCAATACTGGGCGGAAAAATATCGCTAAAATTCGGGGAAACCAAATGGACGGCTTTGGACATAGTATAATTGACAAAAATGGCAAGATTGACAAAAATGAGCAAAAACAAGACCCCGACCCATGAATACTGACTTTATCATAACAAAAGTTTTTGGATTGTGCTAATATTTTCTTATGAAACATCCCGGAACCACTACAAAAAAATTTCAGCGGAAAATTGAGAATTTTACCTGCCAAAATTGCGGATTTAAAGTTACGGGCAACGGCTACACCAACCACTGTCCCAATTGCCTGTGGAGCAGGCACGTGGACATTAATCCCGGAGACAGGGCCGGGGCGTGCGGCGGATTAATGGAGCCGGTGAATTTGGAATTGCGAAAAAAGCAATATATTATTACCCACCGCTGCCAAAAATGCGGCCTTGAAAGCAAAAACCGCCCGGCCGAAAATGACAACTCCGATGCTTTGCTTAATTTAGCCGGTACCCTTGCCAAAAAGGCAATGTTTTGATATATTATTCTGGCAATCTTAAAAATATTTTGCGGCGAATCTGCGGTTAATATTCCTCGGGCGGTTAGCTCAGTTGGTTAGAGCGCCTCGTTTACACCGAGGAGGCCACAGGTTCGAATCCTGTATCGCCCACCAGATAAGTTGGAAGATGAAAATTATCAAGTGGAGCCACTTTTCACTTGAAATTTATTTATATGCCTCGGTAGCTCATTGGTAGAGCGTTGCCCTATAAAAACAATCTTTGGGGCCATTCGCCGTAAGGCGGATTGAGAAAAACTGGGTGAACTCGGGGAAAACTTCATCTCATAAAAAAGATGAAATAATCCCGAGCCAAGTTCCGAAGGGCTTCGCCGGCTGGCGGAAGGTTTCGGAAAAGGTGTAGAGACTAATAGGTGAGTCCCAACAATAATCCTATACAAGCGCCCAGCCCCGGCCCTTTAATATAAAGAGCCGGGTGATGATATAGTCCAAATTAGCCTCGGAAGAGGCAAGCGTAGTCAGTTCGATTCTGACCCGAGGCACCAGATTTTACTAAGTTTTTTAGCGCGGACAGAGTTCCCCTAAAAAAAGCAACAATCCAAACAAGCGGCCATGGTTCAATGGTAGAACTCCTCCTTGCCAAGGAGGGGATAGGGGTTCGATTCCCCTTGGCCGCTCCAGTAGCAAACTTTCAGACATTTCAGATTTTTTTGCACGGGCTTCGCAGAGCGAAGCCCATTGTGTCGGGGGGACGGAAACGATTTTTTGATTTTTTAAAACAAGGTGCGAGCCGAAGATTTTTTGTGCAGACGATTTTTTGGGGGGTAAGTCGGGCGAAAGCGTTATTTCGCCGAGTTTTTCTGCGTCTTGTATCCACTCTTTGAGAGGTGCGAGCCAGATTGTCCGTTGTTGTTCAAGACGGGCTATTTGCTCCTCCAGCGACTTCTTATCGGACACAAGAACGTTCTTTTGTGTCCGATAGGTTTCCTGCTCAATGTCTTGGTCTAAATAGGCGTTAAGAAGTCGCTGGAGCTTGCGGTCAATCTCATCTGTCCTTGAACGCAAGTCTTGGACAACCACGGCCACGGAGCGGGCGGAGTCCTTGTCGTCCTTGTCCGCCATAGCGTTTAGCTGTTCCGCCCACTCTGGTGGCATTACAAAGGTTTTAAGGATAGTTGTAAGCTGGTTGTCCAGTTCCGTGTCCCTGACGGACAACTGCGAGCAATGGGTGTTTTTCTTAGTGCAACGATAGTATAGGTAATTATGGACATTGCCGTTTTTTTGGTGCTTGGTCTTGGTTTCGGCGGTTATGCTGCGGCCGCACTCGCCGCACTTGAGCAAACCACAAAACGGCTGGGGCTGGTTCTTGGGATTGTCGCGCTGGTGGCCGCGTTTTTCTAAAACCTCCTGTACTTTATCCCAAAGCTGCTTGGTAATGATTGGCTCGTGTCGCCCTTGGTGCAACTCACCTGCGTATTGGAAAAATCCGTAATAAAAAGGGTCGTTTAAAATATATGTTATCCTGTCCCGTTTTAGGATTTTTCCGCTCTTGGCTACTATGCCCTTATCTTTTAAAAACAAAGAAATGGCCTCAAGGGTATTACTACCTTGAGCGTATAGTTCAAACATCTGTTTAATGATTTTGGACTTCCTTTTGTCTATGACAATAGTTTTAGTCCGGCTGTCGTTAAGATAGCCGATAGGCGCACGGCTGGGATACTCGCCGCGCCGGACTTTTCTCTAAGCCCCCGTTTAGTGTTGTTGCTTAGGTCTAAAATAAACTGGTTAGCCATTCCAAACTCAACGCTCATAAGCAGAACGTTATCAGTCGAGCGATAGCTCCGCTCATTGGTTTGGATATGCTGGATTATGCCGCGCTGTAAAAACCAGCTAATCTGCCCGCCGTCCACGGGGTTGCGGGCGAGCCTGTCCAGTTTCCAGCAGACAAGGCCTTGAGCTTCGCCTTTTTCAATCCGGCTCATCATCTCGGAAAACACCGGACGGCCTAAAGATTTAGCCGACTGTTTTTCCACAAACTCGCAAGCAATAGATAAGTCCTGCTCTTTTGCCAAAGCCCGCAACTCCGTGAGCTGGGCTTCTATGGATAAAACCTGTTTATCCTCAACATCGGTGGACTTGCGGGCGTAGAGAAAATAGTTATCGTTTACCAAAATTGATTTTTTTGCTATCATATAATTGTAGTAAATTGTTATATATTGATACTAGCAAATAGTTGAAGAATATGCAAACAACCCCGAACATTGGGAATAATATAAAAAAATACAGGGGCAAGCTCGGCTTAACACAGGAAGATTTGGTAAAAAAATCAGGCGTAAAATACACCACCCTTTCTAAGATTGAAAGCGGAGCGTCAAAAAAACCGACAGTTCACATAATCGCTAAAATCGCTAAAGCCCTCGGCGTTTCTATTGAAAATTTAATAAAATAAACTTATGAAAAATCCAGAACGCGCGCCGGAAGATAACAAAAAGGCGCAGTTAGAAAATGAAGTGGCGAGGCTTAACAAAAAAATTGCCAAATACGAGGCCATAGAGTTAAAGCAAAATCGTTTTGGCTTGGTTTGGATTGATGTGCCGGAAGCCTTTGAAGATGATGTTGAAAACAAACTGCCGATTTTAGAAGAAGTGCCAAAGTTGGCAATAAACAGCAAAGACGGCAAGCCAACACATTTGCTTATTGAGGGCGACAACTATCACGCTTTAACCTGCTTAAATTATACTCACAAAGACAAAGTTGATGTTATTTACATTGACCCTCCGTATAATACTGGCTCCGCTGATTTTAAATATAAAGATAAGAGAATTTTAGACAAGTTTCCCGATGGGACTTTAGTGCCAGTTGACCACCCTTTACGCCATAGCTATTGGCTTTCTTTTATGAAAAAGCGTTTGGAATTGGCTAAAGATATTTTGAAAAAAACCGGAGTTATTTTTATTAGCATAGATGACAATGAACTTGCACAACTAAAATTATTATGTGATGAAATTTTTGGAACAGAAAACTTCATTGAAACAATTATATGGAAAAAAAGAGCTACTCCTCCAAATGACCGTGAAATTGGAAGAAATCACGAATATATTTTGTGTTATGGCAAAACCCAAAATGTAAATTTAAATTTGCTTCCAAGAACCGAAGAAGGGATAGCGAGATATAAAAATCCAGACAATGACCCGAATGGAGCGTGGGCGGCTTCTGATTTAAGCGCAAATGGAAAAGGTGGAAGATTAGTCCAATCTTTAGTATTTCCGATAAAAAACCCATTAAATAAAAAAGAATACTTGCCGCCTAAAGATAAGTGTTGGCTTTATAACAAAGAAAAAATTGATAAGTTCATATCCGAGGGAAGAATTATTTTTCGTAATAGTGGAGCGCCATTTTTAAAAAGATATTTGAGTGAAGTTAGACAAGGCCAAACCGCACCGACTATTTGGGTTGACGCAGGCTTTTCTCAAGATTCCGCTCAAGAGATAAAAGATTTGTTTAACGGGGAAAATATTTTTGAAAGCCCAAAGCCTTTAAAGCTAATAAGCAGACTTTGTTTTTTGGGTTGCAAAAAAAAGGACGCTGTAATTTTGGATTTTTTCGCTGGCTCTGGTACAACAGGCCAAGCAATTATGGATTTAAATGAAGAAGACAAGGGAAGCAGGCGGTTTATTCTGATTACCAATAATGACGAAATAACAAACGGGGGAAAGCATAAAATAATGACAGATATTTGTTACCCAAGAATAAAAAAGGTTATTAAAGGTTATAATTCAAAAAAGGGCTTGGGTAATTCCATAAAGTATTTCAAAACGGCTTTCGTTGGGAAAAATAACATATTGAAAGCTGATGACGCAGATAAAATAGAATTAGCTCACAATGCAGGCGGTATGTTGGCTATTGCAGAAAATACTTTTGATCAAGTTGAACAGAATAATTATTGGCAAATTTTTGAAAGTAACAAACAATATACAGCCGTATATTTTAGAGAAGAATTTGGCAAGTTTGATGAATTTATAGAAAAGGTTAAGAAACTAAAAAAACCGGCTGTTGTTTACATTTTTAGCTGGGAAAAAGAATTTGAATTTAACGAATTTGAAGAAGACAAAAACATAAAAATTAAAACTATTCCCCAGCCGATTTTAGAAATTTACAAACAGATTTATAACCTTGTTTAATTATGCCAGCATTTAACCTTTTACCATTCCAAAAGACAACGATTGATGATTTAAACGAAGCCTTTTTAAGACTTTGGAAAAAACAAGGCAGGCAGTTGCCTTTGGTTTTTAAATCGCCAACTGGAAGCGGTAAGACTTTGACCGCCGCCCATTTTATAAAAGGACTTAATCATTTGCCGCAATGGAAAATTGATAAAGCATTTATTTGGATTACTTTTAGCGATGACTTGGCAATGCAGAGCAAGGATAAGTTCAAAGACTATTTTGAAAACAATCTAGAAAATGCTCTGTTAACTGTAAACGATATAAACAGAGGCAAACTATACGAAAATGATATTTTATTTTTGAACTGGCAAAAGGTTGTGCAGGATAATGCCGCAACCCGAAAACTTAAATTACGCAAACCCAAAGACGAAAGATTTAAAAAAGAAACGGGCAGTTATTTTGAAGATGTAATGGCAGAAACTAAAAAGGCTGCTCGAGAAATTATTTTGTTTGTTGATGAAGCCCACACCCACAAATCAACAGAGCTGGCGCAGGAGATTATTGACCTTATTAACCCTAAAATAATTGTGCATATAACCGCAACACCAGATGAAAAAGACGAACTGACGGCAAGGCGGTTAAAAAGTTTTGTAGAAGTAGCCCGAGAACAGGTTGTTGATGAGGGTTTAATAAAAGAAAAAATTTTAGTGCAGACTGAGGAAGACTTAAAAAAATACAAGGGCAAAGATTTAGATGAAGTCCTTTTGACACTGGGAATGGAAAGGCGGGAAGAGCTGGCAAATGAACTAAAAGCATTGGGTAAGGATATAAACCCGCTAATGCTTATTCAGTTGCCCAATGATGATAAAGAGCTTATAGCCAAAGGTGATAAGACTAAAGAAGAAGTTGTGAGCCAATTTTTAGCCTCTAAGGGCATAAAAAGCCAGCACATAGCCAAATGGTTTGACGGCAAAAAAGACAACTTGGACTTTATAGCCGACAATGACAGCAAGGTTGATTTTATGCTTTTCAAACAGGCCGCAGGCACGGGCTGGGACTGTCCCCGTGCGAGTGTTTTGGTTATGTTTAGGGAAATAAAAAAGGAAACTTTTTACACTCAAACAGTTGGCCGCATTTTAAGAATGGCCGAACCACAGGCAAAAGAAGATTATAAGAACAGTCCGAATTTAAGAACCGGCTATTTATATACCAACTATAAGCGTAGCCAAGTTGAACTGCCCGATTTAAAGAAAAATGAAATTCCAAGCCAGCACGCTTACAGGAAACAAGGTATTAAAAATATTAAATTGCAATCAGCCTATATTTCACGCATTGACTATGGCGACATTCCAGCCTCGTCCAAATTCCAAGAGAGCTTTGTGAACTCAATGAACTCCTATTTTGGAATTACCAAAACAGACTTGCAAGCAATGGGGAAAGCCGAAGCGAAGCTAAAAAAGGCGGGCGTTGATTTAAGCCGCAAGCTAACCAACAGCATTATTGCCAATGCCAAGTTTGAAGATTTTGACCAAATGGCTTATGACTTTAAAAAGAGAGGCATTGATGTTGAGCTGGAAATATCAACCAATGATGTAGAAAAAACTTTTAATTATTTTTGCCTAATGCTCTTAAAAGAACAAACAGATGAGCAGGCAAAATATACCAATGTCGCCCGTGCTTGGGGCGTGTTTAAATCAGCTATCCGTATTTGGTTTCAGGCTGTGTTAAACACAGACAGTAATTATTATTACAG
Organism: Candidatus Doudnaibacteriota bacterium; assembly: GCA_963837465.1. GTDB lineage: Bacteria > Patescibacteriota > Doudnabacteria > UBA920 > UBA920 > PALSA-1336. The sequence goes on from CAWINB010000004.1 coordinate 252,868, forward strand.
GGTTTTTGTTAAGGATATACAAAAGGGGGCGGCCAGCAAATTCAGACCGGCAATAACCAAAGCCTTAATTGATTTTAAGCCTATTGCTCAAAGCATACTAAAAGACCGGAAGAAAAAACAGGAAGAAGCAGAAGCTCCGATTTTTGAAATTTTAGAGCAATACGGTTTTACATCTGATTACGAAGAACTGCCCCAAAAACTTTGCGCTTTGGATAAATGTTTTGTGCTTAAAGATTATAAAGGCAAAGAGAATGAATTGAATTTTATTAAATATCTTGAGGGCAAAGGCAAACAGATTGACTGGTGGTTTAAAAACGGCAATCAAGGCAAAGAATATTTTGCGATTAAGTATTTTAACAGCGTGGACGGCAAAGAAGCCCTGTTTTACCCCGACTTCATAATACGCTTTAAAAGTGGCGGGATAGGGATTTTTGACCCTAAAAAAGACCAGACGGCAACAGACCCCGAAACGGCCGACAAAGCCAAAGCGTTGGCGTTGAAACTAAATAAGTTAGGCAAGGTCTATGTTGGCGGTATAGCTGTTTTTGAAAATGGCGTTTGGAATTATAATAGCTCTGAAAAATACAAATACCAAAAAGGTAAGATGAACCAAGATAAAAATTGGCAACCTCTTGAAAATTTATTTTAGTTTATTGACGTTACCCCAAAAAATCGTCTGCACAAAAAATCTTCGGCTCGCACCTTGTTTTAAAAAATCAAAAAATCGTTTCCGTCCCCCCGACACAATGGGCTTCGCTCTGCGAAGCCCGTGCAAAAAAATCTGAAATGTCTGAAAGTTTGCTACTGGAGTCCCTGTATCAGGACGCACGCACCCATTTTATCAAAAATTCCTGACTTCCGATAGGCCAAAACAGGGTCAAAAGGGGGGTCGTTTACCCCTTCATTCAGGTAGTCACTAGCCATTTTCAGAGTGACTACCCTCCGGTCTTAAAATAGCCCTGCTGCTATTGGCTTTCCTGCTCCGGCACTACCCAAAATCCAATGCCGACTTCACTCCGCTACAGTGTGCTCACTTCCGCTCCGTGATTGCCCCTCGGCCTTCTCTCCCGTCCGTCTTTTGACTTTACTCGTTGGTGGGGGTGTGTGAATTGAAACAAAAAAATTGCGCTCAAGGCCGCAAGGCCGAGCGCGAAAAAAATAAAAACTTGAATTTCTAACAATCAATTTAAATCATTTGATTTCTTCCATCGTTTATCAAAGACAGCTTTTAAAGCTGGCAAAAAGATTGATACCGTTTGTGTCGGCAGGAATATAACGAATGACTCTTTATTCGCAAAATCTTTAATGCCATAGCCAACTATCACCAAAGCGTTATCTGCTATTATGTATCTGTCGTGTAGCTCGTAAAACTTATCGTATTTTTTTAATTTTATGTTTTTAAATTCGCGTTTAAATCTTTTTAAGTTATTCTGAAAATTTGTTAAATTTCTTTGTTCCTCATTTCCTAATTGAGAAGATAAAAATTTTATTTTGGTTTTTTTACCAAACTTTTCTAGTGTAAAAAATGTTCCATTACCATAGTATGGGTCAACAATACGCAAATCTCCTTTTAACATTTTAATAATATTTGGAAGTTCTCTGTTTGAGTCTGTCCAAGCATTAACGCCGCTTAAAAATACTATTTTGTTTGTTGGTATATCAGGATTTTCTACTTTATTTTTATCTATCCAAGCAGGAAACCAATATTTCTTCTTATTGCGACCCCTGCCAACAATTTTAACCTTGACCACATCATTTTCTAAGAGAGGCTCCATCAATGATGTTAAGTTATTTGCTTTAATTTTTTTACCAGCACCCTCATTAAGTAAATGGGTAAGTTGCGATGAAGATATCACAGCGTCAAATTCCTCATCTTTCAATAATTTACATACCCGAAAAGCAAAACTCCCTTTGCGAGTGAGTTGTTTCGAATTTTCTATTTTATTAAAAACAGTCTTTTTTGCAATAACCATATTATATTTTTATGTAAAGCAGAACTTTTAATATCTCACTTTTTCAGTTAGACAAAATATTTGTACTTTCCGTCTTCTTTTTTTCTCATCACCCGCTCTCTCCTTAGTAAATAAAGTAAATTAACCCTGATGTCTTCAGGTTTTTCGTTGTGGCCAAATCTGTCTTTCAGTTCTTTTCTGATTTCCTCTGCTATCTTTGGCTGCTTACTAATTACTTTCATAATTTTTTCTGCAACACTTGGTTTTGATTTATTTGTTTTCATATTCATAATTTATCTTTTAAAATATTTATAAGTGCCTTTTTGAGGCTTGTTTCTCCCAAGAACTTTTTTTCGAACCAATAATATTAAAGAGGGCATTAGCGAAGTGGTTGGCTTTACAACCCCCTCATCGCGCAGTTTTTTTTGTATTTCAGATATATCCTTAGGGTCTTTAAAAAACCCGTCTTTAACCAGTGTATATATTTCCCCAGTCAAACCAGAGAACTGGCTATGCTCTAAACCCTGTTTTCCAGTCCGTTTAGCCAAAATTGCCGACTTTTGTTGTTTAATGCCTACTGATTGTTTCAGTTCAACCAAAAGCGATTCGATTTCTTCAATGATATCTTTGCTATTTCTTACTTTTTGCATATTAGGTTTTATAATTTAATTAATAATTAAGTATAACGAATAGTTAAATAATATTAGTTGACCACCGTAAACATCTGAATTTAAAGCTGATTATGTCTTTTCCTATTGAACGTATAATATTACAAAATGGAATAGTTGTCAAGAATTAAATAGTAATAAACTAAAAAAAGCCTTATTTAAAGGCTTTAATGCTATTTTAGTTTATATCTTTAACTGAATAGGGATATAAAAACTATTTTAAAGTATATTCAGCTTGAGAAAGGAACGTTAATCAAACCGGACGATTTTTAAGGGAGCTTAGAAGCTCTCTTTGCCCGCGCAACGGGAGGGTTGGGGCAAGGACAAAACCTTAATGCAAAATCGTTTTCGGCATATCGTCCTTCGGCGACTTCCATATCGGCTCAAAAATCGCCTCCGGCTTGGAGATTGAATAGTTTTTATCAGACGTAAACAGGAACATATTACTGCCCTGCTGGTTTGAGTTGGCCACCTTGGAGGCGATTCGCAAGTTTTCGCTCCGCGTTTCGTTAGGGGTTATAGTAATGACCCGAAAACGGGTGAAGCCTAAAGAATCTTTGAGCCGTTCTTCCCGCCCCCACCGCCAGTAAAGTTTTAGTTTGTTTACAAATCTTTCCTCGGTCATCGTCCCTCTATCGGCTTCAAGGAAGACGGGATATTTATATTCCTTGGTATCCAAGACAAAGAAAGCGTCCGGCACGAGTTCGGGATTTTGGCCGTGCCGCCCCCGCAATGCGGACTTTAAGTCATAGCCCTGTAACCACCGGTGGAGCTTGAGGTCGTCTCGTTTCCGTATCGCCAATGTAAGACAAGTTCTAAACTGCGAAATCATCAGGGCGTGGGCAATCAAGGGCAGGGAGCGTTCAATCTCACGCATACGGCGCAAAATCCCTTGGAACTGTTCCGAGTCTCCGTAGACAACTTCCGCTCCTTTCTTGCCGAGGGAATAGATGATGTGGGAGGAAGGAAGCTTTGAATGGCTCTGGTTCTTAGGCCTGTCCAAGAATCCCAAGTCAAACATAGCGGCAAGACGGCGAAGGAAGTTACGTCTGCCTCCGGGGTGCAGGGCAAGGATTTGCTCGGTGTTGAGGAAACGATATTCTCCCAACTCTTGGAGCAGTTCCATATCCCGTGCCTGTAGCTGGAGGGGGTCTTTTACCTCTCTCCTGACTAACCTTTTTCTTAAAGCGGTAGCCATAAAAGAATCTGTTATAATTCCATTATAGCAGGTTCCAAGACCCCCTCTGTCCGAGGCCTTCTCGACCCGTCCGCTACCTTATTTATCTGTTTCACACCCCCACCAACGAGTAAAGTCAAAAGACGGACGGGAGAGAAGGCCGAGGGGCAATCACGGAGCGGAAGTGAGCACACTGTAGCGGAGTGAAGTCGGCATTGGATTTTGGGTAGTGCCGGAGCAGGAAAGCCAATAGCAGCAGGGCTATTTTAAGACCGGAGGGTAGTCACTCTGAAAATGGCTAGTGACTACCTGAATGAAGGGGTAAACGACCCCCCTTTTGACCCTGTTTTGGCCTATCGGAAGTCAGGAATTTTTGATAAAATGGGTGCGTGCGTCCTGATACAGGGACTCCAATCGGAACTTTCAGCCCTTTGACGCACCCTGTCAAAGGGTTTTCCGTAAGTAAATTGGGGCTTTTGGTCAATTAGTTTAGAGTTCTGAAGTAAGAAACCCAACAGCTCCCGTTTTTCATCGGGTTTCGCATTTTCATACAGTATTGCCGCATTTTTAGCGAGTTCTAAAGTTTTTACGCCAAATTGGTAATAATCAATGTCCGCATAAGTATATTTGCTAATCAGCGTATCCAAGTCTTTAATTTTTTTAGAATACTCGGCAAACCTTTGGTTATAAAATTCATCGCTAATCTTCCTGTCCAGCCTGTCCTCATACATAACGCTAAGCCGATTTTGTAGCTTGGCCTTTTCCGCTTCCAGCTTTTCCCGTGTTACATCCTCTGTATTGCGCTTAAAATACAAAGACTGCTTAAGACCCTCTGCCACATAATCAACAGCGTCCTGGGGCATTTTGTGCATTATGTGTAGTGAATTTAGTATATCCTCATCAAAGACAGTTTCATTTACGGCCTTTTGCATACAGTTAGTGCCAAACTTGGTGCAATGGTAATAAATAAATTCCTTGCCGGATTTTTTAACAACCTTTTCTGCCGTTACTGTGCGGCCACATTCGCCGCAAGCCAGCAAACCCAGGCTTAAAAGTTAGTCCTAATTCCATAACCCCATTTATTTTTGATATTGCTGACTCAAAAAACCTTTCTAGCATTGAAAGGCAGCTAATTAAGCTTGGCGAAAAACTACAAATTGAACTTATTGAAAACAAGGCTAAGAATCTTAAAAAGTATGCCTACTAAAACACAACACAGATATCCAAAGGTTTTTATACGCAGTAAAAACGAGCTGGCTAAAAGATTTGAGTCACCTGGGTTAACAAAAACCCAAGCTCTGGAGCTTATCAACGATGTTGTTAGTAATTTTAATAACTACTGGCGAGACAGCAAACACTCTCAGCCGAAAAAAAATAAATACGTTAGGAACGCTAAAGGTAAACCTCTAGGTAGACTCCTTAAATTGATAGACAAGAAGTTGTTAGCGCCCCACGACAAACTTATACCGGGATTTATTTTTGGCGGCGTATCCGGAAAAAGTCACATGGACGCCGCCTACTATCTTTTGGGTAAACAGCGGGAACGAACGCTACTAGCTTTGGATATTGGAAGATTTTTTGAGCAAATATCCGAGGATAGAGTATTTCACTTTTTTTATAATAAGGCCCAATGCAGTAAAAAAGCCGCGACCCTGTTGGCTAGGTTGTGTTGCGTAGAGGAAGGACCCAAAGGTAATGGCACTAATAAAAAAGTTTTAGCTCGCGGGTTTGCTACATCAACCAGATTGGCAGCTTGGTGCAATCTAGACACATTCTTAAAACTACATTGGCTAGCAAAAAATAATCTAAAACGGCACGACCCCCGACTGGCTATATTTGTTGATGACATTGGTATTTCTGCCAGCAGAATCTCACGAGATAATATGCTTACACTCCAAAAAGAAGTTGAAGACATTCTTGTAAATTCTGACCGTAATCAAAAATTACCTGTAAATCCTGAAAAAACTTTTATTTACTCCTATGAAGAAGGCATAGAACACTTGGGACTTAATCTTGGCAGGAACAAACTTTCATTCGGAAGCAAGACTCTTTCCCGTAAAGCCAAAGTAAACCACTTGCTAAAAATTAGTACTAAAAAATCAGAAAAAATAAAGTTGCGTATAAAAAGAAAGTCATATTTCGCTTACCGCGAGCAAATTAACAAACTTAATAAACAGGCAGCCAAGTTGCCACTAGCATGATTTCAGACAAAAACAACTTAACACCATACGGCGGACCCAAGCGTTCTGAAGACGGACCTTTTCACGAATTATTTTTAATGCTTGGGAAAATTCCTGCCCAAAAAAGGCCTAAGCTTATACTGATAGATAAATTTCAGATGCTCATTTGTGATGGTGAAAGAATGACACTAAACACCACAATGAGGCCACACGGCACAATTACTGGCCTGAGCTTTGACAGAGGCGAAGTGCTTGAGCTATTTGCCAAAGTAGAATTTTTAATAAACACCCTTGTTTTAAGTTATATAAAACCTACTGGAGGGAGCTTTGATGACTTTAATAAATTACTCGACAGTACGGACCTGTTTTCAAAAATAAAAGTTTTGATGGAGTGGGGTGTATTAAGTCCTAAATTAGGTAGTAAACTAATCTCAATAAAAAAGGTGCGCAATAGTTTCGCACACAGATGGTCGGAGGATGATGTGCTGTTTGAAGGTAAACCGCTCAATAAGGATGCTGTTTTTGAAAAATTTGTAAAAGAAATTACTACTATTTGGATGGAGTTAATAAAAATTAGCCAATCGATCCAGCCTGACATTAAGGAATTGCTGAAAAAGTACGCCGTGCCGACAGAATAATTTTTCAGCCTTATGTAGCCACTCACAAAAAAGCCTGGACTTTTCCAGGCTTTTTTGATATATTAAATGGTCTTTGATACATATCAAGGCAAAAGGAGCAGGAGGATGAAAGTCACCGAATTGTATCGCTACCCCTTAAAGTCTGCGGGCGGCCTCGCTCAAGCTTTTATTGAGGTTGATTCCCGCGGCTTCGTTCATGACCGGCAGTATATGGTCGTGGATGAAAACACCGACATGTTTGTTTCGCAGCGCAGCGATCGAGGTCTCGGAATTGAGATTAAAATCATGTGCCAAATCCGTCCGACGTTGAGCAGCCTCGGCAATCTCGTTTTGCATGCCGAGGAAATGCAGTCTATGTTCATCTCTCACGATGAAGCGAACTTTTGGCCTTCGCGTGACGTGCAGGTCTGGAGCAATAAATTCCAAGCCAAAGATGCCGGCGACGAGGCGGCAGAATGGGTTACCACCTTCCTAACGAAGGAGCGTCCGGGGAAGTATCGGCTCGTTCGCTTCGACGACGGACACCATCGTAACGCCAAACGCGGCGAAGCGGAACTCGCTTTTGCTGACGCATACCCCTTTCTGTTTATCTCGCGAGCATCGCTCAAAGACCTTAACCAACGCATCAATGGCGAGGTGCTGGGCATGGACCGCTTCCGTCCCAACATCGTCATCAATGACTGCGAACCGTATGCCGAAGACCGCATGAAGCGCGTCCGGATAAACGGAGTCGAGTTCGAAGGAATGAAACTCTGCGTCCGCTGCCCGTTGACCATGACCGACCAGGATACGGCAAAACGTGGCAAGGAGCCGTTGCGCACATTGAGCACTTACCGCAAGAACCCTTACCCGTTACCGTTCGGGAATCCGTTGTTAGTAATCGCTTTTTTCGAAAAAATTTATTTTGTTAATTCCTAAAGTTTTTAAAGTTTCAGGCCACAGGGCCTGTTTTTTAATGGTAAATTCCAGGGAGCAGTGTTTGTTTAAATATTTAAATTTTTTGTCGCAATCGGTAAAAGTCTTGCTGCGGCGCCGAATCATCCAGGCGTTAAGCCAGCGATTTGCCGACTTAAAACTCTGGAAACCCTTGATGGTTTTAAGGCGGCCGTTTAAGTGGGAATTAAAAAGTTCTATGAGGTTGGTGTTGTTGGGACAGTCTTTGACTTTCAGGTAATTAAACAAGGCTTCGCGTCTACGCTTAACTTCCCAGATAATATCCTGGAGTTTGGGGCTGTGTTGGGCATGATTTCTTAAGACATGCTCCAGTCCGGCGTCAATTTTTTCCTCATCCGCTCCTTCGGTAAACACATGGAGCTTAAGTGAATTAAAAAAGTGTCTGTAGCGCTCCTCGGTTTTAACCCTAAGCACAGCGCGGATGTTTTCCAGGAAGTGGACATGGCAGAGCTGCAGCCGCGCGTAGGGAAAGACCTTGTTTAGAGCCTGTTTTATGCCTGCTCTGTCATCGGCGACAACTATTTTAAGGTTGTAGCCCAGGTCTTTTAGTTTCTGAAAGTACTGGGAGAAAGCCGCTTCGTCCTCAGAAAAGAACAATTCTCCGTGTAAAATATCGTGAGTCAGGTAATCAATGCCGAACAGGAATGGAATCTTCCGCTCAAAGCCTTTAACCGCGATGTATTTGCCGTCAAGGATTAAAATCCCCTGGCAGTGGGCCAAATCACAGAGGGTTTTGGTCAAAAAGTCGTTTTTTGGCAGCTGATCCAGCTCTGTGATGACGCGCGCGTAGGTCTGGGGCCCTGACAGGGTGTTTTCATCGCCTAAGCGTCTAAAGCCCACGCCGTCAATATGCTCTATCCAAAGGTTGTGAGAATCCTGGCCGTGGTAAATGGAAAAGGTGCGCTTACAAAAATGGCAGAGGTAGCGATGACTCTTGCCATCCTTACCAAATTTAATTGTTTTTAAACTGCTGCAATGTGGACAAACATGGCGACGTTTTTTTTGGCATGACTAGATTCCTTTCTTAGTTAACTGGTTAAACCTTGGTTTTATCGCTTAAGCTTAACAGGAACATCTGATTTCACCAACGGATTTCCGAACGGTATCCCCTTACCCGGGCGAGAACGGTGTGGTGTTCGGCCGCAACTTCAATCATGTGGGAACCGGCACAATCAAAATCGGCGACGAAATCGAAGTCCTCGAATGGGACTGAATGCTTTGGGAGCGTGCGCTGTTGACCTTAACCGGCAACGGCGTGCGCTTCTTCTTTTTTATTACTTAGTTCTAACTTAGTTAGATTCCCTTTAGGGGTCAAAAAGTTGGCAGATAGAATTTCTCACCAATAAGTGCAATGTTAGTTCTAACCTGCTGAACTAGGCAGCTCCAAAGAAAATTTACCGCCGCCATTTGGCGGTTTTTTCTTTTGTCTATTGGCGTTCCCTCCGCACATCTTTACACCCCCCGAAAGGGGGCTTTTGCTTTTAAGTGAAGCAAAAAAATTGGTTCGATTCTGGCAATTTTGAATATACCGCTAAGTAGAATGTTTTTAACAAAATTCCAATAATTTTCTAATGACTATTGACGATTCTTTAAGTTCGAATGGATATTGATAAAAAATGCTATAATATAATTAAATCCGACCACTGCGTCGTCGGTAACAGAATTAAATAACAAAGTTCATACAAAATAAATACTATGGGAAATAATGACATAAATCAACCTCATCATCGGCTTTTTGAAAGTCCTGATACGTCAACTCCGAAAGCAAAGCCGCCAAAACAACAAAGCGACGAATTTCTAAAATTACCTAAGAATGAAATGTATATCGCTTTAGTCATCTTAGGGTGGTCAGTTGGAATTATATTATTATTGTTCGTTATTTTTGCGGTAATAGTTGCATTTAGCCAGCCATATAATTCCGACTCAATAAAAAGTATATTGTTGAATCATAACTACATAACGATTGGTAGCATAATTTTAATTCCTTTAGGCTGCTTCCTAACTTGGGTTGGTGTGCTTAAAGCAAAACAATATATTATGCCATCTCATTCGGCTTTAAAGCTAACGGGATATGCAGCTATTGTTTATTTCCTTTTGTATACCCAGCAAATTTCTAACCCAACAACGATTATGATTCTTTTAATTTGGTTATGCGCCTATTACTACTTTGTAAACAAGGAAATAAAACTTGTCAAGAGCCGTAAGACCGCAAATATATAAGTAGGACTTACGCCTTCGCGTAATTTAAGTAATTAGCGACGGAAATTCTGGTAATGGATATTTTCTGCTCATACCAGCTGACCCCTTCGGCAATTCTGGCTCTTTCCAATTTAAAGAATGTCATGAATGCGGCAAGATTGTGAGTTTGCTGGGACTTGGCTTTTATGGAATAGCATTTTTCAATGCCGGTAGTTTGTTTAATGCCTCTGTGGAATTCTTCAATCTTCCAGCGGTTAGAGCCTGTTTAATAAATCATTTAGTCAATCTTTTAAGCATTAAACTGGTCATCGCCAGGTAAATCATGTTCTCACTGGTCTCAGGGTTGTACTCATAGTCTTTGGAAAGCCTCCGATAGTTACCAAACCAGCCAAAGGCGCGCTCCACGATCCAGCGCTTAGACAAAACATGAAAGACTGGGAGTCAATAATCCCGGCGGCGGGCTGTTCCTTTTTACCGGCTTTGACGCGGACTGCGCTGCGGAGCGTATCATGAACTTTCTTCCAGGTGCCGTCTTTGCTGAATTTTTGAAAGTAGTAATAGACCTGTTCCCATTCAGGAAAGTCATTGGGAAGGAGTCTCCAGGCACAACCACTTTTTAACAAATACATAATGGCATTTATGACTTCCCGCGTATCAACCCGTCTTGGCCTGCCCCGTTTGCCTGGCCTGGGCGGCAAACTGAGCACCAAGACCCATTCAGCATCGGAAAGGTCGGTTTCATAAGGTTTTCTGGGCACTTTTTGTTTTTGGTTTCGCATAAGGTTACAATCATCAGGTTAATGATTATATCCTTATTTTAAACCAAAATCAGTATTTATTAAACAGGCTCTAAGAGAATCGTGTTCCAATCTGTTGTTCTGAATAAATCAAATATAGGGAACCATTATTATTAACCAAAGCTCGGTACGAATAAAACTTCACCAACGGCCACCACTTTAGCTCGAACTTCCCTAATGAGGGAGCTCCAATCGGAACTTTCAGCCCTTTGACGCGTCCTGATACAATAGCAGCCTCGCGACATCAGCAAACATTGATACGAAAAACGCGGACTTGTGTCCGCATTTTCTTTCCATATTCTTCTGACGCATCCTGGTCTGGTTCCAGGCTGCGCTATTTGGTGCGCGTGGTAGGACTCGAACCTACGGCCAGACGTGTATAAGACGTCCGCTCTACCAACTGAGCTACACGCGCATGGTTGGCCTAACTAGGGTATTATAAAAAAACCAGGCAAAATAAGCAATGACTGAATTTTTCAAAATTTATTCCATAGCCCGTCAAACGGCATTTTTTGCCGTTTGACATATCGGCGCTCAATAGTTATTCAGCGACGGCGCGAACGACTTGCCGGTTTTATTTTTTAATGTGTTTAAGTCCGGTATTTTTTACGGGCGCCTCCGGCTATGTATTGCTTCATCCGGCTTTGGTAAGGGGCGTCCGGTTTGCTGGCCTGGATTTTAACCTCCCAATTAAAACGTCCGGTTTTTGCCGACTATTATTTTAAGTCTTTGGGGGATTATTTCCACTGTGGCCGGGAATTTGGCGACGACGCGGCCGAGCATGGTCAGGGAAAAACCGCGCGGCTCCAGGAACTGGATTTTTCTGCATTTTATAACCGTGGTGTTGGGGACTTTTTCCAAAAGACCCTCGGCCAGGTCCTTGCGATGGGCCAGGATTTGGGATTTTTTTAAGCGTTCCACTATCAACAAATCCAAATAGCCGTCAGTTGGGTTGGCAATGGCTTCGTTTTTGCCCGAGCTGGAGCGGATGTTGGCCGCGAGTCCTCCCAGACCGCTAAGATTGATGTTGTAGGAATCGTCTATCCTTATGGTAAAAGATTTGGATTCGCTGGATAAAAGCTTAAGGCTTTGCCACAAGCCGGCCTGCCGCAGCTGGTGGCTCATAACCCCGAACTCCAAAAAACTTATAAAGTAACTGCCGGAAATTTTGGCCAAGTCTATTTTTTCTATGCGCCGCGCCGCAATGGTTTTAATCCCGACCGACAAATTTTCCGCCCCCAGAATTTTGGCCAGCATGGACTGTTCGTCCAGCGGGATGAATCCCAAAGTAAAATCCCTGCCCTTAAGCTGGGCCAGCATGACGTTAAAGGTATCATCGCTGCCGCAGGCTACCAACGTGGTGGCGCCGCGCTGGCTGGCGGTGTTCACCAAATCCGCCACGGAACGCAGCGGCGTCACCCGCCCGGTTTCTCCGGCAATCTTAAATTCCGCCAGCAGGCCCTGGAGCTGGGTTTGCAGTTTTTCGAATTTATCTATGGGCATGCCGCCCTGGTCAAGGATGTAGTAGTACACAAAATAAAATGACTAAAATTAAAAAAATAATTCCGTCGGCGGCGGATCCGCCGCCGGCGGAAAAAACGGCAAAACCGGCGAACATCAATTTGTTGCATTTGCCGTCCCGATTTAAAACAGGTTCCAATTTACCTTATTATTCCGGCTCAATGCCAGGTTCGTGTTGTTTGGAATTTTTTTTGCCGCTGGCCGCCATTTCGCTTCCGTTCATTGAGCATTTGCCGGAAAATTGCGCGCCGTCTTCAATGCGTAAAACCTGGCAGGTAATGTCGCCGGTAATTTTAGCGGTTCCCTGCAGCACCAAATGCCCGCTGATTTTTAAATTTCCCTGCACGTCGCCGCCTATCATGGCGTTGCCGGCCAATACATCTGCCGCGATTTTGGCTCCCGGCATCACAAACACGCTCTGGCTGGTCTGGACTTTTCCCGCCACCTGGCCTTCTATTTTAATATTGCCTTCGCTGTTTAAGTCGCCCTGTATTTTTACGCTTGGCCCGACTACGGTTTCGGCCGGCGCGTTTAAGTTATCATCCAGCATTTTGTCCATAAACTTTGTCTTTCCGATGGTTTAAATCCATTTTAATATTTAATGATTGGCGTTTGATATTTGAAATTTGGTATTTGCCTCACTTATGGCTTGCTCCTCTTCTCCCGTGAGTTTTGATTCGCATTTTCCGTTTTCTATTTTTTTGCTGTAAACGCGATTTTGTTCCCGGCCATAAAGCGAGGTTATGATTATTCCGCTGCTGTGGGCATCCAGCAAAGCCAGGGAAAAACTAAAATTGCCCCCGCCGTCGCCAAAAGGATTAAAACGCACCAGCCCCATTTGCTGCAAAGAAAATCCGGAACCGCGCCGCAGCCCCGTAAGCTGGTTTTCCAAAGCTTCGGTCGCCCTTTGTCCGGCGTTGATTTTTTCTTCCAGCCGCAAAATTACGCTTTCCAGATCGTTGCCGTTTTTGCCCAAAAAAAATGTCCGGCGTAATTTTGCCAAAGACCTTCCCTGCCACAGGCAGTAGCCGGCAGTTAAAAAGGCCAAAACGCTTAAAATTAAGGTTAAATCGGGCGAAAAGAAGTTCATAGCTAGAGTATTGTAGCATTAGTTGTTGTTTGCTTTCAAATAGCGCCAAATGTTATAATTATCCTATGAGTAAAAAGCATAAAAAAAGCCAGTCGATGGCAGTGGCCCAGGCTCCCCATCCGGCAGCGTTGTCGCAAACCGCCGAATACCGGGTGATTAAGTTTGATTTAATCAAAGTTTTAATTCTGAACTTGGTCTACTTGGTCGTAATTTTAGCGCTCTACTACGGCAATCAGCGCGATCATTTTTTGGATAACTGGTTCGCGAGGGTATTGCGCTTTTAGGGGCCGCGGATTTGCCGCGGATTTTGTCCAGCGTAGCTTTGGCGAAGTTGGATATACGCGCTGAATAGACGCTGAATCTAAGTTGTTCCCATCCCGGAAATTTTGAGTGTACCCGAAAAATTATCCGGGATCCAGATTGACGTTTATAATTTAATCTGATAATTGCCAATAAAAACGCTATATTAAAACCCGCCATTACAGTGGGTTTTGTCATATATGATATAATTTATTTACTATATTGACTCAAAGTCAAAATTTTGCTAAAATTATAATATAATTATATCACATACGATTATGAAACCGACAATCCAGGATAATCAAAAAATCGGCCGGTTCATAGCCGAAGTCAGGCAGTCCAAAGGTTTTACCCAAAGCGCTTTTGCCAAAGGATTAAAAACCAGCCAGTCGGCAGTGGCCAGGATGGAAAAGGGCGAACAGAATTTAACAACAGAAATGCTGGCTAAAATAAGCACGGTTTTAAACCAGGAAATTATCCAGCTGGCCGATAAATCCGTCAGCTTTAAAATAGAAGGCGGCCGCGAGCTTTTTGGCGGCGTTTCCGTTAACACTTCCAAGAATGCCGCGGTGGCCTTATTGTGCGCCAGCTTGCTTAACCGCGGCAAGACAATTTTAAAAAATGTGCCAAAAATAGAAGAGGTTTATCGCGTAATAGAGGTATTGGTCAGTATTGGGGTTTCCGTTAAGTGGCAGGGTAATAACGTGGAAATCCAGCCGGGAAAAACAATCAAAATAAATAATATAGATAAAGTAGCGGCCATAAAAACCAGGAGCGTGTTAATGCTGCTCGGGCCGCTTTCTCACTTACTTAAACAGTTCAGCCTGCCTTTGGCCGGCGGCTGTAAATTGGGAGAGCGGACCGTGCGCCCGCATTTGTTTGGGCTGGAAAAGCTCGGCGTGCGCATTAAAACCCATCACGACCATTACGCCGTAACATCGGCAAAGCTTACAGCTTCCGATGTAGTGCTGTACGAAATGGGCGATACGGTAACAGAAAATGTTTTAATGGCCGCGGCAAAAATTTCCGGTACCACAACCATCAAGCTGGCATCGGCCAATTATATGGTGCAGGATCTATGCCACTTTTTACAGGTTTTGGGAATAAAAATAGATGGCATTGGCACTTCCACTTTGGTTATCCATGGCAAGCCTGTTATAAACCACAGAGTGGAATACTATTTGAGCGAAGATCCCATAGAAGCTATGCTGTTTTTGTCGCTGGCTGCCACAACCAACTCATCTGTAATAATAGAAAGATGTCCGGTAGATTTTTTGCAATTGGAACTTTTAAAACTGGAAAAAATGGGCTTTAAATATAAAATTTTAAAAAATTACAAAAGCCATAACGCTATTACCAATTTGGTTGATATAAAAACTTTCCCTTCCAAACTCACCGCGCTGGAAGAAAAAATCCACCCGCTAACCTCCAATGCCGGAATAAATATAGATAACCTGCCGTTTTTTGTGCCTATTGCCACGCAGGCCAAAGGAACAACTTTAATTCACGACTGGGTTTACGAAAACCGCGCCATTTATTATATGGAACTTAACAAACTCCGGGCCAATATAATTTTGGCCGATGCCCACCGCGCCTACGTGGAGGGCCCAACCGAACTAAAAGGCGAAGAAGTCATCTGTCCCCCTGCCCTGCGTCCCGCCGCGATAATTTTGATAGCCATGCTGGCCGCCCGCGGCACCTCCATCCTCCGCAACGTCTACAGCATAAACCGCGGCTACGAAAACCTGGTCCAGCGATTGCAATCGCTCGGCGCCAAGATAGAAATACTAAGATAGCTTTTAAACTTCGCTTATAACATCAAAACCTTTAAAGCTTCCTGTAATAGCCAGGCCTATAATTTTTCCTTTGCGCAATCCCTTTTTTTCACTTGCCTGGCGGTTTCGTTAAGGGTTGCGCCGGAGCCGACGGCGTCGTCTATAATAAGGATGTTTTGGTAGCTTCCGGCATCTTCAACAATAATAGTTTTAGCCGCGTTCTCAACTCTGTCCCCGAGTTTATTCAGGGTTTTTTGGGGAATCGCGATGGTATTTTTTATTTTGGTTACAGCTAATGTCCTTATGGGCAGATTAAGGGATTTCTCCAGTTCTTTCATTAACTGCACTTCGCGTTTAACCGTAGGCGGCACAAACAACACGCCGTCGATTTTGTATTTTTTTGCCAAAGACAGAACTCGCGGCCTTATATCCTTTATTAGGCTCTTAATAAGGTTTTTGTTTTGGCTTTGCTTGGCGTACAACAGTATTTGGCCGAGCTTGGTCTTGCCAAAACGTTCTATGCTGTAAAAATCCAAATAAAATAGTTTATCCAAAAATATTTTCGGGAATGTTTGTTTCATTTTATCCATTCCGTCAATCAGGGGCCTGTTGCCAAATGTCATTTTGGTTAAAAATTCATAATTTTGGTCATTCGACCAAAAAAATTTATCAGCTTAACTAAAAGTTAAACGTCAAAATTTGTTTTGACCGACTGCCTCAAAATTCTTAATTTTTACCTCAAAAGCCCATTTGGCAACAGGCCCATCAGAAGTTTTCATAGTAACCAATATTATAACACAAAAAGTTCCTAGTACACTAGGAACTAGGAACTTTTATATGACATTATGTTATCTCCACGCTTTTTGCCCCCCTCCATGAAAGCTCGTAAGCCTGGCGCATAGCATCGGCAATGGCTTTGCTTTCTATAACAATGGCCATTTTTTCCGCAAAATTCATAAAGGCCAGTTTATTGTTGTAGATGTTAACTTCTATGCCGGTGGTCATCAATTCAGGCGGGACCGCGATGGTTTCCGAAAGTTCTTGCTTATCATGATGCTTGTTTTTACGTATCCAAATAGATCCTGCCGGAGCTATCCTTCTGGCACGCATATTCAGTTTGACCCGCTGGTTAATATAATCGCCGCTGTAACCGGGCAGGTCTTTAAAATAATCGTCGGTCAGCCACATCAAAATTTCATTGGGCTTTTCCCGCAAAGTATCTTCAAAAACATTTTTAATTCCCTCAATGCTTTCGTAAAAAGTAACTTTGGGCCTAACCTCATTTTTATTATATATAGCTTCCAATTCGGGCATGGAATTTCTTATGCCTTGTTCCATTTCTTTAACCAAGAGCAATAACCTTTGCGGTGGTTCGGGCACAAACCTGGTCTTGCCTTTTATTTTAGTTTTTCCCACCACACCGCGGCTAATAAGATAGCTTAAAACCGAGTAAGCCGTGGTTCGTTTAACTTTGGCTGTTTCGGCAATGGTCTGGGCACTGGATATTCCACATTCCAGAGCGGCCAGGTAAATCTTGATTTCGTTTTCCGAGAAACCTAATTTTTTAAGTAATTGATAAGTTTTCATATATAATGTCGAATAATTCGTCATTATTATAGTATAAAAAAGGCTCAATTGTAAAGAGCTTTTAATACCTAAGACGATTTTTTAGTCAATTATGACTAAAATCATTGACAAAATTAGTAATTTTGTGGTAATTTAATATGTCTTTTAGTTAATATTAAGCTTGTGATTATGAATTGGACATTAGAAATCGACCCCTTATTTCAAACCGCGGGTCTAAAAACTAAGGGCACGGTCTTAATGAACGAGAACACTTATGACTTTGACCCTAAAAATCCAAAGGACAGTTGGCTGTATCCGGTATTTTTAGGCCTTCGGGAATTAAAGAGGCAGGGTTTTACAGCTGAAAGCTTCGCGACCATTGGCACAGGATCGGGCATAGACTCCATTGGGGCGTATGAACTTTTTAGTCCAAAAGAAATTTATCAGGTAGATATACATCCCAATATACCTGACATAGCGGACAAAAATGCCAAAGCCTTAATTCGAGGCAGGACAAAAATTAAAACATTTTTAGGTGATTTGTGCCAGCCGTTGATAAAAAGGGGTATTAAGGTGGATTTAGCTTACGCCAACATTCCGAATATCCCGTCTCAAGAGTCCGTATTTTATAAAAAGGTCGCGGCTTCCAAGTTTATGGTCCGTGATTACGAAGACTGTCCGGAGGTTTTTAAAAAATGGTGCTTGTCTTTGCAGTACCTGTTTTTAAAACAGGCCAAACAAATTCTTAAGCCAGGCGGCGTAGTCGTTAATGCCGTTGGCGCCCGAGTTCCGTATGAAATTCTAGAGCAGCTTTATGGCAGCTTGGGATATAAAACCAGCGAACTTACCAGCTTATACAAAATCCAAAGCGAACCGGAAGATACCTTGGCAGGATACGCCAAAGATGAAGTTGACGGGGTTGAGTTTGACTTTTACGATCACGAATTGGCTCAGCCATTTTGGCAAAAAAATTTGGAAAATAAAAACTTAAACACTCCCCGTCTAAAAGAGGCTTTAAAGCCTTTTAGGATTAGCGCCACCCAAGCCCTGTCGATTTTTGAAAATAAAGGCAAACAAGCAGGACATATTTGCGGTATTTTTAAATCAGTTCTCTAGGTTTATGCTTAAAAACATTTTACAAGCTATTGGCAATACTCCCTTAGTCCAAGTTGGTTTTGATACACCAGCCCGGGTCTTCGCTAAACTGGAATATCTAAACCCCGGCGGCAGTATTAAAGACAGATCAGCCTTATATATGGTTGAGGAGGCAGAAAAATCCGGTTTGCTAAAACCCGGGGGTACCATTATTGAGGCTTCGTCCGGAAATCAGGCTATTGCTCTGGCCATGATTGGAGCCATAAAAAAATATAAAGTCATAATTACAGCGCCGGAAATAATTAGCCAAGAAAAACTCGCAGCTATTAAAGCTTACGGCGCGGAGGTTGTAATATGCCCAACATCAAGCTTTAGAGACCCAAAAAGTTACCATAGTTTGGCCGATAAAATTTTGGCCCAAACACCAAACAGCTTTATGCCTGACCAATATAGAAACATAAAAAACCAGGAAACTCATTATAAGTTCACAGGGCCTGAAATTTGGGAACAAACCAAACACAAAGTCACTCATTTTTTTGCCGCGGCCGGTACCGGCGGTACGGTTAGCGGTGTTGGTAAATTTTTAAAAGAGCAAAATCCGGGTATAAAAATATTGGCTGTGGATGCGGCCGCGTCTTTTCACGCAACCAAAGGCAATCCAAAGCCTTATGCCATAGAAAGTATGGGCATAGATTATGACTCGCCTCTTTTAAGCAACAATATTGTAGATGAATTCCTTACAGTTACGGATGAGCAAGCCTTTGATATGCTTAGAACCATGTCCCATGATTATGGATTTTTAATTGGTACCAGCAGCGGAGCAGCGGCCTTTGCTGCTGCTGAATACGCAAAAAAGTTGAACGGCGACGATTTGGCCGTTATAATTTTTGGCGATTCCGGACGGGCGTATCTTTCGAAAAATTATTATTAATACTGGTTTATATACCCAATAATCATCTATAAAAAAGCTTGGCCTTAATGGGCCACGCTTTTTTAACATCACGGGAAATTTTAATTTTGTGATACAATTAAAGCAGTTATGAAAAATCAACAACCCCACCACATCCACCACTACCATCGCCATATGAGCATTAGTTATCCCGTGTCTTTGAGGCAGAGGGTTTATACGTTGCTGGTTGTGCCGGTGGTTTTGCTGGTGGCGGCTTTTTTTGTAATTTCCAGGCTGGGCGGGCACGCGGCGGCGCAGATTGCGGGTATTGGCTGGGGGTTTGTGCTTTCGGCGCTGGCTGTAACTTTTGTGCGGTTGCTTTTGGCTTATGTTTTAGCCTTGGCCCTGGCGATCCCGCTGGCTTTGCTGATTGAATATAATCCGCATGCGGAAAAAATATTTTTACCGCTGTTTGACGTAATGCAGTCCGTGCCTGTGCTGGCATTTTTCCCGGTGGTGATTATCTTTTTCGTCCACTATAATTTGTACAATTCCGCCGCGGTGTTTATTTTGCTTATTACAATGATGTGGAGCATAATTTTTAGCGTGGTAGGCGGTTTGCGGGTTGTGCCGCAGGACATAAAAGACGCCGGCCGAGTTTTTCATATCCAGGGGTTTGATTATTGGAAAAAAGTTTTGCTGCCCGCTGTTTTTCCTTACATTGTCACCGGCTCGCTGTTGGCCTGGGCCGGCGGCTGGAACATAATCATTGTGGCCGAAGTTTTACACACCTATATTCCCGGCGGCTCCAGCGCCCAGGATTTGTTCGGCATCGGTAGCTTGCTGGTCGCGGCCTCCGCCGGCGGCCAGCAGCGGGTATTTTTTATGACCCTGCTGGTTTTGGTGATTTTTGTGGCTCTGTTAAATTTATTCGTCTGGCAGAGACTGCTAAAGTACGCGGAGAAATTTAAGTTTGAGTAACTATAATTTTAACCACGCTTGCGTGGTGAATATATAGCATGAATCCGCCGAAACCTGTTTAGTTTATCAGATGGTTTGCTTCGCGGCAAGATTTGGAAAATGGAAAACGGATAATATTAGGGCGAAGGCGGAGAGTAACCGTGGTCTGTAGCGCGCCGATTTATCGGCTGTATTATTTAAAGACAACTGTAAATATGGAAAATCTACAACCAATAATATCTTTTACCAACGTCGGAAAAATTTACCCCGGCGGGAGCGTGGGTTTAAAGGATGTCAGTTTTAGCGTCAATCCCGAAGAGTTTTTTGTGCTGGTCGGGCCTTCGGGCTGCGGCAAGTCCACTATACTTAAAATTATCGCGGGGCTTGAAAAGTCCACCCAGGGAACAGTAAAAAAACCGGACGATGTTTCCATGGTTTTTCAAAGCGGCGCGCTTTTTCCCTGGCTGGATGTTTACGAAAATGTGGCTTTGGGACTGCGCGCCAAAAACGAAAGCCAAAGGAAAACAGAACAGCAATGCGAAAAATATATTGCCATGACCGGCCTTACGGAATTTGTAAAAAAATACCCGCGCGACCTCTCCGGCGGACAGAAACAGCGTGTGGGCATTGCCCGCGCCCTGGCGGTTGAGCCAAAAGTCTTGCTGCTCGATGAGCCGTTCTCGGCTTTGGACACAGCCACTACGGAAGAACTGCACAGGGATCTTATTAAAATCTGGCAGGCCACCAAAAAAACCATTGTTATGGTTTCCCATTCCATAGAAGAAGCCGTGGCCCTGGCCGACCGCGTAATGCTTATGAAAGCCGGCAGTATTGAACAAACCTTCCAAATAAAACTCCCCTACCCCCGCCGCGAAAAAGAAACCGAATTTATGCACGAAGTCCAAACCATCCGGAAAAAGTTTTTTGAATAAATCTTTCCCAGTGCTTATTCGTGCGAATAAGCACTGTATCAAACTATAATAAAATAAGCTCTGTAAAGGAGCTTATTTTATTAATGTAAGGTCGTTGTTTAAAATTATAGGCTGCATGGCCTGAAGTTCGGCCGTATAAGATAATTCGGGCAAAGGATTTAAGCAGTAGAGCTTTTTGTTTAAGACATGGGCAAAGCCCATTTCTAAAAAAGTATGTAGCCGCAAATTATGATTTTCATATGCCATTTATTATTTTTTTAATCTCTCTGTAGGATTGATCAAGGCTTTTAAATAAACTCAATACGCAATCCCAGCCTGAACGCCCTGGCGATTTTTTGTAAAGTATCGGTGGTAAAATTTTGCTTACCGGCTTCCAGTCTC
This sequence comes from Candidatus Doudnaibacteriota bacterium, assembly GCA_963837465.1. Classification (GTDB taxonomy): domain Bacteria; phylum Patescibacteriota; class Doudnabacteria; order UBA920; family UBA920; genus PALSA-1336. The sequence goes on from CAWINB010000004.1 coordinate 273,942, forward strand.
GCTATATTGCTTTGGGTGGTGCCAAGCTTTTTCGCGAGTTGGGATTGGGATAGCCCTTGTTTTTTACGTAATTGCAGGATTTTGTATGCAATTTGCAATTGCTTGCTAACTTCACCGTAGTATTTTTTTGCTTCGGGGTTTTTAAGAAGCTTCTCACGGTATAAGTCATAGTTAGTAGGTTTTTTATTCATACAGTTTAGTATACGGTCGTTCACCAAATGTCAATCTCGCTTATCCACAAGTTTTTATGCCGTCAGCGTTAAAACCTGTTTTCTGTTTCTCGGCCACTTTTTTACTTCCGCTTCCCGTTTTAAAGCTTTACTCCAGGAACGGAATTTTTCATTATAAACAATTTTTCCGCCGCCGTGGGATATTACGTATTTGGAGCCTTTGCCGGAATTATGCGCCAACTCGCGCGATTTTAAATCCCTGGTACTGCCGCAATAAAGCGTGCCATCCTTGCATTTTAAAATATAAAAGTAGAACATTTTTTTGTGGACCATTTCGGCGCAGGTGAAAAATCTATTTACCTTTGGTAAAAGAGATTTACAAAAATATATTAAATTCTCATATAGATGGGCTTGTCTTTGTTTCTGAAAATAATCCTGGTTGAGGCTTTTCAGCCATCTTAGTCAGGGCATGGTCAATAGCTTTGGTATAGGCTGTCGGTTGAAACCTAAGAGCTATATGCGTTCCTGGGAGCGGATAAAAACCGTCCACACTATTTTTTGTAAGCTTATTGTGAATTTTTTCAGTCGGAACTATTTTGCTGTCCACAGAGTGAATGATTGATATTTTGATTCCCTTGGCTCTTAAATCAGCTATAAGTTTTTCTGCATCGGCCGCGGCTATTGCCTTTACGGCACCGTTCCTAGCTTAGGTAATAATTTATACAGCTTTCAAGAAAAAGTACACTGGAGAGTGTCTGGGTGATTGGAGGATATACCGGTATTAGCAATTAACATACTTAATGGGAAACTGCGCCCCCTTTGCAAAATATTTATCTACCTTACCTGGAATGTATTTGTCCCTTATGTCTTGATTGCCTTTAATAGCACTAAACCGCCAGCGTTCCTTTTCTTTTATATAAGACCAAGCTTGTATTTGATAAATTTCCTTAACGAGTCCTCTATAAACTGCAAAAGCAAATTGAGGTTGGATAATATGGCGTTTTGGATTAACTGGCCAATCGCCACGAGTAATATTATATAAGTCGGCTGAAGACATTTCACGATTATAGGTGCGATTTAAGTTTATTAAGATGCTTGGCTCTTCAATTTCTTTTTCCTGTGCCGAATATTTTTCAATAACATCGTAATCGGTCATTTTCCCACGATCGTCAGATTCGTGACCCATTACCATATTGCCTGGGAGATTTTTAAGACCAACAAAATCAATCAAAGCCGCCTCAACTTCAAAGGCTTCTTTTTCTGTTAAGCCGTGTCGTATTATGCTATGCCTAACTTGTTGTCCCGAATTAATAATGTCTAATATAATCTTATGATTGGAGCTTTTAATAGCCTCCTTCTCTACCTCTCGTGCATGGTTATAAACTCTATTTCCTAAACCTTTGCCAATATAAAAGGCATCGCCACTGTCTGGATTCTCCAAGCAGTAAACATAATATTTTAATCTTTCAATAACGGATTGTGAGAATTTTTTTGACATACAAAAAGGGCCACCCCGGGTTGTTTGGAAAAGTGATTTTCAAGCGATTGCAAATCGTACTAGATTGCAACCTGGTGGACCTGGGGGGAATCGGACCCCCGCCTCGGCAATGCGAATGCCGCGTAATACCACTTTACTACAGGCCCATGTTGGAATTTTCCGCCGGAGGCGGATCCGCCTCCGGCGGAAAGATTTAGGATTTATGATTTGAAGATTTCCGTTTTCGCCAGGAATTCGCAGGACAAGCCTTGCGCCATTGAAGATTTAGGATTTGCAAACCACCGCATAATTTTAGCCGATTATGCTAAAGTAGTAAACCCCGCGGCAAATCCGCGCTCGTATTTTCTACAGCTTAACCAGCAAGAGCTGGGCTTCGCCGTTGTTTGGACAGCCATCATTATCTATTCCCTCATTAAATAAGTCCTGTTCAACAGACGGAGACAGGGTAAAGCCGCTGCCGGATTCTATGCCGAGGTAAATTCCGGCTGGCACGTTACAGCCGTTGCGGGTCGTTACGGTGTCCCAGTAGTTATAATCGTATTCGCCTCCCCAAGGAGTAGTTAAGGGCCATTGGGCAATATAAGGGCCGTCGCCGTTGCCCGAAACTTGGCTCATCCAGTTGGCTGGAACATATGATGGGTAAGGGTTGGTGTTGGTGTCGCAGTTTATCCAAACGCCGCAGACGCAGGAAGGCTGGTTGGCTGCAACATTGCAATCCTGGGTGGGATTGGCGGTGTTGTATGGCAAAGGCTTGGAAAGTCCCGGGTCCCAGCCGCGGTTAACATCGGGCGGATAAAAGCCGTTCTCGTTGTAATACAACTCCAAAGCTATCTGAAGTTGCTTGATGGTGGCCTGTGCCGTTACATCGCGGGCTTTTTCCCTCTCGTTGGACAGGGCTACAATAATTACGGAAGCCAGCAGCCCGATAATCGCGATAACTACAAGAAGCTCTATCAGGGTGAATCCTTGTTTTGTATTTTTTGTTTTAAAATTCATCGCAAAACGCCGTTGTTTTTTTATTTCTTCCATGGAAATTTAGCCATGGTATTATTATACCTTGTTTTTTGCTAAAATAATTATATGTTTAAATTAAAAATTATCGCTTTGGGTAAATTCAAGGAAAAGGCTTACAGGGAACTGGAAGCGGAGTTTTTAAAGCGCCTGTCCCCTTTTGCGAAAATTAAAGTTGTGGAAATCGCCGAGGAAGCTTATCGCAAGAATGATGATATTGAACGCGTTAAGCAAAAAGAGGCGGAAAAAATTATAAAACAATTGCCGGAGAATGGAGTAGTTATGCTGCTTGAGGAAAAAGGCACTCCCCGCAACTCTCTTGAATTCGCCCAGTTTTTGGAAAGAATCGGCTCTCTGGGAAAAGAACTGGTATTTGTAATCGGCAGCGGCGTTGGCTTGCATGAATCGCTAAAACGATATTCCAATTATTCCGTTTCGCTCTCTCCACTGACATTTCCACACAACATGGCCAGGGTGATTTTGGAAGAGCAACTTTACCGGGCTTGTACGATTTTGGCGCGTAAGGAATACCATAAATAGGATTTAAGCTAGAGGTGTCAGGGTTTAGGCAAATCCCCTTTTTGGGGATTTTTTAGTTCGGCCGCTATCATAGCTAAAATAAACCACAGTAGCAACTGAGTTTGGTCCAGGGTGTAAAAGTAGTGGTCAAATTGCATTAGGGCGAGAAAAGAAATAAGGATGGCGAGGAGTGACGAGTAACGGGTAACGATTGACGAGTCTGGTTCCGATGTTAACCTTTTTGTAAGTAGCCATAGGTGCTGTAAAAATATCCAAAGCAGGATTAAGGCTGCCGGGATGCCTATTTCCGCGGCGGCGATTATAAAGTAATTGTGTACCGGCTGTTTTTCCCAGAGTTGGAGGGTTTTTCCGGAATATTGTTCCATATGAAGCAGGCTCTCCCCTAGCCCAATCCCAAAAATGGGATTTTTTAATGCCATTTTTACCCCGGTAACATCGTAAAGCTTTCTGTTAACGGTAAATGCGTCGGAAAACGTAGCCCGTGTCATTATGTAGGGCCTAAAAATTAAAAATGACGCCAGTAAGAAGGTTAGTGTCATTATTATGGGGATCAAAACCCTATTTGTCTTTACAGCTACTGGATTTTTCTTTATACGTGACCAAAATATCAGGCCAAAGAAAATTATTAGCCCAAAAGCTAAAGCCACGTAGGCTCCCCTTGAAAAGGTTACCGTTAGAGCCAAAATGTTCAAAAATAACAAAATATAGTAAATAATCCTAGATTTTAGCGTATTTGCTGTTAAGATAAGGTCTAGAATTACAAAAATTCCTGCCACAAGCAAGGCTGAAAGTGCGTTTGGATGTGGAAATGTGCCATAAGCGCGAATATGTGATGTTTCACCTGAAACAATTTTAGCAATTCCTACTATATTTAAGCCAATATGCTCTTCTCCAAGTTTATATAGCCCAATTGATTTTTGGGTTATAAATTGTATTAAGGCAATTATTGCTTCCAAGCCGCAAAGCCAGGCAAAAAGCTTGTAAATTTGGGTTTTTGGCTCAAATTCCTTAATAATTACCACAAATGTTCCATATGCAACAATTAATTCTACCCACCTTATAAACAAATAAGCATTTAGCCTTGTATTTAAGCTAAAATGTACCAAAAAACCTAGAAAAACCGCAAAAATAAGCCATTTTCCTAATTTTAGAGCATCCCAAAACTCTCTGGGATGCGTAAAAAGTACCAAAACAAAAGTGATAAATATTAAAATATCGCTTAAATATAGGGAAAAAGATGTAAAATCTGAATATTCCCCTATTAAATAAGCCTCTTTTGTTAAAAAAACATGGCGAACAGGGAAGAAAATGCTTATTATTAGCAACATCAGAGCCGTTTTTAAATAAATTTGACTATTTTTTATATTTATGATATAATTTAATATTATGAAAAATTGTGCCCGTGAAATCAAAATTAAAACTTACTAAGACTATTTTAACATAGTTGTTTTTTTGTTATACTTTTCAAAGTGTTGTTTTAAAAATTTGCTCTCGTAGCTCAATGGATTAGAGCAGTAGCGTCCTAAGCTATTGATGTTGGTTCGATTCCAGCCGAGGGCACCACTCACTTCGCTCGTGGCCTGCGGCCGAAAAAAGTTTGCTATAATTATTTTTTTATGATAGACCCGGATTTAAAAATACAACTGGATCAAATAAATCAAAATTTAGTTGCTATAGAAAAGAACAAGAGCGGGGGAGTTTGGCGCTCGTTTTTTAACGGAATGTTTGGGGCTTTTGGGTATTTGGTGGGGATTGTCATAGTTGTTATTTTGGCGGGTTGGTTTTTAAATAAAACGGGTTTAATAATGCCGTTCCAGGAACAGTGGCAAAAGTTCCAGAATTTTATGTACCAGGCGGAAAATACCATGAGCGCGACCCAGCAGCAAAGCCAGCAGGGGAGCATACAAAACGGACAAGTTTATACTTTGCCCAACGGGCAAAAAGTGCAGGTGGTGCAATAGCCCTTGAAAAGTTCGGTGAAAGTGTGTAAAATTATTCGGTGGTTTATAAATCTCGCATCTTCAATCACAAATCTTTCCGCCAAGGGCGGATCCGCCTTTGGCGGAAAATCCTAAATTTAATACGGGCCTGTAGTATAATGGTAATACGGGACTATGGCATAGTTCAGTCGGGGGTCCGATTCCCCCCAGGTCCACCAAAAGAAACTCTCTGGCGATTAGCCACCGCCTTAAAATCATCTTTCCAAATAAACACAATACTTTTATCACCATTTTCAGTCTTCCACTCAGTGGTTTCCACTAAAGACTTAATAAGCTGACGCTTTTCTTCAGGGGTTCCTTTCCGATACGTCTGAGTAGGCCTTTTAAGCATTTTTCCAAGCCCGATAATATAATCCATTACATCACTGTCAGCCCGTTCTAAAGCCATTCTGCGTTCACATAAATCTTGTTCCTTATTAAGTAGTTCAGAATTTTTTACCTTAAATTCATTTTCGGTAATAGTGTTATTCAGACATAGCGTCAGTAGGGCGCTTTTTTCGTTTTTAAGCTTAGCCGTTTCCAGGTCAACATTTTGGATCTGATTTTTTTGGTCATTTTTTAAATCTTCACGGAATGCTTGGACGGCTTTTAAAAACTGTGCGGCTTCTTTGTCATCAAATTCCAGCAATTGCAATTGTTTTGCGAACTCATTTTCTACCCATTCCTCTCTAATGTTACACTTACAATCCAAATTCCTGCAGGCATAGTAGCGGTATTTATGATGCGAGGAAATGGAACGCAAGGGCTTACCGCAAACACGGCATTTAAGCAGGCCGGAAAACTGGTAAACGAACTTTCGGTGGTGCTTGTAACTTTTGTCATCTAAAATTTCCTGCACTTGGTCAAACAATTTTTTGCTTATCAGGGCTTTATGGCTACCTTTTTTTAGCCCTCCTTTAAACCTGAAAAATCCGTAATAAAAAGGATTGCGTAAAATTTTATACAAAGCCTTGGAGGGCAAAACCTTTGACGGACGTTTCGTAGTAGCCTTAGTTTTTAGCCCCATATCGGTCAATTTTTTACGCAATTCCTCTATGCTGGTATCGCCATTGGAAAAAATTTCAAACGCCCTGCAAACCATTCGTCCGTAAATTGGGTCAGGCTCTTTGTTGCCCCTGCCGACTGAACAGTAGCCGAGCGGGGGAGACATAGGTGATCTTCCATCTTCAACCATGCCATTAATGCCCTTGTGAATTTCTTGTTTAAGGTTATGCAGATAATACTTTGCTATACCAAATGAAATAGCTGAAAAACCCCAATTAGACTGAGTGCTATTTAGGTTATCTGCAACAAAATGAATTTCAAACCCTTCTAAAACTAAATCATCACAAACCGCAGCATCATGAAAATTTCTGGCAAATCTATCCAACTTATGCAGGATTAAACCTTTCGGCTTATAATGCCGCATGTCATTTATCATTTGGTTGAATATTGGACGCTTGTTGTCTTTTGCACTTTGAACTTCTATATATGGTTTGGAGTTTAGCTGAAAATTGTTGCGCTTTGCGTATTCCCTAATCTGCCGTTCTTGTTCATCCAAAGAGGCTCCCTCGCTCTGCTCCTCGCTGGAGACACGGACGTAAAAGTAGAAGAGGCCGTTATGATTATTTTTTTCTGTCATATTTTTTCAGCGTAAAGCTGATCTTTCTGAATTCAGCCTTGGCGAAGTTTAAGGCGCAGAGTAGGGAATAAGCTCGGCCAAAATCTTTTTGCATTATGCATCTGTTTCTGTCACTTTCTAGTTCAGCTATCTTAGAGCTACATTTTTTTAACCATTCCCATTTTTCTTGCTTTGACTTAAATTTCATTTTAAAAAATAAAAAACCACCAGAGCTAAAACCTTTGAGTTGCTTAGACCTAAAGGTTGCTCTAGTGGTGTTATAACTATAGCAAAATCTTCGCAGGTTTTATACCTTAGGTCTAAGCAATATTAATTTTATACCGTCTAGCTAGTCTGTAAATGGTCAAATCAAAACTAACGTTTTTATTACGTTTCTAAGTCTTTTAGCTTTTTAGTGTATATATTTATTAAAAGGCTAAAAAACTAGACTTCTTGTTCTCTGTCTGCAAGCGCTGATGACAGTTTGTAAGTTTTCTTGCCCTTAGCACCTTTTGATTCAAAAATTAGTTTTTCTTCCAGCAAAGCTTTTAGCGCATCATGGACGGCGTTAGCTCCGAGCTTATCTTTTAAGAGTTTTACTATTTCCTGTCGGGATAGCGTAGTGCCTCCAACAAGAAGCTCAAGGATTTTAGCTTTGGCAACATCTCTTTTTACTTCTTCCTTGAATTCACCGACATAGTCAAAACCGAGCTTATCGCCCTGCTGGTTAATGCGAAGCTGAAACGGCTTTAATTCCTCGCCACCGCGTATTTTATTTTGGGAAAAAGTAAGCGATTTTTCGTTAAAGTTCCGGTCAATCATCAAGTGGGCTTCCACGGCAGCCAGAATGTCGCTAGAGCCACGCATGCTTTGAGAACCTGACCTGCTTTGACCAGGCTGTTCTTTTCGGTGATGATGGGTCAGCAGTATCGTAATGCTTTCCCTCAGTAACGGACTAAAACTGTTGAAAAATTCTGCCATTTGCTTGGCGTCATTTTCCTCTTTTCCATGCACACGCACTAAACTGTCAAAGCAAACAAGTTTGATGTTATGTTCCTTTACAAATTCCAATAGCTTTTCTATATGCTGTTTGTTATCAACCCGAAATTCGCTTTTAATCCAAAAATAAATCTCCTTACCCTGCTCATGGCCAAGCATTCTTAGTCTGCGTTTAATTTCTCCCCGCTTGTTTTCCTCATCAATGATCAGCACGTTGCCTTGAGTGGTATTAAAGTGGGAAAAAACGGGTAATCCACTGGCTACAGACTCCGCAAGATGCAACTCAACCCAAGTTTTAAAACTACGAGGGGCAGCGGATAGGACGGTTATGGCACCAGAAGGAATTAAGCCTTGCACTAACCAAGGAGGTTCTTGTTCAGTTTCTTTTAATAAGTCATCGGCCAAGATCGGCTGGGTTGCAAATGCTGGCGTCTGTTGGTTATTTTTAAGCTTTCCTCTCTCCTTGTCTCCAATTGAATAGAATACTTGGCCTAGTTCATCTTCAGGCATTGGCGGAGTATTTTTTTGGTTCCAATCCTGCATATATGGCCATACGACATCAAACCATTTAGCTTCAGGCAGATAATGCATTAATTCGCCTGCAATTTGGGCAGCTGAGGAATTACGCTTGCCTTCCGCAACTCCCTTATGAATATTTTGCTCAACTTCTTCCTGGTCATTCTTAACGCCATTGGCGACTTCATTTTTTATTTCTTTCTTAATAGCTGATATTTCTTTTGGCGAATCACCGTTATTGGCATTTTCCCATTCAAGATACAAAGTTAAAGGGAATTCCGCTAACTCTGCATCGTCAAAACTTTTAATCCATTCGTAAATACCCTTTTTTGTTTTTGAAGGGGCTACGATAATGTAGCCCGCCTCTCCTCTGATGTCCGTTAATTCTCTGATTCTGGTTTTATTGCCTAAGACATAATCTTTTGGAAATTTAAAGAAGTAGTGTCTGCCGTCTCCGCCACTTTTTGCCGTAACAGTATCAGGAAGTTCGGGTATAGGCGCACCTTTCTCAAAATCCAAGACCGCTAAACCAGACAGCTTGCCAGTAATGACAGCTATCCCGCTGACATCAGGCCTACTAAACCATTCTTTAATTTTTTCTTCTGTAGGTAATTGAGTTTGGTATTTTTTCCAACTTACTAACGGCTTCTTGTCTTGATCTACAGGAAGCAAAGAAAACCCTCGTTTTAAGTATGACAATGCCGCCTGTAAAGGTGGCATAAACATTTAAAAGCAGTTATTAAAATTTGGGGTATTAAAAAATTGGGACAAGAGTTGCTATGTGTGGAGTTTTTTCCTTATCATTCTTTTAGATTTAAATACTCCTCGAAACTTAAGGTTCCTTCTCAAGTTTTTGCTTTCAATCTAGTGAGGCAAGCTATGAAAAAGAGCCAACCTATTATCATCATGAGGAGTGCTAAACTGTGGTACAGTCAAGTTAAAGATTTAAAAACTTACAAATACAAAACTATCTTACATAATCCCCAAAATCCCTGTGTCACTCCAAACAATATGCGCCGTGGAAAATTTAAAGAAATCTTCCAGTCAAAATAAAACTTCTGAATTATGAACGATATAAAACTTGCAATTGAAGATGACTCTGAATTATTGCGGAAATATGGATTGGCAGTAGCTTGTAATAATTCTGTTGAGTATTTATTAGGTCAATATCTAATATTAGTCAGTAAATTAAACCAAGCGGATATAGAAACTGTAAATGATTTATTGGATTTTACAGCCTTAAAAAAGAAGGTCGAGCTAAGTGCTAAATTTTTTAAAAATAAGGAAATTGTAAAATATTTGAATGAAGCTGTGCAGGATAGAAATTTACTTGCTCACGGAGTAAGCGCAAGTACTAACAACCAACACATTTTAATGCTAAAACGTAAAAATGTTGATTTAGACCAGGAATTACTAGACAAAATAATTAAAAGAGATAAAAATATTTTAGGAATGCTTTATGCAGAAATATTATCAGCAGGTTTTAAACTTAAGAGTCCCTGATAAACTAACCTAAATAACATGCAATTAGATAAAAAATCCACTGAATCTTTTAGAGAGTCATATAAAAAAAGAGGTTGGGATATGACTGACGCAGAGGCTGAACAAATGAGCATAACCTTAGGCAATTACCTGGAAACAGTTGTATCAATTTATGAAGAAGGTCCAGCATTAAAAAAAGGGAGTCAAACAACTCCAACGGTTAATTTTTGAGTATTTAAGATATTTTCGTAAATTTGCTTTACTAATGCGAGATAGTGTTTCCACCTATGCCGTAAGCCTCCACCAAAAGCAAAAGTTTTCCAAAAATTCGTTTTGTGCCTGTAAACATTGATTTTATAGGCTTTCCAAACTCGTCAGATTGATGCTTTTGGGAAGCCTTTTAAAATTATTTGGCTTAGGGTAAACTGAAAGTGTGGTTCTCTTTCTCCTCAGGTTATCCTAAAGAGAATTAATTTTTTCGATACGCTAATTTATTTTACTATGAGAAATGGACTTGAGGGCGGAACGCCTCCTGCGGATTCAACCATAGAAACAAAAGCAAAAAAATGGGAACGGAGAGTTGAAGGCTTTAGAAAAGCTTACCCCCACATTACAGATGTGCTTAATTACTCTGATCGTCTCCAAGGTGCTAATTCTGGAGACGTTGTTGATATGACAAAAACAGAAGGAGATGCGGTTGCCGTGGTAAATACGGACACCGGCACTGTTATTTCAAAAAATCGGGAGGCGGTAACAGAAAAGTTATACGGCTGTGCCGGGATTTTTATTGACGGCCCCGATTGTAATGAAATGGTTCACATGACTCCCAGTTCTAGTTTAGGATATAAATATCATAAATATTCTGCGGAACAACAACCTACCTATGTTGCACGCAATGTTGATAAAATCATTTCTTCTCTTCCCGAGAGAACTTCATTAGAACAATGCAGGGCAGTAATTGTGGTAAATATTGCTGACGAATCTTACCCCAAGCGTAACGATTACCATTATGAAAAACAGTATGCGGCATGGGATAGATTGAAAAAACAGTTTGAAGATTTGGGTCTAAAAAATATTAAAATTGTTGAAGTGCCCATGGATGAATCGGCTTTGTATTACACGCCAGAAAGACCGGATAAAATATTGGTTATGGGTCGAAAGATTGGCATAAATCCTGATGGCAGTTATGACAAAAGCCAAGAAAAAACAGTTGATGAAATATGGGTATCTTTGGATCCAAGAGAAACTGCAGATTATGGAATAAAAAGACCTATGGCAGAGCCAGAGGAGACTTCATCATTCAATCAAGCTGCTTAATCTGTTGGTGCTCAAGATCATTTCGTAAATCTCCCTGACCAAAGCCAGATAAGTTTTCCACATATACCGTAAACCCCCGCCACAAAAAAGGCCTTCCCAAGTGGAAGGTCTTTTTTGGCCAGCTGTCGCGTAAAGCTATGGCTGACACAGGCTTCGGCAAATCTTCTTTTGCCGGTTGTCGTTTTATTCGCTTGCTGGTCTAAGGCGTGAGCCGGACGAAGCCTTGGCGAAGTCTGGTCGGGATGCTGGGAATCGAACCCAGTCTCCACGCACCCGAAGCGTGTGTACTACCGGTATACTACATCCCGTCGTCGCAATTGGCCGCGAGCTTTCGTCTTTTGCTTTAAGCAAAAGACTCCAACTCTCCGCAATTGCTCCTCTTTCCCAAAAATCCCTTAATGTAACCTCAGACGGATTTTTGGGAACCCTTTTATCAATGGCAAAATCCCATATATTATATACTGTTAAAATACTTTGAGCAATGGTATTATTAGCTTATGAATAAGCAATTGGTCTGTAAAAACCTTTTAGTAAGCTATTCGGAAGAAGCCCGAAAAGATTTTTTCACTACTATATTATTTTTGCACGGCTGGCGTTCTAGCAAGGATGTTTGGCGCGGGGTCGTGTTAAGGATTAAGGATTCCTCCTTCACTAAAGTTTTGGCGGACAAGAAAGGATTAAGGATTTACGCTTTGGATTTCCCTGGCTTTGGCGGTTCCCAAATGCCGCCGCGGGCCATGACGGTGGGGGATTACGCGAATATGGTCGCGGAGTTTATCAAAAAATTGGATTTAAAAAACGTAATAATAGTGGGGCATTCGTTTGGGGGAAGGGTGGGGATTAAATTGGCCGCAGTTCATCCGGAATTAACCGGTAAATTGGTTTTAGTTGACAGCGCCGGGTTTGCCATGGAAGGAACCAAAAAAAGTTTGATGGGAGCCGCTGCCAAAATCGTCAAACCCTTTTTTAAGGCCAAATTCATGCAGCCGTTCAGAAGAAAAATTTATAAGCAAATCGGCGCCGAAGATTACCTGGCCACTCCGGAACTGCAAAAAACTTTTGTGAATGTTGTTGGCGAGGATTTAACCGAAGATATGAAAAAGATAAAATGTCTCACGCTAATCATCAACGGCGAAAATGATCAAGACACGACGGTTGAATTTGGCAAAAGGATGCAGTCCTTAATTCCAAAGTCCAGATTCCAAATCATTCCAAACGCCGGGCACTTTAGTTTTATAGATCAGCCCGAGGAATTTATCAGTTTAATTTCAAATTTTATTAAACAATGATAAACGAATGCTAATTCTCACGAATTAGCATTCGCAATGACATATGACCTTTGATCCTTACAGGCTAATAAAATATCATCTCTATTTGCTCCAAATGGAGAATTACGAACTGGGACGGTTTTGGCAGCTGCTTTTTGGGCGTGGCTGGTTCCCAAAAAAAGAGCGGAGAAAAAACTTAGTTTGGACAGGCAAAGCGGTACTGCTTTTTATTTTGGCTGAGATTTTTATTTTGGCCGCGGCTCTTGTGTTGCTGCTCAAAGGGTTTTATACGCCCTATGCTTTGTGGTGGCAAAAAGCCTTTACGTTTTTGGTTGTAGTTTACATTTTGGATTTTTTCACCCCTGTTTTTTTAACCGCTGCGGTTTTAATTTTATGGCCGTTTGATTTTACGGCCAAGCAGATAATTGTCGGACGGGCCAAATCAAAAATCAAAAATCAAAAATCAAAAATCAAAATTATCGGTATCGCGGGAAGCTACGGCAAGACTACGATGAAGGAAGTGTTGAAAGAGGTTTTGGGTTCAAAGTTCAAGGTTTTAGCCGCTCCTGATAGTATCAATACACCTGTGGGCATTGCGCGGTGGATTTCAGATAAAGTTGAGGCTTCCGCGGAAATATTAATAGTGGAAATGGGGGAGCATTACAGGGGTGATATCAGGGAGATTTGCGGTATTGCAAAACCGGATATCGCGGTTGTGACCGGAATTAACCAATCGCATTTGGAGCGTTTTAAGACGATGGAAAATTTAACGGCTACAATTTTTGAAATAGTTTCCTGCGCCGGCCCGGGCGCCAAAATCCTGGTCAACGGCGATGATAAAAACGTAACGGCGGGTTATAAAAAGTTTGCTTCGCCGGACCGCGAAGTTACGGAGTATCAAGCGTCAAATATCAAACATCCGGCATTCAATGCGGAAAAGTTGGCCTGGGATTTTGAGCTGGACGGAGTTGGCAGAACATCGGTGGATTTATTGGGCGGATACGCGCTGGGCAACATTGACGCGGCGGCAAAAATCTCGCGGGAACTTGGAATGACGGGCGAGCAAATAAAAGCAGGCATCGCAAAAATTAAGCCCGTTGAACATCGTCTCCAGCCGCTTAAGGGAGCGGGCGATGTCTTAATAATAGACGACGCTTATAACGGTAATCCCGACGGCGCGGCCGAAGCCATAAAAGTTTTGTCGCGTTTTTCAGGCAGGCGAAAAGTTTATATTACGCCGGGGCTGGTGGAAATGGGTTCCGAATCGGCGGATATCCATAGGGCCATAGGGAGGCAGCTGGCGGAAGTTGCGGATGTTGTGGTATTAATTAAGAACAGTGTGACACCGTGGATAGAAGAGGGTGTTAAGGCGGGTAACAGGAAGCCGGAAGCCGGAAGCCGTATTCTGTGGTTTGCTACCGCGCAAGAGGCGCATTCATCTTTGAGAAATATTTTAAAGCCCGGGGATGTGGTGGTGTTTCAGAATGACTGGGGAGACAACTATTTATAATGAGCAAAAACGATAAAAATAACCTCCGGCCCAATGCTTAAAAAGATTCTGCAAAAAATATCGGAGCCGCGTATTGAGTATCAGCCGCTTATTGAGGTTAGGGTTTTTAAGGATGCCTTGCTCCATAACCTCAGCCAGTACCAAAAAAAATACTCCCGGCTCAAGTTCGCGCCGGTGCTTAAAAGCAACGCTTACGGCCACGGTTTAATCCCGGCGGCAAAAATATTGGACGTCCAGGCGCTGCCTTTTTTTATGGTGGATTCGTTTTATGAAGCTTTATTGATAAGGCGCGAGGGCGTAAAAACCAAAATTTTAATATTGGGTTACAGCCGGCAGGAGCAAATTTTAAACAACAAACTCAAAAATTGCAGTTTCGGCATTATAGATTTTGAACAATTAAAAAGCATCATCGCCAAATTAAAGCGTCCGCAGAGCTTTCATTTAAAAATAGATACCGGCATGCACAGGCAGGGGATACTGATTGATCAAGTTAAGGAAGCCATAGAGCTAATCAAGAACAACCCCAATTTTATTTTAGAAGGTGTTTGCAGCCATTTGGCGGACGCGGACGGCGAAACAAAAGATTTTACAAAAGGACAAATAGCCAAATGGAACGGGCTGGTAAAAATTTTTAGACAGGAATTTGGCCAAATAAAATACTTCCACGCTTCCAACACCGCGGGCGCGGCTTACGCCGCGGAAATTGACGCTAATGTCAGCCGCCTGGGCCTGGGCCTTTACGGCATCAATACTTCGGAGTTTGAAAAACTGGATTTGAAACCCGCTTTGGAAATGGTTTCCATTATAAGCTCCTTAAAAACCATTTCGGCCGGGGAAAAAGTCGGTTACGGCATTACGTTTGAGTCATCGCGTCCGATGATTGTTGCCACCGTGCCGGTGGGGTATAATGAAGGCGTGGACAGGCGCTTGTCCAATAAGGGTTGTTTTAAAGTCGGCAATGTATTTTGTCCGCTTGCAGGGCGGGTGAGTATGAATATGAGCAGCATAGATGTGTCTGAACGCGCCGGCAACCAGGCTGGAAGATGAAGTTGTAATAATTAGTAAAAATCCGAAAGATAAAAATTCAGCGGAAAACTTGGCAAAAATGTGTGAGCGCGTTCCGTACGAAATTTTGGTGCATATTCCCCAGTCTCTAAGAAGGATTGTGGTGTAATAGCAATCCGCGGAGTTGCAGTCCCTCTCATGAACATTTACGGCCCAATATCAATCATATGAATAAAAACATCGGCGTATTTTTTGGTTCCGGTTCAACCGAGCATGATATTTCCATAATCACCGCGCAGTTGGTAATCGCGGGTCTTAAAGGTTTGGGTTACCAGGTTACACCGGTCTACATTACCAAAGCGGGCAAGTGGATGATAGGGGAAGATTTGGGTAACTTAAAATTGTTTACCGATCCCCAAAAAAAAGTTGAAGACGAGAAAAAATATTTTGAATATTATTTGGATTTGGAAACATCGGTCGGCAAACTGGTTTTTAGGCGTAAAGGGTTTACCGGAAAATTTATTACTGTTGATTTGGCTTTCCCGGCCTTGCACGGAACTTTTGGCGAAGACGGCACAATCCAAGGCGTGTTTGAAATGCTCGGTGTCCCTTACGTGGGCTGCGGCGTGGCGGCTTCGGCTGTGGCTATGGATAAGGCGCTGACTAAAATTGTCATGCAACAAAAAAATATTCCTACGACTAAGTTCCTGGATTTTACCAAAGCCGAATGGGATAGCGATAAATCCGAAATCATAAATCACATAAATCAAAACTTAACCTGGCCGTTATTTGTTAAGCCGGCGCACCTTGGGTCTTCCATAGGCATTGCCAAAGTAAAAGATGTTAAAGATTTGGAAAATAAAATAGAGGTCGCCCTGCATTATGACGAAAAAGTTTTGGTGGAGGAGTCCGTGGAAAATTTAATGGACGTAACCTGCTGCTTAATCGGCAACAGCAGTCCGCGCCCTTCACTTTTACAGGAATCAATTTTTAAGGAAGATTTATTTAATTTTGACGACAAGTATATACTCGGCGGCGGCGCGCAAATTGGCAAAGGCCAGAACAGTCTGGTTATTCCGGCCAGGTTAGACGCAAGCCAGACGTTGGCCATCCAGCAAACTGCCATAAAAGTTTATAAAGTTTTGGGCTGCAGCGGCATTGCGCGCGTGGATTTTTTATACAACAAACAGACCAAGGAATTTTTTGCCAACGAGGTTAATCCCATGCCCGGAACACTGTACCATCATTTATGGAAAGCCAGCGGTTTGGAATTGGATCATCTGTTGGCCGAGTTGATAAAACTAGCTGAAGAAAAATACGAGCAAAAGCGCCAAATAAGTTTTAGTTTTGAATCCAGCGTGCTTACGCAACTGGGCGGAGTTAAGGGCGGCGCGAAAATTAAACCGCAGGCAATTTAGACTGTTTCATCCAAAAGCGGTCATAAGATGGTGAAACCTAGGTTAGGCAACGCCTGTTTTACATTGAACTTGCGGAAAATGGATTATTTATGATTGCCATGAACCTGAGATATGAAAAACAAAAACTTAAGCAAGGTTATAATTATGTAATCGGCTGTGACGAAGTCGGGCGCGGTTGTTTGGCCGGGCCTGTTGTGGCTGCGGCAGTGATTTTTAATCACTCAAGTGGACCAAAATGGCTTTCCCAAATTAATGACAGCAAAAAACTTTCGCCGGAAAAGCGTGAGTATCTTTGCGAAAAAATTAAATTACACGCCTTGTGGAGCATAGGCGAGGTTTCATCCGAAGTTGTAGATGAAATAAATATCCATAATGCCAGTTTGCTGGCTATAAAAAAGGCGATTGAGGGACTGATGAGTGTGCCCATCCCGGAATTTTTCAGGGCCTTATCTGAAAAATATCCGGGATCCAGTTCGTTGCTTAGTTCTGGATCCCTGCTCCATCCTTCACATAAAGCTTCGGCGGACACGGTCGGGGGCCGGGGTGGGACACGCGAATTATTCCTGTCCGTTGACGGAAAATTCAAAGTCCCGGGCTTGGACATGGACCAGGAAGCAATTATAGAAGGCGACGGTAAAATTTTATCCATAGCCGCGGCTTCTATTGTAGCAAAAGTTTATCGAGATGATTTGATGAAAAATTTTGACAACCAATACTCCGGTTATGAATTTGCCAGGCATAAAGGCTACGCCACCGAATATCATCGTTCTATGGTTCTAAAGCACGGACTGTCTCCAATTCATCGCGTAACTTTTTGCCAAAATCTTTTGGTATAATAAAGTGCGGCCGCATTTTATTATACCAACATCAAACAGCGCAAGCACGCCGCTGACAAACAGCGGTTTTTGATTTATACTATGAGGAGCCACGTTGCTCAAACCCACACGGAGAGGTGCGAGAGTGGTTGAATCGGACGGTCTCGAAAACCGTTAGCTCCGCAAGGGGCTCGAGGGTTCGAATCCCTCCCTCTCCGCCATCGCTTCGCTGAAGCGAAGCTAAGGCTGACAAAGTCCGCCCTTAGATTAGCGAAAGCGAGCATTCATAACAAAGATAAAAATATGTTTTACGTTTACAGTTTAAAATGCAGAGAAGGGTGCTATATTGGTTGTACTGATGACTTGAAAGACAATTGGGCTGATAAAAAATTTGTTGAAGATTGGGATAATGTTACTTCTAAAGGGAACCCGACCAGACCTGAATAGCTGGATATTTTAACCTCGGTCATCGCGGCCAGTTATGAATCCGGAAGCTCGAATAGGTTGCGGCTCCGGGCAGGCAGAGGAAATTATTTTTAGGAAGTGTCCTCAGGCAAAAATAATTGGCGTCGATTCTTCGGGGCCGATGCTGGAAATTGCCCAAAAAAGATTGGCTGATAATCAAAACTTTCAAGCCGTAAACAAAGACGTCTCGAAATTAAAATTTAATCTATGAGCCTATATTTTTTACTCTTCGGTGATTTTTTGCTGCAGGAACCAATTTCGGCCGGGGCTCTTTTGTTGGAAGGCTATCAGCACCATTATAATGTTTGGATAATCCATTTACTTTTTGTTATTGCCACGGTGCTTGATACCGCCTGCTTTTACTACTTGGGTGTATTTTTCCATAAAAAATTTTCTCACGGCAAATTGGTTTTATACACTAAAAATAAAGCTGAAGCGTTTTTAAAATTTGCCGGCAAAAACGGCCAAAGAATCGCCCTGTTTGTTTACGGACCCATTATATTCCCGATATCGGCTTTTATTGCCCCGTGGCTTGAAATATCTTTTTGGGACGCCTTGGTGTTCTTGTTTCTGGGTGATTTGGTTTTCTGGTACGGAAGCGAATGGCTGGTGGTTTTTGGAGTAAAAAGTTTTATACCCGATCCCCAGTGGGCGCTGTATTCGGTGCTGATAATTTTTACATTACTGGCTTTTGGGACAAAATATTTTAGAAAAAGGCCCTAAAAAAGACTTTGCTAAGTAGTTGCTATTTAATAAACCCAAGTTGAAACCGGCGACATTTTACAGTCGCCGGTTTTTGCGCACAAAAAGAGTCCCGTCTCCGCGTGTCGCAAGCCTCCTCTCCCAGCGGAATAAGGGGGAAGAGGCTAATTTTATGCAAAAAACTTTCCTCTTCCCGAAAGGGATCAAAATGGCTTTCTTCTTGGTCACGACGGCCACGCTGCCGTCGTCCCATAAAACAAACTCAACCACCTTTTTAATTCTCATTGAATCCTCCTTTATAAGGCCAATAAAGCAGGATAGTTAGTAATTTAAACTTAATCAAAAAATAAACAAAACTTTACAAATTTATCACAAAATGTTATATTTATAACAATCTTATGAGAACAATAGCCGGGCTTACAGAAAATCAAATTAAGCAATCCCCATTTCTTGAGGAGGCTTTGGGTTTGGGTATTATTAACCTTACTGCTTTGGCCAGAAGGCTGAAACCGCGGATTGAGGAAAAGAATCTTAAAAAAACCAGTGTCGGGGCCGTCGCCATGGCTTTGCAGCGGCTGGGCGGTAAATTAAAAAAACAATCCGCGGGCAAAATTAAAATTTTATTGCCAAAAGATTTAACTTTGCGATCCAACATTACCGAATACGTTTTTGGACTCTCCCCATCGTTTGGCCGCCTGCAGCAGGAATTAATCAGCGGCTTAAAAATCCAGAAAGAAGTCTATATAACGACGGCGCAGGGGATATCGGAAGCGACTATTTTTGTAAGCAGTGGCGTAGCAAATAAACTCGAGCTTTTATTTAAAAAAGAAAAATTATTGTTTAAGCTGGAAAATCTTTCCATAATTATTTTAAGATTTTCCGAAAATACTATCCGCATGCCAGGCGTGTATTATAATATCCTCAAGGCCCTGGCTTGGGAAGGCGTGCCGGTTAATGAGGTGATTTCGGTGGGTAACGAGTTGTCATTGGTTTTTGAGTACAGCCAAATCGACAGAGCTTTTGCTGTCATTCAGCAACTTATTAAATAAAGCTTATGAATAAAAAGAACTTAATTATTTTTTATCTCTACAGTTTCTTTGGCGGGTTTTATATTGCCAACGGTACTACGGTTTTGTTTGAACGCGTTTTGGGGTTTTCATATTCCAGGGTGTTTACGCTGGGCGCGGTTTATATGTTGATGTTTGTAATTTTTAATGTACCGGCCGGCGCGTTGGCCGACATTATCGGGCGCAAAAAAACTTTAATTTCAGGAAGCTTGGTACTGGTACTGGCTTCTTTGGCAACCGGAATCAGCAGGAATTTTATCCAAGTCCTGCTGAGCTTTTTTTTGTGGTCTTTGGGCTTTTCTTTAATTACGGGCGCGGACGAAGCCATGCTTTACGACTCGCTTAATAATGAAAACGCTTATTCCAAATCCTGGGGGCGGGCCAGTTTTTACAGCCTGCTCGGCCTGGCCTTGGCCGGCATTTTGGGCCCGCTGCTGTTTTCCAAAAATTTCCGCTTTCCTTATTTGTTTTCCGCGGTGCCTTTTTTTCTGTCCGCCCTCTGTCTGCTGTTTTTTTCCGAAAATTCTCCCAAGTCCAGCCTGACTTTAACGCATCATCTGTCCCAAACTTACCAGGGAATAAAAATTGCCTTTAGCAATAAGTACGTGCTGTGGGCCATTGGAGTTTTGGCGCTGGTATTTGGTTCAATGTATACTTTTACCAATTCCTACCAGCCGTATTTACGGCAAATTGGCTTTTCCATTAAAGCCTTCAGTGTTATTTTGCCTTTAATGTTTATCCTGCAGGCTGCGGGCGGCCCCTTAGCCGGAAAGATTTACAGCAAAAACAGCGAAAATAAAATTTTTATTGCCGGCCTTTTGGCCATAGCCTTGAGCTTTGCGATTTTAGGGTTTTTTAACAGCAAGTTTAACCTGGCAGTATTATTGGCTTACAGTTTGGTGCAGGGCGTTATCCAGCCGGTCATAAGCACTTATACCAACCGGTTTGTGGAAACCAAATTCCGGGCCACGGTGGTTTCCGCGCAAAGCATGGTGGCAACGGTTGCCGCGGCTTTGCTGTTATTTTTATTCGGATTTTTGTCAGGGCCTTTGGGCCTGGATAATTTGTTAATGCTTTTGGGCGTCTTGGTCCTGGTTTTTGGCGCGATGCTGTTGGTATTTAAGCCGGCAACGGAATAATTTTTTATGGCAGGAAAAAAAGTTTTAATCCTTCATAGCTCAGTGGGGCTTGGGCATAAAAGCATTGCCGAGAATATCGGGTTTTATTTGCAAGCGGCCGGGTACGAGGTAAAAATCCACAATGCCCATAAAACCCAAAGCGTAAAACTGGTCGGCATCAGCGCCGGAATTTATAACTGGATGGTGGAACGCGCGCCGTTTGTTTGGAGCTGGCTGTATAATACCGGCTGGTTCATCAGCGCCACTCTGCCGCTGCGCGATGCCGCGGCAGGCTTAAATTATAAAAACATTCTTGAGGTTATAAATAATTTCCAGCCGGACGCGGTGGTATCCACCCATACCACAACCTCGGCCGTGCTAGATTATTTGAAAGCTAAAAAGTTATATAACAAAAAATTTGGTATTGCCTTTAGTGACTTTCATCTGCACCGCTACTGGCTTTACCCCAGGGCGGATTTTTATCTGGCGAACACAGAAGATCAAAAACGGGAAATGGCGCAGCTTGGCATAAACCCGGCAAAAATTTTTGTCTGCGGAGTAACGCTTAAGCCAAAAGCCGCGGTGGATGTGGCGGCTATCAAAAATCAATTGTCGATAAAAGAGGGTGAAAAAGTCGCGCTGATCTCAAGCGGATCCATGGGTACCGGCCTTGATGCCGATTTTATTGATGCCCTGGCAAGCCAAACCGGAACCAAGTTGGTGATTGTTTGCGGTAAAAATGAACGGGCGCGGCAAAACTTGGAAAAAAAATTCAGCGGCCGGGAAAACGTCGCGGTCCTGGGATATTATTCGCCCATGGATAACCTCTATGCCATAGCGGACATTTTTATTACAAAACCCGGCGGGCTTTCGACGGCGGAAGCTTTGTTCTGGAGGCTGCCGCTTTTGGTTTATTATCATTTGCCCGGCCAGGAAGAACACAACTATAGTTACCTGCTGCAAAAAAAACTTATAATGCCCAAGAGCGGCAACATCGCGGCGCAGGCTGAGCATGAACTGCGTACGGGAGCATTCAAGCAATCGCTGGCGGCAAATCCTGAAGCCGGACGCATCTTTAATAATGGACAAGCGGTTGTTGAAGCAGTAAGTAAGCGGCTGGCTTAAATCCGCCGCACGGTCTTTAGCCCCTTTTTGGCCAATATATTAAGTTTCATAACCTTAATCCATGCCTTAAAACAGGTTTGACGTAATTTTTTTAATGGTTTAATATACCAATATATTGGACTTTAACCCAGCCACCAAAGGCTAAAGAAACAGTCCAAAAAGTTCATTTCGGCTGTAATCCCATAATTTCGGCTGTTTGTCATAAAAATTTTTTCCGCTTAGCTCTCTGGCTAAACATCAAAAATTCTTTATGCCAATCGTCACGTAATTCTGGAATTCCATCACGAAAGCGACTTTCCGCGCTGTTTCTAAAACCAGCGGTGATATCCCACCTTTTATTAAGAGGGAAATTAACTTTACAACAATGCCCAAAAAGGAAAAAACCTCATTTTTTGGAAAAATTATGGGCGGTAACGTAACCGAAGACAATATGAGCCAAAATGTAACTGTTTCACAATATCAAAGCGAACCCCTGGAAGCCGAAGAGCTTGCTCCGGATGATGTCGTGGAAGACCAGGAATTGGAAATGGAAGAAGAGCAACAGCGGGAAGTTCCGGTAAGGCAGCCTGTTAAAGAACCCCAGGCTAACGGTAATGGCAACGGCAACGGCAACAACGAGGAATGGCTAAACGATTTTGAAGGCCAGCTTAATATAGACATGTACCAGACCAAGGACAATGTCATTATTAAATCCACTATTGCCGGCGTGCGCCCCGAAGACATAGATATTACGGTGGCCAACGATATGGTGACAATAAAAGGCAGCCGCAAGAAAGAAGAAAACATCGCCCAGGATGACTACTTTTACCAGGAATGCTACTGGGGCAATTTCTCCCGCTCGGTAATAATCCCCGTAGACATAGACAGCGAACAAATTGAGGCGGATTTAAAAGATGGAATCTTAACCGTAATTATTCCCAAGGCGGCTAAGGCGAAGACGAAGAAGGTTAAGGTTAAGGGAATGTAATAGCTGGACGGAATACACGGATAGGGCACAGAGGACACGGAAAAAAACGAAAATTTAGAGAAAACCCCGCTCGTTACGGAGCGGGGTTTTATGATGGGTATTATCTATTTAGCCAGTACAAAATTTTTTTGGAGCGGATGGGGTAATTTTGCAAAAACCAACTTCTTTGCCTGGCTTAAAAATTTACTGGCTTCCAGAAGTTCGGTGAGAACAGGATTATTTTTTTTATCAAAATGTACTATTAAATTACCCATTTCCTGAGCATATTCAATAGGCTGCTTACCGGTTTCCCACATAAGCACGTCAGCTTCGGGTTCGTATGAAATTTTAATTTTTTGCTTCTTCATAAATATTGTTTCGCGCGGCCCGGATAAAATGTAATAACTTTAAAATTTCCAGCCTCTCGTTTATATACTACCCGTAAAACATGAGTTTTGTCAATTTTTCTCTGGGCGATAAATAAAGGCAGTCTGGATAAATCACGAGAATCCGGATTTATAACGGTACGCGCTACCTGCAGTTTGGAAACTAAAAATTTATGGCGTTTTAAGATATTGAATTTTTCAGTCGCGTGTTTGGTAAAAACAATCATACTCTAATTTTAACACAAAAAAAATGCCCTGTACCATCCATCCTCGCGGATTTTGGTACAGGGCGAGACTTTCGCTTACGGTTAACATCGGGGCTTTGGCGTCGGTAAAACTGTGATTTGGATTTATTCAGCTAAAACCACTTACCAGTACTTTCAGAGTATAGGTTAAAGTTTTCATCCAGCTCGAGTCCGTAGCCGCTGAAGTCGTAGCCGTCTTCCGTTTTCCAAAGTTTGAGCCACGACTGGCCACGATACAGGAATTGCATGTCAATCAGTTTGATATTGCCGTCTTTTACAAATCGCATTAGCGCATCATGGAATAACGCGCCGACATCGCCTTTCCTTAGAGTAATCTGGCTACCAAGCGGGAAATCGGGGATTCTTCTCGCTTCAGACCAACAACCATCACTCCAAGAATTGGCTCTGAGGCTGTTTTCTTTTTGAGAGGTGTAAGCAGTATATCTGATAGAGCAAGGAGAAAATCCTATTTCTTCCAATCCGCTCCCCCTGTTGGTAAAGATCACCTTGCGGTAATAAGTTGGTTCGTGGTGCTCTGGTCGAAAAAGAAGTCGAAGAGTGGTGTGCCCGAACTTAATTGTTGGGTTGTCGATGAATTCTCGCTTTGAGTTCCACCACTCATTTAGGTAATAAATAATAGCTTGTGGCCATTCATTGGACGGAAATCGTCGCGAACCTGCTACTACGATGGAAAGACCCGGTTTATTCATATTTCCTCCTAGTCTGTTAGAGTATCATTTACTTTTATCATTTATGTCAATTTTGTATGACCAGATTTATTAAAGCTTAGATTGGTGCTTTTAAAAAAAGGCTATTTATGTTAAAATTTAGTTGTCAGAATTATATGACATATAAAATATGGAAGAAGAACTGCAAAAATTGGGCTTAAATGAGCATGAGGCCAGGGTTTATTTGGCAGCTTTGGGTTTGGGGGCTTGTTCGGCCGGGCAGATAGCCGAGCAAACAGGCATAAAACGGCCAACGGTTTATTTGGCTTTGGAAAATTTAAGCAAACAGGGATTAATGTCGGAAAGTTTTGCCGGAAAGAAAAGGTTGTTTGAGGCGGAGAAACCGCAGAAATTGGAGAAGTTGACCAAGCGGATGCGGCGGCAGGTTGTGGACGCGGAAATTTTATTGGAAAGTATTTTGCCGGGACTTATTAACCTGCCAAAACAATACGCCGAGGAGCCAAAAGTAAGTTTTTATTCCGGGATTGAAGGCTTAAAAAATATCGCCCTGGAAATATCCGCCTGTAAGTCTTCCTGGTATTTTTTTGGCTCCGGCGCGAAAATTTTGGAAAAATTAATTAAGTCCAAACGAATGGATGTTTTGCATGATTCTTGGGCTTTGCGCAACAGCCCCAACCGTCCGAAAATTTACATAATTACCGACAACGGAGTTTTTGCTTTGGGGAAAGAATGGGAACAAACAAAAACCCCTTGGCGGGAGATGAAAATTTTGCCCGGTATTATTAATGTTGGTTCTGGCTTTATCATCTACGAAGATAAACTGGCTGTGTTGAGCCTAGAAAATAAACCTTTTGTAGCAGTAATAAAAAGTAAGGAAGTTGTGGAAGTGGTTAAGGTTATGTACCAGTTGATTTGGAAAAGCCTGGTATAATATTTGACTTTGTTTGTTGATGCGTCTAAAGTATTAGTATGACACAGGCGATTATTACAAAAATCGACAAAGGTTCGGTGGCTTTGCCCAAGGCTTGGAAAGGCAGCAAGGTATTTTTGCGTGTCACAGGCGACCGGGCGACTATTACCAGACTGAATAATTCAAAAGCGATTTTTTCCGCCGATGAAGTAAAAGACTTGCGGAAACTGGGAAATAAAGTTAGCGAGTCGGTACTTAAAAAATTCTTGTAGACGTAATTTGTTTATGAAAGTTGTGGCTGACACGAACGTAGTTGTTTCAATGCTGCTTTGGGGTAAATCCTTAGAGCGGCTTTTTGTTATGGTTAATAACAGGAAGATAATTTTGTGTTTTTCCCCTGCTACGGTTGACGAGCTGTTTCGGGTTATCCATTATCCAAAAATAATCAGGCAGGCTGACAAGTTGGCGGTTCCTGTTGAAGCCCTGGTTGACAAGCTGCTTACCTTTTCTTTTATATGTCATCCGAAGACAAAAATTACAAAAATATCCGAAGACGAAAGCGATAACAGAATATTGGAAACTGCCTTAACGTCCAATGCCTACTGTATTATTTCCGGTGATGGTCACTTATTGCAGCTAAGAAATTATAAAGATATCCCTATTTATTTACCCGCCCAATTTTTACGATTGGTTTCTTATGGTGCATAAGTTATTTTAGACAGCCTTAGGTTTTGGCTAAGGAAAATGCCAGTTTTAACTTAAGTAAAAAAAATGCTAAAATGAGGAAGACTTTTATCTAGCGGAAATAAACTGCATTTTCAAAACCAATATGGCTAAGCGGAAAAAAATACAGGATAAAGAAGGCAGAAAAAAAACCAAACCTGCTCTTAATCTTTCGTACGAGACCAAGCGCGGGATTATGGTGGTGGTGTTCGTGGTTTTGGCGCTGGTTGCGGTTTTAAGCATCGCCGGGGTTGCGGGGAGTTTGGGCCAGGAGATGCTATGGGGATTGTCGCTGGTGTTTGGGCTTATGACTTACGTGGTCCCCTTGATTTTGCTCAGCGTGGCTGTGTCCATATATAAGCAGGATTTGGAAAGACAGGGCCGCGGCCACAATTTTTACTGGCGCATTTATTTGGGCGCCCTGATTTTGGCAGGCAGTATTGCCGGTTTAGTTCACATTTTTTATTTAAACAGCCAAACCGACGCGTTTGCCCTAGCCGCCCAGGGAAGAGGCGGCGGCTATTTGGGGGCGGTTTTTTCGTCCCTGCTTTATGTCCACTTGGGTTTTTGGGCCGGTTGTTTGATTTTATTGGCTTTGGTTTTAATAGGTATGCTGGTGACGTTTGATGTGCCGCTTGGGTCGTTGTGGCCGAAGTCGGAAGAGAAAGAAAATATAGAAGACAGAATAAAGAAGACAGAAGACAGTGAATCGGTGGCGGATGTTAAGCTCGCGCCGTTAAAAATCAATGCCATGGGCAAAGAGGGTTTTATTGAGGAAAAGGTTATGGATAAAAATCCCAAACTCGCGGATAATAACCTTAAAGAAGATGTTAAATTAAAAACCCAGACCATCCAAACCAAAGCCATCAACACTCCCAAAAACCAGGCGGTGCAATTGGAGGCTATGACCGTGGAAGACCGCAAAGACTGGAAACTGCCTAATTTTGATATTTTAGACGATAATCATACCGAAGTGGACAGCGGCAACATAGAAGTCAACGTGGCCATAATTAAAAAAACCCTGTCCGACTTTGGCATAGAAGTGGAAATGGGCGAGGTTAACGTTGGGCCGACTGTTACGCAATACACCCTGCGTCCCGCTACCGGCGTAAAATTGTCGCAAATCGCCGGCCTGCAAAATGATCTGGCCCTGGCTTTGGCCGCTTCCAGCCTGCGTATGGAACTGCCCATTCCGGGCAAGGCTTTAGTCGGCATAGAAGTCCCGAATAAATCCACGGCCATTGTCCGTTTGCGGGAAGTTATGCAGACCGAAGGTTTTGTTAGCCATAAAAGCAAACTGGCCCTGGCTTTGGGCCGCGATGTGGCCGGACATGCTATGGTGGTGGATTTGGCTAAAATGCCGCATTTGCTTATTGCCGGCGCCACGGGCACGGGTAAAAGCGTAGCCATTAACAGCCTGTTTATTTCTTTGCTTTACCGCAATACGCCACAGGATGTAAAGTTTATAGTCATTGATCCAAAGCGGGTGGAAATGACTCCTTACAACGGCATCCCGCATTTGCTGACACCGGTTGTCATTGACCACGAAAAAGCCGTTAACGCGCTAAAGTGGGCGGTGGCCGAAATGGACAGGCGCTACAAACTTTTATCCGAAGCCGGCAAGCGCAATATTTCGGAATATAACGAGCACGCGCCCCTGCCAATGCCTTATATCGTGATTTTGGTGGATGAGCTGGCGGATTTGATGGCCGTGGCTCAAGCCGATGTGGAAGCCACAATCGTACGCTTGTCGCAAATGGCGCTGCGCCATAGGCATCCATTTGGTTTTAGCCACCCAGCGGCCGTCGGTTGAGATTATCACCGGGCTGATTAAAGCCAACATTACTTCGCGCGTAGCATTTGCCGTGGCTTCGCAAATAGACAGCCGTACCATTTTGGATTCCTCGGGAGCGGAAAAATTGCTGGGCAACGGCGACATGCTGTATACATCCGCTGAATTTAACAAACCCAAGCGCGTGCAGGGCGCCTACATTGGCGAAAAGGAAGTTAAAAAAGTGGTGGATTTTTTTAAGGCGCAAACCGGAGCTGTTATTTACAACGAGGAAATTGTGGAAAAACCCAAAAGGCCCTTGGGTATTCCGGGTATGGAAAGCGAAGACGGCGGCGATAATGACCCGCTTTTGGCGGAAGCCACGGAGGAAGTCAAACGGGCCGGCAAAGCGTCAGCCTCTTTACTGCAAAGACGTCTGCGCGTAGGCTACGCCCGGGCCGCCCGACTGTTGGATATTATGGAACAAAAAGGCATAATCGGTCCCGGCGAAGGCGCCAAGCCGCGGGAAGTTTACGGCGTGATTCCGCCGGATGAAAAAGCGGAGTACGGGATAGAAGAGGGGATGCGGTAATTTCAAATTTCAAATATCAAAACAAAAGCCGGCCGACCCAATATCAAAATTAAGGCATCGCGTCCGCATTTGTAATTTTCCGCCGGAGGTGGTTCCGCCTTTGGCGGAGATATTTGTAATTTGAAATTTTGTCATGATTTTTGAAAAGAAGAAAATAAGAATCGAAACCTTAAGCGAATATTTGGCCGAAGCCAGGCGCGATTTAAACCTGAGCCTTGAACAAGTCGCCCAAAAAACATCCATTAAGCCGGAATTTTTAAATGCCCTGGAAAGCGGCCAGTTTAAAATTTTGCCAGCCGATGTTTATGTATTCGGCTTTTTAAGTCGGCTGGCGGAAATTTACTCCGCCAACTCCAGGGAACTGATTGCCCAGTATCAAAAAGAAAAAGGCATCCAGCGGCAGATTGGGAAGATTGATAGCCCGATCGGGTTGCCGTGGTATAAAAAATACTTCGGACGAATAGTGGTCACGCCCAAGCTCGTAACCTTGTTTTTAGGCCTGGCCTTCGTGGCTTTGACAGTGGTTTATATTGTTTGGCAGGTTTTTTCCATCAACAAGACGCCGAACCTGAAAATATTTTCCCCGGCCAATAACAGCGTTATCCAGGGTTCCTCTCTGCGGATTTCCGGCCAGACAGACTCCGGAATGACCGTATCCATAAACGGGGAAAAGATTTTTGTGGATAATCAGGGCAATTTTCAAACTCCGGTCAGCCTGACCCCGGGACCCAAGACTATTACTGTCACGGCCGAAAATCATTTTGGCAAATCTACCAGCCAAACTTTGAACGTCACAGGGGCGGAAACTGCCGCGACAAACACCGTATTCAGTTTAAAAGTTGATTTTACCGGACCGGTGACTTTAAACGTCGCGGCAGACGGCCAGCCTGGCCAAACCTTGAATTTTGGCAAAGGCGGGAGCGAAACTTTTACCGCCAGCCAGGAAATACTTCTTTCCACTTCGGATGCCGGAGCCACTATAATTACTTTAAACGGACAATCTTTGGGAGCTATGGGCAAGTCCGGGGAAAAATTAACCAATATTGCTTTTTCGCCCCAGTATAACCCCCCATCCGTCGGCCATAAATAAGCCAAGTTATCCACAATAATAAAATTGACAATAGGTGAACGTTCGTTTATAATGTAATAAATTAGCTATTTTAAAAATTAAACAACCATAAAATATGGCAAGTTATTGCTTTAAATACTGTCATGTTTATGCGCAAAATAGATCTTTATGCCTAAGCAAACATCAAAAACACCTATTGCTGATTCCGGCAAGTGGAAGGCGGTTACGAGCGCCATTGACCAAATTCAGGAAAAATTTGGCGCTGGCAGCATTATGAAACTTTCGGATTCCAAAACCATGGATGTTGAGTCCGTGCCCACGGGGAGCATTAGTTTGGATTTGGCTCTGGGCGTAGGCGGTATTCCCAAAGGCCGTGTTATAGAAATTTACGGTCCGGAAAGTTCGGGCAAAACCACTTTAACTTTACATATGATAGCCGAGGTGCAAAAGCGGGGGGGCTTGGCCGCTTTTATAGATGCTGAGCACGCTCTTGATCCGGAATATGCCAAGCGCATCGGTGTAAAACTGGAAGACTTGCTTATCAGCCAGCCGGACAACGGCGAGCAGGCTTTGGATATTTGTGAAACTTTGGTTCGTTCCAATGGGCTGGACTTAATTGTCATAGATTCCGTGGCCGCGTTAACGCCCCGCAATGAAATAGAAGGCGAAATGGGCGATAGCCATATGGGGCTTCATGCCAGGTTAATGTCGCAGGCCCTGCGAAAACTTACGGCCATTATAAGCAAAACCAACACTACGGTTATTTTTATCAACCAAATTCGGATGAAGATTGGCGTAATGTTCGGTAATCCGGAAACCACCACTGGCGGCAACGCGCTAAAGTTTTACGCTTCGGTAAGGATAGAAGTGCGAAGGAGCGCGCAAATAAAAAACGGTGACAGAATTATCGGCAACCGGACCAAAGCCAAAATTGTAAAAAATAAAGTCGCTCCGCCGTTTAAGGTCGCGGAGTTTGATATTATGTACAACGAAGGGATTTCCGCGGCCGGAGACTTGCTGGATACGGGAGTATTGGTCGGAGCCATAGAAAAAAGCGGCAACACTTACAGCTTCGGCGACGTAAAATTCGGCGTCGGCAAGGAAGCCTCCAAGACATTTTTGAAAGAAAACGCCAAAGTCTTTAAAGATGTGGACAAAGCCGTCCGCGACAAAGTAAAAGCCGGGGAAATACCCATGGCTCAAAAGCCCGCAGAGGAAGAAAGCGAAGAAGCCGAGGGTGAAAAATAATTTTGTATTTGACCTGAGGTTGTAATTTATAACCTCAGGTTTTTTGATTAAAGCGCTAAGAATGAAAAACAAAAATCAAAATTTAAGAATGGAGTTAACGGTTCCGATAGAATTAATTGAGCGGCGGATTTATGTTATCCGTGGTCAGAAAGTCATGCTTGATCAGGATTTGGCTTTGCTTTATCAGGTGGGGGTTAAAGTCTTAAACCAGGCAGTGAGGAGAAATATTTACAGATTTCCCGGTGACTTTATGTTTAAGCTCAGCTTAGCGGAAACTAAATTTCTAAGGTCACAAATTGTGACCTTAGAAACAGGACGGGGAAGATATTCTAAGTATTCTTTTTACGCTTTTACAGAACAAGGAGTAGCCATGTTGTCGTCGGTATTAAGAAGTCCCAGAGCAATTTCCGTAAACATTGCTATCATGCGGGCCTTTGTTAAGCTTAGGGAAATTATGTCCACGCATAAGGATCTGGCCAGGAAAATGGAAAAGCTTGAACAAGGACAAAAGAAACAACAATTGGACATCGCCCTAATTTTTAAAGTTATTGAAAAGTTCCTAAAAACCCCTCCAAAATCCCAAACTACAATTGGTTTTAGGACTTAATTTTTGTAAAAATAGGAATTAGACAACTTTTGTCTTCTAAATAAAAGTATTATAATATCTTTACGTGACAAGCAATTAATAACTTTATGAACCATGTATAAGTACTATTTTTCCATTGATTACTCTGAAGGTGCTCATCCGAGCATCATAGATTTACTGAGCAAAACGAACCTTGAGCAGGAGCCGGGTTATGGCGAGGACAAATTTTGTGAGCAGGCAAAAGGGTTAATTAAAAAGGCTTTAGGCGGTACAGATCCGGACATTCATTTTGTAACTTCGGGTACCCAAGCCAATATGGTTGTCCTATCTTCAATCCTAAGGCCTTATGAATCAGTCATCGCTCCGGAGTCCTCACATATCAATGTACATGAAACCGGAGCTATAGAAGCCACAGGTCACAAGATTAATCTTGTGACTACTCTAGACGGCAAATTAACTGTTGATATGATTAGGAAGGTTGTAGAGGAGCACAACTTTGACCAGATGGTAAAACCGAGGGTTGTGCATTTAACACATCCTACCGAACTTGGAACAATTTATAACAAAACCGAGCTCATAAATATTTCCAAATACTGTCACGAAAACGGCTTATATGTCTACATTGATGGTGCGAGATTGGCTATGGCTATAGAAAGCCACGATTCAGATTTAACATTGCCGGAAATATCCAAGTTAGTAGATGTATTTTATATTGGGGGTACTAAAAATGGCGCATTGATAGGCGAAGCTATTGTTATTAACAATAATGAACTAAAAGAAAACTTTAGGTATCATATGCGACAGCGAGGCGCTTTGCTTTCCAAAGGCAGGGTCTTAGGCATACAGTTTGTCGGTTTATTTACTGATGACTTATATTTTAAGCTAGCTAAACATGCCAACGATATGGCAACAAAATTGTCAGAAGCTATTAAAGGATTTGGATTTGGTTTTTTAACAACTACCCAGGCCAATCAGGTTTTTCCTGTTCTACCTAATGATCTCATTTCTAAATTAGAAAAAATGTATGCCTTTTTCGTTTGGAGCAAAGTGAATGAAAATCATTCTTCTGTCAGACTAGTTACATCATGGGCCACGAAAGAAACGATGGTCGAAGAGTTTATTAAAGACCTGCAGAAGTTAATAAAAAAATAGTACTCCAAATTTTTATCCAGGCAAAAAAGTTTATTATGTGCCTTAATCCCGTCTTCCAAAACCCGCCATTATACAATGGCGGGTTTTTGATGCGGCAACGATATATTAAACAACAATTTTCCTGTTCAGGCGGCTTATGTTAGAATTAACCAGTTATGGAACAATCAGATAAAATTTACTGCAGTTTGGATATTGAGACTTCGGGATTTGATCCAAAGACTTGCGAGGTTTTGGAGGTGGGGTTTGTATTTTTTGAAATCGGTGACAGCGGCGTAAAGATTGTTGAAGAGTGGACCCAGGTTTTTAAGCCAAGCCAGCCGGTGACCGCGCAAATTTTGGGTTTGACGGGCATTAGCCAGAAAGAATTGGATGAGGCGCCGCCTTTTTCCGGGTTTCGTGAATTTTTGCGGGAAAAATTTGGGAGTGCCGTAATTTTGGGCCATAATGTGGTCTTTGACATAAAGTTTTTGGAAGGCTTTGGCATAAAATTTTCCGGGGAAATTATAGACACCCTTGACTTGGTACAGTGGATTTTGCCGACGCATCATAGCTACAACCTGGAAAATTTGATGCATACTTTCGGCATCAGCCACAAAGAAGCCCACAGGGCTTTGGCCGACAGCCGGGCTACGCTCAAGCTTTTGGAAAAACTGCTCCAGATCTACCGCGGTTTTCCGGAGATGTTGAAGCGGCAAATTCAAAAATTGATTGAGCCTCATAATTTTTCCTGGCAGAGCTTGCTTGCCGTAAGTCTGCCGCCTGTATCGTTTGAGGAATTTTCAGAAGATGAACCGGTAAAAAAAATAAAAAGTTCAGAAAATACAAAAATCGGTTTTAACTTTGAAGCTAAGGAAATCCTCAACTTTCCATTGGGTCAAAATTATGTTGGGTTTTTGGCCCAGGCTTTAAAAAAAATATCAGGCGCCGCCCTGTTGGTTGTCCCCAAGCCGCAGGAAGTTTTAAACCTGTATCGCCAGGGGTTGGTTGATCATCCCGTGTTTTTGCCGGAGTCCAGTTTTGACGGGGAAAAATTCAGCCGTTTGCTAAAAAAGCCGTCGCTGTCTCCGGAAGAAGTAAAATTTATCCTGAAGATTCTGGTCTGGAAAAGAACCAACTGGCAGAGCCAAAGCCTGCTGGATCTGAATCTGTCGTTTTTCGGCGGCCAGTTTAAAAGTTTGATTTCCGGCGGAAAACTTGTTGAACAAAACACCAAAGGACTCTTGGCCTGCGACCAGACAACCTTTTTGGAACTTTCCGCCCGGGGTTTATATTCCCAACGCCAGGTGGTGGTCTGCGGGCTGAATGAATTTGAATCTGCCATAACGGCTAATATCGGCACTAAAATCAGCTGGGGTTATATTAATTATCTTCTCAGGTCTTTTTATAATTTTGAACTTGAACTGGGAGAAGAAAAATATAAAACTCCGGCGCGGGAAGCTTTGGCCGCGGGCGACTTGTTTTTTGGTTTGGTTAACGCTCTGCTGCAATCCGACCCGCCGGGATTTGTTTATTATAAAATTTCCCGGCAGAGCGAAAGTGAAGACAGTTACCAAAAAATAAAAGGCGCGGCCGAAAATTACGCCTCCAAGTTGTCCCGCGCGAACGAAATTTTCCAATCGGACCAGGTAGCCGCGTTCTCCGCCAGCTTGCCGGACTTTTTTAAACTTGAAGCCAACCGAGTTAAATGGATTGAAATTTCCCCAAACCGCTGCGCTTTTTTAAGCCAGCCGCTGGATATAACGGAAATAGTCCAAAAGGTTTTAATGCCTTTTCCAAATCTTGGTTTCGCCGATTGTTTGGATAGTAAAGTTTTGCCGGAATTTTTTTCCTGGCGGCTTGGGTTGGGGGATTTTAAATTCAGGCAATTTTTGCCGCAAGCAATTAAGACAGGCGTCAGCCCCAAGTCCGCGCGGGGGGATTTGTTTAACGGTGTAAAAAGCCCGCATGTCGGCAGCGGCAGAAAAATTAATTATCATTGTCTGGCCAAGCCTCCCCAGCTTTCCGAACTGGCTGAACTTGCAGACAAAAAGGACGCTTTGCCGGCCGCTATTTTATTTGCCGGCCCGCTCCAGGTACGGGAATTTTACGACCAAAACTATCAGGCTTTAAAAACCACCGCCACTGTGCTGGCCCAGAATAATTCCGGCGGCAGCAATAAAATTTTCCGCAACTTTTCCATCCGCCAAAACAGCCTTTTATTATGCACCGACAAATTCGTTTTAAAACATTTGACTTCGGCAAATTCCCTGGCTCCGGTAAGCCATCTTAAGGTAAAAACCCTGGTCTTGTGTCGTTTGCCGTTTGACCAGTTCACGCACCCTTACCAGGAAGCCCTGGGCCAAACCTTGTCCAATGCTTTTGAAGACTACTCGCTGCCAAAAGCTTTGTATAATTTCCACAGCCTGTTAAAGTTTTTTTACACCCCGGAACTTAAGGATATTTACATAATTGACGCGAAACTGGCAAAACCTTACGCTAAAATTTTTAAAGATTACTTCCAAACCATCCCTAATGCGGTATTTAAGGAGTAATCCATAAAGTATCCCGTGACAACATGCAAAACCCTGTTTTACTAAAGTTTTGATGGCTTTCTTGCTACAAAGGTATAGTCCCCAAGTTATCCACACATTATCCTAAGCCTTAAAAATGTTAATTTAGCATGTTTAGCGCTAATAAATGCTTTAAATAAGCAGAATTGATACTAAAAAGCCTTCTCTTATTGACAAATCAATATAAGCCTGATATTATAAATGTATAGTTAATTTGTGGGTAACTTTGGAAACCAAAAGTTCTTTAACAATTTTTACAGTCAATATCAAACTGGACAAAGGAAAATGGCTTTTAAAAGGTTAAAAGCGTTTTTCCTTTAAACTTCTCGTCAAAGCCTGTCCAATCCAGGCTGTTTGAAAAACAAAAACAAAAATATGCAGGTCAGATGTTCTTACCGAACAACTGGCAAATTATATTCCAAAATAGGATATAATTATTGTTAAGGTCCATAAAACGACCAGAAGAGAAGTTTGAAGTGCAGTTTGAAATCAGATTGGAATTCAGACGCTCTCCCGTATCTTACGATCGGGAAGGCCGGAATTCGACAGAGTGTTGCCTGCTACTCAAGGTTTAGGGTCTAAATAGTTTAGGTCTTAAATCTTGAGTGGCACGTAGCCGATCGAAACCCGGTTACAGGCCCCTCCGCAACCTATTTTTTTAAATAACGTTGGCCCGATGGGGCCTTTTACTATTGTATAAAAAATTTAAATCATATATAATAAATCTATCTTAATTAAGACCATTTTATGCCAACACAACAATTTATAGAACAAATGAAGCAAAAGTTGCTGGATCACCAAAAAAAACTGCTCGGTGATTTGGCCCGCCTAAACCCCAATGAACATTTAGGGGAAGATTTGGACTCCAACGCCCAGGAGGTGGAAGACAACGAAGTCAGCCAGGATATAATCGCCCGCGTAGAGGCGGATTTAGCAAAAATAGAAAAGGCCCTAGCCAAAATTCAGAACGGCACATACGGCACCGACGACGAAGGCAGGGAAATTCCCCAGGACAGGCTGAATGTTTTGCCGTGGGCTGATAAATCCATATAAAATCAAGGTTTAATTTTTACAAAATGCAGGAAGATGCCCCACAAAAAAATGCCGCTGTCTTTTTAAAGCCCGGCGTTTTTTTTGTATTTTTAATAGTATTGGATCAACTGGCAAAGCATTTTGCCGAACATATATTCTTCAACGACCGTTTCGCTTTTAGCCTGCCCGTGCCAGAACCGCTGATGTACATTATTTACTTCCTGGTCACGGCCGGAATTATTTATTACATTGCCGGGCATTATAAAAATTTCCCCCCAAGTTCCGCCGCCGCCTGGGTATTAATTTTAGCCGGCGCCTTATCCAACATCGGGGAAAGGATTCTGCTCGGCAGAGTACGGGATTTTATTTATATCAGCTTTTACCGCTGGACAGGAGTTTATAATTTGGCGGACGGATATATAATCGTTGGAATAACAATTTTATTAATGGCTCGTAATAATGACAAAAATAATAAAAATTAAAAAAATGACAAAAATAGGCTGCGGTTAATATTTGCTCACTTTTGTCATTCTTGTCATTTTTGCTCATTTCTTTTTATGATTTCAAAAGTTTTTAGCGCCGCGGTTTTAGGCCTGGACGCGGAGTTGATAGAAGTAGAGGCCGACGTGACCAACGGGCTTCCCGCCACGGTTATAGTGGGTCTCCCGGATACCGCCGTGCAGGAAAGCCGTGAACGTGTTAAGGCCGCGATTAAAAATTCCGGCTGCAGCTATCCGCCCACGCGCGTCAGCGTTAACCTGGCACCGGCCGACGTGCCCAAACTCGGCACCCATTTTGATTTGCCCATTGCTTTATGCGTGCTTATGGCATCTGAGCAGTTGGACTGTATAAATACCGGCAAGATATTTTTGGGAGAGCTTTCGCTGGACGGGCAACTGCGTGCCGTGCCCGGAGTTTTGGCCGTTGCGATAACGGCAAAGCGGCTCGGAATTAAGGAACTTTTTGTCCCCAAGTCCAATGCCAAAGAAGCGGCTTTGGTCGGGGGGATAAAAATTTATCCGGTGGACAACTTAAAGCAGCTGCTCGGGCATTTGATGGGACTTGAACTTTTGCCGATAGAGCCGGAAGCTCAGCCGCAAAAGATTTTAAAAAATTTTCAGGCGGCGCTGGATATGAAAGATGTCGCCGGACAGGAATTGGCTAAGCGGGCCTTGGAAATAGCGGCTTCAGGCTCGCATAATATCCTGCTTTCCGGACCCCCGGGGTCGGGAAAGACTTTACTTGCCCGGGCGTTGTCCGGAATTTTGCCGGACCTGTCTTTGGACGAAGCGTTGGAGCTGACAAAAATTTACAGCATTGGCGGCAAACTCCAGGGGAGTTTTATTTCCAGCCGGCCGGTACGCAGTCCGCACCATACCACTTCCAATGTAGCCTTGGTTGGAGGAGGCGCCAATCCCAAACCCGGAGAAATAACTTTAGCCCACCGCGGTGTTTTATTTTTGGACGAATTTCCGGAATTTCCGCGTAACGTTTTAGAAGCTTTGCGCCAGCCTTTGGAAGACGGGGTGGTCACGGTCTCGCGGGCCAGCGGCACTTTTACTTTTCCGGCCAAATTTACTTTGGTGGCGGCGCAGAATCCGTGCCCGTGCGGTTATTTGGGAGATGCGGCAAAAAAATGCGTCTGCGGCCCGGGACAGATTTTTAAATACCAGAAAAAAATTTCCGGCCCCCTGCTGGACAGAATAGATCTTCACGTGGAAGTGCCGCGCCTGCCTTATGAAAAAATGGCGGATGCCACGGCGGCTGAAAAATCTGATGGCATAAAAAAAAGAGTGGAGCATGCCCGGGAAGTTCAGCGCCTGCGTTTTGGTAAAAGCAAAACCAACAGCGAAATGAATTTAGTGGAAATAAAACAATACTGCAAACTGGGAGATGCCGAGCAGGAAATGCTAAAACAAGCCATGAAAACCTACAACTTTTCCGGCCGCTCCCTCCACCGCATCCTAAAAGTCTCCCGCACCATAGCCGACCTGGCCTCCGCCGAAACCATCACCACCCAACACCTGGCCGAAGCCATAATGTATAGGCCGAAAAGTGAATAAGTATCAATTTAAAACAGTCCTTATTAATAAGGACTGTTTTAAACAATTTCTGCCTGGTTATTTTTACATCCTGCCAAAGGCGAAGTTTTATATATGAGCACGCTGGGGCTTTCCCAGGAAGTTTTTAAAAAAACTTTCAGAAAAATGGATATGATTCCACTGTCGGAAAATTACCATATGCGTGAATTGGTGGATGAAAGTCCGGAAGGCAGGGCTTACGCGGAAAAAGTAAAAAATAATTTCAGGCAGGTAAAGCTGATTCCCAAAACATTTTTGCCCTTTGAAGTGGATATTGGGATTTTTGCCGATAAAGTATTAATAACTTCTTTAAAAAAAGAATATTTTACTGTCAGTATTGAAAGCGCGGAAATCAGCCGGGCGTTTAGGCAGTTGTTTGAGGCGATGTGGCAACTATCTCTCAATTAAGTGTCAAGGGTGACCCTTGACACTGCTGTTTTGTAAAGCCATATTCCGGTTTGCAGGTAAAAATAATGGTTTTGTAGTATAATATAGTTATGCAAAAAATCAAAAAAGCAATTATTCCGGCGGCGGGGTTTGGGACAAGGTTTT
This sequence comes from Candidatus Doudnaibacteriota bacterium, assembly GCA_963837465.1. GTDB lineage: Bacteria > Patescibacteriota > Doudnabacteria > UBA920 > UBA920 > PALSA-1336. The sequence goes on from CAWINB010000004.1 coordinate 312,099, forward strand.
TGCCGGCCACCAAGGCTATGCCTAAGGAGATGTTGCCTATTGTAGATAAGCCGATTATCCAGTATGTGGTGGAAGACGCGGTGAGCGCGGGGATTGAAGATATAATTATAGTCACCGGCTGGCACAAACGAACCATTGAAGACCATTTTGACTATCCTTTTGAATTGGAAAAAAGACTGCTTGAGGCGGGCAAAAACGAACAAGCGGAACAAGTCCGCAAAATCGCGGAAATGGCGAATTTTTATTACGTAAGGCAAAAAGGGCCGTTGGGCAATGCCACGCCGATTTGGAACGCGCGCAAATTTATCGCAGACGAACCTTTTTTGGTTTTGTGGGGCGATGATTTTATAGACGCCAACCCCAGCCGTTCCCAACAGCTGGCAGACGCTTACACAAAATTAGGCGGCAGCGCGGTTTTAGGCAGCATTAGAATGGACGGCGAGGAAGACTATAAGCGCTATGGCTACGCGGCGGGAAAAGAAAAAGAGGCGGGCATTTTAAAAATAGAGCAAATTATTGAAAAACCGGGCGTTGGTATGATAAACTCGGACTATGCCGTGGTCTCCGGCGCGGTTTACAGCCCGGAAATATTTGAGGCCATAGAAGAGAGTATGCGCCGCTTGGAAAATAGCAGCATGCCCCATGAACTGGTTTACGTGGATGCCATAAATATTTTATTGGAACAAAAAAAAGATTGCTACGCCGTGGAAATTAAAAACGGCAAGTACTATGACACAGGCAACAAGCTGGAGTACCTAAAAGCCGTGGTGGAGTTCGGTTTGAAGCATGACGAGCTGAAAGAGGAGTTTGGAGAATATTTGAGGCATTTGAATCAGGAATAATGAATTATGAGTTACGGGGAACTTAATGCCCCCTAATTCATAATTCCAAATTTATAATTCGTAAAATACATGAAACCAAAAATAAAAAATAAATATACAAAAATCGTCGCGGCGCTAATATCTGTCAGCCTTCTGTCCGCCGGTTGCGGCGGCGGTTCGTCCGGCGCGGGCAGCAGCCGCGTGGTGCTTAATTTTTGGGATCCTTTTGAAAGCAGCCAGGATTTACAGCCGTTGATTGCCCAGTACGAACAAAAACATCCCAACGTACAGGTTGTTTACACGCAGAAGGATATTACCACTTATCCAGATGACCTTATAAACGCGCTGGCTTCCGGCAGCGGACCGGATATTTTTGCCATCAACAACAACTGGCTGCCGCAGTACCTCAACAAAGTTACGCCGGCTCCCAGCAACATTATTTCCTATACCGACTACAAGACCGCTTTTGTGGACGCGGCGGTAAACGATTTTACGCTCAACCAGCAGGTTTACGGAGTGCCTTTGTACGTAGATTCCCTGGGACTTTATTATAATAAAGATATTTTAGGCAGCGCCGGTATTGCCGTGCCGCCGCAAACCTGGGACCAGCTTTCCGCGGATGCGCAAAAAATCAAACGCGCCGACAGTACCGGCTACTTTACCTTGAGCGGTTTGGCCGCCGGCACCAACGACAACGTCAACCGCGCCGTGGACATTTTATATTTGTTGATGCTGCAACAGGGAGCGGTGCCTTATACTGCCGACGGCACCCAGCCGACTTTTGCCAACACCGTACAGCAGAACGGACAGAGCGCCAACCCGGGACTGACTGCCTTAAATTTTTATACCTCTTTTGCCAATCCTTACAGCCAAAATTATAACTGGAACGCGCGCAGCGATTACTCCATAGATGCGTTCGCCAACGGCCGCGCCGCCTTTTTGTACAGCTATTCCTATACCGCTGCCACCATCAAACAAAAAAATCCCAACTTAAATTTTGACGTCGCTCCCGTGCCGCAGCCAAATTTAAACCAGCCGGCGGTTAATTTTGCCAATTACTGGGGCGAGGTGGTAAGCAAGCAGAGCAAAAACAGCGCCTGGGCCTGGGATTTTTTGAATTTTTTGACCAGCAAAGCCTCTCTGGACAAATATTACGCCAGCGACAAAGAACCTTCTTCCCGCAATGACCTTATAGCTTTGCAGATCCAGGATCCGGACATTGGCGTTTTTGCCAACGCCAACTTAACGGCCAAGACTTTTTACAAACCAGACCAGGTAAAAATAGACGACATCTTCGGGGAAATGATAGACAACATCATCTTAAAAGGCATGACCTCCCAGCAGGCCCTGACCCAGGCGCAGGAGGAGGCGCAGACGGTGAACGCGGGGCAGTAAGAAAATTATTCTAATTAACCTAATTGTTCTAAGTACTCTAAATAATGTCCAATGTCGAAAGTCCCAGTGGCCGAAAATTTGATCTTGAATTTAATTTTCAATAAAATATACCAAAAAGTAACTAATAAAGACAGCCACGACTAGACATTTGGCATTGGACATTGGTGCTTTTTAGGGCACTTAGAACAATTAGGATAATTAGAAATTTAGCACAAAAAGGTATATAATGAGGTTGTATTTATCCAAATGAAACAAAAATTACTGCTAGTTTTAATTATTTTTGGTTTTATAACCGTACCTCTTTTAGTCTCGGCCCACGGGCTGGTTCCCTGCGGCGGGATTAACGAGAACCCCTGCACGGTTACGGATATTTTTGTTCTGATTGCCAGGGCCACCAACTGGCTTATTGCCGTGGCCGGGTTGTATGCGGTTTACCAGATAATCAATCAGGGTTTTTATCTCATAATTTCCGTGGGCAATGAGGAAGCTATTACGGCAAGAAAAAATGCTTTAACCAATGTTGTTATTGGTTTTGTGCTTATATTATTTGCCTACATGTTTGTTAATACTGTAGTCAATGTTTTATTGACCAGAAGTTTGACCCCTGCCAATCATCCTGAATGCAAACTGGACTTAACCAACCCTTTAAATTACCTGACCATAAACCAGAATCCATGCACCAACCTGCCCGATACGGGATTGCACCAATAAAATAAAAAATAAAATGAAACAAAATTTTAAAAAAATATTTTTGTTTGCCGGAATGGCGGTTTTTAATGTTTTAATTTTAAGCGCGTTGCCTTTTAGCGCGGGCGCGACGTTTAACTGCACGACTTACCAAAACCAATTTACCCTAAGCACTACTACCAGTGGCACGGTCGTAAACATCTCAACCGGCTATCCCGTCTACTGCTCGGCCGGCGACTTGGCGGTGCAGGTTATTAATTACCTTTCGGCTATATCCGGGACGGTGGTAATAATATTTTTAATCATTGGCGGGTTTTTGTATGTAACTTCCGCCGGCAACGAGGAGCAGTCGGAAAAAGCCAGGAAGATCATAACCAATTCCATTATTGGCCTGGTGGTAATTATTTTGGCCTTTACGATAGTAAAAGTGGTTTCGAGTTTGCTGACGCTTGGGCATTAACCCGCAGTACATTCGCGTTGGCATCCCATAAACGGGCCAACTGCGGTTGTTGTTTTTCCATCAAAATTTTCCGATTAACCCGATTCTCAGGCTGTTCTGATTTTTAAGGCGATATTTTTTGATTCTTATATTTTATGCTATAATTACAGCAACTAAATTTTAGTATCACTACTAAACTTGGAAGGGGGTGAACAGATTGAAACAAATAATGCAAAAAATAAATTTTCTTAAAGCGGCGGAAGTTATTTTGGCTGTTTTGCTGGTGTTCGCCCCGTTTTTGGTAACCGCCCAGTTTAGCCCAAGCAACAACCAGGCTCTTTGCAACGGCACCGGTCTTAATTGTCAGTCTACCAGTGTTAACGGCCTCATCCAAACCGTAATAGACTGGCTTTTGGGGATAGCTTTTGCTCTTGCCGTGCTGTTTTTGATAATCGGCGGCTTTTGGTACATCACTTCCGCCGGTAACGAAGAAACCGCGGAAAAAGGTAAAAGTACGGCCATTAACGCTATTATTGGTATTGTAATAATTATTTTGTCTTACGTTATTATTAACGTAATCTCCAACCTTGTCGCCAGCCCCAACTCTACCACCGCGCCGTAAAGATAAGAAACATTCCAAAAAGTCCATTTCGGCTGTAATCCCATAATTTCGGCTGTTTGTCATAAAAATTTTTTCCGCTTAGCTCTCTGGCTAAACATCAAAAATTCTTTATGCCAATCGTCACGTAATTCTGGAATTCCATCACGAAAGCGACTTTTCGTACCGTTTCTTTGATACCTGTTCGGAAATAATTTTAACAGATGTGCCCCAAGTTTACATTAGCTTGGGGCCAGGCCCGAGAGCGAAAGTTTTTTACTTTCGGACCTGTGATTATTAAGCGATGCCATGAAACAAAAAATAATATCAAAAATTAAATTTATAAAATACACACTAACTTTGGCGGCCTTGTTTGTTCCTGTTCTGGCTTCGGCCCAAAGCAACGCGGTAACCGGAGGCCTGCAAAATGCCACGGGCCTGCAGTCACTTTTCGGCACAGGCGGCTTGAATAATTCCCAGAGCTTGAGTGATCTTATAGTTAATGTCGTAAGGTTACTGCTGACTTTTTCCGGTGTGATAGCCATACTGTTTGTAATCATTGGCGGTTTCCAGTACGTAACCTCCGGCGGTAACGAAGAAACTGCGGAAAAAGGCAAAAAAACGGTAATCAACGCCATCATCGGCATTATTCTGATAATCCTTTCCTACGTTATTATAAACGTCATTGCCAATACGGTGAGTAGTAATAGTGGGTATGGGTTTTGATGGGCTTTAATTAATTTTTTACAAAGTATCATCCGCCGGAGCTTTAGTGAAGATAAATAAAGACTTTAAAATGTTTCAAATAAATCAAAATAAAGGTTTTATTTTTCAGTTTTTTGTTTTAACTATTTTAAGCTTGTTGTTTTTTGCTTTTTTTGATACTGCCTTGGCCCAAACGGCTGGTACTGCCACGGCAGGCACTCCTTGCGCGGTTGTTGGGACACAAGATATCTGTGGTGCTGGCTTGATATGCTGCCTTGGTACGTCGGGAAGTAATAATACCTGTCAGGCTGTCCAACAGTGCAATGGCGGGACCAATACACCTACTCCTACTCCTCAAATACCATCTTCCATTACTAACATATCTCCCTTTACAGCACCTTGTCCGCAGAACTACTCTTTACTTAACGGCCTCTGTCTGCCATCCCAAGCACCTTTTGGAACCACGGGACTTGCTGGCGCTACCAGCCTTTCGGCTCTTTTGGTCTATGTCATTCAAATCCTTTTAACCTTTGCCGGAGTTTTGGCGGTGTTAATGCTGGTGGTCGGCGGTTACTGGTATATGGCGGCCGGCGGTAATGAGGAACTAGCGGAAAAAGGAAAGAAAACCATTATCAATTTTGTGCTTGGCTTGGTTATCATTATTATGGCTTACACGCTCGTGGCCATTCTTTCCGGAGCGCTTACGGGTAATACCGGTTTTCCTAATCTATAGAGAAATATTCAAAGCCGCTTCCTGGATTTTTATTGGAGACGGCTTTTACGTTGCCAGATAGCATATAAAACTGTTAAAATAAATAAATTGTTTCGGATAACGGCAGTGTCAAGGGTGACCCTTGACACTATTTGGGGACGTGGCGGAATTGGCATACGCACAGCGCTTAGGACGCTGCTCCTGAAAAGGATTGTGGGTTCAAATCCCACCGTCCCCACCATTGAATTAACCACCACCATATAGCAATGGTGATGGTTATCATCAAGCCGGTCAATTATCACTCTTGCCAACCTACTGATAATTTAATATACTGTTAGAACTTACAGACTTAATAAACTTATCACAATCACATGGGAAAAATTGTAAAAAATATTGTCCTTATTTTAATCGGTTTTCTTATAATCACCGCGATTTTTGCCGCTTTTAGCCAGAACACCAAAGTTACCCCTGTGCCGATTTCCGACATAGCCACCCTACTCAGCCAGAACAAAGTGGACACTCTTACGGTTACGGACACCACGGTTACAGCCAAGCTTAAAAATAGCGATACGGAAGACCAGGCCACGGTAATCAGCAACACCGACGTAATTAGTTTTTTTAAGGATACCGGAGTATCAGCTGGCAGCCTGATGCCGAATGAGGTAAAAATTGTCTACGACAACGGCAGCACGGCCGCCGGAATTGCCGACGCTATTCTGCCGTTTTTAATCCCGTTTATTCTGGTTTCTCTGTTTGTTTATTTTATGATGCGCCAGGTTCAGGGCAGCAACAATCGCGCGCTTAGCTTTGGACAAAGTTCGGTAAAGCTTAACGACGAGCGCAAAAACCGCGTCAAGTTCAGCGATGTTGCGGGCGCCAAAGAAGCCAAGGAAGAGTTAAAAGAAATAGTGGAATTTTTAAGGTTCCCCCAAAAGTTTTTGTCCTTGGGCGCCAAAATTCCCAAAGGGGTGCTGCTTTTAGGAAGTCCGGGCGTGGGAAAAACCTTGCTGGCCCGCGCCGTGGCTGGCGAAGCCAACGTGCCGTTTTTTCATATATCCGGTTCGGAATTTGTGGAAATGTTTGTGGGCGTGGGAGCTTCGCGCGTGCGGGATTTGTTTAAAAAAGCCAAAAAGAACGCTCCCTGCATAATTTTTGTGGATGAAATAGACGCGGTCGGACGCCAGCGCGGAGCGGGCGTGGGCGGAGGCCATGACGAGCGCGAACAGACGCTGAACCAGATTCTGGTGGAAATGGACGGTTTTGAAACCGATACCAACGTTATTGTTATGGCCGCCACCAACAGGCCGGACGTGTTGGACCCGGCTCTTTTGAGACCCGGACGATTTGACCGCCAGGTATTTTTGGACCTGCCGGACATAAAAGACCGCGAAGAAATTTTAAAAGTCCACTCCAAGAACAAGCCTTTGGCCAAAGATGTCAACTTGCGCAAAATCGCCGAGCGCACGCCGGGTTTTTCCGGCGCCGACCTGGCCAATTTGATTAACGAAGCCGCTATTTTTGCCGCCAGGCAGGACAAAAAAGAAATTACGGCCTACGAGCTTAAGGAATCCATTGAAAAGGTTATGATGGGACCCCAGCGCAAAAGTATGGTAATGTCCGCCCAGGAAAAGGAACTGACGGCGTACCATGAGGGCGGCCACGCGCTTATTGGCAGCGTATTGCTATATTCCGATCCGGTTCACAAAGTATCCGTTATCTCCCGCGGTCGCGCTTTGGGTTACACCATGAAACTGCCGGTGGAAGACAAGCATACCCACACCCGCCAGAGCTTTTTTGACGAAATCGCGGCTTTGCTGGGAGGTTACGCCGCGGAAAAATTGGTGTTCAATGAACTGACCACCGGCGCCTCCAATGACCTGAAAGTTGCCACCGGCATGGCCAGGAAGCTGGTTATGAATTACGGCATGAGCGAGGAGATTGGGCCTATTGCCCTGGGCGAACAGCATGACATGGTATTTTTGGGCAGGGAAATCTCCGAACAGAGAAACTACAGCGAATCCGTGGCTAAAACCATAGACGAGGAAGTTTCCAAGATTATGAAAGCCGGACTTTCCCGCGCCACCGAACTTTTAATCAAATACAAAAGCTATTTGGATATCATAGCTCAAAGGCTGGTTAAAGAAGAAACTTTGGAGCAGGAACAGTTTTATGAGATTGTTAAAGATATCATTCCGGCCGGAAAAAAGACCGTCCCGGAGTTTGACGTTACGGAAGCTCCGGCCCCAAACCCGCTATGAGCCTGGTTAATAATATCTCGGAGTTGGTATGCCCAAATTGCGACAAATCGCCTATGACTCATTCGTGTCCACCGGCTGTTACCCGCGTCGGTGGACTTTGGCATTAATCCAGGTAATTGCTTTTTCCTTAGTCGGCGAGCTGGCCCGTCCCCGCTGGTTGGTCTCTCCTTTTTTATTCTGGCTTTTAGCCGGGGCTGCGGTGCTTGGGCCCGTAACGGCCCGGCTTTGGCTGGAAATAGAAGCCGCGGAATCAAAAGTTCCAAAGCCTGTGCCGGCAAATATTTTTATTCAAAGCTGCGCCACCGCGACTGCTGTTATATTTTGCTCTGTCGGACTCAGTATAGCCGCCCGTTTTGTTGACGGGACTTGGATTTTTTTGGCCCTTGTTTCCAGCCTGATTGCCGCCACCGCGACTCTGGCAATGCTTTACGCGGTTTTATGCGCCCAGCCGTTTGACAGGTCTTTAGCCCTGGCTTTATCAACCTGGAACAAAAAAATTTCCCTGGCCGCGGCCGCGGCCTTTATTCTGATACTGGCGCAGGGCGTTAGTTTTGCCCTGGTCCACGGGGTGTTTCTAAACTTCCTTTCTTTGTCAGGGTTTTCAGTTTTTACCCATTCTGCTACAATATGGGTATTGCTTTTAGCCTTGGTTTTTGTTGTTGTTTTGGCCGCGGCTTTTTTAAACTGTTTTTTGGTGCTTTTGTTCCTGGAAACCATCAGGAGGGAAAAAGAACCGGAAAGCCTGAAAAATGACGTTGTTAAACTGGTGGCATTGGAAGCTGAAAGGTGATTTTGCGATAAACCCCGGACGCGTAGCTCAGTTGGTTAGAGCGACTCGTTGACGTCGAGTAGGTCCCCCGTTCGAATCGGGCCGCGTCCACCATAGAAATAATTAATCATTGACAATTGACTTTTAACTGTTGCTTCCGTTCCGCAGCCGTCAAAGGTCAAATGTCAAAAGTAAAATCTACTTTTGATGCCATCTTTAGACCAGAAAGAGCTGGAAAAAATCCTCGGGCTTAAACTTAATAACCCGGACATTTACCTTTCCGCGTTTACCCACCGGTCCTACCTCAACGAGAACCGCGGTTTCCACCTGCCCCATAACGAACGCCTGGAGTTTTTAGGCGACGCGGTTTTGGAACTTGCGGCCACGGAATACCTATATCGTAACTACCCCCATCCGGAAGGGGAGCTGACCAACTTTAGGAGCGCGCTGGTCAATTATAAAATGCTCAGCCTGATTGCTTCACGCCTTGGATTTGAAAAATTTTTATTGATGTCGCGCGGCGAAGCCAGGGATACCGGCCGCGCCAGGCAGGTAATTTTAGCCAACTGCATAGAGGCGGTGCTTGGGGCAATGTATCTGGATGCCGGCTACCAGGAGACCACCAACTTTATCGCCAGGGAAATTCTGGTGGAATTGCCGGCGATTATTACCGGCGGCAGTTATATGGATGCCAAATCCAAACTTCAGGAGTTAGTACAGGAAAAACGCGGCATAACCCCAACTTACGGAGTAGTTTCCGAAACCGGCCCGGATCATAATAAGTTATTTGTAGTAGCCGCCTTAGTCGGCCAAACCGAAGTCGGCCGCGGCCAGGGACCAAGTAAGCAGGAAGCGGAACTTGCGGCGGCGGAAAACGCATTGAAAAATAATAATTTTTAAGTGAAGTTTTATAAAACAAAAATAGAAATATTAGCCGGTACCGATTATAGAGAAATTTATACTAAGGCCAAAGCCATATTTTTGCAAATTTAAAAAGAAAAGCAAGCGCGAGCCTTATGTAAGGTCGGCCTACTTTAACGGCGATAAAATATTTTAGATTATTTTTGGGAACATTTGCACCAGAACAATTCAGCTGACAGGTTCAGAAGGCTAAAATTTTACCAGTGCGCATTGGAATTAATAAAGAATAATAAAAACGATCCTATAACGGTTCAAAATCCCAATCGTCCGAATGAGGTTTTCCACAGGTTTTTTGGCAGAAGCGCCGATGGACAAGAATTTATAACCCAAATTAAAGAAAATAAAAGAACAGATCAAAAGTTTTTTATATCAGTTTTTCCAAAATAAAAAAACCCTCCGCCAATTGTAATCACAGTAACTGTGAGTCACGGCCGAAAGCTTTTTCGCAAAGTCCTCCGCAAGTGTGGTGCAAAAACCACGGGGTTGAGAATTTATAGTATAATTTTAACAAGAAATAAGTATTTGTCAATATGTACCTGAAACGCCTGGAAATCCACGGATTTAAATCTTTCGCCCAAAAAACCACTATGGAGTTCAGTAGCGGCGTTATTGCTATTGTTGGGCCCAACGGTAGCGGTAAGTCCAATGTGGCGGATTCCCTAAGGTGGGTTTTGGGCGAACAGAGCCCCAAAATAATCCGCGGCAAAAAAAGCGACGATGTAATTTTCGCCGGCAGTGATAAAAAGACCCGGCAGGGTTTTGCCGAAGTCACCGCGACTTTTGATAACAGCGATAACCGCATTCCGGTGGATGCCTCCGAAGTCAGCATCGGCCGCAGGATTGACAGGAGCGGTGAAAGCGAATATTTGCTCAACGGCAATAAAGTAAGGCTTTTGGATATTGTGGATTTGGTTTTAAAAAGCAATATTGGAACTTCCAGGTACACTGTTATCGGCCAGGGCACCATTGACCAGATGATTTTGCAGGGACCGGGCGAAATTAAAAATTTGCTGGACGAGGCCAGCGGAGTAAAAAGCTATTACCTCAAGCGCGAAAAAACTTTAAGACGTTTGGAGCAGACAGCGCAAAATTTAATGCGCGCCGAAGACCTTATCGCGGAAATAGAACCGAGGCTGAAATCTTTAAGGAGACAGGCAAAAAAAATGGAAGCGCGGGCCGAAGTTGAACAGGAGCTGAAAATTTACCAGCGGGAATTTTTTAGCGGCGCTTTTTGGCAGCTTAGGCACGGCTTGGATGGCATTTTAACGCAGCTGCAGTATACCGGCCGGCAAAAGAAAGTTTTGGAAGACCGGTCCGCGGTTTTGCGCGGGCAGGCGGAAGTTTTGGAATCTGGAGTTCAGCAGGGCGGGGGGAAGTTTGACGCGGTTCAGGAAGAAATGGCTAAACTGCAAAGCCAAAAGAATAAGCTGTTGGAGGATTTAAGCTTGGTCCGCGGCAAAATGCAAAGCCAAAAGACCGCGGTTTCCGGCGACGCCCAAAGCCTGCAGGTTGAGGCGCACACAGCCGCCGGAAAAATTGAAGAAGTAACGGCCAAAATCCTGCAAATTCAGGCAGAACATCAGCAAGCAGAAAAAGGTTTTGTAGCCCAGTTTCAGTTTCTGGAAGCGGTCAACAAAAAGCTTGATGAGTTGTCGCAAAAGTTAAGCCAGCCGACGCAAATTGACTGGAGCGTTTTGGGTAGAGAGCTGGAGGTTTTGGAAAATATCTGGAATGATTTTTATAACAATCTTCCCGCGGCCCAAAATCTGGACGAAATAAAATTAAAAGCCCGGGGTTTAAACAGCGGGTTTTTAAAGTTTAAGACCGCGGCCAAAGCGGCGGTTTTGGACCCCCAGGCCGGAATGCTTATAATAAAACAGGAATTGGACGGTTTGTTTAAGCAAAAGGAGCAGTTAAGCGGCGCCGTTAACGCGGCACAGCTTGATATGAGCAAAAACAAAATCGCGCTGGATTTTTCCCAAAGGGAGCTTTCGGGCCTGCGGCAGCAAAAATTCCACCTGGATTTGGAACTGAAAAAAGCCCAAAGCAGTTCGCCGGATGAATTTTGGAATGATCTTTTAAGCGAGGAGCAAAAAATAAAAATTTTGGTTGACGCTTTGGGCGCGGAAATAATCAAAGTGGAAAATATTTTAAGGGAATATTACGCTTCGGAAGACGCCAGACAGAAAATCCTGCGTGAAACCGAAAATTCATTCAGGGATTTGCAGGACCAGCTTTCCGGGGTCAAAGACCGGGAATCGTTAATTAATATAGAAAAGGCCAAAATTGACACCCAAATGCAGGTCTTGGCCGAGGAAGTAAAAAGAATTTTGGGCGAGCGGGAGTGGCAGGGTTTTGCCGACATTAAAATGGAAAACCAAACCGCGGATTTGGAAGCCAAAATTATGCGGCTGAAAAACCAGCTGGATACCATCGGCGGAATGGATGACTTAACCTTAAAGGAGTATCAGGAAACCGAGGCGCGGCATACCAATTTGAGCGCTCAGGTTAACGATTTAAAGCAGGGGGTCACGGACTTGCAGCAAATTATAGACGAATTGGACGGCCACATAAAGCAAAGGTTTAACGAGTCTTTCCATAAGATTAACGAAAAATTTGAATTTTATTTCCGGGTGTTATTCAACGGCGGGCGGGCGTACTTAAGCCCGGTAAAAAATGAGGAAGACGAGTCGATTTCTGCCGAATCCACCGAAGACGCATCGGAGAGCGCGGTCAATGAATCGGAAACATTAAGACCCGAAGAAAAATTATTACAAAAATACGGCAAGGCTTCTTCCGGTATTACTGGCATAGATATTAAAGCCACGCCGCCGGGCAAAAAGCTGGCCAGCATCCAGGCGCTGAGCGGCGGCGAACGGGCTCTTACTTCCATAGCCCTGTTGTGCGCTTTGCTGTCCTGCTTTCCCTCTCCTTTTGTGGTCCTAGACGAAGTTGACGCGGCTTTGGACGACGCCAACACCATACGTTTTGGCCAAATCCTGGGAACTCTTGCCCACCAAACCCAATTTGTTACCATTACCCACAACCGCGAAACCATGTCCCAGGCCAATATTTTGTATGGGGTAACTATGGGGGATGATGGGGTATCTAAGCTGTTGTCGGTTAAACTTGAGCAGGCGAAGGAGTTTGCTAAATAAATTTCAAATATCAAATTACAAATTTCAAATGTCCGGTGACGGTGTTTGAAATTTTACTGATTGGATTTCATTTGAAATTTGGTATTTGTAATTTGATATTTTTATGTCTGCTCTCCTTTCTTCTCTCACCAACATCATTATCCATATAATCTCCACCCTTGGTTATGCCGGCGTGGGTTTTTTAATGGCCCTGCAGACCGTGGCCGTTCCAATTCCGAGTGAAGTTATTTTGCCTTTCGCGGGTTTTTTGGCCGGAACCGGCAGGTTTAATATTTTTATTATCGCGATTGTCGGCGGACTGGGCAGCTGCATCGGCTCATCGGTTGCTTATTATATTGGCGATTTTGGCGGCCGACCCCTGGTTGCAAAGTACGGAAAATATCTTTTAATTTTGCACGGCGATTTAAGCCTGGCGGAAAAGTTTTTTACAAAGTTTGACGCAGAAGCCGCCTTTTTTGGCCAGCTACTGCCCATTGTCCGCAGCTTCATAGGCTTTGCCGCGGGTATAACCAAAGCTCCCTTTAAAAAGTTTTTAGTATACGTGCTTTTGGGTTCCTTTTTGTGGAGCCTTGGGCTTGCTTATTTGGGAGAGAAATTGGGACAGAATTGGGAAAGTTTACATAGTAAATTCCAGCATTTGGATTTAGCTGTAATTTTTTTAATTGTCATCGGCCTAATATTTTGGATTTACCGCCACAGCAAGAGACCATAATACTTTTGAGCGGCCGTCCAAAAGTATTATGGTATTTTAGTTAAAAGAAAAAGACCTGGGCATTTAGCTCAGGCCTGATCCGTGACACCCGATTGTGCCACGGAAGATAATGGCAAGCTTTCATGCAAGTTGATCCAAGAGGCATTTAACGGTAAGACTTCTGGAAATCATAGCCGGTCTTTGCAGGGCGATCTCGTGGACTACGGCGAAGTTAGTTATGATTTCGTCAGTGGAATATCCAATCACACTGTCCGGAGAGAGAGTCAATAAGGGTTTTGTGGTAGCGTGCAGATCTATCGGCGTCAAAGAATCTGTGATCGCCCATAAATAGGCACACTACACGGCGATGTTCTGGCGGTTGACGATCAATCGGCTAAATGCTAGAATATCAGCACGCTCAAGTAGTTATTTAAATGGATTTAAAGATTCTCTGAGTTTGCTGCTTAAGAGATTTTAATTCATTTACGACAATATCTTAATATCCGCAATATCAATTAATACCTTTTAATATTTTCTATGCTAACCATTCGTTTACAACGTACCGGCAAAAAAAACCAGGCTGATTTTAGGATTGTGCTGGCGGAAAAGGAAGCGCCGGTGCAGAAAAAGTTTGTGGAAATTTTAGGCAGTTATAATCCCCGCAGGAAAACTTTCCAGGTCAGGGAAGAACGGGTTAAATACTGGATTGGCCAAAGGGTGGAGCTAAGCGAAACCATGCATAATCTGTTTGTAACCAAAGGGTTTGTGCAGGGAACAAAAGTAAAAGCTTTCAGCATTCCCAAAAAGCCCGTTGAACCGGCGGCGGAAGCCAAGGCGGCGGCAACGGAAACTCCGGCTGAAGTTGGGGAAGCGGTTGCCGAAGTTGAAGCTAAGATAGAGGCTCCTGTCGCGGAAGAATCCAAGTCCGCCGAAACCCCGGCGCAATAGTATCAAATATAAAAAACTTCCGCCTTTAGGGGCGGAAGTTTTTTATTGACACGCATTTTTGCATCAATTATAATATCCCTAAGATAGCACACGCTAGAAGTAAACCGCGTAAAAGAGACGGGGAGATAAATTCAGCTCCACTGATATATTCTCTAACGGGGTAAAGGTCGTAGCAGAATTACGCTATCCAGAAATTGCATTTATATGGAGCAAGATCAGACATTTGTGGAGTTTGTTGTAAAAGCGTTGGTTGACCATCCCGAGGATGTAAAAACCGAGCGCGTCGTGGATGAAATGGGAGTATTGATTACTCTTCACTTAAACCCCGAAGATATGGGCCAGGTTATTGGCCGTATGGGCCAGACTGCCAAAGCTATCCGCACTCTTTTAAGAGTCGTTGGCGCCAAGCACAAAGCCCGCGTCAACTTAAAAATTTACGAACCCGAAGGTTCCCACAGGGGACCGCGCCGCGAAGGCGGTATGGGAATGGGCCACGGGCCGAGCATGGGCCACCAGGGCGGCATGAACGGTTCCATGGGCGGCGGCCAAATGGGCCAAAGCGTGAGCGATGATTCCATTGACGAGTTTAAACTCTAGGTTGCGGAAATACGCGGAATTTAACGCGGAAAGACGCTGAATCTAAAATAAATAACCCTGCTCGCAAGCCACGTAAAATAAATCTACGTGGCAAGAGTGGGGTTATTTTGTTAAGATGTAATTGATAACGATAACGTGCCACAAGGGTTGCCCTTGTGTTGCACAAGGGCAACCCTTGTGAAGAAGAAATTGACCATAAAAATAATAACTTTATTTCCAAAATTCATAGAAAATTTTTTGGAAAATTTTGGCATTGTCAAAAGGGCGGTCGGTTTGGGGCTTTTGGATATCCGGCCGGTAAATTTAAGGAGTTTTGGTTTAGGCGATCGTCAAGTCGTGGATGACAGGCCTTATGGCGGGGGTGTGGGGATGGTATTACGTGCTGACGTATTGTTTAAAGCAATGCAAGGGGTAAGGGCTAAGGGGTTAGGGGTTAGAAAGAAACAGAAAGTGATTTTGCTTACGCCGCAGGGAAAAAAGTTTGAGCAGAAAGACGCTCATAGGTTGGCAAAATATGACGAGTTAATTTTTGTCTGCGGCAGGTACGAAGGTTTTGACGAACGCATTAGGCAATTCGCGGACGAGGAAATTTCCATTGGCGATTATATTTTAATGGGCGGCGAACTGCCGGCTTTGGTAATAAGCGAAGCGGTTATGCGGCTTAGGCCCGGAATTTTGGGCAAAGATGAATCGTCCGTGGCCGAATCTTTTTCGGAAAATTTGCTTGAGCACCCGCAGTATACAAAGCCGTATGAGTGGAAAGTAAAAAGTAAAAAGTTAAAAGTTCCCAAAGTTTTACTGACCGGACATCATAAAAATATAGAAGAATTTAGGAATAAAGAATCATATAAGCGCACAAAAAAACGTCGGCCGGATTTAATTAAAAATCAAAAATAGATTATGGACCAAACTCAGGACAGGGTGATATATTTAACTTTTGATGACGGGCCGCTTGAGCCCCACACTTCTAAAATTTTGGATATACTAAAGCAGTACAATGCCAAGGCTGCATTCTTTTTTTGCGGCAAAAATATTGAAAGAAACGCCGGAAGTGTAGCAAGGGTTGTTTCAGAGGGTCATTCCCTTGGTAACCATACGTACTCGCACGATTTTTGGAAAGTAATTACCGGAAACCTGCTTGGCGAAATTGAGCAGACGGAACTGCTAATAAAAAATTATGCGAATATTACATCATTGCTTTACCGTTCTCCCTGGGGTATAACGCTTCCCCGTCTCAGGGCTAATTTATTGGCCGCAGGTTTTGCCGTTTGTTCCTGGAATATTACGGCTTTTGATTGGTGGCAACCATCCGCGGAATTTATAGCGAGGCACGTTATCGCGAGAGCTTTTCCCGGGGCCGTGGTGTTGCTCCATGACGGCAACAGAACATTGCCGGGGAACCGGGAAAATACCGTAAAAGCTTTGCCGGTTATTATTAAAGCCCTGCGGGAACAGGGATATATGTTTAAGCCTCTAAAGCCGGACTGGCATAATCAGCGTGTTTTTTTGAAGGATTTTCTGACAGATATTATCACTGTCTTTAAAAACTATTGATTATCTAAAGGTATGGAAATTAAAAAGTTATACTACTTCTCGATAATTGTTGCCGCCCTTAACGAAGAAAAATATATTGCGGATTGCATTTCAGCATTGAAGGGCCAAAATTATCGGGGTGAGTTTGATATAATTATTGTCGACAACGGCAGTAATGATAATACCCGCAAAATTGCCCAAAAATTGGGAGTAAGAGTTATCCCCGAACCTCAAAGAGGCGTCTCTTACGCTTTAATTACCGGTTGCCGCGAAGCAAAAGGGGAAATACTCGCTTTCACAGATGCCGATACCAGGCCACGGGCCGATTGGCTTTCTAAATTAAACGGGATTTTTAATTCCGGGGAAAATGTAGCAGGAGGCGGCGGAGGTCTTTTTTATTACGATGGCCCAAAATGGGCAAATATTCTTTTTCAGGATTTTTTAATCAGGTTTTATGTTAAGTATTTTCAGAAACGACATCAAGGCCTGGCAGGGTGTAATATGGCAGTCCGCGCGGATGTCTACAAAAAAATAGGAGGGTTTGCTCCTGGATTTAATTGGGGTCAGGACTGGCAAATGGGGAAAAGAGTCAGCCGGTTGGGTAATGTTATTTTTGATCCGGATATTGTAGTTAATACGTCTTTCCGCAGGTTTAACGGCCGATATAATAGCCCACTGTTAAAAAATATTTACGCGATTAAAGAATTTTTGGTAGCGGGGGTCAGGATGCTGCCTTTAATGTATTTGGGGGCAAAGCTTAAACCGCAAAAACCTGTGAGATAAATAATTTTATGCCTACACATGAATTCATCGTCGAAGCCTTAAAAACGCGCCTGGATAAATATCTCGCGGAGCAAATAAAAGATATTTCCAGGAGCCGGATTCAGCGCGACATAGAGGGTGGCCTTGTGGAGGTTAACGGGGAATTGATTACAGAAAGCAAATTTGTAGTCAGGCTGGATGACAAAATAGCTTACAGGCAATCGGCAGACAGCAATCGGCAGACAGGACTTAAGCCTACAGATACTCCGCTGAGGATTTTATACAATAACCACGGCCTGCTCATTGTAGACAAGCCAGCAGGATTAACGGTTCATCCGGGAGCCGGGTTTAAAGGGGAGACTTTGGCCAGCGCGCTTTTGTATCATTTTTCCGCCGGAGGCGGATCCGCCTCCGGCGGAAAAAATATCCACTTAGTCGGCGAGGAGCACCGGCCGGGGATTGTGCACAGGCTTGATAAAGATACCAGCGGCGTAATTTTGGTGGCCGCTACCCAGGAAATGTACGAACATTTAAAAAACGCTTTCGCGGAACGCAAAGTAAAAAAAGAATACATAGCCTTGGTTTCCGGCCGGGTGGAAAAGCCGCACGGGTTTATAGAAGCGCCCATTGGCAAAAGCAAAACAGATTTTAGGAAACAGACTGCGAAAAATCCGGTGGAGGGCAAGGAGGCGGTAACTGAGTATAAAGTTCTGGAGTATTTAAATCAGAAAAATCGGAAAATCGGAGAATCGGAAAGCTCGGATCCGACTTCCGATGTATCTGATTTTTCCGATAAATCCGGTGTTGACACTTACACCCTAATTCTGGTAAAATTGCATACAGGCAGAACGCATCAAATTCGGGTGCATATGGCATTTATTGGACATCCGCTTATGGGCGACAGCTTATACGGCGGGAAAAGAGGTTTTTTAAAAAATCTTACAAGACAATTCCTGCACGCTAAAAAAATAGAAGTTCAGTTGCCGGACGATTCCTGGATAGAAGCAGAGTCAGAATTTCCGGATGATCTTAAAAAAGTTTTGATTGGGTTAAACAGTAAAGTTGTTAAACAATTATAAATTAACAGAATTAGGAATTAGTCCGCCCAAGGCGGAATACTTCATAATTCATACTTCATGATTTCATGCAAATTGTAAAAAATGTCTCCGACAGCCAGTTAAAAACTCTGCCCAGCTTTAAACCGGGCGACACCGTTAAGGTCCACCAGCGGATTAAAGATTATATTGAAGACCAGAAGACCAAAAAGGTAACCATAAAAGAACGCGTCCAGGTTTTTGAAGGTTTGGTGATTGCCCGCAAGGGCGGCAGCGGCGTTAACGGTACTTTTATGGTGCGCAAAATTTCCTACGGCGTGGGCGTGGAGAGAATCTATCCGCTTCATTCCCCCAACATCGTCAAACTGGAAATCACCAAATCCCCTCAAGTCCGCCACGCCAAACTTTACTACGTAAGGGACAGGCAGGACAATACGCCAAGAACCAGAAAAGAAAAAGTTGTAAAAAAGGCTTAATCTCGATAAAAAAATTCCCCTCTGTAGGGGAGTTTTTATTTTGTCCGGTATCGATGAACTTTTTAGGATTTATTCCAAAAAGGCAGGCGTGGATATTAACCCTCATATGCTTAGGCATATGCTTGGCCGTGATATGGCGGAGAACGGAGCCAACGAGCACAACATTTCTAACGTACTTGGCCACTCGCGCTTGGACAGCTCCAGAATTTACACTATGTTGTTTGGCACGGCCGTAGCCAGGCAGTTTTATCGTTTCCGCGGCAATACAGAGTTATCTAAACAGCCAATCTTAGCCTTAAATTAATTTGTGGTAAAATAAAATTATATGGAAAACAACATAACAATCACCATTCAACGTTTTACTGAGTGGGCAAAACTAAAACTTAGTATTCACCTTAACCATGACCCTGGAGCTATTTATTTTAAAGAGCGACAAATTTGGTGGGTGAGCTTAGGGCAGAACATTGGCAGCGAGCAAAACGGCAAGCACAAAAACTTTGAGCGTCCGGTGTTAGTCCTTAAAAAGTTTAACGCTGAAATGTTTTTGGCCGTTCCTCTGTCTAGCCAGGTTAAGCCTGGCGACTACAGATTTGTCTTTGAGCGCAACCAAACAAAATTTACAGCTAACTTATCTCAAATTAGAGTGTTAAGCAGTAAGCGTCTGCTCCGATTAGTGGACAAAATGGAAGAATCAGACTTTGAAAATCTGCAGCAAATATTCCGCAAGCTGACTTAAACAAGTAAAAAGCCACTGGCCTAATAACCGGTGGCTTTTAAAAAATAACGGCCTCCCTTTCGGGAGGCCTCGGAACTCCTTACGGAGTCAAAATGTATTTATACATTAGCAGGTGTATAAGTACCTTGTCAAGCAATTTTACAAAATTTTAAAAAGTGTTATAATCAAGGCACAATTTAATTGCCTAAACCTATAGCAATATGGGCATGGCATAAAACCCTTGAGAGATACTGAACCCCGCGTTCAGCGTCCTCTCAAGGTCTTGCTCGGAAACGGGTATGTGGCCGCAAGGCCTCGTTGACACGGGGCTTTGTGTAAGCAAAATTATTAAGAATTAAAAAAACCAAATGGACCAACAATCTAGTTTCCAAATGCAGTATCCCTTAAGCCCTAAAAAGTTCTGGAAAAAAATTTTTCCGAACCTGTTTACTTATTTTTTTCTTGCGATTATACCAGGTTTAGCTATTGGGTTTATAGTATTTCTTGCCCTCGGCGGCGGTAATGGCAGTAGTAATGGTTCAATATTGCCTTACTTAGGCTATGCTTTTGTTTGTACTCTAATTTCCTATGCGGCAATTATCTCTTTAAATGCCTGGTACATAAAAACCTATATCAAAAGATATTACTATGATTGTAGCGACCAGTTTGTAACAATCAAAAAAGGAGTTTTTACTCCTACAGAAATTCATGTGCAATATCCCAAAATCCAGGATGTATATGTTGACCAAGATTTTTTAGACAGACTAATGGGATTATATGATGTCCATATTGCTAGCGCTACCGTAACTTCCGGCATTGAAGCTCATATTGACGGTGTTGAAAAAGATGTAGCCGAAGCCATTAAAAATTTTTTGCTGGCAAAAATTCAAGGTGTTAGTATGTCATCTGGTGTTCCAACTCCTGGGCAACCTGCAGGCATGGCTCCGGCAGCTCCAATGCCTCCACGGGCAGCCAGCTTTCAGTCGACTACAAAAGTTTCCAGCGACACTTTTCCCATTAGCGGTGCATGGACATTTAGCGCAATAATAGGTGCCTTCTTTTATAGTCTGCTGCTAACGTTGATTTTTGGCAGCTGGATTGGCAGGCTTGCCGTGGATGTATTTTCCTCTTCATCAGTAAATTCTACTGATGCAGGAGCTATCTTAGGCTATGCATTTTTACTTTTTTTACTTATTTTCTTTGGAAGAATAATTTGGGTCTTGATTTGGAAAAGCAGTTATTATTTTGAGTTTTTACCTGATTATATTTTACTCCGCACAGGCGTAATTAGCAGATCAGAAAACCACTTGCCTTATAAATCAATCCAGAATGTTACCAATAAACAAGGTATTATTGAAAGAATGTTAGGCATTGCTACTGTTAGTGTAGAAAATGCAGCCTTTGTTACCAGTAACGCTCCGCGATCATTCTCTCTTGGAGGCCGCTCTAGCAGCAGGTCAGCCGGTATCGCGCTTATTGGCCAGCCAAAAGAAAGAGCCGAACAACTGAATCAACTCTTGAACCAAATTACAAGCGCACAGGGTAACACAAGCGTCTTGATGGGGGTTTAATTTTTTACCAATAAGGACAGGGTTAATACTAAATTGAGTCTATGCTAAATCAAGAAGCCTTAGATTATATAAAACAAAACCGGAATGCTGGAATAAACGACCAAGTTATTAGGCAAAATTTGGTCAACGCGGGTTGGCCTGTGGCAGATATAGACAGTGCTTTTTCTAATAATGCGCACGTCGCCCAATTTCAGAGTCCAACACTGCCCCTTTCCTCTAATGCAAACAAAGTTCCGGTTTTTAAGATTTTAGTAGTCGGTTTTATTTTTCTTATTGTTTTAGCAGGAGTTGGTTGGCTATTGATAAGTCATACAAAAAAAATTACACCCACTTTGCTCAATCAAAATCTTGGGGATGTTAAACCAACAGACACCCAGCCACAAGATATTGATGTTTTGCCAATGTATGGCGGCTACCAAAAAACCGCGGCCGAGCAAAAAGCTGATACTGATTTTATAAATACGGCGAGCCAAGTGTCTGGGGGTCGCACAGCAGCTGCAGCCACTTTAGTTCAGACTGCTAACCAATCTTTAAATCAGGGAGATTACGATACAGCAATAAAAAGTTTTAACCAGGCGTGGCTCTTGGATTGGAATAATTCCGATATCTATAAAGGGTATATTCAGGTAAGTGAAAAACAAAACACACTCCTTGACTTACGTCAGTCTACTGAAAGAACCGTTGCTCAATACCCACAGCAAGCAACTATACAATGTTTTTTAGGGGTTATAGATACTATTGACTTTCGCCAATTAGATTGAATAGTCTTAAACATAGAGTACCGAGGCTCTCAGAAATCCCCGTAACAGTTCCCGGTCATTCCTGATTTTACGATAACTCCTGCCAACCGCGGCCTTTAACAGCGGCAAGCCTTTGGGCCGCAGGTTGCATAAATGTTTGTTCTTCATAGCGGACCACAGGTATTCGGCCGGGTTGAGTTCCGGCGCGTAAGCCGGAAACCGCTCCACCTTCAGCCAATGCTTTTGAGTTTTGAGGTATTCTATCGTCGCTTTAGCCTTATGCGCCGATAGTCCGTCCCAAAACAACAACAGCTTCTTACCCTTTAAGTGGCGTTTCAGTTCTTTTAAATAGTCAATAACATCGGGAAATTTGACGCTATGGGGCAGGCTTTTTAAAAACAACCGGGGATTATTGCCTTTAGGGGTACAAACAATTGTCCCGGAAAGGCTCATTGTCGCCCAAGAGCCCGTGGATTGTATTATCGGCGTCCTGCCCACCACAGACCAGGTTCTTCTGACAGTAGGTTTTTCAGAAATTCCCGACTCATCGTGGAAGCCCAGTAAATACAGGTGTTTATCAGCCCATTTTTTTTAAGGCCGGAAAGCTTTGAACTTTCCAGGCTTTGATGGCTGACTCATCGCGTTCTTTGGCTCTGGTTTCAGGCTTTTGGCAGGAAAAGCCCAAAGAGATGAGAATTTTCCAGACATGGCCCGGGTGGTAGTTAACCTTACTGATGCTTTTAATTACCTTGCCGATCCTTTGAAGTGTCCATAAGTCGGTGGAATAACCCAGGGCTTTGGGGCCCTTTAAGATAGCGGCTTTGAGCTTTCTCCGGTCTTCATTATCCAGTTGAGGCTTGGGGCCGGGCCTGCCCTTGCTTTTTAAGCCCTCTAAACCGCCATCTTTATAGAGCTCCACCCAGTTACTGACCGCCTCAAAGCTGACTTTTAGCTTTTTGGCTATAAAATACTGGCTTTTGCCCTGGCTATGGAGCCTGATGGCTTGTCTGCGGCGCGACTCCAGCGCCTGTGGATCCCGTTTGCGAGACCCTGAAGATATATGTTTGTTTTTCATATACCTTCATGGTAGCACAAAATTAATCCATATTCAAGCTAATTGGCGAAGGTCAATAGTTTTGCTTCTGATTACCAAAATACACAAACAGATTTATCAAGCATAGAAAAAGCAGAGTTTGAAAAAGGATTGGCTTTAGATAATAATAATCCATTTTGCCAGTTGAACTACGCGGCTTCACTTTATGTTAATGGAGACTATCAGGATGCTTGGACCCATCTTGTAGCTAACTCACTTTTACCAAACAGTCGTTATGATAACCAGCTAACTTTAAATATATACAATAAAGTTCAAACCTTAAATTCTGCCGACGAATATAGTTTGATTGAAACTACTTATCAACGCCTTGGCCAGACGGATAATGCCTTTGCTATTCTTCAAAAGGGAGTTGCTTTGTATCCCAATAACGTTCCTTTAATGTGTGATCTTGGGGGCGTGTATATAAACAAGTGGTATGCCGCCGAGCAGGCCAATCCTAATGTTTCAAATGATTTATTGAAACAGGCAGAAATGTATTTGCAAAAGGGCATACAGTTAAATCCGCAATCAGCCTCCTGTCACGGCAATTATGCACTCGCAATATATAATGATAATAGCCAAAGTTTAAGTCTTGTGTGGCCAGAAGTAGAAAAAGCGGAAAGTCTTGGATGGGTTTTTGACCAAAAATTCCTTACTAACTTACAAGCAGTATCTCCTGAGCCCAAGCAATAAGTTACAAGAAAAGTAGCCACATAAAAAAGGGCGTCGTGCGTTGGCCGATAGCCCTTTTTATATACTTTTTTGATAGAGTGGTTTTAGTATTTTTTACATGCTATAATATAAGTACAATTTTTGTACAGGTTTTAGACCTTACACTCAAATGAGTTTGAGGACATGCCACCAATTCTCAATGTAATCAGGCCTTTTGTTCTGGTACTTGAGGTAGTAGGCGTGTTCCCAAACGTCTAGGCCTATTAAGGGGATGTGGCCTTGCATTACCGGGGAGTTTTGGTTGGGTGTGGAATAGACCTGGAGCTTGCTGTCAATGTCGCGAACCAGCCAGGCCCAGCCGGAGCCAAAGCGGGTGGTAGCCGCTTCCGTAAATTTTTTCTTAAATTCATCAACAGAACCAAAAGCAGAGGTAATTTCTTCTACAAGTTTGGAATCCGGTTCTTTTTTGGGACCCATAATCTTCCAAAAAAAACTGTGGTTTAAATGGCCGCCGCCGTTGTTGCGCAGGGTGGTTTTATCCTTTTCTTCCATTTCCAGGGACTCAAAATTTTCCAGCAGATTTTCCAGAGGCTGCTCGGCCAAATTTGGGTATTTTTCCAACACAGCGTTGAGCTTATCTATATATGCCTGATGGTGTTTGGTGTAATGTATTTCCATTGTTTTGGCGTCAATATAAGGCTCCAAGGCATTATAGTCGTAGTTTAATTTGGGTAGTTCATATTTTCCGCCGGAGGCGGACATATCAGTATTCATATAATTTCCTTTCTTTAAGTTTTCTGTCTAAATTATATCACATACTGGGTTAAATTTTTATTAAGTCTCAAAAAAACGGGCTTTTGACACCACGGGGCATTTATGGTAGCATAATGTTACTTGGAATTTATTGATCCTCCTTCGCTAAAGCTTCGGAGGACAAGCTTCTAATATAGCATAGTAATTTGTAGCCATTAATTTCCGTGCGAAAGATTTTGCCGTAGTTTATATGCAATTTTTGTCTTCTTTTAGAGCGTTTATTGGGACCGTGCTAAATTTTGGTTCATCGGCCGTTTCTCAAATCTTATTTACTGCTTAAAGTTTGGCTAAAACTTTGGGTTTTTGCATATACGGGTAAAAATCCTTATCGCGCGGATATAGGGAATTTTTATGATGACGATTTTCGCCGCGATTATAGCGGCAGCAGCCGGGTTGGCCGTGGGGTATTTTGTCCGCAACTCCATTGCCGGCAAAAAAGTTGCAGGCGCGGAAACCAGGGCGGAAAAAATCCTGGAAGATGCCAAGGCCCGGGAAAAAGAACTGTTACTGGACGCCAAAACCAGAAGCCTGGAAATAATTGACCAGGCCAAAAAGCAGGAAGCCGAGTTCCGCGGCCAGATTGTAAGGTTTGAAGACCGCATAGACCGCAAAGAAAAAGAACTGGACCAGAAATCCAATCTTTTAGATAGGCAAAAAAGCGATTTGGAGCAAAAAGGCGAACAGATTAAGCAAATCCAGGAAGAAATCAAGGAAGCGCGCCAGAAGCAGCTGGATAATCTGCAAAAGATTGCCGGTATGACGCGCGAGGAAGCCGCCAAAGTTTTGCTGGATAACGCTGAAAAGACCATAAAGGAAGAAATGGTCGGCCTGCATAAAAAACTGCTGGAACAAACGCGCGAAGACGCGGAGCGCGACGGCCGCAACATTGTGGCCCAGGCTATTGAACGCGTGGCCAGCGAAGTTACGGCGGAAGTTACCACCACCACGGTACAAATCCCCAGTGAAGAAATGAAGGGCCGCATTATAGGAAAAGAGGGCCGCAACATCCGCGCTTTTGAACAGATGATGGGCGTGGAAATTTTAATTGATGATAGTCCCGATACGGTAGTCATCAGCGGCTTTAATTCCATACGCCGCCACATTGCCAAACTGACTTTGGAAAAGCTGCTGGCCGATGGACGCATCCATCCTGCCAGAATTGAAGAAGCTTACGAAAAAAGCAAGGCGGAAATTAACGAACAAATCAAGCAGGCCGGCGAACAGGCGGTTTACGAACTTGGCATTGCCAATTTTCCGCCAAAACTGGTTCATCTTATAGGCCGGCTGCTGTTTAGAACATCTTATGGCCAGAATATTTTGCGCCACAGCGTGGAAATGGCCAAAATTGGCGCGCTTATGGCGGAGGAATTGGGCGCGGATGTTTTAATCACCAAACAGGGCGCGCTGCTGCATGACATCGGCAAAGCCCTGGACCAGGATCTGGAAGGCAGCCACGTGGAGCTGGGTAAAAAAGTGGCGGAAAAATTCGGCCTGGATCCAAGAGTGGTGGAGGCCATTGCCAGCCATCACCACGATACCGATGTTTCCGGCAAAAGCGTGGCCGCGCAAAGCGTGGAAGCTATTATAGTTGATGCCTGCGACAATATTTCCGGCGCGCGGCCGGGAGCGAGAAAAGATTCTTTGGAAAATTACATAAAACGTTTAACGGATTTGGAAAATATCGCCAACTCTTACGAGGGCGTGGAAAAAACCTACGCCATCCAGGGCGGCCGCGAAATCCGCGTGTTTGTTACCCCATCTAAATTAGATGACCTTGCCTGCCAAAAATTGGCGCGCGATATTGCCAATCGTCTGGAGCAAGAGTTGAAGTTCCCGGGGGAAATTAAGGTGCATGTTATCCGCGAGACGCGCGTCATAGAATACGCGAGGTAGCATATAGACTCTCCATCCCGGAATTTTTTGCGCCGATGGTAATTCATAAGCCGCAAAAAATATCCGGGATCCAGAACAAAGCTTAATCCTGGACCCAGGATATTTTTCACCTGATGATAGGCGCTGAAGTGAAAAATTCGGGGGTGGAAACAGTTTGACTTTTTTATTAAAACGCAAGATGCCCAAAATTCTTTTCATCGGTGACGTCGTCGGAAAACCCGGGAGAAAAATTCTTTCCCAGGTTTTGCCTGTGTGGAAAGAAAAATATAAGCCGGATGCCACCATTGTCAACGTGGAAAACCTGGCGCACGGCAAAGGGGTGACGCCGACAACTTTGGCGGAAGTGGAAGCCCTGGACGCGGATTGTTTTACTTCCGGCAACCACATTTTTAAAAAAAAGGATTTATCCAACGAATGCTTTGATATATATCCAAAACTTATCCGTCCGGCTAATTTTGGAGACTCCCCGGCCGGCCACGGGTATTACCGCTTTGCCAAAGACGGTCGGCAATATTTGATAATCAACCTAAACGGCCAGGTGTTTATGGAAAACCAGTTTGACGGCGAGATCGGGAACCCCTTTTTGGCCGTGGACAAGCTTATTTCCGAGCAGGGGCAAAAAGGTGATATAATAATTGTGGATTTCCACGCGGAAGCCACCAGCGAAAAAGTATCCATGGGTATACATTTAAACGGCCGGGTCGCCTCCGTGTTTGGCACCCACACCCATATTCCCACGGCCGATGCCAGAGTGCTGTCCGGCGGCACCGCTTACATAACCGATGTCGGAATGGCAGGAACCAGAGATTCGGTTTTGGGAGTCATTCCCGCAAACGCCCTTAAAAAATTTTTGGATTCCAGCGCGAAATTTGTAAATGAGATTCAGGAAGACGGAGTGCTGATGATAAACGGGGTGTTGATAGAGATTGGCGAGAATCAGAAAGCGATAAAAATAGAAAAGCTTTATCAGGAAATATGAGTTTAAAAGTTATGAATGAAGGACTGCTTCCTGTTTCAAAAATAGGCGCGCTATGCATAGCTATTTTTGGATTACTTCTGATGTATGTAAGTAAATATTTTGAACGGATGCCCATTTTTTTAGCCGCCAGTTTAATTATTGGATTCTTATTGTTTTTCCAGATATTTTTATCCTCTTTATATAAAACTCTCAAAATCAAAAACAGGTATTTAATTTGGTTTGAGATAAAGTAACATTATGGCTCCAAAATTCTTAAACGCATCTTTGTTCATCCTTTTTGGATCCCAAAACAAAGGCCATGCCGGCGCGGCTTCCGATTTTGATATCGGCATATTGGCGGATGAGCCTTTGACCTTTGAACAAAAAAGCAAATTAAGCGAAGAAATTGCCAAGGAGTTTGGTTTTGCGGAAGATAAAATTGACCTTGTGGACTTAAATGAGGCTTCGCCTTTGCTGCAAATGGAGGCCGCTAAAAGCGGAAAGCTCCTTAAAGGAAAAGAATCGGATTTTTTTAAATTTAAACTTTTGGCGTGGAAACGTTACCAGCACACCGCGAAATTCAGAAGAATGAGAAAAGAGCACTTACAGCAAATATATGGGCAATGAAATTGTGGAAAAAAAATCCGAACAAATCCATTCTCTTATTGAAGAGTTAAAAGAGTGGACAGCGGTGGATTTTGGGACTTTTGACGGGACCGTGACTTTAGTGCGGGCTTGTGAAAGGAATTTGGAATTGTTAGTTGAGCTGGCCAGCGATATAAATGCCAGTATCATTTTGGAAAAACAGGGCAAGACCCCCGATAGCTACAAAGATTCTTTCCAATGGCTTCAAAAATTGGGTATAATAGGTGAAGATCTTTGCAAAAAACTCATAGATTCGGTAAAATTACGCAACGGCTTGGTGCATGAATATGAATTTGAACTTAATAACAGAAAATTTTACGATTCCATAAAGAATGATTTTATTCCCGCTTACCAAGAGTATTTAAAGTCAGTAGTCAAAAGCACCGCAAAGTAATTTACACTAATTTTCTCTCAGAAAATTATATGCCCTCAAGATTTTTAAATCCAAGCGAGGTGGTGGCGCAGACCGGCCTGATGCAGGGGCAGGTTGTGGCGGACATGGGTTGCGGCAACGGTTTTTATGTATTGCCGGCCGCGCAGATGGTTGGGCCCACGGGCACGATTATTGCCGTGGATGTTATGGAACAAAAATTGGCTGCTACCATTTCCATAGCCAACCAGTTCGGTTACAAAAACGTGCGCGTTTTGCAGGCGGATTTGGCCAAACCGCTTTTGGATATTCCGGAAAATTATTGCGACCTGGTCATTATCGGCAATATCTTTCACGAAATCAGCCAGAAGGACCAGCTGATAAGAAATATTTACCGGATTTTAAAATCCCAGGGCCGCGTGGTGATAGTGGAATGGAAAAAAACCGCCACGCCTTTTGGGCCACCGCTGGACAAGCGCGTGGATCAGGAGAAAATGGAAATAATGCTTATGGAGGCGGGACTGCGCAAGGACAAAGATTTGCAGGCCGACGGGTATCATTACGCGGTGTTGTTTGAAAAATAATCTACAGAGTTGGCGCATTAACCGCGCTACAGAAGCCTACAGAACCTGGTGGCCCTGATTGTTTCTGTAGTTTTCTGTAGATTAGTATAATGAGTAATTCTATAGTTTTATGAATTTAAAATCATATTTTAACTCCCAATACCTTTTTCAGATTAATTCCGCCTTTATCAGCCCTGGCGAGAAGCTTTTTTTTCTGCTGGGCGTGATTTTGCTTTTGGTCGCCGTGGTCCTGAAAATATCAGCCAAGCTTGCGCCTACCCCCGTGGACTCCGGTTACCGCAAAAAGTTTTACGTGCTGTTGCTGACCATCGGCCTGCTGGAAATTTTTTGGTACCTGCTGCGTTACGAGAACGTGGAGTTTTTTGGCAGCCGTTTTACGGCTTTCTTGTTCCTGTTCATCGGCCTGGTCTGGCTTCTGCGCGTTTTGCTGTCGATGTTAAAAAATTACCGACCGGCTAAAGTTGCCTGGGAAAAAGAACAGGTCAGGATGAAGTATTTGCCCAAATGACAAAAATAAAAAGACAAATGTTTATCCATGTTCAATCTTTTTAAACCAACAATCAGGAAACCAAAATCTTTGGGTCAGCTGGGTGAACAGTTCGCCCAGGAAGAATATAAAAAGCTCGGTTATAAAATTATCGCGGCCAACGAGTACAATAAAAAAGGCAAACAACTTGGAGAGATAGATTTCATCGCCAAAAATAACGAATCCATAATATTTGTGGAGGTTAAGACCCGTAAAGATCGCCTGGGTAAATTTGGCACGGGCGCCGAAGCGGTTGATGTTTACAAACAGCGGAAACTGCTGGCAGCGGTAAAAATGTACTTTTTGCGCAATCCGGCAATGTCCGAACTTAAGCCCCGGATTGATGTTTGTCTTATGGAATTCGGCGAGCTTGACAAAAGCTTTAAACCTGCTAAAATAATAACGAATGCAGTAGAAGATTGGAACTGACTGACGAGCGATGCTCGTCATTTTAATTAGTAAGCCGCTGAAAAGACGCTGATAGGTACGCTGAATAAACGCTGAACCGGCGTTTCAGCGACAAATCAGCGTACCTATCAGCGATAAATTAGCGCTTTAAATATGAATGAGCAACTAGAACAAGCTTTGGATCAGATTGCCGAAGAAAAAGGCATTAGCCGCGAGGATTTAATTTCTATGATAGAGGCGTCTTTGGCCGCGGCCTTCCGCAAGGATTACGGTGAAAAAGACCAGAATATCGTGGTGGAATTTAACCCCGAAACAATGGGCGCCAAGGTTTTTGACGTTAAAACCGTGGTGGAAACCCCAACCGAAGCCGAGGAAGACCCGCAAAAATTAATTGATTTGGAAGCGGCAAAACAAATCAAAAAATCCTATAAAGTGGGTGACGAAATTAAAACCGAAATCACGCCAAAAACCGGCACCTCTTACGGCCGCATTGCGGCACAGACCGCCAAACAGGTAATCATTCAAAAGCTCCGCGAGGCTGAACGCAACGTCCAGTTTTCCGACTTTAAATCCAAAGAGCGCACTCTGCAAAACGGTATTGTGCAAAGAGTGGAAGGCGATACCGTGCTGGTGGATTTGGGCAAGGCCGCCGGAGTGCTGTTTCCCAGCGAGCAAATCCGCGGCGAGCGTTACGCCATTGGTCAGCGGGTAAAAGTTTTAATCCTCCATGTCGAACCGGCCACCAAGGGCCCTAAAATTACCCTGTCCCGCTCGCATCCGGATATGGTCCGCAAGCTGTTTGAGCTGGAAGTGCCGGAAATTTATAACGGCAGCGTGGAAATAAAAGCCATTGCCCGCGAGGCGGGATCCCGTTCCAAAGTGGCGGTAATTTCCACCCAGGACGGCATTGATCCCATAGGCAGTTGCGTAGGGCAAAAAGGCAGCCGCGTGCAAACCGTAATGGCCGAACTCGGCGGCGAGAAAATAGATATTATAGAATTTTCAGACGACACCGTAAAATTTATCGCCAACGCGCTTTCCCCGGCCAAAATTTTAAATGTTCAGCTGGATGAAGACAAAAAAGAAGCCAAAGTCGGCGTTTTGGAAGACCAGTTATCCCTTGCCATCGGCAAAGCCGGACAAAACGTGCGGTTGGCCGCGCGGTTGACCGGATGGAAGATTGATATCAATGGGGAAAAATTGGCCGGAGATGCGGCATCAGAACCTGCTGCTGAAGGCGAAGAAGCAGAAACCGTTGCCCCCGAAACATCAGCCACGGAAGAAGCTCAAACCGACGCCGGCGGAGTAAGCGAAGGTACTTTGCAGGAAGCGGAGAACCCCGAAAAGCAGATGGAAGAAAAGGGAGAATAATAATTAATTTCAAATTACAAATATCAATTTGCCGAGTCACGCAACTTGGTATTAAATCATTAGGATTTTATTTGGAATTTGATATTTGGAATTTTACTTATGCCTTTAATACCAATGGTCATTGAGAAATCCCCGCAGGGGGAGCGCGGCTATGATATTTACAGTCGACTTTTAAAAGATCGAATAATTTTTTTAGGCGAACCTATAGACGACGCGGTCGCCAATATTTTAATCGCCCAATTGCTTTTTTTGGACGCGGATAATTCCAAGCAGGATATCAAGCTTTACATTAATTCTCCCGGCGGCTCGGTAACCTCGGCTATGGCGCTTTATGATACTATGAACCACGTTAAATCCGATGTTTCCACTATTTGCATCGGCCAGGCCGCCTCGGCTGCCGCGGTACTGCTTGCGGCCGGAGCCAAAGGCAAAAGAATCGCCCTGCCTAACGCGCGCGTGCTTATCCACCAGGTTATGGGCGGAGCCGAAGGCCAGCAAAAAGATATTGTCATAGCGGCCAACGAGATTACGCGCATAAAAAACCAGCTTAACCATATTCTTTCCAAACACACTGGTCAGCCGGTAAAGAAAATAGAATCGGACACCGATCGTGATTTCTGGATGACTTCGGACGAGGCCAAGAAATACGGGATTATAGATAAAATTATCCAGTAGTGCTGTTTTCAGGGCGGTTTCCAATATGTATCAATAAAAATCCGGACCCAGGGTCCGGATTTTTATATATATTATTTCGCCTGCCGACGGCAAAATTATTAACCCAAGCTCTGAAAAGTTATTTTAATTATTTCAGATTCGGTAAAAATTCTCAAAGCCGGGCCCCAGGTGCCCACGCCGCTGGAAGTTAAAACCTGTAAGTCCCCTAAAGCCTTAAGGCCGTAATCGTAACCTTTAAAAATTTTGCGGGTAACATAGCGACCCGGCCAAATTTGTCCCAGGTGGGTGTGGCCCGAAAGCTGCAGGCTTACTCCGCTTTGTTCCGCGACGGACAAATGACTGGGTACGTGTTTTAAAAGTATGGAGGGCTTGTTGTTTGCCAAACCGGTTTTCAGTAGCCGAGTTTTAACAGTTTCATCAGTTTCCTGTTTATAGGCCAGGCCTAAAACCTGCAAACCCTCTATCTCCACTTTCTGGTCTTCCAAAATTTTGATGCCGGCATTTCTTATGGCTTGTTCGCAAATACCGTAACCGGCGAACATTTCGTGGTTGCCGGAACAAAAGTAAATTCCCAATGGAGCTTTGATTTTTTTAAATTCATTTGCCAATCCCTGGAAGTCGCTGCGCGCGCCGTCATAAAAATCTCCGGGAATAAAAACAATCTCGGGATTTAAAGAGTTGGTAATTTTGATTATTTTTTTGGCGAAACCGTTTTTTAAAATCTGCCCCAGATGCAAATCGGAAACCATAACCGCGGTTTTGCCTTTCCAAAAATCCGGCAAATTGGGCAGATTGACCGTTAGGTGCTTAATTCTTATTACGCGCGCGTTAAC
The DNA here is from genome assembly GCA_963837465.1 of Candidatus Doudnaibacteriota bacterium. GTDB lineage: Bacteria > Patescibacteriota > Doudnabacteria > UBA920 > UBA920 > PALSA-1336. Next base: position 344,491 of record CAWINB010000004.1, read on the forward strand.
GGCGCCGTAAACAACCAGGGTCAATGAGACGATAATGCTAAGGTGCCCCGCGGTAGTTAGTGCCAGCAGGCCTAAAGCGCAAAGGACCAGGGTTAAAGCGGAAGCCATTAAAAAGTAGAGCCCCCATACTATCCAAATTCCGGCCAAGACGTTGCCCCAGTTTAAGAGGAAACTTTGGTAATTATGGGTAAGCAGTGTAAACAATAAAAAAGCAAAAGATAACAGCAGCATTATTACGGCCAGCAAAATGTGGTAAGGGTAAAGGGCGGGGAAAAACAACAGCAGGAGCTCGTATCCCAGCCAATGGCAAGCGGCAATAAACAATTGCGCGATTCCAATTACGTAAATTAAATTTTTAGGCATGTTTACAGTATACATTATAATTAAGTTGTTGTAATACGCATAGCCGAAACTTAAATTTTTACCGAGAAAATTAAATTGACGTCCGGGGAGGCGTTGTTAAAGTCGCCGTCCTATCCAAACGAGCATGGAAGCAGTTTTAAGTTTAATAAAACCGCAGTAGTTTCTAATCAAGACATGGCCCCTATCCGCCAGCGGCCATTTTTTGATGTTCCTTAAGTTTAATGTTTTTAAATACTGCTGACTTTGCTTCCTGCATAAGTTTTGCCCATCCGTTATGGCTGTGGCCGGTGCTGATGTCATCCAGTTGTTTTTCCGTCCGTCCTGGGGCAAGGTAGCGTGTCCAATTATCCAGAGTCTTCAGTTTGGCATAGGGAGTTAAGTAAATATCATATTTTTTCTTTTCCTTGCCCTTATGGTCAACCGTGGTGGTGGCAAAGCCGCAGGGTCTGTGGAAGTTCAGGTAAGGGTTAAAAAACTTCTGGTAAAATTCGTTAATCTCCTGCGCGTAGGTTTTCGGGATATGAGTGTAGCCCATATACTTTCTGATGACACTGCCGTTCTTGCTTTCCACTAAGGCATTGTCATTGCAGTGCCTGCTTCGTGATTTTGTCTGTTTAATAACTAACCTTCTAAGAATATCAGCTACCGTGTAATTAATGTTCTCGCTACCGTTGTCAGAGTGGAAGTTAATTACTGTAAAGGGAAACATTTGCTGCAACTGTTCAAATATGGGTTTTAAATGCAGCTCGGAAATCGTTTCCACACAGAAGACCATTTCCCATTGGGTGACTTCATCCACCAGGTTTAAGTGGTAAATACCTTTCTCATACTTGCCCAAAGCCAGCTTACGGTCGCCCTGATGCACGGTATCCACCCGCAGATAGCCCGGAATGCCCATATTGTCGGGTCTTCTTCTAATACCAATCGGGGTGCTTACTGGATCGGTTATGGTAAAGGTGGTGGAGTGGCTGGTGTAAATTCTTTTAACTCGCAGATTGTAGATATGGGAAACGGAAATATCTTTTAGTCTTTTAAACCGTTCGTCACCGAATATTTCATATTCAGCCATTAGGATCTGTTTGGTGGCATGGGCATTCATTCGTTGGTGCAGATTATCGGTTTCAGCCAGCAATAGTATTTCTGCCGGGCCATAAACAGTAACAAACCGGTTTTTCTTGCCCCAATTCGGGGACAAGGCCACTAACCCACTTCCTCTCTTGTTGGTAATCAGTCGTTTTAGCTGTCTGCCCGACATGCCGGTCATCCGTTGGATATATTCCTTAATCTGCCCCTTGTCTTTTTTGCCTTTAAGCCGGACATAGCCAAACTTGTTTAAGACGTTGTTAATCCATTCATATTTCTCCTTTCTGGAAACTGAGGTAAAATTAATTGCTGTATTGACCTTTAGAAATTCCTTGATTTGAGCTATGCTCGTAACGCTTAAGTCTGTCATATCGATTGTCATCAAGTCAGTGTGGCAGGCTTATGCTCTTTGTACAGCTTCCGGGCAACCCTCCGGTTTCAGCAATTGGGGTACCGTCCTCCTTTAGAGGCTGTCTCAAAGATAGGGGCCATGTTCCATTGTATAAGACTGGCGCTTGACACCTTTTTCCAAAAGGTTTATAATTGCTTGGCGGTTAGGAATTAAATCTTAACGTTTAAAACTTCAATAAACTTTTAGTTCAATTTTGCTCTTATGTAAGCGGGCATCGCTGATTATAGGAGATCCCTATTGGCACCTGGGAGACTGGACATTATCCACATTTAAGATGGATATGTTTTTTTTAGCCTCAATTTTAGACCCTTCAGGATCAAATTATAGAGGCTAATCCGCCGAAGCCTTGGCGAAGGCTGGATAACTAAGTTTGATCGCCGATAAATCGGCACGCTACGCCAATCATCTTGGTCAAAGCAAAGTACCTCAAAATGAGATGCTCCGCTCCGCTCAGGATGCGTTCCTACGGAACTGTACCTTAACAGTTAAATAGTGATTAGAAAACACTGAATACCGCCCGGTATTTAGTGTGTACAAAACCATCGCGTCTTGACCTATTTAAACCAGGTTGAGATGCAATGTTTGCGTCAATTCAATATGAGTTCAATGATATTCTGTGAATAACAGAAAAATGTTTTGTTAGGTTTACATTTTACAAAAATAAATCTAACGCCAACTTAACATCAATATTTATATTCGTGTTAAGAGGTTTGTCTTTTAGACAGATCAAACTTTCAATTTTATTTCCGTCCCGCCAAAGGCTGGGACAATTCAGGATTTATAATTGATTTCTAATAAGAGTTTGATCCTGGCTCAGGATGAACGCTGGCGGCGTGCCTAAGACATGCAAGTCGAGTGGGTTTAGACCCACGGCGAACGGGTGAGTAATACCTAGGAACTTTCTTTAAGTGGAGCATAACTCGCTGAAAGGCGGATTAATACTTCATGTGTCCAGCACCAGTTTTTGATGATAAAGCTTTACTGATTTTAAAAGTTGTTAAACAGCATTTAAAATATAAAATTTTTTGTCAGTGAAAACTGGTGCTGGATAAAGTCGCAAGACGCTTAAAGTGAGGCCTGGGCACCATCAGCTAGTTGGTAAGGTAACGGCTTACCAAGGCTATGACGGTTAGGGGAGCTGAGAGGCTGACCCCCACACGATGGAACTGAGACACGGCCCATACTCCTACGGGTGGCAGCAGTCGAGAATATTCGACAATGGGCGAAAGCCTGATCGAGCGACGCCGCGTGGAGGATGAAGGCCTTCGGGTCGTAAACTGCTTTTGCATCGGGAAGAATGTTATTGAGCGTACCTATAGAATAAGAGGTTGCTAACTCTGTGCCAGCAGCAGCGGTAATACAGAGACCTCAAGCGTTATCCGGAATTATTGGGCGTAAAGGGTGTGTAGGTGGTTTTGCGAGTCTTTTGTTAAATCTCTCGGCTTAACCGGGAGACTGCAGGGGAAACGGCAGGACTAGAGGAGGCGAGAGGTGCATGGAACTCATCGGTGTAGGGGTGAAATCCGTTGATATCGATGGGGAACACCAAAAGCGAAGGCAGTGCACTGGGCGCTTCCTGACACTGAAACACGAAAGCGTGGGTAGCGAATGGGATTAGATACCCCAGTAGTCCACGCCCTAAACGATGCCTGTTTGCTGTTTCGGAGTATCGACCCTCGTGAGTGGCGTAGCTAACGCGTTAAATCAGGCCGCCTGGGTAGTACGGCCGCAAGGCTAAAACTCAAAGGAATAGACGGGGACTTGCACAAGCGGTGGAGCATGTGGTTTAATTCGACGGTAAGCGAGGAACCTTACCAGGGTTTGAAATCTACCTGCAGTACATTGGAAACAGTGTAGCCTTCGCAAGGGCTGGTAGACAGGTGCTGCATGGTTGTCGTCAGTTCGTGCTTTGAATTGTTCCCTTAAGTGGGGTAACGAGCGCAACCCCTGTTGCGCGTTACAAGTGTCGCGCGAGAACTGCCCCGCTTAGTCGAATATTCGGTTAAGCGGGGAGGAAGGTGGGGATGACGTCAAATCAGCATGGCCCTTTGATACCCTGGGCTACACACGTGTTACAATGGCGAAGGACAAAGGGACGCCAAGGCGCAAGGCGGAGCAAATCCTATCAAACTTCGCCCCAGTTCGGATTGAGGGCTGCAACTCGCCCTCATGAAGCCGGAATCGCTAGTAATCGCAGATCAGCCATCGCTGCGGTGAATACGTTCTCAAGTCTTGTACTCACCGCCCGTCAAGTCAAGGGAGCTGGGAAGCGGATGAAGTCGCACTTTACTGTGCTCTAGTCCGAAGCTCGATAACATGGGGCTAAGTCGTAACAAGGCACCGGTAGCGGAAGCTGTCGTGGATCACCTCCTTTCTAAGGAACTTTTCTTGACTACACTGGTTTTCGAACTGTGTGTCAAGACATTCTGTTGGTCGTCGTCAATTATTTCGATTTTTGACGCAATCCTTTCTCAATAAGAAACGACGTAAACGTAAGTGGTTTTGTATAGCGGTAATTCTACCCATATTTAGCAATAAATATGGGCCTGAGCGCCTTTAATGCTCGGGGTCACTATTTAGCCGTTAAAAAACGGAAATTGCAATTAAAAAGCCTGACTTCTACTACTGAAGTGAGGCTTTTATGTTTTATAAGGAAAGTGTCGTAGAAACATCTACGAAAACCGACAGTAGGGTTTTGCCATCGTCCCCGGCTGTTTACAGCCCAAAGATGAGCGAGTTGGTTGATGGGTTTTTAAAGCACGGTCAGTTTGATTTAAGCTGGTCGGCTGGGACAGTCGCAAAATACGGTGAGTGTTTACGGATGACTATTCGGGACATCGGCGATTTGCCGGTAAATGAAATCCGTTTGGTTCACCTTACGGAATTAAAATCTAAAATAATAATGCGCGGAGCCGGAGAGTCCAGAGTCGGCTCAATGGTTTTTGCGTTAAAAAGTTTTTTAAAATACTGCAAGGAAATTGTGGAGTTGGATGTGCTGGACTTTAACAAGATTACCCCGCCAAAACGCCATCGCCGGGAAGTGCTGTTTTTGACCAACGAAGAAATTCAGCGGTTTGTGGATGTTATAAAAATAAAAAATACCTGGGATGGGAAAAATAAAAAGAGTTGCGTCCGAATGGATGGTCTAAGGTTCAGGGCTTTGGTAGAAGTCTTGCTTGGCAGCGGTATGAGAATATCCGAGGCGTTATCGCTTAACCGGGGTAGTATAAATTTTGAAAAGAAAGAGGCAAAAATTATCGGTAAAGGTAGCAAGGAACGCACGGTATTTTTTAACGATCGTTCGTTGGAATGGGTTAGGTATTTATTGGAAGAAAGGAAGGACAGTCACGAACCTTTATTTCTTTCCCAAAAAGGCAACAGGTGGGATAAGGGAGAAGTTAATAAACTGTTTCAGCGTTATACTAAAAAAGCGGAAATCACCAAAAAATTAACGCCCCATATTCTGCGGCATACTATGGCCACAAACTTACTTTTTAACGGTTGCCCGATTTCCCACGTCAAAGAAATTTTAGGCCATGATAGGCTGGAAACCACGTGCCGCTACTATCTGGGTTTGGACAAGAGTAAGGCCAAGGAGGCTCACGAAAAATTCTTGAATTATTAAAAAAATTTATTGAATAAATAGCTCAATTTCGCTATAATTAGAATAATTGAATAGGTGCCTAACCCCATGGCTAAAACTATGGGTATGGTAGAAGTAAAGAATCCTCAGCTACGTAAAGACGGTCTCTTAACCGCTCTCGTAGCTGAGGTGCGTGCGAAAGCATGCGGTGGTGTCGAAAGGCACTGCTGCGGTTGGGAGGCCCTTTTTGTATCCAACCGCAATTTAAAAACCTCAGCTACAACAAATGAATAACAAATCACTGATTTTTGAATTGCCCAAAATTGTGGAAGAGGGCAAAAAAGAAGTTGAAAAAATATTGGAACGGCTTTCCAGTCAAAGTCGGTTAGGTTTGCAGACTAATGAGCTGGTTCTACCGGCAAAAGATAGTGGCGGGCTTTTTCGCGGGCATATAGCAGAACAGAAAAACAATGAGTGGCTGAATCGCTTAATATATGGCGATAATTTGTTAGCTATGCAGGCTTTGCTTTCCGGCGATGAGCAGAGCGGTCTTGCCAGTATGCGTGGGAAAATAGATTTAATTTACATTGATCCACCGTTTGATAGCAAAGCTGACTACCGCACAAAGGTTACCTTGCCTGGCGTGGATTTGGAGCAAAAGCCAACAGTTATAGAACAATTTGCATACGCCGATACTTGGAAAGATGGCACCGTAAGCTATTTGAAAATGCTTTATCCTCGTCTTGCTTTAATGCGCGAGTTGCTCTCCGAACAAGGCAGTATTTATGTGCATATTGATTGGCACGTCGGGCATTATGTAAAAATTTTACTTGATGATATTTTTGGAAAAAATAATTTTAGGAACGAAATAATTTGGTGGTATCTTTGGGGAGGAAGAGGTAAGACACAATGGAATAGCAAACATGATAATATTTTATTTTATTCCAAGGATAATAATTGGATTTTTAACTTTAAGGATGTATTAGATGATCACAATTTAATGACAGAAGGGTCAAAAAATAGGTTGAATTACAAAGGTGCGATGGTAACTACCAAAAGCGAATCCTCAGAAATACCCGAAGATAAAGTGCTGCCTTCTGATACTTGGTATATAGCAACCATTAATGCAATGGCAAAAGAAAAATTAAATTATGGTACTCAAAAACCAGAATCTTTGGTAGAAAAAATAATCAAAGCATCTTCAAATGAAAATTCCATTGTAGCAGATTTTTTTGCGGGGAGCGGGACAACTGGAGCGGTGGCGGAAAAACTTGGACGGAGGTGGATTATGTCGGATATTGGCAAGCCAGCGGCTTTGATAATGCGCAAACGGTTAATTGACCAAAACGCCAAACCGTTTTTGTATCAATCCATCGGCGACTACCAAAAAGAAGCGTTTACCTCCTCAAAGTTATACCGCCGGGTTGGCGACCTGGCCCAGGTGGTATTGCAACTTTACGGCGCAATCCCTTTTACAGAAGACCAAAGCCAAATGCGAAATTTGGGGTATATAAAAGACAGTAAAACTTTGGTAATGGTGGATTCGCCGAATAAAATGACCGGCCTTGCCACGCTTAAAAAAGCGCAGGAGCTTAAAGCCAGTTTTATGGGCGGATTTAACAAAGTGGTGGTCTTGGGCTGGAATTTTACTTTTGATATTACCGAAGCTATTCATTCGCTTAACGATAAAAGCGTGGAAGTTTTAGTTATACCCCCGGATCTGTTAGATAAGTTAAAGAGCAAAGCTGATTACAAAGACTTGATTGACAGCGGTAAAATTCGTTTTTCCTCTTTGCAATATCTGACTTTAAAACCAATTACGGTAAAAATATTGCCGGATGATAAAGAACAGTTGCATGTTGAATTAGATAATTATGTTTTACTTTCCCCAGACAACATACCTTTGGACGAAAAGGACAAGGAAAAATTAAAAGAAGTCATTGCTAAAGATCCATTGTCTTTGGTTGAATATTGGAGCATTGATCCCGATTATGACGGAGTTACTTTTCGCAGCCTATGGCAGGATTATCGGGAAAATGAAGACAATGACGCAGAGCCTTACCATGTTGTAAAATCGGTAGATTTGACTGTCCCCAAAAAGAAAGAAAAAAGAATTGTATGCGTAAAGGTCGTGGATGTTTTTGGTTTTGAAAGTATTGCGACCGAGGAAGTTTAACATATGCCATCACCAATCAGCATAGGCACAAGGGACATTCCCTTAAAACTTGCCAAGACAATTAGTGAGAAAGTAAATTTAGCTTGGGACAGTGGAGAGTTTTTAGACAAGACCACGGCCGTTACTCAAGATTTGCTAAAATTTTGGTTTACCGAACCACACATAGAAAACCGATATATTAATTTTCACTCCGGCCAGCGCCAGGCTATTTTAAACACCATTTATTTGCACGAAATTTTAAGCACGAAGTCCGTTAAAGATATTTACGAGAACATAGAATTTGAACTGTTGCCGGAAATAGACATAGCCGAGCTAAAAAAGCCAAAATACGAAATTCCCAAATACGCTATTAAGATGGCAACCGGGACGGGCAAAACATGGGTGATGCACGCCTTGTTAATTTGGCAATATCTAAACGCCAAATATGAAGCCCAAAAATCAGGAAAGTTTTCCAAGAACTTTTTATTAGTCGCCCCCGGCATAATCGTCTACGAACGGCTGCTGGATGCTTATTTGGGTAAGGAAAATGAAAATCGGGAACGCCAATTTGAGCAATCTGATTTTTACCAGTTTAAGGATTTGCTCTTGCCTCCGGCCTTTAGGGAAGAATTTTTTGGCTTTATCCAGTCGGCCGTAGCCAAGAAGCAGGACATCGGCAGCAAGGTGACTGGTGACGGCCTGATCGCCATTGCCAACTGGCATTTATTTATGGGGGAAGAAGAATCGGAAGACAAACCCGTTTCGCCATTAGACAGTCCACAACAAATCCTCAAAGACATCATGCCAATTCGGCCGGGAGTATCCGGCGGCAATTCTTTGGATGCTTTAGATAGTGCCTATTGGGGCGGCAAGGAATTGGATTATTTGGCCAATTTGCCGGATTTAGTTTGTATAAATGACGAGGCACACCACATCCACGAAAATAAAACCTACGGGGAAGTCAGCGAGGTGGAATGGCAAAAGAGCTTGAATAAAATTGCCGCCTCCAAAGGCCATAAATTCATGCAGATAGATTTTAGCGCCACCCCTTACGACGTAACCGGCAGCGGGCAAAATCGTATCAAGCATTACTTTCCCCACATCATTGTGGATTTTAAGCTAAAGACGGCCATAGACGGCGGCTTTGTAAAGACCATAGCCATAGACAAGCGCAAGGAACTTGTGGATTTGCCTTTAGACTTTAAATCGGTACGGGACGAAAACAATACCGCTATTGCGCTCTCGGACGGGCAAAAGCTGATGATCCGTGCCGGATTAAATCGATTAAAAATTCTTGAAACGGAATTTGTTAAATTCACTAAAGATGCCGATGGGGTTTCCAATAAATATCCCAAAATGTTGATCATGTGCGAGGATACTAAAGTTACGCCATTGGTTGAGGCTTTTTTTCTGGACGAAGGCTTAAGCGAGGACGAGGTGCTTCGGGTAGATTCCAATAAAAAAGGCGAGATACCGGAAACGGAATGGAGAGAACTTAAACAAAAATTATTTAATATTGATAAGCATGATAAGCCTAAAGTTATTATTTCCGTGCTCATGTTGCGTGAGGGTTTTGACGTAAATAATATCTGCGTTATTGTCCCGTTGCGTTCGTCCGCCGCCCCGATTTTGCTGGAACAGACTATTGGCCGTGGTTTGCGGCTGATGTGGCGGGAGCCGGAATATCGTGAAGCCAAAATGGACAATATCCGGCAATTGATAAAAGAAAAACGGGAACCGCAAAACTTGCTGGACTTGCTGTTTATTGTTGAGCATCCGGCGTTTTTGCAATTCTATGAGGATTTAGACAAAGAAAGCATCGTAGAAGTTGGTGACATACCAGAGGGAGGGGTGTTGGGGGAAATTATTAAGGTTGGCTTAAAACCCGACTGGCAAAAATATGATATGTATTGGCCGATCATCTTGCGTGATGCGGAAGATGAAATGTCCGGCAGCCGTCCGCCGGTTGAAAAAATGGAAAAATTTACCGTTTATGCGTTGGAAGATTTAAAGAAGTTTTTTCATAAAGGCGGCGAAAAATTCGTGTCCGAGGAGTTAACCGTTAAAACCCGTTTTGGGGAGTACATGGTAGATGCCAGCCTGTTTACTTCCCAAAGCTATAATGAGTATTTGCAGAAAATAATCCACGCAGTAGTCAATAGGACGGCGAAGACAAGTGCACGTGGGCATAAAGTTTACCCGACGTTACAAATAAACCAACTGCAATTAGTTGAAGCTTTGGATTTTTATATCCGCAATCTGTTGTTTGGTAACTCATATGACCCGTTTGTTGATAATAATTGGAAAGTGCTTTTACTGAAGAATGGCGTTGTTACCCAGCATATCGTCAAAGAGGTGGGCAAACTAATTTTTGAAATGCAGAATAACACTACCACGAGCGAGGCATTGGTAGAAAAGCGCCATTTTGCCGAAGTGGACAGTTTGAGGATGAGGGAAAATTATTCCTTGCCGATTGTAAAAACTATTTACGAAAGATTGCGCTACCCTTCTAACAAAGGCGGTTTTGAAAAAGACTTTTTAAGCTATGCGGATGGCGACGGGCAGGTGGAGGCGATAATTAAAATCGAAGAATACCAGCACACCTTTGCCGTTATCAACTATATGCGTTCCGATGGTTTTCTCGCCCAATACCACCCGGACTTTTTAGTGCAGGCGGTCAATAAAATCTATGTTATTGAAACAAAAGCCGACAAAGACATTGACGATAAAAATGTCCGGCAAAAGCAGCTGGCTACGCTGGATTGGATTAAGCGGATCAACGGGTTAAAAACCGAAGACAGATTAAAAAAAGAATGGGAATATGTTTTGCTAGGTCAAAGCAATTTTTACGGTTTAAGCAAAAACGGGGCTTCCATAACTGAAATTTGCGAATTAGCCAAGGTTAGCGAGGCTGCGGTGACCGGCAGGCTACTTTAGCATTATGGATTGTAAAAATTTATGTCACATGAAGATTTAGACATTGACGAGTTCAAAAGAATTTTTGGAAAGTATTATGACAAGCCGCTTTCCGACCAAGATGCATATGAAGGCGCTTATGATTTGCTTAACGCTTTTAAATGGTTAGTAGATCAGGACGAAAGCAACAATCTAAAAATTCAGCCAAAAACTAGATGATTTCTCAAGAAGCGTTAGAAAAATATAAGGCTATTTACAAGGAAGAGTATGGTGCGGATATTTCAGACGCAGAAGCCTTGGATTTGGCCGTCAATCTTTTAACAATGATGAACGCAGTATATCGGCCGATAAAAAAAGAATGGGCTGAAGATGCTGACCTTTGAATTTAACAATCAAATTTAGATAAATTTATGAAGGTATTTATTAGGTTAGTGTTAGGCTTAGTGGCATTATTGTTTATAACTTTTATGTCGGCTGCTTTTGGGATAGGCGGGTTTTTGTTCACGCTCGGTTTGTTTGCGGTTATAGTTTATGCTTTTGCTAGGTAGCTATTTTTTATGATTTCAAAAGAGCATCTTGAAAAATATAAACAGATTTATAAAAACCGTTTTGGGAAAGAATTATCTAACCAAGAGGCTCTTGAGCAGGCCACTAAGTTGCTTAGGTTAATAGAAATTATTTACCATCCCATGACCCAGGAAGAGCTGGATATGGTTAATAGGCGGAGACAGGAATTGGGTTAAAAAGCTTTGACTAAAGTTTGCCATCACAAAGCTTGGAATTTTGCTATAATTAAGAGGCACAAAGCCTCTTTTAATTTAACCCCCTCTATGAACTATATCGAAGATTGGAAATTATATCTTTGGAAAAAACTGTTGCTGAAATCTGATTATTTCAGCCAGCAAAACCTTAACCTATTTCAGGCTATCCGTAATTTTGTATTTGGCCAGGACTGGGGCGGAACTGTAGGCAACGATTTGATAGCACAAGCATTAATTGAAATGAGCAATTTTCAGCCGCCCGCTGTTGAGATTACCAACGTTAGGATGTTAAAAGATTACCGAGATTACCATTACAAGAGATTGTCTGAAGAAGAAGCAAAAAAGGCGCTCGCGGCTGCCACAAGCTCAAGCTATACAAATCCAAATTCCAAAACCGTCCACGTTGTTTTGCAGCCCAACCACGGATTGCCTAAAGAAGTAGACCAGAAGCTGGAGAAACTTGAGAAGGACAAAAATCTGGCTGACTTAGATTTGGCGGACTTAAAAACGATGGCCTATAATGCCAAGCTCCCTCAATACTTATGGAATTACGTTAGCTTTGATGCGAAATTCCACAAAGAGCCTTTAGAAAAAAAGCTAAACGATTACATCGACTCTTTTATCCAAGGGGATTTGGTAGCGCCAAGGGGTTTTAGACTTTACGGCCCAAGACAGCAGATGGAGAGAATGTGGCAAACTATACAGGTATTAGCGACTGGTCAGGGCTCGAAAAACCTCAAAGTTACTTTGCGGGACATTGTGCCGCCGGGACGTAGCCCAGTAAATGAGCATAATCTCTATAAATTTTATGAAATGATACTGGCTTTGGAGCGCAGTGGCGACATCACAGTTACTGATATAGTCGGCTCCGAGGCAGTTATTTCCATAGCCCCAAGGCATTTAAAAAATCTCGACCCGGACTTAAGGATACCCCCTGCTTTTGCTAAATTTGAAGGCAAGTTTGTCGAACATGAACTTCATTGGTATTGCCCTATATGCGGCAACAAGATTAAAGTCTTTGAGGACAAAGACACGCTGGCGGAAACCCTTACTATCCGCACCAAACGCTGTAAAAACGGCCACGAAAACAAAATAATGATTATCGATGATAAGCTGTATTTGGAAAATACGCCCATTGCCGTTTCAGAAGCAATGGCACACTTTAAGCGCAGGAATAAAGTCCAAAAACCAGATGGCGTTTGACAGTAAGTTATTTTGGGTGTAAAATGTAAGCAGTTAATCTTTTACAATTTAATTGTTTCGCCTTATCGGTCTTGCCAGGCGGCGAGAGGTAAGGAAGGAATGATTATCCAAAACTTTTTAGACGGTTATACCCAAAGCTATTTGGCTCTGCCAGGAGGCGGAGGAGTAAGCGAGTAAGTATAACGCCATTAAGCCAAGATAATAGAAAAATCGGACCGTTGATTCGGCCTGGTCTTCTTGTTATTTTGGCTTTTTTCGTTTGACCAGCGCTTTTAACGGCGCTGGTTTTTGCGTTTTACGCAAGAAAATGGGGCAATTAGGTTGCTGCCTTGGGATCTGGTTTGCTCATAGAGGGGTTATCCTGAAACCGGGCAGCACCCTAATTGCCTCTAAATAATCAAAATCCCTCTATGATGATTGACAGTATACGTCTAAGAATTTCTATATTTAGTAGCGTGAAAAATAACTTCTTTTTTAGAGAAAAAAGAGGGAGCCTTGATTATGATAATAGTAATAGACAGAGGGTTAAACAATTTATACGAACCAATTTTAAGTGGAGCGAACAACAACGGTCTCAGGGTAAATATATCCCAAAATATTGGACAGAAACCAACAGCTTTGAGGGCGGTAAACAGTATCTTATTTTTGAATTTTCAGTTCCAAAGTTCTTGCAGGGACATAATTTAGTCGAAATTGCAGAAACCATGCTGCCTGTCTTGGTGGATCGTCTCGAGGACTTCTGTAAAATAATTCAACTATCAGTTGCGGAGGTAGATATTTTGGGTGCGCAAGTCACGATGGTCGCATATTGTCATAATGTTCCGATAGCCCATCTGGCTCCTTCGCAAGAAGTTATGAAATTGTTATCTGGATATACCTATCGTTTTCGTTCTAAATTTCGGCCCGAGCAAAATGAATTGGGACAGATTACTCATTTACAACTCGGTAATAATACTTCCCATGTTACTGCTTATGATAAGTTGCCGGAGATTATAGTGCATGCCCGAACTACTGAGGAATTGGAAATTGCCAAAATAATTAAAAATAAACAGTTGCCAAATCCTTACGGAAAAATTATTCAAGACACCATTAGGTTTGAGCTCACTTTACATAATACTGTGTCGGTAAGGCAAGCAATGAAAAAATTTTATGGTGACAAGCCTTTTTACACACTCAAGGATGTGTTCAAAGCCGATATTGCGGCGGCATTATTAAAGTTGGAAATGGAGGAAATTTATAATCACCCCCTTAAAAATATAGCTGCAAATTCTAATTATGACTTCCGAAAACTAAATGATGAGGTCGGTAAATTTATTCGAGACCGCCATCAGGACGGCAAACTGATTGGCTTGCTGGAACAGGCCACCCTTGTTCTACACGCCGGGGGCTGGGCGGCGGTCAGAACTTATTTAGCGAAAGGTTGTTGCCGCCGGACTTTGCAATACCGGATAGCTGAACTACGCGAAATAGAAAAAATTGGAATTAATTTGGGAACGCCAAATGAAAAAATTATGGAATATATTTTAAACCAATTTGGCATTGGAAAAACTAATTTACTTCCTAAAGGCCAACAATTATTGTTTAGCTAATTTATATGCAACTGCCATGTTTATCTATAGCCAACAAAAACCATACAGTCTATGCGTCTTTTGTCTCCCTAAGTATTACGTCAATACACGTGCAATCTTTTGCACATTTTCACAGAGAATAATTGTGCAAGTTATAAAGCGCAGCTTAGGCAATATATGTGCAATCGCAAAAAGCCAAAATGTTACAAATCAATGACTGAATAAAGTTGTCTCATGAGCCAGTTTAACCAAAACCCAGATCCTAATTTTATACAGCAGCCATCTGCTCCGGTTTTAGGTTTGCCGGTCGTAAATACCCCACAGCTTTTGACCTTTGAACAGTTGATCCCGTTGTTTGGCGATTACGTCACTTACGATTTGAATCATAGTCCTAAGACATCCAAAAAGTATGTCGAGGGGTTAAGGCATATTTTGAAAGACCTACCCTTTATAGTTTACCCCCAAGACTTAACGTTGCCGCATATTACGGAACTGAAGAAAAAAGTGCAGTTGCGTGGCGCAAAAGAGTCCCGAGTTAATAGTCTACTATTCTCATTGCGAAAATTTTTAACCTATTGTAACGAAGTCTATAAACTGGTTACAATAAATCCAAAGGAAATTAAAGTTATGCGATTACCAAAAAGGGAAGTGGTGTTTTTGGCTCCTGCCGAAATTGAGCAATTTTTAAGCGCAATGGATACAACAACTTTGCCGGGATTACGAATACGGACGCTTGTAGAGGTGCTACTTTCCACTGCTATGCGAATTTCCGAAGCCCTGTCGGTCAGCCGTGGGGACATTGACTGGGAGGGCAAGGAAATTGTCATTATAGGGAAAGGCAATAAGCAGCGGACGGTATTTTTAAGCGATAGGGCAATCGGTTGGCTTCAAACCTATTTACTCCGGCGTAAGGATAATGACCCTGCTTTGTTCGTAACCTTTGGCGAACCCAAACGCTTGTCGCCTTATGACTTGTCTAAGCAGTTTAAGCACTATGCTGAAAAAGCAGGATTAAAGAAAAAAGTAACACCCCATATTTTACGCCATACGGCCGCGACAACCATGTCCCATAACGGCGCGGACATTCGTAACATTCAGCTAATTTTAGGCCATAGCGACATTAAAACAACCGCCAAATATTACTTAGGCGTGGACAAAGAGGCTTTAAAGGAAGCCCATAAAAAGTTTCTAAAATACGATTAGGCAGGCAAACTACCTATGGATTGAGTGGTTTCTAAGATAGTTTACCCCTTATTTTATAGGGTTTTTATGATTTTGGCTTGACAGAAGCCATAAAATCAGGTATAATTAAAAGTTAATTTTGAGACTGGAAATTGAGCTATCAAAGTTTATTTAATGGCTGAATTGCCTGTCCCAACTGTTGGGATTTGGTGTGCCGTGGCTTTCACGGATGCAGTTAATGTTCCTATAAATCAATAAGGAGGGATGACGCCAATGGAAACCCCGTTGACCGTATCCACTAACAATCCCCGAGAAGGCAAACAGGGCCGGAAGTTGTATTACCGGCTCAAAACCTCAATTAAGAAATCCGGATTATTAATTGTAGCGCTTCAACCCGCGCTTGAGTTCCCCGGCACAGCGATGGAAGACGACATCGCGGCTATCTTGGTAAAGTATTCCAAGATGGCTCGTGGCATCGTTACTCCCGTCCGCGCCGAGGACACCGGCCTCATGCCCCAGGGCTATTCGGTATACCTCACGCCGCAGGGCGTTCGCAAGGATCGTCTGGAAGGCGACGTCGAGCTGGCTAATGTCGACTACATCTGCCCGTTGCGGGATGATGATGGCGACTATATCGGCGGCGAGGTAATGCTCCAGCGGTCGGTCGAACTCAAGGCCATCGGTAGCCTCGGCTACGCTTTCGCGCTTCTCAAGGCGCAGGAGCAAGGGAAGGAAATCTTTCCTGTCGAGTCGCGCGGCAAGCATTATTTCATTATGCCGCTCACCGAGCTGCTCGGTGACGACCGTGGCCGCCGCGTGGCTTGCTTCGGCTGGCACGGCAAGTCGCTGCGTTGGGTGCTCTTCTTCCGTTGGGTCGGCGGCGTCTTCGCTCGCCGCGGTCGGTTTGTTGTTCCCCGCGAGAAGAAGCCCTCGGTCGCTTAGTCCCTCGGCTCTGCCGCTGGGTTCTGGACTCTTGGCGCTTCGCATTGCCCCGCATTTTGACTTCGGTCAGGATGCGGGGTGTTTTTTTGTCCAAAATTTTGAAAGTTTGGTATAATTTAAGTAGATGGGATTTATGCCTGCGGTTAAGGCTTCAGGTGACCACATCTCGCATTGTTAAAAAACCAGAGTATCGGCGGCTACGGTTTCCGGTAGAGTGTTTTTTAACAAATCTTAAAAAGAAGATACTCGGTGCAAAGTATTGGCGGGCTTTAAGGCCCCAAATAAAATACAACCCCAAGAGTATTCAAGGGGTGGTGGCTTGGAATATACTTTGCATAATCCTGCTCGATGACAACCGTAACCGCAACGTGGCTTACTTCAACTGGAACGACAAGTCGCAGCGTTGGGTGCTCAACTTCAATTGGGTCGACAACAACTTCAATCGCAACGATCGGTTTGTTGTTCCCCGCTATTGTCTTCTTACTCCTCCCACAACGGGAGGAGTTTCTTTTAATAACTGCCGCTGCCAGCCGCCAAACATTTTACCCGCGTCAACCAGAGGTGTTGAAATATCACTAAATTGTTTATTGTCTAAGGCTTTTAACTCCCAAGCCAATTGTAGGAAGTATTTAAGGGTATCAAGTTTAATGCTTGCCTTTTGAATTAAGATTGACTTGCTATCCCTTGAGGTAAAGCCCGCTGTCAGCGTTAGTTCAATAACATCGGTGAACAGGACATTGATTTTTTCAGCCAAGGAGTATTTTACCAGCTTGGGCAGGTGTGGCAGGTAGTTGTGCCAGAGTTTGTAAGCATCGGTAATTTTTTGTAATACCGGCAAGTTGATAAAATTTCCGTTGGGGGGGGGGGTTGTTAAAAGTCATTTTTATAAGTTTAATTATGAAAACGCAATTAAAAATAAGTTACGAGGAAATCATTTCACTCGAAAATTTGTTTGCCGCCTGGCAGGAGTTTTTGCCGGGCAAGAGAAAAAAGAAAGACGTGCAGGAATTTGGCCTTAGGCTTGCTGATAACATTTTACAGCTTCAGGAGGAACTTGCCAATTTTAGCTATATCCACGGCCCATACAAGGCCTTTAACATTTCTGACCCCAAGCCGAGGAATATCCATAAGGCAAGCGTTCGGGACAGAGTTTTACATCACGCCATTTACCGCAAACTATATCCGTTTTTCGACAAAACTTTTATCGGCAGTTCGTATTCCTGCCGTTTGGACAAAGGAGTTCACAAGGCTTTGAATAAGTTTAGGGCATTGGCGTTTAAAGCAAGTAAAAATCATACGCAAACAGCTTGGGTGCTCAAGTGTGATATTAAAAAGTTTTTCGCCAGCATTGACCATGCAAAACTGCTGAAAATTTTATCAGCTTACGTTCCCGATAAAAATATTCTTTGGGTTTTAGAGCGAATTATTTATAGCTTTGATTATAAGGTAGCAGGCCGCGGCCTCCCGCTTGGCAACCTGACCTCCCAATTATTTTGCAACGTATATATGAACGAATTTGACCAATTCATAAAACACAAACTCAAGGCCAAATATTATATCCGTTATGCTGATGATTTTGTTTTTTTATCGGGTAGCAAGGACGAGCTAATATCCTTAGTTCCTAAAGTAGCCGAGTTTTTAGGAGAGGACTTAAAACTGTCTTTGCATCCGGATAAAGTTTTTATAAAGACCTTGGCCTCGGGCGTGGACTTCCTGGGCTGGGTGCATTTCCCTCATTACCGGGTTCTAAGAAAAAATACCGGCAGAAGAATGTTCAAACGAATTTACGGCCATCCAACAAATGAAACATTCCAGTCATATTTAGGGTTAATGAGCCACGGAAATACTTACGGGCTTAAACAAAAATTGTTGAATTGGTATGGGTTACTTAAAACAGCACAGCAGGAATAGAAAAGGCCACGTTGCTGGAACGTGGCCCCCGTCTTAATGTGACGACGGATTGAGTGGCTGCTTGCGGGATTACCGACTGACGTAGGCGAACTGGCCTTCCTGCACCGGCTTGCGTTCGGTAGCGCCGACCAGCGAAGCGACAGTCATGCGCATACCCACCGGCAGATTTTGGAGGAGTGTGGCATGGCCGCCTTTGAAGCGGATTGCATCGCGGTAGTTGTTGACCCGCTCGCTGAGCTGATCGAACGTCGCTTCCTGCGGTTTTCCATTGCCTTTGTTGAGATTCAACTTGGCTCCGGGTGGAACGCAGATGGCGCAGACAACGGGCGGGTTATTGCTGGTGACAGCTTGTTTGATTTTAGCCACCACACCCGTTTCATTACGAACCGACTGCCACGCCTGAAAGGCGTTTAAGTCAGCTACGGAGGCCAGACCGATTGTGCCTGTGCCGAAGCGGTGAGTAACGAGTTCCTCACCCTCTTGAGCCAGACGGTTATTGACTCCCATCAAGGAGTAGTCGCACATAGGGTTAAACCCTCTTTCCAATTGGATTTTCAAGGTCATGACAGCACCATGAATTATCCAAATCATAAACGAACAGAGAGAGAGAGAGTCAATAGAGGATTTTTTATGCAAGGTCGCTAAAAAAATTGATTTTTGCTAAAATATAGTAAACACTACGGGTCGATTTATAAAAAATTTATGCCGGACTATAATCACCTGCTTGTAACAACCCAAGCTAAAAGCAAAAGGCCAAAATGGTGGTGGATAGTAATTGTTATTTTTGCAGTTTTGATAGTAATTGTGCTATTAAAAAAATAATTTTATAACTATGGAAACTGAAACCCGTTCTACCCCCCCCCATACCTCTTCCGAGAACCCAGACACTTGGGTCAAAGACACCACCCAAGCTATGAGGAAGCCTGGCGGCAGGGACTTGGCCGACTACAAGGAATTTTTAGGATTTACCGAAAATGAGCTTGCAGGCAAGACAATTTTAGATTTGGGTTCGGGTTCAAAAGAAAAATTATCACGCCAGCTAAAGGAAGCCGGCGTTGTTGCTAATGTAGTTAGTCTGAACCCGGATTATACCATTCCTAAGTATAGGCGCATTATAAACAACGAGGAAGACTGGCAGAAAAAATCCGTAGCCGCCTTAGCCCAAAGCCTGCCTTTTAAGGATGGCAGCTTTGACAGTGTTTTATCTTTGGAAGCCATAACGATGTATGAGGATGCTTTTGAAAAACCGGACAGTGCCAAAAAATGGGCGGCAGAAATAGCAAGGGTCTTAAAACCCGGCGGCGAAGCAAGGCTGGGAGAAATTTTGGGTTTCAAAGGTGAACTAAAGCAACAGGCTTGGCAGGAGCTGGTTAGGCTTTTTGCGGATTTAGGCGTAGAGGCAAGAATTGAGCAATTTAAAATCAGGGAAACAAACCCGATGCCGAGATTTAGGTTGGTTCTGAAAAAATCTTTAATCCAATAATTAACCATTAACCTTTTTATTTATGACAGAAATCAAAAGAAATTTTGAGGATGAACCCACTCGCCAAGAGCGTGATCCTCAACATTTAGAAGTAAAGCGTTTGTTTGAATCCTTAGCAGCCCAACACGGCACTGGGATTATGCTTAAGTATATTGAAAGTGTTACCGATGTTGCTCCCAAAGTGGCGTCCGAATGGTTTGAAGGTCATCGTCATCCCAGCTCAGGTATTCGCAAGGCTATCCTTAACTGCTTGCGGAATTTTAAGCATGAAGATTTACCCAAGCAACCGGAACATATAAAAGCTCCGCTGGCTACCAGTCAGCCAAAAGAAAATAAACAAATTCCAACAAGACAGCCAAGGCCGCAGGAGCAGAAAAAACAGGAAACCATTGCAAAAAATGAAGCTGAGCTTAAAGCCATAATGGATAGGGCAAGGGAAAAGGGGCAAATAACTTAGTTTTTTATAGATTTATTGGTCTTTATATAGGACTTGACAATGTGGTGTTTACCATATACAATTGAAGTATGGATTTCATATTAAACAATTTTGAGGGTTTTGAGTGGGATGAGGGGAACGAACAAAAGAGCTTTTTGAAACATGGCATTACGCCATTGGAAGCGGAAGAAGCATTTTTTAACCCCAATTTTATATCAGCTGATCCTGTCCATAGCCAGAGCGAAAAGCGTTACCGCTTATTGGGCAGAACTAACAGTAGTAAAGTTTTAATAATAGCTTTTACAATAAGAAGTAACAAAGCGAGAGTTATCTCTTCGCGATTAGCCAATAAAAAAGAAAGGACATTATATGACCAAGCAGTTAAAGCCAATTCCCAAATTTAAGACTGAAGCCGAAGAAGCCAAGTTTTGGAATAGCCACGACTCTACCCAGTATATTGACTGGTTAAAAGCCCCGCGTGGCGTTTTTCCTAACCTAAAACCATCTTCTCAATCTGTTTCACTTCGCATTCCAGCCAACATATTAGCTCGCATTAAAGTGCAAGCCAATCAGTTAGACGTGCCTTATCAATCTTTGATGAAGCAGTATATTGCTAACGGTGTAATGAAGAATTAAATGCAATGGGCAGTATAAGACATATTGACGCAGGTCATCCGGATGAGTGGTATAAGGACAGGTTTATGGTCACATTTACCGAGGAAGGTATAATGGATCTGAGGTACCAAGATTGGGTTGGCGGCAGGATGGAAGTGTATGTTGTGGGAGAGCAGTATGCAATAGATGAAATTCGGTTTTTTTACCCCAAACACATTAGAATGGATAAACTTTAGGGAGCAATATGATGGCAAGTGGTTAGATAAAACTGCATTTGAAGACGTAGTGGAAACGGTAAAGAAAAGGTTTTACACCAAACCAGAAAGCAGAATTTAACAATTAAATTGATCTTTTAAATTTTTAATACAGTAGTAGTTTGTCAGGCAATTTCCGTTTACAACGGCTCAGAAACACCTCCTTTCTAAGGAATAAATATGCAGCCTTAAACTTTTCGAAGTTTATGTTGTTGCACATTCCAGTGGTCGTCATCTTCTATTTCGATAGAAGGTGCACATACTCTAACGATTGAACGTAAACGAACGGTTTTGTAAAAGGTAATTCTACCCTTATTTTCGCAAGATTATAAGGAGTCTCAACGCCTTAAATGTTGGGAGTCACTATTTAGCCGTTAAGGGAACTTAACGAAATTGCAAATAAAAGCCTCGTCATCAGCAATGATAACGAGGTTTTTATGTATGAGGTTAATTCGGTAGAAAGAGTCGCAAAAGGTGGAATTGCGGCGACAGTCAGCCCCGCCGCTCCTATCGGCACAAAGATTAGCACTTTGGTGCCGCAATTCTTGGCTTATGGCCAGTATGACCTGTCCTTTGCCGCAGGCACCATAGAGAAATACCGCGATAGCCTAAACGTCTTTATGCGGGACGTTGGGGATTTGCCCGTAGAGGAATTAAACTTTGGGCATTTTACTTTGCTGAAACAAAAAATTATGGAAAGGGGGTCGGGGGTCTCACGCATAGCGGGCGTGGTCTTTGCGATGAAAAGTATGTTAAAGTTTGCTACCGACGTATTGGAGATGCAGATTTTGGATTATAAGAAAATCAGAGCGCCGAAGCGGCGCAGGCGGGACGTAGTTTATTTAACCAATGCCGAAATCCAGCAGTTCGTTGACAGCATAAAGTTTGAAAAATGCTGGACGGGCAATACCCGTAAAAAGGGCATCAGCGTCCACCGCCTGAGGTTTCGGACTTTGGTTGAAGTCTTGCTTGGCACGGGGATGCGTATAAGCGAAGCATTGTCGCTTACAAGGGATGTTATAAACTTTGAAAAAGGCGAGGCTAAGATAATCGGCAAAGGAAGCAAGGAGCGCACAGTGTTTTTTAACGAACGGGCTTTGTATTGGATTAAGTTTTATTTGGAACAGAGAAACGACGACAATCCCGTTATATTTTTAAACCGAAAAGGCAAGCCGCTGGACAGGGGCGATGCCGATACTTTGTTTAAGCGTTACGCAGAAAGGTCAGGTATAACTAAAAAATTAACGCCGCACATTTTGCGGCACACGATGGCGACGAATCTGCTTTTTAACGGATGCCCGATTGGCCATATTAAGGAAATCCTCGGACACGACCGATTAGAGACAACTTGTCGTTATTATTTGGGCTTAGACAAAGATAAAGCTAAAGAAGCCCACGGCCAATTTTTAAATTACGAACAATAAGGCCTCTAAACAAGCTGGTGATAAATCGTCGCTGTAATTGTTCCAGCATCAAGCATAACAATAATCTGCTCGCAAGCATTTTTGAAATCGCCGAAGAAGTCTTCTGCAACTAAAATTAAGTTACCTTTTTGGTCAGAAGATAGATTTTGTTTATTATAGATGCGCTCGGAGAGAATGATTGTCTGATGTGGCAGAGTATAGTGATTAACACCACACCTGAGTTCTTTATAAAGCCTGTCCTTGTAAGGCTGGTATGATGGCGGAAAGAGTTTGTCTATGGCATTTTTAAATCTGTTGCCGCTTTCCCTGTCCACAAAAAAAGAATTGCTGGTATCAAGGAATGTTCCCAATAATTCTACCCCAGCCATCATCAAACTCCAAGAATAAAACGGGTGCTTCTGAACAATATCTTGGGTTTGGCTTATTAAGTCCTGCAATATTTGTTTTTGAGACATTGCATTCGCAGGCGCTGGTATGGAGCCTATGGAAAAGCTCTGCGTGCCAGCTGTAGAATGGGCGAGCGCAAAACCTACGGTGGTTCCAGAAGAAGATAGACCAGCCGCTACTGTTGTTCCGCTAAAACCGCCTATTGGCTGATTTAAAGCAGGTGCTGGTTTATTGGATGTTTGAGTTTCGGGTTCTGTTAAAAATTTGTTTTTTAGTTTGAAATAAAGAACTATAAGCAGAGCCGCTACCAAAATTGCAAAAACTGTCCATCCAAAAATTAGCACTATAAATTTTATCAGACCCCAGATAATCATATAATTTAATTTGTTTCTTTAATTATACTCGCTTTGCCTATTATTGCCATTGGTTGCGGATAACCCGATAGACATTTTATTTTGAATCCTTTAGAGTCGAGTTGAAATTAAACAACTTGGCTATGAAATTTAAAAATCGGGCAGAAAAAATGGAATGGCTAAAAGCCACAGGGCAGAAGATACAGCAAATGGCGCACGACCGCCGAATCGCCATTGTGCGGGGCGAGTTTGGCCGAGCCTATGACTTGCTACGTGGTATAAACTTCGCCCGCCGAGAATTTAAGAAAATTAGCGAATCGCTAAGGCCTCACTAATAATTATATTTTACCGTCCGTGAGATTAAGCGGGCTGTTCGTAATAGATATAAAAAATTGAGAGAAAAAAAATTGGAAAATTAGTGTCACACCTTTGATGACCGCAATCGAGTTGTGAGATAAAATTGTAGATACATAAAGAGTATCTATTTTTTTATGTAAATTTAGAAAATTATTTAGGCCGTGGAAACGGCCAGAAAGGTAAGTATGAAAGATTTTAAGATAGTCCCCGATGAATTACAAGACCGCCTTATCAGCGGCGAAATAAATATCAAAAATTGGATGGTGGCAATATGGATATATGTAAACACCAACCGATTTAATGGTTATTGCGTAACCAGCTATCAGGAAATCGCCAGCATCTTCAAAGGGTTGATAGAAGAAAGTAATGCCAGAACCATTTTCCGCAAATTGCGCCACCTGAAAATAATAACATTTAAAAATCATAAGGGAGTGGCGGGCAAGTTTAAAGTTTGGCCGAATAAAATAATAATGTATAACAAAAAAATTCAGTTGGTAGTTGGCGAGCAGGGAGAAGTTAAGCGTATAGGTAACGGCGACAAAAAAGATGACGACCTTGACCCACCTTCCGAGCTAGACCATTCACAGCTTACAGCCGAAATTCACAACCTAAATGATGGCAAAGCCCCTGAACTATTGCCAGAAAGCGACCCTATAAATAGTAGAATTCACAACCACCAAGAGAGAGAGTCAGAGTCAGATGAAGATTCATATAACGATACGAACGATGCTTTGCCTGAAGGCAAAGCTCTCTCAATCTACATTGCTATGAAATTAGGAGAACCCAATGTCGCCACTATAGAGGCATTAGAAAAACAGTATAGCCCTGAACAAATGCTAGAAGCTTTGGAGTCTACTTTAAGACGGGCAAAAAGAAAGGGCGGCGATGATGATAGCTATGTGGAAAATCCCGCCGCTTATTTTACCACCACATTAAAGCAGATGAAGAAATTAGAGGAGATGGATAAAACACGTGATGATTCTTGGATGCTTAATTTTCCTAAAGCCGACAGCAACCAATAAAGTTTAATTTAATTATTCATTTAGAAAGGAGTAATATGTAACATCCAACATTTATTAGGGGTTCCCGCCGCTGAAACCCGCACAAATAAAAAAGCCCACCCGTGGAAGGACTAGGCTTTTCAGTGGCAACACATTAACAACTAATTTTCGTTAACGGCTCTGCCTATTTATATTATAGGCGAGCTGGCGAAAAAAGCAAGAAAGGCCAAAATGCCAAAAACAGCAATAAGTAAAGTATCACCCAACCATAAGGAACTTCTAAAAAATTATAACCAGCAAAAAGTGGAACTTCATCAAGCGTTGAAACTTTTAATCGTTTGCAGTGATTCCTTAGATTCTGCAATAGATGGGATAATAGATGCAACGATGGATGTTCTGGCCAAAGCTGAAGAGGAATGTCGTATGGAGTTCCAAACAGTAAATAAGTAAGATTGGTAGTTTTATTCAGAAATTTAATAAATAATTTTCGTTTCGCCTCCCGCCCGCATTTCTAATCGGGCGAGAGGCGGCGAAAAAGACTAAGGAAATTATAAAATGCAAAATACAGCAGTAGCAACTATGAACCCGCCTATGCTGGCGGTTGCAGAAGACTTGTCGCCGATAGAAATTGTCTATTTGGCCACAAGCGAGATTCGGCCTGATAAAAATCAGCCCCGTAAATCTCTAGACAGTAAGAAAATTAAGGAAATGGCGGAAAGCATTAAGGCCGTTCGGGGGATTATAAATCCCATCGAAGTCGACCAAGACTATATTATTGTTACGGGACAGCTCCGCTGGGAAGCCGCTAAGGTGGCGGGGTTAGAAAAAGTGCCGTGCAAAATAATAGAAATCAGCGATGAGGAGCGCTTCCGCAGGCAAGTAGTGGAAAACTTGCACCACAACGTGATGAGCGATATGGATATTGCTAAAGCATTTGCTAAGATGCTTAACATTCTACCTGGTAGCAGGTTGCAGGGAAAAGACGCTGGCCTTAGCCGCTTGGCTGAAGATATTGGTAAAAGCGTGGACTACATCAGCCAGCATTTAGACCGATTGGAAGACTCTGGGCGCATTCAGGAAGCTTTGAGTTCGGGAAAAATTTCTTTTACCCACGCAAGAGAGACAAAGAAAGTTCCCGCTGGCTTCAGGGAAGCCGTAGAGAAAAAAATGCTGGCGGGCGAGTTTCCCCATAGCGGTTCCATAGCGGAATTGGCTAAAGGCTTAAAGAGGAATCCAGATAAAGCCGACCAAATTTTGGCATTTAATTTTACGGAGTTAAAGTCGCCTGAGGAAGTTAAACAGGCAGTATCCAAAATTGCATCTCCTGCGGCGGATGCTTCGGGGGCAGTAGAGGAATTCAATAGAATTATAAATGGGCTTATGCACTGGCTTGAAAACACCCCGTCGTCCTATGCCGCTGAACACCCCGAATTGAAAATCAACCAAACGCTAACCAAGCTCGGCAAGGAGATTAAGAAATGGCTGAAAAATCTGAAAGAATTTCAGGCTCGAGCGGAAGTTAAGGGGCAGACGATGTTGGATATGGATATCCCCGAAATAACAGTAGATGATATCCCCGAATTCTAAAATTAAAGACATAACCATATGAACAATATGACAACCTTCACTAAACAGTGGACTTCCAATAGGCCTAGAATTTTCGGGGTCTTTGGGAAAACCCAGCAGGATGACACATTTGAAATTTTAATTCCAAAATTTCTTGACTACGCCCAATTTGATTTGAAACTGGCCAAAGAGACCATCGGAAAATACAAAGAATCTTTGGGTTGGGTGACAAGGTATCTGCCCGACGTGGAACGCCCCGCCCAAATGACGCTGGAAGATGTTACCCGAATTAAAAAGCAGGTGGCAATGCGTGGCAATAGCGAGGCTCGGACTAACTCCATTATCTTCGCCTTGCGGAAGTTTTTGGACTATTGCGGCAAGCGGATGCAGATTGAAACCATTGACCCAAAGACCATAGAGCCGCTGAAAATCCCCAAGCGGGAAGTTATCTACCTTAACAAGGACGAGATAAAAAATCTGCGTGATGTATTTGACTTAGCCAACAAGCGGGAGTTCCGAATGCGGGTGCTGGTGGAATTTCTGCTCGGCACGGGAATGAGAATCTCTGAAGCGCTATCGGTCAATCGTGAGCAGATTAATTATGACAGCAAGGAAATAAAAATTGTCGGCAAGGGCAACAAGGAGCGCACAGTTTTTGTTTCCGATGATGCCTTAGGCTGGATAAAAAGGTATCTGGATACCCGCACGGATGACAATCCTGCTGTCTTTATAACCTTTGGCGAGCAAGAAAGGTTAAGGCGGGGCGACTTGGCAGAATTATTAAGAGGTTATGGAATAAAAGCGGGGCTACAGAAGAAAGTTACGCCGCATATCTTGAGACACTCATCGGCAACCACGATGATGCGGAAAGGCTGTCCTCTGCCTTACATCCAGCAGTTGCTCGGCCACGCCGACATTAAAACGACCGCCAAATATTATCTTGGCGTTGATAAACAATCCGTCAAAGATGCTCACGAAAAATATCTTAAGTTCGACCACCACCGTTTGGGAATGGCGGCACCTGTGCGTAAAGGTATTGACTTGGATAGCTACCTTGAGTATTTCTCGGCCTATCTTCCGAAAGAGTAGAACAACAGCACCCGCCTGATATTTATCAGGCGGGTGTTTGTTTTTAATTTTGAACCCGTCAAAAATAATGTTATAATTTAGGTAGTTTATGCACGCTGAAATATGAGCGTCATAGTATATAAAACAGTATAGGGAGCGGATATGGATACAAATTACCCCAATAAAATAAACAAAATTTTAAAGCCTAAGGCCGATAAGCGGTTGCCTTTGGTTATTGACCTTTTTGCTGGCTGTGGAGGCTTGGCTTTGGGTTTTGAAGCGCAGGGTTTTGAAACTTTAGGCTATGAAATGGATAAAGACTGTTGCGAAACCTATAATAAAAATTTAACTGGTAAATGTATACAGCAGTTTTTGGATGTTAATAGTGATTTTCCCAAAGCGGAAATTGTGATTGGCGGTCCACCTTGCCAGCCATTCAGCGTTAGGGGAAAACAAAAAGGTTTGGCCGACGAGCGGAACGGTTTTCCAGCTTTTATTGCCGCCGTTGAAAAAGCCAAGCCCCGCTTTTGGATGTTTGAAAATGTGAGAGGGTTATTTTACAAAAATAAAGAATATTTAAACGAAGTAATAGAAACGCTAAAAAATCTTGGTTATTTTGTTGAGTCTCATTTAGTTAATGCTTCCAATTATGAAGTTCCCCAAAACAGGGAGAGGGTTATAGTAATAGGCTATAAAAATGGAAGTTTTAAATTTCCCCAAAAGCTCGGCACTAAAGTGACGGCTGGGGAAGCTTTGGGCGAAATGGCCTTATCTGCTCCTAAGGGTTCAAGGTATTTGACCCCAAGTATGGACACTTATGTTGCTAAATATGAAGCGGCTTCTAAATGTGTTGTCCCAAGAGATTTGCATATGCACCTACCAGCAAGGACTTTGACGTGCAGGAATTTGTCGGGTTCTACAAGCGATATGCACAGAATTAAATTACCAAACGGCAAGCGTAGACAATTACTCGTTAGAGAGGCCGCTCGCTTGCAGAGCTTTCCTGATAAGTTTGAGTTTTGCGGGAGCGAGAGCAGTGCTTTTAAACAAATAGGCAATGCTGTGCCGCCTATGCTTTCCTACCACATTGCTGGTGCTGTAAAAGAATATTTGGAATCCGTAAATAAAACCCCGACCAAACATATCAGAAATAATTCATTTGCTTACCAATATCAGCAAGCTATAAAATTCAATGTATAAAATCTTAGATAAGTTCGCTCCCTCGGCGGAATTTAAAACGAAGTCAAAGCAAAATAAAATTTTAGTTGACCAAGCCGCTTACGCCTTGATGAAGTTTGGTGTGCCTTTTGACGGCCTGTCTTTTAGGAGAATAGAGCGGATGGCATTGTCCTTTATGGCGGTTTGCCAAGTTAGCGCAAAAAGCCACTGGCCAAAAACTAAGGATTTTACGGACAAGGTTGCTATGAAAACTAGGGACATTATCAATTACGTTAATAAAAATTTTCAGGAAAATATATCGTCTGGTTCCTATGACGACATCCGCAGAAAAGATTTAAAATTGCTGGTGCTTGGAGATATTGTCATTAGGACTAACCCCGAAGCGGCAAGGAACGACTCTACCAGAGGCTATGCGCTGAATCCAGCTTACAAAACAATAGTTAAGGAAATTGGCAAACCTAACTGGGATACCACAGTCAAAAAGTTTTTAAAAGGTAAAAAGACGGTTGCGGAATTACTTTCTTCCAAACGCAATGTGGCGACTATTCCCGTCGTGCTTCCCTCGGGAGCCGAGCTTCAATTTTCGCTTGGAGAACATAACGTATTACAAAAAGCCATTATAGAAGAATTTTTGCCTCGCTATGGCTATGGCTCCGAAGTTTTGTATGTTGGCGATACAGCCGACAAGTTCTTATATTTGAACAAAGAGAAGCTGGAAGCTTTAAAGTTCTTTGAGCTATCCCACGGCGAATTGCCCGATGTTGTCGCTTATTCAAAAAGCAAAAATTGGTTATACCTTATAGAAGCCGTTCACAGTTCGGGACCGATATCGTCCATTAGGCTTGCGGAGCTAAAAAAGCTCACACAAAAATGCACCGCCGACATTGTATACATAACAGCATTTTTGGACAGGGAAACTTTTAGGAAATTTATAAAAGACATTGCCTGGGAAACCGAAGTTTGGATTGCTACCAACCCTGACCATTTGGTGCATTTTAACGGCGACAAATTTTTAGGACCCTACAAACAGTAGGGTTAGCAGGAGAGCCTATGAAAATCGCTTAAAAGGCGATTTTTTGCTATTATTTAGATATAAAATTGTTGGATAACAGTCGGGGAAAAAACTATATATAGTTAAACAAGATTTTAAAATTTTATATAGTTTCAGCTAACCTTAAACCAAAAAAATACTGAAGTAGATTGGCTTATGATAAATAGAAAAATGATTTTTGAAGAAGTAAAAAATTGCTCCAAAAAATTAGGTTTGGGTAAGGCGAAAGTTAGTTTGTTAATTGTAAACAAGTCAGCGAAAAACAGGTTGGGCAATTTGGAATTAGAAGGAGACATCTATGCGAATCTTTTGCCCCTAAAAAGTGGTTATAAAATTAGATTTAATATAACGACCATAAATGATAATAAGTTAAACCGTAAGCAGTTGCGTGGATTGGTTTTTCACGAGTTAACCCACATATTGCGTCACGAATACACAAAATTTATCAGAGGCAAAGACAAAATTTCCTACGCCGAATTTGTAAAAGCCAATAAAAATTATAGTTATTGGCACGGCAGTTCCATAATTTCTGATATTAACGAATTAGAGGAGCTTTTGATTGATATTTTTGTAACTAGGCTGTGTATATTAGAAGGGTTTTCTTGGGGTTTGCCAATAGAGGATGAAAGTGGCGAAGCTGTGAATGATAGGAATTATTTGTCCAAAAGAGCCGAAGACTTTTATAGTTCCCTAAAAGAAAAAATCAGTAATTTAAATGTTTAGAAAATCTTTGTGTATATGGCACTCAAAGAAAAGCAGGCTTACTATAAATGCAAAAAGTGCGGCGATGAGATTTATTGGAATACCCACAAAAGGTATACCAAGTGCAGTTGCGGAGCTTTGGCGGTAGACGGGTGCGAAGAATATGTAAGGGTAATAGGCAACGCTAAGGACTGGGGGGAGATAAAAAAATAATTCTAGAAATTATGTCAAACCAAGACAGGTTAAAAATGTCCGATGTATACAGAGATTTTGTTCCAATTTTTGGCAAGAAAGTTCCGTTTGCAGAAGCTTACCCGCAAATTGAGAATATTAAAGTTGAGGTTGAACAACGAGGACAAGGAGTAAGAGAGTGGAATAAAAATTGGGTCTTGAACGGTATAAATGACTTTAGACAATATATAGATTGCAGTAATCCTTTATGCGCCAAAGGCGGTTTTGCGTTGGGTGAAATGGTGCGAGATATGGTGCGCAACAAAGACGAATCCTTTGAGCAGAGTAAAATTTGTATTGGCAACGAGGGGTCGCCAAAAGGTAAAAGAATTTACCGAAAGTGTATGAATTATTTTACTGTTAAGGTAGCTATTCAATACAAAAAGGAAGTAGACAAAGAAAATAAAGAATAAATTTATGCCTGAAAGACCAGCCCCCGAAGAGTTTAATAGGCCAATAGAAAGTCGGCAAGACCAAACTACGCCGATAGAGTTTCCGCACGCCGAAGCTGGCTTGGAGGCTTACCTTAAAGAGTATCCAAACGAAGCGTCCAGAGCGGAAAAGTTACGAGCCGTGTTCCAAGAGTTTTTACAGCGGGAAATAAAAAACATAAAAATATTCAAATCAGAACAGCTTGGTGCCGAATTGCCGTATACTTCTATTAAGATTGGGGAATTAGCAAGAAGCATTTACAAAAAATACGCTGAGGCAGACAGTTTACCTGTTGAAGCCCCCGATGTCGCACCAGTGGCTCAAGAATTTGTATTTAATTCAGCCTTGTCCACGGATGAGGGTAATGAGTTTAACTTTGTAGAGGAGGCTATGCACGAAGCCGTTAAACATTTGCCCGCCGCTCTTAAAGCACTTAGAGAGGGCAAAGCTCCCGAAGAACGGGAAGTTTTTACTCTTGGTATGCCAACTAATGTATTAGGCAGGGTGTCGCCCGAACTGGCGGACAGAATAAACAAAGAACCTTTTGAGGAATTGGGCAAAGTCTTTGCTGAATTGGTAAAAGCAGAGAATGCGAGCTAAAGCAATAAAATTTCAAGGCGTATCTTTGAGTAGCAATATAGCAATTAGAACGGCAGAAAATTTAGTTGAAAAAGGCTTGGTTACTCAAGACTTTGCCGTAGCCGAAAAAGACCATTTGCCGTATTTGCAAATTGAAGCCGAGGTTCCCGTTTCCCTTAGCCCGTCTAAAATAAAAGCCCTGCAAGTGCCAGTTGGTTTTTTTGCCGATGCTTTAAAAGAAAGAAAGTTGCCAGAAGTCAAAAGGATAGAAGCTGGTAAGCCGCAGTTTGGAAAAGATGTAAATGAGGTGTTAGCCCAAAGGGGTATACACGAGCAAATGGCTGATGACCAAAAGAAGACTAAGCGTGGGGTCATACTTGATATACTCAAAAAGGTTGGCAACACTTTTAAGCCAAAACCTGAAACAAAAATTACCACCCTTTATGGTTTAAATGATTTAACCACCAAGTCGCCGTCTATGGTTAAAGCGGCAAAAGTCCGCAAGCAGGAATTTGGCGGCACGCTTGGCCAAAACCTTTTGGAAAGGGCTAAGCCCAACGAAAGAGTGTTTACTGCCGAAATGATGCACCTTAGTCCTCGGTTTAGAAAAACTCAGCTAAGAAGAATGCGGGTGCTTGCTATAACTTTAGAAGATTTGGAACAGGGTAAAAATTTATTAGAGGTAGCACCAGAGCATATACCAACCCCCGAAGAAGTAAATTTGGTTTTTAGGGAACTAATAGGCAAGGAATACAGGGAAGTGCGTAAACGAGAAGACGAGCAAGGTCTTTACTTGTTAGAGGTGGAAGTTGCTGGAGAAGCGGAAGGTGAAATTACCGAATACGCTTATATGCGAAAAGGCCGTTATGCGGAAGGTCAAATTTCGGCAACCGAAATTCACGTTACTTATTACAAGGACGGCAAACCCGTAAGCGGAACATCGGCGGCAAGGTATGTTGATGGGGAATGGAGAATTCTTTAGTAATAGCATAAAAATGCCAATTTAGTTTTCCTACAAAAAGCTATTAAAACTCAATCGGCTAATTTAGGCTCTTAAACAATAGTGGGTAGCACAGAGGGTAAACTTTGGGAGGGGATAACTGTGTTGCTACAACTTTTTGTAATCGCTAACATCTGTGTAAGACTTTAAAAATTAAATATCTTTGCTGACCGAAGCGTAGTGCAGGAATTATTTTTTTACACCTCGGATTAAACACCTCCATACGGCTACAACTTCCTCACTTAGCAAAAATCGCCCAAAAGGCGGTTTTTTTTGTTATAATTTAACTATGCACGAACCAACTGAACCTAATAATCAACCCTGTCCAGGTTGTGGCTATCCAGCTCAAGCTGGCCACGCTCCTAATTGCCCTACTGTCAGCAAAGGCGAAAAGGAAAAAAACCTTGAAGGAGTAGAAGCAAGGAAGTATACGGCCGAGGATATACAAAATTTTCAGGGTGAATTATCACAATTTGAAAAAATGCGTAAGGCTGATAATGCCAACTACGTCTTTGATTTTACCGAGTATTACCAATTTTTAACCCAGCACAAAAAATCTCAAGAACGACCTTTTACACAAAGAGATGTTTCGACACCTGGCTATCAAGATTTGGAAGTTGGCATATTCAAAGGCTGGAAACAAAATTTGTTAGCCAAAAAAGACAAACTCATCCAGTCACGACCAAAATTAGCACCGATTATCGGAATGCTAGAGAGCGAGCCTACGCCAAAAACCTTAGATGAACTTCGGGATTTGTTTAGAAAACATCCCGACTTAAATGAATTTGGCGCAGTCCAATACCAAGACGGCGTGGGAGAACAGGGAGAAAAGAAAAGCGGATTTTTGCATATCAATATGTCCCGCTATAACGGCTATGAATACGAACTACCCAAGACGGATACCAGAGTTTACTTAAACCCGCCACCCGAAGCTATACCGCAAATATCTATGGAGCTTTGTAATATAGCACAGGCTAAAAGATTTCCGTTATATTTTAAAACCATAGATTATTCTTTTCAAAAACCCAATCCCGACAACACCAACAGGCTGGATAAGTTTATTGTTTATACAGACAAGGCGCACGTGACCGCTCTCTCCCAAGAATTAAAAACTTTGCAAAGCAAACATCCCGAATGGTTTAACGGCAGAGAATTGCCAACTATGGTTGCCAAAATGGGCGAGGGCGTGGGAGTAGCGGAAGACCCTAACGAACAACAAATGCAAAAGTTTGGCGAGCGTGGCAAGTCATTTAACGGTATGAGGGCTTTATTTTTAAAGGATGTTTGGACGGGTGTGACAAAAGACATTATCTTAGCGCAACGGACTTGGCGGCCAAGAGGCGGTAGGACTATGGAAGAAATTTTTAATGATAATCTAAAAGCTGGGCTAACTCGTAGGCAGTTACAGCCTAATGTGATAGCCGATGTTATCGGCAAGGCTTGGGCGGCACAATTAGATAGTTCAAGAATGGGAAGTCTTCCCGACAGCAGAATAGCAGATGAAGTTGATAATGCCGTGGCAAGAACTATGGCTGATGTAATTCCTAACATTACCCCTGATTCCTTGCAACCAGCCGTGCAAAACCAAATCAACAAAAAAGCAAAGGATTATTTTATTAACCCTAATAATTTAGCTTTTAATCAAATTTAAGGGATTATGGCCAGTTTAGTTTTTGTATAAGAATCTATTAAAACTAAATCGGCTTTAAACAATAGTGGGCGGTAGTGGGGGTAAACTTTGGAGGGGATAACTTTGTTGCTAAAAAATTTTACTGCCGCTAACATCCGAGTAGCAATTTAAAAATTAAATATCATCGCTGTAAGCGAGCTTGAAAATAAATAGTGGGAGCGAGTGGGGGTGAACAACTTTACACCTCGGATTAAACACCTCCTTTCTAAGGAACAATATGCACCCTTTTCCCTTTTCGAAGGGGAATGTTGGTTCACATTCCGTAGGTCGTCGTTAATTTTTTCGAAAATTAGCGCACTTCTTGAAACTTCAAAGAACGACGTAAACTGGTGGTTTTGTAACGGTAATTCTACCGTATTTAGCAATAAATACGGCCTAAGCGCCATTAATGCTTGGGATCACTATTTAGCCGTTAAAGGTTAAACACGAAATTGCAAAGAAAGTCTCGGCCGTTATGGTGCGAGGCTTTTTATGTTCTATGCAAAAACGTCACTTGAATCAACCGCTAAAGTAGGAACTTTAGCGCCAATCTCCAATGATTTGACAATGAGCCAGCTCATTCCAATGTTTTTAAAGTACGGTCAGTTTGAATTAATGTTCTCACAGAACACGCTCACCAAATACGACGAGTGTTTAAAATGGGTTGTTAGGGACATCGGCGATTTGAAGGTCACGGAGTTAAGCCTGTTCCATTTTACCGAGTTAAAACAGATAATAACTAACCGTGGTTGCGGCACCAGCCGCGTTGCTTCCATGGTGTTCTCCATGAAGAGTTTCCTTAAGTATTGCAAGGACTATCTAGAGCTGCCGGTCATGGATTACAAAAAGATAAGGTCGCCGCGGTTTAAGCGCCGTGAAGTGATTTATTTAACTAACGAAGAGATTGAGCAGTTTGTCAGCGCCATTAAAATAGAGAATGGCCCTCGTGCCATAAATTCGGTACGTATGGATGGCCTAAGGTTTCGGGTACTGGTGGAAGTCTTGCTCGGCACCGGCATGCGCATTTCTGAAGCCTTGTCGCTTAACAGGGATATGGTTGATTTTGAAAAGGCCGAAGCCAAGATTATAGGCAAAGGCAGCAAAGAACGTACAGTATTTTTCAGCGAGCGGTCGCTTGATTGGGTCAAGCGTTATCTATCCCTGCGTACAGACAATGAACCCGCTTTGTTTCTCACCCAGCAGAATACGCGCCTGTCCAAGATAGATGTGCCCGGCTTCTTTAAACGGTACAGCAAGAAGGCCGGTATAACGAAGAAACTGACACCGCACGTGCTCAGGCATACCTGTGCTACGAACCTCTTGTTTAACGGCTGTCCCATAAACAATGTTCAAGTAATTTTAGGGCATGACCGGCTGGAAACCACCTGTCGCTATTATCTCGGTGTTGACAAAACAAAAGCCAAAGAGGCACATGGCAACTTTTTAAATTATCAATTGTCGTAATTTAGATACTTTGCGTGCGCGGCTTTCAGCGCGCGTTTATCGGTGCCCAGATAATACTGGGCCGTGGTGCGAATGTCCGAGTGCCCCAAGAGTTCCTGGATATAGCGGATGTCGCAACCGTTTTCCAGCATGATCGTCGCGGCCGTGTGCCGCAGCGTATGCGGCGTGACTTTTTTCTTGATCCCGGACTTGGCCGCATACCTGCGGAATTCCTTGCCCAGGTCATAGCGGGCAAGCCGCTTGGCTTTGCCGAACGTCACGAAAAGGGCCAGGTTGTCATCGGTTCGGCTTTGCAGATACTTATTTATCCATTCCAAAGCGCGATCGCTTATGAAAATTACCCGTTCCTTGTTGCCTTTGCCGATTATGGTAGCTTCTTTGGTTTGCAAGTTTATGCTGTCGCGGTTAAGGCTTAAAATTTCCGAAATACGGCCGCCGGTGTCGGAAACTTATGGTGTTGAGATTTCGCAGTCAGCGATTTCCGGCATCACGGATAAAGTTTTTCCACAAATGAAGGAATGGCAATCCAAACCGCTGTCGTCATTATATCCGTTGCTTTATTTGGACGGTCTGTGGTTTAAAGTTAGGGATAGCGGCAAAATTGTAACCAAGTGTGCCTATATTGCTTTGGGTATTTGGATTTGCGAGAGCGAGGGCGCAAAATTTTGGTTACAGGTTTTGAGCGAGATAAAAAATCGGGGCGTGGAGTCTGTGCTTATTGCTTGCGTGGACGGCTTGAAAAGTTTTCCCGAAGCTATTAAAACTGTGTTCCCGGAAGCCGAGGTGCAAGCCTGCATAGTTCACCAAATTCGTCACACCATAAAGTTCGTGTCCCACAAAGACCGAAAAACTTTATGCGAAGATTTAAAGAGCGTTTATGCTGCACCATCTGAGGTGGTTGGGTTACAGGCTTTGGAGGAGGTTAAGCAAAAGTGGCCCCAATACAGTTTCTGCTTAAACAAGTGGGAACAGAGATGGACTGACCTTGCGCCATTCTTTGGCTATCCCGAGCAGATTCGGCGGATAATGTATACCACTAACGCCATAGAAAACCTAAACCGCCAGTTTCGCAAAGTCACCAAGACCACGCAGGTCTTTCCGCACGATGACTCTCTGCTTAAATTGCTCTGGCTGGCGCAGGACGAGTTGGCAAGGAACTGGGTTATGCCCATGCATAACTGGGGTCAAATTATCACCCAGTTTGCTATCCTGTTTCCAGATAAAATAAATACAGAAAATTAATTATTAACTGAACTTTCCCAAATTTGCCCGGCGGTAGAATAGCTCAAAAACCTTAAAGAATTTGGGCAAAATGGGCTATTTACAGCCTATGTGGGTATCTCACTTGCAACAGTTTCGATTATATGTTAATATGGTTCTGAAAGATACGGTTAATCGTATCTAATGGAAACATATGCAGTTTTACGAACTTAAGGAACAATTAAAGGATTTTATGGTTTTTTCCTTAGCCGATATTCGGAAGGTAGAGCCGAAGTTTTACAGGCCACGCTTGAGTGAGTGGCAGGATAAGGGTTTGCTGAAGAACTTGCGCCGGGGCTTTTATATGTTCGCCGATACAAAGCTAAATGAAGAAACGTTTTTTTTAATCGCCAATAAGCTCTATGCGCCGTCCTACGTTTCCTTTGAAATGGCCTTGTCTTATTACAACTTAATTCCTGAAGGCGTATATTCCATAACTTCTGCTACGAGCAAGAAGACAGAAAAGTTTAAGACGCCGGTTGGGGAATTTTCCTACCGCAGCTTAAAGCCGCAGCTGTTGTTTGGTTACAATTTGCAGGGCAACGGCAAGCAGCAATACAAGTTGGCGGAAATTGAAAAGGCAGTTTTAGATTATCTTTACTTAAATCCAAAGTCTACCAGCAAGGCGGATTTGCAGGAGTGGAGATTTAATGCCCGGGAATTTTTAGCCCGAGCGGATATGGACAAGTTTAATAGGTATGTTAAAGTTTTTAATAGCCCAAGTTTGGAAAGACGGGCAAAGCAATTTATAAAGTTTATTAAGCAAGCACAATAATGCTGACTTTAGAACAAATTGAACAGCAGTATCCGGAAAACTTACGAGGCTTTAAGCGTTCGCTGCTTCGGGAGTATTTGCAGTATAAGATTTTAGAAATTATTTTTGCCTCTGAGTATGCCACCAAGTTAGTTTTTATCGGCGGCACGGCTTTAAGGATAGTTCACGACAACAGTCGTTTTTCGGAAGATGTGGACTTTGATAATTTCGGATTAACGGCAGCCGAGTTTGAGGAGACATCGCAAAAGGTTAAGGCAGGACTTACAGCGGAAGGGTTTAATGTTGAAATAGGCTTTAGGGGTAAGGAATCCTACCGCTGTGATGTAAAGTTTCCCGGCTTACTCTTTGGGAGCGGACTTTCGCAGCACGAAGGCGAAAAGATACTGGTGCAAATAGATAGTTTATCCCAAGGCTTTAGCTATAAGCCTGAACGTAAGATATTAAACAAGTTTGATGTTTTTACGGAAATTTTTACCCCTTCGCCCGAGTTATTACTATCTCAAAAGATTAACGCTATTTTTACACGGAAGCGGGCAAAGGGCAGGGACTTTTATGATGTTGTGTTTTTACTATCCTTTACAAAGCCAAACTATCAGTTTTTGACGCAAAAGTGGGGAATTGAGAATGGTGAGGGATTAAGAGCAAAGCTAATGGAAATGGCTTCCAAGCTCGATTTTAAGGATTTGGCACGGGATGTAGAGCCGTTTCTATTCAATCCGAGTGACAGTAAGAAGGTTGAGTTATTCGCGGATTTTATTAAGCAAGCTAAGTTGTAAGTTAGCAATTAATTGATCTTTTAAATTTTTAATACAGTAGTAGTTTGTCAGGCAATTTCCGTTTACAACGGCTCAGAAACACCTCCCTCCGGCTACAGAAAATGCAAATACAGAAACTGTCCAAGAATGAAATCGCCCGCTCGTAATTGAGAGGGTTTTTGATTATAAGAGACCGATGGGTTGTGGTTCATGTTACCTCTGGACAGTTTTCGGCCGTAGGTTATAATTAAGGCAAGATATTAACTAATTATTATATGGGGACTTATGCAGGAGGCAGGCCAGGTGGAGAAGTTGACCCGGGGCTTATTGCCGGTCAAATTTTGGACAAATCAAAAAAAGGCGAAAGCAAACAGAAACAGCCTTTAGCCGAGGCTCTTGCTGATAAGGCATTATCGCGAGACCAGATGTTTCAAAAGCTGTATAGTATGGTGCCAGCAATGGAACGCTATGCCGAATCACGGCTCGGCAGCCATAAAGCCAATGCGGCCGACATTGTGAGCAAGGCCATGGCCTACGTGATTCAGAGTGCAAGCGTTACCTTTTGGGTGCTTATTTCCGGAAATTTTTTTACGAAAAAACTTAATCAAAATCGCAATGTTCAAGAAATACGCGTGTTTTGAAATTTTCATTTCAACACACACATATCCCTTGAAGCAACTTAACTAGTTAAACCACGATTTTTTGTCTTAATTGTGTTTTAAAAATACAATCTCACGCACCCAAAAGGTAACGCTCTCATTCAGAGTATAGATAACGGGGTTTTTCGGTTTAATGCGCCGTTGAGCAGTTGGTTTAAAATCTCGGTAAATGGGCGCATCCAGGATCGTTTTCGGTCGGCAACTAACGACCCCTTGGATCGAGCGGAAAGCATGGATGCGCCTATGGAGTCGGCAAAAGGGGATGAAAGCTATCGCCAGTATGCTGATTCTACTCCAAATATCGAGGAAAAGTTGGTGGCACAATCCAACGAACAGGCGCTTAAAAGAGGTATCGCCGTGCTCCTAAAACAGAACCAAAAACTTGGCGACGTTATGAGTTTGGTTGCCGACGGTTTAACCAACCAAGAAATCGCTGAGCGGCTAGGCGTTAATAGCAACCAAGTCAAAGTATAATGGACTGGGAATCCTGTACAGGTATATTAGATAGAAAATCGGGGGTATAATACTGTCAGGAAGGAATAACAAAAATGAAAAAGGTGTTTACCCCGCAGCAGAAAGCTGCGGTAGCCCTGGAGGCCATTAAGGGCGAATTAACAATTGCACAGATTGCCAGTCAATACGAAGTTCATCCCACTCAGATCGCAGTCTGGAAGAAACAGGCCATAGAGATTTTAAAGGCCGGCTTTACCGATAAGCGTAAAAAGGAAAATTTTGACCAGCAGAGGATAACTGATGACCTCTACAAGACCATCGGCCAGCGCGACATGGAGCTGGCCTGGCTTAAAAAAAAGTTGCAGCCATTTGGACTTTCAGACTAAACAGAATTTAATTATTCCCGGTCTCCAAGGCCTTTCCATTGCCAGGCAAGCAAAGCTCCTTAATATTTCCCGCTCCGGTTTTTACTACAAGCCCGCGTCCCTAAGCCCTGAAGAAATTCGCATCATGGGCTGTATAGATAAAATCTTTACCGATTGCCCATTCTACGGCTCCCGCAGGATCAAGCACGAGCTGGAAAGTCAGCCGTACAAAATTTTCATCTGTCGAGAGCATGTGCAACATCTTATGCGCCAGATGGGACTGGAAGCTATATATCCAAAAAAAATTACTACCATACCTAACCTGCAGCACCTTAAATACCCCTACTTGTTAAAAAATTTGCCTATTGTGAGGCCTAACCAGGTCTGGGGCACGGATATTACCTACATTAAGCTACTCGGCGGCTTCTGTTATTTAGTCGCCTTACTGGACTGGTTTTCCCGATACGGGGAATATAGGGATACAAAAAATCAACCGTACATAGAACTGCAAAAATCCGGGTGGAAAGGTGAATTAGGTCAAGAGCTAAAAAATAGATTTAGCTCTGCCTCTGAACAATCGCATGCAAACTTGTTTAAAATGATGTTTTGGAGAGGCTCAAGAACAGAAAAAGAAAATGGTCAATTTAAGATAGTAGATCGTTTTGAATTTTTTGACAATCCAAACCCGCCAGATTGGATGATAACTAACCTCCACTGGCTGATAGACACCTCTTTTACCATACTGATTTTGTTGTCAGAAACTTTTCAGGAACCTCAAAAAAACAGTGATTTTAAAAAAGCAGTACAGACTAAATATTCAAAGTATAAAAAATACATACTTGAGAACCAGGACAAAATATTGATTAGACATAAGCTCACATATATTCCAGAAGAAGAAGTTTAATTTTTTGGTCAAACTCCACTGTCGATATTTTATAATTGATTTGTTATGACCGTTGGTTGTTTTTTAAAATTTTTGTTATAGTTTTATCGGAGTAGTGAGAGTTGGTGTTTTTAGCCCTTTTGGCTAAAACACTGCCGTGTAATAAGTCCGCCATCCGCCTTGTGCGGTGGATTTGCCCGAGTAGGGTGAAAGGTGCGGTTAAAAGCGGCAGTGGCTTACGGGTCCACCAAGAGTTCAGCCGAGCAATAACTGGAGCAAAACCGAGGGCTGGAAAGCGAAATAGGATTTTCCTCTCGCTTGCTACTCCCGCAAAGAACTTCCAATTTTGGGAGTTTTTTGTTTTTAAACAATAGGGAATATGGAGGTATTGTTATAAACACCTCATTTTGTGGTATAGTATAGGTATGAAAATGTTGCTTGAATTTGACTACAAAAAAGCCACCCAAGCGATAAACTACCTCACAAAAAAAGAGGGCGGACAGATTGATAAACTGAAACTCATTAAGCTTGTCTACCTCGCAGATAGGTATCACTTGCGGCGATATGGTCGGCCGATGGTCAACGATGCCTATTTTGCCATGCCTCTCGGCCCAGTTGGTTCATCCGTAAAAGACATTGCGGAGTTTTCTGGTTTTCTTGATGGGTCAGAACTAACCTATGCTGTAACATATTTGGGACGCGGGGGCGTTGAAAATACAGTGGTGTCCATAGCAGATGTTGATACGGGAGTTTTTTCAAAGAGCGAAATCGAAGCTCTTGATTTTGCCTATAATGAGTTTGGCGGACAATCAGCCCCGTCTTTAGTAAATATTACACATCGCTATCCGGAATGGGATAAATTTAAGAGTGCGCTCCAATCAAAAGAAACAACCCGTGAGCCGATGTCTTATACTGATTTTTTTAAAAACCCCATCAATGGGACAGAAGATAAATTTGTCCTCTCAAGTGACATACTTGCGGCTTCCAAAGAACTTTTTGATGAAGACTACAAGATTGCCGAATACTGGAGATAAACGGGATAACCGATATACGGATATGAAAATCCCAGCGCACATTCGCATTTTAGCGACAATACAACCTGGCTCGATTTATTATTTTGAAGAAGAGCAACTCTCTTCACCAGAGCCGCACTACTTCATAGTTTTGAATAAAGACCCGCTCACAGAGGAATTTCTTATTCTTGTTTGCGCTTCTTCCCAAGTTGAGAAGCGTCGGCAGATAGCAATAAAGCTGGGCTTTCCAAAAGAAACTTTGGTATTTGTATCACCATCCGAATGCTCGCTTTTCACAAAGGATACCGTTATAGATTGCAACAGGGTTTTTGAAAAAACTTCGCAGTCTCTCATTGAAAAACTTGAGCAAGAGAATCTCAAAGTATGCGCAGAAGTAATTGCCACAGAGATTATCGCCAAACTGATACAGGGAGTGTTGGCAAGCTCGCAAGTATCCGAAAAGATACAGCAATTACTCTTAAATCATACCAACTAAGCCCCGGGCTTAAAAATCCTATGCATAGTCAGCCAGCGTAAACTTTAGCAAACCTTG
This sequence comes from Candidatus Doudnaibacteriota bacterium, assembly GCA_963837465.1. Lineage (GTDB taxonomy): Bacteria > Patescibacteriota > Doudnabacteria > UBA920 > UBA920 > PALSA-1336. The sequence continues at coordinate 386,537 of CAWINB010000004.1, forward strand.
TTCGAACCTCTCTGCAGGTGGCGAGCCACATGGGACGAACAACCTCGAAAGAGGGGGTTCGTCCTTTGTTTATCGATGGATTCTTTTGTTCGAACCTTGCAGATGCCTTTGGTTCTTGCTTGATGCCATTTTTTATTATTTCCAGCTCTTCAGGCAAGCAAACATTGAGGATTTTGTTGATTAGGGTTGTGTTCGAACCTAATTCCGAAAGTATCTCTCGTTTCTTTTTAATATCGCCGTGCTTCAACAAATATTTGGCTTGGAACACAAAATCACCGTACGGCAGTGGCGACACCAAATTGTAGTAGAACCTAAATTAACAAAATAAATCTCTCTTGCCTGAAGAGAGATTATTGGTGTTAGTTTTGGTTTTGGTAGATTTTTTGGTTTAGCCATTGGCTTGGACAATTTTTTGCAGATCGAGAGGTTCGTCTTTTTTTGCGTTTTTCATTGGCGCGGTATCGTATACATATTTAAGCAACGAATCCAAGGTAAACGAACCAAACTGTTTTATTATGGTATCAACGATGTCTTTTTTTACCGGTGCTATATTCAACTCTACTGGCTTGCCGGTATATTGGAAAAGAAAATAGACTTCATCGGGATGGGATACTTTATTTTGTTGTTTGACCTCAATAAATTTATGGGCTTCAAGTGGGCACAGTCATAGTTGAAAGTCAGGGATGAAAAGCAATTCCGAAGCACCAAGTTTTTGCCAGCCGGGGCCGACATAAAAACTTCACAGTTCATTTATGGTAATACCCTGGCTATTATTTCCCTCAATAAGCGCAAGCCCGTAGCCATAATCATGGAAGACCCGGATAGTGGATGTTACCAATCTGCCGCGAGGAACCTTTATTGAATCGTGTTATAATAAAGGAAATTAACCCATTAGAAATAAATATGAAAATCCATACCCAGACTGATAAAGAGAGGCAGCAGCAGTTAAAGCTGTTTTATGATTTCATAAGATCGCACAAGCTGGCGGTTATGGCTACGGTAACCGGAAGCGCTTTGCCTGAAGCTGCGGTGGTAGGCATTGGGGTGGAGGAAAACTTGCAATTGCTTTGCAGCACTTTCAGCACCTCCAGGAAATATGAAAATATTAAACTGAATCCGAAAGTCGCGTTGGTCATTGGCTGGGAACACGGTAAAACGGTGCAGTACGAGGGGACGGCCGAGGAGTTAAGTATTGAGCAGGCCGAAGAAAATCCGCTGCGGGACGGATTGGAAAAAATACCGGCCATTGCCAAGTATGTACAAAGGGAATACGGCGTGTTCTATAAAATTAAGCCAGAGTGGGTTAGAATGAGCGATTTATCGGTAGACCCATGGGAACGGTTTGAAATTAAGTTTTAACTAAAAATAATTAAGAACCTGTTTTAAAACAAAACATATGAACGAAACACAAAATGTTGTGCAAATCCCCGAGCCGGCCTTGTCGCGGTTTTTATTCGCCGACAGCCGCTTTGCCTGGTTCTGGCTTATCGTCAGGTTGTATGTCGGCTGGCAGTGGCTTTCGGCAGCTTGGGAAAAATTCAACAGCCCCATGTGGGTGGGTAGTCAGGCTGGTGTTGCCATTAAAGGCTTTCTTATGGGTGCCGTGCAAAAAGCTGCCGGAGCTCATCCTGACGTTTCCGGATGGTATGCTGCTTTTTTGCAGAACTTTGCCATTCCCCACGCCGCGGCTTTTTCTTATGTGGTAACTTATGGCGAATTGTTGGTAGGAATTGCCTTGATTTTGGGCGTGCTTACGGGTATAGCGGCTTTCTTTGGCACGTTTATGAACTTGAATTATTTGTTTGCCGGAACCGTCAGCATCAATCCTTTATTGGCCGTATTAGGATTGTTCTTGATTTTGGCTTGGCGCACAGCAGGCTGGTACGGGCTGGACCGCTGGTTGTTGCCAACCTTGGGCACGCCTTGGCAAGCAGGCAAAATATTTAAAGGTTAATAGGTTCTAGAAAAAATTAATCTTTACTATAATATGCAATATGCAACCATCCTTACAACAGCTTATAAACCTTAAAGACAAAACTGCCGTTGTTACCGGCGGCGCTATGGGCATTGGCTTTGGTATCGCGTATCGGCTTGCAGAAGCCGGAGCCAATGTAGTTGTCGCGGATATGAATGAGAAAGTTGGCAAGGCTTCAGCAAAGCAATTGGCTGATAAAGGCTGGAAAGCCGGCTTTGTCAAGGTTGATGTCTCTGATGATTTGCAGGTAGGGGCGGCAGTGGAATTTGCCCGCAAAACCTACGGCGGCATTGATATTTTAGTCAATGACGCCGGCATTTATCCCATAGCTCCGATCATGCAAATGGCTGTGAAGGATTTTGAGAAAGTCCTTGCCGTAAATTTAAAGAGTGTTTTTCTTTTTACCAAAGCCGTGGCGCAAGTTATGATAGAGGACGGCAAGGGCGGTAAAATTATAAACATCACTTCCGTGGACGCTCTCCATCCTTCTTCGGTGGGTTTGGCTGTTTATGACGCTTCAAAGCATGGGCTGTGGGGTTTTACCAAAAATACCGCCTTAGAACTGGCGCCGCATAACATTCAGGTTAATGCCATAGCCCCGGGCGGTATCGCTACACCCGGCACAGGAGCGGGCCAAGCGCAAACTCCGCAAATAGAGGCAGTCACCAAAGAATTTTTGAAAAAAATTCCCATGAAGCGCATGGGTGATCCCGACGACATCGGCAAAGTCGCCCTGTTCCTTGCTTCCGACCTTTCCAGCTACATGACCGGGTCACAGGTAGTGGTTGACGGAGGAGTTTTGCTGGCCTGATAAATTATTATATAATCGCATGACCGGCTACAAAGATGTTTTGGGTATTGTTACTTTATTAATCGCAGTAGTCAGCTACAGTTTTTATTTTAAAGATGTCTTTTTGGGCCATACCAGGCCGCAGCCTTTTTCTTGGTTTGTTTGGTCAGTCCTTTCTGCCGTAGCCTTTGCCGGCCAAATTGCCTCAACTGCCGGGCCGGGCGCTTGGATTACGGGATTTACTGCCAGTGGTGTGCCTTATCATTTCCGTAATAGCTTCCTTTAAAGGAGCAACGCAATTTAAAATTTTAGACTGGATTTCGCTGTTTGCGGCTTTAGCGGCGCTCCTGCTTTGGTATTGTACAAGGCAGCCGGTTTTGGCAGAGATGTTGGTAAGCGCGGCTTATGCGCTAGGTTTTATCCCAACCATTGTAAAAAGCTACAACAAGCCCCAAGAAGAAACGGCTACCACCTTTGGGCTAAATTCCATTAAGTTTGGCATTTCCATTTTTTCCTTAACCGTTTTTTCCGTTGCCACCTGGCTGTATCCGCTGACACTTTTTGTCTTAAATGGTTTATTTGCCATTATGCTGTTAGCGCGCCGTCAGCAAACGGCTGGTTGAATTAAAAGCAGGTTCTAGCTTAAAATCTGCCCGGCTATACGGAATATTGTGCCAAAGCGCATTGGTCCCTCATGTCGGCGATTTTCTAAATTAGTCATGAATCCCATAATTTTCCTTATCCTCAATCTGGCTTTAGCCTTTTATAACGTCGGTACCATCTGGGCCATGGAAGTGGATATTTTCCGCTCCTGGAAACTTGCGGGCGCTGATTTTCCCAAAGTCCAGGAAGTTCACTGGCGAAAACTTCCTTATTGGGTTTTTGCTCCGGTAGTTTCGGCCCTTTTAGGCGGCATCGTGCTGGTTTGGCATCACCCGGCCAACTCGCCAGCTTGGGGATACTTCGGAGCTTTGCTGTGCCAAGCCGCCTCTTTAATTTTAACCGCCATCTTTTGGGGGCAGTGGCAGGCAAAGCTGTCCAAAGATCCGCTCGGTCCTAACTGTTTGTACTTGCAGAAAATTTTAGCCACCCACTGGATCAGAACCTTGCTTGTCAATGCCTATGCTTTTATCTTGCTGGCATGGATGGTAAAAATCATATAACCCGCGAAGGCTATTTAATGAAACAATAAAATCTAAATTACTAATCCAGAAAAGAAATTGCAGGCTTTAGGGACAAAGCGATCCACGACTATGCCGGCCTTCATGCCGGGATAGTTTGGGAAACCATCCAAACGGATTTAAAACCACTACAAACAGCCTTGTTAAAAGTATCATAAGAGCTAAAAGTTGATATTTTTGACAGGCTGTTTTGTTTTCTCAAAAATGCTATAATGTAATTACTAATTGTTATCTCAACTGGAGATAAAAGCCTCTTTTCAAACTAAATAGTGACTCCTGCAACACAGTTCCTACGTCGGGGTGAACACCTCCTTTCTTTCGCACATTTTTATATTTGTTCAGACCCTAAGTTTATTGGGAAACTAAGGGTTATTCAAAAGGTCTATTATGAAAGTCTATGAAGTCTCCGATTCCCAGCAGCCAAATGCCGCTCCAAAAATAAATTACACCAGCGAGCCTACTCCAAAAGCAACCGGCAAACGGCAGGTTTCCCTTGTCGGCCCCAAAATAATTATCGGGACTATTGTTTTTGTGTTTTTATTGCTGGTCGGCAGCGCCTATGCTTTTCTTTCGCATTCCCTGTCGCGTACCAGCAAGAGTTTTAAAAATGGCCAGGCCATCAGTTTGGCTTCTTTCGCGGCGGCGGCAAATACCAAGCTTATGGGGGAAGACCAGGATCGCACCAATGTTATGATTTACGGGCTAACCGCGGACGGGCTTCGCACCGACACAATAATTTTGGCCTCGTACTACTGGAATGAACGCAAGTTGGTCATGCTTAACATCCCCAGGGATTTGTACGCCAACTACGACAACCATGATACAAAGATTGTTTCCCTGTACGCCATTGCCAAAGACGCGGATCCGGGGGACGAGAGCTATCCCCCCCAGTACGTCAGCGACTTTATTTCCAAGGAATACGGCATCCCCGTAGATTACTGGGTCGTTGCCAATATGAATGCCTTTAAACAGCTGGTAGATTCCGTTGGCGGCGTAACCATAAATGTGCCAGACTCTTTTACCGATTATGAGTACCCAACTGACGATTACAGCGGCTACATCCGTCCCGCTCCCCATTTTAGCGCCGGCGTTCAGACCATGGACGGCGCCACGGCGCTTATTTACGCCCGCAGCCGCCATGCCGCCGGGCCGGAAGGCACGGACTTTGCCAGGAGCAGGCGCCAGCAGGTTATTATAGAGGCGATTTTAAGCAAACTTAAGCAGCAGGGAGCGTTAACCGATGCGACCAAGCTTGATTCCTATCTGCAAATTTTTGGCAGCAATGTTTTTACCGATATGACGCCGGCCGAACTGATTAAATCCGGCCAGCTGGCCGGCCAGCTGAATTTATCGCAGGACGTTATTACTGCCAACTGGAGCAATGATATTGGTTTTTTGTGTGATTCCACGGACGCGGGAGGTTCTTACGTGCTTCGTTACGGCGTTTTGGGCAACTGCACAGGAGCGGCCGGCGACAACGACAGCTCCCCATACAGGCAACAGGCCGTTAATTATGTACAGAACCTTTTACAGAGCGCGGAACCTCCGGTTTCAACCAGCACGGCCACCAGCGCCACAACTACCTCGCCTGACTGACTTTTAAGACATAGCTTAATAATCAAATATGTCGCAAACCCCGTAAAATCAATATCTCCATTAATTTAAGTCTTAAAGGCCAGTAAGCCTTGGCCAATCCATCATCTTCCATGTCCACGCGGGACTGCCCCGGGCCATAGGCTTCCGGCGGCGCGAGTATTGGATTTGTCCCTTAATAACCCGGTTTTAAACCAGGCTCCGTTGTGATATTATAGAGTCATGTTGAAAATACAGCAGCTTACCAAAAAATTTGGAAACAAAATTGCCTTAAATAACGCGGATTTGGAAATAAAATCCGGGGAAGTTTTTTGTCTTATTGGACCCAACGGCGCCGGTAAATCCACACTGGTTAAAATTGTGGCCGGGTTGCTGCAACCCAGTTCCGGACAGGTTAGCGTGGAAGGGTTTGACTCGGTTAAAGATCCGGAAAAAACCAAAGCCCGGCTTGGCTATATTCCGGACGAACCCACGGTCTGGAGCGCTGTTACCGGAGGTGAATTTTTGCGGATTGTGGGCGCGCTATACGGTATAAGCGCCCAAAGGCTTGGGGAAAAAATTCCCGCGCTCCTTTCCGTGTTCGGCTTAGAAAATATAGAGCAGGATTACTTTGAAGATTACTCACGTGGCAACAAGCAAAAATTTTCTATTTTGGCGGCACTGCTGCACAGCCCAAATTTTTTACTGGTAGATGAGCCCATAGTCGGCCTGGATCCCACGAGCGCCGAAATCGCCAAAGTCCAATTTTCGGAATTCGCGAAAAACGGCGGCGGTGTTTTGATGGTCACCCATACCTTGAGTGTAGCCCAGGCTATTGCCGACCGCATAGGTTTTTTGGAAGACGGCCGGCTGAAAGCCGTAGGCAGTATGGCGGAACTGCGTTTAAAAGCCGGCTTGCCGGAAACCTCCTCCTTAGAAGAAGTTTATAAAAAGCTGGTTTAATTTTCGGTCAGAACTTACGCAATCAGTCCAAGGCCAGGGGTAGCCGGAAAATTTTTTTGCCTTCGTCTTGCCCAGAAGCTAGCTTAAAAATAGTTTGCAGCCCAAAAGATTTATAAGACAGGTTCTAGTTAAATCCTTGCAGGGCAAGACGTGAGGCAAAACAAATTTATCCGCCAACCCCTGGCTCACGGTCGGGCGCGGAAGCCATGCGCCAACCTTAATTTCAATAACTAAGCTCGTCCAAAACGGGCAAATCGGCAGGCAAATGCTAAAATTTTTGTGGCAGATAAATTTAAGGCGCTTGCGCCGCTATTTCCGGAAAAATTTTCTGGCCAAAGCCGTTACCACGGCTATGTTCGCGCTCGTCTTTTGCGGCGTGGCAGGGGGTATTTACGAGTTTTTTTACCGCGGGTTTTTATACTTAAAAACTTTTCCTTATTTTAGGTCGGCGCTGATGCTGTATTCGTTTGAGATCTTTTTTTTGCTGACTTGTTTTTTAATCTGGCTGGGCTCGGTCATCTCTTTGTTGTTCGGCTTGTTTAAAAACGGGCGCTCCAATTTTATTATGGCCACGCCAAAATTCGGGACGCTGCGGATTTATACTCTCTGTTCAAGTTTGCTGTCATCAGTCTGGATTTTATTGTTTGTTCTGGCTCCGGCGCTGTGGGCCGGGGAGGTGGTTTTTCATAGCGGTTTTTGGGCTTTTATTTTGGAGATGCTGGCCTGCCTGCTGATAATTATTTTCTCGGTTTTACTGGCTTACGTCATGATTTTAGGCACGGCTTATATTTGGAGGTTTTTGCTTAAATCCGGCCCTGGGTTTTTGGGATTGGCGCTGTGCCTGGCCATTTTGACTTTTATGATATTCGGTGTAGTGGCAGCTAAAATTTCCCATAACGATATTGTCGCGATTTTGAGCACGGAAGATTTAAAATTAAGCCAGGCTCCGCTTGGTCCTGTGCTGCAAAGTTTTAAATTATTGCCCACCAGCATGGCGGCCCAGATTGTGACTTTCGGCCAGTTGGGAGAGCTGGGAAAAACTTCCAGTTGTTTTGCCGTCCTGGCGCTTTTGATAATTATTGAGTTGCTGCTGACCTGGCTTTTGGGAAAAGCTTTTTTGCCGCTGTGGCAAAGCCTGGCGGAGAGCGGCGGGGCGGCCCGCGGGCGGCCCGGGAATAAAATCCCAAAATCAAACTTGCTGAATTCCCCGTTTGGCGCTGTGCTGTATAAAGAAAAAATACAACTGTTCCGTAATCCCAAAAACGCTTTTTGGCTGATGTTTTTGCTGCTGCTGTGGCTGAGCTATATTGGTTTTACCCTGACTTTTCAGCTGCGCTTGCGCAAAGACAGTGACCAGATAAGCCAGCTGCCCAATATTATTTTGGCTGTCCAACTGCTGGTTTTGGTTTATTTTGTCAGCGCGCTGTGTTTGCGTTTCGTGTTTCCTTCGTTTTCTTCCGAGCGTAATACCGCCTGGATTTTTGCCTGTTCGCCTCTGCGTTTGGGTCGGCTGTTGTGGGCCAAGTTTTGGTTTTTTGCCCTGACGTTTGGAGGATTCGCATTGTTGGCGGAAGCTGTCAATGTTTTATTGCTCAAGCTGCCAGGCGGCCAGGCCGGACTATTTTTAACATTGGGACTGACAACAGTTTTTACGCTCTGCGCTTTGGGTCTGTATTTTGGGGTCAAATTTGCCAATTTTGAAACTGACGATCCCCAGGCTTTGGGCACCTCCGTTCCCGGCCTGATCTTTATGCTTTGCGCCGTAATCTATGGAGCCTTGTCCGCCTACGTTTATTATGTTTTTTTATCCGCCGCTTTGCCGGCGCTGCCCGTGACTTTTATTTTAGCTTCCCTGTTGTTTTCCTGGATATTAATGGCCTCGGCAGCCTTGGCGGTTAAGCATACCGACTTTGCCCCGCAGTATAATTAGAACCTGACTTAAACAGGACTTACGCTTTTGGCATTATTGACCTGGATATTGTCCGACCAGCTTTTAAAAATGCCGCAATATGGACCCCAAAGACGGCAAAAATTCTGGGATTGTTTGCCGGGGGAGGGTATGCTCCTGGCATGACGGCCTTAAGTATTTTTGGATAGGCTCGGGGGAAAGTGCTATAATTAAAATAATTAAAATTAACCCTTTAAAAATAAAAAATTTATAATTTTATGAAAATCGCTAAAATTACAACTTTTATTTTAAGTATTGTTTTATTTTTAGGATCCGCTTCAGCACTGCCCGCCGCCGCCCTTACCTACTCGGAAATAAGCGGCCAGGGAACAGTTTTGGGAGCCAGCGTTAATGTTTCTTACCCCTATCCTTCCGGCAGTTTGGTCAATGACAGCGGCACCATTTACTTTATCAGCGGCGCCACCAAGATCCCCTTTACCAACTGGCAGGCCTTTGTGGGTTTGGGATATTCCCCAAGCAATGTGGTTAAGGGCGATGTCTCCGATTATACCCCGGCTCAAAGTTATACCATCAACACAGCCAATGCCGCTCATCCCTGGGGTCAGTGGCTTTCTTACCGCGGCACGGTTTACTATTCAACCCAGGCCGGCATGATAGCTGTTCCTTCCGCCGCCGTATTTTTAAATAACGGCGGTCAGTGGAATTTGCTGGTTAAGGCCAACAAGTATGATTTAACCGCCCTCGCTGCCAACCCTGGTTTGCCTTTGCTTGCCAGCAATGATCCCCGGATTATCGGCCTTCCGGATTTTGGATTTGGCGGTACTGCCGGAGGGCCTTCCGTACCCGCGGCTCCGGTTAGTCCAGGCCTGCCTGCCGAATCTTCTTCTTTGTCCGTTCCTTCCGCTTCCGCCGCAAGCGGCATTGCCGGCAGTTTAAACACGGCGACTTTAAGCGTTTCTTCGCCCGCCGGCCAATTTGTGTTGTCCGGAGCCCAAAGCCAAACCGCGGCAGTATTTAATTTTACGGCTTCCGGCAGTCCGGTTACCATTGAGGAGCTGGATTTTATGGTACAAAACAGCGGCGCTTCCGGAATTACCCCGCCGGTTTCCTGGATTTACGTAGACGGCAATCCCGCGCCGGTATTGACCGGAGCCACCTCGTCGGTAAGCGGCTTAAATATTGTCGTGCCAAATAATGCCGCCGGAGTAAACGTGCCGGTCACAGCTTCTTACGCCAATATTAATCCTCCCAACAGCCCGTCCAACCAAATTTTTACCATCAACCTTGTTGGCGTTAAATATGTTACAGCCGGACAAACTATGACCCTTGCCCAAAGCTTGGTTTCCAATCCCATGGATTTGGTCAGCGTTATTCCCAGCGTTACCTTTAGCGGGCCGACCGGCATAATAACGGACGGACTGGTGCTGCTGGGCCAGGTTACTGTCAGCGCCACCGGAGGCGGAGGAATGCTTCTTGACCAGCTGCCGATTTCAGTCACCTCCTCGGGTAATGCCATTGCCAGCAGCGTTCCAAATAACCTAGTAGTTGACGATGACGGTTATGCCGTAAATACTTCCAACAGCGCGGTGACTTTCGCCCCCGGCGGCAACAGCAGCGCGGATATTGTTTTCAGCAGTGACAATACAATCGAGCCCGGCTTGTATAAAACTTATTCTATTTATTTGCCGGTGGAAGGCGCGGTGGGCGAAAGCGCGGGATCTTCCACCATTACTACAACCCTGGGAAGCCCGGCCGGATTTATTTTTAATGACATTGACGGCAACACCAGCGGCTTAAATATTTCCGGCAGCAGCAACGGAGTCAGCATTGCCAATTATTCAGCCAATTCGGTTACGGCCCACAATTAGGGCGCCTTTTTTAACCAGGAATTTTTATGAAAATTTTAGTGGCGGAAGATGAAAAGGACATAAGAGACTTCCTGAAAAAAAATCTGGAAGCGGAGTGTTTCGCGGTTGACGCGGCGGCGGACGGAGAAACCGCAGTGTCCATGGCCAAACTTAACGATTATGACATTATAATTTTGGACAACATCCTGCCCAAAAAACAGGGCGCCGATGTCTGCCGCGAAATCAGGGCCGCGGGCAAAAGCTTGCCCATACTTATGTTATCCGTAAAAACCGAAGCTTCGGCCAAGGTGGAGTTGCTCAACGCGGGGGCTGATGACTACCTGGGCAAACCTTTTTCCTTTGAGGAGCTGCTGGCCAGGCTGCACGCTTTGCTGCGCAGACCCAGGCCAATCCAAAATCAGCTCTTGGAAATTGAAGATTTAAAATTGGACTGCCGCAACCATTTGGCCCATCGCGGAGACAAAGGCATTTACCTTAGCCGCAAGGAGTTTATGCTGCTGGAGTATTTTATGAAAAACCGGGACAACGTTTTGTCGCGCGGCATGATTATGGAGCATGTCTGGGATATGAACGCCGATCCGTTTTCCAACACCATTGAATCGCACGTGCTGTCCCTGCGTAAAAAAATTGACGTGCCGGGAAGAAGGAAGCTTATCCATACCGTTTCCGGCAGGGGTTACAAAATATCTTAAAATGGGTTTAAGGCTCCGGCATCAAGCCGGAGCCTTTATTTTAAGTTCAGTAAAATTTTATATTTATTTGAACAAGCTTTCAAAGGTTTTTCATGTAACCTTCGCTATTGTTTTAATGGATGGCCTGAAGCTATTTTTAAAAACAGCTTCAGGTAAAAAGTTCGCCAAGAACCTGTCCTAAAACAAATCGGAGGATTGAAGCCCCCGGGGCCTAAAGTTCTTTGACAACCCGCAACGTCGTTCAGAACAAAAAAAGGAAAATATGTTAACGAAAAATCAGACGCTTGTCGCGACCCGCGCCAGCCGCCAAAAAATCGGTTTCCCGGCGGATATTTCGCAGTGGCGCCACAGCCCCGCTGTCTACTCCGCCGGCAGCCTGTCCATTTGCGGCCATCCGGTCATGGAAAATTGGGAAACTCCCTATATGAAGGTTTTATCCGAAATCGCCTGCCAAAATGGCGGCGCGGTTTTGGAAGTTGGTTTTGGCATGGGTATAGCCTCCGGTTTTATCCAGGCCGCGGAGATTTTTTCCCATACGGTCATTGAGGCCAACGCAGGAGTGTTTATACGGCTGCTGGAGTTTGCCAAAAATGCTTCCAGGCCGGTTAGTCCGACCTTGGGTTTTTGGGAAGAAATTTGTCCGGGTTTGCCTTCCGGCGGTTTTTCCGGAATTTTGTTTGACACCTATCCGCTATCCGAAGGCGATATCCACCAAAACCATTACGCCTTTTTTAGGGAGGCTTACCGGCTGCTTTGCCGGGGCGGAGCGCTGACTTACTATTCGGATGAAGCGCGGGATTTTTCCCCCGAACATCTGGAGTTATTGCGGACAGCCGGTTTTACGGATATCGGCGGCATAGTCTGTCCGGTCCGTCCGCCGCCGGACTGCCAATACTGGCAGCAGGGTAGTTTTTTGGCGCCGATCATCAGGAAATAAAAACAGGGAGCTATATATAAAATGACGAACATTTACGGACAACACCTTACATTGGACGGTTACGGAGCCAGCCCGGCCGCTCTTTCGGACCTGGCGCTGATTTACGATTTTTTGGACCGTTTACCGTTGCTGATCAACATGGAAAAAATAGGGCCGCCGCAGCTGGCAGTGTTTAAAAATGCCGGCAACGCGGGCATTACAGGGGCTATCCTGATTGTCACCTCGCATATTTCCATCCATACTTATTCGCTTAAAGGCTGCCTGTTCCTTGACGTTTTTTCATGCCGGCGGTTCAGCGCGGAACTGGTTGTAAAAACGGTGACGGAAACATTCGGCATTGAGCGTTCGGAAATTTCAGTCATGGACAGAGGCAGGGAGTTTCCCGCCCGCAACCTTTATGGGCCGGAGATAAAAGCGTTATGAAGCGCCTGGATTTGATGGTGCGTCCGGCTAAGGAGCGGGACTGGCCGGCAATTTTAGAAATCGAACAGCGCTGGCAGCGGGACAATGTGGAGCCATTGTCGGAAAAAATTTTTCGGCTGTGGATGCGGACTCATCCGGAAGGTTTTTTGGTCGCGGTGGACGGCAGGGGGGAAGTTTGCGCCCATGCTTACGTTGAATGCGTCAGTTTCAGCTACGGACAGTTTAAAGCAGGGGAGAGCCGGGAAATTTTTACCCGTCCTTACGGCTCCCCCCGGCATAATCCGGACGGCAATTCCGTGCTGGTGCTGAACATTGCCGCCGTATCGGGAAGCGGCGGCGGAGTGGCGGCGTTGTCGGGGGTTACGGAGCTGGCTCGCGCCTGGGGCAAACAGAGGGTTTTTTACATTCCCCGCATGCCCGGACTTTCCGCTTATCTGCAAGCCTGCCGGTCCTGGACACAGGCGGCGCTGCCGGACAAAAAAAGCATCGCCGCTTACTACGCGGTTAATTCCATGCGCGCGGTGGGCGCGGCAGTGGACACCGCGATTGCCGCGCGGGTGAAAGATCTGGAATTGCCCCCGGTGGAGAAACCCGACCAGGTACTGGCCCGTTTTATAGGCAGGGAACTGGGCGGCGAGTTGTGGGAAATTATTGACAGCGGCTACTCCGATCCGCTGAGTCTGGATTTGGCAGCGTTGTGCGTTAAGACTTTATGACTTGGGGAACTATGCATTTTGGGGTGCCGGGCCAAGCCCGACACCCCTATTTTAAAACATAGCGTTTAATCACCGATAATGCTAAAATTACCCTATGATAAGCCCGTTTTTATTTACTTATATTTCCGGTATTTTTTCGGTAATTTGCTGGGTCTACGCCGGGGCGATAATCCGCAAGCGCCGCCAGAAGCCCCAGGTCCGTTATTTGGCCATGCTGATTGCCTTTGCCGGTTTGTGGGCTTTCAGTAATTCCTGGGCCGATGTCAGCGGAAGCAATGATCAGATACTTTTTTGGAGCGGCATGGCCATGTTAACCTACGCGTTTTTTACAGCCGGATTTTTTCATTTTACTTACCATTTTGTCGCGGAGTACCAGAAGCCCGCCAAGTGGATGCTGTGGTTGGTTTACGGGTTGACCATCATATTTTCGGTTTCAGGTTTTACTTCCTTAAGCTATTACAATCCCGTGGTGCTATATACCGGTCCAACCCTGGTTTCGGTTGGCTTTATGGCCGTAGCCGGCAACGCTTTTTTCTATCTGGTTTTTTTGGCCGCTTATTTTTTGCTCTGGAAAAATTACAAAAAAATGCCCCCGCGGCAGCGCTACCAGAGTATCTATATTGTAATCGGCAGCCTTGGGACAGTTATCGGCTGCGTGGTTTTTACCGTAATTTTACCGCTGTTCGGCAACGCTAATTTTTACAGCACCGGACCGGTGTTTGACGCTTTTTTGATAGTCGGCATTTCTTACGCTATTTTTAAACATAACTTGCTGGACGTTAAATTTGTCATCCAGAAATCCATCATTTACCTTTTTTTGCTGGGAATTATCGTGGTTTTTTATTTGACCCTGCTCTATGCCGCCCCCTACTTTCTGGACAACTCAGGCAGTCACGCCGTCTACCTGATTGACTCTTTGCTTACGGCCATAGCCGGCATTTTTGGTGTGCCTCCCCTGGAGCGCCGCTTCCGCAAAATCACCGACCGCTGGTTTTACCGCGACGCTTACGATTACGCCCAGGCTCTGCACGAACTCAGCGAGGTGCTGAAGCAGAATCTGGAACTGGAGCCGCTGAAACGGCGGACCGCGGAGACGCTTAAAAATTTTTTAAAGAGCGGTTATGTTGATTTGAGGCTGCTTGAGGAACCGGCGGGAACCGGCTTTATCGGTTTTGGCGTGGAGATTAAATCATCCGGCAGGCAGATAGCCGAACTGCGGCTCGGTGAAAAACTTTCCGGCGACCCCTATTCCCAAAAGGATTTACAGCTCCTGAAAACTTTCGCCAATCAGGCCGCTGTAGCTCTGGAAAAAACCAGGCTGTTTGAACAGGTCAGGGCGCACTCGGTAATGCTGGAGGAGCAGGTTAACAGCCGCGCCGTCCAGTTGCGCGGGGCGCGGGAAGCCCAGAAGCAAATGATGATAGATATTTCCCATTCCCTGCAAACTCCGCTGACTGTAATGAAAGGACGCCTGGATTATCTGAAAAACCGCATCCCCGGAAATGAAGAGGTAAAAATTTTGGAAAAAACCGTGGACGAGATATCCAAGCGGGTTTATGATTTATTGCGTCTGGCCCGTTTGGAGGCCAGGGAAGAAATTTTTGATTTCCGGCCCATGAACTTAAGCGGCCTCGCCGGAGAAATGGTGGAATATCTCCAGGTTTTATGCGAAGCGCAAAATATTGCTTTGCGTTCCGCTATAGAGCCGGAAATTTTTGTACAGGGGGACAGGCAAAGGCTGGAAGAGATGATAAATAATATCGTCAGCAACGCCATTAAGTACACCGGTAATGAACGTGTGATTTGGGTTTCGCTTCGCCGTAACGGCATTTCGGCCGAGCTTATTATACAAGACAGCGGCGTGGGTATAAATCCGGAGTCTTTGCCCTATGTTTTTGACAGATTTTACAGAGAGCCCAATTCCAGCAACGCCGGCGGCATGGGTGTGGGCCTGGCCATAGCCAAAAAAATTGCCGAACAGCATAAAGGCAATATAAGCGCGGCAAGCGTTGTAGGCAAAGGTTCAACTTTTACTGTCAGCCTGCCGCCGTTGGTTGATGCGTTAAAAACCGGAATACCGGGTTAAGAGTAATATAAATAGTCATAAAGAAGCCTCTTTTTGACTTTATGTGGTATAATACCAATATGAATTTACAGACTACATTAGTCTACAATTTACCCGCCAGCGATTTATTGCTTACCGATAATGAGCGGCCTTATGTTTTGCGGGTTCGTGATTTTCCCGCGGAAGAAAAACCCCGCCAAAAGCTTATGCGTTACGGTCCCGGCGCTTTAAGCTTAAGCGAACTTTTGGCCGTGGTCTTTGGCGATGGCGGCGAAAAAGAAAAGGTCTTGGCCATGTCGGGACGGCTGTTAAAAGAGTACGGCGAAAAGGCCATAAGCGACCAGCGCGACGCCAAAATGCTGGCCAGGAAGTTGGATATTCCTTTGGCCAAAGCCTGTCAGTTGGTGGCCTGTTTTGAACTCGGACGCAGGTTTTTTGCCAAGCCCAAAGGACGGCCGGAATTTTTACGCACCGCCCGCCAGGTTTTTGATTACGCCCGGGACATGCGCCTTCTGCCCAAAGAGCATTTGCGCGGCATTTATTTAAACAACCATTACCGCCTGGTCCATGACGAGGTTATTTCCATCGGCACGCTTGACGCCAGCATCATCCACCCGCGCGAAGTTTTTAAGCCGGCTTTGGAACATTCCGCGTCCGCCGTTATTTTAGTTCATAATCACCCTTCCGGTGTCGTAGCTCCCAGCAAAAGCGATATTGATATTACCAGGCAAATGGTGGAAGCCGGCAAGCTGCTCGGAATTTTTTTGCTGGATCATATTATTGTCACCGACCAAAAATTTATAAGCATCCCCGCCGATTATGCCCATTAATTTTACATTTACAGCCCGAGATTTTATCGCCAGTTCGGGTTTCGCCATGAGTCCGTCATACTTTGTGCTGCGCGACAGGCCGTGGGAAAAATTCGGCCGGCAGGATATGGACGGCTATTTCAAAGACGGCTATAAAATATTCCAGCGCCGCCTCAGGGAATTTAACAAGCTTAAGCGGCCGCTGACATTAAAGGAAGAATACGAACTGGAGTTTATGCTTTCTTCGCTCGCGCACGCCAAAAAAGTTTTATACGAAGGTGTAGTGAAAATGCCCGAGTATGAGCCGGCACACAATTTAGTTAGCTCAAAAAAATAGCAAAGTTATATAGCGGTCCGCGCCCCATCAAGGCCAGGGGCAGCCGGAAACTCTGTAACTTTTTAGTATTAAGCCCCTAAGAAGATCATGACTTACCTTCAGGCTATCATCCTTGGCTTGGTCCAGGGAATTTCTGAATTATTTCCAATATCGAGCCTGGGGCACAGCGTGATTTTGCCCCGGCTTTTGGGCTGGAGTATCAACCAGAGTGCTCCGTTTTTTTTAAGTTTTTTGGTGGCTACGCATTTGGCCACGGCTGTGGTTTTATTCTGCTTTTTTTGGCGGGACTGGATGAATATTATAAAAGCCCTGGGCCGTTCTTTAGTCCGGAGGGAAATTAAAGTTGATGATTATTACGCCAAGCTTGGCTGGCTGCTGGTTTTAGGTACCATCCCGGCCGGAATTTTAGGCTTGCTGTTTCAGGATAAGCTGCAAACTCTGTTTGCTTCGGCTCGGGCCGCGGCCGGGTTTTTAATCCTAAACGGAGTACTTTTATACGGCGCGGAATTGCTCCGGCGGCGGTCGGACGCCGCGCGACAAGGGCAACCCTCGTATGAGCGTATTGCAAAGTTAACCTGGCGGCAGGGTTTTTTTATTGGCGTATCCCAAACTATTGCCCTAATTCCGGGCTTTTCCCGCTCAGGTTCCACTATGGCCGGCGGTCTTTTGGCCGGGCTTTCCCACGAAGACGCGGCGCGCTTCAGTTTTTTACTGGCCACGCCCATTATCGCGGCCGCGGCCGTACTGAAACTGCCGTCCCTAAACGGTTCCCAGTTTGGCATCACAATTGCCGGAGCGGCCTGCGCCGCCCTGGCCGCCTATTTCTCCGTAACCTTCCTGCTAAAATTTTTCAAAACCAACAAAATCACCCCCCTGGCAGCCTACTGTTTTTTCGCCGGGATAATTTATTCGGTGATTTTATATTTGAGATAGTTTTTTATATATAGGAACAGGAAACGGCAGCGGTGGCTAAAAAAGGTGTATAATATATTGAATTATTAAAAAGATCAATATGAAAATATTCAATCAAGACCAAAATAAAATGACTCTCAAAGACGGGAATGCTTCGGGATTAATAATTGGAGTGGTTCTTATAATTGTCGGAGCTTATGGCGCTTATTATCTTCGTTCTACCGACGGATCCTCCAGCGCTGTGTGGGTTGCCGCGGCTGTCCTGTTATTTGGGTTGATTACGATATTTGCCAGCTCTGCCATTATTGTCAATATCGACAAAAGCCAAAATCAGATCGCGTTTCAGAGAAAACGCTTACTGGGAAGCAAATCGCAAAACTATAATATTCCGGATGCCCTGCGGGTAGAATTGCGTAAGTCCTACCATATGCAATCGGCTAACCGTTCCTCAAACGGCGCAATGTCCATGCCCCAGGAAGTCCTTAGTTACCAGTCCGTAATTATTTTTAAAGATGGCGCCGAATTGCCTTTGGATAATGTAAAGAATTCCAGCGGCACATCTATAGGCTCCGCTGTCTTAATGGGAGGCGCTGGAAAAGAACTGTCTATCGCCAGCCAAGTCGCCACTTTTTTAAATATCCCGTTTCAGGAGGTCGGACCGGGCTCCGCTCCAACGGTTATGGGTATGGGCGGTATAAATTTGTAAACCAAGAAGCAGGTTGCAGAAAAAACTTTAAAGTATGATAATGGCTCCTGACCCCGTTTTTTACGCAGTGGGAATTTGTTTAAGCGGTTTGTTTTTTTCCGCTGGCGAACCAGGAGTAAATGAACAGGGCCGCAGCTACAATTACGGCGGCCAGGCCGTGTTTGCGGTGGACGGTGTTTGAGCCGGTTTGGTGGCCGGGAAAAAACGTCGGCAGAGAGCCGGCGGTGCGGGCAAAGTAAAACCCGGCTATGATTAAAAAGATAATACCCAAAATTACGGACGCGCCGACAAGGAATTTTTTGCTCATAAAACAATCTATTTTTAATAGTTTAATTTATTATAGAGGATTTTAAGCGAGGGGGCTAGCTAATCAGCATATCAGATGATCAGCTAATTAGCTGGCGCACCTGATTGGCTGGCCAAAATTGGCGTATAATTTAAAAAAGTGTATACTAAAGAGAACTTAAAATTAATCAAAAAATGATGATAATGAACAGTAAAAATAATTTCAAGAATACTGTTATCCTATGGCTGCCTTTTGCGGCCATGATAGTAATTTTTTCCGGGTTGGTTTACGGCGCTGCGCAGCAAAATTACAGACAATCGGCCAATGACCCGCAAATCCAGATTGCCGAAGACGTGGCCTCGGCCATTTCCGCCGGCACTACGGCTCCGGACGCCATTGTGCCACCCAACCCGACCACGGATATGTCGCCGAGTCTGGCAACTTTTTTAATAGTTTACAGCGCCACCGGCACTCCGATTGGTTCTTCCGTGGAATTGGACGGTAAAATTCCGTCTTTGCCGGCCGGTGTTACAGACTCCACCCTGCTCCACGGCGAAGACCGTTTTACCTGGCAGCCCCAGCCGGGCGTAAGGATTGCGGCGGTTGTTACCCATTACACTGGGCAGGTTTCCGGTTTTGTGTTGGCCGGCCGCTCTATAAGGGAAGTGGAGCTGCGTGAAAAGCAACTGGAAATTATGACCGGCATAGCCGCGCTGGCCGCTTTAATCGTAACTTTTTTACTGCTGCTTTGGGTGGTATGGATGGGCCGCTCAGCCTCTGAACACGAAGGTCATAGCCATATGGACGGCCATGATGATGAGCGCCATCACCAGCATCACGAACATAAAGAAGACAAGGAATAGCAGAAGTCCTCAAATTAAAGGCAAATAAAAAGCAAGCGCACTGTTTCCAGCGGCGCAGTAGTTTCTAATCAAGACATGGCCCCTATCCGCCAGCGGCCATTTTTTGATGTTCCTTAAGTTTAATGTTTTTAAATACTGCTGACTTTGCTTCCTGCATAAGTTTTGCCCATCCGTTATGGCTGTGGCCGGTGCTGATGTCATCCAGTTGTTTTTCCGTCCGTCCTGGGGCAAGGTAGCGTGTCCAATTATCCAGAGTCTTCAGTTTGGCATAGGGAGTTAAGTAAATATCATATTTTTTCTTTTCCTTGCCCTTATGGTCAACCGTGGTGGTGGCAAAGCCGCAGGGTCTGTGGAAGTTCAGGTAAGGGTTAAAAAACTTCTGGTAAAATTCGTTAATCTCCTGCGCGTAGGTTTTCGGGATATGAGTGTAGCCCATATACTTTCTGATGACACTGCCGTTCTTGCTTTCCACTAAGGCATTGTCATTGCAGTGCCTGCTTCGTGATTTTGTCTGTTTAATAACTAACCTTCTAAGAATATCAGCTACCGTGTAATTAATGTTCTCGCTACCGTTGTCAGAGTGGAAGTTAATTACTGTAAAGGGAAACATTTGCTGCAACTGTTCAAATATGGGTTTTAAATGCAGCTCGGAAATCGTTTCCACACAGAAGACCATTTCCCATTGGGTGACTTCATCCACCAGGTTTAAGTGGTAAATACCTTTCTCATACTTGCCCAAAGCCAGCTTACGGTCGCCCTGATGCACGGTATCCACCCGCAGATAGCCCGGAATGCCCATATTGTCGGGTCTTCTTCTAATACCAATCGGGGTGCTTACTGGATCGGTTATGGTAAAGGTGGTGGAGTGGCTGGTGTAAATTCTTTTAACTCGCAGATTGTAGATATGGGAAACGGAAATATCTTTTAGTCTTTTAAACCGTTCGTCACCGAATATTTCATATTCAGCCATTAGGATCTGTTTGGTGGCATGGGCATTCATTCGTTGGTGCAGATTATCGGTTTCAGCCAGCAATAGTATTTCTGCCGGGCCATAAACAGTAACAAACCGGTTTTTCTTGCCCCAATTCGGGGACAAGGCCACTAACCCACTTCCTCTCTTGTTGGTAATCAGTCGTTTTAGCTGTCTGCCCGACATGCCGGTCATCCGTTGGATATATTCCTTAATCTGCCCCTTGTCTTTTTTGCCTTTAAGCCGGACATAGCCAAACTTGTTTAAGACGTTGTTAATCCATTCATATTTCTCCTTTCTGGAAACTGAGGTAAAATTAATTGCTGTATTGACCTTTAGAAATTCCTTGATTTGAGCTATGCTCGTAACGCTTAAGTCTGTCATATCGATTGTCATCAAGTCAGTGTGGCAGGCTTATGCTCTTTGTACAGCTTCCGGGCAACCCTCCGGTTTCAGCAATTGGGGTACCGTCCTCCTTTAGAGGCTGTCTCAAAGATAGGGGCCATGTTCCATTGTATAAGACTGGCGCTTGCTTTTTTGGCCAATATCGGCTATAATGAGTTTATCATCTTCGATTAAGTGTTTTAGGAACTTAGGCTTTTAGTTCATCTAGAGTTTAATCCAAGCATCAATCGTTTATAATATTTAGTTAAGAGTGTAAGGTGAGCTCTTAGATGAAAGCCTAATGTAAATGGCTAAGAAATTATTTGTCGGCGGAATCCCGTGGGCGACCACTTCCGACGATTTGCAGGCTCTGTTCAGCCAGCACGGTAATATTACGTCCGCTACCGTTATTAGCGACAAAATGACCGGCAGAAGCCGCGGTTTTGGTTTCGTTGAATTTGAAAACGACGCCGAAGCGGACGCAGCTGTTGCGGCCTTAAACAATTCCGACTACAACGGACGCACCTTGGTAGTTAAGGAAGCTCGTCCTTTGGAAGACAGACCAAAACGCAGTTTTGGCGGCGGCAGTGGCGGCGGCTACGGCGGCGGTTCCCGCGGTGGTAATGGCGGAGGCTACGGTGGTGGCAATTCCGGCGGAGGCTACGGCCGACGCGACCAGTACTAAAGATTTGTTTTTATTACAAATTTTATAGATCGCTAATTCCCTAAACTTTGGGAATTAATTAAAACTCCCCGAAAGGGGAGTTTTAATTTTGCTCTGTCAATTAGTCTGGGCAGGCGGCTCTTGTTTTTATACAGGATTGACGGACAAATTGCCTTTGTGCTATAAAGACTATCAGCCTTGTCCTTTAAAAATAAGCTAATTTAGCAGGCATTAACTTGTTAGGGATGTAGTTTTTTCGCGATGGATTTCCGCGGGCGCGACTCGCTAACAAGTGTCCGCCCGCTAAACCAATTTTGTCTAACAGAGAGGAAGAGGGAAAATGGTACGTTTTATAATCTTGCTTGTTGCAGTAACATTGATAGTTGCCTTTGTCGGCTACTACGAATTGCGTCCCGCCGCTTTGATGGCTGTCACCATCGATAGCCACGACCCTATACTGAAACATGCGGTTGTCGTTGAGACTCAAAAGTCGCACACCACGACTTTTGAGCCGGGTAAAGCTACAGCGCGCGCCGACGATCAGCTAATAGTTGTCGTAAAGTACAAAAAAGACGACCCGTCACATGACGGGGTAGGTGCTTACGAAGTATCGTTTATTTGTGATACTCAAGAGGGCAGATTTCTCAAGGTCGCCAGTCAAGGGGATGCCTTGTTCGCAAGCCTGGACGGAGAGGCTTGCGGAGTAAGCTCCCAATACATAAAGTGGTAACAGCGGCGGCAGCGGGGGAAGACGAACTGCAAACAGTATTAATGTTTGCCCGATCTTCTCCCAGCCCTTTTAAGTTCATCGATAAGTGATGGATTTGGAAGGGTTTTTTTATTTTTTTTTAGAATATGCTAATATATTTGTATGAATACCAAACATAAATACGATGTGATTGTGCTTTTTGGGCTTTTGGGTTTTGCTGTGAGTTTGTATTTGTCGATTACTCATTATTTGGGCTTTACGGTGCCTTGTAATGTTACGCACGGTTGTGAAATTGTTTTAACCAGCAAGTATTCGGTTTTTTTGGGGTTGCCTGTGGCTGTGTGGGGGGCTGGCTATTTTACGGCCGTTATTTTTTCCGCGCTTTTGGCCAATCACTATCTGTTTTGGAGGAGGGTAGTGACTGTGCTTTTGTCGGTTGGGGCGCTGGTTTCTTTAGGGCTATTGAGCATCCAATTTTTTGTCTTAAAAAAGGTTTGCCAGTACTGTTTTACTACAGATTTAACCACCCTACTTCTGTTCTTTTGGGATTTGAATGTTAATTTTAGCAAACCTTAAATTTAGCCTTGTTTAAGGCATATTTTGTATTAGCTAAAAGAGCAATTTTCTGAAATTTGCCCTTTTCTTTTTGCCCAAAAACGGTTATAATTTAAGGGTAGACTTTATTAGAAATAGCTGTTAAAAACAGCCCAATGAATTGGGCGCGCTACATTTATACTCTCTTGCTAAATTAATTCCGAAATGTTAGAATAAGGCCAAGAGCCTTAACCCTAACAAAATGTACCAAATAAAACTGTCCGTCAGTGAGCTTAAAAAGATTAAACAACTTCAGGAACAGGAAAAAAATGTCAGAGTTCTGCGCCGTCTGGAGGCCATAAAGTTACTGAACCAGGGGCAAAACCATCAGGAGATCGCGGAAGCGTTTAATGTCTGCGTGGATACGATTACAGACTGGATAAAAATCTATCAATCCGAGAAACTACAGGGACTACGCAAGCTACAATTTAAAGATAAACGGAAGTCAAAAATTAATGATTATGTAGACCAAATCAAACAAGATGTAAAAGACAACACTATTACGACTTTAGCTGAAATGCAGGCCTGGATTAAGGAAAAATATTCAATTGAGATGGAACAAAGCTGGCTGTTTCGCTGCTGTAAAAAAAACTCAATTTATCTTACAAAAAAACCCATATAGTTCCCAGCGGCGCGCCTGACAGAGAGACCCAGGAAGATTTTGTGAAATTAATCTTTAAAACCATAAAGAAAGCTGATAAAGACAAAGGCATCGTGCTGTTTTTAGACCCCGCTCACCTGGTCCATAATGCTGACAATAGCTACTGCTGGCAACTTAAAGGTAAAAGTGAAACTAAAAAGGTTCCTTCAAACAGCGGCCGGGAAAGATTAACTGTTATTGGCGCTATCAACCCCGTAGCTTTTAAACCCACTATTTTGACGACCGAAGATAACTGTGACGGGCAAATGATGACAATATTCTTAGGGGAAGTCAGAAAAGATTATCCTAAAGCTAAAACCATATACATTTTCCTGGATAACGCCAAGTACAACCATAGCAAGCAGGCCAACGAGGAAGCGAAACATCTGGGCATTGAGCTGTTGTTCCTGCCGCCGTATTCTCCCAACTTAAACTTGATTGAACGCCTCTGGAAATTCATGAAAAAGAAAGTTAAAGCCAACAAGTACTACAAAACCTTTCAGGAGTTTACAATCGCCATACATGATTTCTTTAAAAACATATCTCAGTACAAAGCGGAGCTTAAAACACTATTAACTCTTAATTTTGAAATTATATAATCGGAATTAATTTAGCAAGAGAGTATACATCAATATTATCTTTGGATCTGGATCCCGGATATTTTTTACAGCTTGCGATAACCATCAAGGTAAAAAATTCCGGGATGACACAACGGAGTTTCAGCGTTATGCAAATACAATACTTCGGTTTATCCTCATTTAAAATCACCACCAAAGAAGCCACAATTATTACCGACCCGTTCCATAAAGATTCCGGGCTTACCCCACCACGGGGAGCGACGGAAGTTTTAATTTTGGCTGAAAAAAACAGCAAGCTTTATTCCGCCACTTCCGGAATTTCCGGCGAGCATTTTGATATTACCGATCCCGGCGAATACGACGTCAAAGGCGTAACCGTAACCGGCATCCCGTTAAAACAGGAAGGCAAATACGTTACAATCTTTTTAATAGAAAGCGAAGACATCAGGATTTTAAACCTGACCCACATTAAGGAGTTTAATATTAAGGAAGATGAGCTGGAAGAGCTGGGCGATATAGACATCTTGATTTTGCCGGTCGGCGGCAACACCGTAATGTCGGCTTCGGCGGCATCCAAAGCCGTTGCCGAAGTTGAGCCTAAGCTGGTTATTCCGTCGCACTATAAAATGGCAGATTTAATTTTAGACCTGGACCCGTTGGAAAAATTTATAAAAGAGATGGGCGGCAAAAAAGAAGAAATGGAAAAACTCACGGTAAAGAAAAAAGATTTGCAGGAAGAGGGAATAAAGGTAGTGGTGCTGGAGCCGTTAAGGTAGACAGCGTATAGCGGTTAGGGTATAGCGTTTAGTGCCGACCCTTGACCGCCCTATACGCTAAACGCTAACCCCTATAGGCTAAATGTCCCTAATTCAAAACATCCAAAAAAAATCCCAAAGTCAAAAACTGGCAATTATGTGGGCCGTGGCCGGAATTGTAGCGGTGTTGCTGGTGGCTGTTTGGGTTATCAGCTCCCACTTCCACAAAAACGTACCCGAAGACACAACATTATTCCAAACTATAGGTAAGGGGATTGAGGGTGTGAGAGATAATTATAAGAAATAATACAAATGATACCGGAAGGAAAATATGTTAACAGGGCTTCTCTGGAAGTTATTAAGCCTGTATTATCAGAAATACAAAAAGATAATTTACGTCTGCTAAGCGGTGAGTTAGACGAATTAGTTAAATCCTTATATGGCAAAGGAGATGTCAATTCTATAAACCATATTACCGGCGAAATACTGCGACAACAAAAACGGGATATACCTAATGCGGCTTTAATTGACGGCCTCAATTTGCAGCTAATGGCAGCTTATGCCCCCATTATAATAAACTTGGTTATTTTGTTCGAAACGATTTGCCACAAGCCCTAATTGATTATCTTAGTAGTCAGGAAATTGATTTAAAAACTTTTCCATCCGATATGTTAAAATCAGTCGCGGGATTAATCTCCCAAGATTTAACGGCAAGTAAGGAGTCAGAGAATAATAAGTTTAGGTTGCCCGTATGGATAGAGAAAGTCCAAAAAATTCAATTAGCAGTTAAACAATTATTTTAAAAAATGCCCAAAGATTCAAAAGCGGAATTATCGGCTGATATCGGGGAGATAAAACCCCGCGATATCCAGACGGAAATGCAGGAGTCGTATTTGGATTACGCGATGAGCGTAATTGTTAGTCGCGCGTTGCCGGATGTGCGCGACGGGCTTAAGCCCGTGCACCGCCGAATTTTGTATGTCATGCACGAACTGGGACTTCGGCACAATGTTAAATTCCGCAAAAGCGCGGCGGTAGTTGGTGATGTTTTAGGTAAGTATCATCCTCACGGCGACATTTCCGTGTACGACGCCATGGTCCATATGGCCCAGTTGTTTGCCATGCGCTATCCATTAATAGACGGCCAGGGAAACTTTGGCAGTATGGACGGCGATGGTCCGGCCGCTATGAGATACACCGAGGCGCGTATGTCGGCGCTGGCCGAAGAATTGCTGACGGATTTGGACAAAGAAACCGTAGCCTGGCGCGACAACTACGATGCCACCAGAAAAGAGCCGGTCGTACTGCCTGGCAAAGTCCCCAACCTGTTGCTTAACGGCACACTCGGGATTGCCGTAGGCATGGCCACGGACATTCCGCCCCACAATTTAACTGAAATTTGCGACGCTATTGTTAAACTTATAGAAGATCCCGAAGCCACCACCGAAGACCTGATGGAATTCGTTAAAGGCCCGGATTTTCCCACCGGCGGCATTATTTACGATGTCGCCGCCATAAAAAACGCCTACGCCACCGGCAAGGGCGGCATTGTCATGCGCGGCAAAACGGAAATTGTGGAAAGTAAAAGCGGCGCTTACCAGATTTTGGTGCACGAAATCCCCTATCGCGTCAACAAAGCCACGCTGCTGGAAAAAATTGCCGAACTGGTGCGCGACAAAAAAATTGAGGGCATCCGCGACGTGCGCGATGAAAGCGACAAAGACGGCGTGCGTATTGTGGTGGACGTAAAAAAGGACGGCCTGCCCAATAAAATTTTAAACCAGCTGTTTTCCTACACCCAGCTGCAGGAAACTTTTCATTTAAATATGCTGGCTTTGGTGGATGGTATTGAACCGCACGTTTTAAATTTAAAGACAGTGCTGGAAAAATTCCTGGAACACCGCCAGATTGTGGTAAAACGCAGGACGGCTTATGAACTTAAAAAAGCCAAGGAGCGCGCCCATATTTTGGAGGGTTTAAAAAAGGCCCTGGACCATATTGACGAGGTCATCAGCATTATCCGCAAAAGCCCGACCAAGGAAGAGGCCAAAGTTAACCTGATGGCCAAGTTTAAGCTGACGGAAATCCAGACCGACGCGATTTTGGAAATGCGTTTGCAAACTTTGGCCGGCTTGGAACGCAAAAAAATTGAAGATGAGCTAAATGAAAAAAAACTGTTGATTGAAGAACTGGAAGGGATTTTGCAGTCAGCCAAAAAAATACTGGGAATTATAAAAAAAGAAGTGCTGGAATTGAAGGATAAATACGGCGACGAGCGACGCACCCAGGTTATAAAAAACGCCATCGGTTCTTTTTCGGCCGAAGATTTAATCCCGGACAGCGATGTCATAATTACCGTAACCAAATCCGGCTATGTTAAACGTCTGGCGCCGGACACCTACAAACAGCAGGCGCGCGGCGGCAAGGGCGTTATCGGCCAGAGTTTAAAGGAAGAAGATGTCGTGGATAAACTTATTTCTTCCAACACCCACGATGACATTTTATTTTTCACCAACAAGGGCAGGGTGTTCCAGACCAAAGTTTACGAACTGCCGGAAGGTTCGCGCACGGCCAAGGGCCAGGCTTTGGTTAATTTTTTGCAGCTGCAGAACAACGAAACCGCCCAGGCCATTTTAACTTTTTCCAAAAAAGACCAGGCCAAATTTTTGGTCATGGCCACCAAAAAAGGTTTGATAAAAAAAGTGGCGCGCGAGGAATTCGCCAAAGTTCGCAAAAGCGGCATGATTGCCCTTAATCTTAAAGGCGATGACGAATTAAAATGGGTTCAAACTTCCTCCGGCGAAGACCAGATTATGCTGTCCACGGAAAACGGCCAGGCCATCCGCTTTAACGAAAAAGACGTGCGCGCCATGGGCAGAAACGCCAGTGGCGTTGGCGGCATGCGCATAAAAAAAGACGACAATATCATAAGCATGGATGTAATCCGCAAGTCCGTGGATGTTAAAACTCTGGAAGTTTTGGTGGTTACGGAAAACGGCTTGGGCAAAAAAACCGAAGCTTCTTATTATAAAACCCAAAACCGCGGCGGCAGCGGCATAAAAACTTTAAAAGTTACTCCCAAAACCGGCAAGATCGTGGCTATGTACATTTTAAACAACAGCGAAGAGCATGACTTGGTTATAATTTCCAAAATGGGCCAAACCATCCGCACATCCCTTAACTCCGTCTCCACTCTGGGCCGCGCCACCCAGGGCGTCAGGCTGATGAGGCTGGATGAGGGTGATAAAGTGGCAAGCGCTACTATTATAAATTAAGTATAAATTAAGCCGGCGCGTGTTGTGAGCGCCGGCTCCTTCATTACGCCGCGGTTTCTACGATTGTAATCGACCTGAGGGCTTCGATGACATGTTCTAGAAAAGCCTGGAGCGCAAAAGGTTTTCTTAGAACCACTGCCCCTGCGGGAAGGGTGGTGTCCGGCCATCCCGTGATGAAAATTGTTTTACCATTAGGGAAGTGCTCCCCAAATTTTTTAGCTACTTGGATTCCGTCCAGTCCAGGCAAAACTACATCTACAATGAGCAGGTGAATCGGTTTTTTGTGTTCACTGATAAATTGCGCGGCTTCCTGACCATTTCCGGCAACAACCGCACGAAGGCAATTTAATTCTAGCACTAGAGCTATAAAGCCAGAAATTGCAGAATCGTCTTCGACGACCAGAACAGTAAGTACTTCCCTGTTTCTACGAAAGTAGCCAGTATCTAAGCTATTATCCCCCATAAGACTTTCTCCTTATAGGAGGTATATTCCACAAAACAACTACTGTCAAGTATAAAAAACCCCGGATTTATTCCGAGGTTTTTTTCTTGCCGAATTTCTTTTTCGGCTTGGGCGGGTTTTCCTTCCAGTTTTTATAAGCTTCGTCCAACTGGGCTTGGCTTTCGGGTTTTATGTTCATTACAAAGGTGCAATCCGGAAAGCGGGTACAGGCAAAAAACGGTTTGCCGCGGCCGCGGGATTTTTTTTCCACGACATCGCCGGGTTTATCGCGCCGATTATCATCGGCCAGGCACGCCGGGCATTTAAATCCTGTCTTGTTCCATATTTTGGATATGCCTTTGCATTTTGGGTAATCCACGCAGCCCAGGAAAAAGCCGAAGCGTCCGCGTTTTACTTCCATTGGTTTGCCGCAAATGGGGCACATTTCACCTTTGGTCTTATCCTGTAAGGCCTTAATCTGGGCCGCCTCTTCCGGCATCGGCAAAGTTACTTTGCTGCCTTCTTCCGGACAGGCCAAAAATTTTCCCATCCGGCCGTATTTTATGAGCATCATTTTGCCGCAGTGCGGGCAGGGGTGGGTGGAAATTTCAATCTGTTTTTGCACGCTTTTTTCTTTTTCTATCAGGTGCTTTTTGAACGGGCCGTAAAATTCGCGCATTACCTCCACCCACTTAATGGCGCCGGCGGCAATATCATCCAATTCTTCTTCAATGTGGGAAGTAAAATTAATATCCACTATTTCCGGAAAATTTTCCACCAGCATGTCATTGACCAAAAAACCTTCCTCGGTGGGTTTGTACTTTTTGTCTTCTTTGGTGGCGTAGCCGCGGTCCTGGATGGTGGATAGCGTAGGCGCGTAGGTGGATGGCCGGCCCACGCCGTGGGCTTCCAATGCTTTAATTAAAGTCGCGTCGGTATAGCGCGGAGGCGGCTCGGTAAAATGCTGCAGCGGCAACAGTTCATGTAATTTTAGTATTTCTTCCGCCGCAACTTCCGGCAGTACGCCCTCTATTTCGTCTTCGGCTTTTTCGTCCTGGCCTTCGGTATAGGCGCGGATAAAGCCGTCAAACTTAACGACTTGGCCGTTGGCGCGGAAGGTGTAGCTGACTGCTGACTGCTGACTGCTGTTAGTTTGTATATCCACCACCGTTTGCTCCAAAACGGCCTGGGCCATTTGGCAGGCTATGGCGCGTTTCCATATAAGATCATAAATTTTATACTGGCCGTTATCCAGATACGCTTTAATGTCCGCGGGCTTGCGCGTTACATCGGTCGGGCGGATAGCCTCATGCGCTTCCTGCGCGCCTTTGCTTTTATTGGTAAAGTGGCGCGGCTCGCTTAGGGAATATTGTTGCCCAAAATTTTCATCCACAACTTGTTTTATGGCAAGCAACGCGCTTTGCGCCAGGTTTAAGCTGTCGGTGCGCATATAGGTAATCAACCCCTGGTGGCCTTCGGCTCCAAGCGCTACGCCTTCGTACAGTTGCTGCGCAATAACCATGGTTTGCTTGGCGGACATGCCGAACTTGCGCGCGGCTTCCTGCTGCAGCGTGGACGTGATAAACGGCGGCGACGGGTTGCGCTTAACTTCTTTTTGGAAAATTTCCAAAACTTTATATTCCGCGCCGTTTAAATCGCCGACGATTTTTTGCGCGTCCGCTTGTTTGGCAATACCCATTTTGCCAATGGCTTTGTCGCCGATTTTGTGGAGTTTGGCGGTGAAGGTTTTATCATCGTTGGACGGCACGCCGCCTGGCGCGGCCGCTACATTATCCATTTTCGATAATTTCGCTTCAATAGACCAATACTCTTCTTTATTAAATTTCTGGATTTCCCGTTCGCGCTCCACCACCAAACGCACGGCAACCGATTGCACGCGGCCGGCCGAAAGTCCGTATCTAATTTTTCGCCACAAAAACGGCGACAGTTCATAACCAACCAGCCGGTCCAAAACCCGCCTGGCCTGCTGGGCATCCACCAGATTTAAGTCCAAATCCCGCGGGTTTTTCATGGCTTCCTCTATGGCCGATTTGGTAATTTCGTGGAAAACAATCCGCTTAATCCTGCCGTCTTCCCTGCCTTTGGCAATTTCCGCTTCATCACCCAAACCCAAAGCCTGGATAAGATGCCAGGAAATAGCCTCGCCTTCGCGGTCTTCATCAGTCGCCAATATAATAGAGGGCGCGGTTTTGGCGTCCTTTTTTAACCTGGCCACGACTTCCCTGGCTTTGGGGGGAATAATATAGACAGGTTCAAAGTTGTGTTCAACGTCTATGGACAGTTTGCTTTTCGGCAAATCGCGCACGTGGCCCATACTGGCCTCCACCTGATATTGCCCGGCCAAAAAACGCGAAATTGTTTTCGCTTTGGTGGGGGATTCGACGATGATTAAGGGTTTGGACATAAAAAAAGTGATTAGTGGCTAGCGGTTAGTGGATAGAAAACGCAGATTGCTTATTGATACAAAAGTGAGTTTAGCCATAAAAAAAAAGTTTGTCAAACGACGCAACAGTAACATATATAAAAAATGGCGTCGTCCTGAGCGAGCCGTTAGGCGAGTCGAAGGATCTATGGTCGCTGATTTATCGCGGATAAGGACGCTGAACTGGCGCTGAATTTAGGCTTTGTCCATCCCGGAATTTTTTACGTTGACGGTTATCGTAAGCTGTAAAAAATATCCGGGATCCAGAACAGGTAGTAGTGTTAATTTATGGGTAAAGAACGTTTTGGTCTTGTCCTATTTTATTTAAAATAGTTTTTGTTTCCTCGGCCGTGGCCGGGCGGGGTTGGGCGGTTTGGATTATGACTGGGATGAGCTCAATGGAATCCAATGTCGCGGGCTGGCGCTGGCCTTGGATATCTGACAGGTTTGCCGCGCCAGGTGTTTGGGCGTTTTGAAATTTGAAATTTGAAATTTGGATTTTCAACGCCAACCCCTCCATCGTATCCTCACTAAATTCCTGGTCAAACACAAAATTGCCCAAACTGTAAAAAATGTATTTTCCTTTATATTTTTCAACTGGCTGCTCCCAATGCGGGTGCGCGCCTATGACAATATCCGCGCCGTCATCTATGGCTGTGTGGGCAAAATTAATTTGCGCCTGGTTGGGCGTGCGGGTGTATTCAATTCCGGCGTGCATTGTGGCGACTACAAAATCACATTCTTGTCTTGCCGTTGTAATGGCGGATTTTAGCATGACAGTATTTTCTATGCGCGCCACATAATTGTTGGTGACTTTCCCGCCGTCATTTAAGGAAGAAAACGACGCGCCCACAAAACAAATTTTTATGCCGTTGGATGTTACTACTGCCGGAGTCCAGGCTTGATCCAAATTGTCCCCGGTGCCTTCGCGCGCTATGCCCAAACCATCAAGAGTTTTTATCGTGGCGTCCACGCCCGCAAGTCCCTGGTCAAAAGCGTGGTTGTTGGCCAGGTTAATGATCTGGAAATTGTAATCCTTAAGTCCTGTCAGGTTTTGCGGAGGGTCGCCAAAAACCAGGGAGTTTCCCCCAATGACTTCGTCCTTGGCTGCCGGCGCCACCGGCCCCTCCAGGTTGGCAAAATTAAAATCCGTGGAACGTAAGACACCGGCCATGCCAAGAAACGGGTAATCAACATTGCCGGATTTTTGTATGTCCACGGCCGCGTAGCGCGAAAGCATAATATCGCCGACGGCTAAAAAGGTTGTGGTCGCGGCGGCAGGAGTTGTCTGATTTTGTGATGATAATTGCCGACTCTCCTGGTAAAAATCGTTTAATGACCCCGATGAAGCCGGTAGTTTGGAAATGGTGGTACGGGAACCAAAAATATCATGGCGCCAAACTAAAAAACCGCCAATAAGCAGGAGGATAAAAACAGGGATAGTAATTTTCCGGATGATTTTCATTTATAGGAGTTTACACCCCGGAATTTTTCACTTCAGCGCCTATTATCAGGTGAAAAATATCCGGCTGGTCCGACAAAGCTTTAGCGACGGCGGAGGTCCAGGATTAAGCTTGTGTCCGGATCCCGGATATTTTTTGCGGCTTATGAATTACCATCGGCGCAAAAAATTCCGGGATGGACGATTATAGTTGCTAAAATGTTCTAATGCTTACATGCTCTATGAACTACTACCTAGCCAGCACATACTGCTGTCCGCCCAAATTTTTAACCCGGCCTTTCATTTCCAAAAAAGTCAGGGCCGAGGTTACGGCCGAAGCTTCCAGTCCGGAAGTTTTTATAAGCTGGTTAATTACCACAGGATCAAAACCAATTAATCTTAGCAAAACCGTTTCTTCCCTGCTGTCGCCCAAAAGGTTTCGCGCGGCTTGTTGCTGGGGCAGGGTCTTTAAGTTTAAATCTTCCAAAATATCATTGGCCGAGGTTACGGGTTTAGCGCCCATTTTCAGCAAGTTGTTCGGTCCCTGGCTTTGCGGGCTGTAAATTGGTCCGGGCACGGCGTAGAGCTGACGGTTTTGGTCCAGCGCGTGTTTGGCTGTTATGAGCGTGCCGCTTTGCAAATCGCATTCTATTACCAAAGTCGCCGGGCAAAGTCCGGAAATAATCCGGTTGCGGGCCACGAAGTTTTGTTTAAAGTTGGGAGTGCCGATGGGATATTCGGCAAGCAACGCTGCCCCGGCATCCACAATTCGCTTGGCCAATAACGCGTGGTGTTTGGGATAAAGGCTTTTTTCATCCAGGCCGCCGCCCAGCACCGCTATGGTGCGTCGGCCTTTTTTTATGGCGATTTCGTGGGCCGCGCTGTCCACGCCAAAGGCCATTCCCGAAACCACTACCACACCCGCGTCCACCAACGGCTCCGTTAATTGGGAAACCGCTACCCGGCCGTAAGCGGTTATTTGCCGCGTGCCGACCACGGCCACGCACAGCTCGTCAGGCTGGTCCATTGTTCCTTTGTAATACAAAATTACAGGCAGTTTGGGGATTTCCAACAGCAGCCTCGGATAGTTGGCGCTGTTGTAAGCAAGAATTTTAATCCCTTCCCTCTCCAGCTTTTCCTGTTCCTGCTCCAGGTTAATTTCGTCCCTCAAAGCCAAAAATTTTTCCGCGACCTCCGGTTCTATGCCCGCGTTTACCAGCAGACTCTTTTTAGCTTCAAAAGCCTGCTTGTAATTTTCAAAACCGTTGGCCATTCGCATAAGACGGCCGGGTCCGAACTGGGGCAGCAGGTTAAGGCCGTGCAAATATAAGGAATCATCAAAAACCATAATAAAACAAGGATTTTATTAACAAACGGCTTGACAAAATTGCCGAATGGGAGTATAATAACATATCAAGTACGCTTTTGTGTCCGCTACCCTATCTGCAAGTCGTAAGAGCCGATATCATCCCTCCTATTATCGGCTTGAGCATCAAGCAAAGGTTCGTAGACGATTGTTTGCGGCCTTTCACTTGCAGGTGGGGTAGTGGGTATAAATTTACGAAGTACGAACAGGTGCGAACTTACGAACCAACAAGCGTATCGATTCGTACGTTCGTAAACTTAGTACTTCGTAAACTCCGCTAAGATATTATAAATGTTTGAATCTCTTCTTTAATTTTAGGAAATACTTCTTCCCGAAGTTTTTTTATTTCTTCATCGCTAAAATTTTCTAGCACAAACACGTCGGTCGGCATGTCCAGCCGGGAGGCGCGGGTGTCCACGCCAATTCTGATTCTGTGAAAATCCTGCGTGCCCAGGTTATCAATAATGCTTTGCACGCCGTTGTGGCCGGCGGCGGAAGATGACTCCGTGGAGCGCGTAACGCCAAATGGCAGGTCAACCTCGTCGTGGACGACCAAAAGGTCTTTGGACAAATCCATTTTATAAAAATTACAGATTACTTTTAAAGCCTGGCCGCTGTCGTTCATATAAGTTTGCGGTTTTAAAAAAATAACTTTATCCGGCCCGTTCTGCCAGGTGTAAATTTCGGACTTAAATTCACGGCCCGGTTTGGCCGTCATGAATCCATCGCCGTCATTTAAAATAAAATCCAAAGCCAAAAAACCCACATTATGGCGCGTAGTCTTATATTTCTCCCCCGGATTTCCCAAACCAACAATAAGTTTCATTGGTGCATTCTAGCAAATATTCCTTTACTTGACAAAAGCGACGGTTTTGCTAATATATAAATACAAACGCCCCGTCCAGCCGTAAGGTCCGACGGGGTTTTGTGTTATAATTAAGCCATGAAGACAATACTTTACATTGACGGCAGAAACACGCTCGGAAAAATGGCCTCTATTTTGACGTCCGAAGGCCAGCCTGTTCCCGCTTGGGACACTTACAACTTTAAGGGGCTATTGGCCAAAGTTTTGGAAGGAATTGCCATTGACGAAATGGTATTTTATTTTGCCAAAATTAAAGAACATCCCGATACTAAAGACAAATCCCAAGCCTTAATTCAGGCTCGTCGGTTGCTTAAAACCGCACTGGAAAAACAGGGTTTCAAAGTTATTTTGGCTGGCGTAGTCCGTGGCAACATTGCCAAAGATCTCAGAGGTAAAGAAATTTTAGTCTTTAAGGAAAAAGGTGTTGACGTTAGTATCGCCGTGGATATGGTAGCAGCTGCCTGCGATGGCAATGTAAAAACCGCAATCCTTGCCAGTTCCGATTCTGATTTACAGCCGGCCATTCGGGAAATAACAAAACGAAATGTGGAAAGTATCTACCTTGGCTTTGAGCTACAGCCAAACAAGGGACTGACCGCTACTACCAAACGAACAATTTTAATACGTAATTCCGAAGTCTTGGCTTATACCAAAGCAAAGCCGCTTTAATAAAAAGGTGCTATAATATGTCCGTAAGTTTAACTTTATGAACAAAGTTTACGCATTTAAAACTGAACAACGAACCAGCGTAGCTATCACTGTAATTGTCGGCTTGATAATTGTTATTTTATCAATTGGTTTATTTTTTATCACTGCTCGTCCCATAGGCAACCCTTCCGGTACCCCAGGATATTTTTTGACACAACTTATATATACATATCCCGTATTGGGTTTAGTTATCGGCGGCTGTTTAATTTTTTTCAGTATGCGCCCATTCTTAATTAAGTTAAAAATTGCTGATGGCATTTTGCGAATAAGAAATTTTTTAAATTTAAATCAAATCGAAATTGAAAAGATAACTGAAATTGGGAATAGATACGAAATAAAGAAACCCAGTTGGCGTGGACTTCTACCCTCATCCGTTAGGCAATGCGGTTTGTTGATAAAAGAACAAAGCGGCAAAATATATGAAATTCCAAGAGATATTCAAAAACCTCAACAATTTATTTCAGATTTGCAAAAAATTAATCCCCACATTGTTTATAACGAAGGTTTAAGCCAACAATCTAAAGCCCAAATCGAAAAAGAAATTAGTGAAACTTCCGACACTAAAAGGGGTAGTCTTTTTAAATAGTTTTTCATTTCAAGAACTTACAAAATAAGTTCCTACTTGGTCAAAAACAGTAATAAGCCCAATTTATAATTTTATAACAATACGCAGTTCTGAATGCATCCAACGATGGGAGGGAATAAAATAACAGAAACTTACCTAAGGTAAGTTTCTGTTATTTTTGGATACGGTTAACTTTTATCCTTCCCCTGCAACCGTAAAGTAATGGGGGTGCCCCAGAAGCCGAGTTCTTTAATGAGGGAGTTTTCCAGGAATTTACGGAATTGTTGGGAGATGGCTGCGGGGTGGTTGACCAGGAGTTCAAATTTTGGCGGGTTGGTTTCCGTTTGGCGGAGGGAAAAAACTTTGGGTTTTTTTTGGTCGCGCAACAGTTTGGGCGGATTTTTTTTCATAACTTTGGCCAAAAATTCTTTTAAGACATCGGCGTCAATTATTTTGTGCCTGGTTTCGTAAATGGGTTTTATGGCCGAAAGAGCCTCCTGCAAACCTTTGCCCGTAACCGCCGAGACAAAAAACATCGGGCACATCCAAAAAAACGGGAAGTGGGTGGAAATGTAATCGCGGATGCTGTTGTAGTCGTCATCTTTTCTGCCGGAAAGCGACCGTGGTTTTGGTTTATTACCCTTTTTCTCTAAAGCTGCCTCGGGCGCCAAATCTATCTTGTTGGCTAAAATTACGCAGCCCTTTTGCATATTTAAAATTTCTCCGGCAATATGCTGGTCCTGTTTGGTAATTTCTTCGGTGGCGTCAATAACCAAAAAGCAGACGTCGCTGCGCCTGATGGACTTAAAGCTCTGGAAGCCGGAAAAAACATCAGGCTCGGCCTGGCGGTGATCTTTTCTTTTTAGGCCCGCGGTGTCGATAAAAGTATAATCCGTGCCATCCATCGTTATATTTTCGTCTATGGCCGCGCGCGTGGTGCCGGGCACCGGCGAAACAACGACCCGTTCTTTTTTCAGGATGGCGTTAAACAGGCTGGACTTGCCGACGTTGGGTTTGCCGACAATGGATACGGCGATTGTATCGGGGTTTTGTAGGGGCAGAGCTTGCTTGTCCGCCGTAGCTTTAGCGTAGGAGGGCTCGCCCGGTTGATCGGATAGCGGGCGGCCAAGGCCAGCCCCTACACCCAGTTTAGCAGCCACCGCGTCCAGCATATCGCCTATGCCGCGTCCGGAAACCGCCGAGACGCCGAAGGAAGGCTTTACGCCCAGGCGGGAAAATTCACCGAGCGTTTCGGCCCAGGTTTTCGGCGAGTCCAGTTTGTTGACGCAGAGCATGACAGGTTTTTTGGCGGCGCGGATTTTTTTTAACACTGTTTTGTCGACGGCCATAACTCCTTCTTTGCCGTCGGCTACAAAAATAATTACATCGGCTTCGGTTAAAGCAACATCAATTTGTTTGCCGACATTTTTTTCCAAATCCCCGCCGTGGTCAAAACCCAGGCCCGCGGTATCCACCAAAGTAAAAGCCGCGCCGTTCCAGGCAGTGTCAATGTACTGGCGGTCGCGGGTCGTTCCGGCGACTGCTGAGGTTACAGCCAGGGAACGGCCGGTTATTTTGTTTAGCAATGTGGATTTGCCGGCGTTGGGCTGGCCGACGAGGGCGACTATGGGAAGAGGTTTCATCCAGGCATTTTAGCATTTAAACATAGAAGCATACAAGCACGGGGTCATTGGATCATGTGAGCATTAAATCAACTGCTTGTCGCTGCCGTTGTCGTAGATGTCTGCGGTATGGCGCCGGCCGGTTGCTGCGCCGGAGGCGCTACGTAAGGCGTAGGCGGCGGTTCCGTAGGCGCGTTTTGTCCCAGCACTACAATTACGTCAACTTTATTTTTATCCGGAGTCACGCCAGGCGGCGGCAAAGTTACGGCCGTGGCGTTAAGCTCGTTGCCGATAAATTCCGCCGTGGCCGGCTTGGGATTGACCTGGTAATAAATAGTTTGCGGCAGCTTGTCCAAGCTGTAATTTAGTTGATAGACAGTCAGTCCGGCATCGGTTAGATCCCTAAAAGCCGTATTGTAAGCTTGCGTATCTCCGGTGGAGCTGGCCAGCCAGACTGTCGCGTTTTCGTCTTTAAGCTTGGCTATGGCAAAACTGTTCTTAAAAAAGTTTTGGATGTCGGCGTCGCTTTTGCCCGGGCAGGGAGTTAAAATATAAGCGCCGTCCGAAGCCAGGATTTCCGGACAAATTAAATAGGTGTCGGGATCCAGGCTTAATGACAGGATGTTCATGTTGTTGTTTTTTGTCAGGTTGTAAAGCTGCAGCATTTCGGCCGGGCTGATGTTAGTATGGAAATGGTCGGCTACAATATTAAGCAGGTTATTGACCGTGGAAATCCCGCTGACCAGATTTTCCGACAAAACTTTTTGCTTAAAGGCGTCTATGATTTTTTGCTGGCGCTGGGAGCGGGCAAAGTCAGAGCCTTCCACGCCGGCGGCGTGGCGCGAGCGGGCAAAAATCAGGGCCCTGGCCCCGTCCATATGCTGCGGGCCGGCAATAAAAGTTTGCGGCGGCAGGTAGCCGTTGTCGGCGCCGTCGTCCGGATAGGCGTAATCGGTAAAAGTCCGGTCCACCGTAACGTCCACGCCGCCTACGGAGTCTATGGCTTTTTCAAAGCCGGAAAAATCCAGAACCGCGAAATAGGGGATTTGCAGGCCGGTTAGGTTTTGTACCGCAGTGATGGCCGATTGCCCGGCCTCGTTCCAGTCGTAATTTTTTATGTAG
The DNA here is from genome assembly GCA_963837465.1 of Candidatus Doudnaibacteriota bacterium. Classification (GTDB taxonomy): domain Bacteria; phylum Patescibacteriota; class Doudnabacteria; order UBA920; family UBA920; genus PALSA-1336. The sequence goes on from CAWINB010000004.1 coordinate 424,684, forward strand.
CCGTCGGAAAAAGCTTCGTTAATTTTGCCCATGCCGCCGTCAGGCAGGGTTACCCAGTAATCGCGCGGTATGGAAGTCAGCGTCACTTCGCCTATGTCCGGGCGGATTTGGGCCAAAATCATGGTGTCGGTCAGGTAGGGGCCGTCGTGACCCTCGCCGCCTATGCCCAAAATCAAAATATTAATCTGGCTGAGGTTTTCCCCCGATAAGGTCTGATTCCCCCCCATGCCCATAACCTGGGCGATCTTTTCCAGAAATGTGGTTTTTTGTCCGACAAAGATTTTTTGCGACAAATTATCGGCGCGAATAGCCGCGGCGCCTATAAGTATTATTACCGACGCTGTTAGCAGGGTTAAAAACCATTTTAAAATTTTCCCGCCCCGGCCTTTGTTTTTGGCTTTGGGCAAATTTGTCGGCGCGACCGGCGCCGGCCGGTTAAAGGCCGGCGTTTTAGGCGCCGGGCTATTGATTTTTGGATTTATGGAGTCTAAATTTTTCATAACGCCTCTTAACTGCCTCTTGATTATAGTTCAAAATTCCTGAATCGTTAAGAGCCTTGCGTGAATTCTTTAAACAATGTTATATTTTAGCCACATGTAGTGTTGTTTTTTGGGTGATGCCAAGTTGCGGCGGCGGTTTACGCAAATTTTGGTCGTATAGCTCAGTTGGTTAGAGCGTTCCGTTCACATCGGAAAGGTCTCTGGTTCGAGTCCAGATACGACCACCACTTTGAGCGCCTTAATTCAGACCGAGGTATTCAAAGTTTGTAGCAAAAGATAAAACACGGTTAATCCGTGTTTTTAGTTTCCCCACCTCCGTGTCGTTGCGAGGAGTGCAGCCGACGAAGCAATCTTTCCATTGTGGTGTCCATCCCGGCCGAGTGCAACCGAGAGCCGGGATCCAGAACCAAGATTATTCCAACGTTAAAATTTTGTTTGTTAGTATAAGTTTGCTTTTCAAGCACCCCAGCAGTTCCCGCTTGTCTTGGATGCTGCCTTCCTTGAGAATATATTTTGCGTAATTTCGGGTGGTAATATTTTTGTGTTTAATTTTAGCCTCCGCAGTTAAATCCAAAACCATGGATTGGAATTTACTGTAACGGTCCATCTCCTGGGTAATTTTGTCCTTAATGCCCAACTCGTCCAAGTCAATCCGGTCTATAATATTAAACAGTTGGCTGATGAGCAGTTCTTCCCGAACGTAACCGCTCTTGCATTGGTAATCTTTGCTCTTGTTACAGCCGTAATAAACATAGCGGTTTATACTGCCGTCTTTAAGTTTTTTAAATTTTTCATCAGCACACACGCCCGAGCCGCATAGCCCGCAAGTGACCAGTTTTGTAAAAGCAAACTCCTTGCCGTAGGTTTTAGTGGAAGTACTGATTTCTTGATTAAGTTTTTCCTGCACCTTGGCAAAAAGTTCCTGGGTAATTATCGGCGTATGCTTGCCGGTGTACCATTTGCCGGACTTTCTTGGGTATTCGTAAGTGCCGTAGTAAAAGGAATTTCTTAGCATGAGGTAAATATTACTCAGCGATAAAATTTTTCCGGTTTTGGTCACAAATCTTAAATCGTTTTTCAGCCAGTTGTGAATCTTGCGGCCACTCCAGCCATTGTCGGCCACTTTTTCAAACATTTGTTTTACGACTGGCGCTCTCATTGGGTCGGGAATAACCGAGCAGGGCTTGTCCGTCCGTTTTTCGTTGAGGTACCCGGTCGGCGCAACTCCCGGCCAAAGACCCATCTCCACCCGAGTCCGCATTCCGCGCTTGATGTTTATGCTGCGGTTGTCATTTTCCAGCTTGGCTTGACTGCCCAAAATCATAAGCAAAAATTTTTCGTTAGGAGAGTCTGTAAAAGCTTGGCTGTAAGTCCTAATCTGAATCAACAGCTTTTGATCCATCAAATCTATGATGGAGCCGAGGTCTCCTGCGTTCCTACTTAACCTATCTGGTGCCCATGTTAAAATGCAGTTGAATTTACCCGAGCGAATGTCTGTAATTAGCTCGTTAAAAACCTCGCGCTGGCCCGAAGACTTGGCGCTGTGGCTTTCCCGTTTTACGTCAACTACATGAAGCCCCTCCCGTTGGGCAATCTGCGCCATTTCTTTAATTTGGCTATCAATGCTTAAAATTTGTTTTTCCTCTTGCTCCGTGGACTTACGGGCATAGAGGCAATACTTTAGCGGTGGCGGGACCACAGCAGTAGAAGGGCTACCTACTGCCTGCCTTAAATTCCTCAAAAATCTTGCGTTTTCCATATGCGTTGTAGGGTTGGTTAATAATCTATACAACACATTGATGACGCAGGCTGGGCAGTAAGTCCAGGCGACCAGAGTTGATAAGAAGTAGGTAACTTATTTTCTTTAAATCTTAGAAAATGCTATTATTAAGGCATAATTAATGGTTTATTTATTCGCTATATGAAAAAATTATTATTTTTGTTTCCAATTGTAACGTTGTTGGCCGTCAGTTGTAATTCCGCCCCTCAGGCCAGCAATCCATCTGCCACACCAAGTATACAAACAACGCCGTCAACGACGAACACCACCCAAATTAATACCTCCAACTGGAAAACTTACACTAACACATCGGATAAGAGCACTTTGTACCCCAATGGTTATGCGATAAATTACCCTGCAGATGTTACCATTAAAATGCAGGAAAATTTTATAGCCGACCCTTATTTTTATTTTCCGAGCAGTTATTTCGGCGGGGCCAATATAACCCAGGCTACTTTTGCTATTAACGAAACCCCTTGCCACGCCGAACTCCCGCCGTCCCAACAAGTAATTTTAGGAGGCAGCACTTATTCTAAGAGCAGTTGGGTAATAAATCAGAATATGGCCACACTTAGCTACTGGCAAAACTGTTTTACCATTTTAAATTTGACTTTGACCTCAAATGGCGGAGCGATAGCAAAATCAGTGGAAAATCAATTTGAGTTAATCACAGACCAAATGGTGGCCACGCTACATGGTTTAAAATCAAATGGCCCTGACACATCAAAATGGTCCACGTTCAACAGTTCGCAGTTGGGTTTCCAAATTAAATATCCAACTGGCTGGACTTATGATGTTTTGACAGATAAGTCAGAGAATATCCCTGTCACGAGCGTCCATTTCTATCCACCAGGAAAAACTGCTGGCTATGAGTATCAAGGGGATATTATTATCGACACCGTTGCCAATCCCAGACAGTTAGATTTAAAAACATTTTATAGTGATCCACAAAATAATCTGGTGGACGGTGGCACCTTAACCACCCTGACAAATCTTTTTGGCTACCCTGAAATAAAATTTACGAACATTCCGGCCATGGTTCCCAGCGATCAGGTCTCCGTAAATTTAGGCAAAACCATAGTTGAGCTTGTAGATGTCGGTCAGCAACACAGCGATGACGGAATCACTAATGCTATGGCGAATTCTATAAACAAATACTAAGCTGCATCTCGCCTATTTTTACGTCGGCTAGCTCTTACGGATTAGTTGTATTTTAATTATCTGGAACACACGTTTTGGAACACGAAACACACCCTTAAGGCGTGTTCCAAGTGTTCCAAAATCCGACAAAATGGGACATTGTCCTAATACCCCCTACACTGGCTTCTGGCCTGTAACATTCCAGATTCGGCCATAGCTATGGGCTTGAAAGGTAAAAATTTTACACTTTCTAATACCCCCTACAGCGTAACATTTGTAACATTCGGGACACTTTCTACTGACATTAAGGACTGTCCCAAACTGTCCCATTTTGTAAAAATTGGAACACGGAACACAGGCTTAAGGCGTGTCCCAAGTGTTCCAAAATTAGGCAACTTCCCAAAATCCAGACCCGACCGAGAGGGCTGATTTTGGCGACTTTGCAAAACTCTCAGAAACCCTTACAATACTCCAAGACGGCCGCTTCGCGAGCGGAGTACTCCACCAGGAATTATGGGAAAAAAGTCATTAATAAATAAAATACGCCGCGAATTTCCGGACCTAAAATGGCAGCACGCCCAGCATATTGTCGAAGGTTGGGATCATTATGTTTTGAAGTTGGACGACAAATATATCTTTCGTTTTCCGCGCAAAGTAAATTATGCCAAAAGGTTGTATGGCGAAGTATTGCTTTTAAAATACCTGTCGGCGAAGAAGCTTCCTATTCCGGTACCGCGGTATGAATTCGTGGCAAAAGATAAAAGTTTCGCCGGATATTCAATTCTGGAGGGCGACCAGATGAGAAAGGTAATTTTTGACGAGCTGACTAATAGTGCCAAAATTACTATTGCCAAACAAATAGGCTCCTTTCTCTCAATTTTGCACACAACGCCATTATCCATCGGTAAAAAATTTGGAGCTCGGCAGGTTGATTCTCGCAAGCAGTACAAAGACTTGGTTAAAAATACTAAAAAATATATTAAGCCGCGTCTGTCTAAAAAAGATAATGCTTTAGTTGATGAATTTTTAAAAGACTTTGGCGAATATCAGGGTTACCCACATAAGTGCTTGACTCATAGTGATATTTATCGGGACCACCTAATTGTAGATAAGAGCAAAAAGAGGCTTTCCGGCATTATAGATTTTGCGGACAGAAGCATCGCGGATCCAGCTTGGGATTTTTCTGAACTATGGACATATGGTAAAAAGTTTGTGGAAGAAGTTTATAAGAATTACACTGGCCCGAAAGATAAAGATTTTTTACATCGGTCCCAACTCTACTGTAAACGAGTCCCTCTATGGGTTATGATATCTCCTTTTTTGGGAACGAGAGGAACTTTCGCTCTTGGGCGTAAATTATTCAAAGAGATATATTTGGGAAACTTATTTGATGAATAAACTATAGTTAAACCCATAGCTTGACCAAAGCCCAAATCCCGGTAGAATGACAATATCAATCTAAATTAAATTATTTTATGGAAACCCCGGAAAATCAAAACCAACCTGCCCCAGTCAATCCCGGCAATCCCAACGGCGCTTTACAGTCAGTTGGGGCTTTTATTTGGGATTTGGTCAAAATTTTAATCATTGCCCTTATTATAATTGTGCCGTTTAGGATGTTTGTGGCCGAGCCTTTTGTGGTTTCGGGTTCGTCCATGCTGCCCAATTTCCAAAACCATAATTATTTAATAGTAGACAGGCTGTCTTACATAACCGGCGCTCCAAAGCGCGGCGACGTTATTGTTTTGCTTTATCCCAAAGATACTTCGCAATTTTTTATTAAAAGGATTATCGGGCTGCCCGGCGACACGGTTGAGCTTGAAAACGGCTATGTGGTCATAAAAAACAGCCAATGGCCCCAGGGACAAAGGCTGGCAGAGCCTTATTTGCCCGACCAATCCGAAACTTTTGGCAGTCCGGATCCCGTGGTTTTGGGCAGCGGCGAATATTTTGTTTTGGGTGATAACCGCACCGCCAGTTCAGATTCCCGCGTCTGGGGTATTTTGCCGCGCAACGATATTGTAGGCAGGGTCTGGGTCCGGATTTATCCCTTCAGCGACGCGGGGTTTATTAAAACTCCGACTTATTAAAATTTTAAATGCTAATTTCTAAACTCTAAACAAATTACAATATTTAAATTTTAAGTACCAAACCTGAAACACGAACACCCCAGTTTTAAATTTAATGTTTATGAGTTAGGATTTGTTTAGTATTTAGTTTTTAAAATTTAGAATTTGATTTTTATTATGGGTCGACCAAAGAAAAACCAAACCGCGGCCGCGGGCTCCGCGCCGAAAAAAATCCACAGCCTGCCGGCTTTGGAAGATATTACCGCGGAGACAGACCCTTTATGGGCCGCGATTTTTAACAAACTGGCCAGGTTTTCCCGGGTTTACGGTTTTGAAAAAATTGAAACCCCGCTTTTGGAAGACAGCAGGCTGTACGAAAATTTTTACCAAAGCGACCCAAAAGCCCTGGCCGCGGTTGTCCGCCTGGAGATGCCGGGCAGGCAGGCGGCGCTGCGGGCGGATTTACTGCCGGGCGCGCTCAGGCCTTACTACCAATATAAAATTTACGAAAAATCCACGCTTTCCAAATGGGCTTACTCCGGTTTTGCCGTAAAATCAGACCAAAAGACCGGGGACTTGCTCAGTGATTACCAGTTCGGCTTTGAAGTTTTCGGCTTGTTTGGCCACCTGACCGAAGCGCAGACCATAGGAGCGGTCTGGGAATTTTTGCGGAGCCTGGGACTCAAAGATTCACTGCTGGAAATCAATCACATCGGGCAGGAGGAGTGCCAGGAAGCCTACAGCCGGACTCTGCAGGAGTATCTGTCCGCAAAAAAGTTTCAACTGTGCGATAATTGCAACGAGCAGCTTAAAGGCAGGATCTTAAACGTTTTCCGCTGCGATAATCTGGACTGCCAGGCTCTGCTTTCGGAAGCGCCCACGGTTTTGGATTTTTTGGACGATGACAGCCGCAAGCATTTTACCAGTATTTTGGAAGCCTTGGATGAATTAAGGGTGCCTTACCAGCTGAATTCGCTTTACGCCGGCCCAGCCGGGTACGGCAAAACCAATTTGGTTATCAAGTATAAAACCAAAGACGAGAATGTTGTGATAGGCGAAGGCGGCTACCACGACAGTTTAATCCAGAGCCTCAGCGGCAAAAGCTATTGTTGTTTTGGTTTTTCCGGCAGCTTGTCCATGGTCCGCGAGCTTTTGGAATTAAATAAAATTACAGTATCCAGGGAGCATAAGAGCGATGTATTTTTGGTGCCGCTGGGCGAGCTGGCCGCCAAAAAAGCCCTGCGGCTGTTTAGGGATCTTACGGCTGAAAAAATTTCGGTGCACGACCATTTTGGCAACAGCGGCGTGAAAAATCAGCTTAAACAGGCGGAAACCCAGGGATCGCCCATAGCTTTGATAATGGGGCAAAAAGAGGCGGTGGATGAAATGGTAATCCTGCGCGACGTAAAAAGCGGCATGCAGGAAATTATTTCTTATGATAAAATAGTGGCGGAAGTGAAGAAAAGATTGGGGAGATAGCTGGGGTAATGACAAAAATGAGCAAAAATAATAAAAATGACAAAAATGGCGGACAGAGATTTAAAACAAAGGACAAAGAAGTTTGGTATTGAAGTAATTAAGCTAGTTCAGCAAATTAATGAAAAAGGTCCGGTTGCGGCAAAAATAATCGCCAATGGGCAGCTAATAAGGTCGGGTACCGGAGTAGCCGCGAACTACAGAGCTGCGTGCAGATGTAAGTCCAGAAAAGATTTTATTTCAAAAATTGGTACGGTAATTGAAGAAGCGGACGAAACTCAGTTGTGGCTTGAGTTACTTATTGAATCAGGACTTATAAAAGCGGAATTAATTAAAGAGCTTTTACAGGAATCAGGAGAGATAACAGCGATCATGACTTCATCAAAAGATTCGGCAATTAGAAATCAACAAGGCGCGAAAGAATAGAGCGGTCGTATTTTTGTCATTTTTTTAATTTTTATTATTTTTGTCATTACCCTATCCTTATGGATGATTGCGTATTTTGTAACATAGTCAGCAAAACCATAGACTCCGAGTTATTTTTTGAAGACCCGGATTTAATAGTTATAAAGGATATTTTGCCCAAAGCGCCCGTGCATCTTTTGGTTATTCCCAAAAGGCATATTGTCAGCATCGGCGAAATGTCAGACGCTGATCAGACTTTGGCCGGCGATATGATTTTAACGGCCAAAAAAATGGCGGAAAAATTTAACGTGGCCGAAAGCGGCTATAAGCTGGTTTTTAACGTTGGCACCGATGGCGGCATGGTAGTGCCGCATTTGCATTTGCATTTGCTCGGCGGCAAGAAATTGCCGGAGTAGGGCGCTGGAATTATGAATTAGGAAGTATGAATTAGGGTCATAATTCCTAATTTATACTTCCTAATTTTTTTATGTTGCCAAAATAAGACTATCCTGTTATAATTATTCCATCCTAAATCCGAAAGGAGAGTGAGTGTTTTGGTAGAAGTAAAGAAAAAAGACAACGAAAGTTTTGACAGCCTGCTTAGGCGTTTTAACCGCAAGATCCAGCAAAGCGGCGTGCTTATACGCGCCCGCAGAACCCGATTTTTTGACCCCCCCAAGTCCAGAAACCTGCAAAAAGTCGCCGCCCGCCGCCGCAGCCAGATAAAAGCGGAAAAAGAAGAGCTGAAAAAAATGGGCAAACCGGTTCCGGTAAGGCGTTTCGGGAGAAGATAATCGAATTATGAAGCATGAATCAGGAATTTTGAATCGCCATTTCCTAATTCATAATTCCTGATTCCTAATTCAATGCTGAATTTACAACAAATTGAAGCCGACCTGACAACAGCCATGAAGGCTAAGGACCGGTTAACTGTAGATACCCTGCGCGGCTTGAAGGTTAGAATTCAGAATGAACAAATCGCCAAAATAAGGGAGTTAAACGAAGCGGAGATTGTCACTCTGATAAGATCCGAAGTCAAACGCCGCAAAGAGGCGGCGGAAAGTTTTGCCGTGGGAGGCAGGCCGGAAATGGCCGATAAAGAAGCCCGGGAAGCTTTGGCGCTGGAAAAATACCTGCCGGCGCAAATTTCCGAAACTGAGCTGGCCGCAATTATAGACGCTGTTATCGTGGAAAACAATTTTACAGCCGCGGATTTTGGCAAAGCCATGGGAGCGCTGAAATCCAAAACCGGACAATCGGCCGATGGCGCCATGATGGCGAAATTATTGAAAGAAAAACTAAAGTAAAATTAGGGTTTAGCGGCTAGGGGTTAGCGTTTAGTGTTCCCGTTAATCCCTAAACGCTAAACGCTAAACGCTAATTTAATGGCTAAAGAAAGTTACATTGTCGGCGTCGACGTTGGCACATCCAGCGTGCGCGTGGTGCAGGCTAAGCTGGACGGGCAGACCGGCCAGCTTAATATTATCGGCTCAAGCGAAGTCCCCTCGGCCGGTATGCGCCGCGGCGTAATTGTGGATATAGAAGAAGCGGTTTCCGCCATTTCCAGCGCCCTGGAAAAAGCCGAGCGGATGACCGGCGTGCCCGTGGCCTCGGCCAACGTGAGCGTGGGCGGCAGCCATATTTCGTCGCTTCAGTCGCACGGCGTTATCGCCGTATCGCGGGCCGACGGCGAAATTACGGAAAATGATATTGTGCGCTGCGTGGATGCCAGCCAGGCCATATCCATCCCCCAAAACAAGGAAGTTCTTCACGTTTTTCCCAAAACTTTTACTTTGGACGGGCAAAGCGGCATTAAAGACCCTGCCGGAATGAGCGGCATCCGTCTGGAAGTGGATACTATCATAGTCCAGGGCGGGTTGCCGTTCATTAAAAATTTGACCCGTGCGGTAACCCAGGCCGGTTTGTCTATAGATGATTTGGTTTTGGCGCCGTGCGCGGCGGCCGAAGCTGTTTTAAGCAAACGACAAAAAGATCTGGGAGTCTGTCTGGTGGATTTTGGCGCCGGCACAACCAGCCTGGCGGTTTACGAAGAAGGCGATTTAATGCATACCGTGGTTTTACCCATAGGCAGCATGCATATTACCAACGACATTGCCATCGGCCTTCGCTGCAGCATTGAAACCGCGGAAAAAGTTAAACTGCTGTTTGGCCACAGTGACCCCAAAGCCATAGACCAGGACGAAGAAATAGATTTATCCAAACTGGACAAAACAGAAGAACATTCCACCGTGCGCGGCTATGTGGCGGAAATTATAGAAGCGCGTCTGGAAGAAATTTTCAGGATGATAAACAGCGAGCTGAAAAAAATTTCGCGCGACGGCAAACTGCCGGCCGGAATTATTTTAACCGGCGGCGGCGCCAAAATGCCCGGCATAGTGGAATTTTGCAAAAAACATTTGCGCCTGCCCTCGTCTTTAGGCAAACCTCAAGTCTCCACAGTCATAGACCGCGTGGAAGACCCCAGCTTTGCCACAGCCTCCGGCCTCGTCCTCTGGGGCAACAAATACACCTCCAGCTCCGGCCAGCAACAACTGGGCAGCATAATCAAAAACCTGCTCAGCAACCAAAGCGTGGCAAAGCTAAGAAATTGGATGAAGAGCTTTTTGCCGTAGTTAACTTTTTGTGCTATAATATCAATATGCGCAATTGGTTTATGAATGATAAACATTTTGCTAATAATAATGAAAAAGCTATTTGGCAACTGGAACAAATGGTGAATTTTGGTTTGGCCCGGGGGGAGAAACTTAACAAGAAACAACTGTTAAAATTTTGGGACAACCTGAGCCTGGATCCGTCCAAAAAGAAATTTTTACAGGATATAATTCCCGAATTATGGACATCTTAAGTTCCAGGCAGATTTTACTTTTGGAAAGTTTTGGCAAAGAAAAATTCCTGAAACAAAACTTTTATCTGACCGGCGGCACTCCCTTGGCCGCTTTTTATTTGCGGCATCGTTATTCCGAAGACCTGGATTTTTTCAGCGAAACGGAATTTGATGTTTTAGAGCCTGTTTAATAAATTGCTTTTGAAGGCGATCTGCCAGAGGCGGAGGAGCTAAAAAGTTGAAGAAAAATGAGGCGATACCAGGGATTATCGGTGAATTTTGATGAGACTTTTGCAGCCCAATTCCTGAAATTGCGGCCAAAATGAATTTTTAAACAGGCTCTTAGACATTACTTCTTATTTCGGTAAAGTTAAGCAGGAAGCGGGCTTTGAAAAAATTGATTTGCAGCAAAGCTTTAACCGCAATCTTTATTTTTTAACTTTTCCGGAGGAAGTTTTGAAGCTGGAGTTTACCTATTTTCCTTTTCCCCGCATTGAGCGCGGGCCGGAACATTATGGAATTACCACTGACAGCCTTACGGATATAGCGGTCAATAAATTATTTTCTGTCTACCAGCGTACCAAGGCCCGCGACTACATAGACTTATATTTTATTTGCAGGCGGGAAAATTTTACAATCCAGGATTTAATCGTCAAAGCCAGGGCCAAGTTTGATTTCCACATTGACCTGCTGCAGCTGGGGACAAAGTTTTCGCGGGCCGCCCAGGCAACGGATTACCCGCGAATGATAACAAAAGTTACCGACTCCGAATGGCAAGATTTCTTTAAGGATGAAGGATGAAGCCAAAAAACTCGGCAGTCAAATTTTGGAATAAGCGCGGCTTTCTTTGTCACTGTAGGGCAACAAATACCCCCCGGCTCAGCCCAACTCGGCAGCATAGTAAAAAATTTAATGAACAACGAAAACGTGGCCAAAATAAGGAAATGGATGAAAAGCTTTTTGCCGTAATATTGACGCCATAAGGTATAAAGGTTACTTATATATTATACCCTTAAATAAGGGTTAATTTTGTAATAATATATTAAATATTAATGTCGGCTAAACTTGTGTGTATTATAAAAAAGTCTTGACTTTTTTGTAATATCGTGTATAGTAGTCATATTTATTTTTTTGACACGGGATTGGTGAATGGGGATGAGGGTAAAAAGTTTGAAAATTTTATGGCTGTCAGCCTGCTTAAATCGGCATTGGGGGAAACAGACTATAGCGGAAAGGCCCATGAAGTAAACTATGTGCGCACTAAAGAAGGCAGGGAGGTCGATTTTGCCCTGGTGGAGAACAATAAAATTATCAGCCTGGTTGAAGCCAAACTGGCCGATGGAGAACCGGATAAAAATCTGAAATATTTTTCAGAAAAATACGGCATTGCCGGAACACAAGCGGTTAAGGAGCTTAAGCGCGAAAAATCTTTGGGCAAAATTGACGTGCTTTCGGCCGAGAGGTATTTAAAAAGCCTGTTTTTATGAAAACAGTTTCGTAGCGGTCTCTAAAATCTTCTATAACAAACCATAAGTATAAGTAAGGGTAAATTTATCCAAGTTCTTACTTTTCCTCAAACGCCGCCCATAGGGCGCGGAATTTGTCTACATAAGGCTGAGTTTCTGCTTTCAAATGATGCTGCCAATTGGCGCCATAGTCCCGAATGGCGTGAGCTGCTGTAGGGGCGCCGCCATTATAGGCTGCCGCCAAGTACTCTCCCATAAACTTAGAATCCTGGGAAAATACTCTTCTTTGCTCCGGGCTGGCATTACTTAAATCTGAATCGAAAAGCAACAGGGAAGCCATTGCGCTATTTTGATGGTCGTCCATACCATCTCGAAAGCCTTTAACCAACCTGGCTTCGGGATACTTTCGGGCAATCGATTCATAAGTATTAGGAATGAATTGGAACAAACCACCGGCTCCGGCGTTGCTATAGGCATAAATATAGGAGTATTCCCTATTAGCTCCTACAACGGTTAGCACTCTGTTAGTCAAATCGCCAATAACTTCTCGCTCAGCGTTGGCCTGGGTCAACGTCGGTACATTTGGCGCGGTTGGATGCTCTAATTTATGAGCCTCACGTTTAAAGACAAAGGGGTCAATATGTTCGCTCATGGAAAGTAGTAATGCTACCTTCATAGGCATGGCATCGGCCAAAAGTTTGCCTGGGAAAGCTTTGGATACTACCTTCCTCATTCGCAAAGCCTCCTGGGCCGCAATTAGTTGCCCGACTAAATAATCATAACCCTTTTTTCTTATGACTGGCGTGTCCAGGTCTTCGGTGTAGGGGGTATATATTTCTTCCTCAAAATTATTTTCGATTTGCAGCGCTCTTTTCAGGGCTAAAACTACATGATGTTGGGGAGCCGTAATTTCAAACGCTGTGCCAATACCTAACGCCTCTCCTTTTACTACTTTAAAACCCTCCTTGTTAGGGGCGCCGTTTTGATCTACGTTTATGAACTCAATTTGGTTAGGGTGATTTACGGAATCAGTAGCCGCCAACAGGATATTGTAAGTTTTTAGCTTTTCTTTATGCTTTATAACAGGCGCCCTTTTTTGTCCTTTTCTTTTCTTCCCGTAAATCGGTACGGACTCAACTGTAAATCCCGCTTTTTCATCTTCTAAGCCAATCCAGGCCTGGTCAATAATGCCAAAAATTTCCGGACGGTTAACATAAGCGTCTTCACTGCTTAGAGATTCTCCGCTAATGAATTTGGGCGGCCTCAACTCGCCTTCTTGTTCCTTTTTCACTTCTTGGGCCACTTTGGCCGAATCAACTTTTGACCCTTCGCGCGGCAGCCGGTTGCGGATAAAATTAGCGGCGGCTCCGGCTCCGGCGGCAATGAATAGATCCCTTCTGGAAAATTTTTCCGGCATAAAATTTTATACTTAGTAATAAAGATCTTGTTTGTATTTGTTCATCAGGTCGCGGTAGTTTTTTTCAACCATGACATGGTAACAAGGCTGGTTGCCTTCTTGTTCCGCTTCAACGATGCCTTTTTCTTTGAGTAAAATCAGACGGCCTTCCAGCCAGCGTTTTTGCTGCGCAGTTAAAGGCCTGGAGATTTTTTCCAGGGGTGAAACTGCGTTCCCCGCGAGATCTTTTTTAAATTCATCACCCCAGACAATATCAACTGCCGCCCCGGTCGGGTGCACGGAACGGCTGGAACGGTTTCGGTTCCCCACTCTGGCCAAATCACCCGATTGCACGTCCCAAGGCCGGACAGCCGAGGAAACCATAAGCGGTGGCGCATCAGGAAACTCCAGAGCGTAGTCGTGGGCCAAATCGGTTAGGAATTCGGCGGTCCATTCCGCGCAATAATCTCGTTTATATTTGCTGCCTTGATGGACTTCTTTTCGGTGGTGCGGGCCTGTAGTGTAATAGGTGAAGTCTCCATGCAGCGATAAGTAAGGATCAAGAGTTAAAAATTTATTAGTTGGCAATTCCACAAGGTAGCCACCATGGGGATTAGGAATCCCTTCGCCTTCTTTGTTCCTCATGTATCCATTATCGTTGACTTCAAACTTCATATGTTGCCACATGGCTTCTTTGTCTCGCAGACGGCTTAATCCATCTTGATCGGCCATTTCATTTTGCCGGTTCAGCGATTCGCGTCTGCCCAATAATTGAGTGGGGATGGCGTTTTTTTCATGGCTTAAGTCTGCGACTTTGGCGTGCCCTGGTTGACCTTCTTTAGCTTCATGTTTAGCTTCGGGTTTGGCTGCTTTTTGTGCTTCGGTCGGAAGAGGTTTGGGTTTGCTGCTCTCCAAAGAAGCCAGTTTTTTTGCAATGCCCTCTCCTGCTTGCTCCAGCATTGCGCCACCCAAAAAAGCGCCGCCAAGCCTAAGTGCATCCCTTCGATCGTATCCTTCTCTTTTAGCCATAGAGGTTATTTTAAATAATATAAGTAATTATAGCATATTACGGGTAAGAAGCGACAAAAACCTACTAAATAAGACGCTTTTGCTATTGACAAAATATGGAAAAAATGATATAATACAAAGTCAATATTATAAAGCGCCAGATAAAAACATCATTATTGGTGTTTTTAGCCGGCCCTTTAAGGGCCTGTTGCCGAATGCTTAAATTGGTAAAAAGATAAGCAAGCTGATTTTAGTCTAACCCTTTTTAGGATTAAGTTTGGTTATCTTCGTATCAATTGTTTTGTTTGAGCGGTTTCGGAGGGAAATTTCAGGATACTTTTTCCTCTCCGGACGCGCTCCATCTCAAAGCCCCAATCTAGGGGCTTGTTTGTATTGGCAGAATGGTTATGGCTTTTTTAAGGTTATGGCAAATGGCTTCAAACGTGACCTGGAAAAATACTTTAGCCCGGCCTCTGAATTTGGCTCGTTTTCTGCATTTGGAGAAGGTGCCTTCAAAGGGCATTCTCATGGCGGATATCCAGCGATCCAAATCTTTGTTCTTGGTTTTGTTATTGTTCTTTCTGATAGTTCCCGCGTGCAGACCGTGAGCTTTTAAAACATTATCGTTTTCTTTGCAGTCAAACAGCTTGTCGGAAAATACCATACCCTGTTTGGGGCAAATACTGTCGGTAGTCTTGTAATCAGGTACATTAGCGGCGGTTACGGCCAGTTTGGTAATTAAACCGTATCTCATGTCCACGGCCTCGTGCCGCTTGTAGCCAAACCAAATGCTGGTCTTGCTTTTGGCTCCCCAGCGGGCGTCTTTGTCGGTGGCGTAGTTTTTAACGTTTTTGTTGTTAAGTTTTTCCTCTCCGTCGGCTATGGCTTTGTCCCGTTCATCCCAGAGGGCGGTTTTGGTAATGATACTGGAAGCATCGATGAAGGTAAAAACATTGCCGACTAAGCCAAGTGATTCTAAATGCTTGTTAATACCGGTAAAAATATCGTAGAGTTTTTGTGCGCCAATTCTCTTTCGTAGCTTGCAAAAGTAGGTATGGTCAGGAGTTTGTTCTAGCAGGCCAAAGCCAGCAAACCAGCGGACAGCCATATTTTCCTTTACGCACTTTTCCATTTCCCGGTCCGAGTAGTCTTCCCAAAACTGGATAAGCAAAGCCAGAAAGCCTTTTTCTATGGCTATGCCGGTAGTGCCTAAATCGCTATACAAAGAACGTAAGGGAGAAACAAACTGCTCAAAGTCGATGATTTCCTTAAGTCTCCTAAATGGATGAGTGGCCTCTATTATTTTGTTAAAGATCTGTTGTTCTGTCTGCAAAAGAAACGGGCTGGTTTTATCATTGGGCTGTAACATTTTTTTATTTTCCTTAATGTTTACAGCTTAATTATATCATTTTAAAAACTTTTTTACTTGAGGAAAACTTAATATTTTTTGCCATTCGGCAACAGTCCCTTTAACAAAATTTTCGATTCACAAGTACCACGAATTTCGTCCAGGAGGACAACCCAATGAAGAAGCAACACATGACGGCGAGCACGCTCGCCATTTTCGCGCTGATGGTTCTGGCCACCATGACCGGATGCAGCAAACCCCAACCCGCGCCTGTTCAACAAAAAGCCGCGGAACAGCCCGAGCCGCCGCCGGCGCCCAAGAAGGTGTCCGTCACCTTTAAATCGTCGGAGGCCCCGTTCTATCTATCGGAGCATTACAGCGCTGGCAGAATCCAGGAGTTTAGGACGCAAAGCAATAAGTCTGACGATGTGTGGACGGCTACCTACGACGAGATGAACCTTGGTAATAACAATCAGTACGCGACCCTGGTCCAAGACGGCAATATTGTGCTTACCAAGCGCATTCCGGCAGAGAAGTTCTCGGGCACCGAAGACAAGAGTATAGACTTAGACGACAGCGAGCTTGAGGCTCTCAGTCCTGACGGCTGGGTCGTGCGCCCGAATGTTCGCGTGCACGCGTTCAAGAGCGAATTCGCCGATACCAAGACCGTTAAAGTCGGGGGTGACGACAAGACCCTTGACGAACTCGCGAAGAGCCAGTACCCCTGGAGGATTACCCGCTTCGGCCAAGGTTTCCAGGCCGAAGTGGATAACGATGTCCTCCTCAATGGCTTCCGTCCGGACGGAGTGCGCCTGTTCCTGCGGCGCCAAGAGGAGCTTAAGGCCGGCGACGACCTGGTCGAAGCCATTAAGGACGGATCCGTAACCGGTTTGGCCGTTGAGCAGCAGATTGGGAACTTCCATGAGTACGCTGCTCTGTTCGATTCTATGCCGGATGCCATTAAAGGTCCGGCGATCGATACGCTGGTTACCATCATGATTCCCAAAGTGACGGCCAAGGCTGACGAGCCTTCTGCTAGAAACGCTGCTGCTCGAGTCCTGCTAGATTTTACTTGGGACATGGTCAAGGCCATGCCGCCAACGATGGACTCAGCATGCAGTAACTGGCCAGATACAGTCGCAGACAGGCCGGTTCCGAACTATGGCAATCTCACCCAAAAGCAGTGCATGGAGAGGGTGGATATGCTTAAGTTCTGGGCGCGGCGCGGGCAGTTTTCATTCGAGAGGACCAAGGCCGATGTGGCCAAGGCGCTCGGTTCAGCTCCTGCTCCGGCCACCGGCGGCATTCCGAAAAAAGGTATCCCCAAGAAGGGAGCTGGTAAGTAGTAGTTGCTTTACCTCAAAATCCTCACTATAGGATCAGGGCGAGCAGTTTGCATCTAAATGATGTATTCTGCCCGCCCTGTTTTATTAGTTTAAATAGATATAAAGTTTTAATTATAGGAAAAAATATAATTTTCCTTTTAAATAAGGTACTAGATAATACTTATTCTTGACATATAGTTAGAAATAATGTATAATAATAAGTCAAAATTAAATTAGTTCTTTATCTTCTGGTTTCATTTTTGCTCTTAAAGAAAAAGCAAAAATGAGTCCAGAATTTCTGGCTCAATTGTTCTTTAATAAATATCCAGGAGGATAAACGTTACTATTTTAAATTTAAGTATCCCTTGCGAATAAAGCATCCATAAAATGAATGTTTGGATTCTTTCTTAGCAAGGGATACTCTCAAGTTCCCAAGCGCCCGGCACGTAGTGCCGGTATCCCAGTCAATACACTGTACAACGGAGAAAAAAGATGCGTCAGAATTTTTTCGTCACTTTACTCGCCGCGATGCTCATTCTCACGGTGGGAAACGTAAACGCCCAACACAAGTTCGTCCCGACAACACCCGCTCCGGCCGTCGCACAGGAAAAACCGGTGGCCGCGGAGCCCCCGGCGGAAACTCCGGAACAGGCCGCACCGGCAATAACTGACGACCATATTAAAGAGATCGCAGCAGCGGCGGTAGCAGATGCTATTGCCAAACTGCCGGCCCCGCCAAGCAAGACCGCTATCGTGACGGAGGTTGTGAAGCAAATGCCATCCGCCCCCAACTATGACTTTTTCTTCTATATCCAGGGTGGGATTGACCTCGTTCTGGCGATCGTTGGGGTTGTGTTTCTGTTGTTGCGCCGTAAGTCCAAGCGAAGAGTGATCTCTGGGGGAGCCGCGGCAGCCATTTTGTTGGCTTGCTTGATTGCTCTTTCCACGGTTCCTGTTCATGCAGCCGGTCCTACTGCAACTTGCACGCCCTATGTAACCAAGGACGGCACCCCCGTCGATATTACGTGCAAGGTTAACGGCATTACCAGCGCCGGCACGGTTACGTTTAGTGATACTAATGTGACCGCGACTGACGTCCACCTGACAGGCAACACCTTGAAGTTCAAGGCAACGGCGGGCACTGCGGCGACGGCTCCCAACAGCCCCGACATGGCGGTTGATACTACCGCCGTCGGTTCTCCACTTGCGGTACTGGACAATAACAGCGCCGCTCTCGCAGATATGGTCGTCAACATCGTCAAAGGATCCCCCGCTCCCACCACGGGCAGCGGCGCTTCCTCGGGAGGCGACGACATCCGTTGGCACGCATTGTTTAACAGCGTCTGCGGAGTTGATAAGGCCCATGCCCGCTGCGGAAGGGAATTCGGACCCGCCATTACGGGGGACGAATTGTTTGCGAAGCTGAAGGCGGCTCGCAACCAAGCGGAGGAAAACCTGGTGATGGGTATGTTCTCCAATGCTGTGGAGTTTAACTCTACCGACCGGGTTTTCCAAGACGATCGCTTCAAGGACGCCGCAAAGAAGACCGCGGATGCTCTCGCCGCCCTGAATGGGGCTGTTCAGAGCATCCAAGGCGGCGTAACCGAAACCCGCGTTCGCGCAATCGCTCGCGAGGAAGTTCAACCGGCCACCACGGCGGCTAATGAGGCTAAGGGCATCGCTGGTCAGGCGCTTGGCGAGGCAACTCGCGCCAATCTTCGGTTGACCAACATCGAACCCGTCATCAGTGCGAACGTCGAAGCCACGCAAGCGGCTCTCGAACTTGGTGACCATGGCGGTTCCTTCCTCGGCTTCGGCGGCGGCCCCAAACGGGATGTCAAGGTCGAAGCGAGGGCGGCTGGGTTTAAGCTCTTCTGTGCCCAGACGCTAGCCAAAACCGGCAAACCGGGCGAAGGTTGCCCGGTTCCGCAGTCCCAAGCTTCGGCCCAAAACGGCACCGCTGGTACAGTGGTGCAGATGCAGCCGAAGAAATAGTAACGTAATAAAACTCTAAGGACAGGCCTCTGCCAACAAACCTACCTTAGAGAGAACACTTAAAGGGGCGCCGTGCTCAGCTTATGCTGACTCCGCGCCCCCTTCACTTTTATATCATTAAAATTTGTTAATATGGACAATGGTAAAAAGCCGTTGCGAAGTTGGAGAATTGTGATAAAATGAAAAGTCAAACTTGCCGCGTGGTTAAAAAAGCCAAATAGTTAGCTTTTTTAATTGCCCGGTAATATTGGGCAGGCTTAAAATATTTCAGGAGGATAAAATTTAATGATGCGTAATTGTCATACCGACAAGCAAAGTATGGGTTATTTTGTTTGTGGGTGTGACGATTATGAAAAATACTATACTACGAATTGCGTTGTTTTGTGCTGTGTTCGCCGCGGCTTCGGTCGCGTCGGCACAGCAAATGTTTTTTGAAACTCCCGAAGCCTGCACTTCGGCCGCTCCGGGAACATTTTCCGTTTACCAGCCCAAGTACGATACCAAATTGGGGTGGTGGAAGGAGATGAAATCCTTGGGCAAGGCTGAGCTCGTGGAAAACCACGGCAAGGTCTACTGTGCCGATGAGTTTACGGTTGTCGGCTGGAGAATTATTCAATGGCCGGAAAACAACCCGTACTACACTTCGGACGGTAAGATTGCCGATGGTCGGTGTGGCAACGAAGTTCGCCACATTTGGGAAGTTCCTCCGCCTGCACCGCCGCCCCAGTTGCCTCCACCGACCGGGAATATTCACGTAGTGAAAAAGACCTTTGATCCCGATTCGGTGCATATGATAATACCTACGGGCGCCGCGCAGGTGTTCGCGGGTACTACTCAAATACCGTTGAACCGGAATGATAACGGTGATGCCGAAGGCCTTATCGCTCTCCCCGAGGGCGATTACGACATAAGTGAACAGTTTGACCCACAAGTCTGGACTCAGATTTGGTTGTCAAACAAGCGTGTTCATGTAGTTGCCGGTCAAACAGTTGAAGTCGAAATCAAGAACCAGCAACTGCGCCCTCCGCCTCAACCGGTTGCCCCTCCCCATGTTTGCCCTATTTGCGGGGAAGTCGTCGCTTCGGCGGACTTGTCCCAGGTAGTGCTTACCGCGGATCTTCAGCTTTGGGTTCGCGTGAAGTGGGAGGCAGTTCGGGTCATTGGAGTTTTTTGGCAGAATCGAGAGGTTTTTTCCGGACCCAACGGGACTCTCACTGTCTCCAACTTTAAGGGTGCTGGAATCTATGAGATGGAAGTACACGGAGAAGACAACGAAGGGCATATTCTGATTTGTGCTTTCAACGTTGTAACCGTGCTGCCCCCACCTCCACCGGCTCCCCATAAGGTAAAGAAAAACCACAAAAAGTTAGTGGTCGGCATAGTAATTGCAGTAGGTGTGGGGGTTTGCATTGCCTCTGCTGTTGAGGGGTGGCCTGTCCCATGCGGATGGGTGGTGAAGCTTTTTCATAAAGCCGCAGCCGCGCCAATTCAAAAGGCTCCCATTCCTGTAACCCGGTAGTTTTTCAGCCCCGGGCGCCACGGGCAAGCATCATATAAATGGCGCGGTAATCTCTTAAAAAGGCAGTTTGTTGGGAATTTTATTCCTACAACTGCCTTTTGTTTTTGGTTATAAGGTTAATTTTTTTGTTGCGCTTGACAGAAATACAGTTAATAGGTATAATATAAAGTCATTTTTTATTATTATCAACAAATAATATTTTTTGTGTTATAATTAACCAAGTTTATAAAAGCATTTAGTTTAATCAAATCTAATAATATAGCTAAATTATGGAAAATCCATTTTCAAAAATTGCTAAAGCATATAAGGATAGTGATTTTGCTTTACGCGGGCAGACCAAAAGAGAAACCAAGGCTTTAGCCAGGGAAGAGGAGTTGACTGACGAGGCTTTGGTAGACAAAATCCTCCAAGACCGGGGTTTTGGTAAATTTTTAGTGGACAGCAATCCAAAATACCAGAGCATGAACTTTGACAAGAAAGATTTTAAGGATATTCGGGAAAAGTATTACGCCTATACGGAATCCAAAAAGGTAGCCACGGAACTTAGGACTGTCTACAGCCAAGAGATAATGCAGGATTTGGATATTGAGCTAACACCGGCTGAGCAAGATCAGGTATTTGAGAGCATGGATGTGGCACTAAGCAGCAGACTGCAAAAAGACGGCAGGAATATTGAAATTTCCAGGCTTAAAAATAAGCTGGAGGAATATAATAAATTAAAAGAACGGATTGAGCAACTTGAAAGCAAATTCCAGCAGGCGGGGGTCAACGAAGCTGTTATTGAGGGAATGTCCAGCGAAAAGGGAATGGATAAGCTAAGGGATCGCGAGAAGTTGGCAAAAACGGCTAAAAAGATAAAGGTGCCGTTTATGAAAGGCCGTAACCGCGGCATACAGGAAGCGCGTCAGGATTTAGTGGGTAATTTTGAAATTGAGAGAGAAAATATTAAAGCCCAATTCCAGGAGGTCAAAGCCGGCAGAAAAGAAGCGGAAGGACTGCGGCGACAACTCGACGAATTGAGGCAATATTTTTTGGTGCAGATTAAGATAGCGGACTCGGTCATAGACCGGGCAAGATTCCGGGCCAACGAAGTCCTTAAGGCTCGCGTAGAAACTGCCACCATCGAATACCAAAGACATGACCCTGCTTCAACCAAAAAAATGCAGGAGTTAGCTGACCTGCAGGCTTATTCAGAACTTATGGACTCCACAGCCAGAAGCAAAACCGATGAAGATTATATGAATGATTTAGACGCGAAGCATCATTTTGGTGGGCGCAGGATTACGACTGCGGAGGCAGACCAGTTGGAAGCCTGGAGAGACCAGGAAGAGACCCGTGCAGCTTCAACTTTAGACACTACCGATTCAGCCAGTAAATTATTGGGCAAAATGCGTGAAGGCCGGAAGAAAAAAGGCAAAGGCGGCATTGATTATACAGCTGGCGGCCAGGTTGTTGACTTTTATGACCTTTATGACTTGGACACTGATACAGAGTTGGTAAAGAATTTGGATAGTATGCTGGAGAAGGAACTGGAGACTGTGATGGAACGAGCGGTTTTCACTTCCCGTACTATTCAGCAGTTTGAAGGCGCCTTGGATCCGGTTTTAAAACGCTGGGAAGCCGGTCAGTATAATACCCGTGGCAAGGTCAGGAATTTTATCGCGGACAAGTTAGTTGCTCTTTGCAATACTCCTTCTATGGAACCGGTTATGAAGGTGCAGGTTAAAGCTTTGCTGTATAAGCGCGGCATTTTTAAAGGCTTAACGCGCGTAGCGATACCTAAATAATACCGATTTAAATTATAAAATAAAATAATATATATGAGCGTAGACCTATCAAAACTAGAACAGCTAGTTGAAGAAGAAAATTTTGAGCAAGCACAAAGTATGTTGGTGGATTATTTTAGCCAACCCTTAACTCCGGAAGAACGCGGGCAGGCTTATATTGAAGTCGCCTCCGTTTATCTGGATATTGCCAATTATTTTAACAAGCAAAAGGCCGAGCTTCTTGAGGCCGGAATAAAAGCTTTGGCCGAACTGGACAAGCAGAGAAAGCAATTGGATGACTTGATAGATCTGGACAAAGTTCGCAAAGCCATTAAAGACTCCTAAGAGCCTGTTTAAATTTATGGATTCATTTGATATTCCAATGCCACCAGAAATCCGGCAGTTTTTGGAAGATATGCTCAAAGACGCGGATGCTATGCCGGAGGCCGAGGAGCTGAAAGAAATGATGCTGAGCGATTTATACACCCGCTTGCAGGCCAAGCTGTTTTTACTTTTAGCCGACAAGTTGGAAGAAGACCAACTGGAAACTTACAGCAGGCTATCTACTTTGGATCCAGCCCAGGGAAACGCTTATTTAGATGATGTCCTGCCAAACTATAGGCAATTGTTTTTGCAAACTCTGGCGGAATTCAGGGGTGTGTTTTTAGGCAAAAAATAAGTTAAAACTTTTTATGCCCAGGGAATATCGTCAAGGCACAGTTCTTGACCAAATAGACGAGGAAAACAAAAACCGCGATACCGACATTGGCCATATTGAGCAGTCCCACCAGCCGGTTTTTCACAAGTCACAAAAATCCCGCGATGAGATTAAAATTAAACGCAAGCTGGATCTCGATAAGCCCGAAGTCCAGACTTTTAAGATTACCGCCGCGGCTGTGGACGAAATAATAGATGCGGCCGCTCAGAGAGTGGGCGAGCAAAAGGCTCAGGAATATTTGGATAAAGCGGGTTGGATAAAGAAATCTTTTGTGCGTCCCAGTGAAAAGGCACTGATAGAAAAGTTTAAAGAAGAAGTCAAAGCCGAGATTCTGGCCAACCGCAATTTAATGGCCAGCATTGAGGGCAGGGCGCTGCTGAATTCAAAAGTTGAAAAATTGCACGCCGATTCTGACAGGGCGACACAGGCTATTTTTGAGGTATTGGTGGAAAGAGCTCATAATTTAGAGCGTAAATCTAATGAAGAATTTTGGGGACTTAGTTCAGGTCCGGAAGATAAAAAATCAAAACAAAAGAATGAAAAATACGAAACCAGGGAAAAAATCGCGCATACTGCGTCTATGGATGCCGCTGCCGCGGACTTGATCGCCAAATGGGCTTTTGAGGAAATTCCTGACCGCAACGCTTTTGACGCCTTAGCTGAAGAGAAAATTTTTCGCAAATTAACCACCAAAGCCAATCTTGGCAAAGCGGAAACTTTTGCTTCCAATCTGTTTTTTGTCGCCGAGCAATATAAAGAGTCAATAGAAAAAACTTTAAAGAAAGCCGCTAAAGAATTTTCCCCGGCCGAAAAAACTAAAGTCCGTAATTATTTAAGGGGATCGGTTAGGTTAGATATCAATATGGCCCTGAGTAAGGCGGATATGGCTCGCCGCAAGCCCGAGGGTGTTATGCGCGCGGTGGAAGCAGTGGTTGATTTTACCCAAATGCCTTATTTGGCAAAACTAGGTAAATTTGCCGGTACTGGATTTGGCAAATTTTTGTCTAAAATTCCTGGTGGGAATTTTATGAGTAAAACAATTGACCGTCTATGGGGCTTAAGCGTTGGTAACCCTTTAGTTTATGCTTGGGTGGGTAACAGGTTAGCTTACGCGGCGGCTTCCGGAGTTGGTATTAAAACCGCAATGCTGGCCGGCACAGCTTTAGCCGTGGGTTTGGGGCCCGGCACTATTATGGCTATTGGCGCGGCTCTGGGCGGCGGCAGTTATTTTGCTTTGAGAAAAGCCGCCGAAATGAGCCGTGATAGGCGCAGGCGTGAAGACAAAGCCATTTTGGGAACAGGCCCTAAAGAAAGTCTGCAACCTGTAGATACCAGGGAAATTGGCCTGAAGCTTATTTTGCAATTGACTGAAAAAAAGGAGCCATTAACAGAAGAGGAAAAACAAAAAATTGGCCAATGGGCGGCGGCTTTGCGTTTGCATAATGTCCATAATGTTAATATTTTAGGAGTATCCAGGGAAGAAGGAGAAAGTAATAAAAGTAATATTGTGGCAGTGGATAATTTGCAAGAGGCTATTTTAAATTTGTTGGAAAAAAAACATGCGGAATTTCAGCATTACGACAGTAGCGCAAATAATTGGGACGCGCAAGCCCGCGATTTTAGCCGTTATATAGGTGACGCGGAAAGGAAGTTGCTGGAGAAAATCAAACTGGTCGATAAAGAAAAAGCCGCGGAAATTGTGCGGGGTGCTTTGGTTGCGGGCGTGGTGGGTGGCGCTATCGCGGGCGTCGGTTCTATATTAAGTCCCGAAGTCCTGAAGTTACTTAAAGAGGGGGTAAATGTCGCTTCCCACAATCTTGGCGGACATGATGTCTTTGATACCAACTATAATACTTATGCCGAAGCTTTGTGGCATAAGGGGGCTGAAAAGCTTGGCTGGGTTCCTGCTGCCCCCACTCATTTTAATGGTGAAATGGTGCCAAATGATTTTGCTATTTTTAATGGTCACACTCAAATTAAATTACCGGTAGGGTATGGTAGTTTTCATTTACATAATAACAGCGGTGATTTTATTGTCATTACAGATCCGGCACAGCATGTTGTGGGAAACCCCATTCAAGTTGGTGCTGACGGTATAATAAACCCGGCCTCCTGGAACCATTTTACCCATGACTTAGGGTGGCAAGTTAATCATGCAGACGCAGCCGCGGCCGCTCACGGCGGCATCCCTGGCCATTCCCGCAGCTTTACGGACTGGCTGCATGACTTAAGGTCTCATTTGCCCAACGGAGTTAAGATAGAAGAAGCTCATTTTAAGGGAAATTATGACAACTTAACCCCAAATTCAGATTTAAATGAGCTTAATTTCCATATTAATGTGGCAGGGAATGGTGATGTCCACTGGGATGTGCAGAACTTAATGCAGTATGGCTCATTTCATCAAGTTGGAGGAACTTTTATTCCGGGCGCTGCTCCCTATCAGCCTGATATGACGGCATTGCTTCATTCCGGCGACCTTAAATTTGTAATTATTCCCGATGCGGCGCATCCGCATGACGCCATATTTTTAAATATGGACTCAACAGGACACGCTATTGTTCCCAAAGATATAGCGCAGTGCCTGTTAAATTCCGCCACCGGCCACCCCAAAGAAGGTGTGCTTATTGGCTCCGCTCATATTTTAGACAGACCCGGCGGTGGTAAAGATATGATAATGATCAACGCAATTAAGGGTCATGGCGAGGCTGTAAATTATGACATGTCTTCGGCCGCTACCCCTACGGGCACTACAGCAGGTCCGGCAATTTGGGATGCCCGCCCTCCGATTGTATACACCAGCGAAGCCCCGTACGGTCCTGCCGGTTATCGCCGCCAGACGGACGAGGATATAACTACCGCACGGGAAAAACGGGAAACAAAAGAATTGGAACGGCAGTGGAAAGAGCAACTTGCTAAAATGTCTCCGGAAGAAAAAATGCTTATGGCGCAGAATGATATGCTGGCTGTTTTAAGCGGATCTGACAAAACGCTGACCGCGATTATTCCGGCTTTTGATAAAACATCCGCTAGGTACCGATTAGATGAAGCACAGCAGGAAAAATTACTTGTAGATATCTGTAAGGCTAAGGGTATGACTGATGAAGAAGTAAAGACCGCGTTGGCTCAACAAGTTCAACAGAACGCCGCGCCTGTAGCAGTTGCTGCGGGCGGGGGTACCCCTGAGGCGCAAGCATCCTCTACTCCTGCGGCCCAGTCGTTTTCCACTAAAAAAACAGCATTGCTCAATAGTTTGCTGGCAAGAGAAATGGAAGCAAGCAGGAAAGCCGCGTTTCCCGAAGCTGCTCCTGACAGGCGGTTCCTCAGCGAACTTAATAAAAGAGAATCCAATCGTGCTCCGCATTTGGAATTCAGCGCGGACGATGGTTTATTGAAAAAGAAAACGGATTTAGATTTTATAAACTCCCTGGCCGAGTCTGTCCATGACTTTTTGGTCGCGGAAGGTCTGGACGCAAATGTTTACAGCCTGGCATCTTATAAAATTAAAATTACGGAAACCCCTCCTTATGGTTGGAATGAAAAGGATAAGAGCTTGTTGTCTGTGGGAACAACTGAATCTCCAAATAAAATAGCTTTGGATATTTTGGAAAAAATTAAAACTCCGGATTCGCCCCTTGAATATAGATATAGGGACCTGACGGAAGTTAATAATTCAGCAGATAATAAAGAGCCGACCTTAAAATTTAGCTATGATCCAGGTGTGTTGATTGGCATTGGTCAAAGTGCCGTTAACAATTATGGCAAACGTTTGCATAGCGAACTACGAAGCCAGATCGGCACTGACCCAAGGTTTGAAGACGCTCTGTTAAGAATTAATTTTATAAACCCTCGGGATCCAATGCCCGATGTTCCGGATATTGATGCTCATGGGTATACTATTATGACGTTGCCTTTTGGCGACAATGTTAAAAGAGATGCAGGGATAATTTTAAGGGAAATGAAACGATTGGCACCCGAGACATTGCCGCCGGTTGATAGAGTGTTTTTGAGGGATATTAATAATTTGCCCGGAAACCAGAATCCCAATATAGCATTTGATATGCCGGATTCAATAATCAGAGAAATGGGATCACCGGAAGCCAAGATTTATGTGACAAGAATAGCGGCAAAAATGGAAGCGAAGCTCAATCAACTGAAAGCGGCTAATGGAGGAAGGGATAGGGCCTTTTTTGAATCTTTGGTTATTTCAGTTGGGGTTAGCAGGAATGCGGCTGATTTGCACGGCACTCTTGGAGCTGACGGTAGTTTTCAGTTCACTTTTCCCGCTTACAAAGGAACGGTTAATAGGGAGCCGGATAATAGAATAGAGGCCAGAATTAATCAGCAGTTTGAAGAAATAAGGAATGCGCCCTAAACAGATTTTGTTTATTTACCAACAGGCTTACTTAGCAGTGTCGTCTAATAAGATATTATGGTGACTTAGCCGGAGTACTTTGGGTAGTTGTCGGTGTCACAACGGTGGTCGGCTGGATTTGCGCTTGGAGCAAACTTTCCACAATCGCGATAATGCTAAAGGACAGGATGGCGACTACAAGGCCCAGGATTGCCCAGGTGATGGTTTTTTTGGCTTTAGTGATAGCTTCTTCGCTGCCGGAGCCCACAATCATTTGAAAACCTCCCACTATAATAAACACCACGGCCAATACCCCAAGTACGGAAAGCAAACCCTGCGCCACCAGCAAAAACGCGTGCACCAAATCACTTTCGGGCAAGGGGTCGTAAAGGCATGATGTTGGATCGGTGCAGGGGGTGGTGGAATTTGGTGTGGCGGCGTTAGCACCGCTTGCGGAAGTTACTGGCGCCACGCACACACCTTGGGAAACGTTGCAAGTATAGCCAACTTCATCGGCGGCGTTGCAATCTGGGTCACTAGTGCAAGCCCTGCATAAACCGGCATTAGTGCAAAGCTGGGAAGCGCATTGGCTAAAGTCAGTACAAGTCGCGCCATTAGGCAAATTTGTTGTTGCGGCTGTTGGCGCAACGCATACGCCTTGGGAAACGTTGCAAGTATAGCCAACTTCATCAGAGGCGTTACAATCAGCGTTACTTGTGCAAGCCCGGCAAAGGCCTGCATTAGTACAAAGTTGAGAGGCGCATTGGCTGAAGTCGGTGCACCCTCCTCCATTTGGGACGTTGCTCGTTGCGGCCTGTGTGAGAGTAATGCCAACTGGAGATGATTCAGTTAAAACTGGCCAATTATTTGAGCCATCAGTGACTTTAACCATAGCCGCTACCTGCAAGCTGCTAGGTATGTTCCCATTGTTCCAAGAAGAAGATGGAGTGAAGGTGTTGTTTGGCAATGAGAATGTCTGGGAAGTTTGAGCCGGTTGTCCGCTCTGGGCATTATAGGTTAATGGGAAAACAATATCAGATAGCAATCTATTGCCAGTAGTTTTATCATAAACAGTTACATAGACGTTAAGCGCGTTTGTATTGCTGTTCGGAACAGGACAAGTGCCTGTTAAGCTGCCGTTGTCTGTTAGTAGGTTATTCACTGTTACAGAACCGGAAATAGTAAATGGCGTATTATTAGCTCCAGATTTTGGATTTACGTCAAAGCTTATTTGCGCGGCGCAACTGGCGGAAGAGGCTGTTGCAATATTTGGAGTAAGCGAAACCAAGCCAAAAATCTCCACCATCAAAAAGCTTAAGGCAAAGACTATTTTTACTATTTTTTGTTTCATAAATAAGTTTAATTTTATCGTTATTATTATACAATAAATTAATTAAATTGGGAATTTTAGCCTGCCAGACTGAGGTTTTTGACAAAGTTTTGCATATAATCCATAATTGGATTCATAAAGAACTGTGAAGCCGTTTATTGTTGCCTATAAAATCCCAAGGATTTCAAATATCTGTCAGGTTCCCACTTTTTGTGTTATAATCTTTGCAGTTAAAAAACAAAAATTTAAAATCAAAAATCAAGACCATCCAGAAAGCTTTCGCTTAAGTCTTGATTTTATTTTTTTTATCTATTATTCTGTAACTTAAGGGGTTCCGTTATGAAAAAAACTATGGAAGTCAAACCAAAAATTGAAGCTTTTGCCAGGATTAAGGTTTTGGGCATTGGAGGGTCGGGGACTAACGCGGTTAACCGTATGACCCAGCTGGGCATTAAGGGTGTGGAGTTTATTGCTATTAATACCGACGCGCAGGCTTTGCATAATAACCAGGCCGACCGGAAGGTCCATATTGGCAAAAGCGCCACCAAGGGCCTTGGCAGCGGTATGAATCCCGATTTGGGCAGGCAGGCGGCCGAAGAAAGCGTGGAAGAACTGGAAGAGGTTATAGACAACGCGGATATGGTGTTTATTACCTGCGGTTTAGGAGGCGGCACGGGTAGCGGCGCGGCTCCTATTGTGGCTGAGCTGGCTAAAAACAAAGGCATCTTAACCGTGGGCGTAGTTACCAAGCCATTTACCTTTGAAGGCAGCAAGCGCAAGGAAGTGGCCGAAACCGCTTACGATAATTTAAAGGATAAAGTAGATGCCATTATCTCCATCCACAACGACCGCATCCTCCAAATCATCGACAAAAAAACTTCACTCATCGAAGCTTTTAAAACTGTGGATGAAGTCCTGCGCCAGGGCATTGCGGGTATTTCCGACCTGATTACCACCCATGGTATTGTTAACGCGGATTTCGCGGACGTAAAAAGCATAATGCAGGACGCGGGCACGGCGCTTATGGGTATTGGCCGGGCCACGGGCGAAAATCGCGCGGCGGAAGCGGCTAAAGCGGCCATTAATTCTCCTTTGCTGGAAATGACCGTAGACGGAGCCAAAGGCGTGCTGTTTAATATTACCGGCGGCAGCAGTTTGGGAATGTTTGAAATAGACGAGGCAGCCAAGGTTATTACCAGGAGCATAGACCCGGATGCCAAGGTTAAGTTTGGCGCGGTTATAGACGAAAATATGGGCGACGAAGTGCGCATTACGGTTATTGCCACGGGTTTTGATGAAAGCAGCAAGCGTACCACCACGGCCCAAATGGTTTTAAACGAACAACCTAAAACTGTCAGGATGCCCGAACCTAAAATTGTTAACCCGGTTATACCGCCGGTAGAAATCCGCAAGCCGATGTTTAATCCCAAACCGGCTCCGGTACCGGAAAATATAGATTTTACCCCGAACGCCGTAAACATCGGCAAGCCGGAACCAAGCGAACCGGTCAACGAAGACGATCTGGAAATCCCGGCGTTTATTAGAAAGAAGATGAAATAGTTTACGAAGTACGAAAATTTACGAACTTACGAACATGACGCCTTCTATTTTGCGGCGACAGGATTTAATTCATCCTGAGCTAAGCTATAAAATAGTAGGCGTCCTTTTAAATGTTTATGGTCAGTTAGGCTATGGCTTATATGAGCGCGCTTATCAGAAAGCTGTTGGCGTAGGTTTTAAAAAGGCAGGCTTATTGTTTGTGGAACAGCTCTACGCTCCGATTGTTTTTGAGGGTACTGTTGTGGCTAAAAATTATCTGGACTTTTTGGTGGAAGATAAGGTGGCCGTTGAATTAAAACGCGGAGACAAGTTTGTTAAAGCCCATATCGATCAATTGTATAATTATTTAGTGGCTAAAGATTTACGGCTGGGAATTTTGGTTTATTTTGCTCCTAACAGGTTGCACTACAAAAGAATTGTGAACCTGCCCCAAGATCCAAAGGTCAAATAAGTTTCGTAAGTTCGTACCCTTTTCGTACTTCGTAAACTCATAAAGCTGATCCACTTGCTTTTTCTCTCTCGCTGTGCTATAATAAGTAGGTAATGATATTTCACGGTCGGTTTCCCAAAAACAGGGAAGGAATATCTTTAGGACTAATATCAAAGAAACAAAAACAATCCGGATAATTTTCTGGAGAAGTTATCGGGATAAAACCAAAACACAATTAAATATTTCCAAAAGCTTTATAATTGGCTCTGTCAATTGGAGAGCGAATTTATATCGCGGATTTATCCAAAAGCATTTAATGTTTTTGGAGTATATCCTGTTTTTGTGAATAAGAACCTATTTTCTCAAACAGGTTCCAAATAGATATATGACCAAATTTTTAACCCAGGAAACTCCTGCCAAAGTAATGAGCCTGCTTAGCTTATCTTTGGCTTCCATGTTCTTTTTATTCGCTGTTACCTTAAGTAACGCCAGTTTCAGCCAGGTGCAAAACCCGCTACCCGACCCTTTCGCGGCCACAAACATTACGCGTGTGTTGGATGTGGCTTCAAACAGCTACAGTAATTTCCTTTACGCCAACTTAATAAATCCCACGCAAGCGGAATACGCTTTTGTGGCCGGCAATGTGGCTTATGTGGGGCAAAATGCCGGTTATGAAATTGCCGAACTTAGCAGTCCTATTTATGCTTCGGCTTCCCAGGGTCAGGCGGCTGGCGCTGCCGCTGAATTGGTTGCCACAAAGTAGGCCCGGCGACTATCAGTCAAATAAATATAAAAACAACCCCGGCTGTGCCCCCGGGGTTGTTTTATTATTATAGGACTTCCGTGCCCCATCAAGGCCAGAGGCAGCCGGAAAATTCTTTTGCCTTCGTCTTGCCTAGTAATAATGTACATATTAGTTAAAACCGCGCGTGGCAAGACGTGAGTCAAAACAAATTTACCGACTACCCTGGCCTGCAGTCGGGCGGCGCGAGCCTTATATTCGGGTTTACTTTTGTGGATATCTGTCAAAAAAATTACAGGGTTTTTAAAAAACCCCAATAATTCGCGGTCTTGTAAAAATCTATATCTAGTATTATAATATTTAAGGATGCTACTACATATGGTAGCGACAGGAAAACAGCGAAATACAAATAAAAAGCAAAAAAGTCCCGGCCGAACCTTAAACGGGACTAAATAATAAGAATTACCAGCAATTCTTGCAAGCAAGGGTTGTTAAATGACCTCAAAAACATTATAGAAATAAATTTTTACTCTTATTTAATTACAACCAAAAGATTTTAAAAGTATGCGTTGCCCTAATTGCCAGTTTGAAGACACAAAAGTGCTGGATAGCCGGCCGGTGGACGAGGGTAGCGCCATAAGGCGCCGCAGGGAGTGTGAAAAATGCGAGTTCCGCTTTAGCACTTACGAAGAAATAGAAATTTTGGACTTGGCGGTTGTGAAAAAAGACGGCAGCAAGCAGATATTTTCCAAAGAGAAGCTGGAAACCGGCATACGAAGACCTTTTGAAAAACTCCCGCATACCGATGAAACACTCAGAAAGCTGGTTTCGGCCATAGAGATAGAAATCCAAAAAAAAGCAAAGGACGGGCAAATCAGCAGCCTGGAAATCGGCGAGATTGTGATGAAGAAAATAAAAAAAGTGAACAAAGTCGCCTACATCCGCTTTGCCGCCGTTTACAGGCAATTTGAGGATGTGGATGAGTTTAAGGAAGAACTACGCAAACTATAAGTTTGCAATTACAAATTTCCAATTTCAAATGATAAAATAAGTTTCGGTTAGGAAATTTGATGCTTGCGATTTTATTTGAAATTTGAAATTTGGCATTTGAAATTTTTAAACTAATTAACTTGTTTATTCGTCCATCATAATATTGATGTCGTAAACATCACCAGAAAATAAAACAATATGCAACCCAAAGTCAATCTCCAGACCAGAACAACCAACGCGCTGTCCGAATTAGGCGAAAAAATATTTTTGGACCGTTACGCGGTTAAGGATATTAAACGCGAAACTTTGGCCGTGGGCGATACCGTGGTGGTTTTGGTGAATCCCAAAACCGGCCAGCGCGAGATTGGCGTTATTGAAAATATTGACTTTGCCAGCAAAGATGTCAGCGTGCGTATGCGCGACGGCCAGCTGGAACACCGGACCATTGAGCACGTGGACAAGCCGCTGGAACTGGTGCCGGAGCAGATGTTCGACCGCATTGCCAGGCATATTGCCAGCGTGGAAAAAACCGCTTCCAAGCAGGACGAGTGGCAGGAAAAATTCCGTAAATTAATGGATGACTGGAAGTACGTGCCCGCCGGCCGGATTTTTACCGGAGCGGGCACCGGACAGAATTTAACTTTTTATAACTGTTATGTTATTCCGCATCCCAAAGATTCCGCGGCGGTATTTTTGAAACCCTGAGCCAAATGGCGGAAATTATGTCCAGAGGCGGCGGCGTTGGCATTAATGTCTCATCGCTCCGCCCCCGCTACGCTTACGTTAAAGGTGTAAACGGTCGCTCCTCCGGCGCGGTCTCCTGGGCATCGCTCTACAGTTTTGTTACAGGTTTAATCGAGCAGGGTGGATCCAGGCGCGGCGCTTTGATGTTAATTTTAAACTGCTGGCATCCGGACGTTTTGGATTTTATCAATTCCAAAAAAGAAGCCGGAAAAATCACCAACGCCAACATCAGCGTCGGCATTACCGACGACTTTATGGACGCGGTGAAAAACGACAAGCCCTGGGACCTGATTTTTCCCGACACTTCGGACCCGCTTTACAAAGACAAATGGGACGGCAATATCAAGCGCTGGCAGGAAACCGGCGGTAAAATCATAAAGCACAAAACCGTGCGCGCCACCGATATTTGGGACAACATTATTACTTCGGCCTGGCAGTCGGCCGAACCCGGCATGTATTTTATTGACCGCGCCAATTACTATTCCAATTCCTGGTACTTTGCCGATTTGCCCTGCACCAACCCCTGCGGCGAACAGCCTCTGCCGGCCTGGGGCGTGTGCAATTTGGGCCACGTTAATTTGGCCAGGCACATCAACAAAGAAACCGGAGAGGTTTTATGGAACGATTTAAAGCAAACCGTGCAGTACGCCGTGCGTTTTCAGGATAATGTTATAGACGCCACGCCCTATTTTTTTGACGAGAACAAAAACCAGCAAATGAGTGAGCGCAGGGTCGGCATGGGCACTATAGGTTTGGCGGAAATGATGATTTACAGCGGCGTAAAATACGGCAGTTCCGAGTCCGTGGATTTTATAGACAAACTTTACCAGTTTATAGCGGTTACGGCTTACGAAACTTCCATAGAGCTGGCGCGCGAAAAAGGCGCGTTCCCGAAATTTGACGCTGAAAAGTTTTTACAGTCGGGTTATATGAAGCAGATGCCCGCCTACATTCGCAACCTGACCGCCAAGTACGGCATCCGCAACGTCACCATTTTAACCCAGGCGCCAACGGGCACTGTGGGCACTATGGTTGGCACCAGCACCGGCATTGAGCCGTTTTTTTCCTGGACTTATTTCAGGAAGTCGCGTTTGGGCGTGCACGAGGAAAAAATCAAACTGGCGCAGGATTGGGAGGCCTTGCATCCGGGCCAGGATTTGCCAGATTATTTTGCCACGGCCATGGAACTGATGCCGGAAGAACACGTGCGGGTGCAGGCCGCTGTCCAGCGCTGGACAGACTCGGCTATTTCCAAAACCTGCAACGCGCCTGCCGACTATACAGTTGAACAAACCAAACAGCTCTACACTTTAATGTACGATTCAGGCTGCAAAGGCGGCACAATTTACCGCGACGGCAGCCGCGACGAGCAGATTTTGGCCACTGACCATAAAAAACTGGGCAAAGACGCCTCCGACCAGGTTCAGGCCAAACAGGATTCCGACGCCGCCTCGGCTAAGGTTACCGCGGACAGCACGGCGCAGGCTGTTTCCAATCCCAAGGAAGTAATGTCCGTCTCCGGCGATAACGTGCAGATTAAATTAGCTCCGCGCACCCGTCCGGCCGTTATGCAGGGAATTACCTATAAAATGAATACCGCCTACGGCAACCTGTATATAACCATAAACGAAGACGCGCAGGGGCCGTTTGAGGTGTTTGCCGCCTTAGGCAAAGCAGGTGGGTTCTTTAGCGCCCAAACAGAGGCAATTACCAGGATGATATCTTTGTCTTTAAGGTCCAACGTGGCCGTGGAAGAAATTATTGCCCAGCTAAAAGGTATTCGCGGGCCGGACGTATCATTTTCCGACGGCGGCGTGGTATTTTCTTTGCCCGATGCCATTGCCAAAATTTTGGAAAAGCACATTAAGAGAAATGACAAACAGTTGGCTTTGGACTTGCCATCAGTGTCATCAGGGGATGTAGGGGCGAGCTTTAGCCGCCCGTCCGAGGACAATGAAACGATTATAAAAACAGAAGAAAAAGTAATAGAAACAGTTACCGAAGAAAAGATAAAGACTAACGGTACTCTAACCTATAAATCCAGTCAAAAAGTTTCCATAGCCAACCTCGGCAACGCCCCAGTCTGCCCTGCTTGCGCCAACATGATGCTAATGGCGGAAGGGTGTATGAAGTGTGAGCATTGCGGGTATAGCAAATGCGGCTAACGTCGCTGAAGGGACGCTGAAGACGGCAACGCTGATGTTACGCTGAATCTAAGTGGTGTCCATCCCGGAATTTTTTACGTCCTACGATTATCATCAGCCGTAAAAAATATCCGGGACCCAGAACGAAGTAAAAGGATATTGATAGAAATTAGGGAATTAATAGATATTAAACCAAAGGCGGCAGCTTAACAGCCGCCGCCTAATCTGTAGGTGTGTCATCCTGAATCCCGTATCAAGTACGGGGCAAGTTTATTCGCGGGCGTAAGAGCGGGAGAAATTAAATAGCTTGCTGTTTAATTTCCGAGCCGAAGGAGTCTTAATACAGGTTCAATACCGCGGAGCTCCGCTCCGAAAAGATAGCCGCTCCCGCGTTAATACCTCGTCAGCTCTGCCGCGAGGAACCTTTATTTCAGGATACATATGAACTCTTATTGCGTTTACATATTATCCAGTAAATTTAACGGAATTTTATATATTGGAGTCACCGGTGATTTGGTGAAGCGCGTGTGGCAGCATAAAAATAACTCAGCTGATGGTTTTACAAAAAAGTATAAAGTACATGATCTGGTTTACTTTGAAGAAACCAGCGACATTGAATCAGCCATTCAAAGAGAAAAACAATTAAAGAATTGGCACAGACAATGGAAAATTAATCAGATACAAAAAAATAATCCTATTTGGAAAGATTTGTATCCTGGTTTATTATAATTATAAATGTATGGATCCTGAAATAAATTCAGGATGACACACTTATGACCCCCAAGAAACAAAAATTCAAAATGCCGAAAGAATTCTCCGACCAGCCCAAAGGCCTGGTGATTTGTTATATCGGCGCGGGCAAGGGCAAAACATCGGCCGCGATGGGATTGGCGGTTAGGGCGGCGGGGGACGGGAAGGATGTTTATATTTTGCAGTTTGTAAAGGCGAAAGCAGGGACAAGTGACAAGAGACAAGATGGCGAGTGGCCGGTGTCATCGGAAGTTAATTTTTTTGATAATGTGTCTTATTCCGGTCCTATCGGTCGTATAGAAAACGAACAAGTCGGCCTTGGTTTTGTGGGAATTTTGGGCGACAAAAAAGAGAAAGATGTTCATATCCGCCAGGCGTTAAAGGGTTTGGAACTGGCCAGGGAAATAATCCTGTCCGATGAATACGAACTCGTCATCTTAGATGAAATAATTTCCGCCCTGGAAGTCGGGCTTATAGAGGAGCGCGATATTTTGGATCTTATAAATATCAAACCGCCGCTAACCCATCTTGTAATTACCGGCCATAATAAATATCCTAAAATTTTAAAGCAGTGCGATCTTGTCACGGAAATGAAAATGATACAACATCCTTATTACAAAGGAATTTTGGCGCAGAAAGGGATAGACTACTAAGGGTGAGGTAGTTGTAGTTAGCCCATTTATGGGCTGTCCAGTCATTAACAGCCGATAAATCGGCTAACTACACTGGCATTAATCCAAATTATAATCCGCTTATATTAAGCGGGATTTTTATTTTTGTGTTAGTATTAAGGCGTAATGTCCAAGTCTAAAATTTTCATTTGGATAGTAATAACTTTTGCCGTGGGTATTTTGGCTGCTTCGGCTTTTGATATTCCGCGGCAGGGCGTTTATCTGTTTTTGGCGCTGTCTGCCGTTTGTTTTTGCGTGGCATTTGTGTCTGAAAAGAAAATTACCGCGCTGGTGACTTTATTTTTAGTTTGCGCCGGAACGGGAGCTTTTAGGCTGCAAATATCAATTCATCCCGGTCAGTTTCAAAACCTGCTGGATGTCAGACAACAAATGGAAGGATATATTGTGGAGGATGTTGAAATTAAAAATAACCTGCAGCAGCTTACGTTCCGCCCCAATAATTTTAAGCAGGATATTTTAATCAGCGAAACCTTGGGCCAGAAATTTTTTTACGGCGACCGGGTAGTGGCGACCGGGAAAATTGAGGAGGCAAAAAATTACGGCAATTTTGATTATCAAAAATACTTGCGGCGCTACAATATTTACGGGCTTATGGATTATCCGCAGGTTTTAATTTTAAAAACCCGGCAATTAAACCCGCTTAAGTATTGGCTGCTTATGGCCAAGGCGGCATTTTCGCGAAAAATTTCCGTGATGTTCAGCCAGCCGCAGCAGTCTTTTTTGCTGGCCATATTAACGGGAGAAAAAGGGAATTTGCCGCAATCCGTAATCGGCAATTTCAGTAAAACCGGCGCTTCGCATATTATTGCCGCGGATGGTTACAAGGTCGCCGTTTTGGTAGGGCTTTTGTCTTCGCTGGCTCCTTTTTTTGGCCGCCGGGCGGCTTTCTGGCTGACAATTTTAGCCTTAACCGGGTTTGTGGTCATAACCGGCGCGCCGGCTTCGGTGGTTCGCTCGGCCATTATGGGTTTTTTGCTGGTTTTTTCCATTAATATAGGCCGTCAGTATTCCATTGTGCCGGCCTTGTTTTTTGCCGCGGCCCTGATGCTGCTGTTCAATCCGAAAATTTTATTTTGGGACGCTGGTTTCCAGCTGTCTTTTGCCGCCACTTTGGGTATTGTTTATTTTATGCCGGTGCTTAAGCGGCTTAGCCGGGACCTGCCGGATTTGTGGTTTGTTAAAAATTTATTTTTAATTACTCTGGCCGCGGTGGTTTCCACCATGCCTTTTATTTTGCTGGATTTTGGCGTGTTAAGTCTGTCCGCTCCCGTTGTCAATGTCCTGATTATGCCCGCGCTGTCTTTTGCCATGGCTTTTGGCTTTCTGTCCGTACTGCCGTTTTTGGGCAAAGGCTTCGCTTTTATAGCCAACGGGCTTTTATCTTACATTTTAAAGGTCACGGCTTTTTTCGCGCTGCTGCCTTATGCCAGTTTGAGCTTTAGTATTGCGCCCTGGATGTTTTGGCTGCTTCTGGCCGCGGTTTTCGGGCTGTATTTTTTGCTGAGATTTTTTGCCGGCCGCATGACGGCAAAGAATACGGATTCTTAAGTCAAGGCCAAAAATATTGGCAATTTTCTTTGCCGCGGAACTCGTCGCCGCTCGGGCGGGCGCTAGTTCTTACACAGTACCCGCAGCAGAAAATTACCGATATTTTTCGGCCTTCGTTTTACCGGGTTAAATAAATTTTTAAGTTTTTATCCTGTTGGTTGAACAAAATAAAAGCATATGGTAAGATAACGAATATGAAGATAGATTCCATAAATTAATTTTTTAAAGTCCTAACATGTCAAATAAAATCCTTGGTTTAGTCATTGCTTTAATTATTATTATCGGAGCGGCCATAGCAGGCTATTTTTACTGGCAGCAAACCCGGCCGTTAAAAGTTTCCACGCAAAACCCAAGCCTCATTCCGCCCCCTGATATGGATCGGCAAGCGCCCCAAGCTCCTGCCCAGCAGCCCGCGCAGGCCACATCAACCCCGGCAGCGTCTCCGGTTACGCGGAACAACACCGAATGCAAGCGTGATTTTAGCCAGGCGGAGCTGAACGAGAACGCCAGCATTAATATCCAGAATCGCGAAGTCGCCGTTGACGTGCAAAATTTTGGTACTATCACCCTGGGTTTTTACCCCAGCGACGCGCCTAAGGCTGTGGAGAATTTTTTGCGCTTGGCCGATGCCGGCTATTATGACTGTTTAACCTTCCATCGCGTGGCGGCCGGGTTTGTTATCCAGGGCGGCGACCCCAACGGCAACGGCAGCGGTGGAACCAGCGCTTATGGCGCCCCGTTTGCCGATGAACTTAATCCTGTCACCCAGAGCTATAAAACCGGCTATGTCGCCGGAGTGCTGGCCATGGCCAACAGCGGTCCGAACACAAACGGCAGCCAGTTTTTTATTACCACGGCCAACGACACCCAGGCCCTGCAGCATCTTTACACAATTTTTGGCCATGTAATTTCCGGTATGGATGTAGCGGAAAAAATCGGCGCGTTGCAAACCAATCCGCCGGGAGACGGCATGCCGCTTACACCTGTAATAATGACGAGCGTGAAAATTATTAAATAGCGTATAGCGGATAGTGATTGGCGTTTAGAAACAAAGTCCTAAACGCTAAACGCTAAACGCTAAACGCTAAACGCTAAAACTATGGAAAGAACACTTGTTTTGCTCAAGCCCGATGCCGTTGACCGCGGATTAATCGGCGAAATTATCACCCGCTTTGAAAAGGTTGGCCTTAAAATAGCCGGCCTTAAAATGGCTTGGCCGGAAAAAGAGCACGCGGCGAAACATTATACCGAAGACTTGGCCAAAAGGCGAGGCCAGCATGTGCGTGATTTAATGATAGAAATGCTGACTTCGGGCCCCGTGGTCGCCATTTGCCTGGAAGGTGTGGAAGCGGTGGAGCAAGCACGCAAA
Organism: Candidatus Doudnaibacteriota bacterium; assembly: GCA_963837465.1. Classification (GTDB taxonomy): domain Bacteria; phylum Patescibacteriota; class Doudnabacteria; order UBA920; family UBA920; genus PALSA-1336. The sequence continues at coordinate 464,090 of CAWINB010000004.1, forward strand.
ATGGTCGGTCCAACAGAGCCCAAGGCCGCGGCGCCCGGCACCATTCGCGGCGATTTTGCCCACGTTTCTTTTAAGCATGCCGACAGCAAACAAATGGGCGTAATGAACCTTGTCCACGCCTCCGGCAACCTGGAAGATGCGGCCTTGGAAATTCCCGTTTGGTTTTCCGAAAGCGAACTGCATGGGCATAAGCCGGGGTATACTAAGCATACGATTGCTTATTAGGTTTTAGGTTATAAAAAACTCCCTCACTTAAGGGAGTTTTTTGATTTTGACAAATAGAGAATAGTGTCAAGGGTCACCCTTGACACTATTTTTTCCTAAAAAACCTCGGCAAGCTTAAATCTTTCAGCTTCAGTTCCCTAACTCTCTGGATTATGCCTTTATCGTGCTCGTTAAGATAGTGGCGGATGCGGTTGCGCGCGTTGTGGGTTTTGGCGGCTTTGAGCCAGTCGCGCGAAATTGTGGCCGGTTTTTTTGTTTTAATAATTTCCACCACGTCTTCGTTTTCCAGCTCGTCAAAAATACTGGCCATTTTGTGGTTAATTTTAACACCCATCATGTGATGCCCCAGGTCCGTGTGCACGGCAAAGGCGAAATCTATTACCGTGGCGCCGGCAGGCAAATCTTTAATGTCGCCTTTGGGCGTGAACACAAAAATCCGGTCGCGAAAAAAATCTATCTTTAAGCTTTCCAAAAACTCCTCGGGATTTTGGGCTTCTTCCTGCCAGGAGCGCAGCTCTTTTATCCATTTGGCCTGCAGCCGTTCGGGAAGATTATCCGGCTTGCCTTCCTCGGCGTAAAACCAGTGGGCCGCGACGCCGCGTTCGGCTTCCTCATGCATCAAGTCGGTGCGGATCTGGATTTCAAACGTCTTGCCCTCCCGGCCAAAGACCGTGGTATGGATGCTCTGGTAGCCGTTGGGCTTGGGCGTGGCGATGAAATCTTTAATCCTGCCCGGCGCCGGCTGGAAGTGTTTGTGGATGACGCCCAAAGCCGCGTAACAGTCGGCCGTGGATTTGGTGATAACGCGCAGAGCGATGACATCATGGATTTTGCTTAAGTCGCCGCCGTATTTTTCCAGTTTTTTCCACAGCGAATAAATTCTTTTTACCCGGCCGGAAATATCCAGGTACTTAATACCCTCGCTCCTTAGGGTGTGCCCCAGATTTTTTTCCATAAGCTTGACGCTGTCCTGCCGGCTTTGCAGCTCCGCTTCCAAAAGTTCGCGCGTCTGTTCGTACTCCCTGGGGTAAACGACTTTAAAAGACAGGTCTTCCAAATCGTCTTTCCAGCCGCTAATGCCCAGGCGCGCGGCAATAGGGGCGTAAATTTCCAGGGTTTCATTGGCGACTTTAATCTGTTTTTCCGGGGCGATGAATTCCAAAGTCCGCATATTGTGGAGGCGGTCGGCCAGCTTAACCAAAATAACGCGAATGTCCTGGCTGGTGGCGATGAACAGTTTGCGCAGGTTTTCCACGTAAAATTTATCCTTGCTGTTTTTCATCCGCACCTGGCCGAGCTGGGTTACGCCGTCTATAAGCCGGGAGATTTCGTCGCCGAACTGGCCCCGGATTTTTTCCAGTGAGACGCTGGTATCTTCGGGTACATCGTGCAGCAGAGTGGCGGCCAGGGTGGAAACATCGGGAAAAATTTGCCCTAAAATTACGGCTGACTGGCTGACATGCGTAAAGTAGTCCTCGCCGCTGCGGCGTTTCTGCCCGTGGTGGGACTGTTTGGCCAAATCATAAGCCTGTTTTAAAAGTTCGTTTTCCTGGGTGGAAAATTTATGGGGAATGGAATTTAAAAAATGGGTAAAATCATTCATGGCAGATGCATTATATCACGGGGAAGGCTTGATGGTATAATAGAATTGACAAAAATGACATAATTGACAAGATTGAACAAAATTAGCTCCGCGCTGCCCCCTCAATTTTGTCAATTTTATTTAATTTTTTAAATTTTGTTCAATTAACTTATGCCCGAACTCCCCGAAGTCCAAACCATTGTTTCCGAGTTAAACAGGAAGCTAAAAAACCGAAAGCTAAAATCGGTTAAAGTTAACGCGCCTAAAATGGTGCATGTTGGCCCGCGTACGGTAAGTAATATCAGAACAGCCAATCAGCGGTCAGTTGATAAGTTTATCGGCCTGCTGGCAGGACAACGCGTACTTTCCGTAAAGCGGCGGGCAAAATTACTGATCTTTAATTTTTCTCCGACTTCGCCAAGGCTTCGTCGGACAAGGGGTTCTTTGTCAATGCTGGTCCATCTTAAAATGACCGGGCAGTTTATTTTTGAAGACGCGAAATTGCGGCAAAAGACAAACGGTAAGTATCGGATGCTAAACAGGCTCAACGCGCCGTTTGTCCAGCTCCCAGGCAAGCATACCCACGTAATTTTTTATTTTACCGATGGTTCGGTTTTATATTTTAACGATGTGCGAAAGTTTGGCTATCTTAAGCTGGTGCGCCGCGACGAACTCAGTCAGGTTAAGGAGCTTCAAGGTTATGGACCTGAGCCATTGGAAAAAAAGTTTACTTTAAGTATTTTTAAATCCATCCCGCTAAAAAGGCCCAAAGGTAAAATCAAGCAGGTTTTAATGGACTCCGCTCTAATAGCCGGCATCGGCAACATTTACAGCGATGAAATTTTATTCCACGCTGAAGTGCGGCCGGCGCGGGTGGTATCATCTTTAACCCCAAAAGAAATGTCGGCAATCCATAAATGGATAAAACCCGTCCTGCTAAAAGGCATAGCGGCCAAAGGCTCCTCCGTGGGCGACTTTGTCCGCACGGACGGCACCTGGGGCCGAATGGGCAAATTCCACTATGTCTACGGACGAAAAGGACGGAACTGCAAAAAGTGTGGTACCATTATAGAAAGTATTAAATTAAACGGCCGGACAGGATCTTACTGTCCCGTCTGCCAAAAATAATTAAGAACCTGTTTTAAAAATACTCCGGGCCGCGATTTAAGAATTTTGGCCAAAATCCCAAAAAAATTGTTCCGTTTAACTTAGGTTAAACACCAAAATTTATATTGAAATTTTGTCACAAAATTCTTAAATTCCGCCCGCGAATTATTTTTCAAACAGGTTCTACCAAAAAATATGGAAATGAACCAAAAATCCGCTCCTGAGCCGACCCAAAATCTAACCCCGGAATCATCCGTCCCTAAGGATATGGATGAAAGGCAAATGATAGCCGAAATTCATAAGTTTACCAAACAAACGCGAAATTATATGCGCTGGCAGATTTATATTACTTTGGTTTTGGTGGTTTTGCCGCTTTTGGCGCTGCTGTTTTCGCTGCCTTTTTTGGTAAGGAGCCTGGAAGCTTCCGCCATAGCCCCAATGCAGGGGGTGCAATAATTTTTAATTTAAACATATAAGCATTAAAGTATCTCCATCAATGCCCCATGCTTTAATGTTAACATGAACTCATATGCAAGATGAAAAATGGGAACAATTGGCGGAGGCCGCGCAAAAGCATTTTAAAAATGTGAGTTTGGCTCACGAGGATTTAATAATGGATTCCCAAGATGGGCCAATTAAGCAGGGGACCCAAGATGTTTTGACTTTAGAAAATCCCGCGGGCAGATTTAAGCTTGTGCGCGAAAACCGCCCGGCAGTTTTGGAAAAAAAGGAACTTTATTCCCACCGCGCCGGACAGTCGGCGCAAACACAATATAAATTTTCGGAAACGGAATTCTCCCACAAGTTAAAAGTTTATAAAGAAGTGGACTTTGACGATTGGGAAGAGGTCACCTTAGATAAGCTGGGGCTATAATCTTATGCTAAGAGAACGAATTATTTCCGCCCTAAGTTTTTTTGATTTGCAGGATTATCCTTTAACTCTGCTGGAGTTGCGGGAATTTTTATTGGCCGATTTGCAAAATCTAAGTCTTGATGAACAGGGTGAAATAAATAATGAAGTTTCCGGCCCGGCGGCCAAGGTGGTATCGGCTGATGAAATTTTGCATTGCTTGGAAAGCGATTGCGCCTCCCAGGTTGGGAATTATTTGGGCTTTTACCATCTGGTCGGCAGAAAACACATTGCCGAAAACCGTTTGCAAAATTATTTTTTCGGCATTGGCCGCGAAAAACTGATTAGAAAATATATCGGCGGTTTAAGGTATCTGCCTTTTGTGCGGGGCGTGGCTTTGGCCGGAAGCCAGGCCATGGGCCAGCAAAAAGCCAATTCCGATATTGATTTGTTGATTATTACCGACCCCAAATTTATGTGGCTGGCCCGCACCGCGGTGACCGGTTATTTCCAGGTTTTTGGCCAAAGACGCCACGGGCAAAATATCGCCAACCGTTTTTGCCTGAACCATTATCTGGCCGGCCCTAAACCAATCCGCCAGTTAAAGAACCTTTATACAGCCGTGGAGTATTTAAAGCTGCGGCCGCTGGTTTACGGCCGGGTCGTCCGGGAATTTCAGGATAACAACCATTGGATAAAGTCGTTTTTGCCCAACGGTGGCTTCCTCTACGCGGAAGCGGACCGCCAGACCGCGGTCCAAAAAAAGCTGGAGGAATTTTTCGGCGGCAAATTCGGCCCGTGGCTGGAACAAAAATTAAAAAACTGGCAGCTGCCAAAAATCCGCCGGGAAAAATTTATCGTGGTTGAGGAAGACGAGCTGTCGTTCCATCCTTCCAGCAAGCAGCAGTCTTTATTGTCAGACTTTCTCAAATTCCAGCAGCAATAAAAGAGGGTAGCGGTAAAGCTGGTAAGCAAGATCGAACTTTTTGCTGTCTTTCGTTGTCCGCAACTGCTTTACGGCGGTCATGCTGAGTTTGGCACCGCCGCCGGCGCTTTGGTAGTCTTTAAGGTTGTAATAAAAAGATTTAATTTTTGAGCCCTTGTTAAATTCCCTGCAAATTTCCGCGCCGGAAACGGGCGGGGTTTTTAATCTCAGCCCGGGTTTTTTAAACAGCAGAATATCCAGCCAGGTTCGTTTCCATTCCGCGGCCGGGTAAGTATAGGCCGGGTTGGGAATAGTCGCCAGTAATTTACCGCCCGGTTTTAACACCGCGGCCAGGTTTTTAAAAGCCGCGGCCAGGTTTTTTAAATCCGGCGCGGCCATGTTTAAAATAACGGCGTCAAAAAAATTTTGTCCGTACGGCAACGTCTTATCCAGGGTCGCGGTTTTAAAATCAACGTTACCGTAATGCGCGCGCCCGAACTGGATAAAAAAATCCGAAGAGTCGCAGGCATCAATTTTATTGAAATGCATTTTCAGCTCCCCGGCCAGCCAGCCCGTGCCGCAGGCCGCGTCCAGCAGCGCCGTATCCCTGTTTTTTGGCAATGTGTCCAGGACAGCGCCGGCCAAAATTTTTTGCTGGATTTGTCCGTTTTCGGAATTCAAAAAACCCAGATATTTAAGGGCGATATTGGAATCTTGATAAGAATTCATCGTATTGTTATTATATCATAATGTTCTTGTGTAAAACTGTTTATCACTCCGCTTGACAGAGTGATAAAAACTGTTAGAATCAAATTAGAATAAATAATTAAGCAAAGGAGTTTGGATATGAAAGTAAAACCTTTAGGCAACCGGGTGCTGGTAAAACAGCTCTCCAGCGAGGAAGTTACCAAGAGCGGAATTGTTTTGCCGGACACGGCCGATAAAGAAAAAAAGGCCCAGGGAAAAATTGTGGAATTGGGCAACGGCGAAGAAGTTAAAACGCTCGGATTAAAAGTCGGCGATACCGTGGTCTTTGGCAAGTACGCCGGCGAAGAAGTGGAAATGGAAGAAGACGGCAAAAAGATTGAGTACAAAATTTTATACGTCGGGAAAGAAAAGGACGATTCCGATGTGTTGGCGATTATTGAATAAATATGAAATTCGAATACCGAAATCCGAAATAAATTCCAAATCAGAAAATCTAAAATCTTAAACCGTCGGAGTTTAAAATTTAGGATTTAATTATTGTTTTGAATTTAGGATTTCGCGCTTCGAATTTTTGAAAGGAATATATGGCAAAAGATATTAAATTTGGTTATCAGGCAAAAATGGCTATTAAGGCCGGCGTGGACAAAGCCGCCAATGTGGTTAAATTGACTTTGGGCCCCACAGGCAAAACCGTAATTTTGGACAAAGGTTTTGGCAGCCCCACAATTACAGATGACGGCGTTACCGTGGCCAAGGACATTGAGCTGGAAGATAAATTTGAAAACGTGGGCGCTTCCTTAATCCAGGAAGTGGCCAATAAGACAAACGAACAGGCCGGCGACGGTACCACAACCGCCACTGTTTTGGCTCAAAAAATGATAGAAGAAGGCATTGGAGCCGTGGCTTTGAATTCTTCCCGCGCCGGGGACATTAAAAAAGGCATGGATAAAGCCGTGGCTTTTGTGGTCAGCGAGCTTAAAAAAGTTAAGAAGGACGTAAAAAACAAGGAAGAAATCCAGCAAGTCGCCACCATCGCCTCTTTGGATGCCGAAGTCGGAAAACTGATTGCCGAAGCCATGGAAGAAGTCGGCCACGACGGCGTTATTACGGTGGAAGAAGGCCAGACTATCGGCATTGAAAAGGAAGTCGTTAAAGGCATGCGTTTTGACAAGGGCTTTGTAAACCCGTATATGGTTACCAACGCCGAAAGAATGGAAGCGGTGTGGGAAGACTCCTATATTTTAATTACCGATAAAAAAGTTTCATCCGTCCAGGATATTTTGCCGGTTTTGGAAAAAGTCGCGCAAAGCGGCAAAAAAGATTTGGTGATAATTGCCGATGAAATAGAAGGCGAAGCGTTAACCACTTTTGTGCTTAACAAACTGCGCGGCACATTCAATGTTCTGGCCGTAAAGGCTCCGGGTTTTGGCGACCGCAGAAAAGAAATGCTCCAGGATATAGCCGTGCTTACCGGCGGTAACGTTGTTACCGAAGATATGGGCTTAAAGCTGGACAAAACCGAGCTGACGGATTTGGGCAAAGCGCGCAAAGTTATTGCCACAAAAGAATACACCACCATAGTAGACGGGCACGGCGACAAAAAGAAAATAGAAGACCGCGTCAGCCAAATTAAGATGGAGCACAAAAATTCCACTTCCGATTACGACAAGGAAAAACTCCAGGAACGCATGGCCCGTTTGGCCGGCGGCGTGGGCGTGATTAAAGTTGGCGCGTTTACCGAAACGGAAATGAAAGCCAAGAAATTTAAAATCGAAGACGCGCTTAACGCCACTCGCGCGGCCGTGGAAGAGGGTATTGTGGCCGGCGGCGGCGCTGCTTTGGCCAAAATCGCCCCCAAGCTGGATTCCTTTGGCGAAGACTTAAGCGATGCCGAACGCGCGGGCGTAAGGGTAGTGCGCCAGTCCCTGGAAGCGCCGCTTAGGCAGATAGCGGTAAACTCCGGCGTGGAAGTAACCGGCATTTTGCATAAAATCCAAAGCGACAGCAACCCCAACCTTGGTTTTGACTTTGCCAATTTTACGGAAAAGAACTGGCAAAAGGGCATGATGGATATGATGCAGGCCGGTATTGTAGATCCTTTAAAAGTTACCCGCCTGGCTCTTGAGCACGCGGTTTCCATAGCCTCTACCTTAGTCACCTCCGAAGCCATAGTTGTGGACAAACCCGAACCTAAAACCCCCTCCGCCCCAGGCGGCATGGGCGGCGGCATGGGTGGAATGGATTACTAGACTAGGGGATAGAGAATAGAGAATAGGGGTTAGGGGTTAGGGATTAGTATGAAAAAGCCCGGGGCTGTTAGAGCTTCGGGCTTTTTGGAATAAATTTTTATTTTTCACGCAATTATGAAGCATAGGTTGTGTTTTTTTATTTTAAATTTAAAATATAACCATCCCGTCCAAGGAGGAATAGGGATGGATGAGAAGATAAAAGAATTTATAAAGCTTCTCTTTAATCACGCGCGAGCGGTCGGCTACAGTCATCCTGCAGTCGACATTCTGGACAAGCCCTTGTACCGGCTCGGTATCCAGTGCTTGGCTTTTCGCCTGCGCATGATGTCAGGTCTCTTTAGTGAGGGATTTGTCGCCTTTATCATTGAAGAGCTTGAAGTAGCTTATCCCGGATTAGATTTTTACAATACCAGGAAGCTATTTACTCTCAACGCACCTCCCCCAAATTATCCAAAAAATCCTCCCCCGGATTTTTTACGTCATCATAAAGATTTTACTCACCCGCGGCTTTTCGCTTAGCGGGTTTTGGTTTTATATAAGCCAAAATTTAACTTTAGAATCTAAAACCCTTGACCCCGTTAGAAGTTAGTAATATCATCAAATTTATATTATATATAAAGGCTAAATTTATATTTTAATCTTAAATAAGGCATTAAGCTTCTAACGGGGTTGACAAAACAGCTAAAGTGGCGTATAGTAAGTGGTTATTGTCGTAATGGCAGTACGTTTTAAAAACTCAATACTTTGTATCAATATATTTTTACAGGAGAATATACGGATACTCCCCGCGCCAATCTTCACCAAGTTAATTTAGAATAAAATTTTCCACATTACAGATTCAGAGAATTATTTATCCGGAAAAATTTTGATGGAGATTGACGCGGGGAAACTTATGCTCCTAATCGCGGGTTAAACCCTATTGGGGGCGCTAAAAAGCCGTATATTGCATACTAGAACGTTTTTACTAAGGTTCTCCTGTATTGAATATGCGGTTTTTATATATCGAATATACGAATGGGGCGAATCAACGAATGCCTACGAATTTACGAATACTGTGTTCATTTGTAATTATTCGTATATTCGTTTCAATTCGTAAATTCGATCTACTTGTTTACGCGATCGTGGGCCTTTGGAGGGCAAATTATATTTTCCCGCCGAGCGGGATTGGCCTGTTTCTCAAAGACTCACTATTGCTTAAATAATTCAACAAAGTATAATATAAGAGGGCGAAAACCCTCTTTTTTTGTGGCCCAAAAAAGAATCTAAAAACATCCCTTTCGGAACTTTCGCCGTTATACTATAATTAGCGACAAGTAGAGGCAAAAGTTCTGGAAGGGAGCATGCAACCTGACCAGAAATAAGGAGGTCCCCATGATAAGGATCATAATCCGGCTCCATGAGCCGGATCTCTCCTTAAACCATACGGCCAGTAGGTTTAAGGCGTGGCTGGAGAAAGACCAGCCGATCCTAAATACACTGGGAGAAGTCTTTGTGTACGCGATTACGTTTGTTTTGGTCGCCGCCATAGGCTACTTCGCAGCAGCCGGATTTTTCCATTAAATTCGGCAAAACAATGGGGTGGTTTTGCTCCGTCCACCCCTCCTTACTTTTCCCCCCCAAATTTGTAAATCATAAAAATGGTTTATAGGTTTGGAGGTAAAATGCAGGCATTATATATCGTTGGTTTTTTTGCAGCCCTGTTCGGGGCTGCGCGTTTGGCCTATGTCTGCCATGGCGAGACGTTTTGGCCAGAGTGGATCCTGCTAAGGATCCACAGGATCCGTGAATTGAGGAATTCCTTGAGCCGCTTAATAAGCGGCAAATGGATTCTCCCCGGAGGAGGATGATTGGATAGAATTTTTCGCCCGAATATTTTGTTTGTTTGGGCGGTCGTAGCAGCCGTTGGTTTATTTTTCCTTGCCATCCTCATATCTGCCATTCGGGATTTCTGGGCGACGGCAAAGAAAAACGGCAAGGGGTGACAAGCGGGCCGTTGTGCCGTCTGCTGTCACCTCCGCTTTCCTTGAACATCGTATATTATTTCTTCCAATCCGTTGGTGATGTGCTAGCTTGGATTTTTATCGCGAGATAAAAGTTTAGGCCGGTATCCTGTCATCGCCCGCGGATTGGAGGCCGGAATGTTAAGTTTTATTTTCGAGACAATTGACGAAAACCCCCGCTTTGATTATACTTATGGCACTTTACAACTTTTTACTTTTAACTTTCAACTAATTTTATGGGTGTTCCAAAAAAGCATAAGACCCGGAGTGGCCGGAATCAACGCAGGAGTCATCACGCTTTAAAAAAGGTTTCTTTCGCGGTATGCAAAAATTGCGGCCAGCCGGTTATGCCGCATTTGCCGTGCAAGAATTGCGGATTTTACAAGGGCAGAAAAATTACGAAGTAACAGCGCAAGCGGTTAGGGGTTAGCGTTTAGTAACCCAAAGCCCATCGTGGTTCCCTATACCCTAAACGCTATACCCTAAACGCTACTCCAATGGCCAACAGACATCTCTCCCGCACCATTGCCATGCAGGCTTTGTTTGAGTGGGATTTCAACCAGCGGACCGAAGATTTAAAACAAATCATTACCCGCCAGGCCGACGAATCCGTCGGCCACAGCGAAGACGGGGGATTTGTTTTTGAATTGGCCGAAGGCGTAGCCAAAAATATTACAGCCATAGATGAAATTATTACCAAGCACGCTCCCGAATGGCCAATGGAGCAAATTCCGCCGGTGGACCGCAATGTTTTGCGCCTTGGCGTTTACGAGCTTATGTTTTTAAAGCAGGTGCCGCCAAAAGTGGCTATTAACGAAGCCGTGGAGCTGGGCAAGAGTTTTGGGGGTGAATCCAGCGGCAAATTTGTAAACGGGGTTTTGGGAACCCTTTATAAAGAACTGGATTTAAAACAGGAAAAGTAGTTTAGGCCATTTTTATTGTGGTTAATTATCTTGATTTCAGCTTACTCTAAGCTGAATTTTTTATTAAAATATAAAAATTAGACCATTTCCCGATAAACTTGGCTTTTAAATATGGCTTATTAATAAGGATTATCTGAATATCTAAAAATAAAGGCCAATTTTATAAAATAAATCTAAAAAAAACTAGAAATTTTAATAAAAAAGGCTTATAATAAATGTATAGCCTAAAAATTCCTGCTTAGTGAAACCATTTTGAAAATATAGACGTATAAATATAAGCACGAACATTAATATAAATTTACGAAAGGAAAAAAATATGAATAAACTCCAGCTAACCGAACTATTAGCCGCTAAATTGGGCATTACCCATACCGAATGCGAAAGGTTTTTAAACACTTTTATCGGCATGGTTTACGAGCAGCTGCGCGGCGGCAATAAAGTTAATATTTCCGGCTTCGGACAGTTTAGCGTCAGTCACCGCGCTCCGCGCATTGGCGTTAACCCGAGAAATCCTTCCCAGCGCATTACCATACCCGAACTTAACACTCCCAAGTTCAAAGCCGGCGAAGCCTTTAAGGAAGCGGTAAAATTAAGGCCGTAGTTCACGTATTACGCGGATAAAACATATAACACGGATACAAAAAAACCTCTTTTCAAAAAGAGGTTTTTTTGATAGAATTGGTAAAGAATTTATAAAGCTAATTTAGCATGCGGGTATCGTATAACGGTTATTATCTCAGTTTTCCAAACTGATGATGCGGGTTCGACTCCCACTACCCGCTCCAAGAGAATTAGAAAAAGTTGTACCAACTTTACAGGTAAAGTTTCCAGAATTTAGTAAAACCAATATAGAATTTACTGCGGTAAACTACAGAAGCAATCCCGGAGAAATCTTGGAAAAAGCTCGTAAAATTATCGGGCAATTAAAAGTGGAGTTTTCGGAATTTACCGAGAAAGATATCGAATATATTGTTATTGCCTACAAAGATAAAGCCGAGGGAAGACTGAAATCATTTCGTGAAAAAATACCCGATTTGCAAGCTAGTTTTCCTGATTTTGAAATTTGGATAATAAGATCCGTATTAGTTAATCACCCGAATACCTATAAATTGTATTTGAAAAACCTAAAAATTAGAGTTGATGCCCTAAAAGCAAAGTACCCCTCTTTGGATTATAAAAATATTGCCGGTATTTGTGTTTTTAATAATCAAAAAGCGGAGCAAATATTAAAGGAAAGGTTTAAAGTTTAATTTTATAATTTATGAAAAAATTATTATTTGTGTTTCCAATTGTTGCTCTCTTAGCCACAGGATGCAATGTCAGCAAATCATCGCCCACCAACCCAGTGTCCACAAATTCCACAACCAGCACAATAGCTGTTGGCCAGCCTTGTGATTTCCATAGTATTCAGTCTTATGGAGCTGGCGGCTCCATTACCAATACCCATGGCCTACAATGTTATTTGTACGGCCCTGGAGGGGCAACCCGAAACGGTATATGGATAATGCCAAACAATGTTCCTGGATTAAGCTTCGCTGGTTACAATAGTGACCCAGCACTACCAGATATTTATGGAAATGCCCTAGCTGCAATCACCCGTACTTGGCAATCTTATAGCAGCCCGGATAAATCAGTAAGCTTTAAATACTCCTCCCAATATTGGTATTTAGATGACAGCCAGTGGAGTTCAAGTCATTCAATTAATTTGCAGGAACACGATTCAGGGCCTGTGGTTAATATTCAGTATTATCCTAATACAAATTTTCAGGATAGTATGGAAGGGCAAATAACCAGTAGCGACAGATTTCCAGGAGGCACCGATTCTTTAAATAATAATTTAGAAGTATTGGCGGACTTTCAGTTAAATGGCAAACAGGCCTACGCAATAATAAAATTACCGCAAGTGAATTTAGCCGAAGGCGAGACCCCGGACCAAGTAACTGTTTACATTGTTGGCAAGAATGATTACCTAACCGTTACTTATTCAAGATACCGAGAAACCAACCAAGACCTGCCAACAGAAGCTTTAATTAGCTCCATCCAAATAAAGTAATTAGGCCCGCATTTTAACTATTTCCGTTCGAACTTCGTTCCACTACCCGCTCCAGACAAATTTACCCATTGTTATGGATATTTTTGGCATTCGGGTACAAAAGTTAGAACCAAGTGTGGTATAATACATTTAAAGTAAAATTATCTTCAAGAAACAAAAATGGACAATACAAATGAATCTCAAATTCCGCAACAAGCTCCAATGCCGCCAGCTATTAAAAAGTGGCATCAGCATAAAGGCATTATTTCAATCATCGTATTAGCCGTCATTGCGGCTGTTCTAGTTTGGGTTTATTTTATCCTAAACCAGCCGCAGGTTTTAGGGCCTGTAGCGGTTCATCATAAATCAAAATCTATAATTCAAACTCAACAGCTAGCAATCTCAACACCAGCCAACACGAGCGGCTGGCAGACATCTACTGCCACTCAGCAGACTGCTTTAAATACCTTGCAAGATGACGGAATAAATTTTCCTATCCCGGCCATATATTCAAAAGATGAATGGTACTCTGCGTCCGCCACTTCATCCGAATCTGATATTGGATCTAATGAGTTTGATATAAATGGCAATGCATTATCTCTGACCGGTCAGTTCTACCAAGCAACAAATACAGACCCTGGCATATTGGCATGGGAACAATCAAATACCAATGGTACCAATACAGATGGCGGTTTTTACGGCGGTGACCAAAACTTTTTGACTTATTATGAGCAAACTTTGACCAATACAGGATATAAAACAGAGGTTGATTTGGACCAAAACTTAAATGTGATACAGAATTGGCAAGCTGGCACAAACCAAGCAAACCCAGCCTATACCCTGTTGCCCTCATCTGGCGATGGACCGCTTGGGACTATAACTGGATATATAAAATACTACCAGGGCAGAGCAAGAGTCATTGACATTTCAAGTAGTACTACCGAAAACGAGGTCTTTATCAGTAATGTGTTTAATGTTCAAAGTCTTATTTCCTTTAACCAGTAATTGTTTCAAGCAAGAGTAGTAGCGATAATCTGTCCAAACATAATTCCATAGGCCACAAGCTTACTTGGTTAAGTAGCAGCTTTCGCTGATAAACTCGGTATTCTAAACCTCTTTCCACTCATCCAAAAGAGGTTGTCCGTTGTCCGTTGACGGTTGAATAAATATAGTATAAGATTGTAGTATAAATTAATATTAACTTATCCAGAGAGCAGTTAGGGATCTAGCCCGTTGACCTGCCGGCAACCAATCGGTTTTCACCGATAAGGTGCTAATTCTAGCCCGTAAAGGGAAAGATGAAAATTTATCTGACCCTTACAAAAGGGATTTTTTTATGCCAAAAAATAATAATCAGGTTAAGCTGTTTACATCGGAGTCCGTAACCGAAGGGCATCCGGACAAAGTTTGCGACCAAATTTCGGACGCCATTTATGACGAGATGCTGCGGCAGGACAAAAAGGCGCACGCCGGCATAGAATGTTTTGCCACCACCGGTTTGGTCGTGGTGGGCGGCGAGGCGCGGACTAAAGCTTACGTTGACATTCAGTCCGTAGTGCGGAGGACGCTTAAAAAAATCGGTTACGATAAACCGGAGTACGGTTTTTGTTTTTCCGACGTGGGAGTAATTTCCACTTTGCATGAACAGTCGCCGGACATTGCCCAGGGCGTGGACGAAGGCAGGGGAGAATTTAAGGAACAGGGCGCGGGAGACCAGGGTTTGATGTTCGGTTTTGCCTGCGACGAAACCAAGGAGTTAATGCCGCTGCCGATTTCTCTGGCTCATCGCTTAACGCGTAAACTTGCCGAAGTCCGCAAGAACGGAAAACTTGCCTATTTGCGTCCGGACGGCAAGTCCCAGGTCAGCATTGAATATGTAAACGGCAGGCCCAAATCGGTAACTACCGTAGTAATTGCCGCGCATCATTCCGAAGACGTGAGTACGGAAAAATTGCGCGCGGATATTACCCGGCAGGTTATAAAGCCCGTGCTGGGAAAATGGTTTAACAAAAACATCAAAATTTTTATTAATTCCACCGGCAGGTTTGTGCTTGGCGGGCCGCCGGCGGACGCGGGGCTCACGGGGCGCAAGATCATAGTAGATACTTACGGCGGTTACGCGCCGCACGGCGGCGGTTGCTTTAGCGGCAAATGCGTTACCAAGGTTGACCGAAGCGCGGCTTACGCCGCCCGCTATATTGCCAAAAATATTGTCGCGGCCGGCTTGGCCAAAAAGTGCCTGGTCCAGTTAGCTTACGCCATTGGCGTGGCCAAACCGGTTTCCGCCATGGTGGATACTTACGGCACGGGAAAAATCTCGGACAATCGCCTGGAACAAATTGTTGAGCAAATTTTTCCTTTAAAACCGGCTGATATAGTCAAGCAATTAAATCTGGAACGCCCCATTTATGAACAAACCGCGGCCTACGGCCACTTTGGCCGCACCGACGTTAAGTTTCCATGGGAGAAGACGGATAAGGTCAGACAGCTGAGAGGTTTGGTAAAAAGTAAAAAGTAGAAAGGACAAGGGCGCCCCTTTGCAACAAAGGGGCGCCCTTGTTTGCGGGCTCAAATCGGTTATAATTAATTATATGAACAATAATTTGCCGGAATTAGCAAAACTTATCCGTTATTATTCCCTTGTATCCACCACCGCGGCCGGGAGCGGGCATCCTACATCATCTTTGAGCGCGGCGGATGTAATGACGGTGCTGATGTTTGGCCGAAGGTCGCCCGAAGCTTTGGCGAAGGGGGAAGGGTTTTTCCGCGCTGATCTAGAAAATCCGGAATATATTAACAACGACCGGTTGATATTTAGCAAAGGCCACGCTTCTCCTTTGTTTTATTCTTTGTACGCGGCGGCCGGAAAAGTCAGTGAGCAGGAAATGCTGTCGCTCCGCAAAATGGGTTCCCATTTGGAGGGTCACCCTACAATGCTGTTTCCTTATACGGAAGTGCCTACGGGTTCGCTTGGCCAGGGTTTATCCGTGGGTGTCGGTATGGCGCTAAATGCCAAATTAGACAAATTATCTTACAAAACTTATGTCTTATTGGGCGACAGCGAGATGGCCGAGGGCAGCGTTTGGGAGGCTATGGCCGCGGCATCCTTTAATAAACTGGACAACTTGGTGGCGATTTTGGATTGCAACCGCCTGGGCCAGCGCGGCGAGACTATGTACGGGCATCACGCCGAAATTTATGAACAGAGGGCCAAAAGTTTTGGCTGGGAAACTGTTGTGGTGGATGGGCATGACATCGGCGAAATCGGTAAAGCTTTCGGGCAAATCACGGGGTCGGTAAATCAGAAACCGAAAATGATTATCGCGAAAACCCTTAAGGGCAAAGGCGTGTCGTTTATGGAAGACAAAGACGGCTGGCACGGCAAGGCTTTGTCGGCCGATGAATTAAAAAAGGCTTTGGAAGAGCTGGGGGAAGCTGATAAGAGTCTGGTGGGGAAAATCGCGATGCCGGAGCAAGTTAAAACTGAAAAGTTGAAAGTTGAAAGCTGGGATCAAAAAATCAAATTTACGGATTATCCCAAAGACCAAAAAGTTGCCACGCGCGAGGCTTACGGCAACGCGCTGGTTAATTTGGTGGAAGCAAATGATCGCGTAATTGTTTTGGACGCCGAGACCAGCAATTCCACGTATTCGGAATTTGTAAAGAAAAATCATCCGGAAAAGTTTTTTGAAATGTACATTGCCGAACAAAATATGGTGGGCGTGGCTTTGGGATTTTCCCGCCGCGGAAAAATTCCTTTTGTGTCCACTTTCGCGGCTTTTTTTAGCCGGGCGTTTGACCAAATCAGGATGTCGCAGTACGCGCGCGCCAACATTAAGTTCGTGGGCTCCCACGCTGGCGTCAGTATTGGCGAAGACGGTTCATCACAAATGGCTTTGGAAGACATTGCTATGTTCAGGACCAATTTAAACGGCGCGGTTTTGTATCCTTCTGATGCCGTGTCGGCCGAAAAGTTAGTGGCTGAAGCGGCTAAACACCGGGGCAACGTTTACATCCGTACCACGCGCAAGGACACGGCAATTTTATATAGCAATAAGCAGACAGCAGACAGCAGACAGCAAGATGGCCTTGTTCAACACAATTTTAAAATAGGAGGGTCATGCGTTTTAAAATCATCCTCTAACGATCAAATAACCGTAATAGGCGCGGGTATAACTTTACACGAAGCTTTGGCCGCTTATGAGGATTTGAAAAAAGAAAATATAAATATCCGCGTGATAGATCTTTACTCTATAAAACCGCTGGATGTTGAAACCCTAAAAAAAGCCGCGGCCGAAACCAAAGCAATAATCACTGTGGAAGATCATTTTCCCGAAGGCGGAATTGGTGAAGCGGTCGCGGCGGCAATAAGCACACAGCAAACAGCAAACAGTTGCTTCGTCTGTGCTCTGTGTGTTCGCAAAGAACCCCACAGCGGAAAGCCGGACGAGCTACTCTCGTATGAAGAAATTGATAAAAATGCTATTATGAAAGCAATTAAAGAGCAATTAGCAAAAAGCTAACAGCAGACAGTATGTATATCCAGAATTTTAAAGATATCAGTTATTTTTATCGAAAGATTTAAGATATATATCTGAAAAAGACTATGAAGATGGGGAATTTTTAGCGGAAGAGGTTGCAAAATTATTATACGCATGGAAAATAAATCAAAAGTAATTTGAGAGGCTGTCAGCAGTCAGCAGTCAGCAGTCAGCAGTCAGCTGTCAGCTGACTGCTAATTGCTAATTGCTAATTGCTACCACTATGGACAGAAATCTTGCTTTAGAATTTGTAAGGGTTACCGAAGCCGCGGCCATTGCGGCATTGTAAGTGGGTGGGTAAAGGCGATGGTAAAAAAGCTGATGCCGCGGCCGTGGACGAAATGCGTGACCGATTTAATCAAATAGATTTTGCCGGGACTGTTGTTATTGGCGAGGGAAGTAAGGATGAATCCGCGGAATTGTATCAGGGTGAGAGATTAGGAAAAGGCTGGGGAAGTGTAGTCAGCCCATTTATGGGCTCAAAAAGAACAGCCGATAAATCGGCTAACTACATTGATTTAGCTATTGACCCATTAGAGTGTACCGACAGCGTGGCTTTTGGACGATATAATGCTTTAACTGTGATTGCAGCAGGCAGTCACGGTTCGTTGCTTAATGCCCCGGATACATACATGGAAAAAATCGCGGCCGGGCCAAAGGCGGCTAAGGTTATAAAATTAGACGCGCCGACATCGGTAAACATAAAAAATACAGCCAAAGCCCTGGGTAAAAAAGTGGGGGATATTACGGTTTGTATTTTGGACAGGCCGCGTCATCAGAAATTAATCGAAGAAGTGCGCAAGGCCGGCGCCCGGGTGCGCTTAATTACCGACGGCGACGTGGCCGGCGGCATTGCCCCATGTATGCCAGAGTCGGGGATTGATCTTTTGATGGGCATCGGAGCGTCAGCAGAAGCAGTTCTGGCTGGCGTAGCGATTAAAATCCTCGGCGGCCAAATGCTTTGCCGCTTTAAACCAAAAGACGACCACCATTCATCACTCATTAAAAAAGCCGGGCTTAACACTACTAAAGTTTATTCGGTCAACGATTTGGCCAAAGGTAATCAATTAACTTTTACCGCCACCGGCGTCATAGACGGCCCGCTTTTGCAAGGCGTTCGCTTTGCCGACCCGTTTATCATAACCCACTCAATTGTCATACGCGGGCAAAGCGGGACAATTAGGTATATAACTACCCATCATAAAGGAAAATAATATGTGGCACCATCATCATAATATTGAGAGAGAGAATGCTTTAGCGGCTCAAAAAAAGTTTGAGGAAGCTTTTCAAAATTTAAAATTAGGTATGGAGGCCGAAAGGGGAAAACCATTCGATAAAGAGGATGAGGAAGAATTGCGTAAGAAGGTTGGAGAGTATATCAGAAACAAGATGAAGCAGGAGGGCGTATAATTAAGGCGGCTATAATTAATTAATTTTAAAATATGAACAAAGAAACAGGCTATACAAAACCACTGTTTATTATGGCGTTTGACCACCGCGCCAGTTTTGCCAAAATGATTATGGGCAAGGAAGATCTTTCGGCCGCGGAAGTTGAACAGGTCAGGCATTATAAGTATTTAATTTACCAGGGCTTGCTTAAGGCCATTGAGCAGGGTGTGCCCAAAGAGCAGGCCGCGGTTTTGGTGGATGAATATTCCGGCGACAAAGTTTTGCAGGACGCCCGGGCGCAAGGTTTGACTACCATCCTCACAACGGAAAAAAGCGGCAAGCCGGAATTTATGTTTGAGTACGAGGATTTTGGCGCGCATATAGAAAAGTACAAACCAACCTTTACCAAAGCCCTGGTACGTTATAATCCGGAGGGAGATATGGCCACCAACGGGCGCAGCAGGGAACAGTTAAAAATTTTGGGAGATTATTCCCACAGCCACGGCTATAAATTTTTAATTGAACCGCTTATTCCGGCCATCGACGCCCAACTTGCCCAGGTTTCCGGCGACAAACATCGCTACGATCTGGAATTGCGCCCGGACTTGACCGTGCGAATGATTAAGGAAATGCAACAAGCCGGCGTTAATCCGGACATTTGGAAAATAGAGGGCTTGGATGAATCTGTATCTTACGAACAAGTGGTGGCGCAAGCAAGAAGCGGCGGCAGGGATAATGTCAGTTGTGTAATTTTAGGTCGCGGCGAAAGTAATCAAGGCGTGGAAAAATGGATTAACGCCGGAAAAAATGTTTCCGGAATGGTGGGTTTTGCCATCGGCCGCACGATTTTTGCCGAAAGTTTAGCCGCCCTGCATCAACAAAAAATTTCCGAGGCCGAAGCTGTAGAGCAAATTAGTAAAAATTATTTTCATTTTTACCAAGTGTTTACGAGTAAATAAAAAATCGTTCCGGTGGTCGGATTGGTTCAGTGGCGATTATTGGTTTGATTTGATAATTCACTTGATAACTTTTAACTTTATAACTTACCTATGGCCTACGTCCAAAAACCCCAATTTAAACCCATTGAACATCTGGAAAAAGTCCGTAAAGGGCATATTAAGGAAATTCCGCGGTGGATGATAGATAAGATTACCGCGGAGTTTATTAAAGGGTTTGAGTTTTTAAGGCATTATAAAAAAGCCGTGAGCGTAATGGGCAGCGCCCGGCCGAATTTGCAAAACGGTGTTTACGAAGAGGCTACCAAGCTTGGCGGCAAGCTGTCCAAAGCCGGGCTTGCGGTTATGACCGGGGGCGGCCCGGGCATTATGGAAGCGGCCAACAAGGGCGCTTTTGAGGCCGGAGGGATGTCAGTGGGCATTAATATCCGCCTGCCTTTTGAACAGCGCACCAACCAGTACGTAAAACAGTACGAATCGTTTTCTTTTTTCTTTACCCGCAAAGTCATGCTGGAGTACGCCTCCCAGATTTACGTTTTTTTCCCGGGCGGTTTTGGGACTTTGGACGAGTTTTTTGAAATGGTGACTTTGACCCAGACAAAAAAAATAAAAGCCGTGCCTATTATTTTGGTCAACAAACAATTCTGGCAGCCGTTGCTTGACTGGCTGGAAGAAACCGTTTACAAAAAAAATAAAGCCATCAATAAAGAAGATATGGATTTGTACCATTTGGTGGATAATGCCGAGGAAGCGTATGAGCTGATAAAGGAGTTGTCTAAAGACAAACATTTGTTTAACTAATGGTAAATATAAGGATAGTAAGGATAGTAAGGATACAAGTATGTCCATAAAAGATTTTAAGGAAAAATATGCTTGGCAAAAAGCTCATGAGTTGACGCTTTTGGTTTATAAATTAACCAGGAATTATCCAAAAGATGAATTATATGGACTTGTCAGTCAAAGTCGGAGAGCTGCGGTTTCCATTCCATCTAATTTGGCTGAAGGCTTTAAGCGCCGTGGTATGCAGGAAGATGCCCGTTTTTGCAATATTGCCCAAGCTTCGTTGGAAGAGTTGAAATATCAGTTGCTTTTAGCCAAAGATTTGGAATATGTTACGCATGCGGAATTCGATAACGCGGAAAAATTATGTCAGGAAACCGCAAAACTGATTCATTTATGGATTAAAAGCAAGGATAAGAAATAAAGATACTCATAAGATACTTATATCCTTATCATACTTAAATCCTATCCCTATGAAGCTTCTCGATATGAAAACTAAGATCTTTTTAGACAGCGGCGACCCATCCGAGACTCAGGATGCTTTGTCGTTGCTCGGTTTTTTGGACGGCCAGACTACCAATCCATCCCTTATAGCCAAAAATCCGGAGACGGCAGGCAGGAAATTTTCCAAAAATGAACTCCTGGATTTTTATAAAGGAGTCGTTAAGGAAGTTTCGTCCTTAATTCCCCAAGGGTCAGTGTCCATAGAAGTTTACGCCAATGCCAAAACATCGGCTGAGGAAATGCTGGAACAAGGCAGGCAATTTTATACCTGGATTCCCAATGCTCATATTAAATACCCCACAACGGCTGAGGGCTTAAAAGCGGCTGAAATAAGCGTAAAAAGCGGTACGCGGGTTAATATGACCCTGGTTTTTAGCCAACAGCAGGCCGCGGCGGTTTACAGGGCAACCCTCGGAGCCAGCCGCGGGCAGGTTTACCTTTCGCCGTTCATAGGCAGGCTGGACGACAAAAGAGAAAACGGGATGGATTTAATAGAGAATATTATTAAGATGTACGGCTACGGCGACGGGCACGTTGAAGTATTAACGGCAAGCGTAAGGTCCGTTTACCATTTTACCCGAGCCACTGAGCTTGGATCGGATATTATTACATCGCCGCTGAAAATAATTAAGGGATGGGCGGAGGCGGGGATGCCGGTTGTGAGTGACGGGTTACAGGTGACGAGTAACGAGTTGAAACAGATTCCATATCAAGAGTTATCTTTAAACAAACCCTGGCAGGAATATAATATTCGGCACGAGCTTACGGACAAAGGTTTGGAAAAATTTGCCGCCGATTGGAATAATTTAATTGAATAAAATTGACAAAAATAAATAAAATTGAGCATAATTTTAAAACCCCGCCGATTGGCGGGGTTTAATTTTTTGCCGCTCGTACCGCGAAGCTTTAGCGAAGCAGTGGTCGGCCAATTCGACACAGGTGGAAAACCTACTTGGCTTTGGTTAAAGAGATTTTTGAATGCTTTAGGAGTGGTGGCATGCCCGTACCTATGTTTGTGTAAATACAAACGTCATTTTTATATTTAGTTTCCCTGCACTTCAAACCCAAAGCCCTCAGTAGTGGCCGCAGGAGTATTAGCATTCAAAGTAATTTGGAAGGTAAAATTACCACTTTGGGTAGGTGTTCCAACAATAAAGAGTCGGCAAGTGTCAGTTGGGTCAGGTTGTCCAGTTATGTTAGCCAAGCTAGTAGGACCTCCAAGACTTAGGCCGGGTGCCAAACCTTGCGAAGTGGTTTGTCCATAATAAGAAGCGCAGGGAGTGAAATCCACGCTTCCTTTATAAGACTGCCCTAGTATAGCTACTGGTAAATTTGGATTAATAAATTTATAGCCAGATGGGCTTGTATTATTGGATACAGTATTATCAGTTTGGGTGTTCGTCGATTGTGGGATCGGGGTAGTATAATTACTAAAATTTGATGGCTGCTGATATTGCGTTTGCATTGCTCTCTTCATATAAATGCCAGGCAGAGCAAACATAAGATAGAAAATACCAACGACAAAAGCAATTAGGATTAATGACATTATTATTATCAAAAATTTACTTGATTTATCTGAAGGTATTTCAGACTCACCTTTGATAGATTTTAAGTTTGCGTAGAGCTGATAACAATAGGCAGCAAATACTGGAGGGAATAGGGCATATAGAACTATTTCTACTAGCAATAATATTAGAGTACTAAATAAAGCCGCGGCCCCTTTTAAGAAAGTTGAGAACAATATGATTAACAATAATACCGCAAGCCAGAGTATAATTAAGCACATCCCAATAAACAGCAATCGCCAAAAAATCGGCCACCAGTAACCGCGGGTATAGTCGAAGCTGCGCCTGGCTGCGGGCAATGCTTTGGCGTTATCCCCAACCACAATGAACGTAGAAAGACAAAAACGAACACTTAAATAGGCGGTGGAGATTATACAAAGCAACCCTATAAAATATCCGAGATAGACGGGTATGGCGACTCCATAAATTAAGGAAAATACTACTGTTGCCGCCACATATAAAATAATAACTCCGGTACTGGCTAACCCCGCAACAACAGCAGCCCCAAAAAATGAACCGATTTTATGTGATGATTGCTTAAAAGATTCTTTAAAACTAATATTTTCACCTGCTCCTTTGATTGCAAATATTAAGGCCGTTTGAGACCAAAAAGTAATAAACAAAACTGCAAGATAAACTAGTACCGCCAATATTATCCCCGCAAGTGCCGTTGCGCTACTAAATCCTGCGCTAAGCTTTAACGCTAAAAATAGAAAACTTGTGGCACTAAAACCGCCGATTACTACAATAAAATAACCGAGCATTAAAGCGATTGGCAGCAATGAAATAAAAATTAAAACCCAAAAACGGCTTTTAAAGATTCCCCAAGCTTGCTTGAATATTACAGTAGGGCCTGGTAATTTTGCACCCTGCATACTCTTTGATTCAACCGGGGAAGGCTGGGAGGTAGGTAGGTTTATGTCATTATTTTCCATGGTTTTTGTTTCTAAAGCTTAATTTTGTTATATTATACACCTTTTTGGTTATAAATAAAACAAAAAAGTTTTCCAGTGCCAGATGGCCAAGCAACTTGCCTCTGGAAAACTTTTTATTTTTTATATCAGATTAGTTTTCTTAAACAGGTTTTTTATATTGGTGGTTAAACTTTAGACCCCTTTGCAGGCCAGTAAGAGTTATTGTCTTAGGTACATAGTGAACAGCTACTTCTTCCCAACCAATCTTAAGTTGTTCAAAGAACCGCATTACTTCCTCAAAGCAATTTTTATATTTGCCACTGACGACCCAAGCATGCGGAACTTGCGCCCAATCTATTACATTATATATGGTACTGGATTTTGGATGGTTAAAGCTATGTCGTATTTCTTGCAACTCTGAAATTAAAGCCGAATAACCTTTATTATTAATTAAATCCGGCTTATTGATTATTTTCGTTATTATGTGCCTAAGTTTTTGACTTAATTCTTTTTTTTCAAGTTGGGCTAATATGGCTGGAGCGCTATTTGCGTATACATATCTTAAAATATTTAAGCTATAGTATTCAAATGTCAGATATGTATGTATTACCAAGTTAAACCCTTCTTTATAAGAAGCAGTATTTAACTCCGCGTCAGCTATTAACCGAGAATTAGTTTTTGCATTTGGTTCCGTTTGTAAAATCTTTTGTTCAATATCTTTAAGTTTTTCATAGGCATCGTTTGCAAAGTTAAAATGCAATGTCCAGTGTATTGGCCAACCAAAATTTATTACCCCCATTTGATGGTGCAAAACAGTCTGGTTAATCATAACCGTAGACCCTTCTTTATGGGGATGAGCTAGGTTTTGGTCGCTTTCGGATTTAATTTGTTTACCCATAGTTTTTAGCTACTTAATAATTCATTTACCAAATTGCTTGCTTCCAAGAGCCATTTAAGGTATCTACGGCCGCCTGCTGAATTGTCTTTTTTTCATCTGCCGTCAGTTCATCTGAGACAATATTACCGGAATTAGATGGGTCAACCATAGTTTTATCAACAAAATCATTTGCCAGATAATTCATAACAGTAACGAAATTAGCAGAGGGGCTACCGCCTAATAATGATTTACCCTTTAATGCTTCAATAACAGACAATTCTAAGTAAAATGAGGGAAAACTTAAGTCCCTAAGCTTTCTCCAAATTTTAATTGCTTTTATGTCCAATATACGGCCTGAATTTTTTACATAACTTATGTGTTGGTCAATATTTGTTTTTGTCCAACTTTGAGCTTTTCTTTTCCAAACCGAATGGTCATATCCCAAAATATGATGCTTTACACCCGCTACAATATCTACTTTTAATCCGCCATGATTAATCCCCAAAGAAACATTTTGCTCTCTAGCAGTATAACCTGCGCCGTTGAGCCTATTTCGAAGTGTTTTGTATACGTTTTCAAGTGTGTTGTAATCACTAACTGAGGGGTCGAGAGAAATAAATAGATCTATATCAGTTGTGCCAGTGATTCCTGTTCCTTTAGCTAGGGATCCAGACGGTTTTATGGTATATGAAAAGCCATTTGCCCAGGCAAAAATATGAGGGTTTAGTTCATTTATTTTATCCTGAACCAAATAAGTAATGTTGGGTGTATGCATCACCACTATTTGCCGAATATAATTATCGCTCATAGAATTTTTCATAACTCGTAGTTACCATTGAGGTTACTACATCATTAAGTAATCTTCCCCTAAAATTTGTAACTGCTGTATGCCTTTTCCCATCTAATTTTTTCATTTGATCCGTAGGAATTTTATCTTTGTCATACGGAGCATAAACAACTAATGCGCACTTGTCTGGTTTGATATCCAAAATTTTATCAATCTGCTCTGTCCAGTCATGCCAAAATACCAGATACACTGAAGCTTTTTCCGCTCTTCCGAGATCATCATCTCCAGTAATAAGTATTATATTTTTTTCTTTGAATAACCCCGAATCACAGAGCAAGCCCTGTAAGCTGGTACTGTTATCCCCCTTAGCAAAAATAGCAATTTTTCTTTTTGCTAAACCATTCCCTAACCTATAAAGAGCGGGAGAAATACCCCTAACCCATAAAACAATTCCCCAAATAATCACACCCATAAGAACAATTGTGTCGGCAACGCCTACTATAGCAATAATTATTATTAAAATATTCATATTTTTGAATTAACTTTCTTTAAAATTAAAACCAGCAACCTATAAATGAAGTTGCTGGTCTTGATTTCCAAAATAAGATTTGGCGAAGCTAAAAACTGCAGTCGTTATAGCTGTAGATTGGCAGTTTTGTTCTGCTGATTTTGTTTTTGCGCGAATGTAGACATAACCACTATTTTGTGGTTGCCTCTTATGACTAGCCATATTAATTTTGACTTTAATTTTTTGGTTTGCATTTTAACTAAGTGCATTTTAGCAAAAATTAGCAGACTCGTCAAGCGAGTGCTAATAAGTAATATTTCCACCGCTTGCCTTGATTAGCTGAAGTAGCCTTGTTAATTCACTATGTTCAGGCGGGGAAACTTTTATATCGGTCATTACTTCGTCAACCATAGTTTTCATATCCAGAAGTCTTATTTCGCAACCAGTTAGGTTTTGCTTAAACAAACTATAATTTTCCCATTGACCTCTTAATTCCTGGTCAAATTTTACGCAGATAACATAAAAAGTAAAGCAATCATCGCCTGTCTGTTTCTTAACTTCTTGCTTTAAAGCTTCTGACCAGTCTTTTAAAGCCACCTCCCTAAATATTTTTTTGGTTTTAACGAAATCTGCTTCAATTTCTTTAATACAATTTTTTATATTTAACCCCGTATTCCAACTTTTACAACTTGCTACGCAAACTCTTGGCAGATTGTTTTGTTTAGGTTGAGGGTGTACAGCAATAATATCAATATCAGAAGATACGGCAAATGCCGAACCTTTTTTATTTGGCCTATATCTTACATTGTGCTGAGTAAAGTAGCCTTTGTATCTAAAATACTCTTCGCCTAATTGTTCTAAAATATCGTTGACCATAAAAAGCAATAATTTGATTTGAGATGCGACGCTCCTCTCCAACCTTGTTGGCTTGGTTGAGGGCAAAATTACTACCTAATTATTTTGGAATTTTTATTACCAAACCCAACCTGCAAATTGGTTAGGCTGATGGGTTATTGCCATATTGCAAAGGCTGACGCCGTTTATAAAATTATAGTTTGGATTACTTGTCTCGTTGACTTTCGCATTTGATTGGTTGCATTCAATATACTCATTAAATTTTTGATTTTCGATGAAGCTGTATGCAAACCAGGCTACCACTAGTAGTAACATAATTTTGAACCAGTTATTTTTGACCCAGGTCATATTTTGTTCGTTAATGTTCTTGGTGCCGGAGCGGATAACACAAAGCCCGCCGCGGAATTCAGCGAACGGCGTGCGGCGTTAGACCGCGCAGATAACGCTACTGTGGATCAGATCGCTACAATTGGAAAACTTTTACAGAAACCTACACAGAGTTATACATCAGCGAAGTCAGAAGAGAAAAAACGTTTTCTTGTGAAGTCGTTGGTTGGAAAACTTTCTTATGACGGAAAAAAGATAACAATCCATTGGTTAAAACAGTATGAAGTGATCGCGAAAAGACCTAAGAATGACCTTGGTCGGGCTGCTGGGAATCGAACCCAGTCTATCTGCTCCCAAAGCAGACGTACTACCGGTATACTACAGCCCGACGTTTTAAGACGTTTTTTTAGTTGAATCTCAAGCGGTTTTTAATATTTCCGCCAATATCAACCTTAATTATCTATCTTTTTGTTCAATAACATTGAACAAAGAATATCATTTTAGCTGCCATATGGCAAGCTGCCATTATAGCGCCATTTTTAGTTTGACGCCTTTGTTAATAAGGCTGTATATTTAGAAATATAAAGAAAAATAGGCAAGAAAAATTTTTTAAACAATATCAATATGGTAAAAAGACCGGGCTTATTCGGAAAGGGATGGAGTTTTTTTCCGGCGTTGTTTTTTGGCGGCCTTGTTGTCCTTTCGTCGCTGCTGTTTTTGCCCAAAGCGGCCTATGCCTCCGGAGACCGCTATTGGGTTGGGGGAACTGGAAATTGGTCCGACACTTCCCATTGGTCGGCAATCAGCGGCGGATCGGGCGGCGCGAGCGTGCCGGACAACTCGACCAACTGTTATTTTGACGCAAGCTCATTTTCCGGCAGCGGCCAAACCGTAACTTTGGATGAAAGCGGCGGGTGCGATACTATGGATTGGACCGGAGCGACAAACTCCCCGACATTCACGATGAGCAACCCGCTGACCATCGGCGGGTCTTTCACGCTGACAAGCGGCATGACCGTCAACGGTCTTTCCCCAGGCATCACTTTCAACTCCCTGGGCACGAACACAATTACTTTGGCCGGACACGCTTTGCCACTTATCAATGTTGAGATGATTTTTGCGGGCGGGGGTACCTGGACGCTCCAGGATGCCTGGAATATGCCCAGCCTTCAGGTATATATGGCACAAGGTACACTCAATACCAATAACCAAAATTTTCTGGTTAGGCAGATATACGATAATACCAATAACGATGGCGGCGGCCTTGATGACCCCGGTAACGTTACGGTGAACTTCGGTTCTTCAAACGTTACCATAATTGATACTCTGGCTCTGGCCTTAGACAGTACGACCTTGATAGGCACTTCATCGAACATAACCATAGCCCCCGATGTTGATAATACGATATTTTTTGTCAACGGTACCGCTCAATTTAACAGTTTTCACGCGGAGGCGGGAACCCCATCCGAACCCACCAGTAATAGACTGCAAACCTTTGGAACAATCTTTGCCGATACCCTGACCCTTGACCCCATCGGAACCTCCACCTGGCCGGTGGGGGCATTTGAGACGGATGACTTAGTTTCAAATGGCAATTCAGGGAACCTGGTCAACATCAGCGGAAACTTTCAAGCTGAGGCTCAAATATCCGCAGATTATTTGGATATTACCGATTCCACCTGCTTGGGCGTTACACCCTGCTATGCCGGGACGCATAGTGTCGATGGGGGCGGGAATGCCAACTGGATTTTTACAGCTCCCCCTCCTCCGGACGTAATCTCCGTTACCGGACAAAACCCCGCTTTGGCAACCACCAGCACGCCCTCAATAACCATTAATGGTTCGGGGTTCGCCCCAACGCCTACGGTTACTGTGGGCGGCACAGCCGCGACCAATGTTACATATGTTGACGCGGGCACCCTTACTGCCACAGCTCCGGCAAAAGGGCTTGGTAGTTATGATGTGGTGGTAACCAACCCTGACACCAGCACCGCGACTTGTGCCGGTTGTATGCTTTACGTCAGCGCGCCCGGCGTGCCCACTGATGCAACCTCGACCCCCGGTAACGACCAAGCCTCCCTGTCATGGTCTGCTCCTGTTTCAGATGGCGGCTCTCCTCTTATAGACTATCTGGTGCAGTACAAACTAAGCGCTTCATCAACTTTTGACAGTACCTTTGACACTAACTCAACGAGCACAATGACAATTGTCACCGGCCTGATGAACGGATCAAGCTACGACTTTGAGGTTGTGGCGGAAAACGCCGCTGGCAGTTCAACTCCCTCTAGCATTGTTTCGGCTTCGCTCGCGGCAACGGTTCCGGACCCACCCACTTCGGTTTCCGCCACGGCCGGCAACGGGCAGGCGGTTGTATCATTCTCGGCTCCGGACAATGACGGTGGCTCTCCGATTACTGCGTATACTGTAACCAGTAATCCGGGCAACATTACGGCAACAGGTTCTTCCAGTCCCATTACCATAACCGGCCTGACTATTGGCGTTGGTTATACTTTTACTGTTACAGCCGGCAACACGTTGGGGGACTCCGTTTCCTCGAGTCCTTCAGGCACCGTGACCCCGTTTGTACCCTACGCGGCTTCGGCGCTTTTGGGCCAGGTTGATGGCAGCGGTAACCCGCTGTGGACAGACTCTGGCTCCAATAACTCTTCTGGCTCGGTTAACCTGCAGGGATTCCATAACCCTTCTGATGTAACTGTTGACTCTGTGAACCATCGCCTGTTTGTTTCCGATACGGGCAACAAGCGAGTTTTAGTATTTAGTCTTGATACAACCGACAACATTGCCTCAACCACTGCTTTGTACGCGCTGGGAAGCGGCATTAGCAGCTTTGAGCCGGAATATCTTTCCTATGACCCAATAAACCAGCGTTTGTTTGTCGGCGATGACGGCAATCAGACAGTTGAGGTATTTAACGTCGCCACCTCCACCATCAGCGACAGCGAGAGTCCGGATAATACCCTGAACTATCTGACTGATAATGGGGCTGTTCCTGCTGGTTTAGCTTACGATTCCGTAAACCAGCGTTTGTTTGTCGGCGATGACGGCAATCAGACAGTTGAGGTATTTAACGTCGCCACCTCCACCATCAGCGACAGCGAGAGTCCGGATAATACCCTGGACTACCTCGCTGATAGTGGGGCTGCTCCTATTGGCCTGGCTTACGATTCCGTAAACCAGCGTTTGTTTGTCGGCGATTATAATAATGAGACAGTCTACGCTTTTAACGTCGCCACCTCCACTATCAGCAACAGCGAGAGTCCGGACAATACCCTGGACTACCTCGCTGATAGTGGGGCTGCTCCTATTGGCCTGGCTTACGATTCCGTAAACCAGCGTTTGTTTGTCGCTGATAATAATAATGACACAACCTGGGCTTTTAACACCTCCACCTCCACCATAAGCGACAGCGAAAGTCCTGAAATTTACTTACCAAACGGCGCAAGAGGAGCGGCTACTCAAAGCAGCTTTCTTGAAAACGCAGGTCTTGCTTATGACAGCGGGAATTACCATCTGTTTTTGGTTGACCAGAATGCCAACCGGGTCATGCAGTTTAACCTCATCAAACTTACAACCGGCAGTCTTGCTTCGGCAACTGTAGGTTCAGCCTATTCCCAAACTTTAACCACTGCTTTCAGCCAAGGCATAGTTGCCTTCTCCCTTTATGCCAGTTCTACTCTGCCTTCCGGTTTGGTCTTAAATTCTTCCACGGGTGTTATTTCCGGCACTCCCGCATCCCCGGGAACGTATTCTTTTGTGGTTGAAGCCGATGATACTATTGGTGGAAACGGAAATTTCTTTGACCGCCAGCCATACAGCATGACCGTTTCCGCGCCCAGCCTCGGAGGAGCAGGCGGCGGTGGAGGTGGCGGCGGTGTATCTTACGGCAGCGGGAACTACACCCCTCCCGCCAACCAACAGCCAGCCTCCAGCCTTCCAACTTCCTCTCCCGCGTCATCCCTGCCTTTTATGCCTTCAGCCCCTGTGTCTGCTGCCCCAAACCTAAAACTCATCAATAACAAAGGCACCTTTTACTTCATTGACAACGGCATTAGCTATGGTATTGCCAACCCGGGTATCCTAAACAGTTACGGCTTAACCTTTAAGGACGCGGTTTCTCCCACAGCGCAAGACTTGTCCCTGCCACAGGGCGGTCTTCTCACCCCTGCCGACGGTTCCCTGGTTAAAACTTTAAAAGATCCCACAGTTTATTTTATCAGTAACCAAACCAGGTATGGTTTTACTTCAGCCAAAGTCTTTTTGGCTTTAGGCTTTAAGTTCTCCTCTGCCCTGGTGGTCACTACTCCCGAACTCCAGGCCTTGGCCGCAGGCCCTGTTATTAAAGATGCTACAGCCGCCCACCTGCCCGGCACGGACATAAATTATAAAGGCACCATCTACTACATAGGCAGAGACTATTTGAGACACCCCTACCTGTCTTTAGCTGTTTACAACTCCTGGAATATTGCCAATAATTTTAGTGCCGTTGTCCCTGCCAACGCTGCAGATTTAAAGCTGGGAGCGGGAAGCGCCGTAAGCCAGAGAACTTTAAACTAAAAATCCGATAATTTTTTTGACAAATATCAATAGTTGTCTTATAATAAGTAAAATATTTGATTAATCTCTTAATTACCTAAGAATGATAGCAATCCGACCAGGTTTTTGATAGAAGTCGGAAAAAAGCCATAAGCTAAATATAGCCTTATTTAAGACTAAATTTATGACTTTTTTCTGGCTTTTTGCGTGGTCAGCGCATTTAAGCTATTTTGGGCATAAGGTTGTAACAAAGGACAATCGCAGCCGTCTGCCTATATGTACAACAAAAGTGAGATTTTAGGGTTTTGGCTTAAAGCCTAATCAGCCTAATCCTTGTAGAAACAAAACTAAAACCTCATTACGCAAGGTTTGTTGTATTTTAACATCAGTTATTGAGTTTGTTTTAAAGCCAGTTAACCGCGGTTTCAATTAATTTGTTTACCTGGGTCGATCGGTTAGCGTATAAGCTTTAAAACGGCTTTTCAATAATCACTTACTTTTTAACCAAAGCTTTGGTGATCTCTAGAGCTCCAAAACTTTCAAGCTAAAAGGGGAGTGTCCCGACATCGCTATTTTTTATTGGCAGATATCGGGAGAAACAATTAATTAAATTTTTTAGGTTTACCCCACACCAATTGCCCTGAATTTGGTTTATTATTACCAAAAGGCGTTGGAGCAACAATTGCAAATCAAAAATTACTGATTTAAGGCAATTGGTGTGGGGCAAGTTGATTATCTCAATTGAATAATTAACCTGATACAAACCTAAAAATGGAGTATTATTAAAAAATGCAAAATTCTGTCGCAAAGAAATTCTTTGCTGTAGGATCCGCGGTAGTTATGACTTTGGCCATGGTGGCTCCGTTAGCGGCTCACGCTGCTGCCGACCCCGTTGGCACCAATGTCGTTGACTCATCCGGTACCGTTTGGATGGTTATGCCAGACGGCACCCGCCGCGCCTACACCTCAGCCGGCGCCTTTCTCTCTTACGGCTTCAACTCTTGGAGCCAAGTAGTTCCGGCCAGCGCTTCCGACTTAGCTTTGCCCACTGGATCCTTTATTCCTCCTCAGGATGGCTCCATTATCTGCTCTAACAAGGGCAGCGACACCGGCACTTGCTACGAAATCAGCGGCGGCCAAAAGTTTGGCTTTACCTCGGCCGCGGTATTTACCGGCCTTGGTTTTAGCTTCTCCAATTCCTTACCCGGTGATGTTTCCTTTTTAGCTATGGGCAATATGTTGCTCAACAACAGCTCCATGGCTCACTTGCCCGGTACCTTAGTTAATAACAACGGTACCGTACAATTAGTAGGAACCAGCGGTGTTTTGGGTATTCCGGACTTAGCCACCTTTAATTCCTGGGGCTATTCCTTTACCAAAGTTGTCCCGGCCAATGCCGCGGATAAAACCATGACCCAAACCGGCGTTATGGCTGCCCGCACCCCGGGCCAGCTTAGCCCGATTGCCACAACCGGAAGCACCGGCACAGGCACCGGCACCGGTAGCACGGTAATCAGCGGTAACGTATCCGTCAGCTTGTCATCCGACACCCCGGCGGCCGGTACCGTAGTTGCCAACAGCAACGGCACTTCTCCCGGACAAACCGGAGCTGACATTGCCAACTTTACCTTTAGCGGTACAGGCACTGTCACCCAGGTTGTAGTTAACAGGATTGGTGTTTCCGCCGACAACAGCTTAAGCAATGTTTACCTTTACCAGGGTAACAACCGCATTACCTCCGCCGGAAGCTTCAGCAACGGCCAGGTAACCTTTAGCAATTCCAACGGATTGTTCACTGTCAGCGGTTCTACCGAAGTTTCGGTCAGAGTTGACATTGCCGCTGGCGCCACCTCAGGCCAAACCCTGGGCGCGCAATTGGCTTCTTACACTGTCGCCAACGGCACCCCGATGACCGCCAGCATTTCCGGCAATCTGTTCCAGATTGCTTCGGTCAACAACTTGGCTACTGCCCAGTTAAGCGGTACTAGCGTTAGCAATAGTGGTATTATCTCTTCCGGTGCTTCAAACAACACCCCGGGAACCCTTAATGCCGGTACCAGCAATGCCATTTTGTGGCAAGCTCCTATTAGCATCGGCCAGCGCACCGTGCTGTTAAAGCACGTCGCGTTTACCCAGATCGGTTCCATTCAAAGCAGCGCCATTACCAACCTCCAGCTGTATGTTGACGGCAACCCGGTAGGAACTACCGGCACCTTAACCACAGTTGGCGGCCAAAACCAGGTAGTGTTTGATTTCAGCGGCAACCCGGTTAGTTTGTCTACCGGCAGCCACACGCTTTCTTTGGAAGGCAATGTCGTAGGTGGAACTTCCTTTACCTTTGAATTCAGCCTCCAGACTGCGGCTGATATCGTTCTTTACGATACCAACTACAACGTCAACATTCCGCTGACTTACAGCGGCGGCGGTACTATCTTCCAGATAGCTCCGGGCTTGACCACCATTAACAGCGGCACGGTTTCGGTTCAATCCGACCCGACCTTTACCGCTACGCAGTTTGTGACCAATTCATCCCAGGTTCTTTTGGGACAGTGGGACTTAACTGCTTACGGTGAAAATGTTAATGTCAACCAATTACAGGTTTCATTGCATTATACCGGCACTTTGGTTGCCGGCGTAGACGGCTTTAATAATTTGAGCATCTATGTAAACGGTGGCACCGTCGGTTCTTCGCAAGGCGCTTTAGCTACTACTGGCGGAGCTTGTCCTGCAGGAACCAACCCGACGTGTGCATATAGCTTTGGTACAACCAACCTCTTTACCATCCAGGCCGGACAAACTGTTACGGTTCAGGTAAAGGGCGACTCTGTTGTCAGCGGCAGTGATATTACCGCGGTACAAGCCAGCTTGGTTGTCCCGGCCAATACCATCCAGGGCCAGACTTCTTACGCCTTGACCCCGTCTTCAACCCAGACTTACTCTGCCAACACCTTAACTACCGGCAGCAGCGTTGGTACCTTAGCCGAAAACACCGGTTACACCAACCAAACCATTGGCTCTAACCAGAACAACCAAGAAATTGGTTCTTACACTGTTCAGGCAAGCAGCATTGATGGTGTCAGGGTTAACCAGCTAACCGTTGGCTTAGGCGGTTCGTTTAACAACGGCAGCGCGACCACCGGTTTGACCAGCTTGTACTTGTCTGTCTCCTACCCGGGCGGCAGCGCGACTACAACTCCGGTCAATCCTTCGGCCAGCAATACGTTTACGTTAAACAACGTAACTATTCCTGCCAACCAAACGGCTACCGTAAACGTTATGGCTAACGTCAGCAACGCCACCGGTACCGTAATTACCACTATGTCCGGCAGCGGCCAGGGTTTAAGCAGCAACCAATCGGTTTCTCTTAGCTCCGTCCAGGGCCAGACTATCACTGTGGGCAACGGCACAATCAACGCGCCGACTTTGCAGACTTCTTCCCCGGTAGCTTCCTTTGTTATTGGAGGCACGCAAAACCAGCCAGCCGCTACATTTAACTTTGTGGCAGGCAGCGGTGGCGCGACCATTCAGGAATTGGACTTCTTAGTTGCCACTTCTTCGGGCGCTACTACCATTCCGGTTACAGCGGTAACCGTAAACGGCGTAACTTCCCCGATTGTGGGCGTCACCTCCTCCGTTACAGGTTTGAGCATTGCTGTTCCGACCAGCTACGGTGGTATTAACGTTCCTGTCACTGTGAACTACCAGGCGGTAGGAAACAATGGTATTCCGTCCAACCAGATCTTCACCCTGAATTTGACTCGCGTGAAGTACCTCTCGGGCTCCAATACTATGTACCTCTACCCGAACGTGGCTTCCAACAGCCAGGATTTGGTAGCTTCCGCTCCGACCGTTACTTTGGCGGGCGTAAACAACCTGCTTACAAGCGGTACGGTTATAATTGGCCAGGTTACAGTTTCAGCTAACTCTGCCGGTAACATTGTCTTAGACAACTTACCGATCACAGTTTCTGCCAACAATGCTACGATTACTTCCAGCACTGTATTGGCGGTTGATTCCGCTACCAGCCAACAGGCCGGCACTCTTACCGGTTTTGCTGTTAACGCCAACAGCTCGGCTACGGGTACCATTGCCTTCTCAACCGACAACAATATTTCCGCGGGTACTTCCAAGACCTACAATATTGAAGTCGTTGTTAACGCGATTGGCAACTCCACCAACGGTACGCCTTCCATCTCCCTCGGTCTTGGCAACGCCAGCCTGTTTACATTTAATGATGTCAACGGCGGCGTAAACAACATCGCGGGCGCAAAGGCCGGCAACGTCTACCTCAGCAACTACCCGACTACTTCGGTTTCTATCCAGAACTAGTCAGTTAGAGCCAGGTAATCCAATTACAACTTTGTTCACCGGCTAAAATTTCTTTCCGAAATTCGGCAGGTAAAAGTTTAAGCGGATACAGTTTCCAAAAACTTTAAATTTGGCAAAACCCCCGTTTCATTTTGAGGCGGGGGTTTTGGTATGCCCTGAAACTCTTTGTGTTATAATTAATTTAATTTATTCAATTAACCATCCCGCGCGAACAAACACGAACAAAACAGTGAATAAAAACTCTCAAAATAAAAGGAGATTTTTTAAAACTTCCCGATTTTTATTTATTTATTGCGCCATAGCTTTTGTGGCCGGGGCCGGGGCGGCGTCTTTATTTTGGCGCGCGGGCAATAACCGGCTTATTGAGCAGTTGTCCGCCCAGGTCAGGCCGCTGCGGCAAAAAAATAACCCTTATACTTACATCAACCCTTTGCTGGGATATGAAGTCCCCGGTGACGTAAAAGAATTTGACGAGTACAAACCTTTAAAAAACGATATCCAAAAAGCCGCGCCAATTAAAAGCCCGCAGGTCCAGAGCTATTCGGTTTATTTTCGGGATTTGACCCTGGGAAGATGGGCGGGAATTAACGAAGATGCCGCGTACGCGCCGGCCAGTATGATGAAGGTCGCTATTATGATTGCCTATTTTAAGGAGGCCGAAGACGGTTTATCCGTACTTGGACAAACTCTGGTTTATTCTTCGTCCACGGCTGATCAAATTAATGGCGTACCCTTTGAAACCCCTTCCGACCTAAAAGTAGGACAAAAGTACACGGTGGAGCAGTTAATAGAAGCTATGATAATATCTTCCGATAACGGGGCCAAAAATATCCTGCTGGATAATATTAACCAGCAGGATTTGGATGAAATTTATAGCGACTTGGGCCTGCCCAACCCGGACAACAGCGCCGATTATACCATTTCCGCCAAGCAGTATACCGTGCTTCTGCGGGTTTTGTACAACGCCACTTATTTAAGCCGCGCGGATTCCGAAAAAGCCCTGCAAATTATGTCGCGGGCCGAGTACAGCCAGGGCCTGGTGGCCGGGGCGCCAAAAGGGACAATGGTGGCGCAAAAATTCGGGGAGAATGTGGACGCCTCAAACCCCCAGGCGCCGGAAATTTCACTGTCCAACTGCGGCATTGTTTACCATCCAACTTATCCTTATATTTTATGCGTTATGACCAAGGGTACTGACGCGGAATCTTTGCAAAAAACAATCGCCGCCATTTCCCAAACCGTTTGGCGTGATGTCAGTGACTATGCCGCCACGGATAATTATTAGGGATATGCTATAATTAAACGACTTGCCTGTTTCCCCGGGCTGATTTATCCTTATAAATAAAGTTTTCTATGCAATCAAAATTCGTCAAAGGTTTGTTTTGTTTTTTGGTTATTGCCGCTTTATTAACGCCGTTTTGGGTCTTTAAAGAACTATTGTTCCCGTTCATTACCTCCAAAGCTTTTTACCTCCGGATTCTGGTGGAGATTACTTTGCCGCTGTACGTTTATTTGCTGATGAAGTATCCGCAATACCGGCCTTCCTGGAAAAACCCACTGACAATTTCCATAACCGCGTTTTTATTTCTGAATTTTATTGCCGCCATTTTTGGAGTTAACCCGCTCCGCGGCATTTGGGGCAACTTTGAACGCATGGGCGGCGTATTTTATCTGGCCCATCTGACCATGCTGTATTTTTATGTTCTGCTTTTGGGCCAAATGGGGGGCAGGTATATGCGCTGGTTTTTGGATGCGGTAATTTGGTCCGCCGCTCTTATTACCTTAGACGGCATTTTAGTCCAGTTGACCCATAATCACTTTTTGCTCAGTGACCCTTCTTATCCGCGTGTTTCCGGCACCTTTGGCAACCCGATTTTTATTGCCAGCTACCTGGTCATCCCCATGTTTTTAAGCTGTTATTATATGGTTTTGGAAGACAGGCGCTGGCTGAAAATTGTTTATGGGATTGTCGCTTTTTGCGAACTTTATCTTATTGTATTAAGCCAAACCCGCGGCGCGGTGGTGGGGGTTGCGGCCGCTTTGTTTGTAGGCGGCGTGACTTATGTTTTTTTGACCAAGCAAAAGCAGGTCCGGAAATGGGGTATCATAGCGGTTGTAATTTTTATCGCCTTAACGGCCACGGCGTTTACCCAGCATGCCAAGTTCAAAAAAGGCTCCTTACCTTACCGCGTGCTTAACCTAAAAGACTCCAACACCGAATCCAGGTTAATCCAGTGGGGCGTGGCCTTAAAAGGCTACACGCATTATCCGATTTTAGGAGTGGGTCCTGAAGATTATTATTTCCTTTCCAACAAGTACTACAATCCGGCCATTTACCAATACGACCCCAGCTGGTTTGATAAGCCCCACAATTACCTTATAGAAGTTCTGGTGACCACGGGCATTGTGGGTTTTGGGGCTTACGCCGCGATCTTAGGATTTTTTATCTGGATTTTGTACCGCGCTTACAAAAAAGACCTGCTTTCTTTGATGGAATTTTGTCTGCTTCTCAGCGGTTTTTTGGCTTACGAATTCCAGAATCTGACCGTGTTCGATACCATTTCCGCCAGCCTTATGTTTTTCGCTTTTTTAGGTTTCGGCGCGTTTTTATGGCAGGAATCCATGGAAGTAAAAAAGCCCAATTTAAAGGGTTTGGATGCGTTTTTTATCGCCATCTCAACCGGTTTGACCGCGGTTGTCATGATTTATGTAATCTATGTCTGCAATGTTTATGGCATTCGCATCGCCAAGGATATTAATTACGGTTACGCCTACAGCACCGTAGACCCGCAAATCGCTTACAATTATTTTCAGACGGCCGGTAGCCTGCCCTTTGACTTTGACCCCATACAATTCTCCTCCAAATACGCGGACTTTGCCAGCGCCCTGGCCGCCAATCCCGGCGGCCAAAGCCCTCAGTTTGTAAACCAGGTCATGCAGGACGCCATAACCGCGCAGCAGGACGCCATTAATGAAATATCCAATGATCCCACAGCCTGGCAGGAGCTTTCCAATTTATATTTAAATGAATCCATTGTAAACAAAACTTCTCCTGATCCAAAAGCGCTCGAGGCAGCCGACGAAGCTATCAGTTTAGCTCCCAGACGGCCGGAACCGTTGCTGCAAATGGCCAGGGTGGAATTGATACAAAATAATCTTACCGGCGCCGAGCAAACACTGCTGAAGTTATTAAGTTACATTCCGGAAGAACAGCAGGCCAGCTTTGAGCTGGCGCTGGTCTATAATTATTCCGAACAAACCGCCAAAGCGGTGCCCTATGCCGAGCAGGCTTTGGCAGAGGGATTTACGCCGACTCAGGCGGCTCAGATTGACTGGCTGGCCCAGTATTATACCCAGAAACAGGACTGGTCGGATGCCGAACGGATTTTCCAAATGGCCGTAAAAATAGACCCCGCCAACTTTAACGATGACTTCAATCTGGCCCAGGTTTATTACGAGCTCGGGCAAAAGTCCCAGGCTGTCAGTTTGGCGCAGCAGGTAGCGCGGACGGATCCTTCACAAGCCGCTTACGCTCAAGGGCTGATTGCTTCGTTTAAGTAACGTAATAATACCGCGTAAATAAAGGGTGCCCCTTTGCGGCAAAGGGGCGCCCTTTAGAGTAAGCTTTTTCAGGCAGTTGGCTTTAAAACTTGCCGGTAAACCGCGGCAGTTTGCTCCAGCATTTTTGTTTGGGTAAACATTTTTGATCTTTCCAGGGCTTTGGCGGATAAAGCTGCTGCAGCAGCGTTGCTGTTTGCAATCTCGGTAATCGCCCGGGCCAGTTGAGCCGGGTCCTCCGGGTCAATCACAATTGCCGCGTCTGCCACAGCTTCGGGGTTGCCGCCGACGTTGGTTGTAATTAGGGGCAAACCCGCCTGCATGGCCTCTAAAAGGGTATAAGGAAGGCCTTCTTTGCGTGAAGCCAGTACAAAAATATCAAAGGCTTTAATGGCGGCAGGCGTGTCCGAGCGGTAGCCCAAAAGTTTAACTTTATCCTTCAGACCCAGGTCCGAAATTTGTTGTTCCAGAGCTTTTCTTTCCCTGCCTTCGCCGATTATCGCGCATAAAACTTTGCTTTTGGTCGCGTCATCCAGCAGGGCAATGGCGCTTATTAAAACATCCAGACCTTTGGTTTTATAAAAATTGGCCACCGAGCCGATTATGATTTTATCGTCCGGCAAATTCAGGGCCGTTCGCGCCGAATTACGGGGCAAGAATTCTATTTTTGGAATGCCGTTATAAACGGCGCCCATTTTATTTTTCGCGATCAGCCTATGGCGCAAAGCGGATTTTTTGTCGTTTTGGGAAACGCAGATTATGTAATTGCGAAAAAAACCCGCGAATTTTTCCAGGGCCAGGTAGAATGTTTTTGCCGGCCAGGGCAGCGGTTCGTTAAAAATAAACCCGTGGGCGGTAAAAATTATTTTGGCCTTTACAAAAGGCTTGGCCAGGCTGCCGAGAAAACCGGCCTTGCTGGAGTTTAAATGAATAATGTCCGGTTTCTCCTCCCGGGCCAGTTTTATTATTTCAAACAGGGCCAGAACATCGTAAAATGGATGGATATTGCGTTTTAAGCAGCGCAACTCAATACAGCTAACGCCCGCTTTCCTGGCATCGTAAAAAAGCTTCACCCCTTCATTGCCGGCCGCTATGGTGCCGTTAAAATTTTTAGCCAAATCCAGGACGTATTTCTGCGCCCCCCCGCCATCTGCCTGGGTTATAATATAGAGAATTTTCATTGCTGTTATTATAGGGCAAAAATGGTTGATTTAAAAGGAGTTTTATGATAAATTATAAGTATTTGGAGCTTGGGCTAGAAATGATATAATTTTACTTATGTTAAAAGTTTTATTTGCAGCCTTAAAATACGATTACGGCCGGCCCGAGCAGGGGTTATCCGTTGAACATACCAATTTTTACGACAGTTTATTGCAAATGTCGGACGTGCAGACCGACTTTTTTGGCGTCGATGAAAACATGCTCAGCTCCAGCCGGGAGGAAATGAACCAAAAACTTATTCAGCGCGTGGAGGAAACCAAGCCGGATTTATTATTTTGTTACCTGCTTAGCGAAGAGCTCAAAAGAGAAACAATCGGCTACATTACAAAAAAAACCAAAACGAAAACTTTTAACTGGTTTGCCGACGACCACTGGAGAATCCCGATTTTTTCCCGGCACTGGGCGCCGCTGTTTA
The DNA here is from genome assembly GCA_963837465.1 of Candidatus Doudnaibacteriota bacterium. GTDB lineage: Bacteria > Patescibacteriota > Doudnabacteria > UBA920 > UBA920 > PALSA-1336. Next base: position 504,771 of record CAWINB010000004.1, read on the forward strand.
CCATGGTCTCCACCACGGATGCCGAAGCATTGGACAGGTACAAGTCTTACGGTATCACCAATGTCATAAAAACCCAGTGGGGCGCCAACCCGCATTTGTATTTTCCCCAGGATCAGGCTTTGAATCCCGGTAATTTAGATTTAACTTTTGTGGGACAAAAATTCGGCAAGCGCGGCGGGTATTTAAAAGAAATCCAAGGCTCTGGCTTGCACGCCGAAGGTTTTGGAAGCGGCTGGCCTGGAGGGCGGGTAAACCACCAAAAAATGCTGGAAATATTTTCTTACAGCAAAATTAATTTGAACTTTGCCGAAACCTATTATTACGGCTTCACTTCTTTACTCAAACGCGCGGCCAAGCTGTTCATTGCCAAGGAAATGGGCAGTTATAAGTTTACCGGGCATCATTTTACCGATAACTGGCGCTCAATGAAAGGCACCCAGAAAAAATGCATTAAAGGAAGGGTATTTGAGGTCCCGGCAGCAGAGGGGTTTTTGCTTACCGCCGAATCCGACGACGACATTGGCGAATATTATGTCCCCGGTAAAGAAGTCGTTGTTTTTAAAAATATTCCCGAGCTTGTTGAAAAAGCCAAATACTATTTGGAGCATGAGCAGGAAAGGAACGCTATTGCCAAAGCGGGATTTGACAGGACAATGAAGTACCACACTTACCAAAAAAGGTTTACCGAAATTTTTAAAGCAATGGGTTTAATGTAGTAGACCAGGTTGTTTTAAATCGGCGCCCGGTTAAAAAAACCCAAGAAGCATAAATATGGAAACTGCAATTGTCGGCGTCCAGACCGAGCCTGAGAGAAAATTAAGTGTGTTGGATAAAATCTATTCTCGTCTGCGCAGGACCACCAATAATACATCTTTTATACCGCATATAGACGGATTGCGGTTTTTGGCAATTCTTCTCGTGGTCATGGAGCATGTCCACGGTTTGATTTTTAACAAATCGCCAATACCTTTTGCCGGTAACCCGACCATCAGCCAATGGTGGTTTTATGTTTTATTCCAAAACGGGCGCAAAGGGGTTTTATTGTTTTTTGTAATCAGCGGTTTTATTTTGGCTTTGCCTTTTGCCAAATATTATTGGCGTAACGAACAGGGTCCAAAAGGGGACAGCTCGCAATTGCAAAACAATAAACAAGCTAAGCCGGTTAATTTGAAAGCTTATTTTATGCGCCGGTTAACCCGGCTGGAGCCGCCTTATATATTTAATTTAATTGCCTGTACTTTTTTATTAATCTGGTTTGGCCACCCGGATTTTGCCGGCCGCTTTGCCCATTTAAATTTTTTTGGCATCCTGCCCAGCCTGGCAGAGTCATTGGTTTACCTGCACAATATTATTTCGCCCAACGGTATGTACGTAAATACCGTAACCTGGTCGCTTGAGGTGGAAATCCAGTTTTATTTACTGGTACCACTTTTGGTGCAGATTTTAAAACTAAAAAAGCTTTACAGGCGTACGGCACTCGTTTTTTTAATCGGTTTTTTTATTTTTTTACAGCAGGTTTTTCCCACAAATTTATTGACCCTATACAGCTTCATTCAATACTTCCTGCTTGGCTTTTTGCTGGTTGACCTTTATCTTTCCGGATGGCAAACAAGCTTAAACAAATGGCTTTCCCTGTTAATTGGCATGTTGGTGTTGTTTAATATTTTATATATAGATATTTACAGGACGTCTTGGACCGAATATCTTTTCGTTATTCTGGTGTTCGGTTTTTATACTTTGGTTTTTTGCAGTGACGTTTGGAAGAAAATTTTTAGTTGGCGCTTTTTCACTACCGTCGGCGGTATGTGTTACACCATTTACCTTTGGCACAACCCTATTGCTTCGGGGCTTGGTAACCACACCGTTTTGTCTGCAGCTGACTAATAACTACATTTTGGAAACATTGTGGCAGATGGCTTTACTGCTGCCTATGGTTTTGTTTTTTTCCGTTTGTTTTTTCCTGCTTATTGAACAGCCCTGCATGGATAAAAATTGGCCAAAAAATTTATGGGGCTGGGTAAAAGCTAAATATTTACAGCTCCGCACAGCTGCAAAGCCGGTATAGGTTTTTGATACCATATGACCTTTATTGACACCTAAAAACCCTTTTGCTATTATGGGATAAAGGGATTTTTATGTCTGAAATTAAGCCAAACGAGGTTTATACCACCGCTGAAACCGAGCATTCTGCTAAAAGTCAGCAACAGCACAATAAAGCGCATGCTTAAAAGCGGACTGCTTAGGGCCAATAAAGTCGGCAAGCAGTACCGTATTTTAGGGCATGAAATTTTGCGCCTAGTTTCACCGCGAGTTGAGGAAAAAGCGGTTAAGGCCTACCAAAAAATAAAAACCAAAACCAGGGAAAAAATTAACCAATGGTAGCATGCAACCGGACGAAGTTTCGTTGAGCCAAAAAACCATAAAAAATTCCGCGTACTCTTTTTTGGGCTACACCTGGCCTATTGTTTTTTCTATTTTTATAACCCCGGTGGTAGTAAAAAAATTGGGCATTACAGACTTCGGCGTTTACACCCTTGTTAATACTATTATAGGTTTTTTAACGCTGATTGACTTAGGCCTCAACATTGCATTGGTCAAGTATATTTCCGAGTATTACGCAAAAAAAGATTTTATTAGCCTGGAGAGGCTGCTGTCTTCGGCCAGGTCGCTTTACGCTATTATTGGTTTTGTGGGGCTTGGGGTTTTTGTTGTATTGGGCAAATATGGCATGTCTGCATTTAATATTTCCGGCGCTTACCAGGCTCAGTTATTTCCGGTGTTCCTGTTGGCCGGGCTAACCTTTTTTGTTAATTCCCTGGGCTGGGTCTATGCCAACTGTTTTCCCGGCCTGCAGCGTTACGACATTTATCATAAGTTGAACATAAGCCAGCTGACTTTTTTAAATATTTTAATTCTAGTTGCCGTACTTATGGGCTATAAGCTCAAGGTTATTTTTGCCCTAAATGTTTTGGCTGTAGGGGCTTTGTACATTGGCTACCGGTTAAACATAAAAAAAGTATTGCCGGGTATAAAAATAACTTACGCCTGGCATTGGGAAGAAATAAAAAAGAGCTATAAATTTGGTTTTATTGCTGCAATGGGCAGCCTGGCCCAAAGTGCCTTGGTGCAGCTGGACAGGCTAATTATTCCAGTATTTACAGGGCCGGCCGTTTTGTCTTATTATAGCTTGCCGGGAAACGTTGCGCAGAAAACATCCGGTATTACAGCCAGCCTGGCAGCTTCCGTATTTCCCATGGCCAGTAGCTTAAACGCTTCCGGTGAGGATGCCAAAAACAAGAACCTTTACAGGAAAATGGTCCGTTTGGTTACAATTATCGCCGCAGGTTTTACTGTTGCGATTATGGCTTTTTCCTATAAAATTCTACTGTTTTGGCTAAATAAAGATTTTGCAGACAAAGGCTACATTATTTTAATTATCCTTGCGGCAGTGTATTTTATTTTAGCGCTTTACGCGCCGCTAACCAATTATTTAATGGGTATTGGCAAGATAAAATTTTTAACTTCCTGGTCAATTACCCTTGCTGTACTAAACCTTATTGCCCTGTTGCTGCTGGTGCCTTACTATGGCATACTGGGCGCGGCCTGGGCTTATGCTATTGGCGTTTTGCCCATCCCGTTAATTTTTTTAATGGTAGAAAGGAATTTTTTAAAATTCACAGGCATAGGAATTTTTTACTTAAAACTCTATTCAAAAATAGTTTTTACTGCCGCGGTTTTTTTGCTACTGTCTAAATTTGTCCTTATTCCCCTGATAGTCAATTTGTTCAGCTTGCTGGTAATTGGGCCTTTGTCCGTTGCACTGTACTTTGTTCTGTATAAGGTTTTTGGTTTTGTCGATCCCGAAGACTGGGATATGTTAAAAGTTTTTTTACGAAAATTAAAAAGTAAATTTTAAAAAATGAATTATCAAAAAGTTAATTATTCCTGGAGGGTAAAAATAGAAAATATTTTGGACAAAACGCTAGGCTTGTTTTTGTTCCAGTATAAAAAAAGGGACAACATGTTTAACTTTTTTTATAACTGCCTGGTCTACCAGCATATTACCTGCGCCGACTACAGCCCCAAGTATAACTACTATGAATTCGGGGTGGCCGGCGGCGGCTCAATAGAAATTTATATTTTGGCTTTAAAAAAGTTTTGTAAAAAATATAAGTTTAACATAAATAAATTCCATATTTACACTTTTGACAGCTTTTCGGGACTGCCGGAAGTTAAAGAAGGGGACGAACACCTGCACTGGTACAAGGGGCTTATGGCCCACCAGGAGCAGGAAGTTATGGCCAAAGTTAAGCGCCACAGCTTTCCGGAAAGAAACTTCCATATTGTAAAAGGCTATTTTGAAAATTCTCTGACCCCACAACTGCAGGAGCAGCTTAAGCAATTCAAACCTGCATTCATAAACATAGATTGCGATTATTATTCTTCAACTATGACCGTATTTAACTGGTTGTTACCCCTGCTTGGCAGCGGCGCGATTTTTAGGTTTGATGACATTTGGGCTTTCCAGGGTAACCCGGAATACGGAGAATTAAAAGCTATTAATGAGCTCAACAAAAAGCAAGTTGGTTTTTTAACTCCTTTCCCGATTTGCGGCTTGCCCTCTTATGCCTATATTTTTTCCCGGCCGAAATTTGAATACAGCCGGGAAGGGCAGTAATCCAACGACTATGACACAAAAAAAAGTCAGTGCCATAACCTCGGTGTATAAAGGCGAAAAATATTTGGCCGCATTTTTGGCCAACTGCTCAGGCCAAACCATAAAAAATAGCTTGGAAATTGTTTTGGTTCATAACCAGCCTTCGGACAAGGAAACAGAAATAGTTAAGCAATTCCAAAACCAGCACCCGGGCCTGCTTAACCATATTGTAGTAGCAAGGGAGCCTTTGGCTATTTCTACCAACAGAGCTATAAAAGCGGCGGCCGGAGAGTATGTTTGCATTTGGAACGTAGACGATTTGCGCACTCCCGACTCTTTGGAAATAATGGCCCGTACTTTGGACTCAAACCCCAAAGCAGGTTTTACTTACGGAGACTATATAATTGTCCGCCAATGGGAGTCTAAAAATGGCCGCCTAATAACCGAGCCGGAATTTGAAAAAAAAATTTTCATACAAGGCATGCACCTGGGTCCGTTTTACATGTGGCGCAAAAGTTTGTGCGAAAAGTTAGGCTATTGGGATGAGCAGTTTAAAAGCGGCGCGGATTTTGACTATGCCGCGCGCCTGGCTTTGGAAGCAGCCGGTAAAAAAACCAACGGCCTTTTGGGCTATTATTTAGACGAAGGCCTGGGTCTTTCTACCGGCAAGACACCCTGGCAGCCAATTGAGCGCACTACCATTGAGCTTCGGTTCGGGGTTTATAAAAAGCTGGATTTTTGGTATTATAATAGGGCAAAAAAATACCGGGTTAACAATATCCTTTTAGACGGCCAGTGGTATGCCGTTGAGCATTTTGCGCCAAGCATCCAGGCAGCCACGCAAAGTAAATTTTTTGTGCTTTACGCCATAATAAGATATCCGTTTTGGGTTTTAAAAAGGATTTACAATAAAGTTGCGAGAAGTTTAATTTAATTTTTTATGGATAAAAAAACAGCATTGGTTTGTGGCGCGGGCGGGTTTATTGGCAGCCATTTGGTCAAACAGCTAAAAAAAGAAGGCTACTGGGTTAGGGGAACGGACTTAAAAGACCCGGAGTTCAGCAAGACAGAGGCTGATGATTTTGTGCTGGGTGATTTACGCGACGTAGAAGTATGGAAAAAAATACTAGACCAGCCATTTGACGAAGTTTACCAGCTGGCGGCGGACATGGGCGGCGCAGGGTATATTTTTACCGGGGAACACGATGCCGATGTTATGCATAACTCGGCAACCATAAACTTAAACGCGGTTTACTACGGCAACAAAGCGGGCATAAAAAAGATTTTTTATTCGTCCTCAGCGTGCATTTACCCAAAACGTAACCAGCTGGACCCAAATAACCCCATGTGCAGTGAAGACTCTGCTTATCCGGCTGAGCCTGACAGCGAGTATGGCTGGGAAAAACTTTTTAGCGAACGGGTTTATTTTTCATTTAAGCGCAATTACGGCTTAAACGTAAGAGTAGCCAGGTTCCACAATATTTTTGGTCCGGAAACCGCCTGGACAGGCGGGCGAGACAAAGCCCCTGCTGCAATTTGCCGCAAAGTCGCGGAAGCTCCGGACGGAGGAGTGGTGGAAATTTGGGGCGACGGCAACCAAACGCGCTCGTTTTTGTACGTGGATGAATGCGTAGAAGGTATAAGACGTTTTATGGACAGTAAAGATTTTGACGGGCCTTTAAACATAGGCTCTGAAGAAATGGTTACCATAAACGAACTGACTGAAATGGTTATTGCCTTGTCCGGTAAAAAACTGGAAATAAAACATATCGCAGGGCCGCTTGGGGTAAAAGGGCGTAATTCCCACAATGAACTTATTCGCAACAAGCTGAATTGGGAACCTACCGTGAAGCTAAAAGACGGCATGACAAAAATGTATGCCTGGGTTTCGGAGCAGGTTGAAAAAGCAAAAAATAATAAATAATAAATAATTTTATGCAAAAAATTTGGCTGTCGGATAAAGACTACAATTTTATTTATGGCCGGGTGCCCAGGCTTTGCGTGGATTTGGTTATAAAAGACAAAAATGGGCTTTTGTTGACGCTGCGGGATATTGAGCCGGGAAAAAATACCTGGCACTTTCCTGGAGGCCGGGTTAAATTCAGGGAAACAATAACCCAAGCCGCCTCCAGGATAGCCAAAGCCGAGCTGGGCGTAAAAATAAAGCTTATTAAGCCTTTAGGCGTACTGGAATTTTTAGACGAAGTACAGGACAAAAACCTCCGCCACAGTGTGAGTTTGGCCTTTGCGACAAAAATTGTTTCCGGCAAGCCCATGGGCGGCTGGCAAGCGCAAAAAATTGGGTTTTTTAAAAAACTTCCCAAGCGTGTATATCAGGGACATAAAAAGTTTTTAGTTAAGAATAAAATACTTAAATAAGTTTTTAAAAAAAATAATATACCCCACAAACTTGACTACAGGTTTGTGGGATATTGTTGCTTGTTGGTTTGCCGCTATTGGCCCTGGCTTTGCTCTGCTGCAAGAACCGCTTCATGTATGAGCATGGGCAATTCAAACGGGCTCACCTCCGGTCCTACCAGGGCGGCAAGAAGCGCCTCTACGCGTTTGCCAACATAACGTTGGGCTTCGTAGGCGCTTTGGCCGAAGAAGTAGCTGCGCCCCTGCATGTTGAGCAAGGCGTAGTTGGCGTTGGCTTCTTTGGCGTCCATGCGCCTATCGAAGTCGTTCTTGCCCTACGCAGCGGGCTGAACCGGTTCGGTTCCTTTGGTGAAGTCGTCGACGTAATGGATGGCCAGCCTGGACAACTGAAGCTCGTTTATCCCTCCCGGCACGTTCAACAAGGCTTGGATGCCGTCTTCCCTGAGCAGGGAGTCGTGACCAACGGAATCGGCCAGCATAATGAGATGCCCGGCAAAGCCTTGATCGGAGATTAATTTGGTGGCCTTGCGGTACGCCGCATTGAACGCCTTCCAGGTTTTTCCGTGTTTCTTAATGAACTCGATCTCCTGGCGTTTACAGGCATCATGCAGCAACGCGCCAATCACCGCACTGCTCAGGTAGCCTTCGTTAATTCCAAGCATGCCGCAGAGCACAGCCATCCCATGTCTTCGGCCTCTGTGCCAACTTGCAGCAGATGCTTATGGTAAAACTCCTCGACCAGCTTTTCCTTCAAACGATAGGAAGGAATTTGCTTCTTATCGTTAAAAAACAATCCGGTACCAACATTTTCTTTACCCCTTAAACTTGTATTACACAGCTAAAAATTATATCGTTAATTGGTCATTATGTCAACCATCCAGTATAAAAACCGGTTATATTGCAGCATGTATTAAGGTCTGCTACTATTATTTGTATTGGATATATTTTACTTAGTTTTTTGAACTATGGATTTAAAAAATAAAAAAATTCTGGTAACAGGGGGCGCCGGTTTTATTGGCTTTCATTTGGTAGCGGCTTTGCTTAAACAGGGGGCTAAAGTAGTTGTGGTAGATAGTTTAATTACAGGCCGAAAAGAAAATTTGCACAAGCAGGCAACATTTTATAAACTGGATATTAATGACCCGGCTTTTGAAACTGTGTTTAAAAAAGAAAAGCCCGAAGTGGTTTATATGTTGGCTTTTAACACCAATGTGCCCAGGTCAGTTAAAGACCCGGTGTTCGACAACGCCAGCATTACAGGCAGCCTTAAGACTTTGGAATTTTCCAGGAAATACGGGGTAAAAAAAGTTGTTTTTTCCTCAACCAGTTTTGTTTACGGAAACACCAAAAATTTACCTACACCGGAAACAGAAGCCGCCAGTCCGGAAAACCCGTATATTATTTCCAAACATACCGTGGAAAACTATGTCAGGTTTTACGGCCGCACCTACGGGTTGGATTATGTAATTTTCAGGTACGCCACAACTTATGGCCCCGGGCAAACCGGCGGAGCCATGGCCGACTATGTTCGCTGTATTGATTCCGGCAAACAGGCGGAAATTTATGGCGACGGTAAAAAAACCAGGGACTACATGTACGTGGGGGACATAGTCAGAGCCAACATTATGGCTGCCTCTTACAAACCACAAAAAGGAATTTTGCCCCTGTTTAACTTAAGTACCGGCAAAGAAACAACGCTTTACCAATTGTACAAAAAAATCGCAAGGCTTTTGGGGAAGCCACAGGCAGAACCGAAGTTTTGCCCCGACCGCCCCGGGGAAATGTACCGCTCCAAACTGAATAATTCAAAAGCAAAAAAATATTTTAAATGGCAGCCAAAATTTAGTTTAGATGCAGGCTTAGCGGAAACAATAGGTTATTTTAAAAAATTAAACGGCAAAAAATAGTACGGGCATGCTCAATACTACAAAAAAAAGTTTAAACGATATTCTTTCTGCTGTTCCGGTAGGCCATAAAGTTTTAGATGTTGGCGGGGCTGCTGCCCCAATGAAGCGGGCCGACTATGTAATAGACATTGTCCCTTTTGAAGGCGTGAATTTTGGTTATGCCAAAGGCTTGGGTGAAGTTCGTTTGGACAAAAGCCGCTATACCCAGCATGATATTTGTAACCGCCAGCCCTGGCCGTATCCGGATAAGTTTTTTGACTACGTAATTTGCTCGCACGTTTTAGAAGACGTCCGCGACCCTCTTTGGGTTTGCTCCGAGCTTATTAGGGTTAGCAAAGCCGGTTACATAGAAACCCCGTCGCGCATGTATGAAACAACTTTTAACATTGAGGCCAATGGCCTTGCCGGAGCTTCCCACCACCACTGGATTGTAGAAGTGGTAAAGTCAAAACTTCAGTTTACTTTTAAGTATTTTTTTGTGCATAGTAGGTACGTGAACAAAAGTAAGACTCGGCTTTCCAGTTTGGGGCAAAATGCTATTTTACAGGCAGAATGGCAGGACAGTTTTGACTATTCGGAAAATTGGCTGGCAGACGATAAGGCTATATTTGAATATTATTTAAACCGGCCAATAACTAATAAAGAAAGGTGGAAAATCCGTCGGCAGGTAGGGCCCAGAAATTTTATTGTTGAGTGGCTGGCTTACTTTAAAAACACCAGCCCAGCGGCAGGACGAATGTTTAAGAAATGGAAAAAATGAAAAAAATTGTAGTCATGCCCGTAAAAAATGAAGCCTGGATTATAGAAAAAACTCTGCAGGCTTTGTCTTTGTGGGCCGACAACATTATTATTGCCGACCAAAACTCAACAGACGGCTGTTTGGAAATTTATAAAAAATTTCCAAAAGTCATAGTAATAAATAATCCCGCAAACTACCATTCCAGCAACGTCAGGAAATTACTTTTGGAGCAAGCCAGGAAAGTGTCGGTTAACAGTGCAATTTTTAGTTTTGACGCAGACGAAATTCCTACCGTAGAAATATTGCAGCCAAAATTTTGGCAGCAAGTTGAAAAATTACCAATTGGTTCTGCCATAGAAATGCAGTGGGTGCAGTTATGGCGTTCAGCAGAACAGTACAGGGACGACGCATCGGTTTGGTCAAACAGCTGGAAAGTTTTTGGTTTTATAGACGACCCGAGCATGGAGTACGACAACCTAAATGTAATAAACGACCATACTTCCCGCGTGCCCCAGGCCTCGCTAAAAAATGTTATAAGGTTTTCAGAGCCTAAGGTTCTGCATTACCAGTTTACCAACTGGCAGCGGATGTTGGTTAAACAAGTTTATTACAGGATAATGGAATTAATTAAGCGTCAGGCTGGTTTTTGGCAAACGCTTAAAATTAACCTGCGCTACCGTATAACAGAAGACGAACGAGGTTTGGTATTAAAAGACGTGCCGGAAACTTGGGTAAAAGACTACGAGCTCCAGGGTATAAGTTTAAAAAATTTGCCTGCTGGGCAGTCGTCCTGGTTTGAACAAGAGATTGCCGAGTTGTTTAACCGTTACGGTGTAAAGAAATTTTCCGGGCTGGATATTTGGGATAACGCAAAGAACTCCAAGCAAAAAGACCCGCGCGGCAAATTTACAAAATGGTGGCAAGGACGCCTGGATTTAATAGGGGACTTGGTCAATTGGTTCCGTAAACAGAAAAGTAACTAACTTTTTATTATGGCAGATGAGGATATAACTAAAGTCGGTATAATTGGCGTTGGCTTTGTCGGCGGTGCCGCGAGGCAGTATTTTGAAACCCTGCCACTGGAACTATTTTTATACGACAAATATAAAAAGTTGGGCTCGGTAGAAGATGTTAACCGGGCGCAGGTAATTTTTGTAGCAACACCTACGCCTTTTGTCCCGGAAACAGGTTTTGATTTGTCTTTTGTGGAAGGTGCGGCGGCAATTTTAACAGCCCCAAAAATAATTGTCATTAAGTCCTCTGTAGTGCCCGGGACAACCGACAAGCTTCAGGAACAATTTCCGCAGCATAAGTTTTTGTTTAACCCGGAATTTTTAAGGGAAGCTTCCGCATATAACGATTTTATAAACCCCGACAGGCAAATACTCGGCACCACCGCGGCCAGCTTGGATGTGGCGGAAAAAGTTTTAAGGCTCCTGCCAAAGTCTGCTTATGAAAAAATTATGCCTGCCAATGAAGCAGAGGTTGTAAAATACATGGCCAATACTTTTTTGGCCATGAAAGTAGTGTTTGCCAATGAATTTTACAGTCTCTGTAAAGACTTGGGGATTAATTACGAAACAGTTAAAGAAGCAGTCTCTCAAGACCCCCGTATTGGTGCCTCACACCTGGATGCCGATCATGGCGGTTACCGCGGTTATGGCGGAAGTTGTTTTCCAAAAGATGTTAATGCAATAATCCAGTTTGCCAACAACAAAGGAATAAAAATGCCGTTGCTGGAAGAAATGAGGGCAATAAACAGGGGACTGCTTAAAAAAAGTAATTTGGACGAAGATTATTTTTTAACCGGTAAACATAAGAAAACCTAAGTATGCCAAAAATAACAGTACTAATAGCCGGCGGTGCCGGATTTGTGGGGTCGCATTTGTGCGACCATTATGTTAAAAAAAATTACCGGGTAATTTGCCTGGATAATTTAGCCACCGGCAGCCGCGAAAATATTAAGCATTTACTGCCAAAAAAAAACTTTTCTTTTTTACGGCAAAGCGTTACCAAGCCTTTGTCTTTGAAAGTCGATTATATTTTTCACCTGGCCTCGCCGGCTTCTCCCGCGCATTACCAAAAAGACCCAATTGCAACCTTTGAAGCAAACGTTTTTGGCGCCAAGAATTTATTGGAGCTGGCTAAAAAAAATAAAGCCATGCTGTTGCTTGCGTCCACTTCGGAAGTTTACGGCGACCCGCTAGAGCATCCGCAAACAGAAAAGTATTGGGGTAATGTTAACCCTGTGGGCATTCGCAGCTGCTATGACGAAAGCAAGCGAGCGGCTGAAACCTTATGCATGGATTATTCTCGTAAATTCGGTGTAAACGCAAAAATAGTAAGGATTTTTAACACCTACGGCCCGCGTATGGGGGCTAAAGACGGCAGGGTTGTGTCCAATTTTATTGTCCAGGCTCTCTCCGGTAAACCTTTAACAATTTATGGGAGCGGAAAACAAACCCGCAGCTTCCAGTATATAGGCGATCTTATACAGGGTATTACAGCAATGGCAGAAAGCAAAAAATTTACCGGCCCGGTAAATTTGGGGAATCCAGTAGAATTTACCATGCTGGAGCTGGCAAAAAAAGTTTTGAGTTTAACAGGTTCAAAGAGCAAGCTGGCATATAAACCTTTGCCGCAAGACGACCCAAAACAGCGCAGGCCGGACATAAGTTTAGCTAAGTCAAAACTTAACTGGCAGCCCAAGGTAGGACTTAATCAGGGACTGGAGCACGCAATAAATTATTTTCGCCAAGTCGTTTAATTAATTTAAAATATATGCAAGCGGTCATTTTAGCAGGGGGCGCAGGGGCTCGCTTAGGGAAGCTAACAAAAAATTTACCTAAGCCTTTGGTAAAAATTGGCAGTAAATCTGTTTTGGAACACCAAATTATCCTTTTAAGGTCCTTTGGTATTAAAGATATTTTTATTTTAACGGGGTTTAAAGGTGAAAAAATTCACCAGGCTTTGGGCAATGGCCAAAAGTTAGGGGTAAAAATTCGATATGATCACGGGCCCGTAGAATGGAATACCGCAGACCGGGTAATGCACGCAAAAAAATATATTAAGAACGACTTTTTGCTTTTGTACGGCGACGTAATGATCAATTTTGACTTAAAAAAATTTATTAAATTCCACAAAAGCAACCACAAAAACCAACTGGCAACTTTGGTGATCCATCCTAATAACCATCCGTTACATAGTGATGTAGTTGAGCTTGGCAGCGACAATAAAATAAAAGCTTTCCACCCAAAACCCCACCCGGAAAATGTTTATTTCCGAAATTTGGTTAATGCCGGAGTTTATATTATGAGCCCAAAAATTTTCCCTATACTCAAGCGGCACCCGGGCAGCGATTTTGGCCGTACAATTTTTCCTTATATTGTAGCTTCAAAAAAAACTTTGTTGGCTTATAATTCAACAGAGTATTTCCGTGATATGGGAACTCCGGAACTGCTTGAGCAGGTTACACGGGATTACAAGGCCGGCGTTTATAAAAAAGGGAGCTTGACATTCAAACGCCAGGCAGTGTTTTTAGACAGGGACGGCGTGCTTAATGAAGAAGTTAACCAGTTAAGCAGCCCCAAAGACCTGCATGTTTACCCTTTTTCTGCCAAAGCCCTAAAGCTTTTCAACCAAGCGGGATGCCTGGTTGTGGTTGTAACAAACCAGCCGCAAATTGCTCGCGGCTATATAACAGAGCAGGACTTAAGATTAATTCATAATAAACTGGAATGGGAATTGGGCAAGCATGGGGCAAAAATTGACGCCATATACTATTGTCCGCACCATGTTATTGACGCCACAGTTGTTCGCCCTGTAAAAAAGTACGCAATTGAATGCAACTGCAGGAAGCCAAAACCCGGGCTTATATACCGCGCAGCTAAAGACTTAAATATTGACCTAAAAAAAAGTTTTTTTGTAGGCGACAGCTTCCGCGACAGTGAGGTTGCAAAAAATGCCAAATTAAAATTCTTGGGCGTGGCTACGGGTTATGGCTGCAAAGATGCGAGTTTGAATACAGGCAGGGAACCTGAAATTTACAAAAATTTATTAGTTTTAGTTAAGAAGATGTTTAAATACCCCAAAAGGTAATCCACCGGTTCCACCGGTGTGACTAGAACAGGTTTAACCGTTCCGTTAACAACAAAAAACATAGTATACTTCCCCTTGGCTTGATGAGTTAAGTCATCCGGACAAAGGACAGTATACTATGTCAGACCTTTATCACAGTTTAGCTCATTCAAAAAACAAAATATCCTGGAAGCTCTGCCCAAGCTCCTGACCCTGCCAGGCCAGGGCTACACGGTGGCTTTGGGAAAAGGTGAATAGTTACTTTTTAAAGATTTGTAAACAACATCTAAAACTGTTAAAATCATAAGTAATTATGCTTTTTAGATAAACTTATGATTATTTCGAGGACGCCCTTTCGGGTTAGTTTTGTGGGAGGGGGGAGCGACTTGCCCGCTTTTTACAAGAATTTTCCCGGAGCAGTACTGACTACTGCGATTGATAAATATGTTTATATAACCGTTAATAAAAATTTTGATTCCAGCATTCGCCTTAAATATTCGGAAGTTGAAGAAGTTGAACAACTCTCCCAAATTAAGCACCATTTAATTCGGCAGAGTTTGGAATTAATGGGCATAACAAGCCAGATTGAAATTACATCTTTGGCAGATATTCCTGTAAAAGGCACAGGGCTTGGTTCGTCGTCTTCTTATTTAGTTGGTGTTTTAAATGCCTTGCATGCTTATAAAAAAAAGAACTCTTCGCCCGAAATTTTAGCGCAAGAATCTTCTCGTATTGAAATGGATGTTTTAAGGCGGCCTGTTGGAAAACAGGATCATTATATTGCGGCTTATGGCGGCTTGAATTTAATAAAATTTATGCAGGATGGGTCGGTTATTGTAGAGCCCGTGGAAATTCCGGAACATGCCAGGGCCAAACTCCAGGAGCAGTTGCATATGTTTTATACAGGCATTAGCCGGGATACTTCGGATATCCTTTCCGTGCAAACCAAAAATTTTGAAACCGGCGGACAGTATTATGCCTCTATGGAGCGCATGGTAGAGCTGGCGCATAACATGGCCGAGGATCTGGGGCAAGGGAAGATTGAAAAGTTCGGTGAAATGCTCCATGAAAATTGGGAACTGAAGAAACAAATGGCCCATAATATTAGCAATGCCCAAATAGACGCCTGGTATGAGGCAGCTCTAAATGCCGGAGCTACGGGCGGAAAAATTTTGGGAGCCGGCGGCGGCGGTTTTTTGTTATTGAATATTCCTCCGGAAAAATACGAAGCGGTAAAAAAAGTTTTGCATCCCTTAGAAGAGCTGCCTTTTAATTTTGAACCCAAAGGCAGTGTAATTTTTAATATGCAAGAATTCTAAAAGTATTCTCCAGCCGTTGTAAGTTTAATTTTGTAAGGTAGTTCGTATGGAAATAAATTCTTATTTAGAACATATCCAAAAATCTTTACCGTTAATTGATCCTGTTCAAATAGAGGCATTAGCCTGGGCAATAAGTAAATGCCGGGGGACAAATGCACGTATATTTGTTTTTGGTAACGGGGGCAGCGGGGCCAATGCCAGCCATTTTGTGCAGGATCTGCTCAAATGCCCGGTTAAAGATTTTTCCTCAAGCTCCGGCAGGTTTGCTGCTATTTGTTTGAACGATAACACCCCGGTTGTTATGGCCTATGCCAACGATTTAGACTACAGCGAAGTTTTTCGCCAGCAGCTCATGAATTTTGCGCGTCCGGGGGACTTGGTTATAGCCATAAGCGGCAGCGGCAACAGCAAAAATGTGCTTAAGGCCATAGAGTACGCCCTTACCGAGAAGCTGGATACTTTTGGCATATGCGGGTTTGAAGGCGGCGTCCTTTTGGGACTGGTAAAAAATGCCATACATTTTAAAACCTCAAACATGCAGGTTTTTGAAGACCTATGTTCCATTACCCTTCATGCCGTAGTAAGTAATTTATTATAAATATAAAAATGCGACAAAAATATAATTTACTTTTTTTCCACCCCCAAGGCTTGTTTTACGGCGGTACGGAAAAGTTGCTGCAAATTTTTGCCAAGTATTTAAGCTCTGAGTTTAATGTTTTTTACGCTTACGCGCCGCAGTGCGGAGAGGAGCGAAAAGAATATTTTTCCGGAACAGCGGTAAAATTAGTGCCGTTTTCGTTTAAGAGCCAACGGGCGTATGAACCTTTTGACTATGCCGGTTTAACCCCTAAGGTTGAAGATTTGATAAACAAATACCATATAGACTGTATTTGCCTGCCCGTATACAGTAAGTACCAGTTTCCGCTGAATACAATTTCTGCCGCCATGCCGTTTGTGTTAACTTCTCCGTTCGGGCATTTTGCCACTAACGGGAGCGTGCAAAGGGTTTTTGTTTCCGGTAAAAGTAACCTGGAGCGCATGCAAAGGACCGGAGTGAAAATTGCGGAATTAATTTATGACCCCATAGAAGACTTTGAGCCGGGCTATTTAAACAAAGGGCCAGTTAATGATGTTGTGGTTTTTGGCAGGGTCGGCAGGGCAGATAATAATATTTTTGACCCGATATCTTTAAAGGCCTACGCGAAATTAGAAAAAAAGTACGGCAATAAGGTGAAGTATGAATGGCTTACCCCGCCGCCTGCCGCCGAACAACTGGCTAAAGAGCTGGGGCTGAATAATTTTACAGTTGACCCCGGAACCCAGCAGGATTATTTACCCAAATTCTACCAGCGCGTAGATATTTTGGCTCACGCCCGCAAAGACGGAGAGACTTTTGGTAAAGCAATTGCCGAGGCTATGTTGGCCGGGTTGCCAATTGTTACGCACCGTTCCCACGGTTACAATGAACATCTCTATCTTTTGGACCAAAGCTATGCCCGTTATTCGGAACCTGATGACGTAGAAAAATATTTTGAAAATATGGAGGGGTTTGTTCTTAATAAAGAAAAAATCCGTCCCATGGGGCAACTGGCCAGGAAACGTGCTTTGGAATTGTGCAGCCCAAAAGCGCAGATGCCTCATTTGCAGGAAGTGTTTTACGAGGCCGCGGAAAAGTGTACTTACTATTCGCGCCCTTCTTTTTACCGGGGTAAAATAGTTATGTGGTGGAATAATTTTAAGCAATTCCCTTACTTTGCGGCCAAAAGGACTCTTTATAATTTTCCGTTTTTGAGCAAAAAAGCCTTGGCATTTTACCAAAAAATAAATCCATAAAACCATGACTTGGAGCAAGCAGGAAATAATTTTAAAATCTTTAAGCTTTTTGAGCCGGCTTTTGGGCAAGGAATTTATTTATTATTCCAAAAATGAACATAATGGCCTCGGCATGACTGCAGTCAAATCGAGCTACGGGTTTTGGTATGCTGGCAATCTGCTGTCGCCTAAAGACATTGCCTATGGTATTTTAAATAACGGCTTAATGGAAAAAGAGGGGAGTGAATTGGTGGAAAAGATTTTGGGCTTTGAGCTGAAAAACAAAGCGGAGTTTACTTTTTATGATATTGGTGCCAACACCGGATACTTCGGGGTTTTAGCCTCATTTTTGGGAAAAGGCAAAGTTATTACCTATGCTTTTGAGCCGCTAAAGGAGTATAATGTAGTGGAGAATGAAACAATCCGCCTTAACCGTTTGGAGGGGATTTGCTCTGTTTTTAGTGTTGCTTTGGACAGTAAGCCCGGGTACGCCGATTTTTTCCTTGCCGGAACCGGCTCTACGCTGGATCCGAGTTTTTTGGGCAAAGGACAATACGGCAAAAGGCAAGTTGAGAAAGTTGTTTTAGACCAGTATATTCAAACTCAAAAATTAAAAGTCCCGGATTTTTTAAAAATAGACGTAGAGGGCCTTGAGTACGGGGTGCTAAGCGGTTCCGCGGCAACGTTAAAACAAAATTTACCCGTAATTTGGTACGAAACCGCGGCGTATAATAAGTCGAGGCGGTACGTAAACCCTAATTTTTTAAATACAATAAATTTATTGGAGCAGCTGGGTTATGAAATTTTTACTACCACAAATAAGGCCTTGCAAAAAGTAAACGGAGAATTTAGCCAAGACGGCTCCCATATGTTTTTAGCTTTACATAACCAAAAGCACCGGGACTTAAAACTTTTTTTAAACAGCAAAAATAATTAAATTATTAGAATGAACCTTAAGGAAAAGTTCAAAAATAAATTAAAAAAGCTCTCAGGGGTTTTACAAAAACCAACCAGCAGTTATAACGACCACGAAATGTGGTTTCAAAGTCCTGATGTTGTTGAACAAGAGCGTAAGCTGGCTTTGGAAAAAGAAGATTCAAATACTTTTAACAAGCCGGAGTTTAGGGTTTTGGATTTGCTGGCAAAATATCCCGCGGTGCGCGGTGTAGCCGTAGATATTGGCTCCGGGGCCGGATGGTTTAGCTATAAATTTTCCGGTTATTTTCAAAAAGTTATTGCCATTGAGCCTTCGGCTAAGGCCGTGGAAATATGCAAAGAATTGTACCCGCCGCAAAAATACCAAAATATTGAGTGGAGACAGGGTTTTGCGGAAAATGTTTTATCAGGCCTTAAGCTAAATACCCCGGCCTTATTTTTTACCGGGGTAGTTTTAAGCCATTTAAGGGACAAAGAAGTAATAAAAATTTGCGCAGCTGTTAACAGCCTGGCTTTGCCCGGGTCGATTTTAGATTTTAGCGAATGCTGGGGGCAGGAGTCACACCAAATAATGTGGCATGTAAGGACTAAAGAGTGGTGGCAAAGCCAGCTTCCGGGCTGGGAACTGGATTTTCACGGGCCAATAATCCAGGATACTCCCGGCAGGCACAAAGGTTTTTTTGGTGTAAAAGTTAAATAACAATGCTGAATATTTATACAGAAAATTTTTATATTGGCCCCAGGCTAAAAAATTTGGTGAAGAAAGTTTTGGGAAAAAGCCAGCGGGGACCGGAAGCGGTTTTTTTGAGTTTGCAGAGAGGCTTTCATCAGTTGGCAGAGAAATACGAAGTCAACGCCCCCTTGGCCGAGCATGTAAAATCCGCCGGTGTTTTAAGCGGGGTAATGACACTGCGCTGGGTCATAAAGCAAAAACAGGCCGGGGAAATAAAAAAAATTATTGCCGGGCCAAACTTAGTGGTTACACCCAAGGATTCCCAAGGTGTTTTGCTTAACCCGTCTATAGATACTGTAATTGTGCCTTGCCAGTGGGTTAAAGATTTCTATATTAAGGTGGCTCCACAGCTGGCGCCTAAAATCCAAATATGGCCCGGCGGCGTGGAAGTTAAAGAGTTGACTAAAGACGACAAAATTTTTGACTTTCTTGTTTTTAATAAGCTGGGCCAGAAAGCGGGTTTGGCAAGTAAAATTATTGGACATTTAGAGCAGCAAGGGTACAAGCTTAAAATTTTGACCTACGGTTCTTTTAAGCAGCAAGATTATTTTAATAGTTTAAATAAGAGCAAGAATTTAATCTATCTTTCGGTTAGTGAAAGCCAGGGCCTGGCCATGTTTGAAGCCTGGGCCAGGGGAGTGCCGACTTTGCTATGGGACAAAGGTTTTTTTGAACTGGGTGGGGTTTTAGTACAGGGTTTTACCTCCAGCCCTTACTTGGCGCCTCAGGCCGGAGAAAGGTTTAAGGATTTTGACGATTTTATTTTAACCCTGCCAAAATTTTTAAATTCCAGCTATGCGTCGCGCGAGTACGTATTAAATAATTTTTCCGATAAAATTTGCGCCCAAAAATATTTAGATATCTTTTATGAAGCATAAAATTTCAAAAGCTTTAAGCTTGGCTAAGTCGTTGCTCGGGGGGCTGGTTTGGTATCCGAGGGATTATTTTTTTTATAAGCGCCTGCAAAAAAATGCCGGGTTTAACGGACCGTTTTATTTTATGCCGCGCATTCTGGACAAGAATCCCGCATCGCACACCTTTGACAAGCATTACGTTTACATGGACAGATGGGCACTCAAACACTTACTCAATGTCCGGCCGGAAGGCCATGTTGACGTGGGTTCTTCCATAAGGTTTTTGTCCATGGCCAGTGCAGTTGCAAAATTAAAATTTGTTGACATTCGGCCTGTGCAAACGGATTTTGACAACTTTGAATGCATAGAAGGCAGTATTTTAAAAATGCCGTTTGCGGACGACTCCGTAAAATCTTTGTCCTGCCTGCATGTGGCCGAGCATATTGGCTTGGGGCGTTATGGCGACCCGTTGGACCCCGAAGGGACAAAAAAAGCCTGTTTGGAGCTTAAACGGATATTGGCCCCGGGCGGAAAGTTATATTTTGCTTTGCCAATAGGAAAAAGTGCTATTTATTTTAACGCCCACCGAGTGCACAACCCAAAAACAATTTTGGAATATTTTTCGGGATTAAAGTTGCTGAATTTTTCGGCAGTGAACGATGCCGGCAGGTTTGTTGCCGGGACAAATATTGGTGATTATGATAATGCCAGTTATTCCTGCGGGATGTTTGAATTCACAAAATTATAAAGCGCATTTGGCAACAGACCCAAACAATGTCCATTACGGAAAAAATTTATCAGCACTTTAAGCGCAAGACCAACAGCACCAGTTTTATCCCCCAGATTGATGGTTTAAGGTTTTTAGCCATAATGATGGTCGTGCTGTACCATATCAATATTTTTGTCACGGTCAAAGTGCCGTTTGCTTTTACACGGCCGCCGGGGGATTATTGGCAGATGTTCAATTTACTAAACTCAGACCGCAAGGGAGTATTCCTGTTTTTTGTAATCAGCGGCTTTATTTTGGCGCTGCCTTTTGCCCGCGCGGCCAGGGGCGAAGGTAAACCGGTGGAACTGAAGCACTATTACTTAAGGCGCTTAACACGTTTGGAGCCGCCCTATATTTTAGTTATGGTGGCCTGCTTTTTTGGTATTTTATTTCTTAAAGGTCATGAGTTTGCCGCTTCGTTCCCGCATACTTTTTTAGGCTTGCTGCCGCGCCTGGCCGCGTCGCTTATTTATATGCACAACATTATTTTTCCGCAATACCTTTCTTTAAATCCAGTGGCATGGTCTTTGGAAATTGAAGTCCAGTTTTATCTGCTGGTGCCGCTGTTGGTTAAGGTTTTTAAATTGCCGCAAATTAGCCGCCGGGTACTGCTGGTTGCCGCCGCCGCGATGTTTATTTTTTTACAGCACCTGCTGCATCCCACCGTGGATACTCTGTTCAGTTACATCCAATATTTCCTTGCCGGATTTTTGCTGGTGGATTTATATTTGTCCGGGGTTAAATTTAAGCTTCCCGCCGCGGTCAGTTTAGCCTTTGGTCTGCTGTGCCTAGTGTTTATCGGCTACGCGAACCTGAGGCCGCACAATTATCTGGAATATATTTTCCCGGCTGTTGTTTTGTCTTTTTACCTGCTGGTTTTAACCGACAATATATGGAAGAAAGTATTCAGCCTGCGCCTCCTAACCGCTGTTGGCGGGATGTGCTATTCTATATATCTTTTACACTATAATATTATTCCCCTGGTCGGCAACATTACCATTGCTTATAACGTCTCGCGTTTTTATCCGCTTGATTATCTGTGGCAGACTGTAATTTTATTGCCGATTATTCTCCTGGTTTCTTCGGTGTTTTACCTGCTGATTGAGCGTCCCTGTATGGACAAGGATTGGCCGATAAAACTTTGGGGTTGGGTTTCCGGCCATTTGCCGCCGCGAAAGACAAATAACACGCAACCGTTCCCGACAGCTGTAATTAAATAAAGCCATATGGACCCGAAAATTTCCATAATAATGCCGACCTATAACAACGCCGCCTTTTTGCCCGCGGCTCTGGAAAGCGTCTTAAGGCAAAGTTTCGGCGACTGGGAGCTTTTGGTTATCAATGACGCTTCTTCCGATAACACCGACGATATTTTGGAAATTTTTAAAAATAAAGACAGACGAATTTTTGTCTGGAACAACCAAGCCAACAGGGGATTGACCAGGAATTTAAATTTTGCGCTGGGTAAAGCCAAAGGCCAATACATTGCCCGCTTGGACAGCGATGATATTTGGTCGGATAACCGCAAACTGCAAAAACAGGCCGATTTTTTAAATCACAATCCCGGTTGTTGTCTGGTGGGATCGTGGGCCGAAGCCTTCGGGGCCGATAATAAAAAATCCTTTGCCATAAAGTACCCGACTGCCGACAGGGAGATTCGCGGGCAGTTATTACTGCGCAACTGTTTTGTCCATAGCAGTATCCTGGCCCGTAAGGCAAGCCTTTTAGCCGCGGGGGGGTATGATTTAAAATGGCAGTATATCGAGGATTACGCTTTATGGATGAAATTGGGCCTCAGCGGAAGCCTTGCCAATCTGCCGGAAATTATGGTACGCTATCGCCTGAACAACGTTGGCATAACCAGGACAAAAAACAGCGGGCAAATCAGAAATGTTTTGTCTTTAATCAAACAATATGGCAGCAGCTATCCCGGCTATAAAATGTCGGTGTGCAAGTGGTATTTACAGTATGCTTTAAGTTTTACAGGTTTGATGAAAGGGTTGGATTTTTTAAAACATAAAATCTAAAATTGATGCAGGGCAGCAAAGGACTTGTAAAATTTTGGCTTTTAACGGTGCCGGTAACGGTTCTGTTTTATGTTGCTTTGTGGCTGACTATTGTCTTCCGTTACCAGGACACTTTGGGCCACGCCACCATAGCCGAATTAGTCAGGACGTTCAGCTTTATTTTTTTGCTTTGGCTGGTTGTGTTTTTTATCCACGGGCTGTTTGAAATAGGGATATTCCGCCGCTACACTTCCCTGGTGTTCGGCTTAATCTCGGCCATGGCCGTCAACACCCTTATTGCCGTTATTTATTTTTATTTCCAGCCCAACCTTATACTTACCCCGCGCCGTTTTTTGCTGACCGATGTTGTTATTACCCTTTGTCTGACTTTTTTTTGGTATTTGCTGATGAAATATTTTTTTAAGAGCAAGCTGGTACAGGGAGTTTACATTTTTTCCTTTGGCAATGAGTTGGAGGAACTGGAACGGGAGATAGCGGCCCACAGCTACCTTGGTTATAAAGTTTTGGGTAAAATTTCGGAAACTTCGCTGGCTTCGGCGAAAATTGAAAAAAATTCCATTATTATTCTGCCCGACAACCTCAATTCCACTCCGCAAATCAGCGAACAGTTGTATAAGCTCAGGACGCAGGGAGTAATGTTTTACAACCACAAAGATTTTTATGAAAATTTGCTGCGGCGGATTTATCTTTCGGACTTAAACGAGTTATGGTTTCTGGAAAATATCGATTACCAGGAGAAGCGCCTGTATAATATGGGCAAAAGATTCGTGGATGTTATTTTGGGCCTTATCGGGATATTTTTTTTCCTGGTCAGTTACCCGTTTTGCGCCCTGGCTATAAAACTTAACGGCAAAGGGCCGGTCTTATTCGTCCAGGAGCGGACGGGCAAGCGGGGAAAATTGTTTAAAGTCTACAAATACCGGACTATGGACAGGTCGGATTATAAAGATGGCACATCGGTCCAGGACCAGCGCATTACCAAAGTCGGCAAATTTTTACGCAAAAGCCGGATAGACGAATGGCCGCAATTTATAAATTTGATTTTGGGGCATATTAGCCTGGTAGGTCCCAGGCCCGAAAGACCCCACATTGTGGAAGTGCTGCAAAGCCAGATTCCTTTTTACGATGAACGCCATTTGGTTAAGCCCGGAATTACCGGCTGGGGCCAGGTTAATAATATTTACGCCACCACCACGGAAGAATCGCGCGCCAAACTTCAGTACGACCTCTACTATGTCAAACACCGCGGCTTTTTATTTGATCTGGAAATCATCCTAAAAACCGTTTACTATATCTTTACCTGGCAGGGGAGGTAAAACACGACCATAATTAGTTTTAAAGAAAGGCGGCCAATTTGGCCGCCTTTCGGCATTTTCTATTTTGATTTTTTGGGATTTAATGGTATAATCACTACAAAGTTCCGGTCTTTTGAAATAAAAATAAATTTTTTTAAATGGACAAACAACAGCTAAATTCAGCTCTGAAGGAAAAAAAGATTTTAGGCGAAGACAAGCTTAAAGTTTTGGAAAAGGAAGCCGCGCAGCTTAAAACCCCTGAGCCCTGGGAAGATTTTCTTCTGGAAAAAAAAGTTTTAAACCAAGCTGAGCTTTTAAGCCTGAAATCAGAACTTTTAAAAACCCCGATTATTGACTTAACAGCCCAGCAAATTTCCCAGGATGTCTTAAACCTGGTGCCGGAACCCATTGCCCATCGCCACCAGGTCATCAGCTTTGCCAAAAACAAAGACGAGCTGGCTTTGGCCATGACCGACCCCGAGGATATCCAGACCAAGGAATTCATTCAAAAAAAGACGGGTTTAAAAATCAAGACTTTTTTAATCGGCCGCGCCAGCCTGGATTTTGGCCTGTCCAAATATCATTTGAGCCTGGAAAAAGAAATTAAGCACCTGGTTGCTCCCGGCGCCCAGCCGATTACGGATTCGGCCAAGGCCGAGGGGCAAAGCGCTTTTGACGACGGCTTAAAAAAAATGGCCGAAGAAATCCCCGTCATCCGCGTGGTTGATACGCTGCTGGAGTACGCCGTGTTTGAAAAGGCCAGCGACATCCATATTGAGCCGCAGGAAAATTCCGTGGTCGTGCGTTACCGCATTGACGGCGTGCTCCATGACGTTATGACCCTGCCTAAAGTTATTCAGGCCGCGCTGGTGGCGCGCATTAAGGTATTGACCAACTTAAAAATAGACGAGCACCGGCTGCCCCAGGACGGCAGGTTTAAAATCGACAAAGATTCCGTAAAGTTTTCCCTGCGCGTTTCCACCATCCCTATTTTTGACGGCGAAAAAGTGGTTATCCGTTTATTGGACGAGTCGGCCAAAGCACAGACTCTGGAAGATTTGGGTTTTGAAAAAAGCGCGCTGGACGCCATTAGCCGCAACATCAAAAAACCCCACGGCATGCTTTTGGTAACCGGCCCCACCGGCAGCGGAAAGTCCACGACCCTTTACACTATTTTGTCCCTGCTCAACACCAAATCCGTCAACATTTCCACCATTGAAGACCCGGTGGAGTACCGTATTGTCGGCACCAACCAGATGCAGGTTAGTCCCAAAATCGGCCTGACGTTTGACGTTGGCCTGCGCGCCCTGCTGCGGCAGGATCCCAACATTATTATGATAGGTGAAATCCGCGACCGGGAAACCGCGGAAGAAGCCGTGCACGCGGCCATGACCGGCCACGTGGTGTTTTCCACCCTGCACACCAACTCCGCGGCCTCGGCATTGCCCAGGCTTTTGGATATAGGCGTGGAGCCCTACCTTATAGCTTCCACCATTAACGCAGTGCTGGCCCAAAGGCTGGTGCGCGCCATTTGTAAAGATTGCCAGGCGCCCATAAAGCTGGATGACGCCGCGGTGGAAACTTTGTCCGGGCAGTTCCATATGGACAAACTCATGGCGACTTTGTCCAAGCTCGGCCTGGCGGCCTCCAAAACCAAAACCATCGGCGAACTTAAATTTTACAAAGGCCAGGGTTGCGACAAATGCGGGCACACCGGCTACAAGGGCCGCTCGGGCATCCACGAAATTCTGGAAATGACCCCGGAGGTTTCCGAAATGATTATGGAGCATAAAAGCGCCCAGGACATCCAGGACATGGCCGAAAAACAGGGCATGCTGCTAATGTGGGAGGATGGCTTTATCAAGGCGCTTAAGGGGATAACGACGATAGACGAGATAGTCAGAGTAAGTAAAGAGTAATGACAAAAATGAGCAAAAATAATAAAAATTAAAAAAATAACAAACCGTGTTTATCTAATAGTTTTATCCCTGACCCTAGACGACGAGGATCCCGCAACTTTCTTCGATACGGCATTAATGCTATTTTTGTCAATTTTGTCATTTTTTTAATTTTTGTCATTTAGTCTATGGAATTTTCCTACACAGCTTTAACCAAGGACGGGCACAGGGAATCGGCCACTATCCAGGCCGCCAGTTTAGCCGCGGCCGGCCACCTGCTTAAAGAACAGGGGCTGTTGCCGACAAAAATTACCGAACAAGCCAAAAAAGGCTCCATGGATTTTTTACAGTCGCTTGCCAGCATCTCCCTGGACGAGAAAATCGGTTTTATTGAAAACCTCAGCGTCATGCTTAAAGCTGGTATTCCCATAAGCCGCTGCCTGCAAATTTTAGCCAAGCAGACAAAAAACCACAGGTTCCAGGTAATTTTGGGGGATGTTTACAGCCAGGTCCAGCAGGGCAAGGGGCTTTCCGAAGCCGTGGAAAAATACCCGCGGGTTTTTCCCAACATAATCGTCAGCATGATTAAAGTCGGGGAAATTTCCGGTAATTTGGATAAAAACCTGGAATATTTAAGCATCCAGCTGCATCGAGAGTCCGACTTAAAAAGCAAAGTCCGCGGTGCCATGATTTATCCTTCGGTTATTGTCGGCGCCATGGTCATAATTGGAGTTTTAATGTCTATTTTCGTGCTGCCAAACCTGACCTCCATTTTTGAGCAGCAGAGCGCGTCGCTCCCCCTAAGTACCCAAGTAGTCATAGCCTTTTCCAACTTTATGAGTCACCACGCGGTATTGGTTATCGGCGGCATGATAGCTCTTATTGCGGCGGCTATCGCCGCTTTGCGGACTTACGAAGGACAGCGCATTTTTGATATGTTGAGCCTCCGTATCATGGCGGTCAACACCGTGGTAAAGAAAGTCAACCTGGCGCGCTTTTCCAGAATTTTAAGCTCGCTTTTAAAAAGCGGCATTCCCATTGTCCAGGCCCTGGATGTGGCCGGCGAATCTTTGGGCAACATCCCTTACCGCCTGCTGGTGCGGGAAACCGCGGCCCAGGTAAAGTTAGGCAAGCCGCTGGCCGACGTCCTGGGCAAAAATACCGACCTGTTCCCCCCGCTGGTCACGCAAATGATAGAAGTCGGCGAAGAAAGCGGCAGCGTGCAGGAAATTTTGGAGCAGCTGGCGGTGCATTATGAAGAAGAAGTTGACAATACCCTGAGGAATTTATCTTCCATAATTGAGCCCCTTCTGATTTTGGTGATTGGCGCGGTAGTCGGGCTTTTAGCCATATCCTTAATCACTCCTATTTACAGCATTTATCAAAACCAATGATTAAATTTTTATCCAACAGCGTAACTGCATTTGGCCTGGACTTAAGCGCCAGTTCCGTTAAGCTGATGCAGCTGGAAAAAAAAGACAAGCGCCTGAGCCTGAAAGCCTATTCCAGCGCGCTTTTGCCCAAGGGTCTGGTTGTAAATGATATTATCGGAGACGCTAAAATTTTTTCGGCCCTGCTGAAACAAAGTTTGGATAAGCCCGATTTCGGCAAATTCACCACTGATTACGTAGTGGCAAGTCTGCCCGAATCCAAGTCTTTTGTGCGGGTTATCCAACTTCCCGCAATGAGTAGCGGGGAAGCCGAAAGCGCGGTGCCTTACGAAGCCGAAAGCTTTATTCCCATGCCGCTGGACCAGGTTTATCTTGACTGGCAAAAAATCGGTGAAACCGGCGATAAAATGAATATTCTGATAATAGCCTCGCCCAAGGATTTTGTTGACGGCTATCTGGAAGTTTTGGATAAATCAGGGCTCCGGTCGGCGGCTTTGGAGGTGGAGTCGCAAAGCTGCGTCAGGGCGGCGCTGCCTGCCGGAGAAGGCCTCCCGGAAGCGGTTTTGCTCGTAGATTTGGGTTCGGTGCACAGCAGCCTGATTATGGTTGAAGACGGCAACTTGCAGTTTACGTCCACCATTCCCATAGCCGGCGGGACATTTACGGAAAGCTTGGCCAAGGCTTTGGGCATCTCCAGCGCCAAGGCCGAAGAAATAAAGCGTAAAGTCGGCGTGGCCAACACCACGGAGTATCCAAATATCCAAATCGGCATGCTGCCTGTTTTAAATAATCTTGAAGCGGAAATTAAAAACATCCTTAAGTTCCATTCCGAACACTCGGGGCGGCAGGTGCGGAGGATAGTGCTTACCGGCGGCAGCGCCAAGCTTAAAAATTTGCCGGATTTTTTACTGCCGCTGTTGCAGGAGGTCGGAATTGCCAAAGTGGAGCTAGCTAACCCCTGGCAGGTTTCGGGCCTGCAAAAAACAGCCGCTTTTAACGACGAAGACAGCCTGAATTTTGCCGCTGTAATGGGTTTGGCCATGCGCGGCGCCGACTATAAAATTATTTAACAGGTTCCATGAAAATCATCAACCTTCTTCCCAAACCCAGGCAAAAAGAACTTTATTATTATTTTACGCTGCGTACCCTGTGGCTGGTTGCCAGTTGGTCTTTGGCCAGTTTTGCCGCGGTGTTTTTGGCGCAATTGGGGGTCAAGTTTTACCTGCAAATTAAGTCCCGCCAGTTAAACAACGAAGTCGCCGCGCTCCAGCAGCAAATTGGCCAGCAGCAGAACACGGATGTCAAGCAGCAGGTTAAAACCGAGAATAACCTGATTGCCGATTATACTAATCTGACGGCTTCGTCTCCCAAGTGGTCGCAAGTCATAAAAGCTTTCGCCCCGTTGCCGCCCGCGGGACTTAAAATCAGCTCGTTTGTCGTAAATCCCGCCGATGACTCCGTAACCATTGCCGGCTTAAGCCCCACCCGGGACCTGGTCATACAGCTTTACAATAATATTTTGCGGGACCAGAGGGATTTTTACGGCATTGATTATCCTCTGGAAAATATTGCCCAGCCCACGGAAGTTAATTTCCATTTTACTTTTTACATCCAGAGCAAGCTGCTGCATTAATTATCAGACATATCCATAAAATCCAAAATGCCCAAAAGTCTTTCCGCGAAAAATAAAATCATGATACTCTGCCTGGGGTGGTTAATCCTGAGCGGTTTGATGCTGGGCTATTTTTTTAAAATTTTGGACATCCAAAACACTAAAACTTTGGACGGCATGGCTCAAAGCCGCCAGACTTTGGCTACTTTACGGACGGAGGATCAGAGTTTTAAAGAGGCGCAGACGGATTTGCAAAAGCTGGCCAGTCAAGCTTATCAGCCCGATAGTTTTTTTAGTCGCGATATAACTTTGGTGGACGAAATACAAACGCTGGAAGCCTTAAGCCAGAAATTTAACCTGCAAATGGAAATTTCCGGCGTCAACGGCACGGTAAATTCCGAAACTCCGGCTCCCACCCAGAGCCCTATTGTACTGGTGTCTTACGGATTAAACCTGACCGGCAGTCTGGCCGATGTCACCGACTTTGTCCAGACTCTTGAAAACTTAAGTTTTGTTACTACTGTTAACGGCCTGTCGCTGAGCTCGGGGGATAAGGGGCAGATTAACGCCAATTTATCAGGGGATTTTTATTTGTTAAAATAAATTCAATGGCCGCGCAGAAAAAATCAATTACCCAGTTAAATGTTTCCGCTGTTTTTGGCAAAGGCTTTAATTTAAGCTGGTTGTTTTTTGTGATTTTTTTAATCCTTATTTGTTTGGAAATTTTGGAAATAAAAAATTCCGTCAGCCTTATTTTGACGGTTAATAAACCCGCTCCGCTTCCGGTTGTTTCCAGCGATCCGTCCAGCCGCGTTGATTTTTCCTCTTATGACCAAATTATCGGGCGCATCCAGGCGGCGCAAAATTTCCAGCCGACAAACGCGCCGACGTCCAACCCTTTCGCGGACCCGACTTCCACCCCGTTATCCGGACAATAGGCTAAGTTTTAAAAGATTTCCGCGTTCCGCCGGAAGCTTTTAAACTGTCAATTTTGCCCAAACTTGTCTATAATATAATAGTTATTTGCACCCGTAGCTCATTTGGATAGAGCGCCTGGCTTCGAACCAGGAGGCAGTAGGTTCAAATCCTACCGGGTGCACCATTCATCAATATTCATCTTTTTTGGAGCTTCTGCCATTAACCGAGCCGACCTGACCATAAAAGGCGACGCTTTATTAAAATTATAACGACAAAATATGAGTTTAATTGAAACTTTAACTAAGCTGGAACCAATATTTGTAGAAGCGGGTGATATGGCTGCCAAAATGCAAAGCACGGCCAGACATCATAATAAAACTAATACTGGTTGGAGCGTCACGGATATTGTGACGGAAGCCGATTTGGCAGTCCAGGAATTTTTACTAGGCGAAATGATAAAGACAGATTTGGTTAATTGCCGACTACTTGGAGAGGAAGATACATCTTTGGTTTCAAAATTTACAGGGACAAACGGCTATTACTTAGGAATAGATCCCATTGACGGAACTGCTATTTACGCAAGAGGAGGAAAATGTTTCAGTGTTATTATTTCCGTTCACGATGGGCAAAATTTGATTTATACTTTTAAATATTTTCCGGTATTAGGTTGGACACAAAAAATCGTGGAAAAAACCTATTCAACTGCGGGTATTCAGCCAAAGTTTGAGTCTGAATTGTCAAACAAGAATACAATTTTTTATTACAAGGGTAATCCCGAAAAAACTATACCCGATATTTATAAAAGCCTTACGGACAAAGGATTAAAGTTTGTAAGTTGCGCAGATAGTTTGGAAGATGTTGACGAACAGGCCATGTTTATTTGCAACAAAACCGCTGGTTTTTATGCTGAAAATCCAAACCCCTATGATGGCTTAGTATCACTTCACGCGGCTTTGGCCACAAACCGGAAAATTTATTCCGGTGGTCCAAAAGGTATACTTGATTTTACCAACATTCAAAAACGTGAGAACGGTTTATATTACCCTGGTTATTACTTAGCATTAAATTGATACTCCAAGAACAATAGAATTCTTGGATTATTTGCTTACAAATCTTAATATTGAAAATATTGCTTAAATCATATAGACTATCATAGTTCCCATACGGGTCGGTAGCTCAGTTGGTAGTAGCACCTGCCTCTTAAGCAGGTTGTCGTGGGTTCGATCCCCACCCGACCCACCAAGATATTACACAAAGGAATTTTTCCAACTTTCCCAAGGGCTGCGCTTAGCGCAGCCCATTGTGTTTGTGGGGTGGAAACAATTTTTTGATTTTTTAAAAATAGGTGCGAGCCAAAGATTTTTTGTGCAGCAGATTTTTTGGGGTGCAGTTCGGGCGAAAGCGTTATTTCGCCCAATTTTTGTGCGTCTTTTAAGAAGTTTTTGAGAGGTGCGAGCCAAATGTTTTGCTTTTGTTCCAGGCGGACAATTTGCTCGCTGTGCGTCTTTTTTTCTGATGTTAGTTTGTTCTTCTCCTGCCGGTATTTATCCGGTTCAATATCTTGTTCTAGGTAACCTTGGAAAAGGCGCTCCTGCTTGCGGTCAATATCTTGTATCTTTAACCGCAAGTCCTGGACAAAAGCCGCGGTGGTTTGCGAACCTTGCTCTGCGTCTTTGTCCGCCATGGCTTCCAGTTTCGTACCCCATTCCTTAGGCATAATAAACCCTTTTAGGACATTGGACAATTGCTTGTCTAGTTCCTCGGCTCTGATATGCAGTTGGGAGCAGGTAGTGTTTTTCTTTGTACAACGGTAATAAAGGTAATGGTGGATATTACCGTTTTTTTGATGTTTGGTCTTGGTTTCAGCGGTAATGCTTCTGCCGCATTCTCCGCATCTAAACAAGCCACATAAGGGCTTGGGGTTACTGACTTGACGGCTGGTTTTGCCTCGCTGTTTTAAGACTTCCTGAACCTTGTCAAACAGTTGCTTGGTAACGATAGGATGATGATTACCCTGGTGCAGTTCTCCTCCGTATCTGAACAGACCGCAATAAAATGGGTTGGACAGAATATATGCTGCTTGGTCGCGCTTCATGGCGTTACCTCCTGAACTCTGCCAACGCATAGTAGCTTTGGTTTCAATCCCATTGGCAAAAAAGAAAGTGGCTATATCTTCCAAGCTATATCGGCTCTCGGCATAGCGTTCAAAAGCTTGTTTGACTATGGGGGCAGTATTTTTATCTTGGACTATGGTCTTACTCCGTAAATCGTTAAAATATCCTAATGGGGCAAGTCCCGGATATTCCCCACGCTTAGCTTTTTGGTAAAGTCCGCGCTTAGTGTTGGTGCTTAGGTCACGGACATATTGATTGGCTATCCCAAATTCTACATTCATGAGCATAACGTTATCAGCGGGATAATAACTGCGCTCCGGGGTTTGGATGTGTTTTATCGTTCCTTCCTGCAGCAGCCATTCTATCTGAGCGGCATCTACGGGGTTACGGGCAAGTCTATCCAGCTTCCAGCAGACAATGCCTTGAGCCTCACCCTTTTGTATGCGGGCAAGCATAATGGCAAAGGCAGCGCGACCCGGCCGTTTGGCTGATTGCTTTTCAATGAACTCGTCGGCAATAGTTAACCCCTGTTCCTTGGCCAGCAACCTTAAAACCGCAAGCTGGTCTTCAATAGACCGGACTTGCTTGTCTTCAACATCGGTGGATTTGCGTGCGTAGAGGAAATAGTTGTTTACGGAAGAGATATTTTTTGGTATCATAGTAATGTATTATAAAAGTCTTTGACTATTATTTTAATAATAGTATTATATTACTATGCGGTCAAGCAATAAATCTAAAATTTCTGGGAACATAAAAAAATACCGAAATAAACTCGGTATTTCACAAGACCGTCTATCCAAGTTAGCCGATGTGACTTACAACACAATGATTAAAATAGAATCCGGCGCTAACCAAAATCCTACAATAGAAACCTTGGCAAAAATTGCCAAAGCTTTAAATGTCGGAGTAGATGATCTTATTAAATAATAATATAGCGATATATTTTATATGCCAGCAGAAACCGGCGGTGGCAATTATCCGCCACCAACACACGATAATTTAGAGGGAGAAGTTCGCCGTTCTTGGGATGTTTGGGAAAACAGAGGCCTGAAAGAACAGGTAGATGAATGCTTTCCTGGCTCAAACAATAGAGATTTGAGCATTGCTAATCATTTCGCTGCGGGCATTGTAAAGAACCACCAATATTTTTTAGTTAACATAGGGAAAAATAATAATGTATACCGTCCTCAATATGAATGGAATTCTCAAATAGACTCTCCAGGGCTTGAGACCCCCGAGCAAAGAAAGTCTTACGTTGATGGAGTCGTAAAAGGTCTTAGTTGGCTAGAGGATGTTCCTAAAGAAGTTAGAAATTTAACCTTAAACGATTTTGGGTCAGATTTTGTTAGAAGTAACGGCTCGGTGTTGCGAGTAATACCCTTATGGGAAGATAAAACCAAGCCAATAAACAGACAGTGTAGAGTCTTAATAAATTTTACTGGTTTTACTTTCAGATCCTCTGACCCACGAGGGACACTAAACAGATACTCAATGATTTATACCATACAAAACCCCGAAAAAAGTAATTTAAACGAGATTGACGAGTATCATTTGAGACTTATGCGCGTATTACCATTTAGCTTACGAAGTGCCGCATATGTCTTAAATCCGGAAAAGGGAAAGCATTTTTTTGATTCTCAAAATTGTAACGCCGACGGACAACCCACACATTATATAAATTTCATACATAAATTTGCAGGCTCTATCCCTCCTTTACCAAATGCGATACATGCAGAAGCAAGTGACCAAGGAGATTGGAATTTTACCGGAAAAAACTTTTCAAAATCTTCTGATAGTGAGCCAAAACAAATGGCTGACTTTGCTGCCTATACTACAAAAGAAATTGCAAGACCTGACCCGACACGTGGCGGAACTTTTGATCAGAAGGTTAAACAGCTTATTCCTGATATGTGGAGGTGAATAAGTTAATTGCGTTCTGCGTCCCCCAAAAAATCTTCCCTGTTCCCGAACCTGTTTTTAAAAAATCAAAAAATTGTTTCCACCCCACAAACACAATGGGCTGCGCTAAGCGCAGCCCTTGGGAAAGTTGGAAAAATTCCTTTGTGTAATATCTTGGTGAATTTTCTTAGTGAAGCTCACACCTATTATATCCAAAACAGCTAACTTTGCCTACCCCATTACCCCCTGCAATACACCCTTGCCGAGGCCAAAACTTTAGCCTAAAATGGAAGCAACTGGTACTTTCCAGCTGTATGAACAGCTGTATGAACATCATTCATACAGTTTGGCTGTTAAACCCCTTAATTCCATTACCTCTCACTACTCCAAATACCCCTGACTACTATATATCACCAGATAATCTAACTGAACGACAAAATAGATAATAATACTAAAAATAATAATAACTAAAATACTATACTTAAAATACTAAAATACTTAATACTAACTAAATACAAATATACTAAACTAACTTAAAACAAACCAAAAAAACAAGGGAAACAGAGAGGGGAAAAGTGGGGGGGTAGTTTCTCCCGCCGCCGGAGGCGGCGGTTTAGAGGGGGTGGACTGATTTAAAAAATTAAATTTGATTTTATGGCAACTTCCAAATACGTTGTCGCCCATCCGGTCTCCCGTACCCCTTTGCCACCGTATTATCTTTTGCACCAAGGCGGCGCAGCAGGACAGGCCGTCTTGTCCCACCAGTTCAACCAAATGCCTGCGTGGCTTCAGACAGGTTCTCACATCGCCTCTTCCTTATTTTCTCTACTGGTTGTATATTTCATACTAAGCTGGCTAGGATTTTTCCCCAAACACGCTTTTGAGAAGATAAAACTTAGAAAAAAGGACTTGGAAGCAGAATTTAAAGATAGTCTGTATTTTGAAATCACCATCCCTAAAAATTCCCAAACCACGGCGTTCCAAGTCCAGCAAAAAATCCTCAAAGCCTTCCATTCAATTTACCAAGACCCGGTGGAAGGTGCTCATAATTTTTCCACTACCTTTAGCCTAATTTATTTCTTCCAAAAGCTCTGGCGGCATTGGAAAGTCAAACGCAGTAAACAAGTATTTTTCAGTATGCAGATTTGGGCCCAGCACCCGTATATCTCCTTTAGGCTACAGGTGCCGGGGGCTGACTTTGGGCGCATTGAAAAGGCCATTTTCAATGCCTATCCCAATGCGGAGATTACTATGCTAGAAAAATCCAAAGCCCTTGAGGAAATCAAGCAATTTCCACAAGGCTTTTTAAGTTACGGCGAAACTACTATTGAGGGACAATTTTACCATAGAGTTAAAACCTTAAAAGACGTATCATCAGACCCTGTAGACTCTATTATCTCGGTTATGGAAGGTCTAAAGCCAGGGCAGTTTATGGCCTACAATATTTTAATCTCCCCTTCTTCCCATTACTTCAATCAAATCATCCACTACCTTATTGAAGAGCAGGAACAAAAAGGGGTGGTAGACCAAAACCAAAGAAGATTGGCCATTCAGAAATTTGGCAGCGGTTCGGAACTGGCCAATGCCCTAAACTCCGCCATGATTGAAAAGATGAAAGCCCCTCTTTTCCAGACCATTATTTCCTACTGGGCTATTGCCGATACCAAACACAGTGCGGAAGATAAACTCAAAAGTATCCAAGGGGTGTTAACGGAAATCAATCAAAAGAACATGAATACCCTTAAGCACCAACACCTGTTTACCAAACAGGTGGGTGCTCTTGAGCGGAAAGGCAAGCTGACAGAGATTATCGCCCAAAAGCCGGTGTTCCGCCTAAAGCGTTTTCCCTTATGGCCATTTGCCAAGTTCAAAAACTACGGGCAGGTCATCTCTGACAGCGAGCTATACTCTTTCTGGCACTTGCCGAATACCACGGGAGGTACGGTATCTTCCATTAGGCTGACTAAATTTAAAAAACTCCCGGCCAGCCAAGCGCTTCGGGAATATTCAGACAATTTTTTCATCTCCCTGGGTCATGCCAATTTCCGTATGCAGGAAGAAACACCAATCGGCATTGCCAGCTGGGAAGACATGAAAAAGCACGTTTACATCCTTGGCGGTACCGGCTCCGGCAAGTCCGAGACTTTAAAAACCATTCTCCATAGCCTACTGGAAAAAGACAACGACATATCCGCTTACCCTATTGAGCTTCGCCAGGGTTATGGCTGGCAAAAAGAATGCCCTAGCAGCATTACCCAAAACTGCCCTACTGATAATTGACCCTAAAAACGACTTTGCCACGGATTTATTAACCATGATTCCTGAGAACAGGAAACAAGATGTGGTTTACTTTAATCCGCAAAGACAAAAGAACAGGCCTTTGGCTTTTCCGTTCTTTTCCAAGTTTTCCGGGGACAAGACCGATGAGGAAAAACTGGAGTTTTTAATCTCCATTATGAAAAGGTTTGTGCAAATAGATTCCAGTTATTCTTGGGGGCCGGAACTGGAAAACATCCTAAGGCAACTGTTTGCTACGGCTTTTGTCTTGCCCGAGCAATCTCTGTCCGGCCTTGACTTACTGCTCCACCAGCAAAGCCAGATTAAAAACATTATCAGATATCTGCCGGAACGGCTTAAGGGGTTTTGGCAGGATTCAATTTTAAACCGAACAAACAACGATCTGGCTAAGTATTTGGCCACAACTAACAACAAGTTGGGCAAGTTTTTGGATTATCCCGAGTTTATGAATATCGTGGACAGACAGGGTACAAAAATATCCTTTGAAGATATGATTAACACCGGCAAGATATTTATAGCTAACCTTGGCTCTTCCAGCGAGCAGATGAAAAAGTACTATTCAGTTTATCTAACCGCCCATATTGCCGAGGCTATCTTTGGTCAGGCTAGGTTTAACAGCGAGGACAGAAAACCAGCAGTCTTTGTGGTAGATGAGTTCCAAAGAGTGGCCAGCGACATCTTTGAGACCTTGTTTTCCGAGGTTAGGGCTTTTAACACGGCCTTAGTCATCTCTAACCAGTTTATGGGTCAGCTGGATATTCGTATACAAAAATCCATAGAGTCCAACATTGCCACCAAAATCTTTATGCGGACCCAGTCGGTGGATGACGCCGAGATTGCCGAAAAGATATTAGGCCAGAAGGTTTTAGTTGAAGACATTATTAACCTGCCCACAGGTACCGCTTACATCAAGACTTTGGTTAATGGTATACCCCAAGACCCCCTGTCTATTAATATCCAGAAAACAGAACATCCCAAAGACGCTTCCAAAGACATGGAGGATTACTTTATCAATATGGCTATGGACAAGTACGGTACACCCCTTGAGGACATATTAAAAGAGCGCACCGCCATAAATTCTCTCTATTATTCAGGAGGGCAAGAAAATAAATTTCACGAAGCTATGGGAAAGCATAGAACCTTTGCCGCCCCAGATCAAGGAACGGGAGGCAAAGACCAGCAGATGGAAGAACCGCCGGAGCCGGAGGATCCAGAGCCACAAAATATTTAACAATTTTTGATTTTAAAATTATTTGCCCATGAATTTTAATAACCCCAATGTTAAATTAACCCCAAGACCCCAAGGCCAAAGCTACCACCTGCACATTAACCAATCGGCTTTGGAAGTTTTAGGTTTGATTTTTGAATTTAAACTGGCCACCGGCTGGCATATCTCCAGATTTTTAACCCAAAAGGACTATGTCCAATACGTCTATTTAAAGCTCCGTAGGATGTGGCAGGCAGGTTACTTGGAAAGCTTTAAAATTTCATCGGAATCCGCAAACGGCATCCCCGTCTACTATATACTCTCCCGCTCCGGCCTTAAAGTCTTAGCCGAACACGGCCTTTATTCTGAAAGCCAGCTGTCAAACTATCCCAAGGCTAAAACTCTGTTTTCTCCGCACTTGTTTAAACACGAATCAGCAGTTGTGGAACTGGCCAGTCTAGAAGCACAAAACAAGACAAAAGATTTAGACATCAAATTTAAAGGTGAACTAAGTTCCCAAGGCCAAAACATCTTAAGCGACAAGACTGTTGAATCCTTAACTCCCGATTATACCGTCTATTATACCCATCAAGGCCAAAGTCATTGTGTCTACAGCGAATTGGAACGCACGTCAAAATCCAAAACAGCCCAGATTAAGAAAATTGAAAGATACTTGGATTTTTTGAGTTTTGAGCAAAGACAGGCTATAACGTTAAGGCTCATTTTCCAAACAGCGGGCATGGAGCAGTCGTTTTGGTTAAACGCCTTAACTAATTTACCCAGGCTCCATAACATCAGGGTTGTTACAACAAATATTGCACTATTACACACGCCTGACAAGTTCCTTAAGCCCATTTATAGCTCGGAGCAAACAGTCAAACTCGGCAGGTTTGGCGGGCGGCTGACTGTTGATACATCCGGGCGTGTAAAGCTTTTTGAGTTTTTATGAGTAGCGCGGTTACGGAGCTGTTAGATAAATGCGCGCGCAAGGGCGGGCGAGGCAAAGCGCATTACCTATTAATTTTCCCTCCTTTATATCTTAAAGGAGGTTTCGTTCTTTCAAACTAGTATGCGAATCAGCAGTTACTATAACGTGGTCAAGTACGTGAATACCAAGGAGCTTTCCCGCATCTTACCAATCGCTTGGTAACAGCAAGGTCTTCTGTTGATGGCTCAAGGCTACCGCTTGGGTGGTTATGGACGAATATCACTGAACAGCAATTCTTTAAAATAGCAGTCCTAAAACATTCCCGTGGATGGATAATGCTAGCGTTTAATGTGCCAATGCTAACCGTTTCTTTACCGGTAATTCTGTTTTGAGTGTCTAGAAAAAAGACTCGGAAGTTTTCTTTTCGGGCTTTTTTAATGTCTTTACACCTTAAGGCAATTTCAAGCGGACTGCAAATTGCATCCCGCACTGCCTTAACGTTTAAATTGTTACTTACGTAGCTTTGGGCTTTCTCTTTAGCCTCGTTTTCGTTTTCAGCTGTGAAGCTGTAGTTAATGTTGATTTGGTATTCCATAAAACTCCTTTTTGATTACTTGTTATGGCAACCAAAAAGAACTCTGGAATGTTTTGGCAGTCAAGGGTGCAGCCCCGCGGCGATTTATGCCCAGGCGTGCAGCGGAATAAAGAAGCCGCCCCTTTACGGCCAAAAACCCAGAGTTACAATGGGAAGCCCTACGGAAGCAAAAAAGTTTTTAGTTTTAAAAAAATATAAACAAAACAAAAAAGCCCACCGTGTCCAGATAATGAGGCTGGGCGGCTGCTTTTTCGCTTTTTCGTTTCATGCTGAAAGCTCAACGCTTCAGCAAACCTCCTTTTATAATTTCTCTAGCTTTCTAATTATTTGACCTGCCGCAGACCGCCATGTGGATGTCTCGGCCTTAGCTGCTCTTCATCGAGCGAATACTCCCGCTCAATGTGATTGGGGTTTACCACCAGAATAGCCGTAGTCGGTCCGCCCCATGCCTTAGTACTTAGCAGGGTGCAGATACCTGTCCTTGGATTACCCGGTTTCTCGACGGCCAACAAGGTGTAATCCAAACCAGCCCGCTGCTGGCCACCTTTTGACATATCGTAAAACCCAATATCCCTGGTGTCTCCTTTTTGCCGTCTGGGGCAATCCTCGCCGTGGCCGCAGACTTGGAACACCGCGACCAAGCTCGTTGGCATATCTTCCTTTATTGCCCAGCGAAGCCGAGTCGCCCCTATCAGACAAAGATCGAAGCGAACGCCCCGCATTTCCAGAATCCACTCGTTTACTACCGGCGGGACTTGGGCGGTCAGATCCAGAAAATGGATGGCTTGGTTTTGGGGCAGTAAGCCACCTTGTTCGTCGCGTGGTGCAATAACCGTTCTGCCCATCCCCAAACCAATATCAGCGGCGGCTCGCAAAAACCCTTGCAGCCAAGGAGGCTCGGTACTGAAGCCTGCTGGCAAACAGCCGGGGACGGACATTCCGTGACTATGAGCGTCACCCAGGACATCCTCGATCAGATCAAGCGATGGCATTACTATCATTTTTTTGATTTCCTTTTTTTTCTCGGCCCCGGCCAGTCGGCTAGGAACCGGCTAAAGTCAGCCTCGGCGATGATCCAAGACTGGCCGATTTTTGATGCTTTCAGTCGTCCCTCCGCAATCATCAGGGTGACCGAGACTTGAGTGACGCAGAGTTCCAGCGCAACTATTGATGTCGTCAGCAGGGCCTGTCCGCAACAGGGACAAAGCCCTGGCTGATAATCCGATTTGTTCCTCATTTCGTTTCCCAAAGGTTTCCCGACCTAATTGGGTAGCCGCGCAATTCGGGTATCCCCAAAAAGGTTGAACCGCTTTCCCGCTCGATCACAATGTCAATCGCTGCGTGCGACAACCCAGGGAATATGGGGCTCTGGCTTACATACTCTACATGCATCCCTGAATACCATCCGGGGAGCGGTTCAGGCCAAACGCCTTTTTCATTCGGACAAGCCTTGGCCTCCAAACCGATCAAGGATTCGCCATTGTAGCCAGCAGAAACTTCCACCAGACGCAGGTGTCCCTCCGGCACGTCTTTGAGGCGATGAACGAACTTAACCCGCACGCCCCATCCCAGCGTTTTTGACAATACAACGGCGCAATCCGCGAACTTTCCTCCTATCATTTTTGCCGTTGCGAGGAAGTAAGTATTGTTGAATCGGTCACGATAGCCTACTACCAACTCCTGCTTGGTGTCGAAAAGCTCTTGCAAGTCAATGGAGATTTCCTCAATCTCTACCCACTGTCCGGGAAGCTTAAATCCGAGCCGATAGAAACGAAGTAACCAGGACAGCTTGAGACTTCGGAATTGAGTATCTCGCAACTCTTCGTGGTCTTTTTTGCTGATTAGTCCCCGGTCGAAAAGGTAGTCAATGCATTCTTCCCAATTCAAGCGGTATACTTTTTCCAAAAGACCGTATAGCCTAAATGCTGACCATGTGTAACCGCCCTCGGTGGCAATTACCCAGCTATCGCTAATGCGCGCCACGCAGAATCCTGCTCCATTACCTTCCCTGTCACGATGAGCGATGTTACCGTGCACTACTGCCGGCTTGTTGTTTTGCCGGGCAACCTGTAGATCACGCAAAATCATGTGACCCAGTTCTGCCGTGGTAGCGACGGGAGCAACCTCGCCAGATGCACGATCACATTTCATTTGGTTAGTAATCGCTTTATGGCCGTCTCCATCTTGAGCGCAATCTGACGAAGTAGAGAACACCGTGCCGCGTAAAGCGTCACACACCCAAAGCAGAAAACCGCCTACGATAAACCACGTCTTATAGACTAAATTCATTTAAACCCCCTTCAAATTTTTGCTTGTTTCCAGTCACATGGGTGGCGAAATTGCCAAAACCACGACTTTCGCACAAAACAAAACCGCCTCAATCTTTTGTGAAAGAGGCGGTGTTAAGAACGAATTAAATCACGCTCAAGACGGCCGCTTCCAGCAAAGTTGCAGCCATCATCATGTTTAAATTTTTTAGATAAAAATTCATGGGAATAAAATAAAAGACCCTTTTGCAAGGGCCTTGAATGTTGAAGATTTACACAAAACAAAATTCAGCCCTTGCGATTAAGGTTTAACATTTTCATCATTTCAGTTTTGGCAGAAATTTGTCGGTTCATAAGCTTAAAATCATCTTACTCCAATTAAAGAAAAATGTCAATGGGAGGGTACCACCATTATTTATTTGCGCCAATTTTTTTGCACTTATGGCCCATAGAAAAAGCCACCCTGTGAAGGATGGCTAAATCTTGTTTTTGGTTTAAACTTCAAAATATTTCTTGATGTTAAGGTTGCAGGAGCCGCAACCCGGACAGGTAATGGTGTCCAGGTCAATGATTTCTTGCCTGCTGGCGCTCCAGCAATTTTGGCAGTTGGGGCAGGTGATTAAGTATTGGAAGTAGGCTGTTAGTGTTTTTAGCATTTGTGTTTTGTTAATTATTTTAAGAAAGAATTTTTGTTTTTGTTTTGGTTTTGGTAAGCGGTCTAGAGGGAATTCTTGACCGTGATGTACGAGGAAACTTTTTTCCCGTAATCGTGGTAGTCGCTGGACTTGGGATCTACAGACTTTCTCAACTCCAAGTAGTAGTTGATACTTCTCTGCAAAGCCGCCTTGATGATATTTGACTTCATCTCCGGCGTCAGTCCCTGTTTTGCGCTAACTGCCTTTTTGAATTGTGGCATGTTAACTCCTTTCTTTGCTTAATTATTATGGCGAAATAACACTGGCCGCAGGTTATGGCAGTCAAGGGATTAAAAGCGATTTATGCCCTACGGGAAATAAAGAGCTTTTACCCTTGACCGGCCATAAACGGACAGTAAAATGGAAATCCATAAGAAAGCAAAGGCTGTTTTAAAAGCCGTAGACAACATAAAAGAGCGGTATGAATAACCGCTCTACATTTTTTGGTTTGTATTAAAATTTATTGGGCTTGCTTTTACAAGTCCAATTCGTCTAGATCAATCCCTACATCTTCCATTCTTTGTAAGGCCTCGTCTGCGTCGCCATTGTTAATCTGCTCGGCTAATTCTTCCTTAAGCCCGTCTTCGTCAACTTCCATTCTGATTTCATCGTCCAAATCTTCAAGCGGCATAAATTTTTCATATTATACTTCAACTTTACCATTCAAATCTATCAACCATATTTTGGATTGCTCCTTTAATGCGGTCAATAATTCCTTGTCGTTCTTTAATTTTAGGCACTTCTGGTAGTAAATCAACAATTTCCTGGCCATTGGGCAGTTTTTGTGTGTAAAGGTATTCGCCAATCAGAATGCTCAAACTTTTCAACTGGAATATTTTCAGCCTTTGCAATGCTCTTTAAACTCGCGGAACGCTCACTTGCCCAAAAATCGCTAAAGGCTTTTTCAACATCGTCCGCTTTGCCGATTTTTGGCAAATTTTCTTCAATAAATTTCTTGATTAAGTCTTTTTTCTTACGAAGCTGGACATCCCTGTCAAATAAACGCAAAATTTCTTCAGTTTTCTTTTTGCGCACAACATCGGAAGTGCTGTTTTTAATCCCCGCTAGAAGCAAAATAATGTAGTCAAAATTAATAATATCTCTGGTTGTCAATTCAATTTCAAAATCAATCTGGTCTAAAATAGATTCGGGTCCGTTATTGTTATTTTTACGGTCTTCATAAACATCTAAGTATTTGCTCTGGTAATCAAAAAATTCTTGCTCGGTTATCCCGAGATCCATAAATGAAAAATCCGCAAAAGTTTCCAGTGATGATTTGATTCTTAGCAAGTCACGAAATGTCTTTATAAACTCCGCTTTTTCTTCCTCGCCCTCTAGTTCGTCAACAAATGCAATAGTTGGCACCTTTTCTCGCAATTCAGCAAGTTTATCTTCAAACTCTTTTTTTTGCATTTCGTAAGGCTTTTTAAATACGACTTCTTTAGCGTTTTCGTCGCCAAAAAGCGCCAAGGCTGTATCGGTTGCCTCTTTTAAGTTCCTAAACGACACAATATTGCCGTGGGGCTTGTCGGAGTTCAGCAGCCTGTTAGTGCGCGAATACGCCTGAATAAGCCCGTGGTAGCGTAAATTCTTGTCTACATACAGCGTATTAAGCCGTGGGCTATCAAAACCTGTTAAAAACATATTTACCACCAAGACAAGGTCAACTTCCTTATTCTTGATTCTTTTTTGCAAGTCTCGGTAATAATCGTAAAAACGGTCGGTTGAAAAATTGGTAGAATATTGTTTGTTGTAATCTTTTATGCAATTTTCCAAAAAGTCTCTCGAATGCTGGTTAATGACCGCCCCTTCATCATTAAACACATCCACATCGAGCATATCGGAACTTTCGTCCTCATTGGCTTTATAAGTAAAAATTGTCGCAAGGCTAAAATCTGCCGTTTTTTTATTTTTTAGTAATTTATAGTATTTCTTTAATATTTCAATACTGGAAACGGCGAATAACGCGTTAAATTTTCCATTCTTTGTTTTTCGTTTCCAATCCGCCAGAACGTAATCAGTAATTTTATTTAGCCGGTCGTCGCTTTCCAAAACTTCTTTGGTGTTTATGCCTTCCACCAATGAATCTGCAAAAATATCCGCATCTAGCGTATCTGGGTCTTTTTGTTTGTATTTTCCAACGTATTCAACCGCAAAACCCAACACATTGTTGTCGGAAATTGCGTGGGTAATAATGTATTTGTGCAAACATTCTTCAAAAACATCCACCGTGGTTACGCCACCAACATTATTTTCGGCAAAAATTGGCGTACCGGTAAAACCAAAAAGCTGGGCTTTTTTGAAGAAGCCTTTTATCCGCGCATGGGTCTGCCCAAACTGGCTTCGGTGGCATTCATCAAAAATCACTACCACTTTTTCATTAGCCAAATATTCAAATTGTTTTAAATACGATTCTCTCCCAATAGCAATATCCAATTTTTGAATTGTGGTAACAATAAGTTTTCTGTTTTTGTCTTCCAATTGTTTAACCAGGCTGTAAGTGTTGTTCGTACCGTCCACCGCGCCTTCGGAAAAAGAATTAAACTCATTAGTTGTTTGGATGTCCAAATCCTTCCGGTCAACCACAAAAATCACTTTTTTGATTTCCGGTATTTGCGAAAGCACCTGGCTGGC
Source organism: Candidatus Doudnaibacteriota bacterium (assembly GCA_963837465.1). GTDB lineage: Bacteria > Patescibacteriota > Doudnabacteria > UBA920 > UBA920 > PALSA-1336. Next base: position 548,731 of record CAWINB010000004.1, read on the forward strand.
TTTAAATGATGTTAAAGTTTTTCCCGATCCGGTTGTGTGCCAAATATAGCCATTTTTGTTAGTTTCCTTAACGCGTTTTTCAATAGCTCTAACTGCATAATACTGATATGGCCTTAGCACCATTGGGATTTTGGTAGTCTCCGCCAGTATAATATATTCCGCAATCATTTTTGACACAGTACACTTTTGCAAAAATACGTTAGCAAATTCATCCAGTTGGTTAATTTTCCTGTTGTCTACATCTGTCCAATAAAAAGTCTGCTCAAATGATTGTTTTGAGTTATTGGAAAAATATTTTGTATTGACTCCGTTAGAAATAACAAAAATCTGTATATATTCAAATAATGTTCCGGTAAAAGAATGCTTATGATATCTCTGTATTTGGTTAAAAGCCTCTTTTAACTCCATCCCCCGGCGCTTTAGCTCCACCTGTACCAGCGGCAAGCCATTTACCAACAAAGTTACATCGTACCTGTTTTCGTACTTGCCCACCTGGGTAATTTGCTGTGCCACCTGATACTCATTCTTGCACCACTGTTCCATATTAAAAAACCGCGCATAAAAGATACTCCCATCATCCCGGGTCAAAACAAACCTGTCCCGCAAAGTCTTGGCTTTCTGGAATCTATCACCTTTGTTTAAATGATTTAATATCCTTGTAAATTCATCATGCGTAAAAACTACCCCATTAAACTTTTCCAACTGCTTACGTAAATTGACTATCATTGCAGCACTGTCTTCCAACACCACAGGTAAAAATCCCAACCGCCTAAGCTGCTCAATTAATGTTTTTTCAAGTTGTTGTTCGGATTGATGAGTCATAAATTATGATTTATTATTCCATATTTCTTCTAATACAATAGTCCCACTATTAGGTCTATTTTTTTTATCTAGGAGATCAATGCTAACTTTTACTGGAATTTTTACAGCCAGACCTGCAAAAAAACAGCTACCTGTTGAAAGTATAGAAAGAGAGTCAAATGATAGTTTGTCTAAATAAGACACTGTTTTATTAATTGCATTTATATCATAATTATTTACCAATTTGTGAATAAAATAATTATGCAACTGAGAGATAATTGTTGTAGAAATATCGTAAGGTCTTTGACTGGCAATTGTTAAAAAAACATTAAACTTTCTTCCTTCTTTGATTATTTCTTCGAATGTTTCAAGTCTATAATCTTTCCAGGTTTCACTTTCTCGTTCTGAGGAACTCGATAAAATATTATGAGCTTCGTCTACAATTAAATGCAATGATTTGCCTTCATAATTATTTTTATGTTCTTCATAAAGTTTTTTGGCAATAATTAGGGGTAATGTTTTTTTAATTTCAAGATTAGTATTTTTTAAATTTAAAACAACTAAATTTTTACCAGATGGAAAAATTGAATTGCTACTTTCTGTATCTAATATCTTCTCTATATCTTTTTGTTTACTCTTTAATTTATTAATTGCTGGAGAAATATGCTCATTTTGAGCCTTATCATTATAGACATCAAATATTATTTGTAGGTAAAGAAAATGTATTAGTTTTGAGATGGCATTTTTAGGGAAAACATAGGCATCAATTTTATTATATAAATCTAAGTTGACTATTTCCTCTTCAGAAATTTGTTTATGTACCGTACTACGGGGTAACATAAAATAATTTAAAGTATTGTGCCATTCTGGTATTTTGATTGAATTTGTATCCGTATCTGATATACTCAGAATAATTTTTATATAATCTAATAAAATATGCGACTTTTCTTTTATAACCATTAACAAAATATCTTTTAATCTTTTTTTGAGAATATTTTTAAAAAATTCAAGTGGGTTATTATCGTTGCCCATCTCATCTTTTTCTTTATGAATTTTCCTGTAAAAATCAATGGCTCTACTGATAAATGGTCTTTGAGTTTTGTCAGTAGCATTTGAAAGAATGGAAATTAGTTCAACATTCATCAAATCGGCTTCTTTTAAGGGTATCTTTTTATCTGTTTCAATTGCACTTAATTCCTTTTTTGTATCTAAAAAATACACTTGTTTATTTTCCGTTAGAATCTCATCTTTGTCTCCACCTTTAATTTCTTTTGCATATTCTCCATTAAAATCAAAAATAACAAATTTTGAATTTTCATTAAAATTGGAGTTGTCTTTATATAATTTAAATAGCTCATGATAAATCTTTGCCAAAGTATTAGACTTACCGCTACCGGTATTTCCAAAAATACCAATATGGCTGGCGAACAAACCGTTAACACTTACTTCAATTTCTTGAGAAGGCTCTTCTGTTAAAGGACCCAAGGGTATTTTTTGTTCTGTATCTTTATAAAATTGATGTAAGATATTAAATTCTTCTTTATCTAACAAATAACACTTGTTGTCAATTAATGGCATTTCTTTAATACCCTGCTCAAATTTAACTCCATCAAAATGTCCAAATAAAGTAACCTCTAAATATCGGACAATTTTTTGTTCTTCTTTATTATATTCTTCATTAAAAATCCTTTCGGTTGTGATAAATTCTCCCTCTACCTTACCAATAATTTCAACAAACCCTTTCATAATTTTTACAAAACCACCAACAGAAACATTTTTTAAAATTTTGCCCTGATATAAAAGATGGGATGAGTTTTTATTTTTATTTACCTTAATTTTTACCTTTCTGCCCTCAACAGAAGAAACGTAGCCAATAATAAAAATTGACTCCTTAGTAAGGCTTCTTTGTATTTGTTCATTACTCATGCTTTTCAGGTTTCAAGTTAATTCGCTTAAAAAAAACTTCTGTAACCGTACTTAAATCATAAGAATGGATCTCTTCTTCTCCCTCAAATTCATTCAAAACAATCGTTATGTTTGGAAACTTGAGAATTTCCATCTTATCTTCCATTTCTTTTCTTTTTTCTTTTGAGTGTAAAAATATGAAAATCCGCAGTGTCGGATTTGATTTTGCAACCCGTTTAGTTATTTCTTTAATATGTTGGTCTGTCATTGAAAAGCCAATCACAAAGAGAACAGAATTTACACGTTCTAATTCACTAGAATATGAGCGTAATAACTCATAATAATATTTATTTAGTACTGTTTCAGAAAACTTTGCACTCTCTGGATTTACAACAAGTATTTTTTCTTTATAATCATCTGTAAACCTTTTCCCAGTCCTTTTTAACAACTTACTATCAAAATGATCAAGCTTAGAAGAAAGCAATATTTTTCTATCTTCTCCTGTCTTGCTGGTTTCATATTTCCAAGTAAGCGAACCATGAACTTTTAAAATATTAAAAATTGGGATTTCTGATTTATGATCAAAATGCAAACTTCTCTGAAAGACAGATTTTTTAAAGTTAGATAAAGAAAACGTAGGGTTTAATCTTCCTGAAAAACCATCATTATAATCAATGAACAAATCTTCTAAAGTTTTTTCAAAAAATGGATCAATATTTGTAGTAAATATGTTAACTTGTTTATTAAGTATGGTAGTTTCTCTTTCTAAAATTAGCTTAGTTATTGTTTGCAAAAATTTTTCATAAGATTTTTTTGTATCCCTAAAATCAATTTCTTCAGTCCTGTCCTCACCGTTACTATTTTTTAAACTATTTCCTGTTGCATTTTTTATGGAATCTGTTGAAAATTGTTGTGAAAAAACCTTTTTATTTGGAAGCATTACCGTTTCTATATACTTTTTATAACCTAGTATTTGCTCTTTGGTTTTGTTGTCCCTAATTGCATTATTTATTTCGCTTTCAATACCACCTAAGATTGGCAAGAATGGAGTAGAAATACCAGCACCAAAAAGAAAGTTCACATTCGAACTCTGAATTATTTCTTTTAGTTCTGTTATAAATTTATCTTTTTTCATATACCTCTATACAAACAACCCTTGCATCAAGCCTTTTTTCCATTGCTCGGCTTGGGTGATTTGTTGTTGTTTAGATTCTATTACATTGTCGACCGAAGTTAAAAAATCTGCGATTTTTTGCTGTTCCGGAAGGGTTGGAACGGGTAATTTTATATTTGAATATTTAGAAATCCAATGCCTGCCGTGTCCGCCAATTTCATATTTAATTTGGGTCATAGCTTCATATATAAATTTTATATCGGTCCCATCTTTTGCTTTTAAAATTTTCATCGCCGATGATTTAACTTTAAATGGAAAATCAACAAACTGCGATGTTGTAGTAAAATCATCAAATATTATTACAGGCAAATCAGTTGTCAGAAAAATTCCACTCGTTTCGTCTGTAAATCCCAATATAAAAGTTTTACCGGCAGTTAAAACAGGGGTTTTGTAACTACTATCGTATTCTGTGCTTTTTACAATATAATTAGTTGGCTGTTCATAATCTAAGCAATCCGCCAACTTTTTCCCTTCCCATTTGGGAAAATCTTTTCCTTTTTCATTTTTAAAACGGATTTCTTGGGAAAATATTTTTTGTACTATTCCTTTTTTGTAGGATTCAAAAGATTCTTTTTGCTTTTTTAAATTTTCTATCCACTCATCAACTGCCCCAACAAAACCTATTAACTTTTTTTGTTCGGGCAATGAGGGTGTATGAATACTAAAATTAGAAACTTGGGCCAAAGAAATATTACTTTGAGCCAATCCTACTTTTAGTCTGTTAATTTGGTTTTGAATAAAATCCGAACGCAAAACTTCCCTTATATATTTTGAACTAACCCCACTTTTTGGTGAAATAATCGCAAGTGCCTGGTTTGTATTGGCAGGTAGGACATCTTTATTAGCCATCACCACCCGCCCAAGAGCCCCAGCAATTGAAAACAAAATATCACCTTCTTTTAACTGAGACCTTTTTAAGGCCTGATTACAATTTTCATCAATATGAGCAAATTTATCAATTAAAAAATTGCCGTCTTCGGTAATTGATTCAATCTTAATAAAATTAATTCCGCTCTTAGTATAGTTAAACCCCAACGTAGTCGGGGTAGTCCCTTTTGTAATTCTATCGGAAATATCCCCCAACTTTTTTTCCTCCCACTCACCAGAAAAACCCGGAAAGCGGAGTTTTGGGATTTTTTTATTTTGCAGTTGTGCGGCTTTTGCTGGCATAATTAAAAAGGTTTGTTGATTTTTAGTTCCTCACAAAATTCCGCAATCTTTTTTTGTAGACTTAACTCATTTATGTTTAATTCTTTGAGTATCTTAGCAACGCTTTCTATATCAATAATCTCTTCTTCTTCAAATGTGTCCACATAGCGCGGAATGTTTAGGTTGTAATCGTTTTCTTGAATTTCTTTTATGGTTGCGCGGTGGGAATACTTTTCTATTTCTTTTCGGTCTTTATAGGTTTCAAAAATTTTGGCGATGTGTTCATTTGTTAAATAATTTTGATTACCTCTCTTTTCAAATTCTATGGAAGCATCAATAAACAAAATATCTTCATCATCTTTGCGGCATTTTTTAAAAACAAGAACTGTTGCGGGAATGGAGGCTCCATAAAACAGGTTTGCCGGCAGGCCGATAACCGCATCCAAATAGTTTTGTTTTTCTATAATATATTTTCTTATGTGGCCCTCCGCACCGGACCTAAAAAGCGCGCCATGAGGCAAGACTATGGCCATTGTGCCGTTGTCGGCAAGGTGGTGAAGCATATGAGTTACAAAGGCATAGTCCGCGGCGCTTTTAGGTGCCAGTCTGCCGTATTGGGAAAAGCGGTCATCGTGCGCTAGGGCTGGATCTGTGTCTCCTTTCCACTGGGCGGAAAAAGGTGGATTGGCAACAATCGCCTCGGCCTTTAGGTCTGGGTACATATCTTCTTTAAGCGTATCGCCTTGGCGAATGGAAAAACGAGTAAAATTTATCCCGTGCAAAATCATATTCATTCTGGCCAGGTTGTATGTAGTTGGATTAAGTTCTTGCCCGTAATAATTAGCTACGTCCGTAAATTCACCAAGACGAAGCAAAAGGGAGCCGCTACCACAGGTTGCGTCGTAAGCAGATTTAATACGTTTTTTATCTAACGAAACAATTTGTGCAAGCAAACGCGATATTTGAGCGGGGGTGTAATACTCGCCGCCTTTTTTACCGGCCCCGGCCGCAAATTCTCCAATTAAATATTCGTAGGCATCACCTAACAGATCGCTCTTAGCGTCTTCAAGTTTAAAATCAATACCCGCTAGAAGCGTTAGCACTTCCACAACAACTTCGTTCTTTTCGTTTTCCCGTGAACCCAGCTTTGAGGAAGCAAGGTCGATATCATCAAACAAGCCCTTAAAGTCGTCTTCGCTTGCTGTTCCGGCGGAGGTCTTTTCTATATCGTTAAGGATATTTTTAAGATCCTCAAGAATAAAGGTTGTTTGACCCTTTATTTCACCTTTCCCTTTTTTAACCAGGTATGAAAAAAGTTCCGTCGGTTTAAGATAAAAACCAAGCTCGTCAATACAAGCCTGTTTTGTATGTACCAGATATTCCCGGCCTTCTGCCGCAGTTTCTTTTACTTGGTCAAAAGTAATTTTGTCGCTAACTAAAAGTTTTTCATTTACATAGCGCTCCAGCTTTTCAGAAAGATATTTATAGAAAATAAAGCCAAGAATATAGTTTTTATATTCATCAGCGTTCATCTTCCCGCGAAGCACATTCGCAACGCCCCATAATTGTTTTTCTAACAGCCTTTTTTGTTCTTCTGACATAAATATATTTTATAGCTACTTTTATAGTATATACTCTCTTGCTAAATTAATTCCGAAATGTTAGACTAAGGCTAATAACCTTAACCCTAACAAAATGTACCAAATAAAATTGTCGGTAAGCGAGCTTAAGAAGATTAAACAACTACAAGAAAAGGAGAAAAATGCCAGAGTTTTGCGCCGTCTTGAAGCCATAAAGCTCTTAAGCCAGGGGCAAAGCCATCAGGAGATCGCGGAAGCGCTGAATGTATGCATGGATACAATCACAGATTGGGTAAAAATTTACCAATCAGGGAAACTCCCAGGATTATGTGAACTGCAATTTAAAGATAAGCGAAAGTCAAAAATTAATGATTATGTAGAGCAAATCAAACAGGATGTAAAAGACAACACCATTACGACTTTAGCTGAAATGCAGGCCTGGATTAAGGAAAAGTACTCAATTGAAATGGAACAAAGCTGGTTATGGCGTTGCTGTAAAAAAAACTCAATTTATCTTACAAAAAAACCCGTATAGTTCCCAGCGGCGCGCCGACACAGGAAGTTCAGAAGGATTTCGTAAAGTTCATTCTTAAAACCATAAAGAAAGCCAATGAGGATAAGGATATTGTACTATTTTTAGACCCCGCCCACCAAGTCCACAATGTTGATAATAGCTACTGCTGGCAACTTAAAGGTAAAAATGAAACCAAAGCCGTGCCATCCAATAGCGGCCGGGAAAGATTGACCGTCATCGGTGCCATTGGCGTGGAAAACTTCAAACCGACTATTCTGACGACGACCGATAACTGTGATGGGCAAATGATGACGGTATTTTTAGGGGAAATCAGAAAAGATTATCCTGAAGCCCAAACCATATACATTTTCCTGGATAACGCCAAGTACAACCACAGTAATTTGGTAACAGCGGAAGCAAAACAGTTAGGTATTGAACTGTTGTTTTTGCCGCCATATTCCCCAAACCTTAACTTAATTGAACGGCTCTGGAAATTCATGAAAAAGAAAGTTAAAGCCAATAAGTATTACAAAACTTTTGTTGAGTTTACAAGCGCTATACATGATTTTTTTAAAAACATCGCTCAATACAAACCGGAGCTTGAAAAACTGTTAACCCTTAATTTTGAGATCATATAATCGGAATTAATTTAGCAAGAGAGTATATCTTAATTTTATCACTTTTTAAGCCTTTTGGACAATCTTAATTTAAAGCCCCGGGCTCTGTTAAAGAGCCCGGGGCTAGGCAAAAATTACAACTTTTTTAACAGCTTATGGCCACAACAAGACAAATCTTATAGCCGCTGGTCGATATTAACGATTTGGATATATAATACTCGCAGAAAGGAACTTTATGGACAAGAAATTTCAGGGTAATTTGGAGGATCAGGCAGAAACTGTAATCGGTCCATCGGCTAACATCCAGGGAGAGTTGATCAGCCAAGGCACTATTAAAATTGAAGGCCAAGTTATAGGTAAGATCACAACCAGCCAAATCGTGTCTATAACCCAAAATGCAAAAGTTACGGCTGAAGTGGAAGCGGAAAGCGCGGTTATTGGAGGAGAAGTTCAGGGCCATTTAAACATCTCGGGACGCTTGATTTTGTTGTCCACCGCCAAGGTTGCCGCTGACATAACTTGTCCAACCTTGAAAGTGGAAGAGGGAGCACTTTATACCGGCAAGTGCATTATGGACGGCAATATCCCTGCTGTGTTAAAAAAAGGATAAAATCTCACCAGAACCAAACCTGTAAATCTATATATTGGTATTTCTCGTCTTTTGCTCTGTTTTTGTCTTTTGTCTTCACCTCCCCATTTTTTTCCTGTTTTCGGTCTTTCTTCCACCCCCCCCATTTTCCCCTCTCTGTTTCCTTTGTTTTTTTGGTTTGTTTTAAGTTAGTTTAGTATATTTGTATTTAGTATTTAAGTATTTTAAGTATAGTATTTAGTAGTATATTGTTTTTAGTATTATTATCTATTTTGTCGTTCAGTTAGATTATCTGGTGATATATAGTAGTCAGGGGTATTTGGAGTAGTGAGAGGTAATGGAATTAAGGGGTTTAACAGCCAAACTGTATGAATGATGTTCATACAGCTGTTCATACAGCTGGAAAGTACCAGTTGCTTCCATTTTAGGCTAAAGTTTTGGCCTCGGCAAGGGTGTATTGCAGGGGGTAATGGGGTAGGCAAAGTTAGCTGTTTTGGATATAATAGGTGTGAGCTTCACTAAGAAAATTCACCAAAGCATTTTCACCGCCTGCGTAGGCGGTTTTTGCTTGAAAAATATGCGAAAGTTTTGGGGTTGTAAATGTTTGATAATTGTAAATTGGTTTTTTAGGAAAAATCAAACCCATGAGTTTTGTTTTTTGCCAGTAAGTTGTCTTAGGCCAGAGCGTGGGCAAGTCTACGAGGAAGCCGAAGACAAAATTAATAGTGCGCTCAACATCAAAATTTTGACCGCTGTGAGTGTAGTCTTGTAAATCTAAGCTTCTATCCATGAGCTAACCTTTAACTCTAGCAAAGTCAATTTTAAAATCCTCATCAGGCAGTATATTTCTTTTAACCAAATCTAACAGCCGGTCTTTTTCTTTTTCTAATGAGGCAACTTGTTTTTTAACTACTTCTTTCCTTTGAGCTAGTTCCTTTGAATGACCGCCCCAAACATCTAAAATGACCTTTTTAAAGGCATTTAAGACTTCGGCATTCGGAGTAACCCCTTTTAAACACTTATCAAATTCGTCCTCTAGTGTTTTTTTAGCGATAGCTTTTTTGGAGGGGCAGACTTTATGGTAACAGCGGTAGTAAGGATAAAGGCCACCTAACCTGCCTTTGGAAAAACAGGCAGTTAAGGGACGGCTACACAATCCGCAGTCCACTTGGTGTCGCAGGGGGAAAGCTTCATCTGTTCGGCTACCGGCTATGCAATCGCCTTTGGTAGTTTTAGGAAATTGTTTTTGATTTTTGTAATGGGTTTCTTCGCTGATGAGTGCAGGGTGAGTGCCTTTAAACTCCCCAAATTTGCTAACAATAATACCGCAGTAAAACTTTGAGGCTAAAATTTTATGAATGAGTTGGGTTGAAATCTCTTTACCCTTTTTGCTTCTAAGTCCCAGCTTGTTGGCTTTCTGCCGTAGCTCTTCTTGGGTATACATTCCAGAGGAAAATTCCTCTAACAAAAATTTGATTATATTACAGCGTGTTGAGTCTAATACTATGGATTTGTCTTTTTTGCCGTGATTTTGGTTTAAGTAACCAAGCGGAGCGTGGTGCGGCGAACGGCCGGATTGCAGACACTTGATTATGCCGTCGGTAACTCTTTCGCTTCTAACATCGTTATCCAGTTGGGCAATGCTGGCCATCATGTTCCCCATGAACTTGCCAAAAGAATTATTGCCAATAGCTTCAGTGGTAGAAACTAACTCAACATTAAGTTTATCCAGCAAACCTTTAATGGCCGAATAGTCATTGACGTTCCTTGAGAGCCGGTCAACCTTGTTAACGATAATGAAGTTGATTTTGTTTTTCTTGTCAGCTACAAATTTCAGCATGTCTTGCAAGCCAGGTCGGTCAGCGGTCTTTGCAGATTCTCCCTCATCGGAAAATAACTTAACGATGGTTATGCCCTTGTCATCGGCGTATCTCTGGCAGGCTTCTTTTTGGTTATCCAAACTAAAACCGTCCACTTGGTCAGCTGTGGATACTCGATAATACATTACGCCATTTTTCAAATTTTCTTGAGCCATAAGTTTAAGCCAAAATATTATACACCCTTTCGCTCCTTGTCCCAAACCTCATAAGATATTTCTGCAAACTGGTACATATCAAGACGCAGCTGCTCAATTTCTTGGTCAGTCAGTGTGCCTGCAAAGTCCCCCAGCGAATTTTTGAATTCATCTAAGGGAATCATGGCTGTGAGGCTTTGTTTGTTAAAAAGCTTGCTGTATCAAAGCCGTCAGGAAATTGTAAAGTAATCTTTTTTATTTCCCTGCCGTCCAAAGAAACAAACGGTTCATGTTCAATGACCTTACATTTGGATAAATCAATCCTATCTAAAACTTTTAAATTTCTGTTGTGGTCTAAACTGGCTTCGGGTTTTTTAAGTCCCCTTGAACAAAAATATCTTTTTCTAAATTTTTTATGCTTCTTGTCAAAATCTTTTCTGATATACTTGGCGACATAATTGGCTAAGTGGTCTAAATTTTTAATCTTCTTACCCACGACTGAACCTTGCGCCCAGAGCTTTTGGAAAGTCTTAAAAATATCCGTTATATGGGGCATATTCAAAAACACTGCGTGATAATGCACTGACCCGCCGTCAGGTTTTATTTTGCCGTAAAAATCTACATCCTTTTGAAATTCCGGCACACAAATATAACAAAGTTTTTTACCTGTTTTTTTAAAACAGTAATAATTAAAGCGTTTAATAAAATTTTTCCAAATGGGATGAGCGACATCAAAGCTGGTGGTGCTTTTGGCAAAGGTGAAAGTATAAAAATATGGGTTATGGGGCTTCTGCGTCTGCGAATTAAAGTATTGCCAGCCATTGCGTTTGAGTATTTTTCTAAGGCGACTTCTGGATTTGCTAATACACTCAGCAGGATTTTTAATAACATCGTCATCAGCCAGCCTAGCCGTACGCCTTACTTTGCCCTTGGGGGTAAAATCAAAGCCAATGGGTTTATCAAATTCCAATAAATCCATGTGCGAACCCTGAAAGATAATTTTAAGTTTGGTAGTTTTCATATCGCCCTATGTTTATCCAGTAACAAGTAATACCGGCGGCAGGTGCCAGCGTCCGCGCGTCTAAAGCCGCGCCGGCCGCAGGACACCTGCGCCGCCAAAAGGCCAAACTAAAAAAAGCCGACCTTTTAAGGCCAGCTTACTAAACTGCTATCCTGCTAAATTTAGCTGAATGTTAGTTTTAGTTTAAATACTTGGAATTTATCTGCATTTTGCCTTGTTTTTTAGAATAGTTAAAAATAAGAAAATCGCCAATGCCTGTTTCCTTTAAAATCTTATTTTGTATCTTTTCGCAGGCCGTGGTATAACTGGACAGTTTATATTCCTCATCCAGTATGCCCTCGGCTACTTCTGTATAAAAAAATTCGCTATGCAAATCGCCATAAGCAAAAATATACCGCATAATCCGATATTCGTTGGTAACACGCTTCTGGCCTTTAATGGGGACTACGGCTCCGTTGATAAATAAATTGCCGGTATCTACATCAAAGCGAAGGCCTTTTTCTTTTGATTGCCTGACACCGTATTGGAGTTTGCCAAGCTCAAGAGTTAGGTAACGCTGGATTTTATTGATTTTGTGTGGCAAATTTTTTCTGAAATAGTAATTGTCCCGTTTGGGTTTGCCTGCCTGCAAATCCTTAATGCTTTTGACCATATCAATTTGTGCAGGAAATAAATCCTCCTCGGGCGTATGCAGTCGGTAATCATTTAAGGCTTCTTTGGTAAAAGTCAGCTCGGTGAAATCCTCAGAAATATTGGTGTAGAGCTTCATATCCAAAATCAATTTCATCAAGTCATATTGCCTATCATTTAGGGCTTTGGGAATCCTGCGGCGGGTTTCCCATAAATCGTTATGTTCTTTTTCCACTAGCTCGTTTAAGACCGGGGAACTTTCCACAAAATTAACATATTTTTCAACATTTAAAACAAAATTAAAATCCACAGGCTTATTTATAACCGCTTCAAAATGTTGTTTCAATTCTGTTTCTAGTAGTTCTAATTTTTCCAAAGTAGGCATGGGTATATTATGCCTTATATACAGGGAAAATCAAATGGCTGAATGTTCAATAAAACAGGGTTAATTTTATATACTTGGCTTAAATATAGTATATTTAAGTAGCTAATATTGACTTTTTCTATAAAAAGTGCTATAATGTATATTCAAAACTAGAAATGGTTTTGAGAGCCAGTATTATCAAATGCCAATAGGCGTTTAATAATCGGCACGCACTTTGACAACTCAAGAGAAATTTTTAGCACCAAACTTTCACATTTTGTTTTTCCATTCCCTTTTGGCATTTTGCGGCAGAATTTTTTCTGCCATAGAGTCCCAAAAGGGAACAACGTGGCAACCCCACGTAGGAAAATCAAATGACAAAGAATTTTTTCGACACGGAGTTTGCCACTGTCGTGCTCCCCGATGGCACGACCAAAGTAACGCCGATATCAATCGGCATCACAGATGAGAGCGGCCGCACTTACTACGCCGAGTTTGTCGGCGGGAGAGAAGCCGCCAACTCCTCTGAGTGGTTGCGAAACAACGTTTTGCCGCATTTGAAAAGCGGCACGGGGTTTCGGCAGGGAGACCCCCTGGAACTGAAAGGGTACATCATCGCTAACGCCGGATGGTTTGACGAAGGCTCCCCGGCCTTCGTTGAAAAATCTCCCGAGACGATTGCTCGAGAAATCGAGCAGTTCTGTGGAGGAGAAATTCCGGAGTGGGTCGCCAGCTACGGGGCGTTTGACTTCGTGCTTTTATGCGGAGTCTGGGGCGGCATGATGAAAATGCCGAAAGATTGGCCGTGCCGCTTCACGGAAGCGGCGGGACTCGAATTGCCCCGTGTGGAGCGGGTGGGCGGGGAGCATAATGCTCTCAATGATGCATGCACGCTTCGAAAAGCGTGGATGCAAAAATACGCTCTACCGCCGGAAGTCAAACCCGTGGAAAAGAAGAAATGGTTTTCATTCTTCTCTCTCGGGCAAACTCGAGCGGCCGAGTAAGTTGCAAACATTTTCTCTTGTTTTGTCTTTCCCCGGAATACAGCACGCACAGCTGTTGTTCCGGGGATTTTTTATTTTTTTATCTAAATAATTGCTGAAATGACCTGTTCAAATTGTTTAAACTCGCTTATAATAAGGTTGTAATTCTGAAAACAGTAGTCCACCAAATTAAAACATTTAGGGTTTTCAGAGTAGGATTTACGGGCGGCACATAGTGCCGCCCATTGTGTTTGTGGGGTGAATTCAATTTTCCCATTCTGCAAAAACAGGTTCGAACCAAAGACTTTTACTGCAAAGGATTTCTTGTCTGCAAGGGAGGGGCTGGTTGCGATTTCGTTGAGGGTTTGTGCGGTTTTTGTAAATTCTTTGAGAGGTTCTAACCACGCTTTGTCCTTTTTTTCAAGACGGGCAATTTGCCCCTCCAAAGACTTCTTTTCGGACACTAAGTTGTTCTTGTCGGTACGGTAGTCCTGTCGTTCAATATCCTGGTCAAGGTACATATCTTTCAGTCTTAGGAGCTTGCGGTCAATGTCCTGTATTTTTAACCGCAAATCTTGAACAAAAGTCGCGGTGATATTAGTAGATTCTTTTTCATCTTTATCAATCAATTCCAGCCATTGTTTTTCCCACTCTGGGGGCATGGCGTAGTTGGTAAGTAGCTTGGATAGCTGCCGTTCTAATTCCTCGGCCCTTATACAGGGCTGGGAGCACGGCTGTCTGCGTTTACCGCAGTGGTAATAGGTATAATAATGGGTATTGCCGTTTTTTTGGTGCTTGGTCTTGTTCTCAGCCGTAATCATACAATGGCATTCGGCGCAGCGCAACAAGCCGCAAAGAGGCTGGGGGGCAAAGACTTTTACCCTGTTCTTGCTCCGCTGTTTTAAGATCTCCTGCACCTTGTCAAAAAGCTGCTTGGAAACCAGCGGCTCATGCTTGCCCGGGAAAAGTTCACCGCCATAGCGGAACAAGCCGCAGTAAAACGGATTGGCCAGAATGTAAGCGGCTTGGTCACGCTTTACGGCTCTGCCCCCAATACCATTTTTTACATTAGTTTTCTTGGTTTCAATACCATTGGCAAACAAAAACACCGAGATGTCTTCCAAAGAAAAACGGTTTTGCGAATAGCGTTCAAAGGCTTGTTTGATAATGGGAGCTTTATGTTTGTTTAGGATAATTGACTTATTTTTTAAGTCATTAAGGTAACCAAGGGGAGCCAAGCCCGGATATTCCCCACGTCTGGCTTTTTCATAAAGTCCACGTTTGGTATTCGTGCTTAAATCCCGAATATACTGGTTTGCAATCCCAAATTCTACGTTCATTAACATGACATTATCAGCCGAGCGGTAACTGCGGTCATGAGTTTGAATGTGCTGAATGATTCCTTCTTGGAGCAACCACTCTATTTGAGCGGCGTCTACGGGGTTACGGGCAAGTCGGTCCAGTTTCCAGCAAATAATGCCATGGGCTTCGCCCTGCTCAATACGGCGGAGCATTTCGTTAAAGACAGGGCGTCCTGGGCGCTTGGCTGATTGTTTCTCCACAAACTCCTCGGATATATTTAGCCCTTCAGTTTTAGCCAAAGTCCTTAAAACGGCTAGTTGGTCTTCAATAGACCGAACCTGCTTGTCTTCAACGTCGGTGGATTTGCGGGCGTAGAGGAAATAGTTTGGCATATATTTTTGTTTAAAATTAAAGGGGCAACCCTGGCTGTCCAACTCCACCAAACAGTCGTCTGGCTTCGCTGGCAGGGTTGCCACCTTAAAAGCGAATATACAAAATAAAAGACTGTTGGTAAATATGGAATTGGACAGCAATAGTATTATATCACAATTTTGTGACTAGGAAAAAAGTGCTATAATTAAGGCAATAAAATCATTGTCTGTACTTATTTAACTTTAGGTAAAATGAAAAAGAAGACCAGGCAGAAAAAAGTTGAAGTGCCAAAAAAATACCTTGATAAAAAGGGTACTTTTTGTGTTTATGATGTTTATGAAAAGAGCAAAAAAACAATTTACTATGTCCGTGGTAGCCAAGCTAAACAATTACCTCAAATAACATTAGATGGTTTTACAGATTTACCGTCAGGACTTTATCTATATAAAGAAGGTTATGGTTTCGGCAAAAAAGGGACTTTTCTGCTATCTGCGATAAGAAAGCATATCATTAAATCCGATAAAGTATTTGAATTAATAGTTTCAAAAAATAAAAAGAAAGGTATAAAAAATAGCTCTGTCGGAACTTGCGTAACTTTACCATACGATGACGTAAAACAGCTTCTGGCGAGGTTGGGTGGGATAAACGAACAAAATAATGATGAATTAAGGGAAGAAGTTGGTTCTTTTTTGAGCACAAAATTTCCGAAAAGAATCAACCTTTCATCCAAAAATTTTGATGAATATAAGGCCGGGGAAGTTTACTCAATGCTTTCAAAAAAGAAAGTTGCGCAAAAATTGAATGAGGACGATTTGGATGCTCTGAACTGCTCTGATTATACCGTACCACTTCGACCGTTTTTGATGAGAGGTTTTAGAGCGGTCTTGGTGTAGGCCATCGGCGGTTTGTAGCCGATGCTGCTGTGTAATCTTCTATAATTATAGTAGTTAATTTTCTTCTTTACAAACTTAATAACTTCGGTTAAATTGGTCAGCTCAGATATCTCGCTTTGCAGCTCAGTCTTAAACCTGCCAAAGAAAGATTCCTGTCCTGGATTGTCCGTTGGAGTGCCAGGCTTGGAAAAAGATATCTTGCCGTGTCCCAGTATCGCTTCCACATAACTGTAACCGGTATACTGACTGCCCCTGTCCTGATGCCAAATCATTTTCTTAAATAATCTTTTTAACAGTTTGGGACAAGGTGGGAGTCGGCTGATAGTTTTTAAAGCGCTGCAAAACGAATTTAAGACTAAAGTTTCTTCCATGTTGTCATCAATATCGTATCCGTAAACTGCTTCCCCTAAGTTGTCCTTATGTACACACAAGTAAGCTTTTCCGGTTTTGAACTTCAACTCCGTAATATCCGAAGTAACGGCCTGCAAGGGTTTGGTGATATTAGCCTTTAAAAGTAAGTTGGCTTTATCTCCTAAAGCATTTAAAGTTTTTTGAATAAAAGTATCTTTATTCTTTTTAATATTTCTAGGTAGACTAAGGCCCCAAAGGTTGCTTAATTTAGCCACTTTATCTCGGCCAATAGTAATGCGCTTGTTATCGTTCAGCTCATAGTAAAGCCTTCTTATTCCATAACCAGAATTATCTTTTATGACTTTGACAAAGACTGCTTTTAAATGTTTATGGGCAATTTCAAACTTTTGGGTTTTATCACAGGCGTGGTAGTAAGTGTCCTTACTGATATTAAAGAGTTTACAGATTTGATTAATCCCAATTCCATCCTGGCCGGCAAACTTGCGACAGTATTCGGCGATGCAAAGCTTGCTTACCCCTGACTGTCTAAAAAATTTTTAAGTAAGTTAATTTCCACTTCCTTTTTTCCCAGTAAGGATTCCAGATCACGAATTTGTTGTTTTGCTTGCTCTGTAGTTTTATCTGCTTTGAGTTCAAAGATGCTGGGACCGTTGTCCAGGAAGTGCCTGCGCCAGGTGGAAATTTGGTTGGGAGCTAAGTTATGCTTCCTGGCCAGTGCTGTAACTTCCGATTGTTTAAAACTTTCCAGTACCAGGTTAAACTTAAATTGGGCTGAATGTTTAATCTTAGAATTTAATTTGCTGCTACGCTTGTAGACATATTTTTTTACATAATTCATAATGGTTTTAGCAGGGTTACAATTAATTGTATTTTACCCTCTAAAACCTCTCATGCATAGTGGTACGGGAAAGCCAGGACAGATCAAAGTTCAATGCTCGTCCTGCTGATATTGTATAAATTTTATGAATGGATTGAGCTAAAACTACCCAGCCTAAGGACATCGGACCCGTACATTCTTATTGTACTGCTCTTAATCCTTTTTCTGTATTCTTACAGGAAGCAAACACAATATATTACAAAAAGGATTAAGACAAATAATGGGCAATAATTTTTTTATTTTTGTTTCTCTTGCGTCTTGTGTTCTGCGCCCTGCGTCCCCCAAAAAATCTGCTGCACAAAAAATCTTTGGCTCGCACCTGTTTTTAAAAAATCAAAAAATTGTTTCCACCCCACAAACACAATGGGCTGCGCTAAGCGCAGCCCTTGGGAAAGTTGGAAAAATTCCTTTGTGTAATATCTTGGTGAATTTTCTTAGTGAAGCTCACACCTATTATATCCAAAACAGCTAACTTTGCCTACCCCATTACCCCCTGCAATACACCCTTGCCGAGGCCAAAACTTTAGCCTAAAATGGAAGCAACTGGTACTTTCCAGCTGTATGAACAGCTGTATGAACATCATTCATACAGTTTGGCTGTTAAACCCCTTAATTCCATTACCTCTCACTACTCCAAATACCCCTGACTACTATATATCACCAGATAATCTAACTGAACGACAAAATAGATAATACAAAAAGAGAAACTGACTACAAAAAACTATACTAAAAAATACCAATATACTAAACTAACTTAACTATACCCTAAAAAACAAAGAAACCCAAAGAACCAAAACACAGCAAATCCAAAGACTACAATTAAAATCTCAATCTAAAACCTAAAAAATACCAAAAACATCAAAACCTAAAAATCAATACAAAAGTGGGGGTGGGGTTACCCGCCGAAAAAATCGGCGGGTCAGAGGGGGTGGAAAAATTGCACACACGAATTTTTAACTTCTATTCCTATTCCAAACAACAGCCCGAAGGATTTTTAAGATAGATCCTAGAAATTTTTGTCTTGCATTTTTAAAAACCTACCTCTAATTAGTCGGCTGTTTTTGATCGGCCTGATCCATTAGATTGTTTAATTTTACGAACGCCGCATCAGTATAGGCGTTGCGGATAAGCTTCATATTGGCCGCGCTGCCAAAAAGAACCAGTCCGCCGCCGTCCGTACCCATAGTCTGGGCAGTGAGGCCTGTGTTGCCATAAGCTGAACCGCCCAGCACGTTACCCAAAAGGTCGGTATTGGTAATGTCCGGCAAAGCCGTCAGCAGTTCCTGGTCAGTCGGGCTGCCGGAATGAATGCCATTGTCATCTGCCCAGCCGGTGATGTTGCCGTTTGCGTCTTTCATCATGGTAACGGTATCGTAACTGCCGTCAGGATTTAACAGCGTGATAGTCGTGGCCGCGGTGGTGCTGGTCAAAGTATTGCCGCTTTGATCCTCAAGTTTAACGGTACCGTTATTTTCCACGGTAATACTGTCGCCAGTCGGCTCGCTGGTGGTATCGTCAAGAATGTCATATGTAGTATCGCCGTCATCGTCAACTTGAACTACTGAACGGGCTGGCTGGCCGCTGAAGTTAGCGCCCGCTACTATCGTCTGTCCCGCCTTATTCGTCCAATAAAAGTTGCCGCTACCCGGATTTGCGTTGAAAGCACTCCCATCGCTAAATTGGACAGAAAAAGCTGTATTGCCTTGCAAGACTTGCATCAAAATAGACTGATACATAGCAGAACCCGGCGGGGCTATAAGGGTTTGGAGGCCTGCCGCAGCTATAAGGCTGCCAGATTGGGTACCGAATACGCCGTTGGCGGTAATCGAAATAGAATAGAGTCCGTAATTTACATTAACAGAACAATTGTTGCAATTTTCCTCATAAGCACCGTACTCTATGGTGCTTAAAGTACCCGCATTAGAATTAGATGTTGTTGGGGTAAGGTCATAAATAAAACCATTAACAGCAACACTAGTCTGGTTCAAAACACCAGTCGCGTTAGTGCTACTATTATTATTAGTACTAGTGACAATATTGCCGTTGAGCGTAAGGGTGCCGGTGTTATAGGTATTATCGCCATATAAAATTACAACAGCCTGTCCCCGCGAAACATAAGCATTAAATTGGGGGGCTGGCTGTCCGTTAATGGCACTGCTGAGATTAAGTGCTTGATTGAAAAGCGGAGTGAAAGAGCTTGTCATAAATACGGATAGCGGCTGAGTTTGGTAGGCTTGTTGGAGCTGGCTTAGGATGCTCAGATAATTGAGCCGTTTGGTAAGCCGTACTTTCATCCATCACTGCATTTGGATCACTTGTGCTATATCCTTGAGCGATTAAGTAAGCTTTCAAAAACAAGTTGGTTATTGCCGAGTTCTGGTTATACTGGTTAGCCATAGTTGCAGGGTTAGCGGCGTTGGCTAAATGCTGACCCTCATGTTTGAATACTGACATATACGGAGATGATATCTGTATACCATTTTGGACTGACGGAGTTAACACAAATTTTCCCGCGGCATTTTTAGTGATTATATTATTGCTCACCATAAAATTAAATAAGGGCTGGGCCGCGGCTGGAACTTGACCATTGAGATAATTGAGCTGTGCTACCCAAGCAATCAAACAAGGATTAGTCAAAGTAAATCCGCCTACATTGTTACTACCCGTATTATTAGGCCACATAGCGTCAAAAGAAGCACCTAATCCCTGCAAAACTGGCAGGGTAGCCACAAAGGACTCTGTCTGATTCTGGCTCTGATAAAGAATAACTTGGCCTGAATTAATGGCAGACGATTGAGCTGTAGTCAAAGGAATCTCCGCCAAAGCTGACGCCGCGCTATAAGCTGCGGCTACGACAGGGGCACTATTGGCAAGGATGTTGCCTTGGTTGTCAATAAAGTTTGAATCCACGACTCCCGATGTCGTATCCGTATTATCAATAATACTAAAATCACTGTTGACTTCCTGGACATCTACTCCGGCTAAATTGTTTGCAATGGCATATTGCCAGGCGGCTTTGCCGGCATCGCCCACGGTGTCAACTACCTGTCCGCCGGGCGTCATTATGGCGTATTGGTTGGAGCCGTCGGCAGCCGGAGCAATGGGCACTATTTGATAGGAACCGACTGGCGTAGCATTAACACTGCCATCCGTATTGACCGTGGTTGCCGGAGCAACGCCGCTGGTTAAGGTCATACTGTCACCGGCAGAGGTTGTGCCGGTAATGGAAGTTACGGCTCCGCTGGAGTCAAGGCTTATGCTTACGTTGGTTAAGGTCATAGTAATGCTTCCATCGCTGCCGTAAATGTTAACACTGGCGGCCTGCGTAGCTCCAGTCGGCAGCTCGGCCCAGACATTACCCATAGATTCCATAGTAATTTGGTTCCCGCTGCCGTTAGTGCCCGTGGCTGACAAAATATTACCGCTTGAGTCTTGCGCCACGGTGGCATTGGTCAATACATTGGACGGAGTATTATTAAAACCGCCGTACTGGATGCTGGTGGATCCGTCCAAACCTGTCAAAACTTCAAGGCCGTTTTGGGTAGCGGAAACAACCGAATAAGGGGTAAGGTTAGAGACCATGCCGCTGTCGTCAAAGTAAGTCAGTATCTGGCTGGCGCCGCTGCCGGAAGTAATCATATACAAGCCGTCGTTAGTGGAAGTAACCGTAAAATTGGAAAGATTATTAGTTACGGCGTACTGATAAGCCTGCTGGCCGGCGGCGGGGACGGTATCTATGACAAAGTTATTCTGCATTACTAGATAGTCGGTGCCTGAACCATCGCCCGCTGTATAAGGGACAAAAGTTATGCCGGAGGCACTGCCTGTTACCACTCCCTGGCTGGCTCCGGCGCCGATGGTAAAGGTCGCCGGTATGCCGCTGGAAGCGTAAACCGGTGAGGCCGAGCCGACGGTGGCGGCCAAAAGGTAGCCGCTGATGCTGACCGGATTGCCGTTGGCATCGTTGGAAACGGTAGCCGCGCCTAATTTGTAATCCGATGGGCCTATGGAGTTGCCCTGTAAATCAGTCAGCACGTACGCGTTTGGAGTGTTGGTTTGTTCCAGCCAGGCGCTGCCGACCCGGTAATAGACGAAACCGGCATTGTCGACATAAGAAATAATGTTGCCGTTTTTATCCTTGACCACATCCGAAGCGTTTACCACTGTGCCGTCAACGTTAAGTTGAAGCTGTGATTGTCCGAACAGCGGGGTCAAAAAACCTATGCCGTTATTTTGGTCAGCGGGCCAATTGGACAGGATTTGTGTTTGTAAATCCTGGGGCAGTTGGCTGGAGAAATCGCTGTAACTGCCATCAGCTTGCAGCGCCCCTACTTGATCGTCTCTAATAACAACGGTTTGCCCGTTATAACTTAAACCAGCCTGGACTTCGCCGTCAGGCAAATAAGTATAAGTTACCTGGTAGCTGTTGCCGGCGGCATCGGTAAAAGTAATGGCCGTGCCGGGATTAACAACGTTGCCGGGAAATTGCAGCCATAGGCCGTTAACATAAAGCTGCGGAGAGCTTGTGTTTCTGGTATCGCCGTTTTGGGGCGCGTCCACCCATTGGTTTTGTGAGCTGTCATAAGTTTGGTGTATGCTGCCGCCATTTTCCTGGGTAACTCTGGTTTGGGTAAGTGGAGCTAAAACGGTAACCGATACCGGATCAGTAGTGCCCAAGGCGGAAGTTACCGTAACATTGTAATTTCCCGGGGCCATATCAGCAGGCAGCGGCACATTAATTTGGCCGGCAGTTTCCAAAATGCCGTCAGCCGCCGTATAGGTTTGGTCCCCAATGGTAACTGTATTGTTACTAGCGGAGAAAGTCCCATAGAGAATCAAGTATTGTCCAGCGGTAATATTAGTGCTGTCTCCATACTGCCCTGTGGCGGGATTGTAACTTTCAACCCCGGAGATGCCGGATGAGGAAATTGCCTGGTTTGGGGTTGTCGTATTTGCCGCCGTTTTATCGCCGGTCGTTTTAACAACCGGAGTTGTCTGTAAGCTGGCACGTGAACTGACACTCAAACTCTGCGATACTCCATTGGCATTGCTGACACTAACCGTAAAAGACGAACCTGTAGTCGTAATGCCCGCAAGCGAAATGTTTATCTGGCCTGTACTTTGGTAGGTTATGGCAGCGGCAGGCACTGTTTGGCCGTTAATAGACACTGTGTTGCCCGAAGCGGCAAAGCTGCCGTAAAGGATTAAGTAGGTGTCGTTTGCCATTATGGTATTTTGGGCGGTCTCATAGGTGTTAGTCACATTATTGTAGCCTTGGGTTGACTGTAAAGTCGGAGCCACAGCATATGTGGTAGGTATTTGTGCTGTCTGCGTTGACGGCGCTGTTACAGTAAAGGCCGTTGTCGTTGTGGCCCCAAATGTAGTATTGACTGTCACGGTGTGGCTGCCAAATGCGATGCCTTGTAATGAGAGATTTATTTGATTGGCCGTCTGGGCAGCGATGGTGGCAGGCAAGCCGTCAATGGTTACGGTATCACCTGAAGCGTCAAAGGTACCATAGATAATGAGGTAGGTATTGGCAACAGCGGTATTGTTGGTATAGGCGTTGGTAGTAGGGTCAAAGCCTTGAACGCCGCTAATGGAGGCTGTCTTGGTTGGATTGGAAAGCGTTGGTGTGGACACATTAACGTTTAAGTTTTGGGATGTACCGCCGCTATTACTAACAGAAACATTGAGCGAGGTTAGACCGGTAAGATTCCCCAACAAGATATTAATCTGACTGACGCTTTGATAGCTAATGTTACCAGTTACTACTGCCTGGCCGTTAATAATAACTGTGTTGCCGGAGGCGGAAAAGTTGCCGTATAGAATAAGGTACTGGTTGGAAGTAACGGTGCCATTTGTGTAGCTATTACTGATTGGGTTGTAGCCTTGCGCTGAATTTAAAACCGGAGCCGAGAAGGCCGACACGACAGGGACGGAGGCAGGTGGCGGCGGGGCAACCGGCGGAATAGTAAATGAACTTTGGCTGGAAGTCCCATTGGGATTGGTAACTGTAACCGTGTGTTGACCCGAGGCCAAGCTGCCGCTAAGTAAAACATTAATCTGGTTTTGGGTTTGTGCAGTTTCATTAGCCGTTTGTCCGTCTATGCTGACTTTATTATCGTTACTGGCCGAGAAGTTGCCGTAAAGAATAAGGTATTGTCCGGCAGTAACATTGCTGCTATTAGTGTATTGGCCGGTTGCGGTGTTGTAGCCTTGAACGCCGGAGATGGTGGGAACCGAAACCACAGACGTAGCCTGGGCAATATTCAAAGTAACTTGCTCGCTTCCTGGGGTATTAACCCCATCACTGGCGGTAACCGTAATATTATTAAAAGAACCGGACACTGTGGGAGTGCCGGAGATAATCCCAGTAGTTTGATTGATAATTAATCCGCTTGGCAAGCCCTGGGCTGACCAGGTATAATTGCCGTTGCCGTTGCTGGCAGTTAAGGAAGCTGAATAGGTTTGATTCACCGTTCCAGAAGCCAAGGAACCGGAAACATTTATCTGACTAACGGTCGGGGTTTGTGCCGGGGCAGTCACGGTAAAGGTACTGGCGCTGGAACTGCCGCCGATATTACTGACAACCACGCTGTGCTGGCCCGAACCGAGAGTAGAGTTTAGCTGTACATTAATCTGGTTTTGAGTTTGAGCCGTGACAGTGGCCTGCTGGCCGTCAATGTTAACGGTGTTATCTTGATTGGCCGAAAAACTTCCATAGAGGATTAGATAGTTGCCAGCCGTTGCTATGCCATTGGTATAACTACCAGTAGCGGGATTGTAGCCTTGGATGCCGGAAATAGTCGGGGCAGTTTGGACGGCTGGGGGTGGCGAAGTCTGCTTAACAAATAATCCTTCAACGCTGTCGTATGAAGTGAACCCCAAAGATTGAGCCGTTAAATTTAAGCTGGTGCTGCTGCCCATACCCAAAGCCCAGGCAAACACGCTGCCAGGGGCAAGAGTCTGGAAGTTTTGTCCGGTTAAGGCAGTGGGGTTGTCCGTTAGATAGCTGGTTAAAGCAGACTGTTCATCCGCGGTTAAACTGCCGTAAAGAATGGTATTGGCTCCGGCAACTATTTGCTGGACGCGGGCAGAAGTAACAACGGCTGGAGCAGGATCAATATTTAAAGTAAATGCCTGGGTGCCGGGAGTATTAGTTCCATCGCTGGCGGTAACGGTGACAGTAGGATTTTCGGACTCCGTGGGGGTGCCGGAGATAACACCGGTGCTTGAGTTGATGCTCAAGCCAGCCGGTAAGCCCTGGGCTGACCAGGTGTAATTGCCATTGCCGTTGCTGGCAGTAAAAGTGGCAGAATAATTTTGGTTAACCGTACCACCTGGGGCTGTGCCGGAAACGGCTATTTGGCTAACGGTCGGTGTTTGCACAGGGGCAGTTACAGTAAAGGTGCTTTGGCTGGAGGTACCGCCGGTATTACTAACTGTAACATTGTGCTGGCCGGAACTGATACTAGAGCTAAGCAGCACGTTTATCTGGTTTTGGGTCTGGGCAGTCACCGTTGCTGCTTGCCCGTCTATACTTACCGTATTATCTTGGTTAGCTGAAAAGCTGCCATAAACAATTAAATAGTTGCCAGCTGTCGCTGTGCCATTAGTATAACTGCCGGTTGTCGCAGCATAGCCCTGGATGCCGGAAATGGTTGGAGCAATAGCAGCTGGAGCCTTGATTTGCAGGGAAAAACTTTGGCTGCCAGCGGTATTAACCCCGTCACTGGCCGTAACAGTGACAGTAGGATTTTCGGACTCCGTGGGGGTGCCGGAGATAACACCGGTGCTTGAGTTGATGCTCAAGCCGCTCGGCAATCCTTGGGCTGACCAGGTGTAATCGCCGTTGCCATTGGCTGCTGTGAGTGTGGCAGAGTAATCTTGGCCGACTGTGCCGGAAGCAAAAGAGCCGGAAACCGTAATTTGCTTTACAGCAGGAGCAGGTACACTAACTTGGACGTTTAAGCTTTGGGAGGTACCACCTTGGTTGGTAACAGTTACGCTAATGGATGACAGTCCGGAAAGGTTAACTCCGGACAGAGGAACATTGAGCTGGTTGGTAAGCTGGGAGTCGGGAGTAACTGTCTGGATGTTTTGGCCATTTTGGCTGATCCGGACAGTGTTCCCGGAAGCCGCGAAACTGCCGTAAAGGATTAAATACTTTCCGGCAGTAACAGTATTGTTGGTGTAGTTACCGGTATCTGGATCATAGCCTTGGGCTGTAACCAAGGTTGGCGCAGAGATGGTTGGCGCGGGAATAGCAGGAGCTTGGCTTTGTAGATTCCAAACGTTGCCTTGAAGTGTATACGTCTGGCCAAGAATAGTCTGGCTAGTTTCAACCCCCCCCCAGCCAAGCATATATGCCGTTACGCTGTCGCTGTTTATGGCTGAAATCGAGCCGGCCTGAATCAGGCTTACTAAAGCGTCATGGATACCGCTCATATCATCGGCGCTGATTGTGGTTGGGTCGTAGGTTGTGGTACTGGCGTTGTCAGCAGTCAAGGTAAAATCAGCATGAGCGGTCTGTGCGCCAAAGATTGACTCCACCTCCTGCTTTATCTTATCATTGCCGCTATTGGTGTTTGTGCTGACAATAGCCGTCTTGCTCTGATTGGCAAAGCCGGAGCCGGTACTGACCAAAGTGGAGGCCAAACCTAAACCGGCCAGGATTTTTTCTTTGGTGGTTACGATTTTTTTGTTTCTCTTGACCCGTTTGATTTTTACTCTTTCCATACCTTTGGTTTTGAGAGCATTGAATAAATGGCTACATGGTAGTAGCCAAGCTTGGAACTTGGCTTAATTTTATCTTTTTTTAAAGGCTTTAGCAAGCTGCAGCTACGGAAAAGTTTCAGGATTCTTTACCCCCTTGACCCACTACTGTGAAGAAACAAGGTCTTGGACACTAAGCACATCACTGATAAAGAGCCCATTTTTGGCGGTACTACTTGAAATATCAATAACTCTTATTTTTCCTTGATAGTATTTTATATATCCGGTTATGGTTCCATCGGGCCCATCAGCAGACGAGGGCAGCAGTATATAAGCTGGATTACCTTGATTTGTGACTGGTGGCAAATTCTGTATCAAATTTAAGTTTTGGTCCAAATAAATTGCTGTCTGATATCCTGCATTGGTCAAAGCCTGTTCATAGTAAGTCAAAAAGTTTTGGTCGCCCCCGTAAAAGCCCGCGTAGGTACTAGTACTATTTTCCCATGCCAAAATACCAGGGTCTGTATTTGTTGCTTCATAGAATTGGCCTGTCAGAGATAATGTTTTGTCGTTTATATCAAACTCATCATACCCAATGTCAGATGAGGTGGCGGACGCAGAGTGCCATGCGTCTTTTGAATACATGGCCGGAACAGTGAAATTTGCTCCGTCATCTATTGAGGTGATTGAAGCAGTCTGTTGAGTGGTTGTAGGACTAATGCCTGTTGACTAACAGAGGCCGGTATTGCTGATAGACTAAGAGCCATATTTTTTGGTTTGTATTGGACTACTACTGGCCCTAAGTTTTGAGGCTGATTGTAAATAAAATAAATCCAGACCGAAACCGCCGCTACCACGGCCAATATGCAAATGACAATTATGCCTTTGTGGTTATACCATTTTTTAGGTTGTTGCGGCTGTTGTTGAGATTGAGATGGAGGCAAAACTTCATTTGAATTTTCCATTTTTTTATTCCATTTTTTGAAGATAATTTTTTATTCACCCATATTATACCACACTTGGTTCTAATTCCTGTTTCTTTTATACAAAAAATACCTATTCTTATAGGTAAATTTATACTGGAGCGGTCTTAGGGACGATTATTGATTCCCCTGGTGATTAATCATTCCCATAAGCTGTTTGGTTAGGCCCGCATTAGTTTCCTGGCAGTCCACTATACTCCCCGGTTTCTCCCACCCCTGTTTTTTGAGTCTTTTCCACCCCCCATGCTTTTGTATTGATTTTTAGGTTTTGATGTTTTTGGTATTTTTTAGGTTTTAGATTGAGATTTTAATTGTAGTCTTTGGATTTGCTGTGTTTTGGTTCTTTGGGTTTCTTTGTTTTTTAGGGTATAGTTAAGTTAGTTTAGTATATTGGTATTTTTTAGTATAGTTTTTTGTAGTCAGTTTCTCTTTTTGTATTATCTATTTTGTCGTTCAGTTAGATTATCTGGTGATATATAGTAGTCAGGGGTATTTGGAGTAGTGAGAGGTAATGGAATTAAGGGGTTTAACAGCCAAACTGTATGAATGATGTTCATACAGCTGTTCATACAGCTGGAAAGTGCCAGTTGCTTCCATTTTAGGCTAAAGTTTTGGCCTCGGCAAGGGTGTATTGCAGGGGGTAATGGGGTAGGCAAAGTTAGCTGTTTTGGATATAATAGGTGTGAGCTTCACCAAGAAAATTCACCACTTAGTGCACCTCGTCAACATGACCGAGGTGCTTTAAGTTTGCCTAAAGAAAAAACACGAGCGATCGTGTTTTTATTTTATGCTATTTTCTAGTCTATTACAAACTGACGGTTATTTGCTTGTCTTTGAGGATTAATTTGCTTTTTAGGCAGGCCATCAGTTCTCTCTTTTCCAGTAAACTACCGTCGGTCAAAATATATTTGGTATAATTTTTTAGGTCTAAATTTTTCTGTAGTAGTTGATCCTGCTGGCTCTGACCTAATACTAAGTGTCGGAATTTATTATAGCTCTCTAGCTTTAGCTCTATCTGCTGTTTGATGCCCAGCTTATCCAAATCTACTTCCTCGATAACTTTTAGCAGCTGACCTACTAAGAGGTCTTCTTTAATATAGTTGCCTGGGCAAGCCCGGTCTTTACTCTTGGTACAGCAGTAGTATACGTATTTAGCTACCGAACCGTCTTTGAGATTTTTAAACTTTTCATTGGCGCTTATGCTGGAGCTACAAATGCCGCATACTATGAGTCTGGTAAAAGCGAATTCTTTACCGATAGTTCTGGGCTTAAGCTCAGCATCCAAAGTTGCTTGGGCTTTATCGAACATTTCCTTTGTGATAATCGGCTGGTGCTTTCCTTGGAAATATTTTTTACTTCTTCGCGGATACTCAATCTGCCCGTAGTAGAACGAGTTCCTTAATAATAAATAAAGATTACTTAAGTGGAACGGCTTGCCATTTTTAGTTACAAACCTGACCTCATCTCGCGGCCACAAGTAGACCCTCCGTCCGCTCTCGCCCTGCCCGACTTTTTCAAACACTTGCTTAACCACCGGCGCTCTAATTGGATCAGGGATTACCGAGCAAGGCCTGTCTTTATGATATTCGTTGACGTACTCGGTCGGAGCCATTCCCCTGCAAGGGTGTTTTGCAGGGGGTAAAGGGGTGGCCAAAATCAGCCGTTTTGGATATAATTAGTTCGTACCAAGTTGTAAGGGTACACCAAAATATTACACAAAGGCATTTTGCCAACTTTTTGATGGGCTGCGCTTAGCGCAGCCCATTGTGTTTGCGGGATGAATTCAATTTTTTGATTTTTTTAAAACAAGTTCGGGCCGAAAATTTTTGCGCAGTATATTTCTTGTCTGCAAGGAGGTGTAAACTGCGATTTTACTGAAGGTTTGGACACCTTGTATGAAGTTTTTCAGAGGTTCTAACCAAGCTCTACGGTTTTGTTCAAGGCGGCCAATTTGCTCGTCCAAAGCCGGCTATTTACAGACAGTCTCTTAAATCGGATAGCCAAAATTGGCAGTTTTTGATAAAGTATCCCTATGGTCACTCTGCTTTTAGGTCCGGATGATTTTTCCAAAAAAGAATATGTAAATGCTTTGTCTGCCTGCGAAAAAGTTCAGGTGGAGGTTTTAAGCTCGCCCGAAAGTTTGCCGGTTAGCGAACTTGTTTCACAGGATTTATTTCCGGCCAAAAAAATTTTTGTCGTCAACGGGGGATTAAAATATCTTGATGAAAAAAACCTCGGCGCTTTAATAGCCGGTAAAAATCAGATTTTATTTCTGGAGACCAAAGTCGACAAAAGAATTAAATTTAACAAAGACTTGCTGGCAAATAAAAATATAGTGGTAAAGGAATTCATTCTTCCCCGCGGCAGCGAACTGGACCAATGGATTATAGCGCGGGTTTTATTGCTTGGCGGGAAAATTTCGCCCCAGGCGGCCGGTACCTTAGCTCAGCGGTTGGGCCGCGACAACGCCAAAGAATCAAAATTTGGCGGAAAAATAGTAGATATAGAAGAGATTTATGATTTATGGCAGGCGGACTCCGAAATTCAAAAATTAATCGCGTACGCGGGCACCGGGGAAATATCGGTAAGTGATGTTTTAGCGCTGGTTTCCGAAAATGTGGAGGTGGATGTGTTTGATTTAACCAACGCCATTGCCGACAACCAAAAACAAAAAGCTCTGGAACTCCTACACGGCTTTTTAAAAGATCAGGCCGGGAGCGACGAAAAGGGCGCCATAATCCAGTTAAACGCTTTGCTCAGCGAGCAGTTTAGGAATGTTTATGTTGTCCAGGATTTTTTGTCGCGCAAAACCGCGGAAACGGAAATTTTGGATAAAACCGGCTGGAAAAGCGGCCGGCTGTTTGTAATAAAAAAAATCGCAACCAAATTTCCGCCAAAAAAAGTCCTGGAACTACTAAACAAACTCGCCGCCTTAGACGAAGAACTAAAAACCTCCAGCACCCCCCCAAGAGTTTTGTTGGATTTAATCGTAAGCCAACTGTTGACTTAGTCCTTATGTTTATAATATCCGTTTGCGCTAGCGTACTAGTACGCTAGCGCAAACGGGATGGGTAAATAATTTTGTATGACCTGGGTAATTCTTTCTTTTTTGGCGCCGTTATTCTGGGCAACCGGCAATGTGGGCGACAAATATATTTTTGCCAAATGGCTTAAGCGTTCATTTGCCGCTTTAATGGCCTTTGGTTTTTTTGGCGCAATCGCCGCAATAATTATTTTTGCTTTTAGGGGTTTTGGGCATTTTTCCGCGGGTTTGGTTCTGGGAGCCTTGTTTTCCGGCGCGCTTTATATGGGTGCGAACATTTTTTACTACCGGGCCGCGCGATTGGGAGAAGTATCCAGGATTATCCCCATAATCTATCTGGAGCCGCTTTTTACCGCAGCGGTATCAGCAGTTATTTTAGGAGAGATATTTTCAATTTTAGAGATTTTGAGTATTTGAAATTTTTGCTTAAATTTGAGAGAAAATAAACGGAGAGGACTCATATAGAATCCTCTCCACGTTTAGTATTAGAATTATATCAGTTTTTTGACTTTTGTCAAGCTTAAGTCTTATACAATGGAACATGGCCCCTATCTTTGAGACAGCCTCTAAAGGAGGACGGTACCCCAATTGCTGAAACCGGAGGGTTGCCCGGAAGCTGTACAAAGAGCATAAGCCTGCCACACTGACTTGATGACAATCGATATGACAGACTTAAGCGTTACGAGCATAGCTCAAATCAAGGAATTTCTAAAGGTCAATACAGCAATTAATTTTACCTCAGTTTCCAGAAAGGAGAAATATGAATGGATTAACAACGTCTTAAACAAGTTTGGCTATGTCCGGCTTAAAGGCAAAAAAGACAAGGGGCAGATTAAGGAATATATCCAACGGATGACCGGCATGTCGGGCAGACAGCTAAAACGACTGATTACCAACAAGAGAGGAAGTGGGTTAGTGGCCTTGTCCCCGAATTGGGGCAAGAAAAACCGGTTTGTTACTGTTTATGGCCCGGCAGAAATACTATTGCTGGCTGAAACCGATAATCTGCACCAACGAATGAATGCCCATGCCACCAAACAGATCCTAATGGCTGAATATGAAATATTCGGTGACGAACGGTTTAAAAGACTAAAAGATATTTCCGTTTCCCATATCTACAATCTGCGAGTTAAAAGAATTTACACCAGCCACTCCACCACCTTTACCATAACCGATCCAGTAAGCACCCCGATTGGTATTATTGACCTTCGCCAATTAGCTTGAATATGGATTAATTTTGTGCTACCATGAAGGTATATGAAAAACAAACATATATCTTCAGGGTCTCGCAAACGGGATCCACAGGCGCTGGAGTCGCGCCGCAGACAAGCCATCAGGCTCCATAGCCAGGGCAAAAGCCAGTATTTTATAGCCAAAAAGCTAAAAGTCAGCTTTGAGGCGGTCAGTAACTGGGTGGAGCTCTATAAAGATGGCGGTTTAGAGGGCTTAAAAAGCAAGGGCAGGCCCGGCCCCAAGCCTCAACTGGATAATGAAGACCGGAGAAAGCTCAAAGCCGCTATCTTAAAGGGCCCCAAAGCCCTGGGTTATTCCACCGACTTATGGACACTTCAAAGGATCGGCAAGGTAATTAAAAGCATCAGTAAGGTTAACTACCACCCGGGCCATGTCTGGAAAATTCTCATCTCTTTGGGCTTTTCCTGCCAAAAGCCTGAAACCAGAGCCAAAGAACGCGATGAGTCAGCCATCAAAGCCTGGAAAGTTCAAAGCTTTCCGGCCTTAAAAAAAATGGGCTGATAAACACCTGTATTTACTGGGCTTCCACGATGAGTCGGGAATTTCTGAAAAACCTACTGTCAGAAGAACCTGGTCTGTGGTGGGCAGGACGCCGATAATACAATCCACGGGCTCTTGGGCGACAATGAGCCTTTCCGGGACAATTGTTTGTACCCCTAAAGGCAATAATCCCCGGTTGTTTTTAAAAAGCCTGCCCCATAGCGTCAAATTTCCCGATGTTATTGACTATTTAAAAGAACTGAAACGCCACTTAAAGGGTAAGAAGCTGTTGTTGTTTTGGGACGGACTATCGGCGCATAAGGCTAAAGCGACGATAGAATACCTCAAAACTCAAAAGCATTGGCTGAAGGTGGAGCGGTTTCCGGCTTACGCGCCGGAACTCAACCCGGCCGAATACCTGTGGTCCGCTATGAAGAACAAACATTTATGCAACCTGCGGCCCAAAGGCTTGCCGCTGTTAAAGGCCGCGGTTGGCAGGAGTTATCGTAAAATCAGGAATGACCGGGAACTGTTACGGGGATTTCTGAGAGCCTCGGTACTCTATGTTTAAGACTATTCAATCTAATTGGCGAAAGTCAATAGAAGAAGACCCGACAATATGGGCATTCCGGGCTATCTGCGGGTGGATACCGTGCATCAGGGCGACCGTAAGCTGGCTTTGGGCAAGTATGAGAAAGGTATTTACCACTTAAACCTGGTGGATGAAGTCACCCAATGGGAAATGGTCTTCTGTGTGGAAACGATTTCCGAGCTGCATTTAAAACCCATATTTGAACAGTTGCAGCAAATGTTTCCCTTTACAGTAATTAACTTCCACTCTGACAACGGTAGCGAGAACATTAATTACACGGTAGCTGATATTCTTAGAAGGTTAGTTATTAAACAGACAAAATCACGAAGCAGGCACTGCAATGACAATGCCTTAGTGGAAAGCAAGAACGGCAGTGTCATCAGAAAGTATATGGGCTACACTCATATCCCGAAAACCTACGCGCAGGAGATTAACGAATTTTACCAGAAGTTTTTTAACCCTTACCTGAACTTCCACAGACCCTGCGGCTTTGCCACCACCACGGTTGACCATAAGGGCAAGGAAAAGAAAAAATATGATATTTACTTAACTCCCTATGCCAAACTGAAGACTCTGGATAATTGGACACGCTACCTTGCCCCAGGACGGACGGAAAAACAACTGGATGACATCAGCACCGGCCACAGCCATAACGGATGGGCAAAACTTATGCAGGAAGCAAAGTCAGCAGTATTTAAAAACATTAAACTTAAGGAACATCAAAAAATGGCCGCTGGCGGATAGGGGCCATGTCTTGATTAGAAACTACTGCTTATCTCGCTGCTCTTTTCCTGTCGTTCGCGTTCAAAAGTTTTTTGCGGATGCGGATGGATTTTGGGGTTACTTCTACCAGTTCGTCGGGACCGATGTATTCCAGGGCGAAGTCGAGTTCTACGGGGCGCGGGGGAGTAAGAATAATCGCCTCGTCGGTTCCGCTGGAGCGGATGTTGGTCAGTTTTTTGGTTTTGCAGACGTTAAGTTCTATGTCGCTGTCCACGGCGTTTTTGCCTACAACCATACCCTCGTAAACTTCCACGGCCGGGCCGATAAACATAATGCCGCGTTCCTGCGCGTTGTTAAGGCCATAGGCGTTACTAACGCCGGTTTCGGAAGAAATTAAACTGCCGTGGTCGTTGGCGTGGGTATCTACATCGTGCACGGGTTTGTAGCTGTCAAAAAGGTTGTTGATGATAACCGTACCGCGGGTTTGGGTTAAAAGCGCGCTCTTAAGGCCAATAAGCCCGCGCGTGGGAATTAAATATTCGGCGTGAATTTCGCCGGAGGGGTTGGTATCCATTACCTGCATTTCGCCGCCGCGCCTTCCTAAATTTTCTATCATCGCGCCCTGGTATTCGCTGGGCACGTCTATGCTGGCAATTTCATAGGGTTCCATCTTCGCGCCATCTTTTTCGTGGTAGATAACCTGCGGCTGGGATACTTGCAGTTCAAAACCTTCTCTTCTCATCGTTTCTATCAAAATTCCCAAATGCAGTTCGCCGCGTCCGGAAACCAAAAAGTTTTCGCCGCCGCCGCCCGAGCTTTCGGTTAAGGGCGCCCCTTCCATAGTTTGCACTTTCAGCGCCACATTAATTTCCAGCTCTTTAATAAGTCTGTCGCGGATGTTCCTGGAAGTTACCAGTTTCCCCTCTTTGCCGGCGAACGGGGACGTGTTGACGCCAAAAGTCATTTTAATGGTCGGCGGTTCTATTTCCACCGGCTCTAAGTGAATAGGGTTTACCGGGTCGGTTAAAGTTTCGCCAATGGAGACATCGTCAAAACCGGAAATGGCCACAATGTCGCCGGCCGTGGCCTCTTCCACGTCCGCGGGTTTAAGGCCAATGTACATTTGCAAAGAAGTAATTTTGCCCGGAGTTTTGCTCTCGTCCGGTTTAATCCGCACAATGTTCTGGCCTTTTTTGATGTTGCCGGAAACAATTTTACCAATGCCCATTTTGCCTTTGTAGTTGTCGTAAACCAGGGCCAGCACCAGCATGGCAAACGGATCTTCCGGTTTTACGTCCGGAGCCGGGATGTATTTTACAATGGCGTCAAAAAGAGGGGAAACATCCGGAGCCGCGCCGGAAGCGATTTTTTTCTTTAAAGTTTCAAGGTCCGTGTCTGCCAAACCTTTTACGCCCGAGGCGTAAACTATGGGAAAATCCAGTTGTTCGTTAGTGGCGTTAAGTTTGCCGAATAAATCAAAAGTTTTGTCCACGGTGCCGTCGGGGTTGGCGCCGTCTTTATCTACTTTGTTAATTACCACAATGGCTTTAAGGCCAAGTTCCAAAGCTTTTTTAAGCACAAATTTGGTTTGCGGCATTGGGCCTTCTTTGGCATCCACCAAAAGCAAAACGCCGTCCGCCATTCTAAGCGTGCGTTCTACTTCTCCGCCAAAGTCGGCGTGTCCCGGAGTATCTACAATATTAATTTTAGTGCCGTTGTAAACCAAAGAAGCGTTTTTGGCCCGAATAGTAATACCGCGCTCGCGCTCCAAATCCATACTGTCCATTATCAAATCTTTGGTGTCGGCATTGTCCTTAACCGTCTGCGTCTGCTTAAGCATAGCGTCCACTAAAGTAGTCTTGCCATGGTCAACGTGGGCAATAATGGCGATGTTGCGAATGTTGTTTCTTTTCATACTTTGTTATCCTTATGTCCGCTAATAAGTCGCTGATAGGAACGCTGATTTATCGCTGAGCGCCATTTCAGCGTTTGCTCAGCGTACTTATCAGCGTCTATTCAGCGGTGTGCAAATAAAAATCCCGGATTTCTTTTCGGGAAAGATACGTAAAATATAGCATAAATATTGATGATTTGTCAACTATTTATCCCGTTAGAAAAAAAAGCTTGTAATTATAAGGGTTTTGTAATTTGATAAAACTTTTATTGCTTATATAAAAGTAAAAGAAGTAATTTTTTTCTATTGGGATTGACGAAATAGAGGAAAAGTGGTATAATATAGTCAAAGTTCAGAATCGGAGAATCGGAGAATCGGAGAATCGGTAGTGCAGGCCCGTGGCCTGCTTTAGCGTTTTGCAAGCTCCTTAAAAATAAAAATCCTTTGCGGAAAGCAACTTGGCGGTTTGTGTGTCATCCCGGAAAATTTATATTGCTATTAAATTTATCAGGGATCCATATTCAAAAGACACAATAAAGTTGTCAGTTTGCTTTCCGTGAAAATGGGAAGAAAGAATCGGCAACAACAGGTGAGAGATAGCCTGTTGCCAAGAACAACATATCTTTCCAGTTTGGTAAAACTGGGCTACAAAAATTACCCTGCGCCAACATCCAAGGATGTCGCAGCCCTTTAGGAGGGAAAAATGATTATCATTTATGAAAAAGGAACCTGTAAAATTTGCGTGCCGGAAGGTACGCAAATTGGGAGGGTGGGTATATCTCCCTCCGCTGGGGAGAAGTATGTAGACTGGGTTAATACCAGTCTACCCCAACCTTGGGGAAGTCCGGCCATCCGATTGCCGGATGGCAGATATTTTAAGGTCGGGTCCAGTTCTTCCGGACCCAACACCATAGAAATAATAGAAGCTCTGCCTCCCGAAACTTTATTTGTGGGGGTTAGTGAACCCCAATGGGTGGCGGCGGAAGCCCATGACCCTGGCCACAAAACCCGCAGATGGTGGGAGAGCGCTGGGTAGCAAGCGTTACCTTTTTAGTTGGTATTTAGTCGGCGATTTTTGAAAAAAATCCTTATCAAAATTAGATTATTCAACAGATACGCGCGTTTTGAAATTTATATTTCAACACATACGTATCCCTTGAAGCAACTTAACTAGTCAAGCCACGATTTTTTGTCTTAATTGTCTCTTAAAAGGTTAATCTCACCAACTAAAAAGGTAACGCTTTCCGCTGGGTCTATCCAGTTATTCGGCGCTCGGGGAGGGGCGCCGATGCAGGTGAAGTGATAATTCTATTATAGTCGGTATTAGCCGACAAACACTGTCAAAATAGGCAGGAAGAAGTTTGCAGTAAAAACTTAGGGCTTATGCCCAAAGGACACCTTGTTAATCTTGGCATTCTTTTTTTTGTGCAAAATGCTTTTTGTGCGGCTTTTTGCTATAATATATAGAGAAAAGAATCAAATTTAGAAACAGAAAATCGTTTGGATTTAAATCCTAAATCACTAAACGCCATTCCGAGCGCAGCGAGGAATCCCTTAATCTGAGAATTTTAGATTAAATAAGGGATCCCTCGGGTGCACTCGGGATGGTTCGCAATCTGAAATCAAAAATCTTTACATCATAAATATTTCCTATGCCCTTAGCCAAACAACGCGCGCAAAATATCAGCTTCTATCTTCTTTTAGCCATTGTCGGGTTGACGGTGGTTTTTATGTTTCTGCCTTTTTTTAAACTGATTGCATTGGGCGGGATTTTGGCCGTGCTGTTTCATCCGCTAAAGGTTAAAATTTCCAAATATATAAAGTCGCGAACTTTGGCGGCCATAATTACTTTGGTTCTGGCAATTATCATAATTATCTTACCGCTTTACGCCATTGGACAGCTGGTGTTTAACGAAATCTACAGCGTTTACAGCCACGCCAAAAATGGCGGTTTTGGTTTAAACCAGAGTGAAATATTAAACCATCTTAGCGGCAACTCGCGCCAGGCCGCGCAAAATCTTTTAAACACCGCCGGGCAAAAAATTTCCGGGCTGGCGGGCAATGCTTTTTACAGCATCAGCGGCCTGCTTTCCAACATTGCCAGTTTTGTGGTCAGCGTAATTTTGGTGGTGTTTACTTTATATTACTTTTTAAAGGACGGTGATAAATTTAAACTTTTTATGGAAAAAATTTTTCCGCTGTCCCATACCCACGAAGCTTTGCTGGTGGACAAACTGGAAATGGCCATAAAAGGAGTGGTACAGGGATCGTTTACGGTGGCGCTGCTGCAGGGCACGGTTTCCACAATCGGCTTTTATATTTTTGGCGTGCCCAACCCGCTGCTGTGGGGCGTGTTTACAGTGCTTGCCGCCCTGGTTCCCACCGTGGGCACTTTACTGTCGCTTGTCCCGGCGGTTCTCTATTTGTTCATTACCGGCCATACCGGAGACGGCATTGGCATGACTATTTGGGCATTTTGCAGTATTCAGGGCATAGACAATTTTATTAGTCCCCGGTTGATTGGACACAAAACCAATTTGCATCCGCTGCTGACTTTATTAAGCATTCTTGGAGGCATTGGCATGTTCGGCTATTTGGGATTTTTAATCGGGCCAATCCTGATGGCGGTGTTTATGGCGCTTCTTGATATTTACGCGGACGGGGCAAAGCAGAAAACGTAGTTGCGGCGTGCCCGATTTTTTGGGCGTCGATGGCTTTGTCGCCCAACAAACCGGGCACGCCGCAGGGCTCCATGGAAAAATATTGCTCCCACCCCCAATTTGTACTAATATTCATGTATGAAGCCCTCTAAAAACATCCACAAACTCGCGCAGGGTTTCCCGCCCACCATCCTTACCATTTTTGGCGCCACCGGCGACCTGTCCGCGGACTATCTTCTGCCTGCGCTTTTGCATATGGACGAACACGGGCTGTTGCCTAAAACTTTTAAGCTGGTCTGCGTGGGTCGGCGTCCCCTTAACGCCAAAAATTATCTGGAGTTTATTTTAAAAAAATCCCACGTCCTGAAAAAATTAAGCCCGGCAAAAAAATCCAAATTTTTAAGGCACTTGGTTTATTACAAAGGCGACTTTGTCCAGCCGGAAGATTTTAAAGGTTTGGCCGAGGTCTTGTCGGATACTGAAAAACCAAAACACACCTGTTACAACCGGCTGTTTTATTTTGCCACCAGCCCCCAGCAGTTTGCCGGCATCACCCACATTTTAAAAACTTCGGGACTGCTTATGGCCTGTAGCGGCCACGAGCGAAAAGTCCGCGTGCTGGTGGAAAAACCCTTTGGCTTTAATCTGGAATCCGCCAAAACCCTAAACCAACTGTTGCTGAAATATTTTGACGAAGAGCAAATTTACCGCATAGACCATTACGCCGGCAAAGAAACCGTGCAGAATTTAATGGTGGTGCGTTTTGCCAACAGTTTGTTTGAACCGTTGTGGAATAACCGTTTTATTGACCACATAGAAATCAGCGTGCTGGAACAAGACAAAGTCGGCGGCCGGGTGGGCTACTATGACCAGACAGGCGCCATTAAGGATTTTTTGCAAAACCATATTCTGCAAATGCTGGCTTTAATCTGCATGGATGAACCTTATAATCTAACCGCTGATTTTATCCGCGACGAAAAAATGCAGGTACTAAAAGCCCTGGAAGTTCTTACTCCGGAAAAGCTGCCTCTGAGGCTGGTTAAGGGGCAATATGACGGTTATTCAAAAGAGACCAAAGGCCCCAGTTCAACGGAAACTTATTTTGCCTTAAAGATGTATGTTAATTTGCCGCGCTGGCAGGGTGTGCCGTTTTACGTGCGTACCGGAAAACGTTTAAGCAAAAAATTGACCCAAATTTCCGTGCATTTTCGCGAACCCATCCGCTGTTTGTTTATGGGCTGCGCGGCCAACGTGCTGACATTCCAAATTCAGCCGGACGAGAGCGTCCACTTGCTCATCAACAATAAAATTCCCGGGTTTGGCATTAATTTGCACCAGGCTGATTTGGACTTTAATTATAAATCCGCTTTCAAAGGGGAGATTCCCGGAGCTTACGAACGTTTGCTGCTGGATTTTTTGGAAGGCGACCAACGGCTGTATATCCGCAGCGACGAAATTGAGGCGGCCTGGAAATTCGTGGATTCCATTTGTGAAAATCCGGCTTTTAAAACCCTGCCGATCTGTAATTACAAACCCGGCAGCAATGGCCCCAAAGAAGCCGAGGAGTTTATGAACAAGGATTTAAAGGAGTGGTGGACGAAATAATCGGGCAAAATTAAACAAAATTCATCATAATTGACAAAATTTATGAAACAAATTGCTGTTTTCGGCCTGGGTCGAATGGGCGGCCAGATTGCCCGGAGGTTGCAAAAACATAATTTTGAAGTTCTTGGCTGGAACAGGTCCGCCGAACATCGCGATGAAGCCGCTAAAAGCGGAATAAAGACTTTTGCGGACATTAGCCGGTTGGTTGGCGAAATGTCGGAAACTCCCAGGGTTTTTTGGCTGATGCTGCCGCATGAAATTACGCGTGATTTTATTTTTGGCGCCCAGGGACTTAAACTCTATTTAAAACCCGGCGATATTGTCATAGACGGCGGCAACAGTTTTTACAAAGATTCGCAAAAAAACGCGGCAGCGCTTAAAGCCAACGGTATAATTTTTTACGATTGCGGGGTCAGCGGCGGTATTTGGGGTTTTGACAACGGTTTTGCCCTAATGGCCGGCGGCCCAAAAGAGCAGT
The DNA here is from genome assembly GCA_963837465.1 of Candidatus Doudnaibacteriota bacterium. Taxonomy (GTDB): domain Bacteria; phylum Patescibacteriota; class Doudnabacteria; order UBA920; family UBA920; genus PALSA-1336. The sequence goes on from CAWINB010000004.1 coordinate 588,318, forward strand.
GGCCGCCGGTTGAGCCGGTTTTTAAAGCTTTGTCCTCCGGTGAAAATTACGGCCTGGTGGGGGAAAATGGCGCCGGACATTTTGTGAAAATGATCCACAACGGCATTGAATACGGCATGATGGAAGCCATTGGCGAAGGCTACGGTGTACTCAAAGCCAGCGCCTTTAATCTGGATTTAAAGCAAGTTACCAAAATTTACCGGACCGGCACAGTGATTAAATCCTGGCTTATGGATTTAACCGGAAATATTTTTGAAAAAGAAAACATCGAGCAAACCAAAGGCGAAATCGCGGCCAGCGGCGAAGGCGAATGGACGGTAAACGCGGCCAAAGAACTTGGCATAGATGTTCGGGTAATAGAAGACGCTTTGAAAGTCCGGCAAGAATCGCAGGACCCAAAAAACCAGCAAAAATTTTCCAACAAAATCGTGGCTTTATTGAGAAAACAGTTTGGGGGACATGATGTCAGTAAAAAATAACCCTCTTTAGTGTCTGGGGTTAGTGTCAAGGGTCACCCTTGACACTACTGAAAAGTTTTTTAGTGGCGGCTAAAAAACAGGCCGCGGCATCCCCGCATAATTTTTTTGTAGTAGTTAAGGTAGTGGTTTACTATTACGCCGCCGGAAAAACCCGAGGCGGCCCGCAGGGCCGCCGCTTGGCCGAGTTGTTTTATCTGTTCCGGGTTTCCCGACAATTCAATAAGTTTTTTGGCAAACCCGCTTATATCGCCTACTTTGAACAAAAATCCGGTTTTGCCGTTTTGAGTAAATTCGGGGATGCCGCCAACATTGGTGGCCAGCACCGGCTTGCCGTAACTCATAGTCTCCAAAACTCCCATGCCGAAACTTTCTTCCTCCGAAGTGTAAACGCCAAGATCCGCCGCCGAAATATAATTTTCAATATCCAGGACGTTCTGTTTGACCACAACTTTATTTTCAATGCCAAGCCGGGCAATTAATTTTTGGTAAGGCGAAAAATCACCGCCCGCCAAAATCAGCAGTTTAATTTTAGGATGGTTTTTGGTTTTGGCTATTATTTTCAGCAAATCGGAAATTCTTTTTACAGGACGCAAGTTGGAAAGATGGATGGCCAGGAAGTCAGTATCCTTAATCCTTAACCCTTTACGGACCACGGAAGCCGAACGTGAGGGCTTTTTGGGGTTATAGAAATTGTGGATGACTTCAATGGGTGTTTTGATATTAAGCACGGACAGGGTTTCTTTTTTCAGGCTGCGGGAAACCGCTGTCACCCCGCAGGAAAATTCTATGGAATATTTTATGACCGGCATCAGATTTTTGTCCCGTCCGAGCAAAGTAATATCGGTGCCGTGGAGGGTGGTAATTAAATGGGGGAAGCGGATTTTTTCCTTGTTGGCAATGTCCTTGGCCAAAAGTCCGGCCGTGGCGTGCGGCACGGCGTAATGCGCGTGCATAATGTCCAGGCTGTATTTTTGCCCGACTTCCACCATTTTTACGGATAGCGGCAAAGTGTAGTCGGGGTACTTAAACAGGGAGTATTCGTTGAGCGAAACTTTATGGAAAAAAATGTTTTTCCTTTTTAAGTCCAGACGGAACGGGGGTTCGTAGCTGATAAAATGCACCTGATGCCCCAAAGACGCCAGCTCATTGCCCAGCTGGCTGGCCACAATTCCGCTGCCGCCCACGCTGGGATAGCAGACAATTCCGATTTTTAGGTTTTTCATAGTATTATTGATTGGTGGCAATCCCGCTGCGTCATTCCGAGGGCAAGCGCGTCCGCGGCCCGGGGAATGCCTTAAAGCCGGAACGAGACTTTGTTTTATCCCAACCACGCGTATTCCGCCCGGTCAATTTTTTCCCGGTCAACAAATTTTACATCCGGAAAATCTCCGGGTTTTAAATATCCTTTTTCGCCTTCGCCGTAAATGTAATGGGTGGCGTGAATCACGGACTGCATCCAGACAAACCTTTGGTCGCGCGCGGGGTTCTTCCGCCATTTTTCCACGGCTTGTTCCGGAAGGGTGATATACTTGCCGCCGCCTTCGTGCAGCTTGAGCTTGTTTTCCAGTAACCGCGCCCTGACAAGCTCGTTTTGATATTCTACATCGGCAAAGTAGTCTTTATCAAGGTCTGCGGCCTGCTCCCTGAAACTTTTGTCGCCGGAACGCGCGATTTCAACGCCATCGAGCAATCCCATCTTTTGGCACATTTCCAGGCAAAAATCCGCCACGGTTTTGGCATTGACCGACATAAACAAATCAATCGCATCTTGGCCGGTAAACCGCGGCAGCTGTTTTTTGATTTCTTCCTTCCAGCCGCCCGGAATTTTTTTGGCGTAAAGCGGCGAGAATTTTTTTTGCAGTTTATTTTCCTGGATAAAATTCAAGCGGACTTCCGCGCCGGTCCGCCTGTCCGTCATAACGGTAATGGTCTCGCGGTAATCGGCATCGCTGTCATGGTAAAAAAAGATGATTTTTCCGCCAATCTCATCGCGCAATTTTTTTGCAGTATTAATCTTGGCGACCAAAAATCGCTTGGGAAAAAACCCGCACGGCTGCTGGCCGAAACAAATAACAGGGCTGTTCATATAAGCATTTTAGCATTTAAACATCCCAATATCAAAATATGCTATAATCTGGATATGGCATTAAGTTTTAGAAATAAAAGCATAAACCCCGTAAAAGTTACTTTTTAAAACAGGTTTTGGTAATTTTCCGGGGTAAAAGGAAAAATAAATTATGGAAATTTTCAACGGGGTAAAAAAGTTTCTTTTCGCGGTCAGTTTGGGCGCGGGACTTTTGTTCGGGGCTTCGGCTTTGGCAGCGGCGCTGGCCCCCGGCTCTGTGTCAGGCGGACCAGTTATGCCCGGTTCCTGGCCCGCTGGCACAAGTATGCCGGCACAACAGGCCCAGGCTGGCGGCAGCGCTAAAATGGTTACGCCTTGCGTGATGACGCGCGCCGGCCAGGGCTCCGGAGTCTACAACACTGCAATGCCGTGCGGCAATAATGTAATCTACAGGTCGCTTGTGTCGCCCGGCTACGGTGTGGGCAGACCAATGGTCACCTGGTTTGCTTTATTGTTTGTTATAACCCTAATAATGGTTTGGGTCATCTTACTTTTGCTTATAGGGATTTTGTGGCACATGCTCAAAAAGCACCGCCGATCATAAAACTTCCGCCTTTTATTGGCTGTAAATATTAAAATCAAGGCTTAAAACCCACAGGCTTGGCCGATTACGTCGTTATTTTTTTGCGCCGTTTGCCATCGCCGGTAAAACAAGCCTGCCGAACATCCTCAAAAAATTCCCGTACCCGGCCAAGCGCCGAACTCCCGTCATTGTTAAACCCGCCGCTTGCTTACGCGGAGGGTTTTTAAATTGATGATATAATAAATCCATGGAGCAAAAATTAAATTACAACGTCCGCCAAAGTTCCCGCGCCAGAAGGATGAGGATTTCCGTGGGACATGATATGAAAGTTACCGTAATTTTGCCGTTGGGGTTTTCTGCCGATGCCGCGGGGCGATTTGTTGACCGCAAAGCCAGGTGGATTAAAAAGAGTCTGGATTATTTTTCCTCCCCGGGACGGAAGCGCTTTCAAGGCCGACCGGTTTTAAAATCGCCGCGGCGCGAATATCTCAACAATAAAGAGGCGGCTTTAAAGTTGGCGAAGGCCAAGGTTTTAACCTGGAATGAGCTTTATAATTTTTCCCACAGCCGCGTCGCTATAAGGAACCAAAAAACCCGCTGGGGCAGTTGCAGTAAAAAAGGTAATTTGAATTTTAACTATAAAATTATCCGCCTGCCGGAAAATTTACTGGATTATTTGGTTGTCCACGAACTTTGTCATTTAAAAGAACTGAATCATTCCAAAAATTTTTGGTCTTTGGTCGCGATAGCTGTTCCCGATTATAAATCCCGCCGTTCACAGCTGCGGCAGTTTAGTCCGGTATCTTAATATGGAGACTTTAAGGGAAAAAGCAATTGAATTTATAAAAAAAGTGCCGCGGGGCAAAGTTGTCAGCTACAGCCAGGTAGCCGCGGCCTGCGGCAGCCCGCGCGCTCCCAGGCAAGTGGGGGGATTTTGCGCGGGCTTGGCGCTTTGGACGGCCAGATCCCGTGGTGGCGCGTGGTCAATAACAGCGGTATAATCAGCATAAAGGGCAACTGGACGGCTACAAAGGAACTACAAAAACAGTTGCTGGTTAAAGATGGGGTGGAAGTCGGTGACGACTTTACAATTAATATGGAAAAATACAGATATTAACTGAAATAATGAAATAAACAGAAATAAGGAAATATTTCCTTTATTTCAATCTATTTCTTGCGAAAGAATATTTTATGGAAATTGAAACAGCGGTATTTGGTGGAGGATGCTTTTGGTGCACCGAAGCCGTCTTTCAAAATTTAAAAGGTGTATCGTCCGTGCTTCCGGGGTACGCCGGCGGCAGCGCTCCCGACCCGACTTACGAGCAGATTTGCGGCGGCGATACCGGACACGCGGAAGTCAGCAAAATAGAATTTAATCCGCGAATAATTAAGTTTACGGATTTATTAAACGTTTTTTTCGCCACGCACGATCCCACAACTTTAAACCGGCAGGGGAATGACGTGGGCGACCAGTACCGCAGCGTGATTTTTTACACATCGCCGGAGCAGAAATTACAGGCCGCACAATTTATAAGCGAGGCCCAAAAAGAATTTGACTCGCCCATAGTCACCCAAGTCCAGCCCCTGGATAAATTTTATGTTGCCGAAAATTACCACCAAAATTATTTTAAAAACAACCCCGGCAACCCCTATTGCCAAATGGTCATAGGCCCCAAACTCCAAAAATTCCGCGAAAAGTTCGCGGACTTGATTTAGAACCTGTTTGAAAAATAAATCGCGGCCCGGAGTATTTTTAAAATAGGTTTTAAGTAACCCTGTCAAAATCAGCTAAACCGGGCGCCCGCTTCTTGAGGAGCCGATTTTTTGCTATAGTAGCCCTATATGAATTATTTTAACAGCCATAAAGTCAGGGTTTTTTTGCAATGGCTGGTTTTGGCTTTGCTGGTAGCGGTCGTGGCCATAACTTTGTACCAGACAGTAAATAATTTTGAAACTCTGCGTTTGAGGGGCAATATCCAGCCGCGCCGCCGCCATAACCAGGCACGGTTGGCAGCCAATCCGGACCAGATCCAGGGCTGGATGACTTTTCGCTACATAAATCTGGTTTTCCGCCTGCCGCCGGATTATTTAAAAACCCAGCTAATCATCAGCGACACCCGTTATCCTAATTTATTGCTTGGCAGCGCGGCCAAAGAGCAAAAGATTAGCTCGGCCCAAATAATCGCCAAAACTATCGCCGCGGTAAAAAATTACCTTAGCGCCCCGCCAAAACCTCCCGCGTAATCTAAGAGTCTGTTTAGCATGAACCACATCCTTCAAACATTGCTGGCGTATGTTTTGCTTTACAAATACCCCAGCATTTTTATTATCACTTTTTTGGGCGCTTTCGCCCTGCCGCTTCCTTCCGGCAGCGTGCTTATGGCCGCCGCGGCGTTTTCACTGCAGGGGTATATGAATTTTTACCTGGTGCTGTTTACCGGAATTTTGGGCAATATGGCCGGCGACAGCAGCGGTTACTGGCTGGTGCGGCTTTATGGCATCAGGATTATGGACAAGCTCGGCCTGGGAAAATTTTTTAAACAAGAAAGGCTGGATGCCGCGCGTGAGCAAATAGACAAACACCCCATTCCGGCTATTTATTTGAGCCGGTTTATGACAGCTATAGCGCCGGCCGTCAACGTTATTTCCGGCCTGACAAAATTGCCCTATAAAAGATTTTTGCTGTTCGAAGGTTTGGGCGAAGTCACCGAATGTTCCGTCTTTTGCGGCATTGGCTGGATTTTTGGCGCCAACTGGCAGTATGTGGATCAGTTTTCCGGCCGCCTGTGGATTTTGGCCGTGGCAGGGGCGCTGGTATCCATTTTGTTTTGGAGGTTGATATTAAAGGGGAAATAATTCATAGCGGTCCCATTTATGACTCAATTCCAACCCGGAATCCATTTATCCGAAGCCGATCCCGTTCTGGCTAAAATTATTTCTCAAATTGAACTGGCGCCTCGAAAACCCCACAAGCGTTATTTTGAAGCGCTCACCGTGGCGATTATCAACCAGCAGCTTTCCACCAAAGCCGCGGCCGCCATAGTAAAAAAATTCGTCGCGATTTTTTCCGGAGTCAAATTTCCCACTCCCGATCAAGTCCTAAAAAAGCGTGACGCTTCCTTGCGCAAAGCCGGGCTGTCGTTCCAAAAAATCGGCTACATAAAAAGTCTGGCCAAATTAATTCGGGAGAGGAAAATAGACTTTAAAAAATTTGGAAAAATGGATGATGAACAAATCGTCCAGACCTTAATTTTAGTCAAAGGCATAGGCCGCTGGACAGCCGAAATGTTTTTAATGTCCGCTTTGGGCAGACCCGATGTCTTTAGCCACGGCGATTTGGGCCTGAAAAACGCCATTAAAAAATGGTACAAACTGGACATGAAACTCCATCCCAAAAAATATCACCGCCTGGTGGAAAGCTGGAGCCCGCACCGCACCTTAGCGGCAAGATACCTGTGGGCGAGCCTTAAAATCAAGTAGTGTCAAGGGTGACCCTTGACACTCGGCCTCACCACTTAAGAGTAAGAACAAAATTTAAAACAAACTGATTTTACGCACAAGAAAAAAAGTTTAATAGGTCTGCTGGGGTGGTACGGGGTCGCGGCTACCGTAGGCGCTTATATTTTTGTCAGCTTTTCGCTGATTTCCTCCACAAGCTGGCTGTATCAAATTTTAAATTTTACTGGCGCTTTGGGCATTACTGTAGAAACCTATTACAAAAAAGATTACCAGCCGTTTTGGCTGAACTTAATTTGGATGATAATTGCTTTTGTGGCAATTTTGAGCATAATCTTTCGCTAAAAAATCCCCCTGAAGGCAGCCTTCAAGGGGATTTTATTTTGATGCTGTAATAGCGTAAGGAATCTTATTCTTGTTTGCTCATCAGCAAACACGCGCCGTTTACGCAAAAGCGTTTTCCGGTGGTTTGCACAGGGCCGTCGTCAAATACGTGGCCCAAATGAGAGCCGCATTTACTACAGACTACTTCCGCGCGGGTCATGCCGTATTCGTCGTCTTTGTGAAAATCCACGGCTCCAGCAATGGCCTGGTCAAAGCTCGGCCAGCCGGTGCCGCTGTCAAATTTGGCATCGGACTTAAACAGTTCCTGGCCGCAAACGGCGCAGGCGAACATTTTTCCCTTTTCGTGGACATCCAAAAGCGGACTGCTAAAGGGCGCTTCCGTGCCTTTTTCCCGCAGTATTTTGTATTGCCCGGGCGTGAGTTTTTTCTTTAATTCTTCTTCGTTAACCTGCATTTTTGTATCATCGGACATAAAAATTTCTCCTTTCAATATAAGTATAGCAGGAACAAAATTGATGTCAAGTATACTTTACATTGGGTTTATCCTACCATAGGCATCTTAGATAATTCTTGATTCCGGATCCCGGATATTTTTTCGGATGCGCTCAAAAATTCCTGGATGGATACGCCACGATGCCAGGTTATTGCGGTATTAACTGATGCGCAAATCCGGCAAAAAATATTAACAGGCCCGCTATTCCCAAAAACATCAGCAAAGTATCGGTCGGACTGCCGACCTTAAAGCGTAAGGCTTGGGGCAAAAGCGCGAAGCTTTTGGTCGTAAAAGGATACAAATATCCGACCTTGGCGTTAAAGCCGTCAATTAACGGGTGGCTAAAGTAGGCAGCGGCAAAGACGTAGGGCAGCAGGGGAATATATGAGTAAAAAATTGCCAGCAGAATAAAAAAGAAAATTAACGTCACCAAAATAGAGTGCATTAAGCCGCGGTGGTGAAAGTATTTGCCGTAAAATGCGCCTTTAAAAATACCCAAAAGCCCGCCGGCCGCGTAATGGATTTTGGCTCGGCTGGCGTCTATGTCCGGCAGCAGGCTGGCGACTACGGCAACCGGCAACAGCGCTAAAATTGACTGGTCAACTTTGCCAAAAAAACCGGCCAGCCAAATGGCATTGGCTCCAACCGCAGCGTGAGTTCTCCATGTCATAAAATTTTTTACAAATAAATCCCATCCACATAACACCAGCGCCAGTCTTCGCCGGGCTGGAAAGATTTTATTATTGGATGTTTGGTAGCGCGAAAGTGTTTGGTGGCGTGTTTGTTTTTTGAGGAGTCACAGCAACCTATATGCCCGCAAGTCAGGCACATGCGCAAGTGTACCCAGGTGTCGCCGCTTTTTAAGCACTCTTCGCACCCTTCCGGCGTAACGGGTTTAATGTCCGGATTGATTTCCTTTAAATGCCCACAAGTTGTTTTTGGGTTTGCCATAAGGTGTTTATCAATTATAAGATTATCGGTTTAACATTCTCCAAAAATTTTTAACGCTAAAATATGTGGCGGCCAAAAATATCAGCACAAGGATCTGGTCCGTAATAAAAATCGCGACCAGGGGGGTTTGGGAAAACATAATGGCATGGCTCTCAAAGAACACAATGGCCCAAAGTGAAATTACAATATCCATCCCCGCTGCCCAGCGCTGCTTCGGGCCGGTTAATCCCGCCATCACCGCCAACAGGACAATGGCGATAGTCATAAATGTCGGGCTCTGGGGTAAATATTGCCTAAAAAACGGGTAAGTTAAAATCATAACAATCGCCCCGGCCAAAAAAAGCCTGCGGACAACACCATCCTCAAAAGGTTTCTGATTCAATTGCGGTCCCGGAGTTTCAGCCATAAAATTGCTTTATTTTATTATACCACGGTTTAAAACAGTATTGGTTTTGGCTGTCATAAATTTAGCTATGTTTTTGGTATCTTGTCGCGCTTCCCAAACCAATTCTTTCTATCAAATTTAGTTTCAACAATTTTGCCAGGACTTGGTTAATCGTAGGGCGGTAAACTTCGGTATTTTCTGAAATTTGTCTTGGGTTAGCTTCATTCACTGTTTGCATATACTCCCAAACTTTAAGCTGCAAAGGCGATAGTAATTTTTCCACGTTTTCTTTGCTTAGCAGCTTTATAGCCATTTGCGACTGCTGCAAGAAAATATCAAAGAAAAATTCAAGCCACGGGATTATGGTTTCTTTTTTGGTTTTGAAAGTGGTCTGGCTTCGGCGTAAGGCAATATAGTATTCGCTCTTATTGTCTTCTACCAGCTTTTCGTGTGACACATAAGACATATACAAAAAGCCTGCCTGCGACAGTAAGAGATTTGTTAAAATTCGGGATGCCCTGCCGTTTCCGTCCTGAAATGGATGAATGTTCAGGAACTCCAGGATAAAATTAGCAATGACAAGCAGAGGCTCCGTTTTTTTCTCCTTAAGTTCTTTGATTGTCCATTCAACCAACTCCAGCATTTCTTTTGGAGCTAAGTAAGCAGGAGTTGGGTTAAAGACAGTCGCGATAACTTTACCTTTTTCGTCTGTCATTACTACCTTATTTTCACCCTTTTTATAATCACCCCTATGTCGCTGGTCTTTTTCCACGTACTTAAGCAGCTCTTTGTGAAAGTGTTTAACCGTGCTTTCGGAAAAACGGATACTCCGCCAGTTATCAAAAACAATATTAAGCAGTTCGTAATAACCCTTAACCTCACCTTTGTCCCTTTCGGAAAACTTTTGCTGGCCAATGCCGCGCATTAGCTTTTCTACATCCTCGTCAGATAGCTTCGCGCCTTCAATACGGGTGGAAGCGCCGGTGGAGCTGGATAGAACGAATTTTTTAAGCCTGCCTAAAACCTGCGGGCTAAGGTTAGCCCCGGACACCCATTGGCCTTGTAACCCCTTTATTTCGCCAATTTTTGACCAAATATTGCTTGGTAAATTAGCCAGCCTCTTGTTGAATTTGTTAGTTTTCATGATTGTATATTTTAACTATATACAATTATATACACTCATTGGATTTTTGTCAAATCCAAGTCTTATACAATGGAACATGGCCCCTATCTTTGAGACAGCCTCTAAAGGAGGACGGTACCCCAATTGCTGAAACCGGAGGGTTGCCCGGAAGCTGTACAAAGAGCATAAGCCTGCCACACTGACTTGATGACAATCGATATGACAGACTTAAGCGTTACGAGCATAGCTCAAATCAAGGAATTTCTAAAGGTCAATACAGCAATTAATTTTACCTCAGTTTCCAGAAAGGAGAAATATGAATGGATTAACAACGTCTTAAACAAGTTTGGCTATGTCCGGCTTAAAGGCAAAAAAGACAAGGGGCAGATTAAGGAATATATCCAACGGATGACCGGCATGTCGGGCAGACAGCTAAAACGACTGATTACCAACAAGAGAGGAAGTGGGTTAGTGGCCTTGTCCCCGAATTGGGGCAAGAAAAACCGGTTTGTTACTGTTTATGGCCCGGCAGAAATACTATTGCTGGCTGAAACCGATAATCTGCACCAACGAATGAATGCCCATGCCACCAAACAGATCCTAATGGCTGAATATGAAATATTCGGTGACGAACGGTTTAAAAGACTAAAAGATATTTCCGTTTCCCATATCTACAATCTGCGAGTTAAAAGAATTTACACCAGCCACTCCACCACCTTTACCATAACCGATCCAGTAAGCACCCCGATTGGTATTAGAAGAAGACCCGACAATATGGGCATTCCGGGCTATCTGCGGGTGGATACCGTGCATCAGGGCGACCGTAAGCTGGCTTTGGGCAAGTATGAGAAAGGTATTTACCACTTAAACCTGGTGGATGAAGTCACCCAATGGGAAATGGTCTTCTGTGTGGAAACGATTTCCGAGCTGCATTTAAAACCCATATTTGAACAGTTGCAGCAAATGTTTCCCTTTACAGTAATTAACTTCCACTCTGACAACGGTAGCGAGAACATTAATTACACGGTAGCTGATATTCTTAGAAGGTTAGTTATTAAACAGACAAAATCACGAAGCAGGCACTGCAATGACAATGCCTTAGTGGAAAGCAAGAACGGCAGTGTCATCAGAAAGTATATGGGCTACACTCATATCCCGAAAACCTACGCGCAGGAGATTAACGAATTTTACCAGAAGTTTTTTAACCCTTACCTGAACTTCCACAGACCCTGCGGCTTTGCCACCACCACGGTTGACCATAAGGGCAAGGAAAAGAAAAAATATGATATTTACTTAACTCCCTATGCCAAACTGAAGACTCTGGATAATTGGACACGCTACCTTGCCCCAGGACGGACGGAAAAACAACTGGATGACATCAGCACCGGCCACAGCCATAACGGATGGGCAAAACTTATGCAGGAAGCAAAGTCAGCAGTATTTAAAAACATTAAACTTAAGGAACATCAAAAAATGGCCGCTGGCGGATAGGGGCCATGTCTTGATTAGAAACTACTATCCACTTAATGCCGCTGGAAAAAATAGAAAAATCCAAACAAAAAACCGAGATACGATTCTCGATTTTTTAGATGGTTGGGATGCCCGAAGGGGGTTGGACTGCCCAAGTTTCTCAAGCTGTGGCACAATATAGAGCTACTTGGCTGTGAAGGATTGATGTAAACATTATATACTGCGCAGCTTGTTTTGCACTCGTTCCGATAAATATGTTATAATTAAAGCAACAATTTAATTGCCTAAACCTACTGCCGCAAGGCTTGGGCACGGCATAAAAACATCGTGAAGCACGAAGACGGTCATCCGTCTTGCTTAATGCTTCACGGTGTTGCCAAGGGAAACTTTGGTAGGCTCGCAAGAGCCGGGCAAGCGGGTGGCCCTTTTTGTAGCCCGTAGAAAGGAACAACTAAGCAATGGAATATCAAAAAGTCTGGGAGAAGATATTAAACCCGGACGAAAAAGTAGAATACGAATTTTCGTTTAGTGATAAATATCGCAAAACTGTGCTAATTGTGTGGTCTATCGTTAGTCTTCTGTTTTTATTGTTGCACTGGATTTTTGTCGGCATCCTTACTTTTTTAATTGTGTTGTTGTGGTGGTATAGGGTCAAGGTAGCTAATGCCTATGCTTTTACCGACAGACGCGTAGTTGTTCATAAGGGATGGCTGTCTACCAAAACCACGACCGTTGATTACGACAAAATAGTGGAGGTTTCTGTTAAAGAACCGTTTACCGAACGTAAATTTTACGGAAGCGGCGACCTTAACATTAAGACTGCTGGTAGTATAGTCCACGACCTAAGACTTGCCCATATAAACGCTCCTTATGAAGTTAAAAAGAAATTAGACCAATTAAGAAATAATTATTTAAAGTAAAGATGGCAGACTGGTGTCTACCATCGGCAGAAAGGAAAAAATTATATGAACGGTTTATTTATGTTTTTGTTCCTGCTTTCAATCGTTGGACTGATAGTGGGACTGATAAAACCGGCATTATTTAACAAATTGTTTAAAGGAAATGCGAACAGAAAAAATACAAGTGTAGCTTTTGGAGCCGCCATAGTTTTATTTTTTATATTGACCGGCGTTACAAGTCCAAAAAGTAATACGGCCAGCCAACAAGCAAATATTCAACCCCAGCAACAGACCTCCGCGGTAACTCAAAATGCGGCTATTCCTACAAGCAGCCCGGCTGCTGCGATAGCAATACCTCCAACAGCCCCACCAAAGACAATCAAAGCTGCTCCAAACATTCCTGCCAACCCTCAACCAAAACAGCCAGCAGCTACCACACCTGCGCCTGTTGCAACTCCGCAACCAACGCAAGCTCCACAAACAGACAATCAAAATACTTCACCAACCTCAAATGAAACAGTTAGTCAACAAAATGCTGTTGCAAAAGCAAAAGATTATTTAAATTACACGGCATTTTCTCATGATGGATTGGTTGCTCAATTGGAGTACGACCAATTTTCACCGGCTGATGCGACCTATGGTGCAGATAATTCCGGTGCTAACTGGGATGCGGAGGCAGCTGCAAAGGCCAAAGACTACATGAGCTATTCAGCTTTTTCACGCGGTGGTCTTATCGCACAGTTGGAATATGATAAATTCACACAAGAACAAGCAGAGTACGGAGCTAACGCGGTTGGACTACAATAGGACAAATAAAAACGCTATTGATAATAAAATAAGTTGGTTATTATAATGGCAAATATTTTCAATAAGGAATTATCAAGCAGAGACCGCCGCTGGAAGTCACAACTTGAATGTTTAGGCGCAAGTCCAACAGATTTTGAAAGGACACGTCTTATGCTTACAAAAAGGTTTGGGCAAAAACCAAACTTTGATGATATTATCTGGTCAATTTTCAACGAATTAATAATTAAAACAAATGGTACCGGTGTGTTATTTTATTGGATGGCTTTATTTCAGGATGAAAAGGGAAGAAATTCGGCTCATCTACTTTACGATAGCCAGCGGTCTTGGTTGAAAATTTGGTTTAAAACGGGAGTGATAACTGTAAAAATTTGCACGGCTGGAGAAAAAGCCTGCAAAAACTGCCAAAAATTGGAAGGTATAATTACTCCCATAGACCAAGCCTTTCAAAATCCCATTATACCCTGTAAAGATTGTATTTTTCGTATGAATCCAAAAAGTCGGTTTGCCTTTTGCCGTTGTATGTACCGGCCGGAAGATGTGGGCAAGATAGGATAGTTACTACCGTGGTTAGCATATTTAAAATTATTTTTACGGGGTAAGGCATACAATTTATCAACCTTGCAAAATAAACGCGCCTCAATCGCGTTTTTTTGATGTCAAGCCATAGAGTAAACCGGACTAACGCATTAGAAACGGCGGTCGAGTTGCATTTTTTCAGGAAGGGCATTATAACATTGTAAATCCAGTATTAAGTTAAAGCGTATGCGTTTTGCCAGCAAAGAGCAAAAATTACAATGGTTAAAAGCGGCAGCGGAAAAAATCCGCCATATGGAAGCCGAGCCTAACGCGGCGATAATGGCGCAAGAGTTTGGACGAGCATATAGTTTATTGCGCGGGCTGAATTATGCCAAAGTTCAGTTTCGCAAAGTCAGCCACGGCCTCCGTAAAAGTTGCACCGTAAAAGTTGCAGTTGACCGTAGGTTATAAAGGGCATATAATATGTAAGGATAACGGCTGGCACAGCAGACGTTATTAGACAGCTCTCCATATTCTGTGCGAGAGTTTTTTTGTTTTAAACTTTCAACTTGAAACTTTATAACTTTTAACTCATATGGTGCCTGTAGCTCAATGGTAGAGCACCGCTCTGTGGCAGCGGCTACGAGGGTCCGATTCCCTTCAGGCACCCCAAGTTCTGAATTTAATATAATCAAATAGATTTCCTCGGAGCTCTGCTCCGGATGATACTTTGCGCAACTCTTGCGCGATTTTTAGACTTGGCAACTATAATATATTAGGATATAATCGTATATAGTTAGGTATATACGATTAAACTACTATCAATTATGGAAAACAACAAGTTTAGTAAAAGAATACGCTATGATCAAGAAATCGTTAATTTACTGTCAAAGGTCGGAGATTTTAAGGCTCAATGGCAGGGCGGTTTAAGGCTTAGCCCGCAGATTTTGGGCAGGATTAAGTCTTGGGTCATCATTACCAGCACAGGGGCTTCTACCCGTATAGAAGGATCAAAAATGAGCGATAAGGAAGTCGCCCGTCTTTTACGTGGTCTAAAGAATAAAAAGCCGCAAGGCAGGGATGCCCAAGAAGTTGCTGGCTATGCTGATTTGATTGGCAGGATTTTTGACAACTACAAAACCTTAAAGCTAACCGAAAATAACATTTTGCAATTCCATAGCATGCAGCTGCAATTTTCAGAAAAAGACGAATACCACAGAGGCAAATATAAGGCTACCGATAATACTGTAATTATGAAAACGCCAGAGGGTCAGACAGTAGTATTGTTTCAACCCTCGCCGCCATACCTCGTTAAGCCAGAAATGGAAAGCGTTATTGCTTGGACTAACGAACAGCTGGAAAAAGACGAAATCCACCCCTTACTCGTTATTGCGAATTTTGTGTTTGAATTTTTAGCAATACACCCGTTCTCTGATGGTAACGGGCGTCTTTCTCGTGCCTTAACCAATTTACTGCTTTTAAGAGCTGGCTATACTTATGTCCCTTATGTTTCTATGGAAGAAATAATTGAGGAACGCCGGACGGATTATTATTTGGCTTTAAGGCGAACCCAAAAAAACCATAAAAGCGAACACGAAGATATTACTGCTTGGGTCAAATACTTCTTGGAAGTTTTAGGAGAGCAAGCCGATCGAGCACGGAAGTTAATGGAATTGGAACAGCCAGAAAAGCTTCTTTCAAAAAAACAAGCGCAAATATATAAGTTATTTACGCACGGTCAAGAATTAGCGATTAAAGAAATAGATAAAAAGCTAAAAGGCGCTATACCGCAAGTAACAATCAAGCAGGCTGTAAACCGTTTGGTTGAATTAAAATTAGTTGAACGTTTAGGTATGGGCAGAGGTATTAGATATAAGAAGCTGTATCTATTTTAGTCTAGAAAGGCTATAATTAGGTTATTAAATGGTATAGAAAGGACTATTATGGCGTTTGAAAGTATAGTTTTTCCCTTTGATAAGGACTTTAAAAGCTTTGAGCGGAAGGTCGGGGAGACCATGGCTTTAAGGGCCGAAGTGGAGCTTTTAAGGAGTGTGCTTATGGAAGACGGTAAAAGAGATGTCATAAAAAAAGCCGAAAAGGAAATGTACAAGCGGCATGCCGATTTGGCATCTTAAAATAGGTTCTGGACAAAACCAATGCATTACGATTTTGACGCCTTTTTAAGCGCCATAAAATACCTGGACAAGGAAGATATTCTCGTGGCTGCTTATAAAAAACATAAATCTTTGGACAAGTCTTCCACAATGTACACAATGGAAGCGCGTTTGGATTTGCAAAACAGTGTCGGCGATCTTTTGTATTTTTTGGAAAAAAACGAACGGCCGCCAAACGTTAAAGATTACAATTTTGAAAAATTGAAACCCATTTGTGAAAATCTGATAAAAAAAGGACAGATGGACGCCGGGGCAATAAAATTATTTCAGTAAACATCAAAAAATCCCTTGCCGGTAACCGGCAAGGGATTTTCAACTTTTAACTACAAGTTATCTCCACGATCTGTTGCCACTTTGCGTAGAAGGCCCGCGCGATCCCCGCGCGTAGCCGCCGGGACGGCGGAATTCGCCCTGGGAATTCGCGCGGGCAAAGCGGGAGGAGCTACTGTTGCCCGAAGAAGGACGACGGCCAAAACCGCCGCGTTGCGGCGGCGGGCTGTAAGGAGCCGGAGTGTGGGCCGGAAGCGAAGCCTTGCCCAAAGGCAGGTTCATCCTGATTAGCCGTTCAATGCTTTTAACCTCAAATTTTTGGTCGGGCGTGGCAAAAGAAATGGCTTTGCCGGACATTCCGGCGCGGCCGGTGCGACCGATTCTGTGGACGTAATCTTCGGAAGTCGAGGGTAAGTCGTAGTTAACCACCAGCTGGATGCCGGTAACATCTATACCTCTGGCCGCTATGTCCGTTGCCACCAAAACTCTGTAACGGCCGATTTTAAAACCTTCCAAAGCTTCTATTCTCTGGTTTAAAGAGCGGTTGGAATGGATTTCCGAGGCGGTATGTCCGTAGTTGCGGATAGTTTGGGCGATTTTTTTTGCCGCGAATTTAGTGCGGGAAAAAACCAAAATGCTGCCGGTGTATTCACTGAGGATATTTTGTAAAAGTTTGGCCTTGTCTTCTTTGCGCACAAAAAACAGTTCCTGCTCCACCAGTTCAATGGCCGTGCCCGCGGGCGCCACTTCTATTCTCAGCGGCAGGGACATATAAGATTTGGCAATGTCCACAATTTCGTTGGGCATAGTGGCGGAAAAAAGTAAGGTCTGCCTGACTTTGGGCACCGTGGCCAGAATTTTTTTAATCTGCGGCGCGAAACCCATATCCAGCATCCTGTCGGCTTCATCCAAAACCAAAATGCTGACAGTAGTTAAACTGATCTGGCGGCTTTCCAGATGATCAATCAGCCTGCCCGGAGTGGCAATAATAATATGCGGGTTCATTCTTAACATCTTAATTTGTTTGCCCATGCTCTCGCCGCCAATTAGTATGGCGGTTTTAAGTCCCAGACTGCCGCCGATTTTTTTTAAAGTTTCATTAACCTGAAGCGCCAATTCTCGGGTCGGTAAAATCACCAGACCTTTTTGTTTGCCGCCAGCTTGCGCCAGCCTTTGTATCATCGGTACGCCAAAAGCCAGGGTCTTGCCCGTGCCGGTTTGCGCGATACCCATAATGTCCTTGCCTTGTATGGCAGGAGGAATAGATTGATGCTGAATAGGCGTTGGCGTAATAAACTTATGCGCCTGCAAAATTTGCAAAAGCTTGGGCGCGATGCCCAAATTCTGAAAGCCGTTTGGGATAGTTGTTGATGGTGTAGTATTCATAAGCGTCTTTTCTACTAAGAACCTATCTTACCATAAATTTTGGTTTCTGTCCAGTCTTGCCGGTAATATGTACAGACATATGGCGGTTTTCAGAAAGGTGCCCTAAATCAAGGCCATCAATAAACATCTCGCGTAACCTCAATTTTAGCGCTTTTTTCCAAATTTTGGCCGTAAAACCTTTATCGGAACTTAACCGTAGCCGTTGGCCGCGCTTTTGTTCCCCTTGAGGTTTTTCGCTCAAAATTGTGAAAAAAATCATCTAAAAGCAGGTTACGCGAGAGGCATATTAAAAAACCGCCCTGCTCGAGTGCGAGGGCGGATTTTTAGAGTTTACTGCGGGGTAATGCTGTTTGAGGATGGCATCGCCGATGGGACTGACGGCGCCGTGGATGAGGCTGAGCCGCTTCTGGTTCCGCGCGTTTGGACGCGTATCATGGGACTCCCGGGGTTATATCTCATGCGCATCCCCCCGCCGCGGCCGACAAAACCACCCGCGCCGTAAGGGTGACGCATGCTGCCCACTAAAATTCCCAGCCAAAAAACAATCAGCACGATTATAATTCCCAAAATTATCCTGAAAGCGTTATGGCCATAACCATAACCCCGCCCATGCCAGGATTTTGGCCCCTGGGATTGGCCCGAGGGATTTTGGGAAGAGTTGTCTTGTGCTGATGGTTTGTTTACTGGATTGGTGTTTTGGATGTTTGAATTATCGTCCATATTTAATTCTAAGATTAATTAATATTAAATTAACTCCGCCTAAATTGTACGATTTTTTTTGACATAAAGATGCAATTATAAAAGCCCTTTTATTTGGGGGATTTTTACGCGTTGACGAAGTTGGTTTTAGGCAAACCCCGGGAAAAAGTCGCTTTTAACATGGCTTTTTTTAATGCCCATTTGGCTTAAAACCGCCTCAAAATTATCCACCATAGACTTGGGTCCGGAAACGTAAAATATCCTGTCCCGGTAGTCGGGGACTTTGTTTTGGATCATGGCGAGGTCAATGTACCCGATTTCCCCGGACCAGGAATTTTGCCCGTCGTTTTTTGTCACGGTGTAAATAGTTTTAATGCCGAGTCGGTTTTCCGCTTCATCCAGAATTTCTTTATAAACCACGTCCTCGGGCGACCTGCTGGCGTAAAAAATTATGATATCGCGCTTTTCTTTGGCATCCATCAAGTATTTAAGCATGCTGCGGAAAGGCGTAATGCCGATGCCGCCGGCAATAAAGGCCAGTTTTTGGTTTTTGTTTTTGGGCAAAGTAAAATCTCCGGCTAATTGCCCGGCCATAATGGTTTGTCCCGGCAACATGGCCAGCAGGGATTTTTTAAAGCTGCTCGCCCCGTGGGAACCTGTTTTTTTTACGGGGCTCGCCCCGCGCGTTTTATTTGCCATTTCCGGCGGCCGATAAAACTTTACCCCCAAAATAATTTCGCTTTCCGTCGGCGATGAAGCCAGGGTAAAATAGCGGCGGTTGCCCCGGTTGTCCGGGTTTTTGTGGCCCAAAGTCCATTCCAGATATTGGCCCGCGGAAAACCGGATTTTTTTATCGGCCTGAAAAATGAAATCGTAAATATCCGGGGATTTTTGGATTTTTTGTTTTAGGGTCAGCATCAGTTTTTGTTTGGGGCTGACTATGTAGGCAAAAATATTCCCAATACAGAGTGCCAGTTCAGGCGTGGAATAAATGCCGCCTATATGCAGCAGCGGAGAGAATAAAAAACCGGTCAGGACGCCGTAAGCTATTTGTAAATTGTTGGTGGGCGGGGTGGTTAGCGGCTCGGTCAGCATTATAAAACCCAAAAAAAACAGCGGCGTGTCCAGGAGCAATTCTTTGGCAATAACCGTAACGCTGCTGCCGTTAAAAACCCCCAAAGTCAGGCAGGTTAAAGCCGCGGCCACAAAAAACCCAAACACCAAATCCCAGCGCTGGATTTTTCTTACGATTAAAAATCCGGTGATTAAGACCAGCGGCAGCATAGAGGCCGTGCCGACCCACCAACTTGCCGATTGCCCCAAAGCGAAGGAAGTAATAACTACGGCAATGGCCGCCGGGTTAAAAATATGTTTTTTCCCTATGGCTAAAACAAACTTGGACGCCATGGCCAAAATTCCGGCCGTGAGTAAAAACAAATAGTCATTCCCGGTTTTGGCCGGGGTAATTATGAGGGCCAAAATCAGGGCGGTAATGTAAACCGATTCCAGGTTGGCGTGGGTTCTAAACACCGCGCAAAACAGCCGGTTGCCCAGCCAGCAGACAGCGGTTAAAAACAGAGCGGAAAAAATTATGGGGAAAAAACCGTAAGATAAAATGCCAAACAGGCTTAAAGTAGCCGCGCCGGCCAAAAGTACAATCAGAGAATACAGCACCAGGCGGTACATGGTAATCCTGTTTAGGAAGTTGTCTATGGGTTTTAGCATGGAGTGTTTATGGAGGATATTAAGATATTGATAGGTATAACCGCGGAGCAATATCCTTAATATCCTGCGGTATATTTTTCAAACCCGCTCGTCATAGTCGCGACGCCGTCTTTGTCCACGACATATCCCTCCAGTCCGTCCAGTTGCTCTATAAAAGTAATGCCGTCTTTGCCCATGGCAAAGGCGGCGGTGGCAAAGCGATCGGCTTCATAGACATTGGGACCGAGCACGGTTATGCTGACAATCTCAATAATGAGGGAGTCGCTGAAAGGATTGTAGATATGCTGGTCGCGCTCGTAGGTTCCGGAGGTGGCAAGCCCGGCATTGTTCAGCTCCACTACTTTTATTATTTCTTTGGGCTTAAAAGGATTGCGAATGCCCGCGCGCCAGGATTGGCCGTCTTTATTTTGGCCGTAAGCCTGGATATCGCCGCCGGCCTCGACGTAAAAATTTTTAAAACCGGTTTGCTTAAGCAAACCGGAAGCCTGATAAACCGCCCAACCTTTAACCAGGCCCGACGGGTCAATTTTTCCTTTATGGGAAATATCAAAATAACCCCGGCTCTGGTTTTTTGTCTGTTCAGCCAGGCTGAAAATTTCTTTCATCCCGGGGCTGTAGTCGGTGGGGTTTATTTCCCGGCGGTTGATTTTTGAAATTTCGCTTTGGGGCTTAAAAGGGCTGAATTTCCCGTCAACCCTTATAAAGTAATCAAAAATTTTTTCTATATCAGTTTCACGAACATTACCGTCCATAACTTCAATGGTAATAGGCATGCCCATAATATCTGTTCTGGTCTTTTTCATATAGTTAAGATATTCGGGGCAAGACGCCGAAATTCTGAAATCGCGGCAGAAATGGATCTCTTCAGGCAGCCTCTAAGACGCCGCCTGGTTCAATGCCGACTGCAAAGATTGCGTAAATGCCTGGCTGTCCTGGGTAGCTCCGGAGACAACATCCACTTGAGCGCTTTGGGCGGCTATGGCCTCGCTTTTAAGCTGGGGCAGCGCCGTGCTGCTGACTTGGACGGAGTGCTGCGGAGCGTTGGGATACTGTAAAAACTGGATGTCCGTAAGTTTACCGCCGGAAATAACCGCCTCAACCTGGATGTTGCCGTAAACAGCATCGGCCACCGCGCCTGTGTAGCTGCCGTCTTTAAATTTTCCGGATGCTGTGGCGGGAGCGGACGGAGTTGGGGAAGTTATGGTCGTTGTGGCTGTACCGGGAGTTGAAGTTAATGGCGGGGTTGAGTTTGGAGTTTGGGTGGACGCGGTTTGCGTAGTCGTGGACAAGCTTGGAGCTTTTTGGCTTTCAGCGTGCTGGTAAAAAACATAAGCGGCAAAAATGACAACTACACCTACGGATAACAGAATTTTTTTCATTAGGATTAAATTTGATTAATAATTTTTTTAGTCTTTTTATTATACTATAGTACGTTATTTTTTAAAAGTCAGGCTCAAAGCCCATAAAACGAGGATTACCCTCGCTTTATATAAAAAAGTGTTATAATAAACAAAAGGTTAAATCGGACTTAATAATATAAAATAAGTGGAAAATCAAAATTTTAAACCTGATGGAGCGGGAAAAAAAAGTAAAATTTTACTTTTTGCGCTCTTGGCTTTTGATATTCTGCTTTTGGTAACCTGTATTTTGCAAATAGTCTGGCCGCGCGTCAGTTTTAATAACAGCAGTTTTTTAAATCCTAAGGGTTTAATAGCTCAGCAGGAACGCGCGCTCATAGTAAAGGCCGTTTTAATAATGCTCATTGGCACAATTCCGGTTTACATTCTGATTTTTTTCTTTGCCTGGAAATACAGGGCCGACAGGACGGAAACAAAATATTCTCCGGATTTGGAGGGTAAGGCATTGGGCGGAATCGCGCTTTGGGCGCTTCCCGCTTTAATTATTTTAGCGCTCTCGGTCATAAACTGGAAAAGCACCCACTTGCTGGATCCCTCTAACACAATCGCTTCCGGCGTGCCGCCCATAACCATAGAGGTTGTCGCTTTGCAATGGAAATTTTTATTTATTTATCCGAAACAAAATATCGCTACCGTAAATTTTATTGAATTCCCTCAGGGTACGCCCCTGAATTTTGAGCTAACCGCGGACGCGCCGATGAGCTCATTTTGGATTCCGCAGCTCGGCAGCCAAATTTACGCCATGGCCGGAATGCAAACACATCTAAACCTTATTGCCGACCAGCCGGGAGATTTTAAAGGTATGGATACGGAAATAAACGGGACGGGCTTTTCGGGCATGAAATTTATTGCCAGGTCAACTTCGCGGGCGGACTTTGACCAATGGGTGGCATCGGTAAAACAATCCGGCGCCAAGCTTAATCTGGATGATTACAATCAACTGGCCGAACCCAGCCAGAACAACCCCCAGGCTTACTATTCGTCCGTCGATCCCGGTCTGTATGATACAATTATGATGAAAAATATGATGCCCATGACCCAGGCGCGAATGGAGCAGATGAGCAGTTTGGGATTGGGTGCCGCGAATTCTTCCGCAACGACTATGCCGGGAATGAATATGGGCAGTTCGTCGCCAATGAACATGCAGGGGATGGACATGAAGTAGAACCTATTTTTCAAATAGGTTCTAAGTAGTCCATCTTATTGGCTGGAAAAACTATGGAACATTTTCTTTTAGGAAAACTTACCTGGGACGCGCTGCCGCACGAGTGGTTTACCATTGGCGGGACGGTTGCCATTGGCATTGGCGGCTTGTTTGTCGCGATTCTGTTAACCTGTCTTAAACGCTGGAAATGGCTATGGAAGGAATGGCTTACGTCCACCGATCCCAAAAAAATCGGGGTCATGTACATTGTTGTGGCCTCGCTGATGCTGTTTCGCGGCGCGGTTGACGCGGGAATGATATGGCTGCAACAGTCGCTTTCCGTTGGAACATCGCAAGGATATTTAAACGCCGACCACTTCCAGCAAATTTTTACCGCGCACGGCTCCATTATGATTCTTTTTGTGACCATGGGTTTTTTGTTCGGCCTGATGAACTATATTATCCCCCTGCAAATTGGCGCGCGCGATGTTGCCTTTCCGCTTCTAAATACTTTGAGTTTCTGGCTGTATGTCGCCGGGGCCGTGCTGATTAACCTGTTTTTTGTGGTTGGCGGACAATTCGCCGCCGCCGGCTGGCTGTCCATGCCGCCGCTGTCGGAACTGGCCTACAGCCCGGGCGTGGGCGTGGATTATTGGATATGGAGTTTGCAAATCTCCGGCCTGGGCAGTTTGCTGTCCGGAATTAATTTTCTTGTAACCATCGTAAAAATGCGCGCTCCCGGAATGACGCTGATGAAAATGCCCATGTTCGCCTGGACTACTCTTTGCAGCATGATTCTGGTTATTTCCGCTTTCCCTATTCTTACCATGACCCTTATCCTGCTTTCCCTGGACCGGACTTTGGGCATGCATTTTTTTACTTCCAGTTTTGGCGGCAATCCCATGATGTACGTCAATTTAATTTGGTCGTGGGGACATCCGGAAGTTTATATACTCATGATTCCGGCCTTTGGTATTTATTCGGAGGTCGTAACTACCTTCAGCAGGAAAAAATTGTTCGGCCACACCGCGGCTGTGGCAGCGACTATTGGCATTACGCTTATGTCTATGCTGGTCTGGCTGCACCATTTTTTTACCATGGGCGCGGGAGCCGATGTAAACGCTTTCTTCGGCATCATGACCATGATTATCGCCATTCCCACGGGCGTGCTGGTCTACAATTGGCTGGCGACTATGTTTAGGGGACGGATTACTTTTGCCACACCTATGTACTGGTTTATGGGTTTTGTCTGTACTTTTACCATGGGCGGCATGGCCGGCGTGCTGATGGGTATACCCGGGGCGGATTACCTGCTGCACAATACTTTATTTTTAGTGGCGCATTTTCATACCATGGTCATCGGGGGCGCCCTGTTCGGGATTTTTGCCGGCATTACCTACTGGTGGCCCAAGGTCACGGGGTTTCGGCTGAACGAACGGATTGGCAAATATGCTTTTTGGCTTTGGATAGTCGGATTTTTTACCTCGTTTTTACCGCTCTATATTCTGGGTTTTATGGGAGCTACCAGGCGCATGGACCATTACGACCCTTCCACCGGCTTTCAACCTCTGTTTATAATCGCGGGATGCGGTTTTGTAATTATTTGCTGCGCCGCCGCCGCGCAAATCTGGCAGATTATAGTTAGCGTTATGGAACGCAAAGCAACCGTTGATACTACCGGCGACCCGTGGGATGGACGCACGCTTGAGTGGGCAACGTCATCCCCGCCGCCGATTTACAATTTCGCCATTATACCTACAGTAACTACGCGGGATGCTTTTTGGGAAGCCAAACAATCAAGTGTCATTGCGAGCGCGGCCGAAGCAATCTTTCCATCGACGGGAAAGATTGCTTCGTCGCCAGGTAAAGCCCTGGCTCCTCGCAATGACACTCGGCTGGTCTATGAAGACATCATGATGCCAAAAAATACGGCCATGGGGATATACATATCCGGTTTCGTTTTCCTGATGGGTTTCGCCCTGGTCTGGCATATTTGGTGGCTGTTGGTTGTGGGATTAATCGGCGCGGTTGTTTGCGTTATAGTTCGCGCGTTTGAGGAAGAAACGGAATACGTAATCCCGGCGGCGGAAGTGGAGAGGATGGAAAAAGATAGTAAAAGAAAATAGGTTCTAATAGGATCGGCGCTCATAGGAATATCCTAATATCCAATATTATAAACCAAATGGCAATTGATACAAATCAACAAACGATAAATAATTCTGCGCATCATGTCGACAAAACCATCTTCGGGTTTTGGGTCTACTTGATGACGGATTTGATAATGTTCGCCGCGTTGTTTGCCTGCTACGCGGTGCTGCGGACAAATACCTTTGGCGGTCCGGGTGCCGGACAACTTTTAAGTTTAGACGGCGCGCTGGCGGAAACTTTGATATTGCTCGCCAGCAGTTTTACCTGTGGCTTGGCAATGCTGGCGGTTCATAAAGGCGACAAAAAACAGGCGCTGGTTTGGTTTGGGGTAACAGTGCTTTTGGGGCTTTTGTTTTTGACCCTGGAATTGCGCGAATTTTCCGGACTTATAGCCGGCGGCAACAGCTTTACCAGCAATGCCTTCCTGTCATCCTTTTTCGCGCTTGTGGGCACGCACGGGCTGCACATATCCATTGGCTTATTATGGATGCTGGTTTCCATGGTTATGGTTTGGCGCCGCGGCCTTACGCCGGCCATTATAAGCAAGCTTACGCGCTTAAGTTTATTCTGGCATTTTTTGGATATTGTCTGGATTTTTATTTTTACCATTGTATATTTATATGGGCACATTTAAATTATATTTAACAGGATTTGCGGCATCCATCATACTCACTCTGGCGGCATATTTCGCCGTGGCCGCGCATATTTTAAGCGGTTCGATGCTGATTGCCGCTATTATGGCGCTTGCGATTATTCAGCTCATCGTCCAGTTGATATTTTTCCTGCATTTGGGCAAAGGACAGGATTCAACCTGGAATTTGGTGGTGTTTTTTTCCACAGTCACGCTTGTGTTAATAATTGTCGTAGGCTCCCTCTGGATTATGAACCACTTAAACTACAATATGACCCCCCAGGACATCAATAATTATATGAGCAGCCAGGACGGGATATAAAAGAATTGCGGGATATTCAGATATTGCGGATATTGCCGACAGCATAATATCCTAATATCTAAAGTATTTATTAATGTCTGGTAACGTATGTTTAGACTTTACTACCACCTAACCAAACCCGGAATAATTTACGGCAATGCCATAACTGCCATTGCCGGGTTTTTTTTGGCTTTAAATTCAAATGAATATTTAGTGTCAAGGGTGACCCTTGACACTAAACTTTTTTTTGCGATGCTGGTTGGGCTGTCTTTTATAATCGGTTCTTCCTGTGTTTTTAACAATGTCTGGGACGGGGATATTGACGCAAAAATGGAGCGGACAAAAAAACGGGCAATGGTTACCGGAGAGATCGGCAAAATATCGGCGATTATTTTTGCGAGCATATTGGGTTTGCTTGGCGCGTTCATCTTAGGCCTGCTCACTAACCCCTTAACTCTAATCGTCGCCCTGCTGGGCATGTTTTTTTATTTGATTTTATACACTCCGCTGAAGCGCAAAACCGCATACGGTACTTTAATCGGCGCGATCGCGGGAGCTACGCCGCCCGTTGTTGGATACGTTGCCGTCACCAATAATTTTGATACCGCGGCATTGCTGCTGTTTTTTATTTTGGTGTTTTGGCAAATGCCGCATTTTTACGCCATTGCCATCCGCCGGCTGGATGAGTATAAAGCCGCTTCAATTCCGGTACTGCCGGTTAAGGAGGGTATACATAATACAAAAATAAAAATGCTCGCGTACATTGCCGCGTTTATTTTAGCCACCGCGGGGTTAACTTATTTTAAATATACAAGCTATATGTATTTAGTTGTTATGATTTTACTCGGGCTATATTGGTTGTGGATTGGAGTTAGTGGTTTTAAAAAAACATCCGATGATAACAAATGGGCCAGCAAAATGTTTTTGTCGTCGCTTATAATCCTGACCTTGTTTTCGGTTGTCGTTTCATTTGGAACTCGTTTGCCATAACAATACCAATGCATCATCCCGAATGCATCTGAGGGATCCCTTAAAGATGACAGTTTATCAAGGATTGGGGATAAGGAATTCCTCTCTCGGCTGCCACTGTCTGGGAATGGTAATAGTAAAAAGCTTGAGTTTTTAAAATTATTGCGCTATGATATTTATATGATTCTAATTTTCCACATCATCGTTGCCTTATCCAGCCTGGCTTACACCGGCTATGTTTTTCTTTTCCCTTCAAAACGGGGACTTTACGCGGCTTACGGTCTTGTCGCTCTGACTGTGGCCAGCGGTACCCTGCTTTTAATCCAAAACCCCGGTTCCATGCGCCAAGTCTGTACTACCGGATTGGTTTATTTAGCTGTTGTAACAGTTGGAATAATCTTTGTCCATCATAAATTGGCGACAAGAGCGCAATCTTAGTTTTACAACAACTAAAAAGGATTCCCCTAGGTTGCCTAGGGGAATCCTTTTTAAATTTCAACGATCTTTATTCCACATGCACATGCACGTTATCGCTGCCTTTTTGCACGTTAATCCAAAATGAGGTGATGACGCCAACAAATACCAGGACGGCGGCGGTCACAAAAACGTAAGCGTAAGCGGAAACCTGGGCTTTTAAGATGATCAGGGCGATGAATTTTTGGTAATCCGAAGGGTTGGTGCTGTTTAAAATGCTGTGGGCGTTTATTTTTAACACGTAACTGTTGGTGGCGTTGGTTAAGATAGTGCTGAAAATCGCAATGCCAAAAGCGCCGGCCACGTTCCTGACCAAGGCTAAAATAGAAGAAGCCACGCCGATTTCCTGGGTCGGCACCACCGCGGCAATAACGTTAGTTCTCTGGGCCATGCCAAAGCCCAGGCCAAAAGACATAATAGTCAGCGGTATCATAATATCCAAAGCCGTGGAACGGGGATCCAAACCACGCAGTAAAAAAATACCCAGAGCCGCCACAAAAGTACTGGCCGCTATTACGTATTTGGGTTTAACTTTTCCGGTCAGCGCCCCGCCAATTGGCGCGGCGGCCATAAGCCCTACCGCAAGAGGGATAAACAAGTAGCCGCTTTGGGTGGCGGAGTCGCCCAAAAAAGTCTGGGCAAAAATCGGGATTAGAAATATGGCGCCGTAAAGGCCCATAAAAACGATAAAATTGTTGAGCAGGGTGTTAACGAAGGCGCTGATCTTAAAAAACTTTAAGTCCACAATCGGCTCCGGTACCAGCTTTTCTATCCACAAAAATATCCAGGTAAATGCCACTATCGCGGCGTAACAAACCCAGGCCTGCCAGGAACTCCAGCCCCAGGCGGGCCCCTGGTCCAGTATCAAAACCAAAGCGGAAAGCGCCGCGCCCAAAGTAATGGCACCCCACCAGTCAAAAAATTTGGTCTTTTTTTCGGATACGGATTCCTTAACGAAAGTTAAAGCCATAAACAAACCGAGCAGGCCAATGGGCAAATTAACCAAAAAAACCGAGCGCCAGCCGAAGTTGTCTATAAGCGGGCCGCCAATAAGCGGGCCAAACACGGCCGCGGCCGCGAACGAAGAAGACCAAATCCCCAAAGCCTGGGCGCGTTCTTTTTCGCCCTTAAAAGTTACGGCCAAAATAGCCATGGCAGTGGGGTAATCGGCTGAACCGGCAATGGCCTGGATAACCCTAAATGATATCATGGAGCTTAAATTCCAGCTAAGTCCGGCCAGTACCGAGCCGAAAATAAAAATGGAAAAACCCAAGATGTAGACTTTTTTGCGGCCGATGGTATCGCCCAGCTTGCCCCAAATCGGCACGAAAATGGCATTGGCCAGAATGTAAGCCGTGGCAATCCAGCCGGCGGCGGAGACGGAAATATTAAAGTCGGTGATAATTTTCGGCAGCGCCAAATTTACAATGGTCTGGTCCAGCCGGCCAAGAAAAGTCCCGACGATAACCGTCAGGAGTATCCACCATTTGAGACTGGAAGATTCTTTTGCGGGTTCGGTTAGGGTCGTTGTGGTAGCCATAGATTTTGAGATAATCGGAGAAATCAGAGAATCAGAAAAATCGGAAGCTCAGATTCTCTGATTTCTCCGATTTTTCTGGAGTTCCAGTTTACTTCGTGAATATTGTCAGTTTCGCCGACATTCCGTTCTTAAGCTCCGGATACTCCGATGTATTAAAGCGCACTTTAACGTTAAACTGCTGTTCCTCGCGCTGATCGGAAATATTAAACACAACATCACTTTGGTTGGATGTCGGATCCACTTCGTCCACCACGCCGGAATATTTTTTGCCGCCGAAAGCGTCCACGGTAAAACCGGCCAATTGGCCGACGGCTATCCTGTCCAGACCCTTGTTTTCGTCCAGAGTGCCCACCACCCTTAGCTGGCTCGGGTCTATCATGCTGACTACCGCGTCGCCGGGATTAAAAGTTTTGCCTATCTCGTTGTCTACGGTTATAATTTCACCCGCGACCTGGGTTTTAATAATTTCCGTGCCGACTTCGGCTACGGGCGTGTTGGCGGCCACCGTATCGCCTTCGTTGACGTAAAGCGCCTGCAGCTGTCCGGGTGTGCTGGGGGACAGGTCAATAATCGGGGCGGAAATAAGCGACGTGTCTATGCCTACGCGGCTGCCTGACATTTGCCAGTAAACAAAACCGCCGGCAAGAACCAAAACCAGAACGGCCCAGCTTAAAGATTTAATCCAGGGGTTCCGCAAAATACCGCGTTCGGCTTTTTCGACTTTGTCTTCGGTCCCGCCGATGGCTTTTAAAATTTGGTCTTCGTTGTTTTTATCGTTGTTATCCATATATTAAATAGTGTTAGATTGTTCAAATTTAACTTCCAAAAGTCGCGACCTCCTGGCCCTGGTTCAGCCCGCCGGTTATTTGCACATTGCCGTCAATCCCGGAAATGCCGATTTGAACCGGCGTGAGCCGGGTTTTGCCGTTGTTCTGGGTAATGACGTAATTTTGATTATTCTGCTGGATAACCGAGCTGGCAGGGACAACTAAAGCGTTTTGGAGTGTTTGGTCGGTAATGCTGATGCTCGGCATCCATACCTTCTTTAATTCTGGCGTCGTTTTGGTTAAATTGCAGGGTGGTTTTGTAAGTATTTATCCCGTTCTGCACGGTGGAGGATGGGTCTATCGCGATAACGGTGGCGGGAAAAACCACGCCGCTGCCATAAGCTGTTAAAGTTACAGTGGCGCTGTCGCCGACTTTAATTTTTCCCACATTGGTTTCCGAAACGTAGGACTGGATTTGGAATTGCGAGCTGGAAATCATTTTGATGGCATCGGGACCAGGAGCCAAAGTGCTGCCGGCTACCGTCTGTCCGACTTTGGTATCCACCGAAGTGATTACGCCGTCTATGGGGGCGGTTAAAACAGTTTGGCTGTAAGTGTTTTGCGCGGATTGGACTTCGGCTTTGGCTTCATCAACCGCGGCCTGGGCCGAGGCTATATCTTCGGGTTGGGCCGGAGCCTGCTTTAGCTGCAGGGCTGCCTGGGCTTGGGTTAACGCGGACTGCGCGCTGTCAACCGCAGTCTGTGCCGTAGTTAGGGCCTGGTTTTGGGTTTGCAGCGCCGCGTTGTAGGCGTTTTGGTTGGCAACATAGCTGGCCGCGGCCGTGTTGGGAATGTTTACGGTCCAGCTATCACCCGAGTAAAGCTGTCCGGAAGGGAACTGGATCGTTAATCCCTGGGTGCCAAGAGGTACCGGCCCAATATTGCTGGCTGTTCCCTGGAAATTTTCCAGCCCGCTGGCCGTAAATTGTATGCCGCTGCCGGTATTGTAAAGTTTGATTAAATATTGCCCCTGCTGGGTGCCGGTATAGCTGCCGCCGATAGCGGGGTTCTGGCTGGAAAGATTATTGGATGAGGGTGTGGCGGCCAGGCCGGAATTAAGCAAAGCGGTCAGGGCGTTTTGCACGGCCTGTTTTTGCTGGCTTATGACAGCCTGCTGGTTTAGCTGGGCGTTAGCCAGGGCGCTTTGAGCGGCTGTTACGGCAGTTTGCGAGACGTTAATATCCGCGGAAGTGTCGCCGCTTACAACTTTCTGGTAATTGGCCTGGGCCTGGCTAAGTCCTGCCTCGGCCTGGCTTAAGGCCGCGGCTACGTCGCCGGAATCAAGTTTAACCAAAGCCTGTCCCTGCTTGACGGTTTGGTCGGCGACAACGTCAACTTCCGAGACTGTGCCGCCTTGTTGAAAGGCCAGAGACAAGTCCTGGGCGGCCACTACTGTGCCGCTAACGTTTACTCCCTGGGTAATGGAGGAGTTTTGGGCATTGGTAAAGTTAAGCTGGGGGCGTTTGGTTAAAGACCAGCTTATGTAGCCGGCGGCGGCTAAAATCACGATTATGGCAATTACTGTTACTGTTATAGGCTTGCTTGTTTTCATAGAATCTGGTTTGCGTTTAATTGTTGTTCCTGCTCGTCATGATTGTAAAATTATTTACGGTTTCTTGATAGCGTATGTTTCCGTTTTGGAAACGTCCGGATAAAATTAAGGCGTGCCGGCCATCTTTTTTAGAATTTTTAAAAAATCCAGCTGCTCCCTGACGCTTAGATTGTCCAACAAATGCTTAAAAATTCCGCAGCGCTGCTTAATGCCTTTTTGCAGTACGCCGTCGCCTTTTTTGGTCAGCTGTAAATGAACGGTGCGGCGGTCCGAACTGCTCGATTTTCTGGTGATAAATCCGGCCACGACCAAATTATTAATCAATACGGTAGCCGAAGGAGGGGTGATGGCCAGAAAATCCGCTACTTCCTTCATGGTGGACTGTTTCTTTTCCTCAATAAAGCGGAGCGTTTCCACGTGGGCCATTGGAAGGTTGTAGAGGGGATTGTTTAAGTCCGTTTTTTGTTTTAGGGCCCGAAAAGCGCTAAAAAACAGCGAAGCTATTTCGTCAGTTTTGTTATTTTTCATCGGAAAAATATTAGACATACAAAATATTAGATACTCTAATAATATACCATATTTCGGGCTTTGTCAAGGGCGATTTCTTTAAATTTTTAAACAAGGGGCGCCCTTTGCCGCAAAGGGCGCCCCTTGTTTTGGGGCAGGCCCCTTATATTTATTTTATGGCTGCGGCTACAGCGTTGGACGCTTTTTTATCAAACAGGTCCGGCAGGATTTTTTTGGACGTGGGATTTTTTACCAGCGCGGCCAGATTTGCCGCCGCGGCGATCAGCATTTTTCGCGTGACCAGGCGGATTTTATTGTCCAGCGCCCCGCGGAAAATCCCCGGGAAAGCCAGGACGTTATTTATTTGGTTGGGGAAGTCGCTCCGGCCCGTGGCTACAATCAAAGCTCCGGCTTTTACGGCCGTCTGGGGCATTATCTCGGGCACAGGGTTGGCCAGGGCGAAAATAATGGGTTTGGGGTTCATGGATTTTACCATAGCCGGTTTTAGCAGTCCCGCTTTGCTTACGCCGATGAAAACGTCGGCATTGTTTAAACAGCCTTCCAGTCCTCCCCGGAGGTTTTTTTGGTTGGTTTGCTTGGCCAGCCGCAGTTTTTCGGCATTTAAGCCGCTTCGTCCTCTATATATAGCGCCTTGGCTGTCCAGTATTATCAGATTTTTAAAGCCGTAAGCCAGCAATAATCCGGCAATGCCTGTTCCGGCGGCGCCCGCGCCGTTGATAATAATTCTTGAACGTTTAGGGTGGAGAGTATGGGGTATAATAATGGCGGAACGGCATTTTAAAGCATTTACCAGCGCCGCCAAAACCACCACCGCCGTTGAATGCTGGTCATCGTGCAAAACGGGTATATCCAATTCCGCCTGGAGCCTTTTTTCAATTTCAAAGCAGCGCGGCGCGGAAATATCTTCCAGCTGGACGGCGCCAAACACCGGCGCGATCATTTTAACCGTCCTGATGATTTCTTCGGTATCCTGCGTATCCAAACAAACCGGAAACGCGTCTATGCCGGCAAACTTTTTCAGCAAAATCGCCTTGCCCTCCATAACCGGCAAAGCAGCCAAAGGCCCGATATTTCCCAAACCCAAAACCGCGCTGCCGTCCGTCACAACGGCCACGGTATTTTTTTTGATGGTATAGGTTGCCGCCAACCTGGCATCCCGGGCAATCAGTTTGCAAACCTCAGCCACTCCCGGGGTATAAGCCAGGCAAAGATCGCTCGATGTCTCCAACCGAACCCCGCTCTTTATTCCCAGCTTGCCGCCGCGGGCTTTGTGCAGCAATAAAGATTTTTTAGCGATGTCGCGCATATTCTGATTCTAGCAAATAAATACCTGTAGCGGAAACCTAAAAAATGCTATAATGACTCCGTAAAATTAATTTAAGATGTATGCGCGTAGTATTTAGAATTTTATTTACCGCTTTAGGCGTGCTTTTGGCCGCTTATATTGTGCCGGGAATAGCAGTGGCCGGTTTTTGGATCGCGGTTTTGGTGGCTGTGGTTTTGGCGATTTTAAATGTTACCGTCGGGGCGTTGTTAAAAATTTTGACTTTGCCCTTAAGCATTGTAAGCTTTGGTTTTTTCTTCCTTATTATTAACGCTTTTATGTTCTGGGCGGCCAGTTTTGTAAAAGGCTTCCACGTGGCCGGGTTCTGGGCGGCGTTTTTTGGGTCGTTGATAGTTACCGTGGTAGCAATGCTGGGCAGGCGCTTTATCCGCGGATCATCGCGAAATTACCGTAGCCAATTTTAAACTTTAGTGCTAAAATTGTGAGGAATCGCATTCTGGAGCGGAATCGGCCGCAACATTTTTGGAATTTGATATTTGTAATTTAAAATTTTCCCAATGCCCTACATTAGCGAACTTTTAAACAACAGAGTTACCGACAGCTCCGATGTTACGGCGGGAAAATTACGGGATATTCTAATCAGCCCCAAGGAAGGCGCTTTTGCCCCCCTGGAGTTTTTGGTGGTTAAGGACCTTCAAGGCCAAATCCGTTTTGTGCCTTACGAGTTTGTGGCAAATTTTAACAGCAGCCGGATTTCCCTAAAAAACCTGTTCGGTAAAATAGCGCTGGACCGCCTGCCTCCCAACCACTCCTACGTTTATTTAAAAAAAGAAATTCTTGACCGCCAGATTGTGGATGTGGCCGGCACCCGCGTAGTCAGGGTTAATGATCTGCGCATCGGCAGTTTTGAAAATAAAATGTGCGTTTTGGGCATAGACTCTTCTTTCCGCGGCATTCTGCG
Source organism: Candidatus Doudnaibacteriota bacterium (assembly GCA_963837465.1). Classification (GTDB taxonomy): domain Bacteria; phylum Patescibacteriota; class Doudnabacteria; order UBA920; family UBA920; genus PALSA-1336. The sequence continues at coordinate 621,922 of CAWINB010000004.1, forward strand.
CCGTTTGGGTTTGGGCGATTCCTATTTCGGCTGGCTGTTCGACGTAAAGCTGATCGACTGGAGGCAGGCCAAGCTTTTGGAAGGCAGCGCTCCTTTGCGGTTAAACACGGCCGAGGAACAGCTAAGCCGCCTGCATCCAGCTGACCTGGCTAATTTGGTGGAAGATCTGGACGTAAAATACGCCAGCAGCCTGCTGGCATCTTTGGATTCCGCGGACGCGGCCAAAGTTTTGGAAGAAGTTGACCCGCGCCTGCAAACTATTCTGGTTAAATATCTGGGTCCGGAAAAGGCCGGAAGAATTTTATCGCAAATGTCCAGCGACGAATTCGTGGATTTGCTCAAAACTTTGTCCAAGCCCGAAGCCCAGGAATTTCTCTCGCAGGTCAAGGCCGGCAAAACCAAAAACCTGCAGAAACTTATCAATTATCCCGATAATACGGCCGGCGGGCTTATGACCGTGGATTTTATTTCGGCCAGGCCCGAATGGTCCGTGGACAAAGTTATCCAAGAGATCAGGAAAGTTTCCGATGTGATGCGCTCCATAATGTACGTCTACGTTACCGCGGAGGATGGCGCGTTTTTGGGCGTGGTGTCCATAAGAAGGCTGCTTTTGGCCGACCGCGCGGCGGTTATGGGCGATTTGGCCAAGCAGTTTCCGGATTACGCTTTTTTAAAGCCGTACCATAAAATCCAAAAAATCATTAAGCTGATGACTAAGTATAACTTATACACGGCCGCGGTGGTGGACAAAGAAAAAAAGCTGGTCGGGGTAGTGACGATTGACGATGTGATGAGGCAGTTGTTCCCGAGCGCTTAGTGCTTCGTAAACCCCAATTTCAATGAAAATTTTTTGGCAAAAGCATAGAACCCAAATTCTTATTTTCCTTGCCGTCGTCGGCCCGGGACTGATTACCGCTATGGCCGATAACGACGCCGGAGGCGTGGCCACTTACAGCGTGGCCGCCGCGCTTTACGGTATGAGTTCCCAGTATTTTGTGCTCCTGACCACCATACTTTTGGGCGTAACCCAGGAAATCGGCGCGCGGATTGCCATTGTCACTGGCAGCGGCCTTGGGGATTTAATCCGCGAGCATTACGGCGTAAAGACCGCGGTGATTTTGTTCTTTTTTTATTTTATTGTCAATCAGGGCGTGGTTTTGCAGGATGTTACCGGGCTGAAATCATCCATCCAGCTGTTTGGCTTGCCCTGGCAGCCTATTTTAATTCTATGCTGCGCGGCTCTGGTTTTTTTGGTCATTTTTTTAAACTATAAAAGTCTCCAGCGGATTTTTTTGGCCACCATCCTGTTTTACGCCACTTATATTTTTTCCGCTTTTCTTTCGCACCCCAACTGGAAACAGGCCATAAACCAGAGTCTGTTTTTGCCGCAAAAAGCCTACCTGACGGATTTGCATTTCTGGTTTACGCTTATAGCGGTTTTGGGAACTACGGTAACGGCCTGGGGCCAGTTTTTTGTCCACAGTTATATCGCGGACAAGGGCCTAAAAGTTTCCGAGCTCAAACAGGAGCAGGCGGAAGTTTATTTTGGTTCTTTTTTGACCAACTTTTTTTCCTGGATGATAGCCATTGCCGTAACCTACACTATTTTTATCCACGGCATCCATATAACCGACGCGCGAACCGCGGCTTTGGCCATAAAGCCTTTGGCCGGCAATTTGTCTTACGGCTTGTTCGCGGTCGGGCTTTTGGCCGCTTCGTTTTTAGGCCTAACGATTGTGCCGCTGGCCACCGCCTATGTGTTTACGGAATTTTTCGGCTACGAAAGGACTTTAAACGCGAGTTTTTTAAAAGGCAGGGTTTTTTATTCGTTTTTTATAATCCAAATTTTAATCGGCCTTTTGGTTGCGCTGTTCCCCAAAATTAATTTGTTCGGCCTGACTTTGTACGCCGATTACCTAAACGGCGCGCTGCTGCCGGTAATTTTTTACTTCCTAATCCGCTTTTCCGAAGACAAACTGATTATGGGTGAAAAATACGTCTCAAAAGGCTTTTCCAGCTGGTTTTTAAAACTCTCGGCCGTAGTTATAACCATAGCGGTAATTGCTACGTTTGTGGGAGGGTTTGTGTTGCATTTAAGTTAATAAGTATAGAAGTATAGAAGGATGTAGGTATTGCCGACATATTCAAATCCTTCCATCCCTAAATCGTCCAAGATGTTCCCCTACCTAAAATTCCTATCCAAATACTGGCAGGGTGAGCGCGGCAAGATCGCGCTGATTTTTATTTTTGTGATTATCAGCCAGTCGCTGTCTTTGCTGGAGCCGTTTTTCTTTGCCACAATAATCAGCAAATATTTGGGGATGCCGCAAAGCTTTGCCAATTCAGGCGTATTTTTTCATAGTTTAACCAAAATTGTTCTGGTCTGGGTGGCGGTGGCTTTTGGCGCGCGGACTTTTAAGAATTTGCAGACTTATTACGTCAACACCGTGGCCGACAGGATTGGCATAAGGGTGCTGGAAAACGCCTACAACCACGTTTTGGCTTTGCCGATGTCTTACCACAGCCAGCAAAAGGGCGGCGAACTTTTCCGCAAACTAAGCAAAGCGCGGGACGACGTGACCACGCTGTTTATGACTTTGTTTGACAAGGTTTTCCAAAACGGCTTTTCCATTTTGGTGGTATTCATTATCGTTTTTTGGAAAGCCTGGAGGATTGGCATTGTGCTGTTCGGTTTTATCCCGCTGTTCTTTTTTGTCAGCTGGCTGTTTACCAGGAAGATTAAAAAGACCCAGGTGGAAATTAATAAAATCAACGAAAATCTTTTCGGCTCCAGTTTTGAGGCCATCACCCACGTGGAACTGGTTAAGGCTTTTTCTTCCGAGGAAAAAGAAAAAGAAAATTTGCAGCACGACAACCAGCTGCAGCATGCGCGCTTAAAGAAAAAAACCATGGCTTACCAGGGGCTTGGGTTCGCGCAGGGGACCGTGGTAAATTTGGCTCGCGTGGTTTTGCTGTGGTGGGGCGCGGTGCTGGCTTACCGCAACCTGCTTTCTTTTGCCAATGTTATTTTGTTTAATTTTTACTCCTTCGCGGTTTACCAGCCGCTTTACGATTTGGGGGATATTTATACCAAGTACACAGAAGGCATTGCCGCTGTTGACCGTTTGCAGAGCGTTTTGGATGAGCCGATAACCATTAAAAATTCCCCGGGCGCTGTAATGGTGGAAAAATTAAAAGGCAAAGTGGAGTTTAGGAATGTCAGTTTTGATTACGGGGCGCTTGTGGGAGAGGCTGACAGATCTCTTGTTTTGCCTCAAGGAGAAAGGCCGCGGCAAATTTTAAACAACGTTTCCTTTATCGTCGAGCCTGGAAAAAAACTGGCGCTGGTCGGGCAAACCGGCAGCGGCAAGTCCACCATTGTTAAACTGTTGTTGAGGTTTTACGAGCCTACGGCCGGGGAAATATTGATTGATGACAGGCCGATTCACAGCTATGATATGGAAAGCCTGCGCCGACGGATTGGCCTTGTTCTGCAGGATAACGTCTTATTTAACAGCAGTATCGCGGAAAATATCCGCTATGGCACATTTGAGGCGCCGGAAAAAATGGTGGAGGACGCGGCTCAGCGCGCCAGTTTGCAGCCGTTTTTGGCTAAGCTATCGGACGGCCTGTTTACTAAAGTCGGCGAGCGTGGTTTAATGGTTTCAGGCGGGGAGAAGCAGCGCATTGCCATTGCCCGTTCCATAATCAAGCATCCGGATATTTTAATTTTTGACGAGGCAACTTCGGCCTTAGACAGCCATACCGAAGAAGCCATCCGTAAATCCATCCTGGAGGTTTCCAAAGGCGTAACCTCCATAACCGTAGCTCACCGTTTTGCCACAGTAGTGGACAGCGACGAAATCATCCTCCTGGTTAACGGCTCCATCTACGAACGCGGCACCCACTCCCAACTGCTTACCAAAAAAGGCGAATACGCCAGAATTTACAACCTCCAAACCCAGCGCCGCCAGGCCGCGCAGGAACTTTCCGAGGAGTTTGAGTAACATCTTAAAAGGATAACCTGATATGCCAGAATTTTCAACCAACCAGATAGAGGGCCAGTCTGTTAACCCTTATCGAAGAGAGAAGCATGAAGTATTGCCAGAAATCAAAGAAAAAGCATTGGCAGAATATAAGAAAAAAAAGAATTCGCTGATTATTGCTGCGATTAAGAAACACATTGAAGCTGTTTCTTCTCGCGCTATAAGAGTTGGGAGCGCCGTTTTGGCTTACAACTCCAGGATGAAAGATGGTTACGATGTCCGAGCGGATCATAATTTTAAGCCCTGGAAACACCATCAGCAGCAATGGGATAAATTGTGTGCCGAAAACAACGCCTGTTCAATGGCTATTGTCAACGGAGCCGATTATATTTCGGCTATTGTGGTGACCAGTCACCATAAAGAGGTTGGGAAAGAGACGGAAGATGCTACTCATAGCGACAAAGCCCTGCATTCCTGTCTTAACTGCCGAAACCTTTATAGGGAGCTTATTGAGCAAGGTATAATGAGCGATGAAACTGTTGTTTTATTCGTGGACGATGGTCCCTTGTTATATGAAGATGCTCAAGACACGGATCCGTTTATTGTAGACACTTTTTCAGGGCCGGTTAAAGTAAACCACCCACGGCTTAAATTATTAAAGAGAGAAATTACAGAAAATGATGTTACCGATTTACCCCAGGAAGAAATGACAATGAAGAAATTTTTGAACTTAGAAATATATCAAACTGACCCCAAATCCGAGCCGGGAAAAACACCCCCTCCGTATTATCACGTTTTGCCCGGATAGTTTTTACCCCAACAAGCTCCTCAAGTTTTCAATTATCTCCTCCGTGACTTCCCATTCGTAAATATCGGCGTTGGCTACGTCTTTGCCCAGGTCTTGGTGGTCGCGGTAGACGCGGGGGATTTCGGGGAAGTGGAACAGGAGCAGGCGGATAATGCCGTCGTGGGTGACTATGCCTATATTTTTGTCCCGGTAGTTTTGGGCAATGTCCAAAATGGCGCCTATGGCCCGTTTCCTTACATCCGCCACGTTCTCAGCCCCGAACGGACGGTAGTCGTAGGTCTGCATTTGCTCTTTTTCATCGCCGTCCGGAACGAGCTTGATAAATTCTTCCTGCGATTTGCCGGTTAAGGAGCCAAAGTCCCGCTCGCGCAGGCGCGAATCGTGAATGATGGGAATTGCCTTGGGCAAGTGGGCGCCAATTAAAACCGCGGTTTCCTCGGCCCGGTGCAGATACGAAGTAAATAAAATATCCAAATTCAGCAAGCTGATGAATTCGGATATTTTTTCTATCTGCAAAACTCCCTGGCCGTCCAGGTAATCGTCAATTTGTATGCCTTGGTGGATATGCTGCTTATTACTGGGGGTTTGCCCGTGGCGGATAAAATAAAGCGTGGTTGGATTTTGATTTGCGCGCTTTAATTTTATTCCTGATGGTTCGTTCCGCGGTGCGTTATTCATATTTTAAATAGCGGCAATCGTCCGCAAAATGAACGTTAAAATTATGGCGCGGGAGCCGTTATAAAATTATTTCGCGGCCCTTTTTTTGGCCGGCCCTTTTTTTGGCGCCACGACTTCGGCCGCGTGTTTGGCAATGCTTTCCCAGTGCTGTTTCAGCTCGGCGCCAAAAGCCATTACCTCTTTGGGGTCAATATTTTTGGCCTGCTTGTATTTGGCCATCACCTCTTTGGCCGCCTGCTGGTAAGCTTTTTCGCTAAAATTTTTCATATCCTGAATTTTGGCCACCATATCTTTTTTGGCGCTTTCCGTCCAGGCTCTGGCCTTTTTGAGGTTTTTTTTGCCTTCGGCGCTTGAAAAATAATAAGTCGCCGCCGCCGCGGCCGCCAATGCCGCTACACCCAAACCCCGCGTTATTTTGGTGGATGCTGATGATGTTTTTTTCCGCATATAAGTTCTCCTTAAATTTAGTTGATATTAACCGGCTTTTTGAAGCGAATACCTTTTAATTAATATTTTTTTAATAAATGGCAAGTCAAAATTATTTCTTTTCTTTTTTACGCGAGGAGTTAAAAAAGCTCCAGAAAAATTTAAATTTCGCCCCTTTGTCTTTAATGTTGGTACGCAACTCGGACAAATCCTGGGATATCAAATCGGCCTCATTTTTGGCTTTTTTGGAAATATACCTAATATCCCGCGAGATTTTAATAATGTAGACAATAAGTATTGCCAGCAAAAGAGTCAGGACAATTACCGCTATGGTGGTGACAAAAAAGAATACATCTTGCTTGTAGAATGGATCCATATATCTATTATACCACACAATAATTAAATCTGCGGCGCGTTTTTGTACCTACTGAACAATTCCTCCAAAATACCCTGGTATTGCTGCCGGGTATTTTGGTCGTAGCCGACTTCCAAAACTTCGTCGTTTAAATTGGTGGCGCTGGAAGTCCAGTTGTAGCTGCCGCTTAAATATTGCTTGTCCGTGACCAGCGCCTTCATATGCATAATTCCCTGGCTGTCCTGTTCGTATACCGGAATGCCAGCTTTGCGCAAAGCGTTGATAAGATCCTTTTGCCCGGCCGCCGACTCATACTGGTCGCGGTCGGTAATGCCAACTACGGTTAACCCGCGGTACTTGGCGGCCAGCAAAGCGTCTTCTATATCTTTGCGGGTAAAAGTATAAACCGCGAAATAAACGAACTTGTCGGCGTTTTCCACGGCGCCGATAACTTCCTCGTTCAGCGGATGGTCTTGGTTATAGTACACTTTAACCTGGCTTCGCGGTTGATAACGGTAGGAATAGTAAAATTGGGCTGATAAGCCGAGCAGCAAAATAATTACGCCTGTGTAAATCAGTTCTTTTTTGTTTTTCATCATCGTTTTGATATTCAAATATTTGATGGATATTTCGAGCTGCCAATTTCCCAAGAGCCTGTTTAAAAATTCATTTTGGCCGCAATTTCAGGAATCCGGCCGCGAAAGCTTCATAAAAATTCACCGATACTTTGGCATCGCTTCATTTTCCTTCAGCTTTTTCGCTCGGATTCCTGAAATTTCGCTTCAAAAGCAATTTATTAAACAGGCTCTAATACCCCAATTTCCTAATGTCCTTCATATCTTCCCTCTTCTTTATGTAATCCCGTTTGTCCGTCTTCTTCCGCGCTTTGCCCAACCCAACCCTGATTTTTAAAAGTCCGCGCGCGCCCTGGAAAATTTCCAGCGGGATAATTGTTAATCCTTTTTCCTTGCCCAGCAGCTGGTTTATTTCGTTTTTATTCAAAAGCAGGCGGCGGCTTTGGGTGGGTTCGTATTTTTCCTGGCGCGCGTATTTGTAAGGGCCGATGTGGCAGTTAATCAAACTGGCGCCGCCGGTGTTAACGCTTACGTAAGCGCCGGCCAGCGAAACATTGCCGCCCTTTACGCTTTTGACCTCCGGTCCGCTCAATACCAAACCCGCCACGAAACTGCTTTTAATATCGTAGTCAAATCCCGCTCTTCTGTTTTCCGCCAAAATTTTCATAATTTTATCCCTTACTCCTCTTATTCTAGCACTTTTTTAAACATAAGTCAGGACTCGCTTATCGGATTATTTAATTTGCCGCGTATTTTTCAATGAAACATTAGGCGATGGCTATTTTTATGTTACAATAAACACAGCTTATGAATAGTGAAACAATGACAATCCATCCTAAAAAATATCTTTACCGGATGCTTTCCGATGTCGCCGGATTATTGTACTCGGAGCAAAAAACGCGAGTTCTGCCTGCCGTAGAAATCAGCGTGCCGGAAAGCAGGTTTGGGGATTATTCCAGCAATTTAGCCTTGCGTCTGGCCCGGAGCATGAAGCTTAACCCCAAAGATGTGGCGGAAAAATTGGCCTCGCGCCTTAAGGAACTGGATACGCGCGGGATCTTTGAATCCGTAGAACCTGTCGGCGGTTTTTTGAATTTTAAATTGTCGGCCGATTGTCTGCTGCAAAATCTGGAAACAATTTTACGGCAGGGAGATTTGTACGGATGTTCTTTGGAGGGCGAAGGCAAAACTGTTGTTGTGGAATATTTCCAGAATAACGTGGCCAAGCCGCCGCACGTGGGGCATTTGCGCTCGGCCGTGATAGGCGATTGTTTATTGCGCGTTTTAAAATCACAAGGCTACAAAACCGTGAGCGACACCCATATTGGCGACTGGGGCGTGCAGTTCGGGATTTTAATTTACGCTTTTAAAACTTTTGGCGACCGCGCGGTGGTGGAAAAGGATCCCATTAACCAACTTAATAAATTATATGTGGAAATGTCGGCAAAAATAGAGGCCGATGCGTCTTTAAGGGATAAAGGCAAAGAAGAATTTATCAAGCTGGAAAAAGGCGATACGGAAAATCGGGAATTGTGGCAGTGGTTTGTCAGGGTTTCCCTGGAAGACTTTGAAAAGTACCGGGATCTTTTGGATGTCCAGCCGTTTGACCACAACCTGGGCGAAAGTTTTTACGAAGACAAAATGCCGGCCGTGCTGGAAGAATTAAAATCCAAAAAATTGGTAATGGTCGGGGAAACAGGGGAGCAGTATGTAGACCTTGAACAGTATGATTTAGGCCGGTGTATTTTGGTTAAAAGCGATGGCGGCACCACTTACCACCTGCGGGATTTTGCTACTTACATATACAGAAAAAAACAATTCAATTTTTACAAGAATATTTATGAAGTCGATAACAGGCAAGCACATCATTTTAAACAACTGTTTAAAACTTTGGAGCTCGCGGGTTATCCGGCCGAAAGCGACAGTGCGCATGTTGAGCACGGCTTTATGAGTTTGCCTGAGGGCGCTGTTTCCAGCAGAAAAGGCAATACAATCAGTTTACAAAATTTGCTTTCGGAAGCCGGAGGCCGCGCGCTTAAAATTATAAACGATAAAAACCCGGAACTGGCAAATAAGGAAGCTGTTTCTAAGCTAGTTGCTTTGGCGGCAATTAAATATTTTGATTTGTCCCACAACCGCAAAACGGAAATTGTTTTTACCTGGGACATCGCGCTAAGCTTCGAAGGCAATACCGGGCCTTATTTGCAATACACGTACGCAAGAATTCAAGGTATATTAAGAAAGAATGGCAGTGTAGTCAGCCCATTTATGGGCTCAAACAAAACAGCCGATAAATCGGCTAACTACAATCCCCACGAAACCGCCGTCCTCCGCAAGCTCGTCCAATTCCCGCAAATTGTTTCCCAAGTTACGGTTGATTTTTTACCCAATCTTTTATGCAATTATTTATTTGAACTGTCACAGTCATTTAATAGTTTTTATCAAGAAGTGCCGGTTCTTGCAGAAAAAGACCAAGCATTAAAATCATTCCGCCTAAACCTAATCACAGCCGCGGCGCAGGTTATAAGCAACGGTTTATATTTATTGGGCATCGAGGCCCCGGAAGAAATGTAATCCACATACGCGCAGATTGAGGCAGGTTGCGCAAATAAAAAGAATTAAGAATTTACAATTATGCCAGAAGAAAAACCACAACAATCGGGGGCTCCAAATTTTAACGATTTGGAGCAGAATATTTTAAAGTTTTGGGATGAGGGGAATATTTTCCAAAAATCTTTGGAGGCTACTAAAAACGGCGAGCCTTATATTTTTTATGATGGGCCGCCTTTTGCCACGGGACTGCCGCATTATGGGAGTATTTTGCCATCTGTCATCAAAGACGCCATCCCAAGATATCAAACCATGAAAGGTAGATACGTCCGCCGTAGGTGGGGCTGGGATTGCCACGGTTTGCCCATAGAAAATATTGTGGAGCGGAAGCTGAAAATTTCCGGCAAAAAACAGATAGAAGAATTCGGCGTGGATAAATTCAACCAGGCCTGCCGCGACAATGTTTTAAGCTACGCCGAAGAGTGGGGCAAAACCATCAACCGCATCGCGCGCTGGGTGGACTTTGATAATTCCTACAAGACCATGGACACTTCCTACCAGGAAAGTGTCTGGTGGGGATTAAAACAAATTTGGGAAAAGGGATTAATCTACGAAGATCGTAAAGTCCTTTTATATTGCTCCCGCTGCGAAACGCCGATATCCAATTTTGAAGTCGCCATGGACAACAGCTACCGCGACATTACCGAAGAATCGGTTTACGCCAAATTTAAACTGCCCAAAGGCCAGAGAATAGTAAACGACCTGACCAACGATAAAACTTATATTTTAGCCTGGACCACCACCCCGTGGACTTTGCCGGCCAACACATCTTTAAATTTGGGGCTGGATATAAAATATATTTTGGTGGAGCAAAACGGAGAACGTTATATTCTGGCCAAAGACCGCCTGTCTGTATTAAACGGCGAATATGAAATAGTTTCGGAATTTCCGGCGCGGGCTTTAACAGGCCTGCGGTATGAGCCGCCTTATCCGGGCGTAATTCCCGACAACGGAAAAGCGCACCGGATATACATAGAGGATTTTGTCACCGTGGAAGACGGCACGGGCATAGTCCACAGCGCGGTTATGTACGGAGAAGAAGATTTTTTGGCCGCTAAAAAAAGCGGTCTGCCGCAAATTCCCAGCCTGGACCACAAGGGCCGGTATGTCAACGAAGACCGGATGCCTCCGCGTTTGCGCGGCGTGTTTTTTAAGGACGCGGAAAAAATTATCCTTAAGGAACTGGCCGCGCGCGGGCTGGTTTATAAAACGGAAAATTATACCCACAGCTACCCGCATTGCTACCGCTGCGGCACGCCTTTGTTTTACAACGCTTTGCCTGCCTGGTTTATTAACATCCAAAAAATCAAACCTCAGCTGCTAAACAACAACGAGGCCGTTAACTGGTACCCGGAGCACTTAAAGCACGGGAGGTTTAAGCAGGGAGTGGAGAACGCGCCGGACTGGAACATTTCCCGCGACCGCTACTGGGCCACGGCTCTGCCGTTTTGGAAGTGCGAAAATTTGGGATGTCGCCAGGTTGTATGTATGGGGTCTGTAAAAGATTTACGGAATTTTTCCGTAAATTTTGACGAAGTCTATCCCAAATTTAAAGATGATATTTCCAGTCTTGAGCAGATTGATCTGCATAAGCCATATATCGATCAAATTAAATTAAAATGCGAAAAATGCGCCGGCCAAATGTCGCGCGTGCCGGAAGTCGTGGACTGCTGGGTGGAGAGCGGCAGCATGCCATTTTCGGAATTGCATTATCCGTTTGAGAATAATCAGCGGACAGCAATCAGCGGACAGCAATCAGCGGACAGCAATCAGCAAGTACAAGTAGTAGGTGCCGAGAGTTTCCAGAAGCGTTTTCCGGCCGATTTTGTGGTGGAATATATTCCGCAGACCCGCGCCTGGTTTTACGTTACGCATGTCATCAGCAGCATACTGTTCGGCCGCACGCCGTTTAAAAATGTGGTTACTACCGGCACCATTTTGGCCGAAGACGGCAGCAAGATGAGCAAATCCAAAAATAATTATCCGGACCCGAACCTGGTCATTCAAAAATACGGTGCCGATGCTTTGCGCTTTTACCTGCTGACCAGCCCGGTGGTCGCCGGCGAAGACCTGAATTTCTCCGAAAAAGGCGTGGCCGAAGTTGGCCGCAAAGTCAACATGCTGCTTTACAATGTCTGGAGTTTTTCGCGCCTTTACACCCAGGAAAAATTCAGCGGACAACTTCCGGCTTCGGAAAATATTCTGGACCAGTGGGTTATTTCCCGGCTGTCCCAGGTCCACAAGCAGGTAACCGGTTATTTGGATGTTTACGATACCGCGCGGGCCGGAAAAACCGTCTCCTTTTTTACAGACGAGCTCTCCACTTGGTATTTGCGCCGCAGCCGCGACCGCATAAAAAACGGCGGCGACAGCGCCAAAACCGCGCTGGCGACTTTGGCTTTCGTATTAGTGGAGCTTTCCAAAATGCTGGCGCCGTTTATGCCGTTTTTGTCGGAATTTATTTATCGCGATTTGACGGGCCAGGAATCTGTGCATTTAACCTCCTGGACCGAAGAGATTCCCGGTGACGATGAATCTATCAGGCAGAAAATGCATTTCGTTAAAGAACTTGTGGAAACCGGTTTGTCTTTGCGCAAAGAAAGCAACTTAAAAGTCCGCCAGCCTTTGGCCGAGGTGGAATACCATATACAGAACAAAGAATATGATTTAGGCTCGGAATTCGAGCGGCTGCTGGCTGATGAACTGAACGTAAAACTGATAAGCAAAAGGCAGGATTTCGCGGCTAAGGCCGGCTGGGCTTACCGCGAGACGCCTGGTTTTAAGCTGGCGCTGAATTTGGAATTGAACGACGAGCTTAAAGCCGAAGGGCTTTCGCGCGAGCTTGAGCGGGCGGTGCAGGATTTGCGCAAAAAAAGCGGGCTTAAAGTCGGAGAGCTGGTGGATGTTTATTACAATACCCAGGACGAACAGCTGGAAGAAGTGCTGCTGAAACTGTTTGACCGCAAAAAAACTTTTGTCAGCCAAATAAGTAAAAGTCTGGAAGTGGAAGTGGATTTTGAGGCGCAGACGGAAGTGGAAGGAAAAGCGGTGTGGATTGGAATTATTAAGGTTTAGACAATCTATTTCCTCTATTTCAATTTATCTCCATGTGTTTCCCGTTTCTTGGAAATAAGGTTGAAACAAAGCTGAAATAAATGGAAATATATCGCATGTCCCGAGAATCCCATTACACCGCCATCATTTTAAAAAAACAACCCTTTGCTGAGGCGGATGAGATTATCACTTTTTTTACCAAAGAGCAGGGCAAGGTCCGGGCGCTGGCTAAGTCCGTAAAACTGGCCAAGTCAAAGCTACAGTCAAGATTGCAGGCTTTGTTTTTGGTGGAAATAACCCTGGCCGGCGGCAAGCTGCCAAAAATTACTGCCGTGGAAACGCTGAAGGTGTTTGAAAGCGTCAGGCAAAACCTGGCCGCCGTGAAAATGGCTTTTTACGCTTCGGAGCTGGTTTTAAAATTCACGCCGGACGGGCAAAAAAATGAACAGCTGTTTAGTTTGCTGGAAAATTTTTTTGACGTCCTGAATTTTGCCCAAACCCCGGCCGCTTTGGATGCGGCCTTGGCCAAGTTTAAAATCGGAATTTTGGATGCCGTGGGCTTGGGTATCCAGGCTGTGTTTGCCGCCCGCCCATCCCAATTATATTTTAGCCCGGCTTCCGGCGGCTTTAGGTCTGTACAAACTGTTGATGCCGTCGCGGTTAACTTTTCAAGTTACCAGGCATTTTCAAACCTAAAATCTGCTGGCTTTAAAAACTTGCCCAAATTAAACAATAATATAGCCGAGCTTCAACACCTCCTGTCGCGATTTATAGAATACCAGCTGGAGCGCGAGGTTAAATCGGAAAAATACCTTAATAATGGCGATATGTTATAATATAATCAGGACTTACGCTTTCGGGGTTTATATTACGGCTTTTTTAAAAGCCGATTGGACAATACCCAAAACGATATTATCAAAAGCGTAAGTTTTGATAATTATAATTCTCCAATTTTAAAATGCCAGAACAAACCGATATCGGGTCGCCGCAAAATCCAGAAAGTTCGGATTTTGTAAAAAAACCGATCGAAACTCCAATTTTGGATTCCGACGTAAAAAATCACCTTGCCTCCATGGGGCAAAGCCGCGGCGGCTTTAAAGGTTTTTACCGTTCCAATAAGCTTTATTTTTGGGCGATTTTGGCGGCGGCGGTAGTTATAGGACTCTTGTCTTATTTTGCCTTTAAAAAATCACCCCAAGCCGCGCCCAAAGAAGCCAATATTGCCATTTCCGTGGATGTGCCGCCCACCGCGCAAAGCGGCGGCCAGGCGGTTTACCAGATTACCATACAGAACAATGACACTCAAAAGTTGGTGGACATGCAATTGGAGCTGGCTTATCCGGACGGCGAAACCTACCAGAGCAGCAGCCCCAACGCCCAAAACCTTTCCGGTACTTTGTTCGCGGTGCCGGATTTGATTCCCGGACAAAACGCCACGGTATTTTTAAAGACCGCGGTTACCGGCAACGTTAACGACCAGGAAACCCTGGACATTAAACTTCATTACAGCTACAGCAATTTTAATTCCGAATTTGTTAAGGAGCAGACTTCCACCATCCGTTTGGTGGCTTCCAATATTAATTTAACTCTCCAGGGACCATCTGATACCAGCAACGCGCAGCTGGTAATTTACACAATTAATTACCAAAATAATTCTTCCAATGCTATTTCCGGCGCCCGCGTGCAAATGGATTACCCGGACGGTTTTGTGTTTGCCGCGGCCACACCGCCGCCGGATTTGGGATCTAACAGTTGGGACATAGCCAGTCTTGCCAAAGGCGGCAGCGGGCAAATCCAGGTGCAGGGGACTTTTTCTTCGGCCAATCCCGGTGACAGCAAAACGGCCACCGCCGAGTTTTTAATCCTGGCTCCGGACGGCAGTTTTTATACCCAAAACAGCGCCAGCCTGACCACGTCTATTGCCAGTTTGCCTTTACTGGTTACCCAGGCTCTTAATCCCGCAAACACCATCGGCGTGGTTAATCCCGGCGATACTTTGAACTTTAATATTACCTACCAAAATAACTCCAGTGTCGCGGCCACGGGCGTAAATGTGGAAGTGGATTTAAATTCCAAAGCCATAAATCCTTCCACCATAAGCGCCCAGGGCGCCCAAATTAATAACGATACAATTATCTGGAATGCCGCGGCCGTGCCCCAGTTGGCCAGTCTTTTGCCCAACCAATCGGGCCAGTTGTCGTTTAGCGTAAAGGTTAATAATCCTGCCACTAAAGACGCGTCTACCAATTTAACGGTGGTATCAAATATTAAAATCCAGTCAAACGAATACACCACGGCTTTTCCCGGCAACCAGCTGACTTTGCAAATTTCCAGCCCTGCCAGCATCAACACCAACGTAACTTATGTCTCGGGCGCTTTGCCGCCGCAAGTCGGCAAGAATACGATTTACCAAATAACCTTGTCGCTGGCCAATTCCAGCAATTCTTTTTCCAGCGGCGTGCTGACCGCGTTTTTACCCTCCGCCAGTTTTATAGTCGGCAGTGTTTCCAGCGCCGAAACCGCCGGCACCCAGTTTGATCCTTCCACATCTATGTTGACCTGGAATTTCGGCAGCCTGTCGGCCAACACCGGCCGTTTTGGGCCGCCGCGGATTTTAAGTTTTGACGTTACTTTAAACCCGGCATCTTCCGCCGCCGGCCAAGCCCCAACCCTGCTTAAAACCATTGCTGTTACGGCTACTGACCTGTTCACCAACCAACCCGTAACCCTAACCGCCCCCGACATCCTAACCTCCGACCTTCAAACCCAAAACGGTTTTGGGGATGGGGTGGTACAGCAGTAGTTTCTAACAAATAAGAAGAATCATGACTCAGGAAATCCTCGACTACATAAAAAGCCAACGAGTAGGTGTTCTGTCCCTTGAAATGCTTGATGGTTCGCCCCATGCTTCAACGGTGCATTTTGCGAACTCCGAAAGCCCGTTAATATTTTTATTTGAAACGTATCGTCAATACCGTAAATGCGAAACTTTATTCGGGAGAAAAATAAGCCGCGCCTCTATGGTAATTGGATCGGATGAAAGTAATATGAAAACATTGCAGATGGACGGAGAAGCAAGGCTCACGCATGAAGAAGAAAAAGAAAAATTATTCTCAAAAATTTATTTGGAAAAATTTCCTGAAAAAAAAGAAAAATCCAAAGACCCTAAAGTTGTGTCGTTCCTGTTTATTCCAAAATGGTGGCGTTTTACAGACTGGACGAAACCGGAAGGAAAGTTTATTTTAACCTCGAAATAATTTTACAGTGTCAAGGGTCATCCTTGACACTGAGTTAGATAAAACTAAAAACCATCCTCGGATGGTTTTTTAAATTCCTAATTCCTGCTTCCTAATTCCATCTTACGGATAAATATATCCGCGAATCGCAGAGCTGTGGATGGAGAGGGTGCGTTCGTCTACGCGGTTAAAGTGGTCGTAATTCATTTCGGAAACTGTGATGGTGCCGTCGCCGTTAACGGACTGTACATAAGCCACGTGGCCGTAGCGGCCGTAACCGTAACCGCTAAAGACCACGGCAGAGCGCACGGCCGGCTGCTGGCCGGTAACGTAGCCGGAAGCCCTGGCGTTGGCCAGCCAGTTTTTGGCGTTGCCGCCGAAAGTAATTTTCATTTGACTCGCTACGTAATAAGTACAGTAACCTACCGGGAAGTAGTGGTCCGTATCGTCATAGCCGGAACTGACGCTGGTTACATTATTGCCGCTATTATCAGCGCCTGGGGATTTATGCTTGCTTGGAGGAGGTGTTGGCGCGGCAGGCGGTGTAGCCACCACGCCGCCGGGGATGATTAAAAAGTCGCCGGGGTTGATGTCTTCGGCGCTGTCCAGGCCGTTGTAGGAAATAATCGCGGCCAAAAGCTGAGCGGCGCTGTTTTGCCGCACCGTCGCGTCCGGATTATACCGCTCGGGGCTGTATTCAACCGCCAAATCCGGCAGAGTGGTGTTGGCATTGGCCGTAACAGCCACGCCGTCCACCGGCGGAATGACCAAATCCCAACCGGGTTTCAGGTTATCCGAAGTTAGGGAAGGGTTGCTCCAGCGGATGCTGTCGGCCGAAACTCCGTTGGCCGCCGCGATGGATTGTATGGTATCGCCGGCCGCAGTAGTATAGATTTTTTTTACGGCTTGGTTGACGAGTCCCTGTATGCTGTCGGGGTTCGGAGCCAGAATGCTGTTGTCGTCGCTCATAACCAGGCTGCTGCCGTCGTTTTGGGAGGCTGTATTGCCGCTGTTTCCGCCATCGTCACTTAAGTTTTGCCCGTCAAGACCGGTAAAATCATCAGCCTGGGCTTCGGGCACGAAACTGTTCTCTCCGGAAACCACCGTAACAATACTGCTGTTTTTGTCGTAAAGCCGCGGGTTAAGGTTTTGGTGGTTGCCTACAAAATCCCCGGCCAGGCTTAAATCCTGAAAGTTTTTGCCGCTGCTGCCGGCAAAGAAAAAAATGTTCAATCCGGCCACCATAACTGCCAGCAGAACCACCAAAAGCTCCCCGGAAAATTTAAGCAGAAAATCCATCCAGTCCATTGGGTTTAGGTGGATGGCGGCAAAGCTGTCTAAGTGAAGCTTTTTTAAGTTTGGCGCTCTCTTTTTTATTTGGAATAAGAGCTTTTTGATATAGTATTGAAGCAGGAAAGCTATTTTGGAGCCGAACTTCTTAAGCTCCAAAAACCGGATTTTCATTTTTTGAATGGCAAACCCCTTATCTCTGAAGTTGGATACCGGCTTTACAACCGCAATCAGTAAATTAACGCAAGTAACCCAAAAGCAGAGTTAATATTTTTTTAATATGACAAAATTAATTTTAGCAGGCTATGGTTCGGGGAGCAAGGATTTTAATCCACAGTTAATCCACTTTTTGTTTTATATAAGGGAGATTTTATTGTATGGGTTTTAAAAATGGGGAGAATTGGGGGGGGGTGTTTAAGCATGGGTGATTATCCTCTAACAGCGTATATATTATCTAAGAAGCTGTTTAAAAAGTCATTTGGGCCGCAATTCCAGAATGTTTGGCGCCTTGCCGGAAAAAATTTTTCCGCTTAGCTTTAGGCTAAACGTCAAAATTTGTTTCCGTCAATCCGCGCAAAATTCTGTAATTTCTCCTACAAAGCACTTTTTAAACATCTTCTAAGTAGATGCTGTCAAGGGATAATCGCCAAAGCATGGAAGCATATAGCATATAAGCATCTTCGAGGCCGCGTTACGCTTAAATATTTAAATGCTTACATGATTAAATGATTCATGTGTTAAAATGACTAAATGGATTTATCTTCCCTTAATAAAAAACAGCAGGAGGCTGTCACGGCCCCGCTCGGTCCCGTGCTGGTTTTAGCCGGCCCGGGCAGCGGCAAAACCAAAACATTAAGCCACCGCATAGCTTATATTATAGAGAACAAAATGGCGGCTCCCGCCAGCATTTTGGCCTTAACCTTTACCAACAAGGCTTCCAAGCAAATGAGGGAACGGGTTGGCGTGCTTTTGGCCCGCTACAAATCCGCGGCAGAACAGCTGACTATGGGCACGTTCCATTCCGTTTGCGCCAAAATCCTGCGCCACGAAATAGCCCGTCTCGGTTATTCTTCTGATTTTGTGATTTTTGATACCGAAGACCAGCACAAAGTTTTGCGCGAGATTTTGGAGGACCTGCGCGTAGACAACAAAAAAATGCCCATACCGCTTTTTGGCGCGCTTATTTCCCGCGCCAAAAACCTGCTGCAGCTGCCATCGGAACTGGACTTGGGCCTGGAAGGGCCGATAAATGAACGCCTGTCCGAAGTTTACGCCCGCTACCAGGACAGTCTCTATAAACAAAATGCCCTGGATTTTGACGACCTGCTGATGCTGACCGTAAAAATTTACGAGAATTTTCCGCCGGTTTTGCAAAAATACCAGAAAAAATTCAGTTATATATTGGTGGATGAATACCAGGATACCAACCTGGCCCAATACCGACTGCTGCAATTATTGGCCGCGCGCAGGAACCTGTTTGTAGTCGGCGACGATGCCCAGAGCATTTACAAGTTCCGCGGCAGCGACATTACCAACATCTTAAATTTTGAAAAAGATTATCCGGAAAGCCTGGTTGTCAAACTGGAACAGAATTACCGTTCCACCAAAAATATCCTGGAAGCGGCGCAAAAAGTAATTGAGCTTAATCCCGAACAAAAATTCAAAACCCTGTGGACGGAAAATCCGCGGGGGGAAAAAATCATATTAACCTGCGAACAGGATGAGCGCGCCGAGGCCGAGTTTGTGGCGCGCAATATAGTTAAGTTGGCCTCCAATGAACCGGCAGGGGAGCTGGAGTACGAGGCGGAGGTTCAGGATAATGCCAAGCCCGTTTTTTCCATTTTGGACCGTTTTATTAAAGCCAAAAGAATACAGGCGCAGTACACGTCGTCTTTTGGCCGTGGCCTATTACCCCAACTTCCCAAAAAGCATGAAAGCCTAAAAGAGTTTTGCGTGCTTTACCGCACCCACGCGCAATCGCGCAACATTGAAGAAGCCTTAATTGAAGCCTCTATTCCGTACCAAATTGTTGGAGGTTTAAAATTTTACGAACGCAAGGAAATTAAAGATGTCCTGGCCTACTTGCGCCTGACCATAAACTTCCGCGACCTGGTTTCGCTTAAACGGGTGATTAACGAACCGCCGCGGGGCATTGGCGATAAATCTTACAGCATCATCCGTGAACACATGCTTAATTTGGGAGAGCGCGATAAGGAAATATCCATTAAAGATTTTAGGGTCGGTTTTGCCGGGATAAAAATCCAGCCCAAGGCTTGGCAGGCAGCCCAGGATTTTTTCCTCCTGATTGAGGAATTTTCGGGCTTCAGCGAAAAGTTCGCTTTGCCGGAACTGATGCGGCTGATAGTCAAAAAAACCGGCTACGAAAAATATTCGCGCGATGGCAGCGAAAAAGGCGAATCGCGCCATGAAAACGTCCAGGAGCTGATTAACGTGGCCCACAAGTACCACAACTTGCCCTGGCGCGAGGCTTTGCGGGAATTTTTGGAAGAAGTCGCTTTGATTTCCGAACTTGACCAGAAAGACGAGGGTAAGGACGCCGTAACTTTGATGACTTTGCACAGCGCCAAGGGTCTTGAGTTTGACAATGTTTTTTTTGTGGGGCTGGAAGAAGGCATATTGCCGCATTCCCGAAGTTTAATGGACCCGGCGGAACTGGCGGAAGAAGTCCGCCTGGCTTACGTAGGCTTGACCCGCGCCCGCAAACGCCTGTTTTTGGTTTACACCCACAGCCGCCGGGTTTTTGGCAACGTGCAAATTAACCAGCCGTCGCGCATTTTAAAAGTCTTGCCCAAAGCGCAGGTGGATTATCGGGGGATGGCCAAGGAACATTTTAAGGATGAGGAGGGAGAGTTGGTGGTGGAGAAGTTGGATTTTTAATAGTTTACGAAGTACGAACAGGTACGAACTTACGAATCAATGACGCATCGTTTCGTAAGTTCGTAAAGCTTCGTACTTCGTAAACTCATTGGTTAACTTATGGACACAGAGCAGCTCAAAAACCTGTTAAGGAGCTATGGCCTAAAGCCCAATTTTACCTATGGGCAGAATTTTTTAATCGATGATTTTGTTTTGCGGGATATCGCGGACGCGGCGGAAATAACATCAAGCGACAGGGTTTTGGAAATCGGGCCGGGCATTGGCAATTTAACCCGCCTGTTGTGCGAGCGCGCCGGATTTGTTTTAAGCATTGAAAAAGACCCAAAATTTTTCCCTGTCCTTAAGGCGCTAAAAAAGGATTTCCCCAAAAACTTCCGTTTTGAAATCGCCGACGCGCTGGAATTTAATTTCCAGGATGTGTTGCGTAGCGTGCCCATAAATGGGCACGCTGCACTTCGAGCGCAACTAACCCCTAACCCCTATACCCTAACCCCTGGTTACAAAGTTGTCGCCAACATCCCGTACTACATCACCGGAAAAATTTTGCAAATGTTAATGACCGCGAAATTTAAACCAAGCTCAATAACTATATTGACCCAAAAAGAAGTCGCGTATAATTTGGCGGCGCAGGCGGGCAAGCTGGGCATACTGGCAATTTCCGTACAGCTGTTCGGCCGGCCAAAATTAATACAAACGGTTTTGGCCAGAAGTTTTTATCCCGCTCCCAAAGTTGACAGCGCCATTGTAAAAATAGATTTGTACAGGGAGCCAAAATATAAAATCACCGACGAAAAAAGATTTTTTAAAATTGTTAAAGCCTGCTTCTCCGGCAAACGAAAACAAATCCACAACACCCTGGTTAACAACCTGCATTTGGAAAAAATCCGCGCGATGGATGTTTTAGCCGAGTTAAAAATAAATCCCGCGGCAAGACCGCAGGAGTTGACGATAGAGCAATGGGTAACATTAACAGATAAAATTTCAAATTTCAAATGAATGACTTAATTTAAAAATCAGGATTTTATTTGAAATTTGAAATTTGAAATTTGTAATTAGTTTATAAGCCGGACTTCATCTCCGGTTTTTATTTTGTTTTCCGCCGTCCACCCGGCGTTAACCTCCACCACCCAGTTGACAGGCGATGGGGGATAGTACAGCGGAAGGTTTTTCTGACAGCCGACAGCCGACAGCTGACAGCTGGGCGCCGGAACGTTGGCAGTTATCCCGATGACTTTATTTTTATAAATCCAAATCATATCCAGATTAAATTTCATATCCGGCATCCAAAACGCCGGGTCAACCGCCGCGTCGCTGCCAAAATCAAACAACATGCCTTGGCTGTTTTCCATAGACGCCCTGTCCGACAAACCCTGGGCTTCCGTCCGCGGCGTGTCGGCAATTTCCACCATCAAAACCTGACTACCTATTTGCAGCCGATGCGTGTAGTTGTAAGCCGGTGAAAAATTGGCGGAGCTGGGCGATATAATCGGCCTTGAGCTGCAGCCGGCAGCCAAAAATATTAAACCGATTAAAACAATGTCCCTTTTCATTATTTTATAGTAGCATCTATTGCAAAATTTTTCCAAGTGTGCTATAATGAATTTACAAAGTTAAAAGAAAGCGCAAGAAACCAAAACAAAACTTAAATTGATAAAAGCGCGTTTGTCATAAGCTTAATTTTTTAGGCTTATTTATGCTTGTGAAACAAAAATAAATTTAAATTTATGAGGCATTATCATATAACAAGAGTTTTATATATTTCATTAGTGGCGACTGTTTTGACTTGCGGAGCGGTTATCGCGATTTACGCCCAGGTTCAGCCTGCTCAAGCTCAGGTGGCGCAGCCTTTTATACCCGAAGGAGGCAGAATCATAAGCACCGTAGTCCCTGTTATCGGCATTCCCGGAATTTCGCAGTTGGCGTGTCCTTCTTATGTATTAATACAGAACAGTGACCCCACCAGTCCGCTGCCGCAGTTTGGGTTATTTATTCCTCCCGGTTTGCAAGCCGACATATACGATTATAAAAATTTAGTTACTCCGGGTGTCGCGGAACTCGGAGGTTATGTGCCGGTTCCTGACGCTGCTTGCGGCGTAACTCTCAGCGGTTTTTCGGTGTTCCCGCTTTTTTACAACGCCCCTTTTCTTTTTAATAGGTACCGGTGCCGTGCCGGGAAATTAAATATGGGATTAAAAATTTTATGAACTATCCGGAATCTCAAAATTTATCTTTGTCCGCCAAAGCTCCCATTCACTGGGGGCACTTTGGAGTTATTATGATGACAGCGGTTTTGCTGCTGGGACTTTCCTGGTTTGAAAAACCGCAGCTTTTTGATTTTCATAAAAGCCAGGACGTGGCGGATAACAGCGACGTGCCGCGTTACTATCCTTATGTCGCGCCGTCCCAGGATCAGGTTCAGCCCCAGGTTTTGGGAGCCAGTACAGACCAGGGGCCGGAAATTATCGGCGACGACGGTACGGTTCAGCCGGTGGATTTGGGAGAAGTTTTGGGCGCTAGTACCCAGGGTGTCGTATTGTCCACCGCTGACGTAAAAGTTAATACAATTCCGGACTCGGCCATGGCCATAACAAATTATTTTATCCAGGCTGAGAAAATAGAACTTGATCCGGTCGATGACGCGGCCTTTGAAGCGGCCCTGTCTTCCAACGACCAAAATCAGTTAAACCAGCAGGCTCAAAAACTAACGGCCGTGGTCAATGCTTTACAAAAATTATCCGTGCCGCGAAGCCTGGTTAATCTGCAGCAGCTAAAAATTGTACAATATAATTCCGCTATTGCTTTACTCCAAAATTTTACGCAGGCTGATCAGAACCCAACTTTGGTGGATCAATACTTGGAACAGTTTATAAAAAGTCAGCAGGACTTGGATACGGAAAATGCCAACATAGCGCAAAAATTTGGCAGCCTGGATCCGCAGGCGGCTTTGTATTCCCAAAGCAGTCAATCTGCCGATGGTCTTTCCGGTACTTTAAACGACTCAAACGCAACCGATAATGCTTCGCAATAAATTGCAAAAAATCGTTATTGCTTTTTTAATCCTCAGCCAACTCATTTGGCCGTATCTTGTTTTGGCCCAGGTATCGGTGCCAGTTACCGACAGTAATAATGGTAATACTGCCGGAGGTGTGGCAGGGGTTCTGACAAATACGTCGGAGCTAGCGATTTTGACTGGCTATTTCAAAACTTTATATCAGGTGGCCTGCCTGGCGCCCGTGCAATATGCCGAGAAAGGCTATGCTGCGGCTCATTTTTCAGCTTCAACTGCAGCGATCACAAATCCTAGCGGCAGTGCCCTGCAAATACAGGCCATGACGGACTTGGATACAGTTTATCTTACTTATATGATTTGTGCCGGACTTCAATTGGGTCAGAGCTTTGTGGGAACAGCGGCTCCTCCTATTATTTTGGCAAATTTACCCGCATCCAGTACTTATGTAGGCAATGTTAAGCAACAATATCTCAACCAGATCACCCAAGACCTTAACAATTACAGTAAAAAGGAACAAAATTTGTCTGCTCAGTTGGACAGCGCCAACCAGGGGTTTTGGAAAACTTTGTTGATCAGCGTGTTGCTGCAAACCAGTAAAGCCGTGGCCGATGCTTTGGTCAGCAAGCTGGTCAGCAATTATAAAATTACCAACCTAAAGCAGTACACCAATTCCGTAGCCACGTTAATGTACGACAACCAGTTTATCCGCGACAACTTTCCGGACAGCCAGGGGCAGTTAATGGCGCGGGCGATTTTGGAGAATCCGGCTTTTCGCGCTCAAATCCAGCCGGGGATTTTTGCGGCCGCCGACGCGGCTTTGGGGTATAACCCCAGCGCCATCAACCCGGCCAGCCCGACTTTTTACACCCAAATGGCCGCCGCGGGATCAAGTTCGGCCAATCCTTATTTTATGCAGAGCTCTTACGTGGCCGGTGTTGACCAATCCCACGCCGCCTCCATGGCCACGGCCCAGCAGCAAATTAGCCAGGGCAGCGGTTACAAAGCCCCGGTTAACTGCGCGGGTGCTTTATCCCAGCAGCAGCAAATTGATACTATAGACACCGCGGCCCAGGCCCAATTGGCCAATCGCCAGGCTTTGCTTTTAAATCTCCAGCAAGCCCAGGCCGCGGGTCAGAAAGTTTCAGCCAGCGATATTAATAAAGCACAGAGCGATTACAACGCGTCTTTAAACGCCTGGAATAATTTACCTTATACGGTTTCCGGCACCAGCAGCGTAAGCAGCCTGTCGGCCTCCGGTGGAAATAATACGGAGGGTTCCATGGCCATTGTTATGTGCGAGGCTGTTTCTTCCCCTGCCGTTTTAATCAACCAGGGAATTAATTCCATATTTACGGCTTTGGGAGGCAATCTGACCCAGTACAACAGCAGCAACCTGCCGGCTTACATTAACACCATCACTGGCGTGGCCTCCCAAATTGGCACCAGTATGGTGCTGGGCGGCTTGAACGCCGGCGCCAGCAGCGCTTTGGTAAATGAAAATAAAACCGTAGCGGCTACGGCGCAACTGGGCGGGCAAATTTCTTCCAGCAACACGGCATCGAATTTGGGCAGCGGGATTGTGTTTTATTCCACCCAGGGTTCCGGCAGTTCCGCTACTTTAAACTGGCAAATTTCGACCGCCCAGCTGACTACGGCCAGCTATGTGACTGTTACGGGTCCGGGTTTGCAGCCTGGTAATCAGCCGTTAACAGGAAGTGTTAGCGTGGCGCCAAGCTTCGCCGCCAATTACGTGCTGACAGTTTTTAGCGCCGCCAACCAAAACTTGGGTTCATCCACCGTCAATGTAATCCCAAGCTCCGGCGCCGGCTTAAGTTACAACAACACGGGCGCCCCGGAAGTCGCCGGCGCGTTTATTGCCGCCACAGGCATTGCCACCCGCGGCCCGCTGCCTGACTTTGAGCCCCGCGGCCCGCGGTAATAAAACCCAGGTAAGTTGTTAATAAAAAACCTATCCATAAAAGGATCGGTTTTTTTTGTGAGGATAAGTCAGTCAAAACAGTCAATGCAAAATTCCCCTTGATGACAGCCTTTAAGGGGAATGAGGTGGTAAGCCATCTTTATCAGGTGGTTTCGTCCGCAGATGTTCTTAGACTCCGATTTATATCCAGAATATCCCCACCGCTCTTAAAAATTTTGTGATTTTTTAAATTTGTGGTATAATTTTAATGAAATTTGAACCAAAAAAGCCGTATTCATTAAACTTTTAAAGCCTTGCCCGGCCCTAATTTGAAACAAAAAAAAGAAAATAAAAAATCCCTTTTTACCCTCAACCGATTAACAACATCGTCTATTTTTACATTCAAATTAGCGGCGGGCTTGTTTGAGAAATTAAAACAAAATTTTTTGAAGTTTAGTTTAAATAAATCCCTAATATTTTTGTCCCTTCCAGCCATAGCCCTAGGGATGGCTTTTTTATTGCCTCAAACGGCTTTGGCGCAGACTCCTACCGCAGTCACTTACCCAAGCGGCGGCATAACGGCAAAAGTGGATGTACAAGTAAACGGACAAAACAGTAATTATGTTCAATCATCCGGTCAAGGTGTAAGTTTTACTGTTTTACTGACTATCACTGGCCTTACGGATGTTAATGGGCAGAGTAATCATCCCCAGTTAAACCTTGGAACAGATATGCTTAAGGGACCCTCGACCAATAGCGGCTTTGTAATCTCGTCTTTTGGGGCAGGAGTTGATATTGCTGGCACGAGTGCCAATGGCAATACTTGCCAAACAATTAGCAGTAATTACGATACATGCAATTTTTCCAAAGGAAGCGGACAGGTTCAGGTTAATGGAAATTCAATCGTGTTGAATCAACAATACCCTGTTGTTTTCAATTTAAGCGCCACCGCCCTAAATTCTTTAAAAGTTACTACTCCCTGCGCCTGGAATAAGTCTGCTGCGAATCCCCAGACAGGCTGCTTCGCTATTTATCCTTATTTTAATTTACAGGCTTGTTTTAATAATAGTTGTTCGGCAGTTCAGCCGCTTGCCTTAGATAATGTGGGGTTTGCAATGTACGTTGGGTCTGCTGCGACTGCGCCAACTGATGTTCCTGCTTACGGCAGCACAACTGGGACTGCGAATAGCACGCAAGCTCCATCCGCCGTAAATGGAATAATTAGCCTGCTCATCTCCGTCGTCCAATTTATTGTTGGCTTGCTTATCGCTTTTGTTTATTGGGTTTTTTCTTTGGTTATTGTGCCAATTATTAGCGGGGTGTTGGGCATACATGCTTATACCGACAACTTTGTGGCGGTTATATATCCGGGGTGGATTGTTATTCGGAATTTGTGCGATATATTTTTTGTTATCGCGCTTATAATTATTGCCATGGCCACACTGTTTAGAATAGAGAGCTACCAGTATAAGCATTTGCTGGTGCAGTTGATTGTGGCCGCGCTGTTAATAAATTTTAGCTTGGTTATTGGCCAGGCGGTTTTGGGTTTGGCCGATACCGTGCAAAGCCAGTTTTTACCGCAAAATCAAAAGCAAGTAGAGGCTTTGGGCGGTGATTTAATGGCCGGAGCCAGAAATGCCACAATAAATTATACTCAAGCCACTACAGCCAACGCGCCAAATACCGGCGACCTTTTGGCGCAGGTTGTCCAGCCGATGTTCTGGCTTGCTTTGGCCACCGGAACTTTTGCCGTGTTTTGCGCCATTGCGGTGTTTTTGTGCATTAGGATAATTGCTTTGTGGATTTTGCTTATGATATCACCCATAGCCTACGCTTGTGGCGTGCTGCCCAGTACGGCAGGGTATCGTGATGAATGGTGGAAAAACTTTTTAAAGTACGCATTTTTTACGCCCATAATGGCTATGTTCCTTAACATTGCCGCTGTAGTTGCCTTGTCTTCGGCCGCGGCGCCGGTGTTCCAGCAAGCCGCGGGCTTAAGCCTTACCAACCTTTCCGCCAACGTTGGCAGTTTTGTTTTTTCCGTAGGCAGTTACGTTTTACTCCTAGTCTTCCTGGTAGCCTCCCTAATGGTCGCCGAAAAATTCAGCATCTTCGGCGCAGAGGGCATAACCAAACTGGCCAAACAAGGCATCTACGCGCCTTTTGCTGTGGCAGGGAAAGGATTTAAGGCCGCAGGTAATCGCAGTTTAGAATTTGCGAGCGATACAACCCACGTTGAATTAGACCCCAGAGTTTGGCAACATGAAATAGGTGAGTACCTAAAAAAAAGGAAGAGAGACAGGCAATTGGCCAGAGAAGAAAGAACATTAGGTGGGTTGCCTACAGGCTCTCCCCGAGATTTATTGGAAAATTATGTAAACGGCAGAGGTATGAAGCGCGTATGGGAGAGCAGGTTTGGGTTAAGAGGCTTTAAACATAATATGACAAAGGCCAAAGAATTAGAAGAAAAAGCTAAGTTACTTTCTGATAATGACAGGGCAAGAGTGCAAAGCGAAATCGCAGCTAATAATAGCAATCTAAGTAATCTTATGAATCAACGTTCGGCTTTAGTAGCTGCTGGTGGAGACACTAAAGCGATTGATGTGCAAATTTCTAGCTTGAATGTAGTTATAAAAACAGCCACAGATAAATTGGCAGATGATTTGAGAAGAAGGATAGATGAAAAGGTTGGCAATACTTGGTCAGATGAGCAGAGAGATAAAGTTAAAGCAGAATACAAAAAGTTTTTGGCTCTTGCTGAACAAGTAGAAAGACCCGAGGCTTATTACGCGCGAGCGGCGCGTTTAGAGAGAGAGGCCGAGGAGGATAAGAAGATTTCTAAAATACATGATGAAGGTGAACTTAATAAGTTGCTTAGAAACGCCAGGCGACAAGGGGACAAGCCAAAAGCGGTAGCTATTTGGAAAAAACTGACTAGAGACAGAAACTTAAATGAAGCTTTGGAAGACGAAGGTCTTAGTACAAGTTTTGAAGATATAATCAAGTTCTACGAGGGCTGGACCGATGACGAAGGAGTTGCGCATGCAGGTTTGGCTAAGGATTTGGGCATGAATCATCACGAAATGATGCAAGTGGCCACGGAGGTTGGCTATGATGCTGAAGAATCAAAGCAATATAATGGTGCCCGTATGACTTGGATTGACCCAACAACCGGGCAATTAAATTGGAACGGTTATAAAGGGCATCATTCTGACGGCGGTGTTCAGCATACGAAACATGTTTTAACCGAAGCTAGGAAGTCCGAGCCAAGAAGGAGAGCCGGCGATTTGCCCAGGTGGACTTATGGTGATGAACACTACGATGAAAACCTTGGCCGCAGGGTTTTCAAATTGAATAGAGTAGGTATGGATTTGCTTTTAGATTATGCCAGCCCTGGTCAGGAACGATGGGCCAGAGAGCAATTTAATACCTGGTCAGCTGCGGCCGCTGAATCTGATCCCGAATTTGAACAGAAGCTAAGAGCCCGCGGAAAAGAAAGAGGGCTGGATATCCCGGTAGAAGATCCCGCCAAGCCGGGGGTAAAAGTAAATTATGTTGATAAGGTTATTGAAAATATCCATATGGTTGGCAAAGGAGAATATACTAGTAAAAAATAAGCAACCTTAGGTTTTTAACTTATGCTCCAAGATACTATAAAATATCTGCAACAGGATTTTGACGATATAATAAAATTTGGCGAAGTTGGTTTTGCTTTGGAAAAACTCTCAATTATAGATGAGCTTTTACAGGAGAATCCGGAGGTTGCGGCTTCGCCGCAAGATAGAAACATTTTGGAAGCCATGTCACGTAAACTTGAACTAGTATGCTTGCCGAATCTTGATGACGACAGGTGTTTGGAAGTGCTAAAAAACAATTTGTTTTTGGCCTTTACTATGCCGGGTTATGATCTAGAAGACAAATTAGCGCAGAAAATAATTTTTAAACAGTACGAAGAATTGGAGATTGAATTTGCTCAAAAGATATTGAAAGTTTTTAAAGAAAGCAACACTAGAATAGGAAGTGAAAACTTAATTGTAAATGGGAAGGTTTTAGAGCCTAGTTTAAAAAATTGGTTGCTAGATTATGAAAATTTTCCTACAAAAAGCGGTTTGAGGACTAATTTGGAAGAGGTTGAGTATGTTAGTAAATCAAGGAGTTCTAATTTACTTAATAAGCAAGAAAGAGCATTTTTATTGCATTTTTTAATGTTACGAGACTTGCTTTTTAATTTGATACAAAAGTATAATTCTCTTCCCGAAACAAATGACGAAAAACAAGCGTTTAAAGATTTTAATTTATATAATTGGCTACCGGGCCTGGGGGATTCAGAGTATGATAACGAGATTAAATTATCAAGTCCAATAAAAAGTAGAGACACAATTGCTGGTATTGGCGTCGCTCCGATTTCAGGGGCAAATAATTATATTAGTGCTCAAAAGTCTACATTGTCGAATGGAATTTCACAGCCGCCACAAAACACTTCGCCGTCTAGAATATCGGACCCTGCCATATCTTCTGTCACTCCAAAATCAATCCTCTCAAATACCCGCAGTGTTCTGGAAAGCGATAATCAAGACATAGTTAATCTTGGGCCGGGGTTGAGGATGGGTGGTGGCGCGACACAAGTTCCAAGTTCCAAGTTGAAAGTTGAAAGTGGGGAACAGGCTGGTAAAGAGGGACAAATGCCAAATGCCAAATTACCAATTTCAAATGCGGGTTTGCGCGGTGGCAGTGATTTGGGCAACCAATCCAACTACGCCAAGGCTTCGTCGGACAAAATGAAACCCAGCCAAAGGCTGGGTGGTTTGGCAGACTCCAAACTGGAGTTTGAGCCAGGCTTGCTATCCAACAATAGTGTATCAGAAAATAATAAAACCGCCCAGTTAAGGGCGGTTCCAGGGTCTCTACCGGATAATTTAAGACCTGGGTTGACGCTTAACAAAAGCATATCAGAAGCAAAAAATTTGTCAAGTTACCGTTCTTCAGGTGGTGGACCCGGGGGGAGTCGAACCCCCGAAACCTTGGCGTCAACCCAGGCTTCATTCCCGGTACGGGCCCACTCGGATGAATTATACCATAAACAAGGCAATAATCAAAAATATCCTCAAATTAATGAGGTTTTATTGCCGCCACCTTCAAAGTTGCGGATAAAACAAGCGGATATTGACAGGAAGCTTGAGGAGCTCGATAAGAGATTAAGTAAAAATAAGTAAAATTGTCCAGAGTTAAGTAAAATTACCAATGCAAATGCAACCAGGACAAACAGAAAAACTAAAAATCCTTATCCAGACTTCCGCTATACTTTCGCCTTCTGAACGCGCGGAATGGCTGGCGCTTTTGGATGTGATGAATGATAAGCAGGTTTTTGAATTGGAAAAGATTCTGACAGTGGGTCAGCAGTCATCGGTTAAAGCCGCGGTTCCCGATTTCAGAACAAGCGGGGTTAATTTGCCGCCCCCATCGCTTAGGCAAGTGCCGCATCTGAGCCATATTTTAAATCTTCCCCAGCACTTAAACCCTTCGGGTGATGCGCTTGCCGCTCCTCCAACTGCTGAGCCTCCCAAAGTTGACAACAAGCCCAAATCGCGTTTTGGCGAAAAATTAAAATCTATTTTTGCCGAAAAAGAACTGCCGCCCGGCCATGGCGATATTTTGGATTTGCCGGCTCCGCCGACCAAGATTGCGACTCCGGGTTCCGCCTTGCCTTCGCGGGATACCGGCGGCGTTGCCGTAGAGAAACCGTCGCTACCCCCGGTTGTGCCAAAGCCAAAAACACCCGCGGCGGCGCTAAACAATATTTCGGAACCTCCGGTTAAGTTAAATCACCCCGATGTTTTAAATACTACTTTACCCCCGGCAGTGCCTTTGGTGTTTTCCAAACATGCTGATAATTCCAAGGTTAATCCCGCGGCAGCCGCCATATTGCAAAAAACGCCGGTTAAGCCTGTTCTGCCCGGGCTTGAGCCTCCGTCCGCCATACCCCCCGGCCAGAAAAATAATTTGCCGCCCAAAGCCCCGGCGCAAAAGCCCGCGCCCGCGCAGCCCGCGCCGCCGGACGTTTCGGCGCAAAAAAAGCAGACAACGCCGCAGCCGGCCGTTCACCTTCCGGATGCCAAGCTGGAGCTTGATAAGTTAAGCGACACGGCCTTGTTGGATGTAAAAAATTTGCGGATTTTGGATCCGGAATTTTTGGTTAAGCAAATTAAAGCGCTGATTGGCCAAAACGGCTACCACGAGGTCATTTTCAACCTTGAAAAAAGCCCGCTTTACTTAAACTATATCAAGACGGGCGCGGAAATTTTAAACGGCCGCGCCGATTTTGAAGCCTTAAGCCAAAAGCCGGAAGCGGAAAGTTATTTAAACAGGCAGGAGTTTGAACGGATGACGGATTTATTAAGGGCGATTCAAGCGGAGTAAAGATAATATCAAATTACAAATTTCAAATGACAAATGAAAAAAAATTTGACCTTGAAGAGCGGACTGCAAAATTCGGGGAATCAACAATTGAGTTTGCGGGATTTATTCCACAAGGGCCTATTACCAACCCCTTAATTAACCAATATGTTAAATCCGGCACCTCAATCGGGGCAAATTATTGTGAAGCTGATTCAGCAGAATCAAGAAAAGACTTTGAGCACAAAATCGGTATTTGTAAAAAAGAGTCCAAAGAAACCCGCTACTGGTTGCGTATGATACCAAAAGCCAGACCTGAATTAGACCAAAAGGCCGCGATTCTTTGGAAAGAAGCTAATGAGCTATTATTGATATTTTCCGCGATTATCAAAAAGTCACGTATTAACGGATCAAAGTAATTTAGAATTTGATATTTGTAATTTGAAATTATTAATTATGTTATAATTAAGTCGATATGCAATTTCCCGTGCCACAATTTACGGATGTTGAGGATAAAATCATCGGCTCGCTTACGATTAAGCAGTTTGGGATTTTGTTTGGCGTCGGCATTGTCATTTTTTTGGGCTACTCTGTTTCCAAAAGCATTTTGGTGGCGATATTTTTGTTTTTGTTGTTCGGCGTGCCGGGTCTGGGCGTGGCCTTTGCCAAAATTAACGGCCGGCCCATATACAGCAGCATAGGCAATTTTATTAAGTTTTTTACCAGTCCCAAAGTCCTGATTTTTCACAAGGAAACTGTAAGTTCGTCGGCATCGACTGCCGCTTTTAAAGACGCCCAAATGGCCGCGGCCGAAGTAAAAGTCCAGGCTCCTGTTCCGGCCGAAAACACCCAAACGCATCTTAAACAAGTGGAGGAGCTCCTGAGAAAAACATCAAACCAGGAACAGGAAATGGCTAATAAAATCCGTTAGAATCAGGAGTTAGGAATTATGAGTTAGGGTCCTCCCTAACCCCTAACCCCTAACCCCTAACCCCTAACCCCTAACCCCCTCTGATGAAACTAGAAATGCAAAAGAAAAATAAGGCGCCCGGGAAAACCACCCAGAGTTTTTTGCGCTTAAGCGAAATTAAAAACGATACCGTGGTGGTGGACGACGGCACTTTGCGCGCCATTATTTCCGTTTCCAGCACCAATTTTGATTTAAAAAGCCAGGATGAGCAGAATTCCATCATCTTTAACTTCCAGCGTTTTTTAAACTCCCTGGATTTTTCCATCCAGATTTTAATGCAGAGCCGCAAAATGGAAGTCGGGAGCTATATTGAAAAACTCCACCGTTTGGCGGAAAAACAGACTAACGAACTGCTTCGGGTGCAGACGGCCGAATATATAGAGTTCATTAGCCGCCTTATTGAGAATGCCAGCATTATGAACAAAAATTTTTACATTATTGTTCCGCTTGGCGAAAGCATTTTTCCCAACGCCGCGGGTTTGTTTAGCCGGCTTTTGGGCAACGGGAAATCAAAGGAGATTAGCCAGAAAATAGAGAACTTTGAAAAGGCCAAGGAAAAATTGGACACCAGGGTGGTGGCGTTAATGTCCAATTTGTCGGGAATAGGCATCCGCGGCCAGCGGCTTAAAACCGAGGAAATTATCCAGCTCTATTACAACTCCTATAATTTTGAAGAAGCTCCGCTGGTGGATCCTGGGCAGCTTAAAGATATAAAAATCTCCGAATAGTTATCAGGATACTGATATACCGATATGAATACGAATGATACCAATAATACGGATTCTAACAACCAACGCGGTGAATTAATTCATGGGGATTTAACATATAAAATTAACAGTGTATTATTTTCTACCCACAATGAACTTGGTCCTTACGTCAGGGAAAGCAATATGAAGATGTGGCAAAAAGAATATTTAAAGAAAAAGGCATTGGTTATGAACAACAGGTTTCTATCGGCGATTCAGGTAATATAGTAGACGGCATTATTGATAAAAAGGTTCTTATTGAATACAAGGCCAAAAGGATATTAACTAAAGAAGATTATTATCAAACCCAAAGATACCTTCAGGAAACCGGTTTAAAACTCGCTATTTTAGTCAATTTTAGAGATAAATATATTAAACCCAAACGGATTATAAAAATAGATAACTGGAAATATTAGAATCAGTATTATTGGTATCATCTGTATCTTATCCGTATATTAGCATCATATGTCCATATTCAGTAAAATCAACGAAGAAGAATTAAAGAAAAAGAAGGAGCAGGTCAGCGAGGCCGAGACCGAGCGGAACTTGAGTTCTTCTTTGGGGGATCTGGAAAAAACCTATCGCGAAGGCTTGACTACCCTAAAGGATATTATCGCGCCTTCGGCCCTGAAGTTTGAAAGTTCCCACTTTGAAATTAACGGCAAGTTCGGCCGCAGTTTTTTCGTGCTGGCTTATCCGCGCTTTTTGTCCAGCAATTGGCTGTCGTTTATTATCCAGGCCGAGGGAGCTTTGGATTTGTCCATGTTTATTTATCCCATTGATTCCGCCGACATCCTGAAAAAACTCAAGAGCAAAGTCGGTGAAATCGGCTCGCAAATGTCCATTAACCAGGAAAAAGGCATGGTGCGCGACCCGATGCTGGAAACCGCTTACAAAGATGTGGAAAGTTTGCGCGACAACCTCATGCAGGGAACGGAAAAATATTTCCGTTTCGCGCTTTACTTTACCATTTACGCCAACGACTTAAAGGAGCTGGACAAGTTTTCCTCCACTTTGGAAAGTTCTTTGGGAGCCAAACTTATAGTAACCAAGCGCGCGCTTTTGCAAACGCAAAACGGCCTTAACTCCAGTCTGCCTTTGGGGCTGGATGAACTGGACGTGGCCAACAATATGAACACCGGCCCGCTGTCTTCCTGCTTTCCTTTCGTGTCTTCCGATTTAACCAGCAATGACGGAATTTTATACGGCATCAACCGCCACAATAACAGCCTGATTTTGTTCGATCGCTTTGCCATGGAAAACGCCAATTCCGTGGTGTTTGCCAAGTCCGGGGCCGGTAAATCTTACGCCGTCAAACTGGAAGTTTTGCGCTCGCTTATGGTGGGTACGGACGTTATTATAGTGGACCCGGAAAACGAGTACCAGCATTTGGCTTCGGCCGTGGGCGGGACTTATTTGAGCGTGTCGCTGAATTCGGAATTCGCGCATCAACCCTTTTGATTTGCCCACGGGCCTTGAGGGCGAGGACAGCGCCGATATTTTACGCAGTTCCGTCATCAATCTTTTGGGCTTGCTTAGTCTGATGCTGGGAAAACTTGACCCTACGGAAGAAGCGCTTATGGACAAGGCCATTTGGCAAACCTATGCCAAAAAAGACATTACGCCGCAACTGGAAGATTTTAAAGGCATAGAGCCTCCGACCATGAACGATTTGATAGAAATTTTAAACGGCATGGTCGGCGCCGAAAGCCTGGCCCAGCGCTTGTTTAAGTTTACCCAGGGTACTTTTGGCGGCTTGTTAAACCAGCCGACCAACGTGGTGCTGAACAATCAACTTGTAGTATTTAGCATTCGCGATCTGGAAGAGGAACTGCGGCCGATTGCCATGTACATTATTTTAAATTATATTTGGAATATTGTGCGTTCGGAATTAAAGCGCCGAATCCTGGCCGTGGACGAGGCCTGGATTTTAATGCAGCACGAAGATTCGGCCAGGTTTTTGTTCGGCATTGCCAAGCGCGCGCGCAAATATTACCTGGGCCTGACCACCATTACCCAGGACGTGGCCGATTTTCTGGCCAGCCCGTACGGCAAGCCTATTGTCACCAACTCATCCATCCAAATGCTGCTTAAGCAGAGTCCGGCGGCCATTAACGTTATCGCGGAAACGTTTTTTTTAACCGAGGGCGAAAAATACCTGCTGCTGGAAAGCGAAGTCGGCGAAGGCATCTTTTTTGCCGGCCTCAAGCACGCCGCGATTAAAATTTACGCCTCCTACGTGGAAGACCAGATTATCACCACGGATCCCAAACAGTTGCTGGAGATTCAGGAGAGCCAGGAGAAGTTGAATTAAATTCATGGATATGACAGATGCCACTGTTTTCACAGACGCGCGCGTCTGTGAAAACAGGGTTGTTTGTCTGTCCGTGAATTATTTTTTATGGCGGAAGAAGATTCACAATCAAATATAGGCGTAGCCGATGGGCAAGAAGATGCTGTTAGGTCTGACAAACAACCAGCCGCGTCTAAAAAATTTATCCCATTGTCGGGTAAACCGCAAATTGTCAGATTGGGGGAAAGCTTTTTGGGCGGCCGGGTGTTAATTGTTAATGTTACAGTTGGCGGCGAGCCTCTTAATAATGGCATCAAGGTTTATAAAGATTCCGAGATTATTTTTACCGGGCGGGGTTTGGATAATTTAGATTTTTGGGAAGTCAGCCGGGAGGGGCGCGACTCTCTGCCTTTTACCCGTTTTAGAACAAAAAGTCCGTCCTTGGCTGTATTCAGCCCGCAAGACGCGCTTGGCGCTCTGGAAAACGGCGAGAGTTTCGGTATTTCTTTTTTTTCCAGCAAGTACGGCGGGACGATGCGCACATTATCGGCGCTTTTTACTTACGAAACCGAGGAAGCGGACGAAGAAGCCGCCCGGAAGGCTAAAGCCGCGCGGGCGGCGGCGGAGGCGGCGCAGTCGGAGGGCGGAGGCGGAACTTTGGGTATTTCCCAGTTGATTGATGAAAGCATTGGCGGGGTGGCTAACGCGGTTGGGAGGGGGTTGCGGAGTTCGGCGAGGTCGGCGGTTTCCGGGACCGCAGGGGCTTACGCTGCCGGTTCTCAAACTGTCAGCCAAAAATCAACCACGGAAAGTGCCGGAGGTGGAGGGTATGATGAGGAGACAGCCCAAGTCTCAACCGTAAACGTTCCTTCATCTACCATTGAAGCTTCTTCGGCGGGCACGCGGGTTGTAAGCCAGTCAGGAACTGTGGGCGGGTCACGCGGCGCGGAGATTACTTCTTCGGGTACGGTTTCAGGGTCGGGTGGCGGTACAATTTCTTCTTCGGGTACGGTTGAACCGCGAACTCGGGTAGGTGCAACTGCCCAGGTTAGTTCAGCGTCCGGCGGCGGACAAACTTTTGGCGGCGGGACTGTATCTGCCGGTGGTACGGCATCGGCTCAGGCATTTGTGGAAGCCAGGGTTTCGGGATCAGCTTCGGGACAAGCTTCCGGCGGCGGGCAAGTATCGGCTTCTGTTTCAGGCGGGGGCGGAGTTTCATCCGGCGGCGGCGGAAATATTTCCGGACAGGCTTCGGTTCAAAGCGGCGGATCCCAAGCCGCATCGGCGCGGCCGGTTTCGCAAGGTCTCCAGGGAGGGGGAATATCGTCCGGGCGTCAACAGACAGCGCAGGCTCAGTCAGCCGGACAAAACGCCGGCCAGCAGGCACAGACAGTGTCTCAAAATCAGGGCGGGCGGGCAGGATCAACAATTTCCGGCACAGCGCAAACAGCCGTTCCTTCTTTTTCATCAGGGACAAACTTAAAGACACAAATAGGTGGCGCGGGCGCAACTTCTCCGGCTGTGCCTAAAAGCCGACCTTTGGCATCGGGAGCACCAGCCACGCCTTTGGGTAGTTTACCGCAAAATTTTTCGGGTGCCTCGGGAACTTTTCAGCCCGGTTTAAATTTAGGCGCCAGCACACCCGTGGATGGCATCGCGGTAAACCCTCCCGCGGGCATGGAAGGCACTTTGAATAAGTTTTTTGAAAACCAGTCGGCTTTGGGCAGGTTAGATTTGGGGCCTGCCGAGAATCAAAATCATGAAATTCAGGGTCAGGAAAGTTCTTTGCCGGACGGGGAGAATGTAACAGAATCATCTGGATCTCCTGCCTCCGATGGCCAGCCGGAAATTTCAGGCTCCCCGGAAACCGAGCCGGATGTCGCGCCGCCTTTGTCCGAAGCGGGACTTCCGGGCGAAGGCGCGGGTGGCGAAGGTCAGGGTGGTCAGGAAGGCGCGGTCGATTCGGGGGATTCGGGGTCAGGAGCTCAATCAGGAAATTCGGAGCCGGGAGCGAAAGGGGGATTGAATGGTCAAACAGAAGGCGGCCAGGGAGGCCCGCCGGATAAAAATGCTCCGACCGGAACAAAGCCGCCGGGGCAAAATCCCGAAGCGACCGGGGCGCCTGACGCTGCCGTTCCGGGACAGCAGCCCGCCGCGGAGGGAGCCGCTCCGGATTCGGCCGAAGCAGACGCTTTAGCAGGACCTGAAGCAGACGGGGAAGCGGGAGCTGGCGCGGGGCCCGAGGGAGCCGCCGCGGCAGGGGCCGCGCTTTCCGGCGGCGGGCTTGATGCCGCCGCCGCGTTGGTCAACACGGAAGTAAATAGTCTTCTCACTGCCGCGGCTTTATGGGTCTGGGGATCGGGGATAGTCAGCTGCGGTTTTACCATTGTGCTGGGGGCGCTAGTTGGGGATTTTCTCGTGCTGATGAAGAAGCGGTTGGCCAAAAGGGCTGTCAGCGCGCTTTCGGTAACCAGTTTAGGCGCTGGGATGAAACTGGCTTCATTTTCAAATGACCAACTGGCGGAAAAAATTAAGTTTAATCTGCCGGTTAAGGCCAATATCGCGGCGATGAACGCGGTAGTGGCAGTTATGATTTTTGGGGCAATATTTTTTTTCGGTGTGGTGTTATACGCCGGCTGTACCTGGCCGTTGGGCCAGTTCATCAGTTCGGCAACCAATTTTAAAGCCTCCATTATCGGCGGAATGGGTTATTCCAATGTTTGCCAGGATTTTTTATCGTTCCCCGCCGGACTCAGCGGCGCGGCGCAGGGAGCGACTACTGCCGGACCGGGTGCGCCATCTCCGAGTACTTCGTCTTCCAGGACTTGCAATGTTTTACCTTCCGGCAATGCCAGCGTGGCGCAATTATCTACTACCTGCTTTGGCGCTAACGCCTACACCGCCGCTGTTGTTGCGGCGCACGAAAGCGGCGGTACTCCGGGTATTGCCAGCGGTACGGATTATTGCCGTAATCCGGATGGTAGTCCGGTAATGATAAACGGTAAAATAGCCTCTGTCTCTTTTGGTTTGTTTCAAATTAATATTACCGCGCATCCTCTTGGAAATTTAAATTGCCCCACTGCTTTTAGCAACCTTTACACCGGCAGTAATAAGCAATGCCAGATTACAAACCCGAACCTTTACAACCAATGTGTTGCCGCGGCTGAAGACCCCCAGCAAAATATCCAGGCCGCCTGCCAAATTTCCAACAATGGTACCAAATGGAGCGCTTGGCAGGCCGATATTAATGCCTGCAATATAAATCCAGGTTCATAATTTCAGCTTTTATGAAAAAATCCTACAAATTTTTAATCGCGATAATAATTATCGGCTTGTTTGCTTACAGCCTGTACTTCGCGCTGACTTCCAAAAAACAGGTTGCCGCGCCGGTTGTGACCAGCCAAATAAGCGGGCCGACTTTAACCGTGCCTACGCAAAACGGGAGCAGTACCCAGGTTAGTGATATTACCAAAAATCCCCAGGCAGTTTTGGGCGACACCGATGTCATTGACCAGAACAGCGGCTACAGCATTGTTTATTTTAGCAAAGACCAAAGCTTTTTGATTACCATTCTTTCGGAGCCGGCGCAGGAAAACCGGGACGCGGCGGAACAGGAATTGCTCACCAAGCTGCAAGTCAGCCAATCCACGGCCTGCGATTTAAAAGTAGCGCTGACCGTGCCCGCGGATGTAGACGAAGCGTTATCCGGACAGGACTGGGGCTTAAGTTTTTGTCCCATAGGACAGACATTTCCGATTGAATAAGGTCGTAAAACCATCCCCTTGAAGGCTGCCTTCAAGGGGAATTTTGCCGCCTTGGATTTTTGTGCTATAATATTTTTATTAACGAAGTATTATCATCGAAATAAAAATAAATGAATAAAAGAGCTATTGCCATTTTAGGCGTTATTTTTCTTCTTATTGTGGGCACTTTGGGTTTTTTGATTTACGCCAAATATTCGGGCGGCAAAGCAAAAACACCGGCTGCGCCGTCTTTATCCCAAACCGCTACTTCCACCAGCACGCCTAATTCAACTGCTTCCACCACACCGCCATCAACAAGTCAGGGCATCGGGCAACTGACAACCGACCAGGTGGTTTCCCCCGCTTTGTTTTTTAACGACAGCGGCATAACTTATTTTGACAATCAGGGCAATTTGTACCAGTCAACCCTGCAAACCAGCAACGGCCAGCTTGAGTTAACCGATAAAAAACAGCTGGATATTCCGGTTAAGGCCAACATTACCAAAATTTTATGGCCGCAAAAAGGCAACGATTTTATAGCGGAAATTACCGACCCGGCGACCCAAAAAATAAGCTGGAGTTATTTTAACAGCAACAGCGGGGCTTACACGGACTTGCCGCCTCAGGTTGAAAGCGTGGATTGGATGCCCGACGGAACCCGGATAGCCTACGTTTGGCTGGCTAACGGTAAAGCCAGTTTGAGCATGGGCAATCCCGACGCTACCAGCTACAAAACCCTGGCTCCCATGTGGGAAACAGACGACACTTTGAGCGTCTCCCCCGACGGCTCGCAGATTTTGTATTACGAAACCAACAATACGGGTTTGACCAACGCCATTAACTCCGTCAGCATAGACGGCAAGGTTTGGAAAGGCTTGGTTAAAAGCGGCCAGAATTTTGGGGTTTTGTGGAGCCCGGACGGACAAAAATTTTTGTTTGGCAAAAAAGATCCGGCCACGCTGCAGTACCAGTTGTGGTATTACAACTTAACTTCCGGCGAAACGGAAAATCTCGGCCTGTTTACCACCGTGGATAAAGCAGTATGGGCCGGCGACAGCAATATTATTTACGCCGCCGTGCCCAATTCAACTTCTCCGGCCCAGGGTAGTTTAACCAGCGATAGTTTTTACAGCCTTAACACTTCCACTTTGGCCAAGCAGCAGTACGGCGTTGGCGTAACTACGGCCATTGACGGCCAGGATTTGTTCTTAAACTCCAGCGGCAACGACTTATTTTTTAAGAACGCGCAGGATGGGGGCCTTTACTATCTTGATTTAAGCCAGCAGTAGGTCTGGATTTTATATATTCAGGCAGCTCCAGGTTAATTTCAAATTTCCAATTACAAATTTCAAATTAATGCCGAGTACCCAATTTTGAATTTGATTGTTGGGGTTTGGTTTGAAATTTGATATTTGCAATTTGGAATTTTTTATTTTTATGCCTAAAACATCAACAATCTTCGTCTGTTCCAACTGCGGCCACAAGAGTCCCCGCTGGCAGGGCAAATGCCCAAATTGCGGGCAATGGAACACTTTGGAGGAAAAGCACGAAGCAAAAGCCGGAGGCCGGACTTACAAAGCTTCGCGGATTGTGGATTTGTCTTCCGTGGACGTTGACCAGCGGCCGAGAATAATAACCGGCATTGGGGAGTTTGACGAGGTCTTGGGCGGCGGCATTGTGCCGGGCAGTTTGGTGCTCCTGGGCGGTGACCCCGGCATAGGAAAATCCACTTTGGCGCTGCAGCTTTGCATGAAGGTTAAAGACAGCGTGCTGTATGTTTCGGGCGAGGAGTCGGTTAGCCAGATTAAACTGCGGGCGACGCGGCTGGATAAAAACCACCAACTGGGAGTTTTGGCGGAGACCGATTTAGCTGCCATTTTGGCCACAATCCAAAACCAGGATCCGGCGTTGGTAATTTTGGATTCCATCCAAACCATTTACTCGGCCGAAAGCAGCGGCGTGGCAGGCGGCGTGGCCCAGGTTACCGGCGCGGTACAGCAGGTTATGCGTCTGGCCAAGCAAAACCATATTTCTTTTTTGGTTATTGGCCATGTAACCAAGGAGGGATATTTGGCCGGGCCCAAGACTTTGGAGCATATGGTGGACACCGTTTTGTATCTGGAAGGAGAACGGTTTGCCAATTTCAGGATTTTGCGCTGCGTTAAAAACCGCTTTGGCACCACCAACGAAGTCGGAGTGTTTGAAATGCAGGGGCAGGGGTTGGTGGAAGTAAAAAATCCCTCCCAACTGTTTTTGGGCGAGGAGCAGTTGCAGGCTTCGGGGAACGTGGTAACTTCGGTTATGGAGGGCAGCCGCGCCCTGCTTTTGGAAATTCAGGCGCTTACTTCAACTACCAGTTTTGGTTATCCCAAGCGCACTACTGCCGGGTTTGATGTCAATCGTTTACAGTTATTAACCGCCATTCTTTCCAAGCGCGCGGGACTGAACCTGTCCAACCAGGATATTTACGTCAACGTGGTCGGCGGCATAAAAATAGACGAGCCAGCCGCGGATTTAGCCGTGGCGCTGGCCATTGTTTCCAGCCTCAAAGATTCCATAATGTCCGAGACCGTGGCCATAGGCGAACTCGGCCTCTCCGGCGAAGTCCGCTTTGTCCCCAACCTGGAAAAACGCATAAAAGAAGCCGAAAAACTCGGCTTTAAAAAAATAATCTGCCCGAAAACTAAATTAACATCGCAAAATAAAATTGAGGTGGCGCAGGTTAGGACTTTGGCGGAAGCGATTGTGAAAATATAAAAAAAGGGGGCATCAGGACTGGCCTAGTCCATCCGCCCCCGGCTTGCTGTAGCCAGAGCATTGTGGTTTGGTTCAGCAAGATCGAGAAACGAAATACGGTTCGTCAGCCTAATGCTCGCTCAATCATGGGGCGAGGCGGGCAAGATGATTGAGAAAAGTTGGCGATCGACATTTCGCGTCTTGTTAGTCAACAGGTAATTCCTTTTGTTGGGCAACCCACTGCCCAACTGTTTGAGTAGCCGGAAAAAGAGGTATCTGGGAAAGAACCGTAGGTAAATTGCCTTTGTGTTTGCGCACCCATGATGCGACGATCATGAGTTGCTCATTTCTGGGAATTCCCCAGAAAAATTTTCCCCTACTATCCCAGCAGGGAAATGCTTGCGATTCATCGTCGGCGTGTAACATGCTGGTAAACATTGAACTCTCCTTTTAAAATATCCTAAAAGCCTACTGTTGATTATATTTGGCCTCCTCCGAATATTTAGCGATATTATGGCAGAAGGTTTATAAAAAAGCAAATCTATCATTCAAAATGTACCACTTTATCTTTTATTTTGTCTTGTAGTAAAGGATATTTTTGTAAATTTAGATCATCTTTTAACAGCTTTACAGCTTCCTGGCGGGCTGGTTCTATTAAGGCTGTGTAGCTTGGGTCAAAGTATTTAAAGTTCCAGCCGGCTTGGGCTTGGCCGTAGATTTCGCCGAAGCCGCGGGTTTTTAGGTCGGCTTCGGCCAGGGCAAAACCATCCTGGATTTTGGTAAAGGATGTTAGGCGGTTTATAGTGTCAGGGTTTTGGTTGTCTGTAAACAGAAAGCAAAAGCTTTGGTGCTCGGCCCGGCCCACGCGGCCGCGGAACTGGTGGAGCTGGGACAGGCCAAAACGGTCGGCGCCTTCAATCAACATAACCGAGGCGTTGGGTATGTCCACGCCTACTTCCACCACTGAGGTTGAAACTAAAATATTAATTTTATTGGCCAGGAAATCGGCCATGACGCTTTCTTTTTCTTTGGATTTCATCCGGCCGTGGAGCAGTCCGATGTTAAACCGCGGGAATATTTTTTTCAGGCTTTCCAGTTCTTTTTTGGCGGATTTGGTTTCCAATACCGCCGATTGCTCCACCAGCGGCGTAATCACAAAAGCCTGTCTGCCCAAAAGCAGTTGTTTTTTTACAAACTCGTAAGCCTGGCCGCGGTTTTGGGCCAGGACCAGTTTTGTCAGAATGGGTTTTCTGCCCACCGGCTTGGTTTTAATCTGGGAAATTTCCAGTTCGCCAAAAAAAGCCAGCTGCAGCGTGCGGGGTATGGGCGTGGCCGATAACGAAAGCAGGTGCGGGACTATTTTAGCGTTTTGCATTAACGCCGCCCGCTGCTCCACGCCAAAACGGTGCTGCTCGTCTATAATTACAAGAGCCGGATTTTTAAATTTGATATTTTTTTGCAGCAAAGCGTGGGTGCCTATGTAGATTCCCGGCATACCTTGGCTTATGAGCATTTGCAATTTATCCTTGCTTAAGGATTCGTCGCCTATCTGGTTATAATTTTGAGTCAGCAGTATGATTTTAAGATTTTGACGGCCCTGGGAACCGGGCAAAAGTTTTTTTGCCACTTCAAAATGCTGGCGGGCCAAAATTTCCGTGGGCGCCAGAAAAACGGCCTGAAGATTCTGGCTGGCCGCTTCTAAAGACGCGATTAAAGCCACCACGGTTTTGCCGCTGCCCACATCCCCCTGCAGCAGCCGGTTCATTGGCACGGGTTTTTCCAAATCCCGCAAAATATCCCAGGCCGCTTTTTTTTGCTCCACGGTAAGTTTAAAAGGCAGACTATCTACAAATTTTTTTACCAATACTTGGTCAAATTTTACAATATGGGATTTCTTGCGGGCCAGCTCCATTTTATGCCTTTGCGCCGCCAGCTGGCTT
This sequence comes from Candidatus Doudnaibacteriota bacterium, assembly GCA_963837465.1. GTDB lineage: Bacteria > Patescibacteriota > Doudnabacteria > UBA920 > UBA920 > PALSA-1336. The sequence goes on from CAWINB010000004.1 coordinate 665,587, forward strand.
AAAAATATTTCTTCAAAAGCCAGACGTTTTTTCGCGGCCGCTAAAACCTGCTCGCTTTCCGGAAAGTGGGATTGGCGGATGGTTTGGCTTATATCCATCAGGCCTTGATTTTTTATTACGGCCGCGGGCAATTCGTCCGTCACTTCCCCGGCCAGCGGCAAAATATTGGCTACCAGGTTGCGGAAAGTTTTTGGGTACAATCCTTGTTTGAGATGATACAGCGGGACCAAACGCGAGGTGTGCACCGGGAAATCGGCGGCTTTTTCGTAAATCGGGTTGGTAAGCTGCAGGGAAAAATTGTAATAGTCGGGCTGTCCGGCCAAAAATATTTCATCGCCGGTTTTTAAGCTTTGGGCCAGATACGGCTGGTTGAACCAGACCACCTTTAAAGATCCGGTTTCATCGCTGACTATGGCTTCAGCCAAAGACATCCGTCCCTTAAAGGAAAAACGGCTGCCGATGCTTTTAATTTGTACTTTCAGGCTGACGCTTTCGCCGGGCCTGATAGCTTTAATATTAACTACTTTGCTAAAATCCAAATAGCGGTAGGGGAAATACAGCAACAAATCCCGGACCGTTAAAATTCCGAGTTTTTTTAAAGCCGCTAATTGCGGCTTTTGAAGTCTGGGCAGGTTTTCGATTGTGTCCGTAAGCTTCATAAATCCGTCAGTTTGACAGCCCTCCGCAGTCATCCGCTGCCGCGGATTCCGGCGCGGGACACGTTTTCGCGAAGCGAAAACGTGGTGCACCCGGCAGGGATCGAACCTGCGGCCTTTCCCTTCGGAGGGGAACGCTCTAATCCACTGAGCTACGGATGCTTAATATTCCACAGATCACGGATAAGCACAGATTCACAGATTGATTATCCGCTTAGTAGTATTGTTGGAAGAATTTAAATTATCAGATAAATAATCTGCGTATCTGTGTCAATCTGTGATCTGTGGACATTAAAATTTAAACCTATGCGTAATCTTTTGTGCCGGGGTTTCCTGGGTTTCGTGGTGTTCGGGCAGCCGGCGCGCAAGGTAATCCCGGATAGTATCCGGGTTTTGGTCTTCAAGTTCCAAAATCAGGGTATTGTTAACCAAGGCTGATGTGTGGAAATTTATGGTTTGGTGTCTTTCGTTGTGCACCACCCAGAAATATTTTAACTGTTTGTAGGGGTAAAATAAATTGCCGAATTTTATGCCACGGTCGTTAAGCTCTATGGTTACCACCCGCGGAATTTGCCGGGAGAACACAATAATTAAAAGGCAGATAATTCCCAGTGTGACGGAGGCGAAAAGATCGCTTTCCACTATGGCAAAAAAGGCAATCAGCAAAATAAAAACACAAATCAGCGTAACGTACCACCCTATGTTTTTGGGATAATGCTTAAACTCCGGAGCTTGCCAGGAAATATTGGCTGGGTTAGACATATTGGCTTGAATTGATTAAAATGTATTGAGAAACCGTATAAAAAGTCCATTCCGGCTGAAATCCCGTAATTTCGGCCGTTGTCATAAAAATTTTATCGGCTTGGCTTTAGGCTGAACCTTAAAAATTATTTATGCCAACCGCCACGAAATTCTGAAATTTCATCACTAAAGCAACTTTCTGTACCGTTTCCAAGTATTTATCACGGAGAGGTCGCATAGTGGTTTAGTGCACCGGTCTTGAAAACCGGCAGTAGCTTTATAAGCTCTCGAGGGTTCGAATCCCTCCCTCTCCGCCAGGTTTGGCAAATAAGCCGCTTAAGCCGTTTAAAAGAAATACCGCGCAAATTTATTATAACATAAGTTTTATTAAGACAAAAACAGCCTTTCTCTAGAAAAGGCTGTTTTGTATTCATTCACCCTAACGTTTTTAGGGCGTGGTGGTTATAGCCTCCACGGCCACTGCCATCATTAAATATATGGTGGAAATGGCAGCGGAGGCTATTTGGCTTGGAAACTGTTTAAGGATTAAATTGGGGGCTCGGACTTTCTAAAATAAACGAACCGGAATCCGAGTTGGGATCAAAATTTAAAACGGGACTGGTGCTGGATGTGCCATTTTTATCAACCGGCTGCGCGGCGTCGGTTTTATCCGGTTTTTTGACGTCAGGATACGTGGAAGTGGCCGTAGAAGAAGCGCCGGTTAAGGACGTGCCCGGGACAGAGCCTGTCAAAACAAGTGTGGAGCCGGCGGTTGTTGAGGCCGAAGATGAAGCAATCTGGCTGGTAACCAGAATCTGCTCGGCAAGGATGGCATTTTTTTGCTGCGTGCCCACCACATTGGCCTGGTCGCCGGACGACAAATCTTTAATTTGCAAATTGTCGCCATTGGTATCCGTTATGGTTGTCTGGCTGTCAAGCTGAAATGTGGTTTTTTCCACTGTAATTTGATCGGCCGAAACCTGGCTAATTTGTCCCAATACGGCTACGGCGGTGGAAGTGGAGTTTAAGTTGGTCAGAGTCTGGTCGCTGTCCGCCACGGCCACCGACTCCTTAATTTGGGACAATTGTTCGGAATTTTGTCCAAGAGTTTTTAAGGCATTGTTGGTGGCCGCCTGGATTTGGCTGTCCGGTTTTATTTGGGTAAGCAGGCTTTGCTGCTGCTTGGTAATGTTTTCCAGAGAATTTAAAAGAGGAGGGTTGCTTTGCGATTGCGGGTTGTTTTGGGCAACACTGCCTACAACAGCAACGGCGCTGCTGGTTTGGCTCGTGAGTTCATTAAGCGCCGCGTTCTTTTCATCCGCCGGGCTTTGGGGATTGCTAAAAACCTCCTGGGCATCGCTTAAGCGGCTTTGCGCAATGGCAATCTGTAAATTTGCCCTGTTTTGGGCGCTGCCGGCAAAAGCCAGTTGTACCTGCTCGCCGATTTTTTTAACCGCGAATAAGGCCTGGCCGGGCAGCGAGCCGGCCGCGGCATAGCCGGTGGCGGCGAAAGCCGAGAATACTAAAATCAAACTTAAGCTGGCCGCGGCCAAGCGCGACATTGGCACCCAGTTCAACCAAAAACTTTTTGTTTTAGCCAGGGCGTATTTGCGGTTCACCATAGGCGTTGGCACAATATTTTTGGGAATTGATAAAAGACTATGGCTTAAATCCAACAGCGGCTCCAGCTCATTTTTATAATCGGCAAATTTAACCAGGACATCCTGCTGGGAATGCCCTTTTCTCATAAGCTCAATGGCTTGGTCGTAAATTTCTTCTATGCTGTTCATCTCTGGTAATTGACTATTATTCGCGGTTGCCGGTCTTCTTTATTAATTCCTGGAGTTTTAAAATAGCGCGGTGCTGGATTACCCTTATAGCGCCTTCTTTTTTATCCAAAGCCTGGGCGATTTCGGTGTTTTCCAGACCCTCGAAAAATTTTAATTTAATTACAGTTTGCTGCTCGGGGCCGAGCTCCTTCATCAACTTAAGCAAAGTTTTTTGCTGGTCTCGCAGGCTTAATACGTCAATAATATTGCTTTCGTACTCCAGGGTATTTTCCACATCTTCCAGGGCCACAGTAAATTTTTTCTGGCGGTAATAATCTATTACCAAATTCCTGGCAATTTGGTAAAGCCAGCCCTCAAACGAGCCGTCTTCGTTAATCCCGCTGATTTTGCCGAAGGCCTTTAAAAAAACTTCTTCGGCCAAGTCTTCGGCTATTTCTTTGTGGCCGACGCGGAAAAAAATAAACCGGTAAATCTTTTTAAAATAAAGATCATAAATTTCGCCAAAGGCTTCCTGGTTTCCCTGTTTGGCTCTGGCCAAAAGCCCAAGCAAAATATCATCTTTGCCTAAAGTGGGGGAACTGATATTATAGACGGAAGTTGAGTCCATTTGTTACAGGTTGGTATTTATTAAACTATAAACGGCCAATTTCGGTGAAATCAGTAATAATTATACGATTTATCGCGAGTTTTTGTTTCAAAGATGATGAGTATGAAAACACTACCGTAATTTTACCTGTAAAACCAAAAACCGCCAAATTGACTGTAGCCGGTTTTTTGGCTAAAATAGTTAGGATAATCTTAGCGGTGATTCCTGTAGGGGCTGGCCTTGGCCGCCCGTATTAAGTTTGAACATATGGAGAGGTCGCATAGAGGCCTAGTGCGCTGGTTTGCTAAACCGGTAAAGGAGTCAAATCCTTTCGGGGGTTCGAATCCCCCCCTCTCCGCCAGAAAATTTTATTTTGAAAAATCCAACGACCATATTTTGTGATCAGATATTTAGTCCCTCGCCGCCGTCAAGCAAATCACTTTTGCCGCGCCGTTGCGTTTTAGGATTTTGGCGGCTTCCTGGAGGGTGGAGCCGGTGGTGGCGACATCGTCTACAAGGATAATATTTTTGCCGCGGACATCCGCTCCGGGTTTTAGCTTAAAGGCATCGCTGACATTTTTTAGGCGCTGCTCTTTTTTTAAATCTTTTTGCGTTTTCGTATGCTTACAGCGTACTAGTACGCTAGCGCACGCGATACCCAGTTCCCGGCTCAGGCTTCGGCATAAAATTTCCGCCTGGTTAAAGCCGCGCCAGCGTTCGCGGGATGGATGGAGCGGGACATAGGCTAATTCGTACGAATTAGCAGTCAGATGCGTATGGTCATTTTTAATTTTTTGCGCCACGGTTTTCCCAAAAATATTATAAACTTCCGATATGAATTTGTATTTTCCGGCGATTATTATTTTAGCGACTTTGTCATCGTGATAATCGTAAAAACTAATCAATCCGTCGGCTCCGTGAGGCGTTTGGCAGCCGGGATGTGTAAAGCCGAATATCGCCTGTTTTTGGCAGGCAATACAGCGCTGGCGCTCCAGCACCGTTAAAGATATTTTACATTCAGCGCAAATAAAATTTCCCTCACCGCCACAGCTCACACAGGAAATGGGGAATAAAGTGTCCAGGACGAAAGTTTTAATATCCAGCCAGAACGGTTTTATAAATGTTTGATACATGGCTTAACTATAACAGGATTTTAGGCAAAAGAAAAAGCGGACACAGTAGTGTCCGCCGCTCAACATTGCTGAGTAGGGCTATGGGGTTTTGGTTTAGCGACGCGGAGTATTTGCGTATTCGATGCCGGAATTTATCCGACTCCGTTCGTCTTCGCCTATATCCGTGCTGGATTTACGCCGTGCTGACACTTTGAGCCTTTTGAGCTCTTGTGGACGCGCTCCGTGTTTTCTTGCGCTTGCGTATTTTTGCCCTGCAAAGGGTATTGTAGCGTGTGCCAACGCACACCTCCTTTGCAAGGAGGTTATCAAATTCGAGAGAGAGTCAATGGTTGATATAATAAAATGCGGCCGTTGTTTTTTATACCAAAATAATTAAAAACCCCGCCCTTAAATAAGGGCGGGGTTTGGTATGTCATCAATTCAATGATGTAGCTGATAAATTGTCGCGCTACACCACCACAGCCAGTTTTTCCGCCTTGTGCACGCTAAAGGTAATTTTATCGCCTTTTACGTCCGCGGAGATTTTTGCGCCGTCTTTTAGGCCCATACCGGCAATAATTTTTTCGGCCAAAGGGTCTTCCAAAAACTGCTGGATGTTTTTGCGCACAAAGCGCGCGCCCTGGGCAGGGTCAAAACTTTTTTCCGATATAAATTTAAACACCGCCGGAGTCACCTTGAGCTGGATATTCTGGCTAAGCAGTCTTCCCTGCAGCTGGGCGATTTGCAGCTGGGTGATTTTTTTCAGCTCGTCAAACCCCAAAGGTTTAAAGACGATAATTTTATCTATCCTGTTTAAAAATTCCGGGCGGAATTCCTGCTTAAGTTGTTCCATTACGCCTTCTTTAATGTGCTCGTACTCCTGTTCCAGCTTGGCTTTGTGGTCTTTTTCCTCGTTGGAACGGTCGGCAAAGCCGATTTTAGCCGCCTGGTTGGTAAGTTCCCTCATGCCCAAATTGGAAGTCATTATTATTACGGTGTTGCGGAAGTTGACCTTTTTCCCCTCGGCATCTGTCAGCTGTCCATCTTCCAAAATCTGCAAAAAGACGTTAAAGACATCGGGGTTGGCTTTTTCAATTTCATCAAACAGCACCACGCTGTAAGGTTTTCTGCGCACCGCTTCGGTCAGCCTGCCGCCTTCGCCGTAACCCACGTAACCGGCCGGCGCGCCAATCAATCTGGCGACATTGTGCCGCTCCATCAGTTCCGACATATCCACCCGAATAAGCGCGTCTTCGTCCTCAAAAATTTCTTTGGCCAAAACTTTGGCGGTTTCGGTTTTGCCCACTCCGGTTGGCCCTAAAAATATAAAAGAACCAAGGGGTCGTTTTGGGTCCGTAATGCCGGCACGGGAACGCCTTATGGCCCTGCTTATTTCCGAGCAGGCCTCGTTTTGTCCCACAATCTTGGCTTTAAGAGTTTTTTCCAGCAGGGACAGTTTGTTTAAGTCGGTTTTGGCCAGCTTGTGCAGGGGGATTTTGGTCATCATGGAAACCGTGTGGGCAATGTCCTCTGAACCGATAATGTGTCCGGAGCTTTTTTCTTCCGCGGCCAGGCTTTTCCCCAAAGTCTCTTTTTGCTTGAGCAGTTTTTCTTCCTGGGCGCGCAAGTGCAAAGCCGTGGTAAAATCCTGGGCCAGCACCGCTCTGGTTTTTTCCTGTTCCAGGGCGGCCAAATCGCCTTCTATTTTTTTGGCGGCCCGCAAAAATTTGCTGCCGGAATTTATGCTGCGCAAAAACGCGGCTGTTTCATCTATTAAGTCCACGGCTTTATCCGGCAAATAGCGGTCCTGGATGTAGCGCGCCGAAAGCTCCACCGCGGACTTTATGGCCTCTTCGGTAATGGTAACGTTGTGGTGTTTTTCGTAATTCGGCCTAAGCCCGCGTAAAATAGCCATGGTTTCTTCCGGGCTGGGCTCATCAACAACAATGGGCTGAAAGCGCCTTTCCAGCGCCGCGTCTTTTTCTATGTGCTGTTTGTATTCCGTAAGGGTGGTGGCTCCAATGGCGCGGAGTTCGCCGCGGGCCAGGGCGGGTTTTAGAATGTTGGCGGCATCCAGCGATCCGGTGGTGGCGCCGGCCCCGACCATGGTATGCAGTTCGTCTATGAACAATATAACGTCCGCGGAGTTTTTAACTTCATCTATAATTTGTTTCAGCCGGTTTTCGAACTCGCCCCGGAACATTGAACCCGCGACTATTAAGGCCAGATCCAAAGACAAAATCCTTTTATCCAGCAGGGAGTCGGGGACTTCTCGTTTGGTAATGGCCAGAGCCAGGCCCTCCACGATGGCGGTTTTGCCCACGCCGGCTTCGCCGATTAAAATAGGATTGTTTTTGGTGCGGCGGTTGAGTATGGAAACCATGCGTTCTATTTCCCTTTTGCGGCCTATGACAGGATCAATGGAACCGGCGGCGGCTTTTTTGGTCAGGTCCGTGGTGAAGTAATCAAGCAGGCCCCCCTTTTTGGCATCCCCAATTTTAGATCCCAGGCTCGGCGGAGGCGGCATTGGGCCTTCCACCGGCGGCATTCCGTGGTCGTGCTGCTCGGGCATTTCCGGAAACTTGGAAATATTTTCAAAAACATTGAGCAGGTTTTGTTCCAGCTCGTATGCATCTGTGCCAAGCTTGGAAAGTATGACCTTAGCCTTGTTTTGCGGCACGGTTAACAGGCCGTACAAAAAATGTTCGGTGCCGATAAACTGGTAACCGTACTGGCTGGCCACGATGGCCGATTTTTCTATGACCGATTTTAAGTTTTCGCTTAACACAGGCTTCCAGGCCGCCACGGAGTTGTTGCTGTTGACCAAAATTAATTCCTGTTTAATGACTTCCGGAGTCAGTTTGGTCTTTGTCAAAATTTCCGCGGCAAAAGAACTCTTTTCTGAAATCACCCCGTACAAAAGATGTTCGGTGCCAATATGGTCGTGCTTCAGCTCCTCGCTCACCAGCTGTGCCATTATAAGCGCGTTTTTGGCGCGCGAGGATAATCGTTCAAGAATGTAAGTGAAATTTGTCATATAGATGGTACGAAAATATGGATGATAAACGGACAACGCTGATATATGTTATATTTATTATACCACGCAAGTTGATTATATGGCGCATTAGCACTCTTGTCAATAGACTGATAATAAAAAATTTTAAAAGTTTGTGTTTAAGGCAAAAAATAAAACCAAGCAGCCGGAAAACGAGCAAAAGGCCTACGAGTATGCCGTGTTTTTGCTGTCTTTGCAGTTAAGGACTGTTGGTGAGGTTAGAAGTAAGATGGAAGGTCGCGGTTATTCTCCAGCGGTTATCGAAAACGTAACCGAGCAATTACGTAAACAGCGTTATTTGGATGACGAACGCTATGCCGAAGTTTTTTTGGAAAATTTAAAGCAATACAAAAATTTGGGCTATTATGGCATAAAGAAAAAATTTATGCTTAAAAAGTTGCCCGCTAACATAATCGAAAGAACTTTGGCCGATGGTTTATCCGTTGAAGAGGAATTAAAAATCGCCAAAAGGCTTTTAAAAAAAGAAGGGGTTGCGGCGGCTTCGTCCGATTCGGATAATAATCAGGTCGCGGATAATTCTTACGCCATTTTTAGTGAAGATCAGAGCAAACAAAAACAAAAAATCACCCAAAAATTAAGGGTGAGAGGATTTAGAGGAGAGGTTATCGCCAGGCTTGTCTATTAAGATTGAGGTTGGGGTAAATAAAATCCGGGCCCGCTTACTGGTAGCGAGGCCCGGTTTTGCGGGCAGTGCAAATACCACTACCTGCGGGACGCAATCTCATGCGCGAGTGAGATAAGATTCAGCAAGCATCCAGCGAATTCCGGATTGCTTATTCTTAGAGTCTCAAACACTTCAGGTCCTCTGGTCAGAAGAGCCTGGATTAGACTTTCGTCGCAGAGACTTAGCCGATACCGTTCGGAAATCCGTTGGTGAAATCAGATGTTCCTGTTAAGCTTAAGCGATAAAACCAAGGTTTAACCAGTTAACTAAGAAAGGAATCTAGTCATGCCAAAAAAAACGTCGCCATGTTTGTCCACATTGCAGCAGTTTAAAAACAATTAAATTTGGTAAGGATGGCAAGAGTCATCGCTACCTCTGCCATTTTTGTAAGCGCACCTTTTCCATTTACCACGGCCAGGATTCTCACAACCTTTGGATAGAGCATATTGACGGCGTGGGCTTTAGACGCTTAGGCGATGAAAACACCCTGTCAGGGCCCCAGACCTACGCGCGCGTCATCACAGAGCTGGATCAGCTGCCAAAAAACGACTTTTTGACCAAAACCCTCTGTGATTTGGCCCACTGCCAGGGGATTTTAATCCTTGACGGCAAATACATCGCGGTTAAAGGCTTTGAGCGGAAGATTCCATTCCTGTTCGGCATTGATTACCTGACTCACGATATTTTACACGGAGAATTGTTCTTTTCTGAGGACGAAGCGGCTTTCTCCCAGTACTTTCAGAAACTAAAAGACCTGGGCTACAACCTTAAAATAGTTGTCGCCGATGACAGAGCAGGCATAAAACAGGCTCTAAACAAGGTCTTTCCCTACGCGCGGCTGCAGCTCTGCCATGTCCACTTCCTGGAAAACATCCGCGCTGTGCTTAGGGTTAAAACCGAGGAGCGCTACAGACACTTTTTTAATTCACTTAAGCTCCATGTGTTTACCGAAGGAGCGGATGAGGAAAAAATTGACGCCGGACTGGAGCATGTCTTAAGAAATCATGCCCAACACAGCCCCAAACTCCAGGATATTATCTGGGAAGTTAAGCGTAGACGCGAAGCCTTGTTTAATTACCTGAAAGTCAAAGACTGTCCCAACAACACCAACCTCATAGAACTTTTTAATTCCCACTTAAACGGCCGCCTTAAAACCATCAAGGGTTTCCAGAGTTTTAAGTCGGCAAATCGCTGGCTTAACGCCTGGATGATTCGGCGCCGCAGCAAGACTTTTACCGATTGCGACAAAAAATTTAAATATTTAAACAAACACTGCTCCCTGGAATTTACCATTAAAAAACAGGCCCTGTGGCCTGAAACTTTAAAAACTTTAGGAATTAACAAAATAAATTTTTTCGAAAAAAGCGATTACTAACAACGGATTCCCGAACGGTAACCTCCAAGCGATCAAACGCCTCGAGCCAGGACTCGGAAACATGACTTTGATTCATCATATTCTGTTACCTCCTTCCTCCAGTCAAATTCAATGCACTTTATATTAATAAACTATAACAAAAAAAGCAACCATAAATACTATGATGGTTGCTTTGTCCGCGTCCTTAGTATAGGAGTTTAGCCGACGACTTATAAATTCATCTCCCGTAACCTCTTAACCCTGTCCTCAATCGGCGGGTGGGTGTTAAACAGGCTGGCGAACCAGCTGCGCGCGCCGTGGGCGCTGCCTTGTTGGCTGGAAGTGGCTTCCATCCTGTCCTGGTGGAATGGATTGACTATGTAAAAATGCGCCGTGGCATTGTTGGCTTCGGCGAGCGGAGCGGAGTCATCTGAAATTTTTTCCAAAGCTGACGCAAGACCTTCGGGGTATCTTGTTAAAAGCGCGCCGCTGGCATCTGCCAAATATTCCCTTTGGCGGGAAACAGCCAGTTTTATTAAAGTGGCAATGAGCGGTGAAAGGATGGCCAAAAGAATACCAACCGCGAAAAGTATCATGCCTAAATTGCCATTATTGTTGTTATTGCTCCTGCGGCCGCCGAAAATGGAAAAGCGCAAAAACCAGTTGGACATAAGCGCTATCATGCCCACCAAAACCACAACCAGGGTCATTAAACGGATATCGTAATTGCCAATGTGCGAAAGTTCGTGCGCGGTAACGCCTTCCAGTTCGGTTTTGTTCAATTTTTGCAGAATCCCGCTGGTGTAGCAAATGACCGCGTGCTTTGGGTCGCGGCCCGTGGCAAAGGCGTTGGGAGCGGAGTCTTGAATAATATAGATTTTTGGCGTAGGAATGCCCGCGGCAATGCACAAATTTTCCACTATGTTATAGAGCTGCTGGTTTGTCGCCCGGTCAACGGCCTGGGCTTTGGAAACCGCTAGCGTGATGGAGTCGGCAAAATAATAAGAGAATAATGCCGAGAAAACGCTAATAAACACAGCCAAATACAAAATCGCGTCGTCCTGATAAATTTGCGCGAACACCCAGCCAATAGCCGAAATTACCACTAAAAAGCTGAATATTAATATCCAGCTGTCGCGTTTATTTTTGGCGATAAAATCGTAGGTAAGCATTGGGGGTAGGGTATAGGGGCTAGGGGGTTAGGGGTTAGAAAAGCACCTAATTGATTGTAGTTGAGCGAAGTTTTTTGATTAGCGCTAGTAGCATTTTTTGTACTTGCAGAAGTAATGACTTAGCGATCAAATAATCAAAATTCGGATACAATTTTTCCATCAGTAATATTTGTGTTTCAAGTTCTGCCGTCGATCCAAAAGCTATGCCCAAAAATTGAATGAATTCTTTGGTATGGTTCCTCGCGTGGCCTTCTGCTATGTTGGAAGGTATAGAGATGGCAGCTCTTTGTGTTTGTGAACAAAGGCCGTAAAGTTCGTGTTTAGGAAATTGGCGGGTAATTTTATATATTTCTAATACTAAATCATTAGATTTTTGCCAAACAATTAAGTCTTTGTAGCTTAAGATCTGGTTTTGCATACTATTCCCTAATCTCTATTCCCTAGCCCCTACCATTAGAATTTCACCGCCACCGGCTGCGCCTCCGGACCGCTTTCGTCTATCCCAAAGAATTGCTTAGCCGTAAAACCAAACATGGAAGCGAACAGGTTGGTAGGGAAGACCTGGAGTTTGGTGTTGTAGTCGCGGGCGGTGCCGTTGTAGAAGCGGCGGGCGGCCTGGATTTTGTCTTCGGTATCGGTTAAATCGCTTTGCAGCTGCAAAAAGTTTTGGTTGGCTTTTAAGTCCGGATAGGCTTCGGCCACGGCAAACAAACTTTTTAGCGTGCCGGAAAGCGCGTTTTCCTTAGCCAGTTTATCATCAAGCGATCCTGCTCCCATAGCCGCGGTGCGGGCAGCCGTGACTTTTTCAAAAACTCCGGATTCATGAGCGGCGTAGCCCTGCACGGTACTGACCAAATTGGGGATTAAATCATACCGACGCTTTAACTGAACGTCTATATCGCTCCACGCTTCATCCACGCGGTTTTTGGAACGGACCAGACCGTTAAATAGCAGGACGGCAATAATCACAATTGCCAAAATTATCCACAAAAATACCATATATTTAAGCTTTTCGTTTAATATTTAAGCTTTTCCATATTATACCATATATACGCAAAATATCATAAAATTGTTGCAAACCCAGGTTTAACCCGTGGCCGCCTTGACAAGTTTGGGGTGATGATATATAATCGCTTTAGTTAACTAAAGCGCTTTAGTATGCTAAAGCGACAACAATTAAATGCTTATGAATAAATCCAACAAATGGGATAACAAAAAAACGGATGCTTTGGTAAAAACTGTTTTGGCTTTGAAGACCAAAAAAGAAGCCAAAAAGTTTTTGCGCGACCTGTTAACCGAAGACGAAATCCTGGAATTCGGCAACCGCTGGCAAGCCGCGCAAATGTTAAGCAAAAAATTGTCCTACACTACCATATCCGGCAAAACCGGCCTGTCCAGCGCCACCATAGCCCGCATTTCCAATTGGTTAAAAAACGGCCGCGGCGGATACAAATTAATGCTCAAACGCCTAGCTTTACATCATCACAACTCTCTTCCTGTTGGGAAAGGGTTGCGTTGATAATATTTCGTAAGCTTTAGTGCACTAGCTGCAAGTCCGCCATAGCGCTTTGGCGAAGGCGGATACGCTAGCGTAAAAGGACTTGAAAATATCAACTTAACCCGTTCCCAAGAGGAGCGGGTTTTTTGTTTGTCCCAAAACGAGCAAAATTTACAATCAAAAGGATGGAATATGAGTGATTTTTACCATTGTAGAAGGGCCCCGTACTTGGAAGAGATTGTTGAGGTTGAAGAAGCGGAACCAAAAAGGATGGTACGTAGATTGCAGATTGGCGTAATGGGAAGCGCTGCTGACCTCGGATATTCCGAAGCAGTAGCAAAATTGGCCGAAGATATCGGCCGCGAAGTGGCTTTGGCCGGATGCACTTTAGTCTTTGGCGCGGAGAAAGATTGTGATTCGCTTTCTACCGCGGCCGGACGAGGCGCTCGAAGTGTCGGCGGCCTGACTGTCGGCGTGACTTATGGCAAGGGGCTGCAAGTTCACGACGATGCTGACGTTATTATCGCCACCGGCATGGAGCGCGGCGGCGGACGTGAGTTTGTGCTGGCGATTTCCTGCGATGCCATTATCGCCATTTCCGGAGGCAGCGGCACCTGCAACGAAATCGTTGTGGCTTACCAGGCCAGCATTCCGGTTATCGGAATTGTCGGCTGCGGCGGCTGGAGCGAAGAAATGGCTGGCCGGGCGTTTGATGCTCGGCGGCAGCACCTAGCGGTTAAGCCAGCTCGCACGGCCAAGGAAGCTGTAATGTTGGCGGTAGAAGCTGCACGTACAGGAGGGGAGCACTGACATGAAGAAGCTCAAGCTGGCCGTTTGCAACGGAACCATGGAACAGCAGATGGTGAATTATTTGGAACAAGCCGGTCTGAGGTTTCAAAAAGAGCCGCGGCGGTTTCGTTACGTCATCGGGCATGACTTGGTTTCCGAAGTTGTGTTCATGCGCCCGCAGGACATGCCGCGCGAAGTGGCGCATGGCAATTACGACATGGGGATTTGTGGCTTTGATTTTTTTCTGGAATATGGATCCAGCATTGATCACAATTCCGATAAACAAACTCCGGGCTGTGGAATGCATGGTTCATTCGATACCTCCAAAGCTGGTGCCCACAGCACGAAGGTGGTGCTCATTGCCCACAAAGACGATCCGGCCTCTTCCAAAGCGGATGTGCCGAAGGGAGCTAAGATCCTTTCTGAGTACCCGTGGCTAACCCGGGAAGTGCTATCGCCAAATAAAGTCGAAGGTAGTGACCTGTGGACTTACGACTTAAATCGCAATGCGCATCCTGGAGTGGTTTATTCCTGCGGTGCGACCGAAGCCCATATTCCGTGGAATTATCGTTTTGGGGTTTGCCTGGTCGCTTCAGGCCTGACGCTGGCTGCCAACAATCTCAAAATCGTCGACGTGCTTTGTGAAACCTGCCCGGTTATGTTACATGCGGGGCAGGATAAACAAAAAGAGCAGCGGCAGCTGCGGCATTTGTTCGCCGAAGCTGGGTTGCTGCGATTGGGGTTGTTATGAAATACATCGTCGCGTACCCGCCAGTAGATTTTTCTATCCCTTTTTCGGAACTAAAGCCGGAAGATATTGACATCTACTTTCACTACACAAACCGCATTGGCGCCGCTACCTGCAAGGCCGCGTGCGCCCATTGTTACTTTCGCAACAAGCCCGAGTTCCATATTCCGGTGGATAAGGCCCTAGCAATTACCCGTTCGCTTCGGACCCAAGGCTACAACATCGGGATGGCGCCGGCGGACAGCTTTGGCGATGAGGCGTTGTTGGCCGGGGACGCCGGTTCGGCTTTCCGCCTTAAGCCCATTGGTACGTCGGCTTGGAGCAGTGGAGTGCCGTTGTTTATCGCTGGCTGGCAAGAGCGGCTAAACCGCGCTTGGGAGATTGGCTTTCGGTCAATCATAATCACCGCTCACGAAGCGGCCGGAACCCCTGTCCCAATAAAAGGTGTGACCAGGGCCCCGGTAATTTTAGGAGCCGTAAGCAACATCAAAACCTGGAATAGGATGAACCCAAACAAGCAATTCGCCATTTCCACCACTTTTACCATCCGCGCCGACAACTGCAAGTTGGAGTTGATGCGTCAAATGGTGCAGTGGGGCGTAGGAGAAGGGATTGATCTTGTTCGGTTCAACTGCTTTGCGAATTTTCAGGGTTTGTCTGAACATCGTCAGTATGAGATGTCGCGACGGGATATTACCAAGTTTTTCGGCTACCTTGCCTTGTTGCAGGAAGAGTTTTTGGAAACTCCGACTGCGCTGGGTATTTCGGAAGACTGGGGCGACGCGGGAATAGAACAAATTTACCCGTACTTGCCGCCGGTCTGGCAAACTCGTACGGCCGGTTGGTGCCGCGCCGGGTATCGGCTATTTGCGATGATTGAAGTCCGGGGCCAAATTGTATTAACCGGATGCGTGGACAAATGGGAGCCTGAGCTTGGCCTGCTGCATCAAGTCGGCGAAGACAACTACCGCATTCAATGGCGGTATGATCAAATCGAAACGCTGCGGCAGGCGGTGCTTCAAAACCGAGTCTACGCCTGCTGGGGAGGCGTGGGTTGCGGTCGCGGTAAATCTGCCGGTTTTGCCACCGGCCAAAAAACAGAACAGCAAATCTTTGGCGGAAATAGTCCGCTTGAGATTTTAGCCTAAAGGAGGTTTTATCGAAAAGTAAAAGCAAGCCGGCGGTGAAGTTGAGAAATCAATTTTTCCGCCGGTTTTGTTTTAGGAGGGTTTTATGTTATAATTTAATCAAATTGTAAAAAGTTTTTGAAACAAAAATGCCGGATTTTTTGGATAATTTAAAAGATAGTGTTGATAGCTATATTGACAATCGCGCTTTGGCGGATTTGCAGTATCGGGTGAAGTTGATTTTAAAGGAGCGCGAGGAGTTAAGGGACTGGAGCGACAAGGAGCTGCGTCTGGCGGCTTTGGCTTTTAAGGACGATTTGGCCAAAGGCAAGCGGCTGGATACTTTGGTGGTGCAGGCTTTTGCCGTGGTTAACGAAGCCGCCCGCCGCGTGACCAGGCAAACGCCTTTTCCGGCGCAAATTTTGGCGGGACTGGTCATCAACAGCGGCATTGTGGCGGAAATGAAGGCCGGCGAGGGTAAGACTTTAACCGAAACTATGCCGGTTTACACTAACGCGCTGCTTGGCCACGGCGTGCATCTGGTTACCACCAACGATTACCTGGCCGAGCGCGACGCCGCGCAAAACGGCAAGCTGTTTAATTTTTTGGGCCTGTCCGTGGGCTTTGTGACCTCGACTATGAAGAGCGACGAGCGCAAAAAATCCTACGCCGCGGACATCACTTACGTCACCAACCAGGAGGTCGGGTTTGATTACCTGCGCGACAACCTGGTATTTTCCAAAAACCAAAGAGTTTTAAGGGCCGAGCATCCGCTTTATTTTGGCATTGTGGATGAAATTGACAGCATCTTAATAGACGAGTCGCGCACGCCGCTTATTATAGCCGAGCCGGTTAAGGAAGAGCGGAATTTTTACGATTTGTTCACCCAAATTGCTGAACAGTTAAAAGAAGACGAAGACTATACTGTTGATTACCAAAAAAAACAAATCAGCATGACCGACGAAGGCCTTAACAAAGTGGAAAAATTTTTGGGCAGTCCGGTGTTTTCCAAAGACAATCCCATGTACGTGTTTTACCTGGATGTTTGTTTAAAGGCCAGGGTAATTTTTGAAAAAAACCGCGACTATATTTTAAGCGACGAGGGCGTGGAAATCGTGGATGAATTTACCGGCCGCGTTTTGCCCGGCCGCAGGTTCACCGACGGCGTGCACCAGGCCATCGAGGCCAAGGAAAAGGTTAAGGTTAAACAGGCGGACAGGATCCAGGCCAGCATCACCTTCCAGAATTTTTTTCCCATGTACGAAAAACTTTCCGGCATGAGCGGCACCGTTATGCGCGCCCGCGACGAGTTTAAAAAAGTCTACAAACTGGAAGTGGTTCAGATCCCAACCAACCGGCCTATCATTCGCGTTGACCACAACGACTTGTTTTTTAAAACCCAAAAAGGCAAGTTTATGGGACTGATGAAAAAAGTCAGCCACCTTAACCAAAAAGGCCAGCCGGTATTAATCGGCACCCGCAACGTGGAGACCGCGCATTTGGTGGCTGAGCTTTTGGACCAGGCCCGCTATCCCTATCAGATGCTTACGGCCAGCGACCACCGCGCCGAGGCGGAAAAAATCCAGAAAGCCGGCCAAGACGGCATGATAACCGTGGCCACCAATATGGCCGGGCGCGGCACCGACATTTTGCTCGGCCCGGGAGTGGAAAATTCCGGCGGCTTGTTTGTGCTGGGTACGGAACGCCACGAATCGCGCCGCATAGACGACCAGCTGGTGGGACGCAGCGGCAGACAGGGCGAACCCGGAGAATCGCAATTTTTAATTTCCATGGAAGACGAAATTATGCAGCTGTTCGGCAGCGAAGCGATTATTGACGCCATGGAAGCTTACGATATCCCGGAGGACGAATATGTTTCCGGCAACAACCTGACCAAAGCTTTTAAAAAAGCCCAGGATTTTGTGGAAAGCAAAAATCTGGACAGCCGGCTCTATCTTTACAAATACGACAGCGTCACCAATTACCAGAGGCGCTATGTTTACGGCCAGCGCGACAGCCTGCTGGAAAACGAAGCCAATTTTTTGGATTTTTTAACAACTTCCGTCCGCCGCCGCCTGAGGCAAATTTTGGAATTAAAAGATCCGCGGTTAATCGCCGGGGAAATGCTGGCCGTGTTCAGGGTGGAGGCGGCGCCCGAAGAAATTGCCGCTTCTTTGGGGCTGGAGCCGGATGCCGCCAAAACAACCCGCGCCATAAATGAGTGGCTCAATCCTTTTTACAAAAACCCGAACCCCCCAAACAATACCTTTAACGCGGCTCAGGAAAAACTGGCTTCGTATTTGGAAAAGTTGGCCTTAAAGATAAAGCGGGAGCCCGAGGTTTACCAGGCCGCCGGCAGTTTAATTCTGCAAATTATAGACAACCAGTGGAGCCAGCAGCTGGAGCTGATGGAAGCGCTTAAGGAACAGGCGGGACTGTTTTCCTACGTTTCCCAGGATCCGCTCATAGATTTCGTGCTGGAAGGCCAGAAACTGTTTGACCATAGCCAAAACGAAATGGCGCGCCAGTTTTTATCTGCCATATTTTTGCACTTGGAGCAAAAGGGGATGATAGAGTAGAACCTGTTTTAAAAATACTCCGGGCCGCGATTTAAGAATTTTGGCCAAAATCCCAAAAAAATTGTTCCGTTTAACTTAGGTTAAACACCAAAATTTATATTGAAATTTTGTCACAAAATTCTTAAATTCCGCCCGCGAATTATTTTTCAAACAGGTTTTAGTGATAAAAATGAACAAAAATTAAAAAAATGACAAAAATTAAACGCCCCACGCGGCGCATTGCCAAGTAGGCTTATTTTTAATATAATTGCTCCATGCTTTCCAAAGAAGATGTTTTAAAAATCGCTGAATTGGCGCGTATAGCTTTAACCAATGCCGAGGTGGAAAAGTTCCAAAAGGACCTTTCCGCGGTTTTGGATTATGTGGACGAGTTAAAATTGGTTGACGTTTCCGGTTTGGAAGAAGTTTCGCAGGTTACGGGACTGGTTAATGTCCAGCGCGAAGACAAAACCGTAACGGCCGAAAACCACGAAGCTATTTTTAAAAACGCGCCGGAGATGAAAGACGGGTATTACAAGGTTAAAGCAATATTGTAATTTACGAAGTCGTGCCATTCGTAAGTTCGTAAATTTTTCGTACTTCGTAAACTAGAATGAACTTCCAATATCTACAACTAACCGAATTGCGCAAGCTTTTGGATGACAAACAACTCTCCTCCGTTGAACTGACGAAGTATTTTTTGGAGCGGATAAAAAACAGCGACCTTAACGCTTTTATTACGGTAACCGAAGATTTGGCTATCCAGCAGGCAAAGCGCGCGGATGATTTTATATCAAGCCCAGGTGAAAACCCTTTTTTATGCGGTATTCCTTACGCGGCCAAAGATTTGTTTTGCGCAAAAGGCGTCCGCGCCACCGCGGCCAGCAAAATTTTGGACAACTATATCGCGCCGTACAATGCCACGTCAATTAGCAAAATCAAACAAAATTACGGAGTATTAATCGGCAAAACCAATTTGGACCAGTTCGCGCACGGCTCAAGCGGCGAGACATCGGCTTACGGCCCCACCAAAAATCCCTGGGACGAAACCCGCATGCCCGGCGGCTCGTCTTCCGGCTCATGCGCGGCCGTTGCCGCCGGCCTTAGTCCCTGGGCGGTGGCGACCGAAACCGGCGGCAGTATCCGCCAACCCGCCTCGCTTTCCGGCATCAGCGGCTGGAAACCAACATACGGCCGCGTTTCGCGCTACGGAGTTATTTCCATGGGCTCGTCACTGGATTCCATAGGAGCGGTAGCCTATTCGGTCCGCGATCTGGCGGAAATTGCCAATGTTATGTCGGGCATTGACCCCAAAGATTCAACCACCGGCGACCATCCCGCAAACTACAAACTACATCCTACAAACTTGTCCCACATCCGCGTGGGCATCCCCAAACAATATTTTGTGGATGGCATGGAAGCGGGCGTAAAGCAGCGCGTAATGGAAGCGATTAAAGAACTGGAAAAGTTGGGCGCAACGCTGGTGGAAGTTGATTTGCCGAATACCAAATATGGTTCCTTGGTTTACGCGATTATCTGCCCATCGGAAGTTTCTTCCAATTTGGCGCGCTACGACGGCATTCGCTACGGACATGTAACCAACGAGGCCAAAGATCTTTTGCAGGTTTACGAAAAATCCCGCGCCGAGGGTTTTGGCAACGAAGCCAAGCGCCGCATTTTAACCGGTACTTACGTGCTGTCCGCCGGTTATTACGATGCTTACTACAAAAAAGCCCAAAAAGTCCGCAGGCTGATTATTAACGAATTTGCCGAAATTTTTAAACAGGTGGATGTTTTAGCCTGCCCCTCCACCCCGAATGTGGCCGCAAAGCTTGGCCATGCCGCCGACAACCCGCTTCACGGCTACATTGCCGACCAGTTAAATATTCCCGGCTCCCTGGCCGGCCTGCCCGCTTTATCGGTACCCTGCGGTTTTGCCAAAGCTCCCGATGCCGATGTTGACCTACCCGTGGGCCTGCAAATAATCGGCCCGCAATGGGGCGAGCAAAAAGTTTTTGATGTCGGGCATGCGTACCAGTTGGCTACGGACTGGCATAAAAAACATCCGGACAGTATGAATTAGGAAGTATGAATTAGGAATAAGGGTGTCATCCCGGAATTTTTACAGCGTCCGACGTAGCTTTAGCGAAGTCGGAAGGGCTGTTAAAATATCCGGGATCCAGAATTAAGTGTGCCGCGCCGATTCATCGGCTTAATTATTAAAGGTTATAAAATGACAAGCGCAATTGTGTTTATAATTTTGTTAGAAGATGTTTAAAAAGTGCTTTGTAGGCGAAATTACAGAATTTTGCGCGGATTGACGGAAACAAATTTTGACGTTTAGCCTAAAGCTAAGCGGAAAAATTTTTTTCGGCAAGGCGCCAAACATTCTGGAATCGCGGCCCAAATGACTTTTTAAACAGCTTCTTAGATGTTTTGGCTTTAATTACAATAATTTATTATTTTTTACAAAGAAGGTAACTAATGCCTAAAGAATTTCCATCATCAACCCAATATCAACCCGTCATTGGCTTTGAAATCCACGTCGAACTTGCCACCAAGAGCAAGATGTTCGGGCCGGCGGCCAATAATCCGGATGAGAACAGGCCGAATGTAAATATAGACGAGATTGTCACGGCTGAGCCGGGGACTTTACCCGTGGCCAACAAAGAAGCCATACGTTTAGCCGCTATGGTTGGTTTAGCTTTGAATTGTACGATTGATGAATGGAGCAAGTTTGACCGCAAACATTATTTTTATCCGGACTTGCCAAAGGGCTACCAAATTTCGCAGTATGACCAGCCGATATCTAAAGACGGATATTTGGATATTGAGCTTCCTGTTAGTAACGAGTCTGCCTTCGCCAAGGCTACGGCGGATAAATTCGCAGTCTCATCGGGCAACGCCTACAAAACATCCAAACTCGGAACTGTAATTAAGCGCGTGGGTATAACACGTGCTCATTTAGAAGAAGACGCGGGAAAAAATATCCATCCCGAGGGTTTGCCGTATTCGCTTGTGGATTACAACCGCGCCGGCTGCGCTCTTTTGGAAATTGTCACGGAACCGGACATAGAAAGCGGCGAAGAGGCAAAAGTTTTTTTAACCGAACTCCGCAATATTATCCGCTACCTGGGCGCCAGTGATTGTGATATGGAAAAGGGGACTATGCGCGTGGAGCCGAATATTTCGGTGCGGATGCCCGGCGAGACCGGTTTGCCGAAATATAAAGTTGAAGTAAAAAATATCAACAGCTTTAAATTTGCCCAAAGCGCGATTGATTATGAAATCGCGCGGCAGACGGAAATTTTAAAGGAAGGCAAAACGCCTAAGCAGGTGACTATGGGCTGGAACGAAAAAGACAGCATGACGGTTGAGCAAAGAAGCAAGGAAGAAGCCAACGACTACCGCTATTTTCCGGAGCCGGATTTGCCGGTACTGCAGTTTACAAAAGAATATCTCGATACCTTGCGGGCCGAAATGCCCGAGTTGCCGGCGCAAAAACGCGCGCGCTTTTTGGAAGAATTTGGCTTGCCCGCGGCCGATGTGGAAAATTTAATCAACTGGAAGGAGCTGGCTAATTATTTTGAGGAAGTTGTTTCGGAAATTGACGAATGGATAAATCAGGACGCAGGGGCTGGGCTTGCCCGCCCGCTTTTCGACGATGGCGGGCAGCTAAAGCCAGCCCCCACAGATCGTCAAATACTAATCAAACAAGCAGCCAACTGGTGCCTGCAGGATTTTTCCGCGGCCTTGAACCAAAAACTAATCAATCCCGCAGATTCCGAAGTAACCCCGGAAAATTTTGCCGAACTGTTAAAATTAATCCAGCAACAAAAAATTTCCGTCAGCGCGGCAAAAACCGTATTTAAAGTAATGTTTGAAAAAGGCGGCGAACCTCTGTCTATTGTTTCGGATTTAGGCCTTGAGCAGACATCCGATAGCGATGCCATTGCGTCAGCCATAGACAAAGTCCTTGCCGCCAACCCAAAAGCCGCCGCTGACTACAAAGGGGGCCTTGAAAAATCTTTCGGCTTTTTGGTGGGACAAACAATGAAAGAGCTAAAAGGCAAAGGCAACCCGCAGGTAATAAACGAGTTATTAAGGAAAAAATTATCAGCCTAATATTTTTATGTAAATTCGTATGTTTTAGCGTACTAGTACGTTAGCTATTACGAAATCCGAAAATTAATATAATTAGGACTTACGCCTTTGACAATATTACCTAAGTTATTGTTTAATCAGCTTTTAAAAAAGCCATAATTTAGACCCCAAAGGCGTAAGTCCTAATAATAAATCAACGCCGCGCAGGAACTGCAAGTCCTGGCGGCGTTTTTGCTTTCTATGCGTGCCTTTCCCAATCTTTCTTAGCTTCCGGTACTGATTCCGAGTAAGGCGACGGTTGTCGCGGTCTTTCGTGTCTGGATGCGAATAGAGCCTGCGAAGCCTCAAACGACTCATCGGACTCAACAGGTTCGGCGTTAACGGCATCGTTTTGCTTTTCATAATGCTTGGCTGCGATATTGACTAATTCGTTGTAAAGCCTCTCAGCGTCTTTCTGTTCCATGGAATAACTCCTCCTTTCGGAAGAAGTATATATATATTGATTAAAAGTTGCAAATAAATAAAGATGAAAAAGCTCAATAGTTTAGACTATCAGGCTTTTTATTTTAATAATTTTACAACCAGCTTTTACGTTTCAGATAGTTTTGCCACCCAGACAATATCCTTATTCTTTTTCCACCACGTCATCTGCCGTTTGGAGTAGTGCTTAATGGCAAAAGAAAGCTGGGTGAGCATTTCTTCACGCGACAGTTTTTTTTGCAGGAATAGCGCTATATATTTGTATTCCAGGCCGAATGATTCCAGCCGTTTCCAGGACAGGCCGAGGCTATGGAGTTTTCGGACTTCCTTTACTACTCCCGCCTTAAAGCGCAGCTTTAGCCTGACGTCTATTTTTTCATAAAGCTCATCTTGCTCCGGATACAAGCCAAGCCAAAGAGCGTCATAGCTGACTGCTGACTGCTGATTACTTTTGACAGGCACAGGCTTGCCGGTTGTTATAACAATTTCCAGCGCGCGGATGAGGCGGCGTTTGTTGTGGCGGTCGATGGTTGTTGCGCGGCTTGGATCCAGTTTTTTAAGTTGCCGGTACAAATCATCGGCCGATTTTTTTTCCAGTTTCGCCCGCAATTTCAAGTTCGGCTTAACATCTGGAATTTTTTGATCGTAAACAACGGCATCAATCCAGTGCGCCGTGCCGCCGCAGAGGATGGGCAGTTTGCCGCGGCTTAAAATATCGGCGATGGCTTTTTTGGCGTCTTGCTGAAAAAGCGCGGCGGAATATTGCCTGTTCGGATTTATAAAGTCTATGCAATGGTGCGCGATTTTTTTATAAACAAACTGTTTGCATAAATGACGGCCGTCATTTATAGTAACACTCCATTTGCCGGGGACTTTGCCGGTGCCCAGGTCAAGGCCGCGGTAAATTTGCCGGCTGTCGCAGGAAATTATCTCGCCGTTGAATTTTTTTGCCAGTTTGACGGCAAGTTCCGATTTACCGGACGATGTAGGGCCGACGACGATAATTATCTTCGGGAGGTTATTTTTTGCCATCATCGTTTTGTTATCTTTTTCCCGGCGTGCTTTTGCGCAACTATTAAACCCCGTCCGTGGATTTGCATCCGCGGGCGTTTTTTTAGCTCCCGCTTTTTAGCCCGGGTTACGTATTCGTCTGTAATTTTTTTCTTCATGGCATTATGATTATCATATCATTAGTTGCGATTCCCTTGAAGGCAGCCTTTAAGGGAAGCCTTGTTTACAGCTGTTTTTGCTCTAACGGCTCCAAAATGTTATAATTAAACCTATGGATTGGCAAACTTTTGGGCATAAGGGCGTAAAAAATACTTTAGAGCGGCAGCTGTTTTCGGCCAATCTCCCGCAGACCTATCTTTTTACGGGCCCCCGGGGTTTGGGTAAGCAGAGTTTGGCTCTGGAATTCGCGCGCAAAATTTTGCGCGCCGAGAACTTGCCAACGCATCCCGACTTCGCCCTTTTAAGCCAGGACGGCGAAATTACCATGGAGTCGGCCGTAACTTTTATGGCCAAATTGCCGTTTAAGCCTTTTGTCGGGCAAAAAAAAGTCGCTATTATAAACGACGCCCAAAATTTGAACCCGCAGAGCAGTAACGCTTTGCTTAAAACTCTGGAAGAGCCGTCGCCCAGCGGTGTTATTATCCTTGTGGCCAGCGGCAGACTTTTGCCCACAATTGTTTCGCGCTGCCAGGTTTTAAATTTTAGTTTGTTTAGCGCCGGTGATTTATCCGCTTTTGCCCAAAGCCTGGGCCACAAACCCGTGCAGGAAATTTTGGACTTGAGTTTCGGCCGTCCCGCGAGGCTAAAAAGGTTTTTGGAAGACAGGGATTATTTTTCGGAGCAGCAAAAAATCCTGCGAAAGTACAGGGAAATTACAAAGCTTTCGGTCGGGGAAAAACTTTTGGCTATCGGTGATTTTGCGGATGTGGAAAGCCAGCAATTATCGGGGCGGTTTGAAAATTGGCTTTTTTGGCAGGCTGGTAACCTGCGCTTTGAACCTCAGGATTTCCCCAAAGTACGCGCTTTAATGGACGCGGTTTTGGGGCTTAAGATGAATAAGAATAAAAAATTGGTTTTACAGAGTTTGTTTTTAAAAATATGAAAAACAAAAAACTTTTTCTAACGGCAGCCTTTATTTTTTTGGCGGCCGGATGCAATCCTTTCAGCAAATCGCTGCCCGCCGGCGTGGTCAAAAGCGTCAATGGCGGCGTGGACTGGCAGTTTGCCAATACCGCCAGCGGCAGTCCGGTTTCCGGCTTGTCAACTTTAAGCATCTCCAAACTGGCCTTCGACCCGCAAAACCGCCAAACTGTCTTCGCCGCCAGTTATACCGGCGGTATGTATAAATCGGAAGACGCGGCCGGCAGTTGGGCCAATATTTTATCCGACATTTATGTTTACGATTTTGCCATCAGTCCCATTGACTCCAAAACCATTTACGCCGCTGGCTTTTATAATGCCGATGGCCGCGCGCTAAAAACTACGGACGGCGGCGCCAGCTGGAACCAAATTTATGACGAAGAAACGCCTTCGGACGCCGTCAGAAGCATCGCCTTAAATCCAGCCAACCCCAATGAATTGGTTATTGGCACTACAGTAGGCGATGTAATTAAAAGTTCCGACGGCGGTCAAACCTGGCTGCTGCTTAAAAGTTTTAACGACCAGGTTAATAGGGTGCTGTGGCAGGATAATTCTGTTTACGTGCTGCTTAAAACCAAGGGCTTGTTTGCTTCCACCGATTCCGGCGCGACTTTTACCCAACTGACTTCGTCCCTGGCCAATGTTTACGGTTTAGGCGGCCTTTCTTACAGTTCCAGCCCCATAGAAAACTTCAGCCAGGTTTATGTTGATTTTGACAGCCAAGACTTAATTTACATCACCACCAATAAAGGTTTGTATAAAACCATTGATGGCGGCAAGACCTGGACCTTTTTGCCTCTGCCTGTAAGCGCCCAGGACAGCGCCGCCCGCGCCATTGCCGTGGCCCCGGGCGACAGCAGCACGGTGTTTACCAGCGTGGGTTCCACTGTATATAAGTCTTTGGATGCCGGCCAAACCTGGCAGACTCAGGGCTTGACCACAGCAGGCTTTATCAATTACATTCTAATAGACCCCCAGTTGCCGCAGATTGTGTACGCGGGAGTGTATAGCACGCAGTAACAACAAATTGAGCAAAATTAAATAAAATTAAGTAAAATGGAACAAAATTTACCGCGGTCAAATTTTACTTGATTTTTTAAATTTTATTTAATAATTCTATGATCGACCAAATCCTGAACGAACACAAAGAAAATTTTGAAAAAGCCATGGAGCATTTCGCGCATGAACTTTCCGGCGTGCGCACCGGCCGCGCCAACCCGGCTTTGTTAAACAGCGTAACGGTGGAGTCTTACGGATCCAAAATGCCGCTTGAGCACGTGGCTTCGGTTACGGTTAGCGATGCCAAGACTCTGGTAATTTCGCCGTGGGACAAAGGCCAGATTCCGGCCATTGAAAAAGGCATCCAAACGGCCAACCTGGGGTTTAACCCATCAAACGACGGAGTTGTCATACGCATAACTTTGCCGGCGCTTAACGAGGAGCGCCGCAAAGAAATGGTTAAGTTGGTGGGCCAAATAGCGGAAAAAGGCAAAATCGGCATCCGCAACGTCCGCGAAACCATCCACAAAGAAATGAAGAAAGCCGAAAGCGAAAACAGCATCAGCAAAGACGATCTCCAGGCAGGCCAAAGAAAACTCCAGGAAGTAGTGGATAAATACAACGAAGAAATCAAGCAACACGCGGAAGCCAAAGAAAAAGAAGTAATGACGGTTTAAAATATGCAAGAAAGGCCAGAAGCGAATATTGGTAACCATGAATTGATGTCTGAGCAGGAAGCCTATGATTTGACTAAGCTAATGTGGGCAAAGATGCGAATGGATCCCCGTAGCGGCGAAATTCGAACAGAAGATCCCAGAACTGAAAGCCAAAAGCAACACAATCAGTTTTTTGGTGTTCCCGAAGGAGGTTTTGATAACTTGCCTAATGCCGCAGATTATAATCTGGCCTTATCAGCAATAGAAAAATTAAGCCACGCCGCCGCAGAGGAAAGTGATTTTGAAAAATTAAAATCCCGTGTCGCTGTCATACTTTCATCTTTAAGTTTTAATGTAAAAGAATTAATTGGTTCGATATTTTATTCCCATCCAGAAAATGATCATGGGCCTAACAGTAGGTATGCTAGGCAGCAAGTAAAGCAAAAACATCACTCAGTAAAGGTAGAAGGCATTAAAGGCCCAAGCGCAAAATTAGGTGATTTAAGAAAAGCTGGTAGCAGAATAGAAAAAAACGCAAAGTAGATTATTTACTATGTTTGTCACAATCCTCATCTTCATCCTCATCCTCGCCATCCTCGTGTTCGTCCACGAGTTTGGTCATTTTATCGTGGCCAAAAAAAGCGGTATGCAGGTGGAGGAGTTTGGGTTTGGGTTTCCGCCGCGGATTGTGGGTTTGCAAAAAATTAACGGCAAGTGGAAAGTTGTGGGGGCAAAAAATCAAAATGTAAATCCTAACGCCACGGTCTATTCCATCAACTGGATTCCCCTGGGCGGCTTTGTGCGCATCCTGGGCGAAAATAACGAACGCGAAGACCACCCCGGAAGTTTTATCAACAAAGGCTTCTGGCCCAGATTTTTAACATTGGTGGCGGGGGTATGCATGAACGTAATTTTAGCCTTTGTTATTTTTTCAGCCGGTTACTTAATCGGCCTGCCGGTGGCCGTAGACAGCCTGGCGGACGTTCCGGCTCACGCCACTTTTAGCCATCAGCAAACCGGCATTTTAGATGTCCAGAGCGGTTCTCCGGCCGCCAAAGCCGGTGTTGAGCCCAATGACATTTTGCTTTCGATTGATGGCAATGCTTTTTCCGGGGTTGCTGACATACAAAATTATATTTACAGTCACGAAGGCAAGCAAATAACGTTCGCAGTCCAAAGAGGACGGCAGGATCTATCTTTTAAAGTAACTCCTTTGGTAAACCCGGGGCCAAACCAGGGACCTACGGGAATTGAGTTGTCGTTGGTCGGCAGGTTAAAATATTCGCTGGTTTTTGCGGTTTGGGAAGGAGCCAAAACTACCGGCTCCGAACTGGGGGCTATTGTGGCGGGAATTTACCAGCTGTTTTCTCAGCACTTGGGTTTTTCCAGCCTCGGCGGCCCGGTTCAGATTGAGCGGCTGACCGGACAAGTGGCGGGTTTGGGTTTTGTTTACTTAATGCAATTTGTGGCTTTTTTGTCTTTAAACCTGGCCGTGCTTAACATTTTGCCGTTCCCGGCCCTGGACGGCGGCCGCGTATTGTTTTTGTTGATAGAAAAAATCCGCCGCAAGCCCAACAACCAAAAAGTTGAGCAGATTATAAACACCGCGGGATTCGTGTTTTTAATTTTACTGATGGTAGCGGTAACGATTAATGACATAATCAGGAAATAATATAGGTGATTTTTATAGGGGAACCAGGAGAATCACAGAATTATTTGGCAGCGCCAAGATAAAATTGTTCCGCCGACTGTCAAGCCGCTTGAAATTGAGCCAAAAAGCGATATTAAGACAAAATTGCCGCCTAAGCTTATTAATGGCGTGGAAGTCAAAATTTTACCCCCGGGCGAACAAAGAAGAGAACTGGAATTTGATTATAAGGGTCGTGAATTAAAATCCGATGAAGAAATAAGAAGAATAACATCTGAGCATCAAAGAAGTAAATAAAATTTAATTATGCGGCAATCCAAATATTTTTTAAAAACTTCCAAAACATTTTCCGAAGAAGATGTTAAGATTATTTCTTCCAAGCTTTTAAAGCAGGCCGGGTATATTGCCGAGTCGGTGGCCGGACGGTATTATTTTTTGCCGGCCGGACAGCGGGTCCAGCAAAAGATTATGAAAGTTATTAAGGAAGAAATGGACGCGGCCGGGGCCCAGGAAATGGTCGCGCCGATTTTGCATCCTTTGGAGTTATGGAAAGAGACCAACAGGACTTCCACGGCGGGGTTTGAGCTTATGAAAGTCAAAGACCGGCGCGACAGCGAATTCGCCCTAGGCGGCACGGCCGAGGAAATGTTCGTGGACTTGGCGCGCAAATACCAGCTCAGCTACAAAGATTTGCCGTTTCAGTTGTATCAGTTTTCTCCAAAATTTCGCGACGAACTGCGCGCGCGCGGCGGACTTTTGCGCGTCCGGGAGTTTATAATGAAGGACGGTTACTCTTTCCATCGCGACGAACAAGATTTCAGGCTGACTTATGAGCAGATGAAAAAAGTTTACAGCGTGATTTTTAGCCGCTTGGGACTGAAAACAGATATAGTGGAATCGGACAACGGTTATATCGGCGGCGAATATTGCCATGAATTTGTGGTTGAATCGGAAATCGGCGAAACCCGCTATTTCGCCGCGGAAGACGGCAGCTACGCGGCGCACGAAGACGTGGCTAAATTTAAAAAATACCGGGACGAACAGGACGAAGCCGGACAGGAACGCCGGGATGTGGAAGGCGCGGGAATTATCGGGGTTGAGCAACTGGCTAAATTCTTAAAAATCCCCGTGGAAAAAACCACCAAAACAATTTTGTTTGAAACCGACAAAGGCCAAGTCGTGGCCGCCGCGGTTAACGGCATGTACGATATTAACGAGACCAAGCTGAAGCATGTTTTGGGCTGTAATGATTTAAAGCTGGTCAGTCCCGAGACAATAAAAAAACTTACCGGCGCCGAGGTCGGCTATGCCGGAATTTTAAATCTTCCCGAAAGCGTCAGGGTTGTCATGGATGAATCGGTAGGCGCGAGGAAAAATTTTGAATGCGGCGCCAATAAAACCAATTACCATTCCATCAACATCAATTTTGGCCGTGATTTGCCGCTGCCGGAAAAATTTTACGACATCGCCATGGCCAAGGCCGGATATTTGTCGGTGGACGGACGGAATCAGTTAGTGGAGAAACGCGGCATTGAAGTCGGCAATATTTTCCAGCTCGGCTACCATTACACGAAACTTATGAAGGGCGCCAATTTCCGCGACGAAGACGGCCTGGAAAAACCCTATTACATGGGCTGTTACGGCATTGGCGTGGGCGCGCTATGGCCACGCTGGTGGAAGTATTCCATGATGAAAAAGGCATTATGTGGCCGGAAAGTTCGGCGCCGTTTAAGGCTCATCTTATTGCCCTTAAGGGAGCGGAAAAAGAAGCCGAAAAAATTTACCGCAATCTTCTTGAACAAGGCATTGAAGTACTGTATGATGACAGGGAAGCCAGCGCCGGAGTAAAATTCGCGGACAGTGATTTAATCGGCATTCCCTGGCGCCTGGTAGTTTCGGCCAAAACTCTGGAAAAAAACAGCGTGGAAGTCAAAAAAAGGGCGGAAAAGGATTTTAAGCTGGTGGAAATCCCCAAAATCTCAGAAGCAATAAAATAAAAAACACAAATTTTTGTTTTTATCACAGGCGATAATTTGTGTTTTTGTTTTATCCTAAAATCTATATTAAAAATATTTCGTGCTACAAAAATTTTACCAAAAATTCAGCAAAGACATCGGCATAGATTTGGGCACGGCCAATACGCTTGTGTATGTTAAAGGCAAGGGGATTGTTATTAATGAGCCCAGTGTTGTTGCCATTAACCAGCGCACCAAACAGATTTTGGCCATTGGCAGCGAGGCTCGGAACATGGTCGGCCGCACGCCGCCGCACATTGTGGCTACCAGGCCGTTGGTGGACGGCGTCATTTCGGATTTTGAAGTTACCGAAGCCATGCTCCGTTATTTTATAGACAAAGTCCACAACCAGACTTATCCTTTTTTGCGCCGGCCGCGGGTGGTTATAGGAATCCCCAGCGGCGTCACTGAAGTGGAAAAACGCGCGGTTATTGACGCGGCCATTAACGCCGGAGCCAGCCGGGCCTACTTGATAGAAGAACCCATGGCCGCGGCCATTGGCGCCAGGTTAAAAGTCCAGGACGCCGCCGGCAGCATGATTGTTGACATAGGCGGCGGCACCACGGAAATTGCCGTCATCTCTTTGGGAGGCATTGTTATCTCCAAAAGTTTGCGCGTGGCGGGCGACGAAATGAACCAAAATATAGTCCAGTACGCCCGCGAACATTTTAACCTGCTGTTGGGCGAGCGCACGGCCGAAGATGTCAAAATAAAAATCGGCAGCGCTTATCCGCTGGAAAAACCAATCTACGCCCAAATGCGCGGCCGGGATTTGGTCAGCGGCCTGCCCAAAGAAGTTACAATTTCCGATACCCAAGGCAGGGAAGCTTTAATGCGCAGCTTGAAAGTTATTGTCAACAGCATTAAAAGCGTGGTTGAGGAAATTCCGCCTGAACTGATATCCGATATTTTGGGCAGCGGCATAGTTCTTGCTGGCGGCGGCTCGCTTTTGCGCGGCCTGGACAAGCTGGTTTACGAGGCCACCTCCCTGCCGATTAACGTGGCCGAAGACCCGTTAACCTGCGTGGTCCGCGGCACGGGAGTTATCGTGGAAGACCTGGAGGTTTTAAAGGATGTGTTAGTCCCCACGGAGTTCGCCAAGATCCCGAGATAAAAGTATTAAAGGTTAAGGATAAAGCATGAGATTCATCTATACCAAAGCTTTTGCCATGTTCGCTTCGTGTCTGGCGCTGCTGGCGGTACTGGTACTTTTGCAGGTTAAAGGTTTGCTTGGCCCGATAAGAGTGGCTATTTTAGAGGCGCCGCGGCCGGTAACCAGCCTGGCGGGCGCCGCCGCTTCGCCCGTGAAAAATTTTTTCCTTACCATTTACCAATTAAAAAAAATCAGCCAGGAAAATTCCCGGTTGCGGGCCCAGGTATCCGCGCTGGAGCAGAATTTGGCGCAGTATCAGGAAGAAAGCCGTGAAAATCAGGCCTTAAGGACGGAGCTGGGGTTTGTCAAAAGCAGCCAGATGCAGCTTTCATCCTGCACGGTGCTGTCGGAAAACCCTTTCGGTTTAACTGACGACATAGTTTTGAACTGCGGCAGCAATGATGGCGTGCAACTGGGGCAGGCCGTGATTTCCCAGGGCTATTTGGTGGGCAAAATTATTTACGCCGGCAGCGACTCCAGCACTGCCCAACTTATAACGGCTTCGGATTTTTCCACTGATGCCAGAGTCAGCGAGACCGCGGCCACGGCCATTGTCACAGGTTCCTTTAACTCCGGCATCACCCTGGACCAAGTGCCTCAAACATCCGATCTGCGGGCAGGCTGGCTGGCGGTAACGGCCGGCATTAATTCGCAAATCCCCAAAAATATTTTAATCGGCCAGGTCAGCCAGATTCTTTCTTCCGGCAACGATTTGTTTAAAAAAGCCGCTCTGACAAGCCCCATTGATTTTAATAATTTACAGTTTGTGTTCGTGGTAAAACAGTAGTAGTGAGTAGCGCGCAACCCGCTACCTGCCGGCCTCCCATGAAATACCTCATCTATACAATTTCCATCATCTTGGTGCTTGGGCTTAATGTCGGCTTGTTCGGCAACCTCCAGATTAACGGTCAAATTCCCGATTTGCCGCTGTTGATGGTCCTGTTTTTTGCCCTGGATAAAAAAAATTGGGATTTTTTTTTCGTGGCTTTCGCGGGCGGAATTTTTTTGGATTGCTACTCCGCGGGCTTTTTTGGCGGCTTTACCCTGGCGTTCCTGGTGCTGGCGCTTATCTGCCATCTGCTGGTCAGTAATCTTATGGTTTTGGAATTAACCTGGAAAAATTTGGTTTTGCTGGTTTTTGGCGCTCTGATAGTGGTGGATTTTTGCCTGTGGTTTTACTCGCTGGCGGCGTTTAAGTTGGGCCTAAGTCCGGATTATTCCGGCTTGAGAGTTTACGCGGACGCGTTTTTACCGCAGTTATTTTATAACTTACTCCTGTTCTATCCCACGCGCCTGTTGTGTGATTTTATAAAAAAAACAGTGGAGAATTTTACCATCCGCCGCCGGAGTTTGGTTAGGTAGTCCTAAACTGCGCAGGGCTTCCGAACTAAGCCTTTAGGTTCTGAATATTTATAGCTAAAACGCGGTAAGTCCTGTATGTACGACCCTTTTGACATTAAAACCGGCTCCAGCGCCCCGGGCAAAAAAAAACCCCTGGACTGGGAAGAGTCGGCCGTGGACACCAACAGCAGCATCAAAGAGCTGCATGATTCCGATCGCCTAACGCCGACTTTGTGGTGGCTGGGTGGTTTGCTGCTCCTGACTTTTTTTATTTTAGCCTCCAGGATATTTTTTCTTCAGATTGTCCAGGGGAAAAGTTTCCGCCAGCTGTCGGACAGTAACCGCATCCGCAGCCAGGCTATCCTGGCGCCGCGCGGGTTAATCGCAGACAGAAACGGCCAGCCTTTGGTGCAGAATGTGGCCAGTTTTAATTTAGTAGCGGTACCTTTTGACTTGCCCAAAGACAGTTCCGTGCTGCAGTCTGAAATTCAGAGTTTGGCCCAAACTTTTTCCCTGAACGCTTCGGATATCAGCCAAAAATTGGCGGACGTAAACCGTGACTCCGTGGATCCGGTGGAAATCAAACAGGGTTTAACCGGCGACCAGAGTATCCTGCTTCAAACCCAGAGCGACCAGTTCGCGGGTTTTGAGGCGCAGCAGGTTCCCATAAGGCAGTATCTGGACCCGCTGGCTTTTTCCGATATTTTGGGATATACCGGCTTAGTCGGTCCCGGGGACTTAACCGCGCAAAACCAGGATTTATACAATACGGTTGATTTTATCGGCAAAACCGGCGTGGAAGCTTCCTACGAAAAATACCTGCACGGGCAAAACGGGGAAAATATCATAGAGGTGGACGCGACCGGAAAATTTTTAAGCGCCCTGGGGCAGCAAAATCCGGTTGCCGGCGACAAGCTGGTCTTAAATATAGACAAAGGTCTGCAGGACCGCTTGTATCAGGATTTGGCGTCGGTTAAGTCCCCCAGGGCCGCGGCCGTTGCTTTGGACCCGCGGACCGGAGCCGTGTTGGCTTTAGTCAGCCTGCCGGGGTTTGACGACAATCTTTTTGCCGCCGGCATAAGCTCGCAGGACTATCAAAAACTTTTAAACGATCCCAACCTGCCTCTTTTTAACCGCGCCATTGCCGGGCAGTATCCGCCCGGCTCCACTTCCAAACTTATGACGGCCACGGCCGGACTCCAGGAAGGTGTTATCACTCCGGACACGGTGATAGTGGACAATGGTGATCTTATAGTACCCAACGAGTTTGGAGGCACCCCCGCCCAGTTCCACGGCTGGAAGCCCGGCGGTCTTGGCCCGATGACCGTGCGCGGCGCCATCGCCTTAAGCTCGGACATCTTTTTTTACCAGGTGGCAGGCGGTCCGCCCAACGGTTCCTGGCCCGGGTTGGGCCCAAACAGGCTGGCGGAGTATTTCCGGAAGTTCGGCCTTGGTAAAGCATTGGGCATAGACATCCCTGGAGAAAAAGGCGGTCTTGTGCCGGACCCTGCCTGGAAAATGCAGTATTACAACAACGACCCGCTTTTGGGCAAATGGTACTTGGGCGACACCTACCACATGGGCATTGGCCAGGGTGATTTGCTGGTCACGCCGCTGCAAGTGGCGGAGTGGACCGCGATTGTGGCCGATGGCGGCACGGGATATGTACCCGAGGTGGCGCAGCAGGCCGTAGACCAAAACGGCCAGGTTGTTTGGCAAAACAAACCCAAGGTCCTGGTTTCCAATATTGCCTCGCCGGCAGTGTTTAAAATTGTGCAGGAGGGGATGAGGCAAACGGTCACCGCCGGCACGGCCAAGCCTTTAAATTCCCTGCCCATAACATCCGCCGGGAAAACCGGAACCTCCCAGTTTGACGGTTCCGACCCAAGCGCGACGCATGCCTGGTTTACGGCCTACGCGCCCTATGAGGATCCGCAGATTGTGGTAACCGTCCTGGTTGAGGCCGGCGGCGAAGGCAATGCCGTGGCCGAGCCCGTAGTCAAAGACGCCCTCAACTGGTGGGCGGTTAACAGGATGGGGAAATAACGACCCTTTCTTACTTTCTATGGATCCGCGTGGGCGATAGGGCTGATTTTTGATATAATTGCCCTATGAAACTTGTATTGATAGACGGTGGTCCTGCGTCCGGGAAAAATACTCTCGGGAATTTATTAGAACCTATTTAAAAAATCCTTTATGGCTGAAGTAGCGGAGTTTCGGCATCCTGCCGCAAAAATTTTTTCCTCTTAACTTATTGACTTTCCGCATTTAAGTTAATATTGATGCTTGTTAAAAATGTCCGATTTTATTAGGTTTTACCACTATAATGATAGCCAGCTTTTTGACATTTATTACATTATAATTTACCATATTATCATGAAGACCGTTACAATTTCCAAAAAAGAATACAATGCTTTAGCCATTACATATGAGAGACCGAGTTAAAATCCGAAGTTATTTTGTCGTATTTGAACCCGCGGAGGAGGGTGGTTTTAATGTTACTTTTCCGGATTTTCCGGGATGCGTGACTTTTGGAAAAAATTTTGAACAGGCAAAAAAAATGGCTCAGGAAGTTTTGGAATTGTGGATTGAAGAATTAAATGCCAGTAAACAGGTCATTCCAAAAAAAGTCTTCCGGCCTATCATCGACCAAATAAGCGTTTCCGTTCCGTTAAAATGAAGCCCCTGCCTTATAAAAAACTTATTAAAGTTCTTGAGGCCAGGGTTTTGTAATTGCCAGGCAAAAAGGGAGTCATGTCATTCTAAAAAATATCCGGACCGGCAAAATGGTTCCGGTTCCTTCGCACGGCAGAAACAAACGCATCTACATCGGGACTTTTTTAGCTATCTTAAAACAGGCTAATATTGAACCAAGGGATATAAATTAACCCCCCAAAGCATTGTTAGAAGTTATCTTAAAAATAAATTTTGATGAAAATTCTAGACGGCAGGAAAATTGCGGCAGACATTTTGGATGAGGTAAAATTGGAAGTAGGCAAGCTTCCTTTCCAGCCTGTCTTTTGCGATGTCCTGGTCGGCGGGGATCCGGCTTCGGCCCAGTATGTAAAGATGAAGGGCGGAACGGCCGAAAAAGTCGGAATAAAGTTTAGGACCGCCAATTATCCGGAAAATATTTCTACCAATGATCTGGTAGCGGAAATACAAAAAATCGGCCGGGAACAAAGTATGCGCGGCTTGATTGTCCAGTTGCCTTTGCCCCCGTCAATAGACAGGCAGGCCGTGCTTGACGCCATTGACCCGAAAATAGATGTTGACTGCACCGGCAGCGTCAATACGGATTTATTTTACGCCGGCAAAGCTTACGTGGAATTCCCCACAGCCGCGGCGGTTATGAAAATTCTGGACAGCGCCGGGATTAATTTGCGGGGTAAGAATATTTTGGTGGTGGGTTTTGGGCAACTGGTCGGACGGCCGGTAAGTTTTTTGCTGCGGCAAAGGGGGCTTAAGGTTGAAGTGGCGCGCAGCAAAACGGAAAACATAGATGAGTTGATGAAAAACGCGGACGTGATTATTTCCGCGGTGGGCAAGCCCAAACTGATTACCGGGGATAAAATTAAGCCCGGTTCCGTAATTATTGATGCCGGGACTTCGGAAAGCCAGGGCGGCATTGTAGGCGATGTGGATTTTGAAAGCGTAAAAGACGCAGCTGATTTTGTCTCGCCGGTGCCCGGAGGCGTAGGTCCGGTTACGGTGGCGAAGCTGCTGTTTAATGTTCTTAAAACCGCAAAAATTGATTATGCCTGAAACAAAAATCCCCGCAAATAACGCTCGCCCTTATAAAATAACAACCGGATTTTTCAGCGGTTTTGGCCTTGCTTGCCTGGATTTTACCAACCGGCTGCTGGTACTTTTTAATTTAAAAGACAGTAAGCGGTTTTGGGGCATTGTTTATGACAGCGTAAGCAAGCAACCTCTGGACCCCGTCATAGTTAAACTGGTTTATACCGATGGTTACGAAATAGAACAAGCTATTACGGATTTGGGGGGCGGTTACGGTTTTTTGGCCCGCAAGGGCAAATTTAAAATCTTTCCCCATAAAAGCAACTATACTTTTCCTTCAAACTATGTCCAGGGCGACAGGGACGGTGTATATGAAAATTTATACCACGGCGAATTCTTTGTCGTTGATAATGACGATGGGGACGATGAAGTAGTGGCCCCAAATATCCCCATGGACCCGCAAAATTTTGACTGGAACCAGAAGGACAAGCAGCGGGTTTTAAACACTTATCCTTATTTGCGTTTATTTTTCAGGCGCCTGCTGGGCGTGCTGTTCTGGTTTGGCTTTATTTTTACTGCCCTGCGTTTTTGGGCTTCTTATCAGGATGTAAGCTGGTACATTTATTTTATACTGGGGGTGTATGTTATTCTTGTATTTTTGGCCGGGGTCCTGCCCGAACCACGGTTATTGGGAAAAATTGTCGTCAGAAATTCCGACCTGAGCGCGGAAAAATTATTTTTACAACTCCATCGGCCCCAGCTTCCGGGCGTAAGGTTTGGGTCAGCCAGAGTAAGCGAAACGGGAAAATTTCTGCTCAGGGCCAATAAAGGCAGTTACGCGCTTTCAGTCAGCAGTTTAGGCCCCAATAAGGAGGAAAACCTTTTGGGTTCCGTAAAAGTAAAAATCGGCTCAACAGGGGTATTTAACGGTTCGGTAATCATAGATATCTAAGAACCTATTGACCAATTTGACAGTTTTTTTGTCCCCGTGGTATAATCCTCAACATAAAGGCCTGCGGGGCCTTTTAAAAAAGGCTGATTTATTTTAGGGAAACCCATCAAACCAAATGTTCCAATTCCTAACCCAGGTTAAAAATGAGCTTAGTAAAGTAGTTTGGCCCACAAGGGCTGAAACCATCAGGTATACCTTTACGGTTATTATTTTTAGTTTGGTTGTGGCTGCCATTTTAGGCGCGTTTGATTTTTTGCTGCTGACTGTGATTGAGAAAGTCCTGACTTAGAACTTATCTTAAAAATACTTAGGGCCGCAATTCCGTAATTTTGGCGGCTTGCCTGGAAAAACATTTTTGCTTAATTCAGGTTAAACATCAAAGTTTGTTTGGAGCTAATCCGTCCAAAATTCCGAAATTCCACCTACAAATTATTTTTAAGGCCGGTTCTCATTAAAAATGTTGCCTCCAGGACATATTGCCGCGGGTTTTTTAACAGCCAAAGCTCTTTTGCGCTACAACCACCGTTCTTTGACCATTCACCAGCAATCCATGCTTTTATTCTGGGGAGCTTTGTTTGGCTTTAGTCCGGACTTGGATACCTTTGTGAGTTTTGCCCGGGAAAAGGCCTTTGTGGTCAAAAATCGGCAAAACAACCACCGTAAGTTTGTCAGCCACGCGCCAATATTATGGCTTTTTGCCGGACTGCTGATTTATTTTTTGGCTAAAACCGCTTACGTTAAGGATATTGGTTTGCTTTTATGGCTTGCCAGCTGGAGCCATTTCATCCTCGACTCCATAGATTACGGTATTATGTGGCTGTGGCCGTTTTCCAAAAAAGTTTACGCCTTGCGCAACCGTGAAGTTAACTTTAAAATAGCGGATAAAACCTTTTTGGGTTACTGGTTTGAATTCCTAAAATATTACTCCAAAACCTGGACATTTTATACTGAAATTTTAATTCTCGCGCTTTCATTAATAATTTATTTTAAGTAATTAATATCATACGGATATACGGATTTAAATACTAATTATACGGATAATCCTGATGCTAAAAACGTCAGTATTCGTATTATCGGCATCATCCGTATGTATCAGTATATCGGCATCGTACTATGTCACGACAACAAGTTACCGGGCAGCGCCATTGGTATGTTTTGCACACTTACAGCGGTTATGAAGACAGCGTGGCTTTTAATTTGAAGCAGCGCATAGAAACCATGAACATGCAGGACAGCATTTTTGACGCCATGGTGCCCAAGGAAAAGAAAATCAAGATTAAAGACGGCAGGCGCGCAACTTTTGAGGAGAAAATTTTTCCCGGATATGTTTTGGTGGATATGGTCGTAACCGACGATTCCTGGTACGTGGTCCGCAACACGCCCAACGTTACGGGTTTTGTGGGCAGCGGCACCGTTCCCACGCCAATCAGCGAAGACGAGCTCAGCTTCCTTAAAAAGCGTATGGGCGCGGATGAGCCCAAATACAAGGTTGAGTTTATCGCCGGCGATTTGGTTAAAATAAACGACGGGCCGTTTAAGGATTACGAAGGCAAAGTCGGCTCCCTGGACGAAGCCCACGGCAAAGTCAAAGTCATGGTCACTATCTTCGGTCGCGAAACCCCGGTGGAGCTGGACTTTTTGCAGGTTAAGAAAATGTAAATTTTTTAAATGCTAATAACAAAAAGTAAAATACCTAGGTATGTAAGTGGTTTTATAATAGGAGTTATATTGGCAGTTTTCGGTTTAGGTAAATTATATTATTTGCCTCCTCCAGTTGACTTGGACGCAACACCTAATCAGTTCATTATTGGTTTTGGATTACTCTTTATTATTATAATAGGCTGCTTGATAGCAGTTATTTGCTTAATAATGATAATTATAGAATCGGTTCAAGCTCATAAAAGAGATGTAGATCAGAATAAAACCGGCGATAAAATCATTTAATTTTTGAAAGGCATGGTTGGTCACGGATTCGTCCTGTGATCCCGATCGCGCTAAAAAGCCATAAATTGTCACCATTCCGAGGAGCGCGTCCGACGAGGAATCCCTTATCCCTATGTTTAAGGGATTCCTCGGATGCGCTAGGGATGGTACAATGAGGGCAGCGGTCTACCATCGTAAAAACATATGGCAAAGAAAGTTAAAGTTTTAATTAAGCTCCAGCTTCCGGCCGGAAAGGCCACTCCCGCTCCTCCGGTTGGTACGGCGCTTGGTCCCCACGGTGTGAACATCGCGGCTTTTGTTAAGGAATTTAACGACAAAACAGCGGGCGGAGACATGCTTATCCCGGTGGACATGACGGTTTACGAGGACAGGTCATTCAGTTTTGTTTTAAAAACTCCTCCGGCCGCCAACCTGATAATGAAGGCGATTGGCCTGGCCAAAGGTTCGGCCAACCCTTTAACCACCAAAGTCGGCAAAATCACCTCCAAACAAATTAAGGAAATCGCGGAAAAAAAGATGGCGGACTTAAACGCCAACGATTTGGCCGCGGCGGAGAAAACCATACGGGGAACGGCACGGAGCATGGGAGTTGAAGTGATAGATTAATTGACCTAATTATACTAATTACCCTAAGTGCCCTAAGAATAACTAATGTCCAATTTCTAATATCCAAGCATCACGAGGTTTTGGGTATTAGACGTTAGATATTGTTAATTATTTAGAGTACTTGGGTTAATTAGAACAATTAGTATAATTTATAAACTTAATTTTTATTACTATGTCTATACTCTCCATCTTATTCCTCATCCTAATCTTCATCATCCTCCCCGGTTTTCGCGTGGTCCAGCAGTACCAAAAAGGCGCGGTGTTTTTGTTCGGTAAAATTACCGGGATTAAGGACCCCGGCTTGACTTGGATCGTCCCTTATTTCGCTAACATGCGCAAAGTGGATTTGCGCACCATTACTTTGCCCATCCCTGCCCAGCGCATTATTACCAAAGACAATGTCTCTTTGGATGTTTCGGCCGTGGCTTACTATAAGGTCGTGGATGTTACCAAAAGTATTGTCGGCATTGAAAACGTCATGTCGGCTATAAACCAGCTTTCTCAAACCACTATGCGCAACATTGTCGGCAAGTTCCAATTGGATGAAATTTTATCAGAACGTGACGCCATCAACGGCGAAATCCGCACAACCTTGGACGCTCGGACCGAGGAATGGGGAGTTATAGTTTCGGCCGTGGAAATTAAGGATATTGAACTGCCGGAAAATATGCAGCGGGCCATGGCCAAGCAGGCCGAGGCCGAACGCGAAAAGCGCGCCAAAATAATCGCGGCCGAAGGAGAATTCCTGTCCGCGCAAAAACTGGCGGACGCCGCCGATGTAATCGCGGCGCATCCAATCGCTTTACAGTTAAGGAATTTACAGACAATGTCGGAAATTTCCGTGGAAAAAAATTCCACAATAATCTTCCCGGCCCAGTTTATGAGCACTGTTAAGGACATCCAGAAGTTTATGGAGAGTGAGAGCAAATAGGCATCCTATAATTTTAACATCATATCAAGCGGCGATGTTAAAATTATAGGACGGTAAAATTAATTGTTTGTGGGAGATCTTTACGATCGCTTACCACGAAAGGAACCAAGACGATGAAAATTGCCAAGAGAGCTAAAGCCAACAGCGCGCTGGTAGACGCCAATAAAATCTACACTCCGGAAGAAGCCATTGAGTTGGCCAAAAAGACGGCCAACACCAAATTTGTTGGCAGTATTGAAGTGCATGTGCATACTTTGGTTGAGGCCAAAAAAACCGACCAGGCTGTCCGTGGCACCGTAAGTTTGCCGCACGGAACGGGCAAGAGCAAAAAGGTGGCGGCTTTTGTTACAGAGGGTAAGGAAAAAGAAGCGCGCGATGCCGGGGCTGTTTTAGTTGGCGGTGAAGATTTAATTAAACAAATTAAGGAAACCGAAAAAACCGACTTTGAAGTGGCCGTGGCCGAACCGGCTTTAATGCCCAAGCTGGCACAGATTGCCAAAATTTTGGGTACCCGCGGCCTTATGCCCAACCCCAAAACCGGCACCGTGGGTGTCAACATTGGGGCGATGATTAAGGAAATTGCCGGCGGCAAAGTCAACTTTAAAAACGACGACAGCGGCAACCTCCACCAAATTATCGGCAAAAGCAGTTTTGAGTCCAAAGCCCTTTTGGAAAACCTTCGCGCGCTTTACAAAGCCATAACCGAAAGCAAACCCGTTACGGTTAAGGGGCAGTTTATATCCGGCGTCAGCGTAAACTCCACTATGGGACCGGGGATCAAGGTTAAGATGTAGTTGTTTTTGATCTTTAGAAAAGCGTTCCGCTTAAGGCGGGACGTTTTTTTTGGTAAAATGCTATAATCAACTCAGAGATGGCGGGATTTTTATCAGCATTTATCCCTAGAGGCTGGCTTTGGCCGCCGCCATCAGAGACACAGGCGGCCAAGGCCAGCCTCCGCACGGACAATCCAGCTTGTCTTAACCAATGAAACAAAAAACCCTCCTCTACCAACAACTCATTCCCATTCCGCTTACCGTTGTGGTCTTCGCGGGGCTGTCGGCCGCGTTGTTTTTTCTTATCCGCCTTTTAAACCATTTGCCCGGGCCGCACATGGTTTTGCGACTGCGCTGGACAGATGTCGCGGCCGGGCTGCTGGTTTATTTTAAAACCTCGGTGGATTTTGCTTTGTTTATCGGCAGGCTGATGCGGTCCAACCAGGGCTGGAAAAAACGCATTGCCATAGAAACCGGCACGGCTTTGGGCAACGCCGTAAGCACAATGCTTATTCTGTCCCTTTGGGTGATATTTAAACAGCTCCACATTCTGCTGGGGCTGATGACGCTTTTGGCCGCGCTGGTTTTGTTTGAAATGGCCGCCGAAGGACTAAGCCATTTTGAAGACTGGAACTCGGCCGGAAAATTTAAAAAATCTTTTTATCTGGTTTTGCAGAAATTGCTGAACGCGATTTTAAAAGTCACCCACCCCGTAACATCGCGCATAATGCCCAATCTTTCCAAAAAATTAAAAGGCGAAGAAACTTTGCCCTGGTTTAGCCTGTTTATATTCGCCCTGTCCATCCCATTTATTTTAGGTTTGGATGATTTTGCCGGCTACGTCCCGCTATTTTCCTTAGTCAACGTTTTTGGTTTCGCCGTAGGCGTAATGGCCGCGCATATGATTTTAAATCTGGCTTTATTCCTAAAACCCCAAACCACCATAACCTGGGTCCGCAACCAATGGGTCGCCCTGTTGGGTTCTGTGGCTTTTATTGGATTGGGGGTGTGGGGAATAATTGAGGCGATTAGGGTTTTGATTTGAGCTTCCGACAGCGCGCCCCTCAAGGGCAACCCTCGCGCGGAGGCTTTATATAATTTAATTATGGCCATATGATTAATTTACTACAAACCTAAACCGGGCGGCGCGAGGGTTGCCCTTGAGGGGCTAACTCCTTAAAATAAAAACATCCCAAACTACCAATGTTTGAGGAACTCGGAAGTAAGAAGGTGGGGAGCTTTCTTAAAAAGTTGGTAATATATTACATCATTTTATGCTTATATTGCTAACTGAGGCAAAAACCTTTAAATAAGCCGAGTTTGGTCATAATTCTACATTTTTATTGGCGATTTTGGGTGTTTCTCTTGACATCTTTTAAAAACCCTTGATTTTATTAGCTTTTTTGGGTAATATGTAATTGTTAACTAATAAATTAGCCTACGGATTCCGTCATCTTTAAAGATTGGGGGAAAAGTGGGCAGGAGACAAAAAAATGACAAAGTCAGAAATCTTGCAGGCCTTGGCCGAAAAAACGGGCATGACCCGCAAGCAGGTTAGTGAATTTATGGATGCTATGGTGGAAATGGCTTACGCCGTAACCA
This sequence comes from Candidatus Doudnaibacteriota bacterium, assembly GCA_963837465.1. GTDB lineage: Bacteria > Patescibacteriota > Doudnabacteria > UBA920 > UBA920 > PALSA-1336. The sequence goes on from CAWINB010000004.1 coordinate 708,554, forward strand.
AAAAAGAAGGCGAATTCGTAATTCCGGGTATGGGCAAGTTGCAGAAAAAGCACCGCGACGCCAGAATGGGCAGAAACCCCGCCACCGGCGCGTCTATTTCCATTCCTGCCAAAACCGTGCTTAAATTCCGCGTAGCCAAGGCCGCCAAGGATGCTATTCTTTAGTAATTCGCGGGAATCCGTAATATAGAATTTAGACAGTAATTAGAAAACCGTCCTTTGGCTTCGCTAAGGGCGGTTTTTTAATTTGGGGACTCTATGTTATAATGGGGTTATAATGGGATTGTAAATTATTTTTTTTGTGCAGAGTTTAAACCAAGCTTGAAATAAAATATGCAGAATTACCTAAAAAAAATCCAGCTGGAAACCAAAAAGCAATTTGAAATTATAGATATCACCGCCTATGCCAAACAGGCTGTTGCCGAGTCTAAGGTTAAAAGCGGATTGGCTGTGGTGGTTTGTCCCCATACTACGGCCTCGGTGCGGCTTAACCACAACGAGCCGTTGCTTATGCAGGATATTATGAAAGCGCTTTACCGTTTGGTGCCGATTGACAACAGCTACAGCCACGATCTGTTTGAGGTGCGGCAGAACGTGGCGCCCAACGAGCGCAGTAACGGCCACGCCCACGTTAAAGCTTTTTTAATGGGGTCTTCGGAATCGCTGATTATTGAAAACAGTCAACTTATGCTTGGCGGCAAGCAAAGCCTGTTTTTTGTGGAGCTGGACGGCGGCCGGAGCAGAGAGGTTTTTGTAAAGGTTTTGGGAGAGTAGACGTTTAGGATAGATAATAGAAAAACTGGTTTCCTTTTAGGTTTCGTGTGCGCTAGCGTACTAGTACGCTAGCGCACACGAAACCCGTTTTAGCCTCTGCGTATCTAAAAAATGGCCAAAAGATTTTTAATCTGCTTAGTGTTGGTGTTATTGTTTTTTGCCGCGGCAGGAATTTACGGGGCGCTAAAGTACCGCGCCCAAATAAGGCAGGCCAGGCAAACCGCCAAAGCGCCGCAAACAAGCATTACTTTACTGCCGGGATGGAATAATCAGCAAATCGCCGATTATTTGCAGAAGAATAATATTGTTTCCGCGGCTGATTTTTTGAGCGCGGAGAAATCTTTTAACCTTTCCGTTTTTAATATGTCATATTATCCCAACCTAACAAGTAAGCCGGCCGCCGCCGACTTACAGGGCTTTATTTTTCCGGATACTTATTTTATCCCGGCCGCGGCACCCAGCGGTACCAATATTAGCGACATAATTATAGAAAAAGCACTGGATAATTTTTCCCAAAAGATTACGCCCCAAATAATTGACCAAGCGCAAAGCCAGGGGCTGGATTTGTACCAGCTCATTACTTTGGCATCTATAATAGAAAAAGAAACCGGGGCAAGCCAGGATGACAAAAGAATAGTAGCCGGAATTTTTTATAACCGCCTTAACGCCGGTATGCCTCTGCAAAGCGATGCCACGGTAGAATACGCCTTGGGGCAAAGCAACAGCCATACCAGCGACCAGGACACGCAGGTTAATTCTCCATACAATACTTATTTGCATAACGGCTTGCCTCCGGGGCCGATATGCAACCCCTCCCTGGCTTCCATTATGGCCGCGGCAGACCCAATCCAAACCAGTTATTTTTATTTTTTGACAGACCCCAAAACCGGCCAGGCCATTTACGCGCAAACGTACCAGGAGCAGCGGCAAAACCAGCAAAAATATTTGGGTGATTGAATTTTGATAATTATCGTGTGTTTTGTAGGGCTGGCTTTCTTGACCGACGAAGCCTCGGCGAAGTTGGTAGTCGCCCGTCAAAGGATGGAGGGCTGCTAATCCCCGCACCTACAAACTTTGAATCACAAAACGCCATTCCGAGCGCGGCGAGGAATCCCTTTCCATAAAGAATTATCCTTAGATAAGGGATCCCTCACTCGGCTGCTACTGTTCGGGATGGCCAAAATAGTGTTTCGTAATTTAAAGCTACAAAGATGGTTCGAGTTACCCTAAATGGCTACCCACAAAATCCCTATAACCATTTAAAAAATCGTTTATTGCCATTTCATTTTTACCCTCAAGCTTGAGGGTTTTTATTTGGATTATTGTGCTATTGCCGGAGGACACTTTGCCGCCGGGCATTATTGTCCCCGGGTCGCTAAGCGCAGTCTCGTCCGTTGGCAGGCAATCCAAAATCTGGATTTTTTTGCCCTGCCAGGTTGTCCAAATTCCCGGCCAAATATAGAAAGCGCGGAACTGGTTGTATATTTCCGCGGCTGTTTTTTGCCAGTTAATCTGCCCATCCTGTTTGGCTATGATTTTGCTGTAACTGGCGGCGGAATCATCCTGGGGCAGGGGAGTTATTTTGCCGTTCGCGTAGTCATTTAATACTTCGTTAATGATTTTCGCGGAAAGCCGGGCTAACTTATCTGACAGCGTAAAGAAATTGTCATCGGAGTCTATACCTGTAATTTCCTGGGATAACAGCGGGCCGTCATCAACTTTTTCATCCAGCAAAAATATGGAAGTGCCGGTTTGCGCGTCACCGTTAAGCAGCGCGAACTGAATGGGGGATGGGCCCCGGTATTTCGGCAAAACCGAAAAGTGGACATTGACGGTTTTAAATTTCGGCAGGTTAATTATCTGGGGCGGCAAAATTTTGCCGTAAGCCACCACTACAAAAATATCAGCGCCTAAATTTCGCAGCTCTGCCGGAAGTTCCTGGTTATTTTTTACTTTTTCGGGCTTAAAAGTTTTTAAGCTTAAATCTTTGGCCAAAGCCGCAACGGGGCTTTCCCGGGTCAATTGTTTGCGCCCGACCTTAACATCCGGCGTGGTAACCACAGCCAAAACCTCATGCTGCTTTTTTAAAGCTTCCAAAACCGGCAGTGCCACGTTGGAAGTGCCAAAAAATATTATTTTCATAGAGTTTGCAAAGTACGAAAAATTTACGAGCTCGCGAATCGCCGCGCAGGTCCTTCATAAATTCTATTTTAATTGCGACACTATTTTTCTTAAAATTTTCGCTTCCAGCCGGCAATCCACCAAAGCGTCGTGGAGTTGATTTTTATCAACTTTTATCTTAAGCATCTTAACCAGACTTTCCAGCCCAAAACCGGCAAAGTCCTTTTTGGACGTCAGCCGGTTTTTGTTGGCCAGATAAGCGTAGAACAAGCCCCAGATGTTAAAGGTATGGTAGTCAAAGGGATAGTTTAGTTTAGTTTTTTTGTAGGCCGTGGATAAAAACAGGATGTCATTAATGCCTACATAATAGGCAAGAATTACATTTTTAAGGTCAAAAATTTTGCCGAATTTTTGCAGGGCCTGCTTAAGCGTCGGCGCGTCTTTTAGCTGCTCCCAGCTAATTTTGTTCACAGCCATGGATTCCGGGTCGCGATTTTTCCAGTTTAAGGGCTTGATGTAAGTGTTAAAAGCCTGTTTTTCCTTAAGAGTTTTTTTATCCAGAAGCACGGCCGCCAACTGGATAAGGTCGTGTTTGCCCGCGTCCAGGCCAGTAAATTCGGTATCAATCAAAAGGATGTCTTTCTTAAAGTTCATAGCGCGCCATTCCGAGGGCAGGCGCAGCCGCCGCCCGGGGAACCCTTTAAATTTAATTATTGCGAAACAGTACGGTTAACGTAGTGTCAAGGGTGACCCTTGACACTACGTGGGGTGCCGTGTCCTTCTACACTTCCTTGATTATTCTTCTGAAAATTTCCGCGTCCAGCCTGACTTTTTCCAGAGCGTCGTAAGGATTTTTTTGCTTTAGCCTGAAGTAATCAATAAAAGTATGGAAGCTCGGCATTTTTTTCAGGCCGTAATTCAGGGTATAAATGTAACCCAGAGTCCATACTTGGATTATGTGCGGATCGTAATCAAATTTGGCCGCGGCTTTTTTAAAAGCGTTTTTTAAAAACAGCAGATTGTTAAAATTATGGCTGCCCAAAAGTAAATTTGTGCCAAACTTGCCGTGGAAATTTTTCACCGCGTCGTAAATTTTCGGGCTTTTGCGCAGGGTTTCGTAATCGGTGTGGAGCAATGCCGCGTGTTCGTTTATAATACTGTCCAGATAACTTATGCGGATATAGCTGGTAAAATTGTCTTTTTCCAGCAGGTTATCTTTATCCAGTAAAACCGCGGACAATTGGATTACCGAATCTTTGTCCGGATCCGGCCCGGTGGTTGTGACTTCAAAAAATAACAAATCTTTGATGAACTTCATAAAATTTACGAGATACGGAAATTTGCGAACTTACGAATGGCGCGACTTCGTAAGTTCGCACGCGTTCGACGGTTCGCAAACTACAACTTTTTTTCTTTCTTCCATTGACTGACAATTTCCTCCCCCTGCGTGTACTTGTTAATCAAATCTATAATCAGCCGGCCGTTAATGTGGTCAATTTCGTGCTGCGCCACGCGGCTGACCCAGGCCTCATCCGTAAAAGTAATTTTTTCCCCCAGCGCATTTTGCGCCGCAATGGTAACTTTTCGCGGGCGCTTGACCATGCCAAATACTCCGCGAATGGACAGGCAACCTTCTTCCAGTTCTGTTTTTTTTAGTCCTTTATAAACAACTTTCGGGTTGTAGAGCGCCAGCAGGGGAATGCTGTTTTTTTCCAGATTAATGATAATCAATTTTACGGATTTTCCAACCTGCGGCGCGGCCAACCCAATGCCGTCAGCCTGCCGCACCGTGTCCATCATGTCTTTGGTCAATTTTTTTATTTCCGGCGGCAAAGGAAAAATTACCGGCTCGGTCGGTTTGCGCAAAGCTTCGTTGGGATAAGTAAGGATTGGTAGAATCATACTGGTAATGACAAAAATAACAAACCTTAATTTATTATTCAGCTGTCATCCCGAGCGCGTCCGAGGAATCCCTCGCTTTGTCCGGGACGGCAGTAAACTGCCGTTTTCGCATAATTTTGTCATTTTTGCCCAATTCCTGATTGTTCTTTTTTATCAAATAAGCAAACAGCCGTCCCGGGGTTTTTACGGTTTTGCTTTCCGTTATCTGTCCCGCCAGTCCCCGTAGAAAGTCGTGATTATACAAAACCGCCATCTTTAAATAAAACGCGAAGTGTTTCCTGTCGTTCAGTTTTTGGGAAAGTTCGTCGGCCAAAAGATGGTTGGCAGAATGCAAATGGGGGCTGGGCTTAGGCTTGGCCGCTTTTCTCTGCTCAAATTTGGCGATTTTACCCAAAAGTTCCATAAGATTATTATACATTATTTTCTTAAAAAAGGCTATTAAAATAGGCATTTTTGGGTTATAATTGGTTTATGGAAAAAATGGATATTGCCGGATTAAAAGTCAATGCCGTTACCAAACGGGAATTTCTGGCCCAATGCCTGGCGCGGGTAAAAGCGGGAGAGAAAACTTTTGTCATCACGCCTTATTCCGAGTTTTTGTACCGTGCTTTTAAGAACCCATCGCTTTTGGAAATTTTCAACGCCGCGGATTTTTCCCTGGCCGACGGCATCGGAATTTTTTGGGCCAAAAAATATTTGGGCTTGCCTTTAACCGCCAAAAGTTTTTACGGAAAAATTTTGCAGAGTTTATGGCAAATGTTTTATAGTTTGGCCGCGATAATTTTTTATCCCGCCTGGATAAAATTGGCATTGCCGGAAAAAATCGTAGGCGCGGACTTGGTATGGGATTTGGCAAGACTTGCGGCCAACAACAACCTGTCAATTTATCTTTTGGGCGGGTTCGGCGACACGGCAAAAATAGCCGCCCATCAACTAACCGCTGTTACTAAAAATGACGGCCGTCATTTAAGCGAACGGTTAAAAATCGCGGGATGGTCAAATAAAAATCCGGATGACCTCTCGGTTATGAAGGACATTAACAAATCATCAGCGGATATTTTGTTTGTGGCTTACGGCCCGGTAAAACAGGAGAAATGGATAGCGGAAAATTTAAAAAACCTTAACGTTAAACTGGCCATAGGCGTGGGCGGCAGTTTTGATTACATCGCGGGAGTAAAATCCGCGCCGCCGAAAATCATCAGATATTCCGGCCTGGAATGGTTATGGCGGCTGGTTACCCAACCCTACCGTTTTAAAAGAATCGTGAACGCGACTTTTGGGTTGATGACTTATCTTACCCGCTACAAAGTTTTTATGAGCTATCCTTATCGTAAAAACGTTGTCAGTATTATTTTAAACTCAAAAAATGAAGTGCTGATATGCCGCCGCAATCCCAACAATCCCCAAGACATACTCTACGGTTTTCAAAAAAATGACATGGTTAATTATTGGCAGTTTACCCAAGGCGGGATAGATGATGGAGAAACCATTGAACAAACGGCTAAAAGGGAAATCCTTGAGGAGCTGGGTGTAACCAATATTGAGTCAGTTAAAATTTCCGACAAGACACATTACTACCTTTTTCCCAATCAGAACAGAAGACTTTTATACAAGCAAGGACATTACAAAAAAGGCCAAGAACAGTCAATTATTTATTTTAGATTTAGAGGCTCTGATAATTCTATAAAAGTTGATAATATGGAATTTATAGATTACAAGTGGGTTCCGCTGGAAAGACTTGTGGAAGAAGTTCATGAGCATCGTAAAAAAGTTGCTTTGATCGTCCAGGAGGATTTGAAGGATTTGGCTTAAAATGCCTAAAATGATAGAATAATAGGGCAAATAAGGTTTTATGGGACGAATACGACAGAACAAATACGGCCAATAGGACTTATAAGGCCTATACGACAAATATGGCAGATGGCAATCAAAAAATCCGCACTCGTTTCGCGCCCAGCCCCACCGGGTTTGTTCATATTGGCAGTTTGCGCACGGCGCTGTTCAGTTTTTTGTTCGCGCGGCACAACCATGGCGCGCATATTTTAAGGATAGAAGATACCGACCAAAACCGCGAGGTGGAAGGCTCGGCGGAAAACTTATTGCGGGTAATGAAAGTGATGGGCGTTGAGTTTGACGAGGGTTATTATTTAAAAGATGACGGTAGTATTTCCGAGAGGGGAAACTTTGGACCTTATTTGCAATCCAAACGTTTGGAACTTTACCAAAAGCACGCTGGCGAACTTAGGGAAAAAGGTCTGGCTTATTATTGTTTTTGCAGCGAACAGCGCCTGGAAGAATTGCGCGAAGAGCAGATGGCGTTAAAAAAACCGCCGATGTACGACAAGCTCTGCAGGTATTTATCGGCCGAACAAATTAACGCCAAGCTGGAAGAATTTTCCGCCGGAGGCGGACAAGCCGCGGGAAAAAATCCGGTTATCCGTTTTGCCATGCCGCTTGAAGGCCAAACTATTATCCACGATTTAATTTACGGCGTCATTGTTTATGAAAATAAATTGCTCGATGACCAGGTTATTTTAAAGTCAGACGGTTTTCCAACCTATCATTTAGCCGTGGTCGTTGACGACCACTATATGCAAATCAGCCACGTTATCCGCGGCGACGAATGGATTCCGTCCACACCCAAACATTTGCTCATCTATGAGGCCCTTGGCTGGACACCCACGCAGTTCGCCCATTTGCCGCTCATTCTTAATCCCGACAAAACCAAACTTTCCAAGCGTCAGGGCGACGTTTCGGTTGAAGACTTTTTAAATAAAGGCTACCTGCCCGGGGCTTTGGTGAATTTTGTGGCTCTTCTTGGATGGAATCCAAAAACCGAAGAAGAAATTTTTTCTTTGGCCCAGCTTATAGAGCAGTTTGATCTGGCTAAAGTAAATAAATCCGGCGCGGTTTTGGATATGGGCAAGCTTGACTGGATAAACAGTCAGTATATAAGAAAGATGGCGCCTGACGTTCTTTATAGAAAGTTGATTCGCTACTGGCAACAGGCCGGGTTGATTGTCGAAGGAGACGAGAATGTCAGCGCGACCGGGCCGGAAGGCCGTCTCATACCTTATGAATATCTGGAAGCCATTGCCAAGCTGGAGCGGGAACGGCTGAAAAAACTTTCGGACATTGCCGAAGCCACGGATTATTATTTTAAGCAGCGGGATTACGAGCCCAAGCTTTTGGTTTGGAAAAAATCCGACGCGCCCGACGCCGCCCAAAAATTAGGGGAACTGTTTGAACTTCTCTCGGCTCTGCCGGAAAGCAAGTTCAGCGCGCCGGATTTGGAAACGGCCATTAAAGCTTTTATCGCGAAAAAAAGTTATGATAACGGATCCGTGCTTTGGCCGTTGCGCGCGGCTTTAACCGGAGCGGAAAAAAGTCCCGGCCCCTTTGAAGTTTGCGCCACCCTGGCTTTGGGTCTTGGCAAGGACGAAGTCTTAAGGCGGATTGAGGTGGCGGTGGGGATGCTGGGGTCGTAGCCGGTTTTTACAAGGGGAATCCTTTTTGCAGCAAAAAGGATTCCCCTTGTAAAAACAGTTCGCCATATTTACTTTGCCAACGCCCCCAATTCTTTGGTATAATGCAATGAATGGACAGTTTATATGACACACAAACAAAAGTAAAATTTTTTTTAGGCTTAATTTTGGCCTTTGCTTTTATCCTGAAATTCACTTTTGCTTTTGCGGACCCGGTAGCGGACAAACTCAACCAGAGCCAGCAGCAGCTGCTGCAAATTAACGAACAGATTAACAATTACCAGGAGCAAATTTCCAGCACCCAGGACAATGCCAGCTCCCTTAAAAACGAAATCTCCATTTATAATGACCAGGTAGCCTCAACCCAGCTGGAGATTGAGGCCCGGCAGACCCAAATTGACAACGCCAACCTCCAAATTACCCAGCTGCAACAGTTGATTGACCAAAAAATCCAGGACATTGCCGACAACCGGCAGGTTTTGGCCCAGCTGGTAGTTGAGCTCAACGAGGACGACGACCGCTACGCCATAAACGCCACGCTGCTGAGCGATAGTTTTACCGATTTTTTGGACCAGATAGAGTACAACCAGAATTTGCAGTCGCAGGTGTCCCAGCTAACGGATAAAATCAAGGACTTAAAAACCCAGTTGCAGGGGCAACAAAATGATTTGCAGACCCAGGTTTCGCAATTGCAGGCTTTGCAAACCGAATTACAGGTAACGCAAAGTTCGCTGACCACTGTCCGCGACCAGAAACAACAGCTTTTGTACGCCACCCAGGGTTCGGAAAAAAATTTCCAAAAACTTCTGTCTACCAGCAAGGCTCAGGAAATTAACCTGGAAAAGGAAATAGAAACGCTGGACGACGAGGCGGGCATTAAGGTCGGGAAGAATAAAATTGTGGGAGCGCCCGGCATTCTGGCCTGGCCTATAGACGGCATTATCACCCAAGGCTACGGCAACACCGGTTTTACGGCGCTGGGCTATAATTTTCATAACGGGATAGATATTGCCGGTCCGCCCGGCCAGCCCATTTACGCCGCGGCTGACGGCGATGTGGTGGGTACCGATGAAAGCGGTCAGGATTTTGGCAACTGGGTGGCGCTAAAAAGCACGGTAACCACGGCCGCGGGTCCGGCGCAAATCGTGACGCTTTACGGCCATATGGAAAAATTTATAGTCAGCATGGGCCAGCACCTTTCGCAGGGAGATTTAATCGGCTACGAGGGCAACACCGGAAATACCACGGCCAGATTATACGGCCCGGAGCGCGGCTATCATTTACACTTTGGAGTCTATGATGCCACCGGATTTACCATTACCGAGGGAGCCTACACCAAAATTTACGGCCCATACAAAGTGCCTTCAGGCTACACTTACAACCCGCTTGATTTTTTAAGTCCTAATTAAAATATAATGCAAAATTTTAAAAAATATATTTTATTGCTATTGCTTTTGGAGCTGTTTTTTTCTTACGCGCCTGCTTACGCTCAAACTGTTCCAGGCGCTCCAACCACCCCCGCAATCAACACGCCGCAATACGGCTCGCGGGGAACCAGTCCCCAGGCAACCATTACCAAGTATTTATGCACGCCGGATATTAAAAGCCCCACCGGCGCCACCGGCAATCCGCTTTTTCTTTGCATTAACCAGATTTATAAATTTGCCATTGTGGTAGCCAGCGTTATGGGCGTGTTTTTTATTGTCATTGCCGGCTATCTTTATATCTCCTCGGACGGCAATAACGAGTCCGTGGAAAAAGCCAAAGGGATGCTGGTCAGCACCATTACCGCCCTGGTAATTTTATTGGTCGGCTACGTGCTTTTAAAAGCCATCAACCCCGACCTAATCCAATTCCAAACCATCCAACCCCCAAACGTCCCGGCGGTCGCGGCGCCGGCGGCAACGACAGGTACGACAGGAGCCACAGGTACGGCAGGTGCTAACAGTTTGCAGACTGCCGGAATAAATGTAAACTCTTTACCAACCGCTGGTCTTCAGCCGGGGATAATCAATGAATTAGTTAGCTTAAAGCAGGCTTGCGGCGCTAATTGCAACGTGACTTTAACAAGTACGACAGGCGGGGCCCATAGTTCAGGTATTTGCAGTCATGGTGGAGGATATAAGGTGGATTTAAGCCCTGATGCAGGATTAAGCAATTACATAATATCCAACTTTAAAAACCCGCCTCCCTCAATTAGAAGCGATGGAGCAACTGTTTACACCAGTCCTACCGGTGGAACCTATGCTGATGAAAGGAGTAAACCGTCCAAATGCGGTGTAAAAACAGGAACCTGCGATTGGACAGGATCCCACTGGGACGTGGCGTCTTGTTAGATAGGCAGACGAATAGTTTTAAGATGTCGACTGGTGGAGGGCTAGGAATTTTTAAGGCATTATCTAAAAAATATCAGACCCGTAACAAAAAGTACTTTAGTGAATGAAAATCCCCTTGAAGGCTGCCTTCAAGGGGATTTAAAATTACGAATTAAATCCCAATAATCCTCAAATGCTCCTCACGCAATTTTTTTAAACTGCGGAGGGTGGTATCGCCGGAGAGGATGTCGGCCAGGTGGAGGCCGCCCATAAAGTGAGGGGAGATGACGTAGTCAATATGGTTTTGGTAAAGGTGGCGGATTTGGTCTTCGTCCTGGGCCATAAAAATAAGTTTGGGCTTGCGCGTTTTTTTGGCCGTACGTTTTTTTACCGCGTCAATTAAGGCCAGGTTGTCGGCCATATCGGGAACGGTGGAAATAACCAGTTTCGCTTCCGCCAAATTAACCTGGTCCTGGATGTAAGGGTCGCTGATATCGCCGCAAATGGCCAGCACGCCTTGTTTGGTACAGCGTTCAACGACATCGGGATTAAAATCCACGACCACAAATTTTTTATTTTGTTTTATTAACGCTTCCACCAAATGGTGCCCGGCGCGATTAGCGCCGGCTAAAATAATATGGTTGCTTAACGTCAGGTTGTGCAATCCTCTTTCCGCGTACCCTTTGCGGAAATCCAGAATTTTAAGCAGCGGTTTCAGTATTTGGGAAATTTGACTGGAATATAAAATCATATACGAGCACAGGGAAAAGGTGATAATGCCCACCAGGGTTACCATGGCCACATCGCCGGAAGAAACCAGCCCGAGTTTGTTGCCCAGGGCCATTAAAATTAAACTGAACTCGGAAATCTGGCCAACGGTAATACCGGCTAACAATCCGGTCCTCGGCTTATAACCAAAGCAGGCCAGGAGCAGCATCACAATAAGCGGATTGCCAATTAGTACGAACAGGGATAAAATTATGGCCGGCCGCGTCAGGCCGGCCAGTCCCGTAAAAGCCAGTTGCGAACCCAGGACAATAAAAAAGATAATAATAAAAAAATCGCGCAAAGATTTAACCCGCGCGGAAATTTCATAATGCAGAGCCGATTTTGCCAGGGCCAAACCGGCCAAAAACCCCCCTATTTCCAGGGAAAAACCCATAAACGGCAGGGCAACAAAACTGGCCAGCCCAAGGGCCCAGGCCAGGCCGAAAATTAAAAGCAATTCGTCGGAGCGGCCGATTAATTTTAAGATTTTCGGAAAAATTTTCACCGAAGCCCACCAGACCAGCAAAACCAAAATTAACGCCCGGACCAAAATCATAATCAGGTTTTGCCACAGCGGCAGGCCCGCGTACAGCGGCGAGGCGGAAGGCGAAAAGCCGGACAACCCCACCAGAATCAGGATGGCGACTAAATCCTGGGTTAAAAAAATTCCCACCACCAGTTTGCCGTACAAACTTTGCAGGTCATGCTTTTCGGTAAGCAGTTTGACCACAATTATGGTGGAAGAAAAAGTCAGAGCGGGAGCTATGAGCAGGGAAGCCTGGGCCGGAAAACGCAGAGCGCGTAAAATCAAATAGCCTATGGAAGTGGTAAAAATAACCTGGCCGATGCCGGTAAACAAAGCCGCGCGGCCGATGGTTTTAAGCTGGGCCAAATCCAATTCCAGCCCGACCATAAACAAAAGCAGGGTGATGCCAATCTGGCCGAGAGCGTCGAACACTTCCCGTTGCTGTAAATGGTAATAGCCAAACGGGCCTACAATCAGCCCGGTAATAATATAGGCGATAATGCTTGGTTGCTTGAAAAAGCTGACTAAAACCGCTATGGAGCCGGCTAAAATTAAAACAACGGCAAGTTCAAGAAAAATTGAATTCATCTTTAGTTGGTTTTTGATTTCCAGAGGTAAAATTTTGTTTATTATAACACAAGCTTGATAAAAACCAAAAAACCATTTATAATAAAGGCGAATATGCAACTCAATACCATCTTTTTTATCGGTCCACAGGGCAGCGGCAAGGGCACGCAGGCTAAGTTTTTGGCCAAACGCCTGGACTTTTTTTATTGGGAAATGGGCGGTATTCTGCGTGAAGTCGCGGCCGGCACAAGTATTCTGGGCATAAGGATTAAAAGTTTGATAGATTCAGGAGTGCTGCTCTCGGACGAGGATTTGTACCAGGTGGTTAAAATGCGCCTAAGTGAAATTCCAAAAACCCGGGGCGTGATTTTTGACGGCATCCCGCGCCGCCTGGGACAGGCCGAGTTTTTGCTTAGTTATCTTAAGGGCCAGGGCAGAGGCGATTTCGCGACTTTGTATGTTTCGCTGCCGCCGGGGGAATCGCTGGCAAGGTTGCTCAAGCGCGCGGAAATTGAAAAACGCGCGGACGATACCAGGGAGAAAATTGAATTTCGCCTGGCGCAATATCAGGAAGAAACCGTGCCGGTGCTTGAGTACCTGAAACAGCAAACCAAATTTTTTGAAATCGACGGGCGGCCGGATGTTGAAACCGTAATGGACAATATTAACAAGGCGTTAAGGCTGGATGAAAACCAAAAGTTTAAGCTTTGACATTTTTAGGACTTACGCGTTTTAGCCATAATGATTTAAATTAAGGTTTAAAACCACAGGGGGTTTGCCCGCTGACATCGTTATTTTTTTCCGGTATTATTCGGCGTAGGCCCGGCTACGCCTCGTAAAATCCCCAAAAAATGCCTCGTTAGCGGGCAAACGCGCGAGTTCTGATTTTTAGGATACTGTTGAACATTATTGATATTAAAATATTTTTTAATGAACGATAAAACCCAACCGCTTAATATAATTTTATTGGGTGACCCTGCGGCCGGCAAGGCCACGCACGGCAGGTTTTTGGCGAAAAAATACCATCTTTACGATTTGGATATGGGCAGGGAACTTCGCGCTTTGGAAAACAATCCAAAATTGCGAAAAAAATATCAGCTGGATAAAACTTTGGACAGCGGCAAGCTTACTCCAACCGAACTGGTCAGGGATTTGCTGAAAGACAGGATTAACGCCACGGCAAAAAGCAGGGGAATTCTTTTTAACGGCACGCCCAAAATGCTGGGCGAGGCCAGGCTTGTGGCCAAGTGGCTAAAGGCCGAAAAGCGCGGAAATATCCTGTTTGTGTATTTGCGCATTCCGCTGGCTGAAACCATGCGCCGGATGACAGTCCGAAAAACCTACTTCCGCGGCAAATATTCCAAGCGTCCGGACGACAATAACAAGGCTTTAAAAAACCGCGTCGCCTATTACAAAAAAAATATTTCCCAGGTCGTGGCGTTTTTTAAGACTAAGTATCCCTTTGTAAAAGTTTCCACAATGGGAACCATTATAGAGGCCAAGAAAAGGCTGAGCCGCCAAATTGAAAATAAAGCCGGAGCTTAAATTTAAGGACAGTTGGCTGAAATACTATTCTGCGGTTTTGACGGCCGTCAAAACCGCAGAATAGTATTTTATGAAAAAGGGTTTGATTAAAAGCATGGAAGAAATAGATACCATTGCCGGGGGCGGTCTTATTTTGCATGAGATTTTGCGGCAAACCGCCGCGCTGGTCAAGCCCGGCGTTTCTACTTTTGAGTTAAATAAATTCGCGGAAGCGGAAATTTACGCCCGCGGGGGCCGGCCGAGCTTTAAAAATTACGGGCCAAAGAAAAATCCCTTTCCCGCGGGTTTGTGCGCTTCCGTAAACGACGTTGTAGTGCACGGCATCCCCTCCGGCCTTGAGGTTTTAAAAAACGGCGACATAATCAGTTTGGACATCGGTATGGAATATAAGGGGCTTTATACCGACCACGCCATTACCGTGGGCGTGGGGCAGATACCGGCGCGCGCGCGAAAACTTATTGATGTTACAAAAAAGTCTCTGGATTTGGCGATTGCCGAGGCGCGGGCCGGCAACAAAATAGGGGATATAAGTTTTGCCATCCAGTCCACGGCCGAAAAAAACGGTTTTTCCGCGGTGCGCGATTTAGTCGGCCACGGCGTAGGCTACGATGTCCACGAAGACCCTGCCGTCCCTTGTTACGGCAAAAAAAACACAGGCGAACTGTTGCGCGAGGGAATGGTTTTGGCCATTGAGCCGATGCTTTGTGAACACGAATACTTTGTCAATATTGATAACGACGGCTGGACCATCCGCACCGTAGACGGCGGCCTCTCCGCCCATTTTGAACATACGGTGGCAATTACAAAGGATGGGGCCAGGGTTTTGACTTAACTCTTATTTGCAATCTCCAATTTTATCTTCTCGGAGAATTCTTTAAGCGATATTTGCCCTAAGTCCGTGCCGTCGCGGAAGCGAACCGAAACATTTTTGGATTCAACTTCCTTTTCCCCTACAATCAGCTGGTAGGGGATTTTTTGCATTGTGGCTTCGCGGATTTTTTTGCCAATGGACTCGGCGCGTTCGTCAATTTCAATCCTCAGGTTTTCGTCACTTGCCAGCAGTTCATCACGCACCGATTTGGCATATTCAATCTGGTTATCGGAAATTGGCAAAACAGCAATTTGGACAGGGGACAGCCACAACGGAAAAGCCCCGGCGGTGTGTTCAATGTAGACTGACAAAAATCTTTCTATGGAGCCCATTAAAGCAAAATGGATCATAACCGGAGTCTGTTCCCTGCCCTCGTGGTCTATATAGACCAAGCCAAAACGCTTGGGTTGGACAAAATCCAGTTGCGGCGTGGCCAGCTGCCATTCCCGGCCGAGGGCATCGGTAGCCAGAAAGTCAATTTTGGGTCCGTAAAAAGCGGCTTCGCCTTCGGCCACAAAATAATTCAGCTGGTTTTTTTGGGCGATGTTTAAAATAATTTCCTGGGCTTTGTCCCACAACTCAACTTCACCCAAATATTTTTCCGGCTGATTTGGGTCGCGGAAAGACAACCTGGCCCGTGTCTTCATTCCAATTGTGTCGTAAAAAACCTTAGTCACATCTATCAGTTCTTGGTAAATCTGCTCAATTTGATCCGGCGTGCAAAAGGTGTGGCTGTCATCCTGGGTAATACAACGGACACGGGACAAACCCAAAAGCTCTCCGGCTTTTTCGTCACGATAGTCCGTAGTAGTTTCCATATATTTGATTGGTAATTCACGATAGCTATGTGGACGGCTGGCGTAAATTTGCTGATGGTGCGGACAGTTCATGGGCTTCATAACCAATTCATCCGATGTTTCCTGGCTTTTTACCAAAAATAACTCATCGCCGAACTTGGCCCAGTGGCCGGAAATTTTGTACAATTCGTTTTTTGTGATATGCGGACTCCAGACTTTTTGCCAGCCCTTTTTGGCCCGCAGGCTTTGCGAATATTCATTCAGCAGTTCACGGATTAAAGCGCCTTTGGGGGTAAACAAGGGCAGCCCTTTGCCTACCAAGTCGGAAATGGTGAACAAATCCAGTTGTTGCCCAAGTTTTCTGTGGTCGCGTTTTTCCGCTTCGGCAATCATCGCGAGATATTTATCCAGTTCCTCCTTGGTGCCAAAAGCCACGCCGTAAACGCGCGTCAGCATTTTATTTTTTTCGTTGCCGCGCCAGTAGGCGCCGGCGACTTTTGTGAGCTTAAAAGCGTCGGGTTTAATTTCTTTTTTTGGCGACAGCGAGTGGCCGCCTTTGCACAAGTCCACAAAACCGCCGGAAGTATAAAAAGTCAGGTTTTTGCCGGCGCCGGCTAATTCATCAATCAGTTCAGTCTTGTATTCGTTCCAGGCGAATTGTTTTTTTGCTTCCTCAAGGGAAACTTCCGTGCCTTCAAAAGTCTCCCAGGTGGGTAAAAGTTGCCGCATCTTTTTTTCAATCTTGGGTAAATCTTTGTCCGTAATCGGCGCGGGTAAATCAAAATCCTGGTAAAAGCCGTCGTCTATGGCCGGTCCGATGGCATTTTTGGAGCCGGGATACAGCTGAATTACGGCCGCGGCCAGCAAATGAGCCAGGGAGTGGCGGATGGGTTCAAGGTTTTTTTGGTTATTGTCGTCCATAATATTATTCGGTTAATTGATTACGCAAATACGCAAAAATTTGTTTGTGAAGTTTTATAAAATGTTTAAACTGCTTTTTATTTTTAGCCAGTTCTTGGTTGCTGCCAACGTCCACCAAAATAGCGCCGAGCGAACGTTCCAGCAGCAGCGTCAAAATCCGCCGCCGGAAATAACCGTCTTTTTTTACCCCGGGGATGGTTTGATAAATTTTCAGCCAATTGTTGATATATTTTTTTATTTGGCCGGTGCCGATTGATTCGTCTCTCAACTGCTGCAGGCGCGTGTAAACGTTAAAAGCCAGATCGTAATATTTGGGCTGCCAGCGCCAGAACAGATTGGACAGCAAAATATACTGTCCATCTTTGCTGGCTAAAATATCATCCGGTGAAAGATGTCCGTGGCCAAAAACCATTGGGTGGTCGGCTAAAAATTTATCGGCTAAACCCCGGTAAGCAATCAGTTCATTTTTGTAATCTTTAAAACCGGTGTATTTTTTAAAACGGCACAACTCCGTCCATTTTAGCACGCGGTCAAAGGAAAAATCCAGCGCTCCAGGGCAGCTTTGTTTTATAAAGGCTTTTTTTACCGCCTTGGCCCGGAATTCCCGGTAAAAATCCGCGAAGATCCGCATATCTTTTTTAACCGCCAGCCCGTCACCGTAAATTTTTTTTCCGCTGACAAATTCCGAAATAATAAAACCGTATCCTTTGGCTTTGGACCATTTTTGCGACAGGTAGATTTTTGGCAGCCGTATAACCTTGCTTTTATTTTGTTTTTCAAAATCCGCCATCAAATCGGTTTCATTAACTTCCGGTTTTAGCCCCTGAAGTTTTAAAGCCGCGGGATTGTCTTTATAAATGCCGCTGTAAATAACACTGCCGACTTTGTTATTATCCAAAATCCTGCCGCGATAAATTTCCCCGCCCACTACGAAACCTGTTTGCCCGCAGACATCCCTTAAAGCCGCTTTGGCTTGGCCGGCAAAATTTTGGTGGCTGAAATATTTTTCGGTAATTTTGTTCATAAGTAAGGTGTCATCTCAATCCAAGGGGAATCCTCGCGCAGGCAATTTGAGATTTATATAAAATTGATTCGATAGTAATCGTTAACTATATATTAATGCTACTGCGCGAGGATTCCCCTTGGATTAGCGGCATAAAACAAAACCCCGGAATTTAATCACCGATAATCATCAGCGACTAAATTCCGGGGTCCCATTTAGAGACGTTTCCGTCCCAGAATTCCTTCCAAAATTTTGGAAGGACTTTTCATCAGCCGTGGCCTCTAGAACCAAAGCAGATTTATTGCGATTTGTTTCAAACTCCCCAGGCTGGTAAACCTGGATCGATATTTGAGAAACTAAAATTACTATAACAAATAAGCAAACTATTGGCAAGAAGTGTTTTCCACAGGCAAATTGCCGTAACAAAGGCTTTAATTCCTTTGGTAGCTTCAAGGGAATTCCGAGACTTTTTCCGCCGGAGGCGGATCCGCCTCCGGCGGAAACTTTCTACTATCAACTTTCAACTGACCTAATCCACCCCGACCATGCCAATCTCATCCACCGATCTCAGCTCCGCCATCAAATCATTATTCATTCCCACCAGGGACTGGGTTTTTATTTTTTTGGCAGAATTCCCGCTGCCTATGGACAGGTAAACTTGGGCGTTACCGGGGTATTTTTGTAAAATCCCCTTTATCCTGTTTAAAATTTCCATATTGGCCAGGCTGGACATATGCAGAACCACGCTCTTGTTTTTTTCCATTTCCGACAGCGCCATATTGTATAAATCGTCGCCGGGCAGTTCCTTGATTTCGTCCGCGATGAGCTTTAGCTGCTCATCTTTGTCGCTGAGCCTGCCGGTAATCCGCAGGATTTTGTCATCGCTTAAGAACGGCAAAGCTTTTTCCATAACCTTGGGAAAAACCAAAACTTCCAGGCTGCCGCCGCCGTCGCCCAGGGTAAAAAAAGCCATAGGGTCGTTTTTACGCGTTAAAGTGCGCTTAAGCCGCGACACAATGCCGCCCAAAGTCAGGTTTAAACCCACTTCTTCCAGGGACAAGCTTTTTATGGAGCGCAGCGTGGACAGGACTTTTTTGTGATTATCAAGAGGATGCGCCGAAACGTACATGCCCAAATGCTCTTTTTCCCAGACCAGTTTTTCTTCTTTGGTGGCGGGCGCCGAGTCCTTTAATTTTAATTTTCCCATTTGCAGGGATTTGCCGAACAGGGAATTTTGCCCGCTGTTTTGGTTTTTAAAATTTTCGCGGATAAAGTCCAAAATTTCCTCGGTATTATTAAGCAGCCGGCCGCGTTCGCCGTAAGCATCCAGCGCCCCGGCTTTGACCAGGGCCTCCCAGGATTTTTTATTGAGATTTTTGGTGTAGGCGCGGGTCAGGAAATCTTCTAGGGACGAGAAAGGCGGCAGGGTAGGATAGAGGGGGCCAACCGGGTTACTGTTCCCCAACAGCTCACCCCTAATCCCTATAATCTTGGCTATGACATCCGACCCCAGATTTTTAATCGCGTTAAGCCCAAACCTAATCGTGCTGTGATCCACCACCGTAAAATCCCCAAGCGATTCGTTAACATCCGGCGGCAGTACGCTGATACCCAAAGCTTTGCACTCCTCCACGGCTTCGTAAATTTTTTCCTCGTCGCCGCTTTCCGCGGTCATTAAAGCCGCCATAAATTCCACCGGGTAGTTGGCTTTCATATAGGCCGTCTGGTAACTGACGGTGCTGTAAGAAGCCGCGTGCGCTTTGCCAAAACCGTAGGCGGCAAAAGGTTCTATTAAGGCGAAAAGTTCCGCCGCCTTTTCGGCGCGCATGCCGCCTTTAACGCAGCCATCTATGAATTTAATTTTTTGCTTGGTCATTTCCACCGGAATTTTTTTGCCCATGGCTTTGCGGAATTTATCCGCCTCTTCCCAGCTGTAGCCGGCGATTTTAATGACAGTCAGCAAGACATCGTCCTGATAAACCAGCAGGCCCAGGCTCCGCTCCAGGTATTCTTTCATCCGGGGGTCAAAATAAGCGATTTTAGACGGGTTATGCACGCGCTCTATATATTCGGGAATAATCCCCATGGGGCCCGGACGGTAAAGCGCTATCATGGCCATAATGTCAAAAATATTTTTCGGCTTGAGTTCTTTCAGATAGCGGGTAATGCCGGAAGACCCCAGCTGGAAAACGCCAAAAGTCAGGCCTTCGGAAAGCATTTTAAAAGTTTTCGCGTCGGGATGCGGAAGGTTGTAAATATCAATTGTTAAATTATGCCTTTTTTCCACCATTCTGACGGCGGATTCCAGGATGCTGAGGTTGCGAATGCCCAGCAAATCCAGTTTTACGACGCCCAGAGCCCCGCTGCCGCCGGAATTCACATCCAGCGCGTACATGTCGTATTGGGTGATAATCCGCTCGCCGTCCGGCTCTTTTTGCAGAGGCATGTAGTCGGTTAAGGCGGTGGGGGTTATGACGATTCCGGCGGCGTGCATGGAGGCGTGGCGCGCGCAACCCTCCAGTTTTTTGGCAATGTCCAAAACGCGTTTGGTTTCCGGGTCACGGTCGTAAATTTCCTTAAGTTCAGGGGTGTTTTGCAAAGCTTTTTCCAGCGTCATTAAAAAGCCCTGCTTTCCCAGAGGAATCATTTTGGCAATTTGGTCGCACTTGGAATAAGGGATGGCCAGAGCGCGGCCGACATCCCTGACCGAGGCGCGCGCGGCCATGGTCCCAAAAGTTATAATTTGCGCGACTTTATCCGGGCCGTATTTTTTTGTGATGTAAACAATTGATTCGTCCCGGCGGTTATCGGCAATATCCAAATCTATATCGGGCGGAGCGGGGCGGTACATGGTTAAAAAACGCTCAAAGGGCAATTCGTAATATAAAGGGTCGACATTTGTAATGCCCAAAATCCGGCCCACGATGCTGCCGGCGGCGCTTCCTCTGGTGTTGGTAATAGCGCCGATATTATGGGCGCCCCGCACCACGTCCGCGACCATTAAAAAGTAACTGTCAAAACCTTTTTTGCAGATAATGTTGAGTTCGTAATCTATGCGGGTTTTAATTTCTTCCGGAATAGCAAGGTGTTCATCAACCCGGCTGTCATCGCGAGGAGCCCCGGAGGAATCCATCGGCGACGAAGCAATCTTTTCTTCGATGCTTGGATCAGATTGCTTCGGCCGCGCCCGCGATGACACATCTATAGGCTTGCCGTACAGCGGCAATGCTTTTTCATAAGTGACCTTCCTTAAATAATCCGCCGATGTTGTTCCTTGGGGGATTTCTACTTTTGGAAAGTATCTTTGGTCTGTCAAAATTTCCAAACTGCATAAATCCGCCACTTTTTGGGTATTTTGCACCGCCTCGGGAATATCGTAAAAAAGTTCCAGCATTCTTTCGCCGGATTTTAAAGACAGGTCATAACCGCGCATGTCCAAACGGTCGGCATCGTTTACCGTTCTGCCGGTACCGATGCAGACCATTACGTCCTGCGCTTCGGCATCTTCCGGGTATATATAGTGGCAGTCGGCCGTGGCCACCAGGTCAAGGTTGTTTTTTTTGGCCAGCGCCATTAATTTTTGGTTGAGCAGTTCTTCTTTAGGGTCGCCGGTTTTGCTGTTGCGCTGGATTTCTATAAACAATTTTTCCCTGCCGAAAATGTCCAGATATTTTTCCAAAACTTTTTGCGCCTCTTCCTCGGGTTTGCTCATAACCGACCGGGCAATCTCGCCGCGTTGGCAGCCGGAAAGGCAAATTAAGCCCTCGGCGTGGTTTTTCAGCAAGGCCAAATCTATCCGCGGCTTGTAATAAAATCCCCGCAAATGCGCTTCGGTGGTCAGCTTGATTAAATTTTTATAGCCGGCGTCGTTTTGGGCCAGCAGGATTAGATGATGGTAATCGGCGTCAATTCTCCCTTCTTTTTCTTCCATGCCGCGCGGAGCAATGTAAGCCTCAACTCCCACAATGGGTTTAACTCCGACTTCCCGGCAGTGATTATAAAATTCAATCGTCCCGTACATGACACCGTGATCCGTTACCGCAATGCTGTCCATATCCAGTTCCTTGGCGCGTTCAACAAGCGGCTCGATTTTGCTTAAACCGTCCAGTAATGAATAATGGCTGTGGCAGTGGAGATGGGTGAATTTCATTTTAATAGAAGCTGAGGGTGCGGCGCTGAACGCAAAGGCTGTATGTTGGCTCTGTGGTTGCGGCGTTTGTGTCAGCCCCGTTTTCGCAGCTTCCGCAAACAGCATACCAAAAATCCCCCGACTTTGCTATAATAAAATTGTAAAAAACAAACAAAATCGCGCTATTATGTCGCTGTTAAAAGATAAAATTGAAATTGGGATAGAAGAAGTCGAGCTTGAGGCGCAAACAACCCTGGGCCGCTTCCCGCCGTTTTTTAGGTGGGTGTTTATTTTTCTGATTTTGGCGATAATCCCGGCGTATTATATTGCCAAAGACGTTTCCTGCAGAATTTGGTTGTCCCGTTACGGCCAGGGCGCCATTACAGCCAAGCCGAGCTTTACCAATCCCCAGGCTCCGCAAATTTCTCCGGTCAGCGTTACCACTTTGGGTTCGGGCCAGTACGCGGCCATTGCCCAAATCAGCAATCCCAACCTGGATTTGTCGCTGGATAAAGTTCCGTATGAGTTTGATTTCTATAACGCCCAAAAACAGCAAATTTACAGCTACGATGGCGCTTTTTTTCTTTTACCCAACCAGACCAAGTACCTGACAGTGCCGACATTTTCCCTGCCCGCCCAGATAACTTATGCCAATGCGGCGCTGCCGCAAACCTTGCCCTGGCAAAAACGCCTGCGGATTCCCCAGGTTGCCTTAAATACTTCGCTGCCGAGCACGTCAACCCAATTTTCCCCCGAAGCCTTTGTGGTCCAGGGTAATTTTGTAAACAACAGCCCTTACAGCCTGGGCCAGGTGCGCCTGACTTTTGTGCTGTTTGATACCGGCGGTAAAATCATCGGCGTAAGCCAGCGCGACGAATTCACCGTCGCCCCGTTTGAGACCCGCGCCTACAAGCAGCTGTGGCCAAATATGACCGTAAATAATCTTGGCCAGGTCCAGGTTACGGCGGATACCGATACGCTGGACCCGAACAATATTTCCATTCCAACGGTGGCTCCGGGCCCGGCATCGGATTTGAGCCATCCGGGGACCAATCCTTAATCCTTAATCCTTGACCGGTTGAGGATGGAAATGTTAAAGATAAAGGATTAAGGGTAAAATGATAAAATTCCTAAACCGTTTTAAATATATAGATATCCCGCTGCTCGTGGCCGTTGTGCTGTTGTCTTTGTCGGGTTCGGCCATTTTATACGCCACCACGCTTTCGGAAGACAGCAAGGCGATTTTTTACCGCCAGCTGATTTTTTTCATCCTGGGTTTTGGCGGCTTTTTTTTCTTCAGCTTGTTTGATTATCACCGTTTGGCCAAAATAAACCGCATTGTTTACGTGGCCTGCGTTTTGTTGTTGTTTTACGTTTTGGTATTCGGCACCCTTGTCCACGGCGGCCGCCGCTGGCTGAGCATAGCTTTTTTGGGTTTCCAGCCCGCGGAACTGGTGAAGCTTTCGGTAATTTTGGGTCTGTCGCGCCTGCTGTATTTAAAGCGCGGCCAGATAAATTCCTGGAGCACTTTGCTGTGGTCTTTCGCTTATGCTTTTGTGCCCGCGGCGCTGATTTTGGTCCAGCCGGATTTAGGCTCGGCCATAATTATTTTAAGTCTTTGGATGGGTATAATTTTATTAAGTCCGATTAAAAAAAGGTTTTTGGCCGTACTGTTTATTTTGTTTCTGGTGTTTGTGGGAGCGGGCTGGAAGTTTGTTTTAAAGCCTTACCAAAAAGACAGGGTTATGGTTTTTATAAATCCGGGATTGGATCCCCAGGGCCGCGGCTACAACGTGGAGCAGGCCACCATTGCCGTGGGCAGCGGAGAATTTTTTGGCCGCGGCCTGGGCAAAGGCGTGCAAAGCCAGCGCAAATTTTTACCCGAACGCCAGACGGATTTTATTTACGCCGCCGCCAGCGAGGAAATTGGTTTTTTGGGTTCCTTTACCCTGCTCGGGCTGTATTTTTTCCTGATTTTCCGGCTGCTAAAAATTTTACGGGAAGCCAGGGACGATTTGGGTATGTATATTTGCGGGGGCGCGCTGTTTTTTTTCTTTTTTCAGGTCTTAATTAACGTTGGGATGAACGTAGGCCTTTTGCCGGTAACCGGCATTCCTTTGCCGTTTGTTTCGGCCGGCGGCAGTTCCCTGGTGGTAAGCTTGCTTATTTTAGGCATAGCGGAAAATGTCAGTCTGCAGTCCAAGGCTTTGCGGTTTTAAAGGACAATGCTATAATTTAGATGTTCGAATTTACGAATGGAGACGAATCAGCGAGTGTTTATCAATTCGCGGATTCGTGACGATTCGTATATTCGTTTCAATTCGTAGATTAGAATAGATTATGAAAAATTTTGATTTGAAAAAAATCATTAAGTGGCTGGGGTTTATTTTAAAGTGCCCGGTTTGCGGCAACAAATACAACCTGGACAGGACCAGGATTTTGGAAACCCAGCAGCACGAAGCTTTTAACCAGGCCCGCATTTTAATCCACTCCGACTGCCACAAATGCAAAAGCTCGGTTATGTTCAACGTGGAGATTTCCGGTCCCGAAGTCTTTAGCGTGGGCGTAATTACAGACCTCACCTCCTCCGACAGCGCCAAGTTCAACAAGCTCCAACCCATTGCCGCCAACGAAATTATAGGCATCCATCAGGCCTTAAAGGAATTTAAAGGGGATTTTGTCTCCGGATTTACCCACGTCCCGTCAAAAAATTAGCTAATTTTTTGACCCAAAGATGTGAGTCCAATAACCGTTGCCATCCCGGAATTTTCAGGGCTGTGAAAATATCCGGGATCCAGAACCAGGCTTATTTACTGGACCCCGGATCTCGGACGCGCTTGTCCGGGGTGGACACTATAGAGGTTATCGGATTCACATCCAAACCCCCTTGCCAAAAGCAGGGGCTTTTGTTACAATCATCAAACATTAAGATTTTGTGAGTAGGCAAGTAGGCTGTTATTTTGAATTTAATTGGCGATCCATTTTCTATTCTATGGATCCTGAAACAAGTTTAGGATGACACTCGGAAGCTGATGGGCAAAGTCATCAAGAAAGATTTAAATGGACAAATTGCAGCTACAAGCGCAGGCGCGCGATTTAAAAACCACCACGCCGGCCAAGTTGCGCAAAGTCGGCAGATTGCCCGCGGTTTTGTACGGGCATAAGGTGCAAAATGAGAATTTAACCGTAGACGCGCGGGAATTTGACAAGCTGTTAAAAAAAGCGGGCGAGAGCACGATTGTGGAATTGGTCACGGAAGACGGCAAAACGCATCCTGTTTTGCTCCACGACGTCCAAACCCATTACTTAACCAGCCAGCCCACGCACGTGGATTTTTACCAGGTCAGCATGACGGAAAAACTCAAAGCCAAAGTGGTTTTGGAATTTACCGGCGAAGCTCCGGCCGTAAAGACTCTGGGCGGTATTTTGGTCAAGGTTTTAAACGAACTGGAAGTGGAATGTTTACCGGCTGATTTGCCCCACAACATTATAGTTAGCCTGGATATTTTAAAAACTTTGCAGGACTCCATCCACATTAAAGACTTGGCAATTCCGGCTAAAGTTAAAGTTTTAACTCCCGCCGAGGAACTGGTTATTAAAGTCCAGCCGCCGCGCGATGTGGAAGCG
Source organism: Candidatus Doudnaibacteriota bacterium (assembly GCA_963837465.1). GTDB lineage: Bacteria > Patescibacteriota > Doudnabacteria > UBA920 > UBA920 > PALSA-1336. The sequence continues at coordinate 733,904 of CAWINB010000004.1, forward strand.
GAACTGGCCGCCCCGGTTGTGGAAGATATCAGCAAAGTGGAAGGCGCGGCCGAACAAAAGCCCGATGCCGCTTTAGCTCCCGCGGCCAAAGACGACAAGAAAAAAGAAGAAAAATCCGCGGAGAAGAAATAACATTTTTATTAAACGCTCTGATATTAAATCGGGGCGTTTTTTTGATGTAAATTTTTACTTTAAATAAATTAAAGTATATACTTTTAGCAAGGAGGGTCTTATAAAATGAGACTCGCGGCACTCGTGGTTTGTCTTTTCGTTTCTACGGCCGGAGGAGCGGCCGAGCAGGATAATAACTTTGAAAAGCTCAAAGAAAGGATGCCTTACCCGCCATTTGCCAGGATGGCTAAAATCAGCGGAAATGTAACGTTTGAGGTTCGGGCAGCAGAAGACGGAAAAGTTGGGATAGCTGTTTTAAATGGCCTCCGGCTTTTAACAGAAACAACTTCAAAAATTATACAAGATAACTGGCCTTCCAATGAAATCGGGGCTTGGACAGTAACTGTCCATTTCTCTCTGACATTACCAAAACAAACGGAGGGAAACAAGGTAATGAGGTTTCTTAGACGGGCAAGCGTTACCTTTTGGGTGCTTATTTCCGGAAATTTTTTTACGAAAAAACTTAATCAAAATCGCAATGTTCAAGAAATACGCGTGTTTTGAAATTTTCATTTCAACACACACATATCCCTTGAAGCAACTTAACTAGTTAAACCACGATTTTTTGTCTTAATTGTGTTTTAAAAATACAATCTCACGCACCCAAAAGGTAACGCTCTCCGGAGGCGCACCTGTGCCTCCGCTATATATTTTTTATTTCCGCGTAGCGCCACAGATTATTAAAATCATGATAAAATTCAGCACTTGCTTTTGGCAGGTATTTTTTTTGCCATTTTGTAATCAAAGCTTTGGCTTTTGGATCTATTTCCAAATAAATTTTACCTTTGGGGTTTAAATGGCCAGAAACTTCCCGCAAAAATCTTTCATAAATATCAAAATCCTTTGTCTCGTCAATCAAAGCGATTTTCGGCTCCCATACTAGATACTTAATACTGGATACATAATACTCTTTTGGCACATACGGCAGGTTGGCAATAATTACGTCAAACCTGCCGCCAATGTTTTTAAAAAGGTCCGATTGGATAAATTTTATTTTCACATTGTGGATTTTGGCATTTTGCTTGGCGACTTTTAAAGCCCCGGACGAAATGTCGGACGCGTAAAATTCAAAACAAGGGCGCCCCTTGCGCCGCGCAAGGGGTGCCCTTGTTAGCAGTTTCGCGAGGGAAACAGCAACGCACCCGCTGCCGGTGCCTACGTCCAGAATTTTTAGAGGCACTCCGACTTTATGAACTTTAGAAACTTTAAGAACTTTACCAACCAATTCTTCCGTCTCCGGCCGCGGAACCAGCGCATCTTTATTAACCTTAAGCCTCAGCCCCATAAAATCCTTATATCCCAAAATATAAGCCACCGGCTCGCCATTTTCCCCGCGTTTTATCATCCGTGTTAATCTGTCTGTTTGCGTCCGTGTTAGTCTGCGTTCCCCGTTCATATACAAAAACTCTTTTGGCCTTTTAAGTACATAAGCCAAAAGGAGTTCCGTTTCAGTGTTGTTAACTTTTTTCAAAGCTTCCCGTATCGTCATTTTGATTAAATTCTTGTCGCAGTTTTTCTATAAAGATTTTTTCCTCCGGCGAAAAATGGTTATACCGGACGCCTTTAAAATCGTACGGATTATAACCGGTAATATGACGAAGCCACCTATAAGCGGCTTCGCGATCAATTTCCATATAGTTTGAATCCGATTTTGATATTTCCTGTTCTATTTTTCTGACATAAAAACTTAGGATCAAAAGTTCTTTATTAGTTAAATTTTCTAACTCAAAGATGTTATTTATGTATAAACGAGCCCTCGCCAACTTGCGGCTAAATTCACTTTTTCCCTCAAAAGCTTCCTTGTCTAAGGGGTTATCGCTTTCAATTTCCATTTTTCCATTCGCGTGACCGATTAATTTAACCATAGAAAAAAATTATTTTTTTAATGCTTCCTTCTTCGCTTCCAAATCCGCTCTTTGCAAAGCGTCTATTATATCGGCAAATTTTCCTTCCATTATCAAATTTATCTGGTTGAAGTTTTCGTTTATGCGATGGTCCGTAACTCTATCCTGCGGGAAGTTGTAGGTGCGGATTTTTTCACTGCGGTCGCCGGTGCCAATTTGCGACTTGGTAAGGTCGCGGACTTTTTTGCTCTCAATCTGTTCGTAATGGGCGGCGACTCGCGCGCGGATTACGGCCAGGGCTTTTTCCCTGTTTTGGGCCTGGGAGCGTTCGTCCTGGCATTGGGCGGTTATGCCGGTGGGAATATGCGTAATGCGGATGGCAGAATAAGTCGTGTTCACCGATTGCCCGCCGTGTCCGCTGGAAGTTGTCGCTTCAATTTTTAAATCTTTGTCCGCGATGGCGTAATCTTTTTCCTGCAAAATTGGCAAAACCGCCACCGTAATTGTAGATGTATGCACGCGTCCGGATTTTTCCGTATCCGGAACCCTTTGCACGCGGTGCACGCCGGATTCGTACTTAAGCATTTGGTATGGGTGATGCTCCGCGGAAACCCGTCCGTAAATTTCAAAAATCACTTCTTTGAATCCGCCGGCATCGCTTTTTGACGAAGAAACAATGTGCGGTTTAAAGCCAAAACTCTCCGCGAATTTGCCGTAAGCCCTGAACATTTCCGCCGCAAAAAGCGTAGCCTCGTCGCCCCCGGCTCCGGCGCGGATTTCCACAATCACGTTTTTGTCGTCGTTGGCATCGTGCGGTAGGAGCATCTCTTCAATTTTAGATTTAAGGTCTAAGATTTTTGATTCCAGTCGCCGTCCTTCGTCCAAAGCCATGCTTTTAATTTCCGCGTCGCTGTCCGTTAAAAGTTTTTGGTTGCCTTCCAGCTCTTTTTCCAGTTTTTCCGCTTCCCGGATTTTTTCCACAATAGGCATCAGCCGCGCCTGCCTTTTTCCCAACTTGGCCATGTCGAAACCGCCGCCCTGGGACATATCCAGGGTCAGCTGGTTGTATTCGGTTAGGATTTTTTGAAAAGAAGTTTCCATAATATTACACAGATCACAGATAAGCACAGATTCACAGATTGATTATCCGGTTAGTAAAGTTCTTAGGAAAATTTCAACTATCCGTTCAGTAATCTGCGTCAATCCGTGATTTGTGGAGCAATTATATTCTATCACAAAAACGCCCCCTTATTACAGAGGGCGTTGTTAAGCGGTTACTTTTTGACAGTCCGGGCTTTGCGTTCTTTTTTCGGCTTTACGGCGGCCTTGATGCCGGCCGCGGCAATGGCGCGCTTTTTGAACTTGTCAATGCTTCCGGCCGCGTCCAAAAGCTTCTGCTTGCCGGTGTAAAAGGGATGGCACTGGCTGCAGACTTCGGTATGCAAAGCGGTTGCCGTGGAGCCGGTGGTAAAACTGGCGCCGCAGGCGCAACTGACAACAACGGCGGTATTAAATTGGGGGTGGATGGCGGGTTTCATGGAATTATATAAAATTAAATATTCAAAATATTTCCACTTATTTCGCTATAATTCGTGAAGTATATTTCCGTTTATTTCTAAAATATGATGGAAATAAATAGAAATAAGGAAATATCCGGAAATACAGTTAACATCATACAATGCCTTGCGTTTTTCGTCAAGCCCTGCTATAATTCGGTAGTTACAAATTAATCAAACATATCCCGCATATCTTCCTCACTTTTAGCAATCAGGCCAAAGGTGCCGCGGGATAGAAGGAAAGGATAGTAGCGTATTCACCATTTATGGGCGGTCTTTGTATCTAAATACTTGGATACTTGGCGCCGATAAATCGGCGCGCTACATAAAACCATGAAAGACATCACCCTGTTAGACCTGCTTAAAAGCGGGGCGCATTTTGGGCATACCACGTCGCGGTGGAACCCCAAAATGAAGCCGTATATTTTTACCACCCGCAACGACATCCATATTATAGATTTGGAGCAGACCAAAAAAGCTTTAATTAAAGCGGCGCAGTTTGCCAAAGATTTGGCCGGCAAAGGCGGCACCATTTTATTTGTCGGCACCAAGCGCCAGTCCAAGGATATTGTTAAAAATACGGCTTCTGCCTGCGGTATGCCGTACATAAACGTACGCTGGCTCGGCGGCACGTTTACCAATTTTAAAACCATCCAGCGGACCATCCGCAAGCTGGAAAAATTGGAGAGCATGAAAGCGTCCGGCGAACTGGAAAGCCATTACACCAAAAAAGAACGGTTGATGGTGGAAAGGGAAATAGAGAAACTGAAGAAATTATTTGAGGGTATCCAGAATATGAAAAAATTGCCGGAAGCGATTTTTGTCACGGACGTTAAGCATGACGACATCGCCATCCAGGAAGCCAAAAAAAGCAAAGTAAAAATTATCGGCCTGGTGGATACCAACTGCAGCCCCGAAGGCCTTGACTTTCCCGTTCCCTGCAACGACGACGCCACTAAAGTCATCGAACTTATGTGCGCCGCCGTTTCCGAAGCCATAACAGAAGGCCGCCAGGCGCAGACGGTGGTAAAGATTGAAGAGCAAAGCAAAGTTATTGAGCAAAAATAAATAAAATTTTATTTAATTCATATGACACACGATCTCATTAAGGAACTCCGGGAACTGACCGGAGCCGGTATATTGGAAATTAAAGCCGCGCTGTCCGAAGCTGACAACAATAAAGAAAAGGCCGTGGAAATTTTGCGCAAAAAAGGCGCGGTTAAGGCCGGCAAAAAAGCGGACCGCGTAGCCAACGAGGGTTTGGTGGAAGCTTACATCCATCCCGGCGGCCGCGTGGGCGTGCTGCTGGAAATTAACTGCGAAACCGATTTCGTGGCCCGCACCGAAGATTTTAAAACTCTCGCCCGTGACCTGGCTCTGCACATTGCCGCGGCTAACCCTCTGTATGTTTCCATGACCGATGTCCCGGCCGAAGTAGTGGAAAAGGAAAAGGAAATTTACAAAGAGCAATCGGCCGCCGGCATAAAGGGCAAGCCCGAAGACATTGTCAATAAAATCCTGGAAGGTAAAATTGCCAAATATTACGAGGAGGCCTGCTTATTGGAGCAGCCGTTTGCGAAAAACGGGGACTTAAAAGTAAAAGATCTCATTGCCCAGGCCGTGGGAAAAATGGGCGAGAACGTGGTGGTTAAAAGATTCTCCAGGTTTGTGCTGGGAAATTAATTGACCGCGAATTAATTAACTGAGATAATGAAAATGCGGATTAATTTTTGTCATTTTCGCTCAATTTTTTAATTTTGTCATTTCCTTTTCCCTTGTCCTACCAAATCATCCCCAACGTTATTTTTATTTTTTCCGTGCTGGCGATTTTGCTTATAATCCTGCGCCGCCTGCCGGATGCCGCCGTCGATTCCACCGAGCCCAGACAGCCGTCCGCCCACACCAACCTGGCCGCCAAGGGTCTGCCGGTGGAAGCGTTGTCCAAACTCCGCGTTTATTTGCGGCTGTGGTTTAAAAGGGCCTGGAATTTTATTCTAGAGGCCAAGGACTTAAAGCCTTATTCCGCGGCCGGCTATCAGATGAAAAAGATTTTTGGCGGTAAATTCCCTGGCGCGCAGAAAAGCCCCCAGCCAAAACCCGCGCCGGTAATCTACGATGTTAAAAACGAAAAATATTACCTGGACATTATTAAATTGCAGCCTAAAAATTTGGCCAATTACGATGGCCTGGGCAGGTTTTATATAGAGCGGGAAAATTTTAGCGATTCCCGGGATATCTATCTTTATTTAACCAGCCACCAGCCGGCCAATGCCGATTATCACGCCCGTTTGGCTTACTGCCTTTACCAGGTTAAAGATTACCAAAAGGCGGCCGAAAGTTATAAACAATCCCTGGCTCTTGATTCCACTCAGCCAAACCGCTATTATAACCTGGCGCTTTGCCAGGAAGCAGCGGGGGATTTGGCCAGCTCCGTAACCAGCCTGCAAACCGCGACGCGTTTGGAAAGCGGCAACATTAAGTATTATTTAAGCCTGTCCGCGATTTTGACAAAAACCGGCAACACCCAAAAAGCCAAAGAAATTTTACAGCAAGCCGCGCGGCTGGATCCGGCTAACGCGACCGTAAAGGAAAAGCTGGCCAGTTTGAATTACAATTAACAATTAACCTCGGCGCCACTGTCGTTAATTGTAAATTGTTAATCGTCAATTATTTGTCCCAACCCCCGCGCCGTTGTAGCTCAGTTGGTAGAGCAACTCCATGGTAAGGAGTAGGTCATCGGTTCAATTCCGATCAACGGCTCCAGTAACAAACATTTTCATTTTTTTCAAATTTTTTTAGAGATGCGCGAAGCGCATCGCTCGGTGGAATGGGGCGAAACTCAATTCTGCCATTATGCAGCAAGGGGTTCGAGCCGGAAATTTTCAATGCAATGGATTTTTTGGGGTGCAGTTCGGGCGAAAGCGTTATTTCGCCCAGTTTTTGTGCGTCTTTTATCCATTCCCGCATCGGTTCGAGCCAAGAAACAGACCCCCTGCGGAGATCGGTGATTTTCTCCTCCAGCGTCTTCTTATCCGAGAGCAGGCTTGCCTTCTCTCGAAGATATGACTCCCGGTCAATATCTTGGTCTAACAGGGCGGTAAGAAGGCGTTGGAGTTTTGCCTCAATAGCCAAAACTCGGCCTTTCATCTCTTGGCAGGCATTTGTGGATAACTGGCTATCCTGCTTAGCGTCCTGGTCCGCCATTTTTAAAAGTTCAGCTGCACCTTCCGGGGGCAGGACAAATTCTTTGAGAGTTTCGTTAAACAATCTGGCCAATGCTGCATCCCGGATGTATGACTGGGAACATTCAGTATTCTTTTTGGTACAGCGGTAATAGATATAATGATGAACTTTGCCGGAGACTTGCCGCTTGAGTTTGTTCTCGGCGGTAATGCTCCGACCGCACTCGCCGCACTTAAACAGCCCGCATAAGGGCTGCGACTCGTTCTTAGGCTTTTTATGAGGCCTACCACGGTCTTTAAGGACCGTTTGGACACGGTCAAACAACTTTTTGGTAATTATGGCCTCGTGGTTACCTTGGTACAACTCACCGGCATACCAAAAATGACCGTAGTAAAAAGGGTTTGAGAGGATAACCGCCGACCGATCTCTGGGTATGGTTTTTCCACCGGTTGTAAAAATTCCATGTTCAGCAAAAAAATTTGATATATCCTCCAAGCGGCTATCGCCTTGGGCGTAAAGTTCAAAAGCGGCCTTTACGACTTTTGCTCGCTTGCGGTCAACGGTAACTTTTTTTATTCTGATGTCATTTAAATAGCCCAATGGGGCCAAGCATGGGTAGTCACCACGCCGGACTTTCTCGTAAAGTCCGCGTTTGGTGTTGGCGCTTAAGTCTAAAATAAACTGATTGGCCATACCGAGTTCAACCGCCATGACAAGAACATTGTCGGTAGGGTAATAGCTTCGGTCGTGGGTTTGGACATGTTGAATCCTTCCCTTTTGGAGCATCCAGCTAATCTGGCCACCGTCAATCGGGTTACGGGCAAGGCGATCCAACTTCCAGCAAATAATGCCCTGGGCTTCGCCCTGCTCAATCCGGGCTAGCATATCCGCAAACACCGGACGGCCGGGCTTCTGTGCGGATTGCTTTTCAACGAACTCTTGGGCAATATGGAGGCCATCCTGGTTTGCTAATGCTCGCAATACAGCAAGCTGGTCATCAATAGACCGAACTTGCTTGTCTTCCACGTCAGTTGATTTACGGGCGTAGAGAAAATAGTTTGACATATTTTGATTTGGCTTAGTGAATAAAGTTTGCTATCATTATATTGAAATAATAATACACTCAATATAATACTATCAAGTTATTGAAATTATGGCAATTCAAAATAACATAGGCGCAAATATTAAAAAGTTAAGGACTATATCGGGGTTATCGCAAGAAGACTTTGCAAAAAAGTCTGGCGTTAAATATACAACCCTGACAAAGATTGAAAGTGGGGTTATAAAAACTCCCTCGGTTTTAATTATGGCAAAAATTGCAAAGGCTTTAGGTGTTACGATTGAAAATTTAATAAAATAAATTTGCCCTTTTATGGTGGAAGCGCCTGCGAACAAACAAATATGGTCTAACTCAAATCTATCAGAGGTTTTGCCTGGTATTGTTTTGCCTTTGGTTTCCAGCACTGTCATTAAAGTTGTGACAGAAGGCTTTGGGACTATCTTTCCCCTCAAAGCACAAGAGGAGATTTTAAAAGACTTTAAAGGGAGAATTTATTTTAACGCCACCTTGGTAGAAGATATATTAAAAAAATTATTGGATTTGCATAAAGTCAGCCTTGAACAGATTTTGGGTGGTGACCAATCGGAATTTGGATTCGGGCAATCCCTAAAGTTTCCAAATAAGATACGCCTCGGAGCTTTTGTTATTAAACAGCTTTTACTTTCTTTTTTCGCCCAAATATATATTAAAGTTAGGTTTATTTCTTTTCGTAAGCACATTGATAATTATCTGCAAAACATAAAACGGGCTAATACGACCGATGAATTAAACCGACAGTTTAGGCATATATCTAACTTTATTAGCAGTTTAGTAAACCCTGCTTTTCAAGCATTATTTTATCCTATTGCATTGCATCTTTTATTTTTAGAACTTTGTAAAAAATGGCTCGGGGCAGGATTTAACGAGCAGGCGCAAAATTTGCTGGCGGACGGTAAAAGCGACATTGAATTAGTGCACGCAATGGGTATGCTATGGAACATAAAGGAAGGGATAAGCAAAGACCCAAAATTCAAGCAGGAGTTTTTGGTTTCTTCCAATGCCAATGAGGCTATAAGCGTTCTCCGAAAGAACCAAGGGGTATATAAAAATTACTGTGATTTTTTGAATAAATTTGGCCAGCGTTGCATTAAGGAAATGGACTTTTCTTTGCCCCGCTGGAATGAAGACCCAACTTTTATAATTACGCTTATAAAAAAATATATTGAAACTCCCGACGGACAAAGCCCCTTAAAAAATAAAATTTTATTGGAGCAAAAAAATCTGATAGCAGTCAACCAAGCTCGTCAGAATTTGTCCTGGTGGAAATATCATCTCTTAATGTTTGTTTTAAAGAAGTCAACTAAAGGATTGAATTTGAGAGAAAGGTGCAAGTTGGAATCTGGCCACATATTCCAAGTGCTTAGGTCTTTTTTTTAAAGCTGGGCGAATTGTGGGATAAAGAAAATTTAATTATAGAACCATCTGACATTTTTTATTTTACTGCCTCGGAGCTAAATGGTTTTTTACAAACAAATTCTTTGGGTAATAAAAACCTATTCAATATCGTGGCCGAACGTAAAGCCGAATACCAGCACTATGCCAAAATTAGTATGCCCGACAGAATTTTTGGAAATGAATATGACGAGTTTGCAAGTATTAAGGATGTTGCTCAAAAAGACCAGAGCTTGCCAATACAGAAGGAGCTCAAGGGGGTCGGAATTAGCGGCGGAGTTGTTGTAGGAATTGCACGGGTTCTTATGTCAGAAAATCAAATCTCGGAGATTAAGCCTGGAGAAATTTTGGTCACAGACCATACTGACCCTGGTTGGACTCCAGTCTTTGGGGTGATTAAAGGGCTGGTTACCAATGTTGGTGGTCGCTTGTCCCACGCTTCCATAGTAGCGAGAGAATACGGACTGCCGGCTGTTATAAGCGTTCCGAATGCCACAAAGATTATTTCAACAGGGCAACATATTTCACTTGATGCTAATAATGGAACGGTTAAAATTTTATAGAATTTTACACAGTAACAATATTTAATTATTTTCTCTGCGTTTGCGCCCTGCGTCTCCCCAAAAAATCCATTGCATTGAAAATTTCCGGCTCGAACCCCTTGCTAAAAAATGGCAGGATTGAGTTTGACCCCATTCCACCGAGCGATGCGCTTCGCGCATCTCTAAAAAAATTTGAAAAAAATGAAAATGTTTGTTACTGGAGAGAGCTGTATGACAAAGTCCGCACCTATTTTATCAAAAACAGGTTCAATCCAAAGATTTTTTGTGCAGCCGATTTTTTGGGGTGCAGCTCTGCGCTTTGCGTGATTGCGCCCAGTTTTTCTGCGTCTTTTATGAAGTTTTTGACCGGTTCAATCCAAGTTCCCTGGCTCCGCTCCAAACGGGCGACTTGCTCGGTCAAAGTCTTCTTTTCCAAGGTCAACTTGTTCTTCTCCTGCCGGTACTGTTCTGGCTCAATATCTTCGGCCAGATAGGGTAACATTTTATGGGGGTCAACCGAAGCAGGGGTAGTAACAAATTAGGCTGGTCAATTCGTAAATTTTGTAATTGTTCAAAAAAGGTGGTAAAATAAAGGTAAATTTTAACAAAATATGGCATTATCCTGGAATGAGATTAAAACCAGAGCGGTAGAGTTTTCCAAAGAGTGGGAAAATGAAACCAGTGAAGACGCCGAGGCCAAAAGTTTTTGGGACGGCTTTTTTAATGTCTTTGGCATGACCCGCAAACGTCTGGCCAGCTTTGAATTTGAAGTCAAAAAGCGCGGCGGCAACAGCGGCTTTATAGATCTATTTTGGCCAGGCACTTTGATTGTTGAACATAAGTCCCGAGGCAAGAACTTAGAAAAGGCTTACGCTCGATTCCCAGCAGCATTTACCTGAAGAAAGCTTTGCCAGTGATTATTTATTAGGGCAATTGGCAGGCGTATCTGGAACTTTAAGCTCTGTAACGGCCTCAGGTTATGCAGAAGTAAAATATAGCAAATCGGACTGGAGTCCTCCGCAAAATTTTATCTAAATATAGCCTATGACATATTAAAAACCCGCCGGGTTCGCGTGGTCTGTAAAGACTAGAGGCGCAGCGGGTGTTGATAGTTGAATTATACACTATTTTAACAAAAAGCAACACTGTGTGGATAAGTTAACATAAAATGCTAGAAAATAAGGAAAAATACAATAAACCCCCATTATCTATTAAGGAACAGATAGAGCTTTTAAAGAGCCGCGGTTGGTTCAATACCTCGCGGCTTGCCGCGATATTGCAAAAAAACCCGGGCATTAATACCCCGCTGCTTGCGGCGGGGAACCTTTATTTTTAAAAAGTTAGGCGAGCTTTCGGGGCGGAGTAGAAAATTAGAGGGGATTTATAGGCGGAAGCTGGAGCTTTTGGAGGAGCTGAAGAAATCGGTTTTGCAGAAGGCTTTTAGGGGAGAGCTGTAAGTCATTAGTACTGGATCCCGGATATTTTTAACAGCCCTTAAAAATTCCGGGATGACAGCACTGGCCCAGGCTTTGGACAGGTTATTGCCAATGTGTCCAAAATTTAAGGTTTTTTGGACAAATGGGCCTTAATTTAAAGGGTTCTTTGACAAGATGTATACAAACTAGTATACTTTGTATACATCTTTAAAAAGATAGATACAAAGTATGAAGAAGCAAGAAATTGGTGTTTATATAAAACAGACCGAAGGCTTTAAGGCTTTTGTCCCTTATCCTTTTCCACCAAACGGCGGCTTTGACTTTGGCCATGAGATATTAAAGAAAAATGACCAGGCAAGCAGGTTACTGGGAAAACTGGATGGCATTACCAAGTTGTTGCCGGATTCAGACTTCTTTTTGCTTATGTATTTAAGAAAGGATGCCGCTTCTTCCAGCCAGATTGAAGGAACCAGGGCTACCATGATAAATGCCATAGAAGCGGAAGCTAAAGTAAGCGGCAACGTGCCCGCGGACGTAGACGACATTTTGCATTATATAAAAGCCCTAAACTACGGCATGAAACGGGTGGTTGCGGATGAGTTTCCTGTGTCACTTCGCTTTTTAAGAGAGCTGCATAAAAAACTCATGGACCAAGCCAGGGCAACTCATTTTTCCGACCCCGGAGAATTCCGCAAAACACAAAATTGGATTGGCGGGAATAAACCAGGCAACGCCAGTTTTGTCCCTCCGCCCGTTTCAGAAATGCATCGCGCGTTAAATGACTTGGAAAAATTTATGCATTCGCGGGACGCCACCCTGACGCTAATTAAAGCCGCTCTGCTTCACGCGCAATTTGAAACTATCCACCCGTTTTTGGACGGTAATGGCCGCACCGGAAGGATGCTGATAACTTTTTACTTGTGGAAAGAAGGTTTTCTGGAAAAACCCGTTTTGTTCTTGTCTTCCTACTTCAAAAAATTTCAACAGGTTTATTATCAAAAATTGTTTGGCTACCACCATGGTGAAGTTGAGTTTTGGGTTGATTTTTTTCTGGACGGAGTTATTGAAATTGCCAACGAAGCCATAGACATTGTAGGAAAAATTACCACTCTCAGAGAACAAGACATGCAAAAAATACAAAAGCTGGGAACTCGCGCCTCGGAAAGCGCTGCCTCTATTTTACCTAAATTGTACGGACAGCCAATTGTTAATAACGCGTTAGTACAAAAATGGACCGGCTTTACCCGGGCAGGCGCTCAAAGAGTGATAGATAGATTTATTAAAATGCGGATTCTTTTGCCTAAAGACCAGGACATAAAATACGGGCAATCTTACGCTTATACAAAATATATTGCCATTTTTGGGAATAAGTAGAATTACCATGAACGAAGCCGAAACAAGAGCTGAATATGTTGACCCAAAACTAAAGGCGGGCGGCTGGGGCGAGACCGAAGGATCAAAAGTCCTGCGGGAATTTCGTATTACCGAAGGGCGTATCCAAGTCGGCGGGGAGCGCGCCAAACCGGAAATTGCCGATTATATTTTGGTTTATAAAAACCAAAAGCTCGCGGTTATCGAAGCAAAAAAAGAAGACCTTTTGCCAACCGAAGGCGTAGCCCAGGCCATAGCCAGAAATTGTTCCCAGCAGGAGAAGTTTTTAACCCGATACTCGCCCCTGTACCTGGCAACACATTTATTGAATTTGTAACGAACTACTTGTTCCATAATCTGTGAAAAAACATACTTTCCTTGGTTCATAAAGATAATCAAAGGTTAATTCCCTTAATTATCCCATAGCCCAAATTCAAATCGAAAAATATGTTTTTGTCAGATTACGGCTCAATTAAAATCATTTTAAACTTTTATTAAAAATTAACCGGACACGAGTGATGCGACGGTATCAGTTTACACCAGAGCAAATAAGTCAATATTTTGCTTCAATGGATAGTATCTACACTCAAACCGGTTTGCCAAAGGTAACCGATTTTACGGAGGATTTTATTTGGGCAAAAAGCGTATGGTCAACAACCAGAATGCAGAGGTATCCAAAATTGCAACAGTGGCGGTATGATAAATTCAAAAGAATGACTGGTGAATATTTGAACGATAAGTCATTAATAAAAATGGCCTTAGAATTTTAATACTTTTTAATTTCTTTTTTGCCTCCGCGCCCCGCGCCCCCAAAAAATCCTTCGCACTGAAAATTTCCGCGTTGAACCCTTTGCTAAAAAGGGCTGTTGAGTTATCCACTTGACGATTTATTTGAATGTACGTTATTATGTACGTATCATTAATAATAAAATATATGCCAAAAATACAAAAGTTTCGGGTGGATATTTGGTTCAATGAGCTTCCCAATAAAATTAAACTGGGGAGCGTGCGTATTTACGCGGACACCGAGGATATAGCTTTGGGGCTTGCGCGCGCCCATACCGACTACCAGGTCAGCGGGGTGGATGAAACCATCTGGCAGGTTAAGGAGCGACAGGTCGTTTACGCTTGACAAGGAACTTGTTTGATTACAGATCCCTCGGCAAGCTCGGGACGGCATGAATGCCGTTTTTGTCATTTTTTCCGCGCGAGGCGTATCTGCCTACGGCATAATAATTTTCTGTCATTTCTATCATGAATTCCAAAACCACACTATCAATTTCCGAAGCCAGAAAAAGGATTTTTGAAATCGCGGAAGAAGTCCAAAGACCTGGCGTTTATTATACTTTAACCGATAAGGGCAGGCCCAAAGCGGTAATGGTATCTTTTGACGAATACGAATCTTTAATGGAGACTATTGAAGTAACGGGGGAAATGCCTGAACTGGATAAAGATATTAAAGAAGCGCGCGAGGCTTACAAGAGCGGCGAATATAAAACCTGGACTACTTTGGAAGGTTTGTTAGCCAAGCAAGGTTTTGTTTTGGCGGAAAAAGCAAAAAAACAATATGGCGTTTCTTCTAAGGCTCAATCCAAACGCAGAAAAACAATTAAATAAAATTCCAAATCCTTACAAAGACCGGATTACTGTTACTTTATCCGTAATTGCTGGCAACCCTTGGTTGGGGAAGAAACTAAAAGGCAAATTTCAAGGTTCTTATTCAGTTAAGGTTTGGCCTTACCGGATTATTTATGATATTTACAAAAATGATTTACTGGTTTTGATAATCAAAATAAAGCATCGCGGCAATGCTTATGATTAAGGTCCGGCGCTAATCACTTATTTTTTTCAGCTCGCTTTGGGTTTTGGCGTGGGCCAGGGCTACCGCAGGGTCCTTGTGGATGGCGTGGTAGTAATTTTTTTCAAAAGCGCTGCCGTCAGCTTTAGGTTTGAGCAGTTGTTCGCGGTAGGCCAGCATATTGGCGTATTTTTGCGGACCAGCTTCCTGTTTGCTGTCTAAAAGCTCGTCTATCCCCACCACCAATTCCGAAATTTGCCTCAGCCACGCTGTTGTCAAAAATATCCCATTGGGCTAAAATAAGCTTACTTTTATGCTCAATGAGACCAGGGTTAATTTAAAGCATCTGCTGGAAGACATTCGCGACGCCTATACTTCTCCCCTGGAAGAGGTTATTTTAACCGAATTGGCTGCCAATGCATTGGACAGCAAGGCTAAGGTTTTACATTTCACGGTGGACGCGGAGCGTAAGTTTTTGCGCTGCGTGGACGACGGCAACGGCATGAAGCGGGAGCAACTGAAGAATTACCATAATATCGCGGCTTCCACCAAAACGCGCGGACAGGGCATTGGTTTTGCCGGCGTAGGCGCCAAACTTTCTTTATTGATTGCCGATAAGGTTGTAACGGAAAGCAAGGGAGGACACGGGACCAAGTCCGCCACGGAATGGCAATTGACCCAAACCTACCGCGCGCCATGGAAATTTGTTCCTTATTCCGGGACCGTGCAAACCCCCCGCGGCACTTCCGTTACCATCCATTTTACGGACAGCCGGTCGCGCCTGCTCAGTGAAGATTTCGTGGAGCAAGCTATTATCCGCCATTTTTATCCGCTGCTTTCCGAACAGTTTTACAATCAGTTTTTAAAATATTTTTATAAAGTTCCCGTCAGTTTTGTTATTAATGGTCGGCATATTGTTTTGCCGGAAGCCGGGCAGGAAGCGCTGCAACATTGGTTTAAGGTATCGTTGGGAAAAACACGGGCTGCCGCCGGAGTCGGCTTTTTGGTGCGCGCGGGGATGGGCCAGGCTGGCTGCGGAAGATGCTGGGCAAAAGCGCTGCTGTTTCTTCGCTTTCATCAGGCCTGTGGATTTCCACTTTCGGCAAGGTTATTAAAGGCGGTTGGGAGTGGCTGGGTCTTATGCCCAAAAATGCCGCGCAAATTTCCGGCCTGGTGGAAATTCCGGGTATGTCGGAAATTTTGACTACCAACAAAAATGATTTTTTAAGCGATGCCAACAGCCTGAAAAAATACTACAAATTCCGCAAGGCCGCGCAGGAGGCGGTGCTGCCGATACTGCAGGACATGGGAGAGACGGCTTCTCCCGCCGATATCGCCCCGGAAAAAATTTTGCGTCCTCTTAGCCAGTCTATTACCGGGGCGTTAACGAGCTTGGTCGGCGATTTTCCCGAGCTGGAAACGTTAATCGGCCAACACCGGACGGAAGCTTTGGGCAGTCCGAGAAAAGAAAAAGATGATAAAAAAATTACGGTTGCCGAACCCCCGGCGGATTACGGCGGAGATGGGGCCGGGCAGGATTCCGGGAACAGGCCCGATGCCGATCCGGAAGGGGAAAAGTCCGCTCCAACCCCGGCCGGCATTGCCGATGACTCCAAATCCAAAACAGTCAGGACAAAAACCGCCGGCTTAAAATTGGTGCTGGGGGAAATTGACAACGAAAACGGCGCAATTCTGGGCCGCGTTATGGAGGATACCCTGACGGTAAACACCGCGCATCCTGCCTGGAAAAAAGCAAAACAAAAAGGCTTGGAAGAATACCATATAGTAATTACGGTAGCGTCGGTCCTTTCCCAGTTTTTGGAAAGCGAAAAGAACCCGCGGGACTTCTTAAACCGCCTGCTCATAGCGTGGGCAGCTGAAAGTGAAAAAATGGCGGGAAAATTATTTTAATATGCCGTTTATTTCTTTTTTAAAATTTTATAATGACCTGGGCCTGAAAGAGATGCGCAGTTTCGCCGTTCCCAGCGGCGCTTTTGGGGTGCCCATCGGAGAGTACGATCTATTGGAAAATTATTGCGATGAAAGGGGATGCGATTGCCGCAAAGTTATGGTAAATATCATCTCGGTAGAAAACGACTCGGTGAAAATTTGGGCCACAATCCATTTTGGCTGGGAAAATCCGTCTTATTATCACGAATACTTTTCAAAAGACATTGCTATTGCCCAAAAAATGTCCGGTTCGTATCTGGAGCCGCTTGGCGAGCAATCCAAACACGCGCCGCGATTTTTGGGAATCTGGGCGCAAATAATACGAGACGAAAATTATGTGGAACGTTTGAAAAGACATTATAAACTGTTTAAGGAAAAAATTTAAGCGACCCAATTAAATTTATACATTTATGCTCAAAAATAAAAAAATAAAAGTCAGCGGCAAAAGCAAAGACATAATAATCCCGGCGCGTATAGCCGACGAGTCCGAATGGGCGAAACTCCTGAAACAAAAACAAGACCCAAAAAAATCCGCCTCCCCAAAAACCCCGGTAAAAGGCTTCAAGCTCAGCGACGGCAGGCAGGTTACGCATAACTTACGGAGAAGGATGGGGAGATAGCATAAAAGATAAAAAAGTAGTAAAATAAGCCTAAGAAAGGCTTATTTTTATGGCTACAAAAACTAAAAATGGTACATCGGCAAACATAGGTTTTGAAGAAAAGCTTTGGGCCACAGCGGATAAAATGCGCAACAATATGGACCCGGCCGAATATAAGCACGTTATTCTGGGGCTTATATTTTTAAAGTATATTTCCGACTCTTTTGAAGAACTCTATCAAAAGTTAAAAACTGATTCTGAATCCGATCCGGAAGATAAAGACGAGTATTTGGCGGAAAACGTTTTTTGGGTGCCGCAGGAGGCACGCTGGAACTATTTACAGGATAACGCCAAAAAGCCCGGTATCGGCACTTTGGTAGATGGGGCTATGGTCGCCATTGAAAAAGAAAACCCCACGCTTCGGGGCGTGCTGCCAAAAATTTACGCGCGCCCGGACCTGGACAAAACCAGGCTCGGTGAAATAATAGATTTAATGAGTTCCCTTGGCCTGGGGGATAACGAAAGTAAGGCTAAGGATTTGTTGGGCCGGGTATATGAATATTTCATCGGCCGCTTTGCCAGCGCCGAGGGTAAGGGTGGCGGAGAATTTTTTACTCCGCGGTCTGTTGTAAAATTACTGGTGGGAATGATTGAGCCTTATAAAGGCAGAATTTATGATCCCTGCTGCGGCAGTGGTGGTATGTTTGTGCAGAGCGAGAAATTTGTGGAAGCGAACGACGGCCGCAAAGGGGATATTGCGGTGTACGGACAGGAGTTAAATCCTACTACCTGGCGCTTGTGTAAAATGAACCTGGCTATTCGCGGTATAGAAGGAAATATCGGGTCGCAGCATGCCGATTCGTTCCATAATGACCAGCACAAAGACTTAAAAGCGGATTTTATCTTGGCCAATCCGCCATTTAATATCAGCGATTGGGGAGGGGAGCGCTTGCGCGATGATGTCCGCTGGCAATACGGCGTGCCGCCAACCGGTAACGCCAACTATGCCTGGATTCAGCATATGGTTTACCATCTTGCTCCAACCGGTATAGCCGGTTTTGTTATGGCTAATGGCAGTCTTTCTTCCAATACTTCCGGCGAAGGTGAAATTAGAAAAAATTTAATAGAAAAAGGTTTGGTCGATTGTATTGTAGCCATGCCCAGCCAACTTTTTTATACCACACAAATTCCGGCCTGTTTGTGGTTTGTGTCCCGCGACCGTTACGATCACAAATTCCGCAACCGCCACGACGAAATACTGTTTATAGACGCCCGTAAAATGGGCGCTATGGTTAGCCGCAAAAACCGCGAATTTGCCGCGGAAGATTTAAACAAAATCACCGGTACCTACCACAACTGGCGCAACGTCAACGGTAAATACCAGGACGTAAAAGGCTTCTGCAAAGCCGCCAAAATTACGGAAGTGGAAAAAGCCGGCTTCGTCCTAACCCCCGGCCGCTATGTTGGCTCGGAAATTGTGGAAGAAGACGATGAAGTCTTTGGAGAAAAAATGAAGCGATTGACCACGGAACTATCAAGCCAATTTAAGGAATCTAAAGAGCTGGAAGAAAGAATAAAGAAAAATTTGGATTCAATAGGGTTTAAAATATAAATAGCATATGTTGATATTTATTGACGAATCCGGGGATCCTGGGTTAAAACTTGGTGAAGGTTCAAGTAAATATTTTACTGTGGCTTTAGTAGTGTTTGAGGAAAATGATGAAGCGCTTGCTTGCGACCAAAAGATTGAATTGTTCAAGCGAGAATTGGGATGGAAGCCAAAAAGCGAATTTCATTTTAAAAATAACTCAGACAGAGTCCGCAAAGGCTTTTTGCAGGCAGTCGCGCCGTACAATTTTTTTTATTATGGAATTGTTTTAAACAAAGACCCTAAAAAGTTATGGGGCGAAGGATTTAAGGACAAGCAATCCTTTTACAAATACGCTTGCGGCCTGGTTTTTGAAAATGCAAAACCCAAACTTACAGAAGCAACAGTTATTATTGATGCCAGCGGCAGTTTGGATTTTAAAAATCAGCTGACTAAATACCTGCGCCGCAAATTTAATGAGCAAGGAAATTCAGGTTCTAAAATAATCAAAAATGTAAAGATGCAACGCTCGGAAAGTAATAATTTATTGCAGCTGGCGGATTATATTGCAGGCGTAATTAACCGCTCAATCAATAACACTAAAAAATACTCCGGCGATTACAGAAAGCTTATAGCTCACAGGGAGATAAGGGTACAAATTTGGCCAAATTAAAACTTCCGACCCTATCCCTTGCGGGAACGCGGCGATAAACGCCACAGTTCAGATCGGAAGCGATTCCATTGTTATTATATCTGACTATTAACCTTTGTCAAGAACTGTTAAGACTTGTTAAGCAATTATTCCCTTAATAACAAAAAAAGCCTATAATTAAGGCACTATAATTACCGCAAAATGCCTAAAGGCATTTTGCGGTCAAAAACCAGTTTTGTCAAACAAGTTTATGAAAAAAGGCTCAAAAAAAGAACTGGAAATTAGCGCGAAAGATCTAAAAACCATTTTTGGCAAAGACTATAAAAAATTCCAGACAAAAATACTCACCAACTGTTTTTGTATGAACTGCGCAGATAAAAAAGCAAACGCAACAATAATAAACTATAAAATAATCCTCAACCCCCTAAACGACCTAACCCTCCTCGGCTCCTGCAAAACCTGCGGCTCCAGAATTAACCGATATGTGGAGACTGGGGAAGTGAAGGGGTATGCGGGAAGGATTAAAAAAATAAGAAAAACATATGACGACTCTGGAAAAAATTAATCTATGGCAGGCCATATTTACCGGTGTGGCAGTTTTGGTTGCCGGTGTTGCAACTTATTTGGCTTATAAAATTGGCAAAAAACAGAATAAAATAAATGAGATTGCTTTAAGTATTACCAATTTTGTAGAAATATTTTTGATGCCGCAACAGGTAATTCTAGAAAATGAACTTAAAGAAAGAATTATCAAATGGAGCATTCTTAATAAAAAATGTCAGCTCTTATCCAATATACTTAAACGAATACAGTCTCAACGGGCTGAAAAATCACGTGGGGAGCAGTGCGATACCAAATGATTTAGACAGTTGGTATACGGTCCCAATCCCCGAAGATGTACAAACTAAAGGCGAATTTTCTTTGATCGTTGAATTTGAAGACTACTTGGGTAAAAAATACAAGGCGGAAGGTTTTGGAATTTTTAGAGGCACAGGCTGGGAAATAAAATCCAAAAAGAGAATTGAAATATGAAACAAATCACTACAAAATTCAAACAAACCGAAATCGGCCTTGTTCCGGAAGAATGGGATGTTTTAAAGGTGTCTGATGTTGCAGTGGTGGATGAAGAAGTTATTTCAAAAAATGATAATTTTAGCGAAATTCAGTACTTGGACGTTGCGGCAACAGATCAAGGACAGGTACTAGAAGTTCAAAAACTAAATCTAGCAGATGCTCCAAGTCGTGCCAAAAGAAAAGTCAAAGACAATGACATTTTAATATCCACAGTAAGGCCAAATTTAAAACATTATACTTTTATTAAAAAAGCGCCAAATAATCTAGTGGCTTCTACTGGTTATGCGGTAATAAGTTCAAAAAAAGCAGATCCAAGATATTTATATTACGCTTTAACAACAGAAGAATTTACAGAATTTCTTGGAAGAATTGCGGATAGCCATACTTCGACTTATCCAGCAATTAATCCAGATGTGATCGAAAACGCTTTAATAGCAGTACCATCAATAACCGAACAAAAACAAATCGCGGAGATTCTTTGTTCTTTGGACGACAAAATAGAACTGAACCGCAGAATGAATAAAACTTTAGAAGCAATCGGACAGGCAATTTTTAAACGGTGGTTTGTGGATTTTGAATTCCCAAACGAACAAAGCAAACCTTACAAATCGTCGGGTGGGGAAATGGTAGAAAGCGAATTGGGTGAAATTCCGAAAAATTGGAATGTTGGAAAGCTAAGTGATATTGCTAATATAATTATGGGCCAATCGCCAAAATCTAAATATTATAATAGCAATAAAGAAGGTTTGCCGTTTTATCAAGGCGCAACGGATTTTGGAGATCGTTTTCCTACTGAGCGTGTCTATTGCATAAAAAATAGCAGGGTTGCAGAAGAAAATGATATATTGATGAGTGTTCGCGCTCCTGTAGGGAGAATTAATGTTGCAAACGGCAAACTATCCTTAGGAAGAGGAGTTTGCGCAATGCGCAGCAAAATTGGAAGTCAGTCACATTTATTGTATTTATTAAAAGTGTTTTTCCATACAGAAGATATTATAGGCGATGGCTCAGTTTTTGCTTCTGTAGCGCGCGATGAGCTTTCAAAAATACCGGTTATAGTACCCCCACAAGAGATTGTTAATTTATTTGAAAGAATTACCGGGCAGACGGATAGACAATATGAACTACTAGCAAAAGAGAATACTAACTTATCCCAAATCCGAGACTCGCTTTTGCCTCGGTTGATGAGTGGAAAAATTAGAGTAATTATATGATTAGACTTGTTGTGAATTTAACATTTTTAGAAAAAATTAAATCTGGGGATTTTCTGACTTTTTTTGCGGTTGTCCTCGCATATCTTGCTTATTCAAAATCAATAAATGATAAATATGAATCTTGGCGGTCATTGCTTTTATCTCTCAAGGCTGATTTAGAAAGCCAATCTGCATGGCTGTCTTCTGAATATAAAGAAGAAACTTATAAAGATAAGACTGCTTTTTCTCCTAGAAAAATTATTTTCCCCCTCTCGTTTAAATCGTTAGAAGAAATAATAAGTCGTGGCGCTAGCGATTTTAATTTTTCGGAAAAATTTATAAAAAATATTTCAATTTTTGATGAAAGAATAGAAACATTTAACAAGCTCCTTGAACAGCAGAGGCTGAATGTAACTGCAAATCCTGTATTAACACATAATTTGGTAGAAATTTTGGATTCAAATGGGGCTTGTGATTGCGCCACAACTTATGATAATTTTTTTCAATCTATTGAGAATATGAAGGTTTCTCAGCCGGATTGTTATGCTTTAGCCAAAAGAATACACTCAATTAATAGGATTATACATATCAACATCATATCAAACGAGGACGACGAAAGCGGCCTGCACTATCTATACAAATATTTGTTAAATGAAGTACAAAATAAGCTTTCTAATCTAGAAAAATCTAAGCCGTGGCATTTAAGGTATAAATGGCCGCTATTGATTCTTGGATGCGTTTTGTTTATTCTTATTGAATCGTTACTAAAATAATATATGTCAACTTACAAATATACCGAATCAGATTTTGAAGAAGCAACATTGGAATGGCTCCAAGAGCTTGGTTTTAATATTGCTTTTGGGCCGGATTTAGCGCCGGAGGGGGAGAGTGCGGAGAGGGAAAGTTATGGGGATGTGGTTTTGGTGGGGAGGCTTAGGGCGGCTGTTGAACGGATTAATCCTGGGGTGCCGGAAGCGGCTAGGAATGATGCTGTGGAGAAGGTTTTGGGTTTGCCCTGGATGAAGCCGAACTTGATGGGGGTGAATGAGATTTTCCATAAATGGTTGGCGGAAGGGGTGGATGTTACGGTAAAGGAGAAGGATGGTTTTGTGCGGGGAGATAAAGTTTATTTAATAGATGAGAAAAATTTAAAGAATAACGACTGGTTAGCGGTTAACCAGTTTACGGTTATAGAAAATAACAATAATCGGCGCCCGGATGTTGTGGCTTTTGTGAATGGGTTGCCGCTGGCAGTTTTTGAGTTAAAAAATCCGGCTAATCCGAATGCTCCAATTGGGGATGCTTTTAACCAGATTCAGACTTACAAAAAAGAAATTCCATCTTTATTTGCTTATAACGAACTGTGCGTAATTAGCGACGGAGTGGAAGCTAAGCTCGGCAGCTTTGGCGCGGATTTGGATAGGTTTATGAAGTGGCGGACAATAAACGGCGGAGACGTAGAGCCAAAGTCGCGGCCGGAAATGGAAGTTTTGCTTCGCGGGGTGTTTGAAAAACAAAGATTTTTGGATATCGTTAAAAACTTTATAGTTTTTGAGGCAACGGAAAAAGAAACCATAAAAAAACTGGCAGCTTACCACCAGTATTATGCCGTGAACAAGGCCCTGCAAAAAACCGTGGAAGCTACAGCCGAAAATGGCGACAGGCGTTGCGGTGTGGTTTGGCACACACAAGGGTCGGGGAAAAGCTTGAGTATGGTATTTTATGCCGGAAAAGTTATTCAGACTTTAAACAATCCAACTATAGTTGTGCTAACTGACAGGAATGACTTAGACGGCCAATTGTTTGATGTGTTCGGCAAGTGCAAAGAGCTGCTGCGTCAAACCCCGGTGCAGGCGGAAAGCAGGGCGAATTTAAAGGACTTGTTAAAAGTCGCTTCCGGGGGCGTAGTGTTTACAACTATCCAGAAATTTTTTCCGGATAACAACGCGCAACAACATCCATTACTTTCTGACAGAAAAAACATTGTAGTAATCGCGGACGAAGCGCACAGAAGCCAGTACGACTTCATAGACGGCTTTGCCCGGCATACGCGCGACGCTTTGCCCAATGCCAGCTTTATTGGCTTTACCGGCACGCCCATTGAACACACCGACGCCAATACCCGCGCCGTGTTTGGTGAATATATAGACATTTACGATATTGCCCGCGCGGTGGAAGACCATGCCACCGTGCCAATTTACTACGAGGCCCGTTTGGCCAAAATAGATTTACCGCCATCGGAAAAGCCAAAAATAGACAGCGAGTTTGAAGAAATAACCGAAGGCGAAGAAACAGAAAAGGTAGAAAAACTAAAAAGCAAATGGGCGCGGTTTGAAGCTATGATTGGCGCGGAAAAAAGAATTCAGCTGATAGCCAAAGACATTGTAGAGCATTTTGAAAACCGTTTGGGAGTTATAGACGGCAAGGGAATGGTTGTTGCCATGAGCAGGCGGATTGCTGTTGAGCTGTACGAAGAAATCATCAAACTAAGGCCTCAGTGGGCAACTGCCGACGACCAAACCGGCTTTTTAAAAGTAGTTATAACCGGTTCCGCGGCGGACCCGGCAAACTTTCAGCCGCATATTCGCGCCAAACCCGAGCGGGAAAAAATGGGCGACAGAATGCGCGACCCAAAAAACGAATTAAAATTGGTAATTGTGCGCGATATGTGGCTAACGGGTTTTGACGTGCCCAGCATGCACACCATGTACATAGACAAACCTATGAAAGGCCACGGCCTTATGCAGGCCATTGCCCGAGTCAACAGAATTTACAAAGACAAACAAGGCGGCTTGGTAGTGGATTATTTAGGAATTGCCCAGCAGCTTAAAGAAGCAATGGCAGATTATACCGACAGCGAGCGCGAAGCGCCAACTATACCGCAGGAAGAAGCGGTAAGTATACTGCTGGAAAAGTATGAAGTCATAAAAGGCTTATTCCACGGCTTTGATTACTCCAAATATTTTACCGGCACTAAAGCCAGTCAAAACCAGGTTATGGTTGCGGCGGTGGATTTTATCTTAAAGCCGCAAGATGGCAAAAAAAGATTTCTGCAGTCCGCGCGGGAACTGTCTTTTGCTTTTTCGCTTTCCGTTCCAAATGATCAGGCTTTAAAAATTCGCGACCAGGTTGCTTTTTTCCAGGCCGTACGCGGCTATTTGATTAAACTGGAAAGCGGCGGCGGTCTCGGCGGCCCCACGCGGCACGATTACGACATGGCCATTAAACAAATAGTGGCCAATGCCATAACCTCCACCGAAGTTATAGACGTTTTTACCGTGGCCGGTTTAAAACGTCCGGACATTTCTATCTTATCCGACGAATTTTTGGAAGAAGTAAAAAATCTCGAACACAAAAATTTGGCTTTGGAACTTTTAAAGAAACTCCTCAACAACGAAATTCTAACTTTGCAGAAAAAGCATTTGGTAAAATCACGCCTATTTTCCCAAATGCTGGAGGAAACATTAAGGAAATATCAAAACCAAACTATAGAATCCGCGCAGGTTATTGCCGAACTCATTGAGCTGGCCAAAAAAATTCGTGCCGACCAGAACAGGGGAGTGGATTTAAAGCTTTCCGATGACGAAGTTGCTTTTTATGACGCCCTGGCTGATAATGAAAGCGCGCAGGAATTAGGGGACGAAACCCTAAAACAAATTGCCCGGGAGCTGGTCCAATTATTGCGGAAAAATACCACCATAGACTGGACGCTTAAAGAAAGCATTCAGGCAAAGCTTAGGGTGATGGTCAAAAAACTTTTACGCAAATACCAATATCCTCCAGACAAGCAGGAAAGCGCTGCGAAGTTGGTTTTGGAACAAGCGGAAATTTTATGCAAAGATTGGGACGGAGAAGAATTGCCAAAATACAGCTATCATTTTGTGAAAGAAGAAAGAGCTCTTTATAACTCATAAATAGCTTATGAACAAATACGAGCGTATTCCCGAATATGTTTTAGATCTTCACGGGTTTACTACCAGGGAGGCTAAGGAGGTTTTGGATGATATTGTAGAGGAGGGTAGGTTTAGGCATATCCGGGTTATTACCGGCAAAGGGACTTTTCGGGAGACCGGGCCGGTGATGAGGAATTTTGTGGAGGGGTATTTGAGGCGGCACGAAATTAGGTTTGAGACGGCTAAGCTTTATAATGGCGGCGATGGCGCGCTTGAAGTTTACTTTGAATAATCGGAATATTTTTATGAACGGACAAAACAGGGAAGATGTACGAATTGGCCTGACTGTGGATATTGCGCTTAAGCAGGATCAGGGAAGCGGAAAATTAACCCGTGGTATTATAGCGGACATTTTAACCAACTCCGGTTTTCATCCGCATGGAATTAAAGTAAGGCTGGAGGGCGGCGAGGTCGGCAGGATCCAAAATATTTTAAAGTAATTATGGAAACAAAAATAATTCAAACCAAGGTTTGTATAGCCGGCGGGGGACCGGCCGGAGTTTGCTTAGGCTATCTTTTGGCGCGGGCGGGGATTGAAGTTGTGGTTTTGGAAAAATGGCCGGATTTTTTTAGGGATTTTCGGGGCGATACTATCCATCCGTCTACAATGGAAGTTTTGGGGGAGCTGGGGCTTTTGGAGGAGTTTTTAAAGCTGCCGCATAATGAAGTGAAAAAGATATTTGGCATTATCGGCGGCCAGGAAGTACAGATGGCGGACTTTACGCATTTAAAAGTCCGTTGTCCTTTTGTGGCGCTGATCCCGCAGTGGGATTTTTTAAATTTTATCGCAGGGCATGGGCGGAAGTATCCTCAGTTTAAGCTGATGATGGAAACAGAGGCCGTGGATATTATAGATGAAAACGGAATAATCGTCGGCGCGCGCGCGAAATCCAAAACCGGGGAGCTGGAAATTCGGGCGGAATTGGTGGTTGGCGCCGACGGTCGGCATTCCATAGTGCGGGAAAAAAGCGGACTTGCCGCCAGGGAGCTTGGCGTACCCATAGATGTTTTGTGGTTTAAGCTCACCCGGCTGGCATCGGATCCTGAGCAATCCATGGGAAACGCGGACCGCGGCAGGCTTATGGTAATGCTGGACAGGGGCGATTATTGGCAATGCGCGTTCGTGATTAAAAAAGGCGCACTCGGAGAATTTAAAAATTCGGGTTTGCGGGCTTTTCGCCGGGATGTGGAAAAGTTGGTGCCGTTTTTGGCCGGCCGTATGGAAGAAATTAAAGATTGGGACCAGGTTAAATTGCTCAGCGTAACCGTGGACCATTTGCAAAAATGGTACAAACCGGGACTGGTTTGCATTGGTGACTCGGCGCACGCTATGTCGCCGATTGGGGGAGTCGGGATTAACCTGGCCATTCAGGACGCGGTGGCGGCCGCTAATATTTTAATTCCAAAATTTAAGCAGGGAAGCGTTGAATCAAAAGATTTGGCTGCCATACAAAAACGCCGGCAAAGCCCGACGCTCAAAACCCAAAAGCTGCAGTTGTTTTTGCAAAATCATATTATCAGCAGAGTTTTGGATTCCGAGCGGCATATAAATCTACCCCTGTTTTTCAGGATCCTCCGGCGTTTTCCTTACTTAACCCGTTTTCCTGCCCGGGCTTTGGGCCTGGGATTTCGCGCTGAACACGTCAATTATTTAAGTTATTACGCGGGGGCGGAAAAACCATTATGAAAAAACCAACAACTTCCTGGGGCAAAGTAGCCGGGTGGTATGACAAACTTTTGGAAGATAATAGTGAAAGTTACCAGGAAAAATTAATTAAGCCCAATTTATTGCGGATGTTGGGTATTAAGCCCGGGCAGCAGGTTTTGGATGTGGGCTGCGGCCAGGGGTTTTTTGGGCGGGCCATGGCGGCGGAGGGTGCTGTAGTAGTGGGTATAGATGTAGCGGGCGAACTTGTAAAAATAGCCAAGGGCAACGCCGGCGGAAATGAAACTTATTTAACAATGTCGGCGGAAAAAATGAGCGGCCTTGTGGCCGGGCGGTTTGACGCGGCTGTTTGCGTGCTGGCTTTGCAGAACATTAAAAATTTTCAGGCCGCGATTTTGGAAATCGCCCGTGTGTTAAAAAAAGGCGGACGGTGCCTGCTTGTGCTGAACCATCCGGCGTTTAGGGTACCCACGGCTTCTTCCTGGGGTTATGACCAAGGCAAAAATATCCAATACCGCCGCGTGGATAAATATTTGTCCGAAATTGCCCAGGCGGTTGATATGACGCAGGGCGAAAAAAACCCAAAAAACAAAAAATTTACGTATTCTTTCCATCGGCCGCTGCAGCTGCATTTTAAAACTTTTGCCAAGGCCGGTTTTTGCGTCCTTCGCTTGGAGGAGTGGACCTCCCACAAAACCAGCGACAAAGGACCCCGTAAAATCGCGGAAGACATGGCTCGCTATGAGATACCATTGTTCATGGCTTTGGAATTAAGCAAGATATTTTAAAAAGTTACTTATATATAAGTAGTTTTCTGTGGATAACTTATGAGAAATATATAAATAAAGCAGTAAATACGGCATTTTACAAAAAGTGAACGAATGTTCATAATTAAAGCAGGGTTCATTATTAATGCCGAGAAAATGTCTATTCCGAATCTTCATAAAATTGAACAGCCCCGCGAACGTCTGCAAAAATACGGTATGGGCAGATTATCCAATCCACAGCTTTTGGCTGTTATGCTGGGTAGCGGCGTAAAGGGGAAAAATGTTCTGGATTTGTCCGCGGGAATTTTCAGGCAGTTTAAGGACAACAGGCTGGCCAATGCCAGCTTGCCGGAGCTGGAAAAAGTCTACGGGCTTGGGCCGGCCAAGGCTTGTGAAATTGTGGCATGCTTTGAGCTCGGCAGGCGCCTGCTTAAAGACAAACAGGTGCAGTTGCTGCTTTCGCCCCGGGAAGTATGGCAGCAGCTGTCCGACATCCGCGCCAGTAAAAAAGAACACTTCGTGGTTTTTTTCTTGGACACGCAAAGTCAGCTGGTTAAAAGGGAAATAATCACCATAGGCACTCTTAATTCCAGTTTAATTCATCCACGGGAAATTTTTGAGCCGGCTATTAAGCATTTGGCTTCCCATATTATTATTGCCCATAACCATCCATCCGGCAGTCTTGAGCCGAGTCCGGAGGACATTAGCGTCACCAAAAGGCTGGCCGATATAGGACGGCTCCTGGATATGGAAGTTATGGATCATGTTATCGTTACTTTAAAAGGTTATGTCAGTTTTAAGGAAAAGAATTTGCTGTAAGTTGTAATTGAAATCTGTTTTAAAAATATGCAGAATGTATTTACCAAAAATTTTCGCGTCCAGATTTGGTTTGACGCGCCGCCTGACAAAATTTTGCTGGGAACAATATCGCTTTGCGCCCAGGATGAGGAATCGGCCATGAGGCTGGCCCGCGCGCACACCAGTTATTGTCAGTCCGGAACCGATAACATAAACTGGACACTGGAAGAACGGGGCAGGCTCTATATATGTTTGGGCAAAGCGGTTTAAAATTAATTATTGTTTGCTATGGACGACCAGCAAAAGCCAAAGTTTGGCATGGCCGAGCTGCGCAAAACTTATCCACGCGCGGGCATGAAATGGGATAAGGAAGAAGATCAAAGGTTGCAAAGGCTTTATATTGATCATCGCGAAAGCGCGAGCGGGGATTTTGAAGTTTTTGTCAGGGGTTTATCCCGGCAATTCGGCCGCGCTGCCGGCGGGCTTAAAGCCAGGCTGGCTATGCATTTTGACGATGTTCCCGGCTGGGATTACGGCCGGGATCAATTTAGGGCTGAGGAGTTAAATAAACGCACGGAGGAAGCGTTGCCCTCGCTTCATGACGAATTGCTTAAAACCGAATATCAGCGGTACGTTAAAAATAAGGACCAAACTTACCATGCTTTTTTAAAGCAGTTGTCCGCGCGTTTAGGCGGAGTAAAAGGCGAGCTTATCCGTAACCGATTGGAGCAGCTGGCAGGTATGGTTCAAAAGTATGGCCGGGAAGATATCGGTTTCAGTACTCCGGCATCGCGGCTTGCCGGCCGCAAAGGAAGCGAAATCCCGCGGTTGGATATCAGCGGCAATTCTTTGGCCCAGGAGGCTTTGCGTCTGATGAACGAAACCTCCCAAAATCTTTTCCTAACCGGCGAAGCCGGCACCGGCAAATCCACGCTTTTAAACTATTTCCGCAAAACGGCCAAAAAGAACGTTGTAGTCTTGGCGCCCACAGGCGTGGCCGCGCTGAACGTGGAAGGCCAGACCATCCATTCATTCTGCGCTTTTGGCCCGGACATTACCCCGCGAAAGGTAAAAAAATTGTCGCCCTGGTCGGCCAAAAAAAAACTTCTGGAAAAACTCAACACCATAGTTATAGATGAAATTTCCATGGTCCGCGCCGATTTGCTTGACTGCGTGGATAAATTTTTGCGTTTGAACGGCTTAACCAACCAACAGCCTTTTGGCGGCTATCAAATGGTCTTTATCGGCGACCTGTACCAGTTGCCGCCTGTGGATAAAGATTTTGGCGCAGGTGATGGTTTAATAAAAGAATACAACAGCCCCTATTTTTTTGAAGCAAGAGCCTTTAAAAGTTCGGTTTTTGAGTTTATTGAGCTAAAAACCATTTATCGCCAAAAAGACCGGGTGTTTAAGGACTTGCTTAATGCCGTGCGCAATAACGCGGCAACCTCGGAACATTTAACTTTGCTGAACCGTCGCGCTTTGGACGAAGGCGAAAAATTTACTTTTGAAGAATTTGCCATTTATCTCACTCCTCACAATGCCAGGGCTCGGCAAATAAATAATTTTTTCCTGGAACGCGTACAATCGCCCGTAAAAGTTTATATGGGTACCGTTAAGGGAAGTTTTGAAGGTCGGGAACTGCCCACGGACTTGGAACTGAACGTTAAATCCGGAGCCCAGGTTATGATGCTTAACAACGACAGCCGCAGGCGGTGGGTTAACGGGACAATGGGAAAAATTGTCAGGGTGGAAAAGTCTGTGGCGGAGAATGATAGTAATAATCGGGACAATAATTACTATAGCAAGGATGATAATTTTATTATAGGAGATGAAGCTGTGGCCGACAGATTTATTGTCCCAAAAGATGATAGCGACACAAGCTCAAGTCCGGACGTCATTGTTATAGAGCTGGAAACGGGTTAGACGGTGTATGTTGAGCCACATACCTGGGAAATGTTTAAATTTATTTTGGATAAAGACACACAAAGCGTAGACAGCGAGGCAACCGGAACTTTTAGCCAGTATCCTTTTAAGCTGGCCTGGGCGGTTACCATCCACAAAGCCCAGGGCAAAACTTTTGATAAGGTTTATGTGGACCTTTCAACCGGCACTTTTGCCCACGGACAGCTTTATGTCGCCCTTTCCCGCTGCCGCACGCTGGAAGGCTTGTATCTGAAGCGCCCCATTGCTTCCCGGGACATAATTTTAGACGACCGCATAGTCAAATTTTTGGAAAGTTTTACGGCTCCAAATTGAAATTAAAAACCAATTTTATAAGGGGCTCACGATTTATAAAAATGTAAGTAAATTTTATAAGTTTGGCTTATCCACAAGCAAAATTTGACATATGGTGAACGCTGGTTTACTATAATAAAGTAGATGTCCTCGGAACTTTGCCCGGGGTTTACAGCAACTCCTTTGCGGTCTGCGGTTCATACCTCGCAGTTTGCTGAGGGGGCAATTGATTTAAAATATTATTATCGCGAGAAAAAATGAAAAATTTTTATTATTTAGCAACTGTTTTTGGTGTTTTGATGTTCCTGGGCATACCTGGCAGAAGCTTGGCTGCGGGACAAAAAACTTTAACCGGCACGGTAACCGGTATAAGCCCAAGCGGTATTGGGTTTACAAACAGCACGGCCGCTACTTACACTGCCGAACTTGGCTCCGCGGTTCTGTCGCGCAAGAACGGCGCGGCTATGCAATTTTCCGATATCATTGTCGGCGACAAGGTGCAAGTCACCGGTGTATTGTGGCCGGACAACAGCATGAATGCTGTAAATTTTAAAGACCTGTCTTTGTATGCCCACAACAGCAGCTTTAGCGGAAAAATTATCGGCATAAATCCCATCGACTTAAGTTTTATAATCCAAAACAAGCAGCAGGGCATCCAGACCGTGCTTACAAATAATTTTACCTCCTTTAGTAAAAACGGCAGCTTGGCCGCTTTTGGCGATCTTGCGCTAGGCATGGGAACAACGGTAAAAGCGATGTGGGACCGGAATCCTGATACCCTGACGGCTACGCGAGTGCAGGGCAGTTTCCGCCTGATTGACATTTATTTTACCGGCAACCTGTCTATAAAAAACGGCAACAGCATAACCGTGGTGGGAAACGGCAATGTACTTTATGGAGTGGACACCACTAACGCCCAACTGGAAAATAAAAACGGCAAAGCGGCGGTTTTGGCCCGTTACAACGTCGGAGACATCGTAAAAGTTTGGGGTAAGCATTTGTCCGGAAGCGTGCGGGTAACCGGCTCTTTGGTCAAAGACTCCTCGGTTTTAAATTAAGAACCTGTTTGAAAAATAATTTGCGGGCGGAATCGCGGCAATTTCCGGCAGATTGGCGCAAATAAATTTTGATGTTTAACCTAAGTTAAAAGGAATAATTTTTTGCGGCAGGATGCCGAATTTAAATTAATGGAGCACTAGCCAAATATTTAAGCGGCAGGATATTTATCCTGAAATTGCGGCATAAAATAAAAATCCTCTAAGGTTGAGCGTTGCGCGCGCAGGTGGTATAGTATTAGTTATGCAGGAATTTACAGATGCCGAACTCGTAGTTAAGTACCTAAAAGGGGATAGTGCGGCACTGGATAGTCTCATCCAGCGCCATTTCAGGCAAGTATTCCTTTTTGCCAAAAGCTACGTTAAGGAAGACCAGCAGGCCGAGGACATTACCCAGGAGGTTTTTGTCAAGCTTTGGAAAAACATAAAAAAATTTGATCTCAATAAAAAGTTCACAACCTGGCTGCTGCAAATAACCAAAAATACCTGCATAGACTATTTGCGCAAAACCAAAAAATTGGTGGCGGCGCAAACTCTGGATGAGGACGTTATGCGGGATAATCTGGAAAAGATTACCGATCCGGCTCCGCTCCCCGAGGAACTGCTGGATTCCCAGGGCTTTGCCGACCAGCTGGATTCGGCCATCGCGACCCTGCCGGAATCTTATGCCTTGGTAGTCAGGCTCCATTTACAGCAAGATTTGACTTTTCAGGAAATTTCCGAGGTTTTAAGCCAGCCTCTTAACACAATCAAAAGCCGTTACAGGCGGGCTCTGCTGGGAATTAGAGGTAATTTGGGCGTAAATAAAGCCCCGAGCGCACCTAAAGTGCCTTAAATCACGTATTAATTTTGAGTTAATTATTATCTTTTTTATGGAAATTCGGGAAAGCGGTAAAAATCAAACAATTTTGGAAGTAGCCTTAAAAGGTCGGTTGCAAAAAAACGATTTACGGGATTTTTCCGGCTATTTATTTTATAAAATTTTGAACCGCATCCACTACGAGCAGCAGCTGAAAAGTTTAAAGCCCAAACTCTGGGCCGCGGTTAGTGTGCTCATTGCCAGTGTGGCTGTTCTGATTGTGGCCGCCGATGTTTCGTTTAGGGCTTTCGCTCAAGCCCCTGTTTTAAGGTTTATAACTTTAAGTTTTACCGATTTCGGCCAAGTCGCCGCCAATTGGCAGGATTACGCTTTTTCCATTCTGGAAAGTTTGCCTTTGGGCGCCATGGCTTTTTTGCTGTCCGCCTGTCTTGCCACTATTCTACTTTTTGATTTCAGTACCCACCAGTGGTCCAATTTTCGTAAACTTTTGCATGGTCACCAAGGTCCGCGTTAACCTTAAAATAGGCTTTAAGCAACCCAAGCTGAATATTTGCAAATTATGGAAAATTTTAAAACAGATACGGCCAACTCAAGCGGTTCACCCGTGGTAGACAACGCAGCAACAGCCTCCAAAAGCCAGTTTTCGGGCCATCAACACTCCAGGCTTTTTAAGTGGATAGTAGGCACGCTGCTTGAGCTTATTATTGTACTGGGAGTTTTTGCCCTTGGCGTTCAGGTGGGATTTCATAAGGCCGGTTTTACATATTCCTGGATAAATAATTATCCCAATAATTTTGGAGGCTCACGGCCGCCGGTAAAGCTTCCCAGCAGCAGCGAATTTTTAAACGCCCACGGGTTATTTGGCACTATTTTAAGCACAGGCCAAAATACTTTAATTGTAAAAGACGACGATAATAACGAAAAAACTGTTGTGGTTCCCGCAAACGCCGTTCTTCGGGAAAACTTCCAGGACATCCATTCTTCGGACTTAAAGACCGGTCAGCAGATAATAGTCATAGGCAGTCCCGACAATCAGGGCCGCATTGACGCTAAGTTTATAAGAGTCCTGAACTAAGAGCCTGTTTTAAAAATACTTCGGGCCGCGATTTAAGAATTTTGGCCAAAATCCCAAAAAAATTGTTCCGCTTAACTTAGGAGGTTAAATATTAAAATTTGTTTTTAAATTTTGTCTCAAAACTCTTAAATTCCGCCCGCGGATTATTTTTCAAATAAATTCTAAATCAGTTATCCCGGAATTTCCCTATCTCAACAAATATTTTAAAATTATTTTTAAAAAGAGGTTTTAAACAACAAGTCTAAAAGCCCGATCGTAACAATTATGAAAGATTTTTTTAAATCGCTTTTCACCAATAAAAAAAGACTGGCAATTTTTATAATTTTAATTCTGGCCGCGGGCTACTTTATTTACAGGCATTATTCCGCCAAAGCCTCGCCGGTATCCTATTTAACCGCCCAGGCTTCCGACCAGACTATTATCAGCTCGGTATCCGGCACCGGTCAGGTTTCGGAAGACCGCGATGTAGATATTACCCCGCAAACATCAGGACAACTGACCGCGGTAGATGTTACCCAGGGGCAGCAGGTTAAAGCCGGACAGACTATCGCGGTTGTAGACGAAACCAATAATACCATTGCCTTAAACCAGGCCAGAGCGTCTGTTGCCAGCGCCCAGGCCAACTATGACCAGGTTCTGGCCGGCAGCACTTCTCAGGCTATAGAGTTGGCGCAACTGGCAGTCGCTGCCGATCAGGAAGCCGTTACCACCGCCAGCACCAGCCTTCAAACCACCAAACAACAGGATGCTACCAACGTAGCCAATGCCCTGACAAATCTTTTAAATTCCTCTCCCTCAGCCATGGCTTCCAATACCAATATTGGCACCGGAACGGTCAATATTACAGGTAACTACACCGGTACCCAGCAAGGTACATATACCATACAGATTTACAGCACCGGTTCTGGCAAACAGTTTGACTATACCGGTCTTGAAAGCGGTACGGGAGTAATCAGCAGCGTGCCGCAGCCTTTAGGCACAAAAGGTTTGTATGTTGCCTTTACCGGCCAGCCGATTGATACTGATACCTGGACCGTTTCCATCCCCAATACTTTAGCGTCCAACTACACGGCTAATTACAATGCTTACCAAACAGCCTTAACCAGCCAAGCCAACGATATTACGACTGCCCAAAACCAAATTGTATCCGCCCAAAATAAATTGCAGCAGGACGAAGTTAATTTACAGGTTCAGCAGCAACCGCCTACCAACCAGGCCGTGGAAAGCGCTAAAGCCTCCTTAATTCAGGCTCAGGCCCAGTTGCAGGATGCTCAAATTACATATAATAATAATATTTTAAAAGCGCCCTTTGACGGTGAAGTTGCTCAGCTAAATAACCAAGTCGGCGACCAAGTAAGCGCTTCCACCGACGTGGCGGTAATGGTTACCAATCAATCGGTAGCTATAATCCCATTAAATGAGGTTGATGTGGCAAATGTCCAGCTCGGGGATAAAGTCAGCATGACTTTTGACGCCGTTACGAACCTGACAATTACCGGTACCGTAGTGGAAATAGACAATATAGGTACCGTTAGCCAAGGGGTGGTAAGCTATAATGTAAAAATTACTTTTGATACCGAAGATCCTCGCGTTAAGTCGGGCATGAGTGTTTCCGCTTCCATAATTACCAACATAGCGGCTGATGTTCTCTCGGTCCCCAGTACGGCTATTCAAATCCAGGGGACAAACAGCTATGTGGAAGTTTTAACTTCCGGCGATACGACTCCGGCGGTTAGCGGTCAAGGTGTAACTTCCAAAGTAGCCCCCACAAACGTAGTGGTGCAAACAGGGGTTACCGATGATACCAATACCCAGATTACCGGAGGTAACCTGAAAGTCGGTGATACGGTGGTAACGCAAACTATTAATCCTACGGCTACCAAATCGGCTGCCAGTTCAGCCACCAGCGCTTTGCGCCTTGGGGGCGGAGGCGGAGGCTTTGGCGGCGGCGGAGGCGGGGGAGCCGTCAGAGTTACCACGGGAGCGGCCGGGGCAAGATAAAGTAAGTAATTGAACAAAATTGACATGATTGAACAAAATTGACAAGAGTGTCAGCAATTAATCTTTTAAATCATGTCAATTAGTCTATGATTGAAATCCAGAATGTCACCAAAACTTATAAAAGCGGGGATAACGAAACCACCGCGCTCAAGGGCGTCAGTTTTACAGTGAAGGACGGGGAGTTTGTGGCTATTATGGGTCCTTCCGGCAGCGGCAAGTCCACGCTTATGCATATTATCGGCGCGCTGGATAATCCGACCTCCGGCAAATACCTGCTCGACGGCCGCGATGTTTCCACTATGAGCGAACAGGAGCTTGGTAATATCCGCAAAGACCACATAGGTTTTGTTTTTCAGGCTTTTAACCTTCTTCCGAGGACTACTGTTTTGCGCAATGTGGAGTTGCCTCTTATGTACGCCGAGGTGCCTAAAGCGCAGAGGGAACAACTGGCCAAAAAAGCGCTGCTCGCGGCCGGAATGAGCGAAGACAGATTTTCCCACTATTCCAACCAGCTTTCCGGCGGCCAGATGCAAAGAGTGGCCATTGCCCGCGCTTTGGTAAATAACCCTTCCCTAATTTTGGCCGATGAACCAACCGGCAACCTTGATACCAAAACAGGGGAAATAGTTTTGGGAACTTTTCAAAAATTAAATCGCGAAGGCCACACGGTTGTTTTAATTACCCATGAGCGCGACGTGGCTGAGCACGCGCAAAAAATCATACTTCTCCGCGACGGCCTTATAGTTAAGGAAGAGACCGCGCACCGGCAAAAAGCCGCCAGTCCGGATCAGGTCAATGATATTATTTAATAATTTCAAATTCCAAATATCAAATTTTAAATGACGGACAAATGTTAAATTTTTGAAATTTAAGCCTTAGAAGCTGTTTAAAAAGTCATTTGGGCCGCAATTCCGGAATGTTTGGCGCCTTGCCGAAAAAAATTTTTCCGCTTAGCTTTAGGCTAAACGTCAAAATTTGTTTCCGTCAATCCGCGCAAAATTCTGTAATTTCGCCTACAAAGCACTTTTTAAACATCTTCTTAGGATTTTATTTGAAATTTGTAATTGGAAATTTGAAATTCCCCCATGCTTACAAAAGATTTGATGGAAGAAACATATTGGGCACTTTCCGCCAATAAAGTGCGGTCATTTTTGACAATTTTAGGCATTGTTATTGGAGTTGCCTCGGTGATAGCCATGATAGCCGTAGGGCAGGGCTCCCAAAGCAGCATCCAAAACAGCATCCAGTCCGCCGGAGCCAATTTGTTAACAATTAGTCCCGGAGCCCAGGTGGGAGTTGGGGTTACGGTAAGCTCCGGTCGTGGCAGCGCCCAGACCTTGCTGCAAACCGACGCCACCGCCATTACCCAAAATGTGCCGCTGGTTTCCGCCGTATCTCCGGAATTTAGCGGGCGTTACCAGGTCACGGCAAAAGGCACCAACACCAACACCAGCGTAATTGGTGTTTTACCGGCCTACCTACAGGTTCACAACGTGCAGATTCAGGAAGGCAGCTTTATTACCGCCGAGCAAAATACCCAGTTGGCCAGAGTTGTGGTTTTGGGCCCGACGGCGCGCGACGATTTATTCGGCGTGGGAGCGGAAGCCGTAGGCCAGACAATAATAATTAAAAGCGAAGAGTTTAAAGTTATCGGTATAACAGTTTCCAAGGGCGGCACCGGTTTTAACAATCCGGATGACGCGATTTACAGCGCCTTTATCAACGGTGCAGCATTTTTTAGCCGGGGATACCACAGGTTATCTCACGAGTATCGCCGTCCAGGTTCAAAATCAGAGTGATATGGACGCGGCGCAAAACGAGATAACCACCCTCCTGCTGCAACGGCACAATATTTCAAACCCGACCAACGCGGACTTTAGTATTGTCAATCAGGCCGATATTGTGGCATCCGCTTCCACCGTTACCAATACTTTTACCATACTTTTGGCTTCGGTGGCGGGAATTTCCCTGTTGGTGGGCGGTATTGGCATCATGAATATGATGCTGACTACTGTAACCGAACGTACCCGGGAAATCGGCTTGCGCAAAGCTATCGGCGCGCAAAAAACCGATATTACCAAGCAATTTTTGAGCGAAGCCGTTATGCTGACTTTTTTGGGCGGAATGATAGGTATTGTACTGGGGTGGCTGATTACCTTGGCTGTAACTTATTTTGCCAATATCGCGACCCAAGTTTCGTATTCATCCATCCTTTTGGCTTTTGGGGTTTCCGCGGCCATTGGTATAATTTTTGGCTATTACCCTTCCAGAAGGGCGGCTGCCTTAAATCCGATTGAGGCGCTGAGGTATGAATAATAAATCTAATCAACGAATTGAAACGAATATACGAATGCCTACGAATTCGCAGATTCGCAACGATTCGTATATTCGTTTCAATTCATAAATTCGATACATTAATAATTAAAAGTAATAACAAAATATGACAAGCAAGCAAATTGTTACATTGGTGGTTGTTGCCGTTGTTTTTGGCGGCGGAGGTTTTTTTGGAGGGGTAAAGTATCAGGAGTCTAAAACCCCGACGGTGGCCGCGAGGACCGGAGCCGGAGCCGGAGCCGCGGGCGGCTTTGCCGGCCGAAGGACAGGGGGCGGCGGCAGCGCCGCGAGTTTTGTCAGCGGTCAGGTATTAAGTGTAACCAGCAACACCATAACGGTCAAAAATATGGCCGGAGGTTCAGAGATTGTGATTTTAGCGCCCTCTACCCAGTACAGAAAAGCCGTGGACGGAACGGTATCAGATGTTACCGTGGGCAGCCAGGTTACGGTAACCGGCAATACCGATTCCACCGGCAGTCTAACAGCGCAAAGCGTGCAAATAAGAACAGGTACTTCCACGCCGCCTTCCATGATGCCGATGATTCCGGCTAAATAAAAATCTTGCCGTAAGTTTTGCCTTAAAGGCTGTCTGAAAAGATTTATTTCCGCCCAATTTAAGAATTTCGCGACGAAAACGATTTCCACACAGCCTCTTAACCAATCAGCCAAAACCCGTACCGATTGTTTCGGTACGGGTTTTAAAGTCGGGCTGAAATTGTGGTAGAATAAAGCATATGAAAAATTTTAACAATTCCACTCCCGGACTTATCAGCAAAATAATCCAGCCGGGCCTTTTGGGACTTATGGACGGTTCGGTATCAACACTTGCTCCGCTGTTTGCCACGGCTTTTGCCACCCACAGTCCGCGTATTGCTTTTTTGGTCGGACTTTCGGCCGCGGCCGGCGCCGGTATCAGCATGGCTTTTGCAGAGGGGCTTTCCGACGACGGCGTCATTACCGGCCGCGGCCACCCGCTAATCCGGGGCAGTATTGTGGGCGGTATGACTTTTATAGGCGGCATTTTTCACACGCTGCCGTTTTTGCTTTCCAATCTGCACTCAGCTTTGTATCTGGCCTATCTGGTCGTAGGTTTGGAATTGGTTGTTATCGCCTTTATTCGCTACTACTACCTAAAAACCAGCTTCTGGCTGTCTTGCCTCCAGGTCATCGTAGGCGGCGGCCTGGTATTTTTAGCCGGATATTTAATAGGGCAGAGTTGATATTTTTACCCAAAACTGGTAAAATTATCAAAGTAAAAATTAAATAAATTCGGGCAGGTACTCAAGCGGTCAACGAGGACTGACTGTAAATCAGTTGGCTTTACGCCTTCATAGGTTCGAATCCTATCCTGCCCACCATTGAAAAATTTCCAGCTTTTTTGGCGATTCCGCTATTAGCTGATAAGGTTGTTTGAGCTGAAAACATTGTGTGTTACCATCTTGGAGCTTAAGGTTCCAAAGTAACTTTTTCAGCAATTCAAACTTTTTAGCGTTATCGCCGGAAAGATAATCAAAACTAGCAGAATTGGCCTGTAAGAAGGCCTTTTTTGTTTGTTCCAAAGTTGCCAACTGTTGTTCGGGAGTAATCTTGCCTAAATCGGAAATCTGCTTTGTGATAGTTTCCACATCCTGCTTCAGAGATAAAATTTTAGGCTTGAGCGTTTCTTTCATATCGGGGTCAGAGGAAATCATCTCAATTAGGTTTGCGAGTTTGCCTTGAGCCGTTTTAAGCTGTTTGGCCAGTTCTGATTTTTTGTCATCAGTTGAACCGCCCTGTTTTAGGATTTTATGCTTGGCCGCTTCGTAAGCCATTTCCATTTCATTGATGTCAAACTGAACATTGCTAAAAACTTTAGCCACTAACTCATCGTTGCCTTATCCCTTAAATATTTTCTGTGCTGTTCACAATTTCCTTTGCCATTGGTGCAGTACCAATAAATGTGGCCTTTTTTAGTTGTTGCTGTTAAAGCACAACCACAAGAAAAGCAATTCATAAAACCTCTTAATGGAAAAAAGTGTTTTTGGGCTTTGGGGTGATGTTTGCCGTTTAAGACATCTTGGACATTATCAAACAGGGTTTTGCTGATTAATGGCGGATGATTGCCGGGGTAAAGCTGGCCGTTACTCCGCATTGTGCCATAGTAAAATGGCTGGGTTAAGATTTTATGCAATAAGGCTTTGCTGACTTTAAAGCCCTCTCTAGTGTTTAAGCCCTGCTTTTCTAAAATTTCATTAACCTGCTTAAGAGAATAGCCGCCGGTAGCGTAAAGTTCAAAGGCTTGTTTAACTAATGAACCTCTAATGGGGTCAATTTCTTTTAGCTTGGTAATTTTGTTATCAATGTAACCCAAGGGGGAGCGGTTCGGCCATTCACCCCTTTCTAATTTGGTGCGGTTGCCACGCTTCACATTTTTGGACAGGTCGATGCTGTATTGTGCGGCCATACTAAACTCCACGCCGGAAACCAAAACATTGTCTTCGGGATAGTAAGTTTTTTCGGGAGTGATTATTTTACCGATTATTCCAGTTTGCAATAGCCATTTAATTTTACC
The DNA here is from genome assembly GCA_963837465.1 of Candidatus Doudnaibacteriota bacterium. Lineage (GTDB taxonomy): Bacteria > Patescibacteriota > Doudnabacteria > UBA920 > UBA920 > PALSA-1336. The sequence goes on from CAWINB010000004.1 coordinate 774,610, forward strand.
CTCGTCAATGGGGTTTCTGGCGAGCCGGTCAAGTTTCCAAACCAAAACCACAGAGCCAGGGTTACGCTCAATTAAACTTACAAGCTTTGCAAATTCAGGACGGCCGGGTTTTCTTGCCGACATACTTTCGGTAAAACTTTTATCAACAGCAATATTTTGTTTTTCCGCAAAAGCCGCCAACTCCTTTTCTTGGCTCTCAATGGAAAGCACCTGATGATAGGAATCTTCGGACGAATGAACAATGGGGACATGACCCATTGTTTTGGCTTAATTATTGTTTAAAAGGCCTTCCCGGCTGTCTAAGGGTATAGCCTAAATCATATCTGTCGACTTGTTTGCCAACCCAAGCCTCACTGCCAAAAGGCCTGCTTTTTTCAACCGAAGTCCTAATGTTATCAAGCTGTGTTTTTGCTAATGGGTGATTAACCAAGCTTAAATAATTCTTTGGTATTTCTATGGGCCAAGGCATTAAAATCTTCTTAGCCAATTCGGAATTCTTTAATCTTAAACACAAACTGCTCCAAGGCCAATCCTCGGCGTTTTTTACCATTTTGGCTCGAAGGGCATTGGCTTCTACATATTTTGCCAGTTGTATAAAATATTCATCTTTTTCAACCAAAAAAGACTTGAATCGGCCCTGAAATAAATGCCCCGTCCCCACCGTACCGTGTTTTGTGTGCCATCGCTGGGTTGTTTTTTGGGTAAACTTACCAAAAAATCCACCCATATCCCCATTAGCTTTAGGCCTGACTACAAAATGCCAATGATTAGACATTATGCAAAAAGCAAAGATGTCTATGGGAATTAACTCCAATGTTTCCACTAAGGATTTTACCACGCCTTGGAAATCTTTGTCGGATTTAAATATATCCCAACGGGCGTTGGATCTATTTATGACATGAAAAATCTGATCGGCTATGTCCAGCCGCGGTTGTCTAGCCATTGCTAAAGTATAACATAAAAAAATTAATGGGTCATGTCCCCATTCATTTAAGTCCCTTCCTGCCAGCTGGCCAAATATTTTTGCTGGGCTGGTGTTAGTACGTCTATTTTAACTCCAAGTGCCGCTAATTTTAGCCGGGAAACTTTTTCGTCTATTTCTTTTGGTACGTTGTAGACTTTATTTTCCAGGGTTTTGTAATTTTTGGCCAGCCACCGGCAGGTTAGGGCTTGGTCGGCAAAGGACATATCCATAACCGCCGCCGGGTGGCCTTCGGCCGCGGCCAGGTTCATCAGCCGTCCTTCGGCAATCAAAAATATTTTTCGCCCATTCTTCATACTAAATTCCTGCAAGTTGTCCCTGACGAGCTGACAGCTGACAGCTGACAGCTTTAAGCTTGCTATATCAATCTCCACATTAAAATGCCCGCTGTTGCCTAAAATCGCGCCATCTTTCATTAGTTTAAAATGCGCGGCGGTTAAAACGTCTTTGTCTCCCGTGGCCGTTAAAAAAATGTCTCCGATTTTTGCCGCTTGCGCCATTGGCATAACTTCAAAGCCGTCCATGGCCGCCTGTAAAGCCGGCAGGGGATCAACTTCAGTCACTATCACCCTGGCCCCTAAACCCTTACCCCTTAGCGCCATTCCCTTGCCGCAATAACCGTAACCGGCGACCACTAAAATTTTTCCGGCTAACAGGATATTGGTGGCGCGCAATAAACCGTCCATGGTGGATTGCCCGGTACCGTAATAGTTGTCGAACATATGCTTGGTCGGCGTATCGTTAACCGCCACTATCGGGTACTTAAGCGCGCCGTCTTTGGCCATAGCCCTGAGCCTGATTACTCCGGTCGTGGTTTCTTCCTGTCCCGCCCGGACAGTTTTAAGAAGTTCGGAGCGATCCGAATGGATAAGTGAAATTAAATCCGCGCCATCGTCAATGGTAATGTCGGGCTTAAAATCCAGGACATCGTTTAAAGCTTTGTAATAGTCTTTATGATTGATTCCGCGCCAGGCAAAAACGTGGATTTTATGTTCTGCCAGCGCGGCGGCCACGTCATCCTGGGTAGAAAGGGGATTACTGCCGCACAGCGCGACATTCGCGCCTCCGGCCACCAGCGCCTTCATTAACACCGCGGTTTCTTTGGTCACGTGCAGGCAACAGGCAATATTTAAATTTTTTCCGCCGGAGGCGGATCCGCCTTTGGCGGAAAACGGTTGTTGCTGTTTAAAATCGGCTGTTATGGACCGCAGTACTGGCATTTCCCGCTCGGCTAAGTCTATGTTGGCGCGCCCCTTGGCGGCCAGCTTTTGATTCTTGACCTGAAAACTTTTCATCGGAAATTTTTGTTAATTAGTTAGACCTGTTTTAAAAACAGGCTCTTAAGCATTAAACCCGGAAATTTTAACCTTATAATTATATTCGTGGATAATAGTAATTACAAACAGGATGTCAAGCGCGGTCAGAATCTCCAAAAACAAGGAATGATTCATGGCGATACGGTAAATTTGATAAACAATAAAAGACAAAAGAACTCCGATGGCTATTAAGTAAGCCTGGAGTTTTTGCTTCCACAGGCCCCAGACCAAACAAAGGTTTATAAGGCCGTGAGCCAAAATGTAAAAACCGGCGAATATCCTGGTCTCCACGGTCAGGTGCTGGATGTAGCGGTAAGAGTAGTCAAAAAAAAAGTCGGTCGGATCTTTGGAAAACTCACCCCTGGAGACCCGGATTAAAAAAGAGCGCAAAATAGCAGACTGGACAAACAGCAGCAAAAGGCCGCTTGTGGTCTCAATAAGTCCGGTAAGCGATTTAACGCATACTCCAATGAAAAAAAAATCGTGCCAGTATTTTTCCGATAACTTCATGTGTTTAGTATAACAAAAACGGCAGTCAATAACAAGCGGCAAGGCTTTATTTTTGGCGGAAAAAAATAAATTTTGGCGGATTTAAGCAGGCGGTAGTTTTTTGTGAATTCTGAAACAATTCAAGAACTTTTTGCGTACTATGATTGCCGGACAAATTCAAATACATCCAAAGAAGAAAGGCCATAAATATGAAAACAATTTTAAAACTGACTTTTTTGACAGCTATAGTGACGTTGCTATCCGGTGTTTTAATCCAACCTTCGCTGGTCGCGGCGGCTGCTTTACCGACTGCGCCTAATTCGGGCGCTGGCGCCAGCGCTTCCTACAACTGGGCCGGCTACACGGCCACCGGCGCTGACTTCACAGCGGTTAACGGAAGTTGGATGGTGCCTGAGGCTACCGCGGCCAGCAACAGTAATTTGTCGGCGGATGCCACCTGGATAGGCATCGGCGGCATCAGCGGCAATGATTTAATCCAGGTCGGTACCCAAGCCATTTTTAGCAACGGCCAGGCTACCTACCAAACTTGGTATGAACTTTTACCGAATGCTTCACAAAATATTGCCATGACGGTGAATCCCGGCGACTTTATTACCGCTTCGTTAAACGAGCAGGCCGCCAATCAATGGAGCGTGTCCTTGCGCGACAATACCACAGGACAAAATTTCCAAACCGTGGTCAGCTACAACTCTTCGCGGTCCTCGGCGGAATGGGTGGAAGAAATGCCTACCCAAACCGGCAGCGGTTTTATCCCCCTGGATAATTTCGGCGCGGCGCAATTCAGCAATTCTTCGGCCGTGGAAAACGGCAACCTTGAAAACCTTTCAGCCTTAAATGCCCAGCCTTTGACAATGCTGACCACAACCAGCCAGGCTTTGGCGACGGTTTCTGCCATAGGCAGCGATGGCGCGAGCTTTACGGTAACCAGGACCGGCGTGGCGGCGGCTTCCGGTGTTGGCGGATTTGGCGGAGGGCGCGGTGGTTATCGCAGAGTCGGCCGCGGCGCCCAGGGTTTTGGTTCCATGCCGGGCCCGCAGTCCCAGCCCCCATCGATAAGAAGTTTTTCCCGTTTTAGGTTCCATTCTCTCCAAAGACAAAACTTCGGCTATTCATATTTTTTCCTGATCAAATAGAATTTTTACGCGCCCCCGCTTTTATTTAAGGCGGGGGTGTTTTGTCGTAGTTAGACGATCCCGGGACCTGACGGAGTCCGGGACAGGTTTGCGGGCCTATAAATCGGCTAACCATACTACCCGCTAAATCAATTTTTATCAGATTAAAATTCGCGATACGGGCTTTGTATATTTGATTATTTTGTGGCATAATATTTACATACAGCGTGAAATGATGGGTATCGTAAAAAGCTTAATCCGGACAAAAATAAACAGTAATTATGGGCCAGAAACAAAAACTGATCTTCCCCGAAAATTTCTTGTGGGGCGCGGCGATTTCAACTCACCAAACAGAAGGCGGTAATGCCAATAACGATTGGTGGGCTTTTGAGCATAGCGCCGGGCGTGAGAAAGACCTGCGCCGGGAAAACAAAAACCCGGAAGATTATTACAGCGGCGCGGCCTGCGATTTTTATAATCGGTACGAAGAGGATTTCGACCTCGCCAGTCAACTGCGCCACAATACCGTCCGTTTCGGGGTTGAGTGGTCCAGGGTAGAGCCCCGGGAAGGCTTTTTTGACGAGGCCGCGCTTGATCATTATGAAAAAATGCTGCAGGCGGCCCAAGTACGGGGGCTGACCGTGTTTTTGACTTTGCACCATTATGCCAACCCCTTGTGGTTCGCGGACAGGGGGGCTTTCACAAAAAAAGAAAATGTCGATTATTTTGTCCGTTACGCCAAAACCATTGCCGCGCGGCTTGGTCAATACGTGGATTTTTGGCTTACAATCAACGAGCCGAAAGTCTACACATTTTTTTCCTACGCGGTCGGCACCTATCCTCCGCGCAAGAGGAACCTGTGGCTTGCCGCCGCCGTGGCGCATAATCTTATCCGGGCTCACAACAGGTCGGCGCGGGAACTGAAAAACCTTACAGCTAAGCCGGTCAGCATGGCTTTCCAGCTTTCGGATATCCAGCCCAAAAGCATCCTGAGCCGGCCGCTAATAGGCATGCTTAATTATTTTGTTAATGATTATTTTCTCAGCCGCACAATAGACCATTGCGATTTTATCGGCGTCAATTATTATTTTCACCATCACGTGGGTTGGTTTGGAGAGCGGAAGATGAGCAAAAGCGAACATGAAAAAAACGACCTTGATTGGGGCATACACCCCGAGGGCATTGAAAGGGTCCTGATGCGCCTGCATAAAAAATATAACAAACCAATGTATATTACGGAAAACGGCATTGCTGACGCCAAAGACAATAAACGCGAGAAGTTTATTGTTAATCATTTGGCGCACATCCATAAAGCCATCCAGCAGGGCGCCGATGTCCAAGCCTATTTGTATTGGTCGCTTACAGACAACTTTGAGTGGCTGTACGGGTTTGGTCCGCGTTTTGGGCTTATTGAAATTGATCGTGAGGATGGGCTTAAGCGCGCGGCGCGTCCCAGCGCCCTGAAGTTCGCGGAAATCTGCAAAAATAATTATTTGGAATATTAATGCTTATCCTGCTGATCATTCTACAATATTTTGTCCTTTCCACGCTGGACATTTCGGATAAATTTTTAATCAGCAAAAGGAAGGTTGAGCCGCTGAGCTATACTTTTTATACCGTGGTATTCGGTATTCTGCTGGCTGTGATTTGGCCCTGGGTTTACGCGTCGCTGCCGTTATCCTCCGTAATTTTGGATATGGGAGCCGGTGTTTGGTTTACGCTGGCCGCGCTTGTATTTTACACTACGCTGGCCGAGGGGGAAGTCAGCCGCGTGGTGCCCTTTGTTTATGGGATAGTGCCGGTTTTTGATATTGCGTTCCAGGCCATTTTTAGGATCAGCGATCTCCATGTCCAGCAGGCGGCCGCGCTGTGCCTGCTTATTCCCGGGGCCTTGTTGTTGACTTACAAGCGGGGCAAATTTTTGGGCAGGCATGTGGCCATGAAAGTTCTGGCCGCGGGGATGATTAGCAGTTACAATCTTTTATGGCACTTTAGCTCCCAAACCGGACCCGTGCTTAACAGCCTTATCTGGAACCGCGTCGGCGCCACTGTAATAGCGCTAAGCTTTTTGCTGGTTCCGGGGGTTCAAAAGCGGATTTTTACCGTTAAGCATGTCAAACAGAAAAAAAATACATCCGTGGTTTTTCTTATCAAGCAGTTTGTCGGCGGCCTGAACTTTACCTTTATGAGTTTCCTTTATTCCGCCGGATCGGTCCCGATTGTAGACGGGCTGCAGGGTTTCAGGTATTTGTTCTTACTGGCAGGCAGCTTGTTTTTAAGCAAAAAACACAAACATATTGTTGAAGAAGACGTTAATCATCGGGAAGTTTGGCAGAAAACTTTTGCCATTGGGTTGATTTTTTTGGGAACCTTGATTTTATTTTTGTAGCGGGAAATTAACCAAACCAGATGAAGTGGCTTAAAAGAATTATTATTTGCGTTGGGATTGTCGCCCTGGTTTTATGGTTGCTGGCCCTTAATGCCGGCCCTAAAGCTAAAACCATCCAGTACGGCGTAACTTTCAGCGTGCCTTACGCCCAAAGTTTGGGGCTGAACTGGCAAGCAGCATACGCAGCGACGCTGACGGATCTTAACGTAAAACTTTTGCGCATACCGGTCTATTGGGATGAAGTGGAAACCAGCCCCAACCACTACGATTTTTCCGACATTGATTTCATGCTTAATCTCGCCGCGCAAAACCACGCCCAGGTTATTTTGGCGGTGGGCAAGCGCCTGCCGCGCTGGCCGGAATGCCACGAGCCGGACTGGGCCGGAAAGCTTTCCGTCGGCGATGAACAGGCCGCCCAGCTTTCTTATATGGAAACCACGGTCCAGCGTTACTACAATAACTCCGTCGTTACAACCTGGCAGGTGGAAAACGAGCCTTATGTTTCCAGTTTCGGGCCGTGCCCGCCTCTTGACCAAAGTTTTTTTGACGCGGAAATCGCCGCGGTCAGGAGCATCGATCCGTCCCGCCCGGTTTTGGTTACGGACAGCGGCGAACTGAACTGGTGGATACACGCCAGCTCCCGCGGAGATGAATTCGGCACGACTTTTTACCGCTATGTTTACTCCGACGTTTTGCGCCGTTATTGGACAAATTTTTATTTTCTGCCGTTTGTCTATAGAATAAAAGCAGGTATAATAAGGTTACTGCATCCGGGCAAGTCTGTGATGATAGCGGAACTTGAGGCCGAACCCTGGACGACCAACGGCATTACCAGCACGCCTATAAACGAGCAGTTCCAGACAATGAGCCTGAGTCACTTTAAGACCATAACTTCGCTGGCCGCGCAAACGGGTTTTTCCCCGCAGTATTTATGGGGCGTGGAGTGGTGGTACTGGATGAAAACGACCCAGAACCACCCGGAGTTTTGGGAAACGGCTAAGCAGCTGATAAATAAAAAGTAATATCCATAAATATCCCAATATTCTTAAAATTTAAGATAGCGGGATATTAATGACGACAATTTAAATTATGGCAAATATTATTGGTTTGGATATAGGCGGGACAAAAATCAGCGGTGTTGTCTGGGACGGCAAAAAAGTTATTGAGGAATTGACGATTGTTACGCCGAAAAATTTGTTTGAATTTGAAAAAAATGTTTTAAAATTGGCCGATTTTCTGTCGGCCAGCAGGAACATCCGCGGAATAGGCGTCGGCGTTGCCGGAAAGGTGGATCCCAAAAGCGGAGTCGTGGCATATTCGCCCAACATTAAATTCGTTCAGGATTTGCGATTAACAAAGCTTTTTAAGCTTAAGGGCTTTAACAAAGTCAAAATCGACAATGACTCAAAATGTTTTACCAGGGCGGAGGCGTTGCTGGGGCAGGGACGCGGCCGGGCTACTCTTGTCTGCGTTACTTTGGGCACGGGCATTGGCGGCGGCTTGGCGGCGGCAGGGCAGGTCTATGGCGGAGCTAATTTTGCCGCCGGCGAATTCGGCCATATGATTTACGGCGGCAATCAGACTTTTGAACGGCTCTACCAGCAGGCGCGCGACAGCCATGACGATGCCGCCCTCGCGGAAATAATCGGCTCCTTGCTGACAAATATTTATCGCGTTGTCGATCCCGAAACTATAGTACTTGGAGGGGGCGTGGTTTTCGATCGCGAACGGAATTTTTTAAAACGGGCCGCGGCTGTTTGCGCCAAAAACCTGGCTTCTTATAAAATCAAGGCCGATAATATTAAAATATCTAAATTAAAACACGCCGGCGCGGTGGGCGCGGCGTTATTGGTAAAATAATTGACTCAAAATTTGGCATAATAAAGCGCGGCCGCGCTTTATTATGCCAAGCATTTAACAAAAAAATAAAAGCCATGAAAAAAATACTTTTTTCTTTAATTCTAATATCTCTTTTGGCCGCCGGCTGCGCCAGGGTGACTTTACGGCAAAATGTTCCCACGGTTCCCAAAGAGTCTTACGAACAGCTGCCGCAGTAATAACGGGGTATTAAGAACCTGTTTTAAAAATCTTTATGGCTGAAGCAGCGGAATTTCGGCATCCTGCCGCAAAAAATTATTCCTTTTAACTTAGGTTAAACATCAAAATTTATTTGCGCCAATCTGCCGGAAATTGCCGCGATTCCGCCCGCAAATTATTTTTAAAATAGGTTCTAGATATTATCTTCTTCTTCGTCGTCGCTATCCTCTTCTTCATCATCAATATCATCTTCTGCCGTCTCTTCGGCCGCGACTTCTTTTGGTTCCCGGCTTTCGATGTTCGGTAAACCAACTTCTGTAACCGCTGAAGCTTGCTGACTTTTTGTTTCCAAAGCTTGCTCCAAAACGCCGTTATTTTCTAATGCCGGGGTTTGGGGCAGTTTTATTTGTCCCACAAGTTTTTCAAATTCCGGGAGTTCGCTTACCGAAGCCATGCCCATGTGCATCAGAAATTCCGTGGTTGTTTGGTACAAAAAACTTCTGTTGTCCGCCGGATTGGGGGTTTTTTCAATCATCCCTCTTATGAGCAGGTTGCGCAGGCTGTATTGGGAATTTACGCCGCGGATGGCCTCGATTTCCGCCTTGGAAATAGGCTGGCGGTAGGCAATAATGGCAAGAACTTCCACTGTCGCGTCCGTGAGTTTCTCGCGCAGTTCCGCGTTCAGGAAATTTTTTACGCGGGTGGAATTTTTACCGCTGGTGGATAATTGGTATTCGCCGCCGTTTTCCAGCAAAATAACGCCGGAATTTTTTTTGGCTTCCGCTATGCTGCCCAGCGCGAGTGTTACGGACCCGCTGTCAACCTCCAAAATCTTTGCCAAGTCTTTGGCCTTTAAAGGGCGCGCCGAGACAAACAGCAGCGATTCCAGAATTGAAGCTAATTGTTCCTGTTCCATAAAATAAATATGCCGATAATTATTAAAATTCCAGCGTAAACTAAAATGGCGGATTTGCGTCCCAGTATGGCCTTAAGGTCATTTTTTCCGGTGGACGCGGGTTTGACCCATTTGTTTTCAACCAACCATCCCAAAGTAGGGGCATAAAATTTATCAAAGGCCAAACCTGAATAAATAAGCCCGGCCAGGATGAAAAGCGATCCAATGATGGTTTTGCTCATAAAATAAATTACACGGATATACCGATTGGATCAGGATTCGCGGATGTTTACGGATTCCTGTTTTCGCCGGCTGCCGGTATTCCAACGCTGACACTTTCCGCCGCATCAGATTGACGCTTCTTGATAATCACATCCGCGAACAGAGTTTCCTGGTCGGCGACGAATATTTTTTGCTTGATAAGCTCAAGCAGCGCCAAAAAAGTTATAATTATTTCACCTTTATTTTTGGCGGTCTTGAGCAAATCGCTGAGCCTGGTTTCTATTTTATCTCCCAGCGACTGCCGCAAGTGGTCAATTTTTTCCTGAATGGAAACGGCTTCCTTGAGTTTGGCTTTGGGCAGCGCGTCCAGTTCTTTTAGTCCGTTTAATACCGTTAAGATGCGGTTGTGGAGTAGTTTGGCGTTAACGGAAGGGTCGGGATAAAAACTGATTTTTTGCTCAAAGGTTACAGCGCGTAAAAAACCCTGTTTTCTTTTGTTGTCCAGAGTTTTCAGATATTTTCCGACTTCCTTAAACTGTTTATACAAAAGCAGTTTGGCTTCCAAATCAAAAGCCGCGTCTTCTTCCTCGGGCTCGATTTCCAAAGTCGGCAAAATGGCTTTGGATTTTATGACCAGGAGTTTGGCGGCTATGGATAAATAATCGGCCAGGGTAGTCGGGTCAACTTTTTCCAGCTGTTTTAAATACCGCAAAAACTGCTCCGTGACTTCCGCCAGCGCGATTTGCGTAATATCCAGCTGCCGCTGTTCTATCAGCGAAAGCAATAGGTCAAGCGGGCCTTCAAATTGTCGCACTTTCGCGTGAAGCATAAGTTATTTTTTTGCCCTGGAGAACGAGCCTTTTATCGGCCTGACAAGTTTTTCAAAATCCTTAAGGGCGATTTCCACGCTGTCGGTGTAAGTGCCGGCGCTGGCTATCATTTTTTTTGCCCGGGACATTGTTTTGTCCAGTAATGTTTGGATATTGTATTCGGAGCCAAAGGGGTGCAATAAGCCAATCCTGGTTTTTAAATGTTTGGTAATGTCTTTTTCATTTGCCATGCTGACTTTTTTTGCCTTTAAGGCTTTTTTGATTCCTGAAAAATCCACATATTTTCCCGCGGGCAAAACTATTAAAACAAAATCTTTATCCGCCTTAACCAAAACCACCTTGGCAATCCCGCCAAGCTTTTTTTTGGTCGTCGCGCCTACATCATAGGCCGTAAAAACCACTTTGTGGGCCAAAATTTTGTATTTGACTTTGGCGGCGTCGAGTAATTTAGTGACCTTGGTTTCGAGCTTTTTTACAATAATCTTTTTCGTTTTTTTTACCGTTTTTTTCTTTGGCATGGGTATTTCAGTCGCCTAATTTTTTTAAAAGTTATTTTCAAGCTTTCCCCGTCCATAGTCGTAACCGTTTCCAGGTTTTTAATTTCCGCGAGCAAGTTTTGGTTGTCCGCTCCAAATAATTTATAGCGATGACCAATTTGTATGTCTCTGCCAAATATTGCCGGGAAATAAATTTTATTTCACCTATTTTAATTTCTCCCAGTTCATTTTTCCTTAGTTTTTGGTATATCCAGCTTAATATGCAGCTCCTTAAGCTGTTTTTCTTCCACCGTTCCCGGCGCGCCCATCATTACGTCTTCGGCGCTGCCGTTTTTGGGGAAGGCGATGACTTCGCGGATGTTGGGTTCGTTTTCAAGCAGCATCAGCAAGCGGTCAATTCCCGGCGCGAAACCGCCGTGGGGCGGCGCGCCGTATTCAAAGGCGCGGATCATGCCGCCGAATTTTTCATCCACCACGTCTTTGCTGTAGCCGACAATCTCAAAAGCCTTGTACATAATTTCCGGCTTGTAGTTGCGGATGGCGCCGCTGGAAAGTTCCAGGCCGTTGGCGATGATGTCGTATTGATAAGCCCGGACATCCAAAGGATCCTGGGTATTTAAGGCTTCCAAACCGCCCTGCGGCATGGAAAAAGGATTGTGCGTAAAATCCACGTTGCCGTCTTTATTCATTTCGTACATGGGAAAATCCGTAATCCAGGCCCAGGCCATAAGCCCCGGATCTTTTAAGCCAAAAACATCGCCAAGTTTGTCGCGCAGTTTGCCCAGAATTTTGTTGACAATGGCTTTTTGGTCCGCGCCAAAGAAAATAATATCACCTGCTTGAAGGTTTGTTTTCGCGAGGATGGCCGAGAGTTCCTTCTCTGAAAGGAACTTTAAAATGGGCGATTTGGGATTAAACACAGCTCCGCTTTCATCGGATTTTAACCAATGAGGCAAGTCATCCACAGGCGCGGTTTCAGCAGGCTCCGCTATAATATAAGCTAGGCCGCCCGCGCCTTCCTTTTTAACCATTTCAGTTAGTTCATCTATTTGCGAACGGGTTAACCTGGCGCCGTCCCGGCAGCAAATGGCTTTTACGCAGCCCCCGTTTTTTATGGCGCCGCCGAAAACGGAAAATTTGGTATCCCGCAGGTCGTCGGTCAAATTTACCAGTTTCATTTCAAAACGCAAATCCGGGCGGTCGCTGCCGTAAAGTTCCATGGCCTCCAAAAACGGGATGCGCGGAAACGGTTTTTGCATGCATTTTTTTCCGGCAAAGTCTTCGGTCAGTTTAATGAACAGGGGCTCCAGTTCGTTAAACACGGTTTCGTCTTTGTCGGCAAAGGCAATTTCCAAATCCAGTTGGTAGAATTCGCCGGGCGAGCGGTCGGCCCTTGGATCTTCATCGCGGAAACACGGGGCGATTTGGAAATATTTTGGCACGCCGGCGACCATCAGCAGCTGTTTAAATTGCTGGGGCGCCTGCGGCAACGCGTAAAATTTTCCCGGATGCAGGCGCGAAGGCACCAAAAAGTCCCGCGCGCCTTCAGGCGAGCTGCTGGTTAAAATCGGCGTGGTAATTTCTATAAAACCCTGTGCGTCCATCCAGTCGCGGATGAATTTAATCATCCTGTGGCGCTTGACAAGCATCTTTTGCATCTTGTCGCGACGCAGATCTAAAAATCTGTACTTGAGCCGCAACTCCTCGTTTATTGCCTGCTCTTCGCTGCGCGCGATTTGAAACGGCAGGGGCTTGGAAGAATTTAAAATACTGATGGAAGAGGTAAAAATTTCCACGCCGCCGGTCGGGATACCGGGGTTTTTTGTGGCTTCCGATCGCTCTATGATTTTGCCCGTTACTTTAAGCACAAACTCGTCGCGGCATTTTTCCGCGGCGGCGAAAGCTTCCTTGTTTTCCGGATGAATGGACAGCTGTACAATGCCGGTATGGTCCCTTAAATCGATAAAAATAACGCCTCCGTGGTCGCGCCGGGAATTAACCCAGCCCGAAACCGAGACGTCGCGCCCGATTTTTTCGGGTGTTTCTGAAGATAACGTTCGTTGCATTTTGGCTTTCCCTCCGCGTCCCGCCCAATCCCGCGACAAGCTTATTGGGCCGCAGAGTTTGCCCTCATTTGATAAATAGTCGGCAGGGCAGTTAATGTTTGCGGTTATTTTAACAAAAATCCGCGTTTTTGCCAAATCATTTTTTTTTGAATATAATGGCTAAGCTTGAAACAGTAACAGAAATAAAAATGCTTAAAAAGATAGTTTTAGACCTTGAGACCCAGAAATCTTTCCAGGATGTGGGCGGCCGCGGAAAAAACCATTTATTAAAAGTCAGCGTGGCCGTGATTTACGATTATTCCACGGACAAATATTCGGCGTTTGAGGAACACGAGCTGCCTAAACTGGCGCCAATCTTACAGACCGCCGATGAGATTATCGGCTACAATATTAAAGATTTTGATTTTGAAGTCATTCAGCCGTATTTGAACTTTAACATCAACGAAGTGCCGTACCTTGACTTGCTCAGTGAAATTGAAAAAGTTTTGCGCCATCGTATAAAGCTGGAACTGGTGGCGCAGGGGACTTTGGGCGGCGGCAAGTCCGGCAGCGGCCTGGAGGCTATTTTGTATTACCAGAACGGCCGGATGGATTTGCTGAAAAAATACTGCCAGGACGACGTAAAAATTACCAAACAAATTTACGATTACGCCCTAAAAAACGGCAAACTGCTGTATAAAGATTTTTTTAAAACCAAAGAAATAGCGCTTAAGATAAAAGAAGCCGTGCCGCGTATGGGTGTGCAGCATCAAGCGCCGCTTTTTTAAATAGGTTCTGACAAGAATGACGAAAATTACGAAAATTAAAACTGCGGTTTATTTTTGCTCATTTTTGCTGATTTTTTTATTTTTTGCCATTTTCCTTGCGCTTGTTTTTTCCGGCGGATTAATTTTGCCCCAAACTTTCCATATCGGATTTTTGGCCATCCATTATTACGGCGTGATTATGGCTTTGGCCGCGGCCGCCGGATTCTTATTGGCTTTAAAGCGCTCCCCAAAATTCGGCATTGCCCAAAAGCGGGCGGAAGATATTTTGTTTTGGTTAATTATCGGAGGCTTTATCGGCGCGAGATTGTATCACGTTGCTTCATCTGCTCCGTACTACGCGCGCCATCCGGCTGATATCCTAAAAGTCTGGAATGGCGGCCTCTCCATTTACGGCGCGCTTATTGGCGGCATAATAACTTTGGCGATTTTTAACCTGTCGCAAAAGGAAAATAAAACAGTGTCAAGGGTCACCCTTGACACTGTTGATTGGTTGACACCGTCCCTCATCCTCGGCCAAATTATCGGCCGTTTCGGCAACTTTTTTAATTATGAAGCTTTTGGTTATCCCACCAATTTGCCATGGAAAATGTTTGTTCCATATAACTTCCGTCCGGCCCAATTTGCCGGTTACGATTTTTTCCACCCGTGGTTTTTGTACGAGGCTTTGGGCAATACTATTATTCTTTTTTTCCTGCTTAAAATCCTTAAACCCAAAAGACCCGGCACCCTTTTCTTTTCCTACCTTTTATTGTATAATGCGCTAAGGTTTGGCTTGGAATTTCTGAGGATTGACAGCACATTTATAGATGGAATCCGTTTGAATGCCGTCGCAAGTTTAATATTAGCTGTTATTGGGGGGTTGGGGTTATTGTTTATTGATAGATATTGATCAAAAATTTCCGCTTAAGTCGGATTTGTCCGCGGCGGAAAAAAATGACAAAGATAAAAATAACGCCGCGGTAATTTTTGTCATTTTTACCGGAGCCCGTTTAATAAATTGCTTTTGAAGCGAAATTTCAGGAATTGGAGCGAAAAAGTTGAAGAAAAATGAGTCGATACCAGGGAGTATCGGTGAATTTTGATGAGACTTTTGCGGGGTTCTTGATGGCATCTGGCTTTGCCGGTGCCGGCTCAAGTCCCAATCCCTGAAATTCCGCCTGAAAATTATTTTTAAAACAGGCTTTATGCATTATGCTTAAACATCATAAACTTATTTCCATAGCTCTGGGCCTGCTTTTTTTAATCATCGTCCAGCAGTTCGCCGCTCCCCAGCCGATTTTCCGTTTTTTGTTCCCGGCCATCCTGGCTTACGGCTTGCTCGTTTGGTTTTATAACCGCTGGTACCTAAAACAGATTTCCAGATATAATTTTTGGGTGCTTATCCGGCCGACGCTGCTTTTGGTCGGCGCTTTCGGGGTAGTCTTATTCATTCCGTCGTTCGGCCTGCGCGGCCTGTTTTTAACAGCCGCGGTGGCCTGCGTAGCTTTTTTTGAAGCCTTGGTAGGCAACCTGGCGGAAAATATTTTGCTTAACGAAACCCTGCTTATAGCTTTCGGTTTATTTTTTACTTTTTTCGCCCAATATTATTACGCGCCTTCGGCCGAGCCGTGGTACCTGCTGGGAGTTTTCCTGTCTTCCAGTCTGCTGGCCCGATCTTTTTACGAAGCCGTCCCGCGATCACAAAAAGTCAAAGCCATTGGCGCCATCAGCATCGGGCTTTTTTGCAGCGAACTTTACTGGGCCCTTAATTTTTTGGATTTTCACTACAGCGTTTTGGCTCTGTTTTTGTTTAACATTTTTTATTTTTGTCTTATCCTTAATTACTATCATTTGCTTCACATGCTCAATTTTAAAAAGGTCAAATTCCACCTGCTGCTAATCGCGGCCTGCGGTTTGCTGGCCCTTTTGGCTACTCCCTGGTCTATCATACAATAGAATGTCAAAAAAACAATTTTTTACGACAATTTTAATTTCCGTCATCCTGGCTCTGTTGGTAAATATTTTTGCCGGCAGGTTTTTGACGGCCAAAATTTCCACTTTGCCGGTTTTGAATAAATGGAATATTTTGTCGCCTCAGGCGCCCATAGTAATAAATAACCACGAAACCGTACGCGTCAGCGACGGGTCCAACGCCGGCCAAATCGCGGATCAGGTTAAATCCAAAATCGCCACCGTGGTTTTGGTTGGCCCTTTAAATTCGGTCAGCGTAGCGGGCTCGGCGGTTAACCTGACATCGGACGGAAGTTTTGTCACCGCGGCATCCGCTTTCGGCGGCAAAGCCCAGGGCAGTTATTTTGTGGTGCTGAACGACGGAACTTCGGCGCCCATTACCGGCACAGCCACGGACTCCGCCACTTCGCTTGTTTTTTTTAAGGCCGCTTTGAGCAATGTGCCGGTGCGGAGTCTGGGTGATTCTTCTGCGGTGCGGGTTGGAGACAGTATATTTTTCGCGCGGAACTCCCTGCAGGATTTTATCGGCAAGATTCTTTTTTCCACCGTATCGGCGGAGCAGGATGATATAGAAGGACAGATTTTTCAGAGCGATTATCCGCGCCGCAGTTTTGCCGCGGCTTCCGGCGGACAACTGCTGCCGGGACAGCCTTTGGTTGATACTTCAGGCAACATAGAAGGCGTTTGGAACGGCAGCGCCATTATTTCCGCCGATGTCTTAAAAGCCGCCATGGCTCTGTATTTTAACAATCCCGCGGAAATCATCCGTCCGGCTTTTGGCTTCAGCTATTCCATGGTCACGGAAAACGACAGCATGCTGGGATCCTTGCCCCAGGGCGCGCTGATAAAAACAGTCAATCCAAATTCGCCTGCAAAGCAAGCCGGTTTAATTGCCGGAGACATAATTACAACCCTGGACGGGCAGGCTGTAAGCGAAACTTCACCGCTTGAACCGATGCTGGAACAATACAAGCCCGGGGACAAACTGGATTTAACCGTCGCGCGGGGCAAGACGCCTTTAAATTTAACATTAACCGCCGGGGCGCTTAAATAATTTATGCCAATAAATGAACTAAAAATTGAAGCCGCAAAAAAAGTAAAAACTTCCGATCACCAGGGCCGGGAAAATGGTTGGCTGATGGAGCTTTATAAAGACGGGGAAAAAACCCAAAGCTATTTAACCGCGGCCTTGCCCGGCGCCTTTAAAGGCTATCATCTCCACCGGGTGCGCGCGGCCCGCTACGTCGCGGTGAAAGGCAAAATGAAAATAATTTGCTACGAGTTTAAAGACGGTAAATGGGCGCCGAAAGAATTTATTTTATCAGCCGATAACCCCCAAAGATTATTCATCCCAAAAAACATTGCCACCGGCCTGGAAAATATCGGCGACGAAGAAGCGTGGCTAGTCAATTATCCCGACCCGGCTTACGATCCAAGTTTGAAAGATGAACAGGTGGAATATAGTTTGGAGGAGCTGGAGCAGGGGATTGTAAAGTAATTGACAAGATTGATCATAATTGAACAAAATTGACAAAATTAGCCTTAAAGCAAGATGAATATAGAAAATCCCGCGGGGGTTACTCCAGATTACTGCAAGTAAGTTGTAAAAAATGCGGTCATCCAATTTGTCGTTATCAAAAAGACGGGCCCGGTTCTTTAAAGCGCTTGTATGTTGACAGGATTTTTAACCCGAAAATAGTTTGGAAGGATAACGCAAAATTCATATGCGGTAAACGCAAACAGTGGCTAGGGGTCGGATCTATTTATAGGGATGAGCGCAGGCAATGCTTTATTTTATTTCAGGATGTTATTACTAAAAAAATTGTAAGAAAATGAAATTACTAATCACCGGCGGGGCCGGGTTTATTGGCTCCAATTTTACGCGTTATTGGGTTAAAAATTATCCGAACGACGAAATTGTTGTTTTGGATAAGTTAACTTACGCCGGGAATTTGGAAAATTTGGCCGCCATTAAGGATCGTATTACTTTTATCAAAGGAGATATTTGTGATGAAGCTGTGGTTGACCAGGCTGTTCGCGGTGTTAGCGTACTAGTACACTTTGCGGCCGAAACCCACGTTGACAGGTCTGTTAAAGATCCCGGAGTTTTTGTAAAAACAAATATTTTGGGCACTCAAGTCTTGCTTGAGGCTGCCAGAAAACATCAGATAAAAAGATTTCACCACGTTTCCACCGACGAAGTTTTTGGCGACTTGCCTTTGGGGTCAAAAGAAAAATGGAACGAGTCTTCGCCTTATAATCCCAGCAGTCCGTACTCGGCCAGCAAGGCCGCCAGCGACCATCTGGTACGCGCTTATTACCGTACCTACAACCTGCCGGTTACTATCAGCAACTGTGCCAACAATCTCGGCCCTTTTATGTACCCCGAAAAGCTTATCCCCCTAGCCATCACAAATTTATTACGGGGTGAGAAAGTGCCGGTTTACAAACCGGGCAATCAGGTCAGGGAATGGTTGAACGTACAGGATCACTGCTCGGCTATAGACCTGATTTTAAGCAAGGGAAAAGTTGGCGAGACATATTTTGTCAGCCCGGACAACGAGGAGCTTACCAATCTGGAAGTTATAAAAAAACTTTTGGCTGTAATGAATCTGCCGGAAGACCGGATTGAGTTTGTGGCCGACCGTCCGGGCCACGACCAACGCTACGCTTTAGACCATGGCAAAATCAGCCGCGAGCTTGGCTGGCATCCGCAATTTAAACTTGACGAAACTTTGGAGCAATTGGTTAGCTGGTGCAAAAAATAACAAAGGCCGTTTATGGGTAAAATTTTAATTTTAGGAGCCAAAGGTATGCTCGGCGGCCAGTTGATAAAGGTTTTTGGCAGCTCCGCCGTTGGCTGGGACAGGCGAGACGCGGATGTGACGCAAGCTGAAAGTTTAAAGTTGAAAGTAGAAAGTTTGAAACCATCCGTTATCCTTAATTGTGTTGCCTATAACGATGTCGACGGCGCTGAGACGCATCAGGGGAACGCCTATAAAATAAATTCGGAGGCGGTTGGCAATCTCGCTGCCATTACCAGGCAGCTGGATATTCCGCTTGCGCATTTTTCCACCAACTACGTTTTCAACGGCGCGAAAGGGGAATATTTGGAGTCGGATCCGCCTGATCCTATATCTGTTTACGCCCAAAGCAAATACCAGGGCGAATTGGCAATAGCCGCGAATTGCGAAAAATTTTACATAATCCGCGCTGCCGTGCTGTTTGGCCCAAAAGGGGAAAGCCGACTTTCCAAAAAAAGTTTTGTGGACTTAATGCTTGATTTAAGCAAAAAAAATGATACTATTAAAGCGGTGAGCGATGAAGTTTACAGCTTAACTTACGCTCCGGATTTGGCTTTGGCGGTAAAAGGCTTGCTGCAAAATCACCGGCCGTTCGGCATTTACCACATAACCAATTCCGGCTCGTCCAGCTGGTATGATTTTGCCAAAGAGATTTTTGCCATACAACACGACGGCATTAAGGTTGTTCCCGTGCCATCATCAGAATTTCCCAGAACGGCTAAACGTCCGGCACACGCGGTTTTGCTGAACTCCAAACTCCCAAAATTAAGACCCTGGCAGGAAGCCTTGAAAGAATACTTGAGCCCAATCCCTCCAATCTAATCTCTGCCGATAAATCGGCGCGCTACTATGAAAGGCATTATCCTCTCCGGCGGCAACGGCACCAGACTTTATCCGCTTACTAAAATTACTTCAAAGCAACTTTTGCCGGTTTACAACAAGCCGATGATTTTTTATCCCCTGGAAACCCTGCTTAAAGGCGGCGTAAAAAATATTTTAATAATCGTCGCGCCGGATTATGCCGGGGACTATAAAAAATTACTGGGCGATGGCAGGGATTTTGGGGCGAGTTTCAGTTACAAAATCCAGGAATCTCCCGCCGGCCTGGCCCAGGCTTTTATTTTGGGCGAAGATTTTATCTCAGGCGACAATGTCGCCATGATTTTAGGCGACAATATTTTTGAGGATGATTTTTCCGCGGCCATTAAAAATTTTAAAAGCGGCGGCCAGATTTTTGCCAAAAAAGTCTCCGATCCGGAGCGTTTTGGCGTGGTCAAGTTTGACGCGGAAATGCGCGCCGTTGGGATTGAGGAAAAGCCCAAAGTTTTTTTGTCGGACTTTGCCATAACTGGCCTGTATTTGTACGATACCCGCGCGGCCGAAGCGGCAAAAACCGCGCGGCCGTCGCTTCGCGGCGAGCTGGAAATTACCGATATCCATAACTGGTATTTAACCCGCGGCGAACTTAAAGTCGATATTGTCAAAGGCCAGTGGGAAGATGCCGGAACTTTTGAGTCCCTGTTTAAAGCTTCGGAATTAGCCAGAAGGAAAGCCAAAACTTGAATTTACGAAGTACGAACAGGTACGAACGTACGAATCGGGTTCCTTTCGTAAGTTCGTAAGCATTCGTACTTCGTAAAATCTTCGTAAAATACCATGACTCTAAAATCACAAAAAATAATCTGCTGCTTACTTATTGCCCTGGTGGTGGTCGGGGGCTTTGAGGCGCTGATTTATATTTTAAATTTAAACCAGCCCGCTATCTATTTACAGACGGCTTTTTGGATTTTTGCCTATCTGGTTTTTGAAATAGTTTTTTTGCATGATCTGCACGTTAAAACTTCCGGCCATTTAAGCCGCGCGCGCTTAGAACACGCCCGGGTTAAGCAAAAACCGCTCCGCTTTATAAAAGTTTTGGGCTCGGCTTTTTACGGTCGTTTTCATCATTTGCGGAAATGGGGTTATATAAAACAATGGCTGGGCTTTTTGCTGCTGCCGAGTTTTATTTTTTGGTCCACTATTTCCCTGTTTTACGTTAACTTTGGCGATGTAAAAGTCCAGCAGCTTTTGGCCCTGTTTTCCAGCCTGGCTTTGATTCTGGACTATTGGTTTTTAAAGGAAGCGTTCCTCCGCGGCAGGGAAGTGGCGGACAATGATATTTTTGTGGTCCTGTCCATGATAAAAATTTACGCCGCGGCCATGCTCTACGCCGCGGCCTTATCCATTTTGCGCTACTATTGTTTAAACCCCTGGTATTTTACCGCCGAGGTTTTTTGTTTTACCTTCCTGCTTGTTTACCAGGCGCTTTACCACCATCGCCGCGCCGGCATAAAAAATATTTCCGTGGCCCTGGGCATTGCCGCCATAATGGCCGCGGCCGGGTTTATGGTCTACATTTGGTGGGGTTATAATTATTTCACGGCGGCCGTGTTTTTGGCCGCGCTTTATAATTTAATGTGGGGAGTTTTCCATTACCGCCTGGATAAGGCCCTGACCTGGCACGCTTTTTGGGAAATTTTACTGGTCAGCATTATTGTTTCCGGTATGGTTTTCAGCGTCACCAACTTTAAGGCCAGGATTTCGGACGAATGCCAGTATTATCTTGACTTTTGATTTTAGTACGGCCACGTTTTAGCCTAAACAAGGGCGCCCCTTTGCTGCAAAGGGGCGCCCTTGCGCGCGGCTGATGCCTAAAAACCTATTTAAAACCAGTACAAAAACGCCACCACAATAATCGAAATTCCCAGCATCACCAGGTTGTTGGTTTTTTTATCCAGGGAGCCGAGTTTGTTTTCCAGAATTTTTTTGGCGTCAGAAAGCATTAGCGCCAAAAGCAGGGCGCCGCAAATTAAAATCAGGTAGCGGTTGGCTTGGTAATTGTCAAAAGCGCTTTCGTCCTCCGCGCCAACTACTGCCGAAGCCGAAGAAGTTTGGCTTGCCTGAGCCGGCGTTTGTTCGGCCGAGCCCGCGGCTTGGGTTGATAAAGCGAAATTTTGCTCCTGGTTTGGGGCCGCCTGGCTTGATAATCCGCCGCGAATCGGAATGGGTAGGGCGGTGATAGTTTGGGATGCCTGGCCGATTGCCGGCTGCGGTATGCCTGAAGCTTGAACTTGGCTGGCTTGTAACGGTTGTGGCGAAGCAGCGTGAGCGGCTGCCGCGGCCGCGACATGGGACGGAAGTTTTTGGGCCGGTGGTTTAGACGCCGAGGCGACCAGAGCAGCCGGGACTTTAAGCTGAGCTATAGGCGCCAGCGTGCCAAAGGTATTGGTAATGGCGGAATAATATTGTCCCTGCGCCACATTGCCAAAGGTTAAGCCCATGCCCTGGTCCACAAAACCCGCGTTTAAAATATTGGCGCGATGTTCCGGGCTGTTCATCCAGGCATTTATTAAACTGTCGGTATCGTAAAACTCAATGGCCAGGTTTTCTCCCAATCGCAAATACGGAGTGTAGCCGTCGGCAACTATGGTATCCCAGATATAGTGCCCTCCCGGGTCCACATGCGAAAAATAATGGCGGGCTTGCATATCATCGCTCTTGGTCTGCGCGGCTTTAGTCAGTATAGCGTTGGTGTTTAAAGTGGTTAAATCTCTTAACTGTCTTTGGTTGTTAATGGCTTCCAGGATATTTAGGGTAGTTAAATCCGAAGCCTGAGTGGCATGATTTGGTAAAAATAAGGTGATTAAAACTTTAACAGCCAAAAAAACTACAACCAAAAGCCCAAAAAGTTTGGTTTTAAAAAAATGATAGTGGATCCTAAAACTGTAGTTTTCGTTCATATTTTGCCTATTAACAAGCCTATATTAACATCTTTTGTTTAACTTGACAAATAGTGATTTATATGATACAATCTTAAGTTAATGTTTTTTTAAATTCACTGGTTTAGTATAACCACAATGGACCAATCTAAAACAATTAAATACCCTGTCGCGACTCCGGAAGTTGAAAAAATGCTGGGGTTAAACAAGTTAGCCAACCAAAAATCGGACGATGACAGTAACGACAATGTCACTTCCGCCAAAACCGGCGCTATGCCGGCTAATTTGCCGGTGGCCAATGCCTCTCCTGCCGCCGCTCCATCGGTCGCCGAACCTGCCGATCCCGTCACCGTCCAGCAACAGCAAAATTCCACTGCCACCGCGCGGTCAAAGGCTGTAAATATTATAAAAATAGTTTTGCCTTACGCGGCCATTTTTATTGTCGGCATATTTTTGTATTACTTTTTTTTCAGCGCCGTTAATTTTAACGTCAGCGGTATAATCAAAAGCGCGGCCCCCGGCGTGACCGCGCCCCAACAAACCGCCATCCAACAACTGGAAAGCCAAAATTTGGCCGCTTACAATGCCTGGGTTTCGGGTTTTTATTATGATGTTACCGACCCTAAAGTCCTGGATCCCAATACCGATAATTCCGGCAACGGCCTGACCAATTTTGAAAAATATCTTTTGGATTTAAACCCCAAAAGTTACGATACTTTAGGCTTGGGAATGTCCGACAGCCAGGCAATTTCCGACGGCATAAATCCTTTAACCGGCCAGCCTTTGACTCAAGCTCAAACCGCTATTATCTCCAAATATATAGACATGGAGGCCGTGATGAACCGCCTGGCTTTATACAATATGCAAAACCCGGGGATGGTGGCCGGAGCCAGCATTAACTCTTCCGGCAACAGTACCGGCAACGGCAGCGGTTCGCAAAATAGCGGCGTGGTTGTGGCGCAAACCTCGGCGGTTTCTTTAGCCCCCTCCAGTTTGGCGCGAAATACTTCCAACGTTAACACCAGTATTCCCGGCCTGTTGGAAATTCCGGATTTAAAAATCAGCGTGCCCATTGTTTGGACCCAGGATCCCAGCGACTTTGACCAGGACCTGCAGGTCGGCGTAGTCCACTATCCCGGCACCGCCATGCCCGGCCAAATCGGCACCACCTACATTGCCGGCCACAGCAGCAACTACGTTTGGGCCAAAGGAAGCTACAACCATATATTTACACATTTAGATGATTTGCCCAATGACGCGTCTTTCCAAATTACCGTAACCAACACCAGCGGGCAAAAAGTTATTTACCATTATGTAGCCACAAGTCGCCAGCAATATTCGCCCACCGACCAGGCCCAATTCGCCAACACCGGCAAATCCATAGTCGCCCTCTCCACCTGCTGGCCGGTCGGCTCTACCGCCAAACGTTTGGTGATATTTGGCACATTAACTCAAGTGGAAAAATAGTTCGCCGCAGCTTTTAATGTTTTTTTCAGACTCACCTATAACAATGCTACAATAAACTATAAAATAAGGACAATAAATACTTTTGCCTTTATTTATGAGAGTAAAATTGAGAGTTACTTGACAAATCTCAATAAATAGGTTAATCTGACAAGTTATTTAGGTTATTAAATCTCCACTACCATTATGAATAAACTCACCTTCACCAAAAGCGGAAAATATTTATCATTTTTCAATTTCAGGATCGGTACTGTTATGGTGGCGATTTTGGCTATTTCCGTTGTTGGAATTATAGCGCCCCGCAAAGTTGATACTACAAAAGCTGAGGATTGCGCCGATGTTGAGCAAATTCCTACTGTGCCGACATTTGATCCATTTACCATTGTACCCCAGAATAGCGACGGCTCCTATACAAATACGGCGGGTTCCAATTGTGATGATTTCCCCGAACTGTCGGTTAAGGAATCCACCACAGATAGCTATTTTCCTTCCATAAATGCCCAAAGCGGCGACCAGCTTGTTGTGAGCACTTACATCCACAACGGAGCCAGCCAGGATTTAGGCACCCAGGACGAGGCTTTTAATATCCAGGCTAATTATAATGTTGATACTACTTCCGGTACCAGCCACAACATAACTGTAACGTTAACAGGACAGAATATCAACGGGAGCCAGATGCAGCCAAAGTCGGAAACGATTACCATAAATACTCCGGCCGGCGCGCAGATTCAGGTAGTTCCGGGCACGGGAGTAATTGAAGATAATAATTCCAACCCGACCGGTTCGGCCGCGGTAAGCAATGGAAATTTTACGGTTAATTTGGGCAACCAAATGGCTTGTTTTGATTTCGCCCGTTTCTTTAACTTTACGGTGCAGGTTGTGGGCGGACAGGCGGCCTCAACCCCTCCCACTGGTACCATTTCCGCTAATTTGGGCGGACAGGTTGGCGGACAGTGTCTTTTGAACGCTACCGTTAACTGGTCCACGCAGAATGCCGGCCAGGTTTTGGTAACTGTCAGCAATCCCAATTTAAATTCCAATAATTATTACGACAACGACACAATTTTTTCCGAAAATCCCCAGGGACCGGCCAACGCTTCCTGGATAACGCCCAATACCAGCTATCGTTTTACTTTATGGGCTGTTGTGCCCAGCGGTACTTCCGGATCCGCCCAACAGACATTTTTTGTCAGCGGCGGCAGCACCCAAAGTTTTAATGTCATTGAACTTTATGAAACCTGGATTACCGGCGGATCTTTAAACTGCGGAACCACTCCTCCTCCGCCCGCCAATACGCCGCAAAGTTTTAGTGTATCTATAACTCCCGGTACGGTTTGTGTCGGCTCGCAATCCAACGTTGTTATTTCCAACGCCACCTCAGGCTTAAACGGCGATGAAATTTTCTGGACCTCCACTTTAAACGGCAATACTACCGGCGAAAATATGTCTGGATACGGCCAGTATGTAACCAACGGCGGCTTTAACGCCTCAACAAATGCCTGGACCAGCAGTGAAATTGGCACTTGGGTTAAGACCGCGACTATTGGCGGCGTTTCCGTAAGCGCTCCCGCTTTTGTTGTCCAAAATTGTTCCCAACCCACCCCGCCCGTCCCCCAGAGCTTTAATTTGTCCATAACCTCCGCTTGCGTTAACCAACAGTCTACTGTGAATATTTCCAACGCCACCTCAGGCTTAAATGGCGATGAAATTTTCTGGACATCTAGCTTAAACGGCAATCCTACAGGTGAAAATTTGTCCGGGTATAACCAATATGTAACCAACGGCGGCTTTAACGGTCCTACCAGCACCTGGACCGCGGCGGAAGCCGGATCGTGGACTAAAATCGCGACCATTGGCAATACCACGGAAACCGCTTACTTTAATGTTTATCCTTTAAGCGACACGGCTGATTGCGGCGGCGGGCAGGCGCAAACTTTTACTGCCACAGCCTCGGCCTCCGCCACAGCCTCGGCCAGTTGTTCCAACGGAACTTCCGCCTCCGCCACAGCTTCCGCCTCTGCTACAGCCACCAGTTCCATTAGCCAGCAGGACGCGCAAAACAAAGCCCAGGCTAATGCTCAGTCGCAAGCCCAGGCTAATGCTCAGGCTAATGCCAGCGCCTCTTGTCCGGCTTCATCTCCGGCGCAGTTAACTTGCAGCGCCAATCAGACTTCTGTTCCCTTAGGCAGCCCCGCAACCTTTAATGCTTCCGGCGGCACCGCTCCTTACACCTGGACCGCGGCCGGCGGTGATTCCGCTACCGGCAATCCTTTTATTGTTAACTTTGCTTCCGCCGGCAGCAAAACTGTCAGCGTCAGCGATAGTAGAGGAGTAGCAACTACTTGCGGCGTGACTGTCACGTCCTCAAACGTCTGTACCGTAAACAGCAACTATGCTTTAAACTCTTCAGCTCCGGTTAAAAACGGCTCTACTTATTCGGTCGCTCTGAATTGGTCTTCCACCGGCAGCAATCAAATCAAACTCACCGAAGTAAATGGCTCCGGGGAAACCACTTTAACCACCGGTTCCGGCAGCGGCAGCTTTACGGTTACCGGACTTGCCCCGGGCACCAGCTATATCTTTAAAATTTATGATGCTTCGTGCGGCAACTTCTTAACATCCGCCCAAGTTACCATACCTGCCAACCCGGGCCAGCTAAGCTGCGGCGCCAACGTCTCTTCCGCCAATATTGGCGACACAGTTATTTTTACCGCCCAGGGCGGCAACGGAGTTTACACCTGGGCTACCAGCAACAACAGCGATGCCGGTAACGGCAGCCAGCTTAACGTTAACTTCCAGTCCGCCGGCAACAAGAGCGTAACTTTAAGCGACAGCGCCGGAGACGCGCCGGCTACTTGCGGCGTGGTGATTGCCGCTCCTGCCCAAACCCAAAGCACTGGTAACTGCGACAACGATTCCAGTTCCTGTAACAACAATACTAACACCAATAACGATACCAGCTCCGGCACCAACAGCTCCAACCAGAATAACAACAACAATGTCAACGGCAACAACAACACCATTACCAACAGCAACGAGAATTGCGTTAATAATTCCTGCGATACTACCAACACCACCAACAACGTTGTCTATATAAACAGCGCCGGCAGCGTTGTTCCGGCCAATCAGTTCAGCCAGCTCTCTGTAACCAAAATGGTTAGCGCAAACGGCACCGGGTTTCAAAACAGTGTCAGCGTCAACAACGGCCAGACTGTAGAGTTTCAGGTCACCGTAACCAATACCGGCGGCGGTACTGCCGATGATGTAACTTTATCCGATAATATGCCGAGCGGCTTAAGTTTGATCTACAATAGCGTAACTTTAAGCGGCAGCAATAATTACGGCAGCAACAATCTTGCCAGCGGCTTATACCTGGGTAATTTGTCCCAGGGGCAATCCGTTGTGGTTGATTACCAGGCCACAGTTAACAACTACGGGCAATCCAGCATCCAAAATACTGCCACCGCTTCTTCCAACAACGCGGGCAGTGTACAGGCCAGCGCCTGGGTGTTTGTAAACGGCAGCTCGGGCACGGTACAGGGAGGCAACGTCAATTTGACTTACAGCAAATCCGCTTTTAACAACACCAAAAACGCGGATGCTACGACCATCGCGGCTTCTGCCAACGACTCTATCACTTACACTTTAACCGTTTCCAACAGCGGCAACGTCCCGGCCAGCAGCTTTATTATTACCGATGACCTGTCGCAGGTACTGCCTTACGCCACCATTACCGATAACGGCGGCGGCAGTTTAAGCGGTAATACAATTTCTTTTCCCGGTATAACCGTCCCTGCCGGAGGCAGCGTGACCCGCAGTTTCAAGGTCAGCGTAAAAAGTTCACTGGCCAGCAACCTTAGTTACGTAATGAGCAATAGTTACGGCAATACGGTTACCATAAGAATCAACACCCCCCAAGTATTGGGCGCTTTTACCGCCCCGACCACCGGAGCCAACACCAACGCTTTTACTTTTGCCGGTTTATTGACAGCCGGAGCCGCGGTGTTTAAAAAGAGAAAGGGTATAACTCAGCTGATTTTCGGTTAAATACTCAAATCAACAAAAGGGCGGCCAAAGGCCGCCCTTTTGTGTATAACTTTTACTTGCAATACTTTTTTAAAGTGCTATGATATAAAAAATCGGTGGTTAGACAAGTTTTAATAAAACAAAAATAAACAGCCAGAGCGCTGTTTTATTTTTTATCTTTTTAGGACTAATACGCCCACAGCTGTCCCATCCCGGATTTTTTAGGGCTCTAAAAATATCCCGGATCCGGGACAAAGAGTATTCCGGGTTATGCCTTAATCTTGATCCCGGATATTTTCCAGATAAAGCCCTGAAAAATTCCGGGATGGGACACTCCGCGGCAGCTATTTTCACAGTAACTTTCATCCGCTATGGACAATTTTTATCTTTTGGAACTTATCAACGAAGCCAATACCCGCGGCGGGGGATTGGTTTTAAATTTGGAAACCCAGCCGGCGGCCGTGGTTTTAACAATTAATAAATACAATGAACTAATGCAAAATCAAGCAACATCAGCCAACGATATGCCGACGGATGAATTGTCCGACCCTGGACCACAAAAACCTTCCGGTCCAAAACAAAAAATTTTAGTCACCGGCGGTGCTGGCTATATTGGTTCGCATTGCGCCGGTGAACTTTTAAAGTCCGGATACGAGGTTGTGGTTTTGGACAATCTTTCATGCGGCAAAGAGCGTAATGTGCCCAGGGGCGCCAGGTTTGTGGAAGGGGACTTGGCGGATTTGGGATTGCTTAGGGATTTATTCGCGGGGGAAAATTTTTTCGCGGTTATGCATTTGGCCGCCAGCATAGAGGTGGAAGAATCGGTAAGTCAGCCGGAAAAGTATTTTAAAAACAACGCTTTGAATACCGCGGGACTGCTTTCTGTGATGGCGGAGTACGGCGTCCGCAATATCATCTTTTCTTCCACTTGCGCGGTTTACGGCGAGCAGGTCAAACTGCCAATTAACGAGCAGTCTAAAGTCGGCCCCATAAATCCTTACGGCTGTTCCAAACTTTTGGCCGAAAGGATCATTAAATATTACTGCCAATTTTTGGCATTAAATGCCGTAGTCTTTCGCTACTTCAACGCCTGCGGTTGCGGTTTTGACGGCGATGTGGAACCTACCCATTCCACGCATTTGTTGTCTCAGGTTTTAAAAGTCGCCGCCGGGGAAAAAGCTTCCATCAGCGTATTCGGCAACGACTACGGGACTTTTGACGGCACGTGTATTCGCGACTATGTCCACGTTTTGGATATTGCCGCGGCGCACGTGGCGGCGTTGCAAAAAATCGATCCGGAAAAATCGGCTTATGAAGTCTATAACATCGGCGCCGGCAAAGGCAGCAGCGTGCTGGAAATAATCAGTAAAACCGCGGAAGTCCTAAATAAAATTATCCCTATGGAAACCGCGCCCCGCCGCCCGGGCGACGCCCCCGAACTGGTGGCCGACAACACCAAACTGAAAAATCAACTAGGCTACCATCTAAAGTACAGCGACCTGGAAACCATCATCACCACCAGCTGGAAACAAACGCAGAATTATAGTTCTTAAATTTATCAAACCGCCTAGTTTAGGCGGGGCGGTTTTTGCTTGAGTCGCGAGTGTCAAGGGTGACCCTTGACACTCGCGACTCAAAATTAAAATCAGGTATTTAAAAGTCCCGGAGTTTTATTTAAGTTTTCCGAATAGTTCCAGTATGTTATAATCAAAATATCAAAATTAAAATATTCTAATGAAAAAATTATCGGTTATTGTTCCGGCTTTTAATGAGGAGAAGCGGATACAGAGCACTTTGGAGGCTATGGGAAGTTATTTGTCGGGCCAGGTTTACGATTACGAAATTTTGGTGGTTAACGACGGGTCCAAAGACAAAACCGCGGAGGTGGTAAAAAATCTGCGGAACAGGATTAAAAATTTAGAGCTTGTAGATAACGCGGAAAATCACGGCAAAGGCTGGGTGACTAAGCAGGGGATGCTCCAGGCGACCGGGGACGTCAGGTTGTTTATGGATGCCGACGACTCCACTCAAGTCGATGAAGTGGAAAAAATGCTGCCGCTGTTTGACCAGGGCCGCGATGTTGTTATTGGCTCCAGGCGCATTAAGGGTTCTGTTATTGCCGTGCATCAGCCGTGGTTCAGGGATTTACAGGGTTCGGTGTTTCGTTTTATTGTCCATACTCTGGTGCCTTTGGGAGTCACGGATTCACAGTGCGGCTTTAAGGCTTTTTCATCCGCCGCCGCGGAAAAAGTTTTCTCCCGCCAGACAATATTCCGCTGGGCCTTTGATGTGGAAATTTTGGCCATAGCCAGGAAATTTGGTTTTAAAATAGCCGAAGTGCCCGTAAGGTGGATCAATGACGCCGAAACCCACGTAAAATTATCAGGTAAGATTAATATGTTGTTTGAAGTTATAAGTGTTCGGATAAATTTGTGGGCCGGGAAGTACAGGTAGTTTTGGATCCCGTCCAGCCCGCCCCGCGCGGCCGAGGGGGAACCGATGGATCTGTTAAAGAAAGAAATGGACTCTTCGGCCCGTTCATTGAGATGCTGTTGAGGACTCGCCAGGAATGGAAAACATTGGAGCGCGGTCAAAGCCGCCAAATCTGTCCAACCGCGTAACCTATGCGTTCAAAATCAAAAAATTTCCCTTTTTCCGTTATCGGCCTGATTTTTTTATTTGGCGCGGTTTTTTCCCCGTTTTCACCGGTTTTCGCAGCGCCGGTCGTTTATGCTGATAGCCAGCCGGAGCTTTTTACGGTAAAGCTTAAAAGTTCCGGCGACTTCGGTCGGTTGCTGGCTGTCGGCGGCAGCATCCATCACTTATTTTTGGGCGATAATAATCCCAGATTTGAAAATATTTACGATTTTACTTCGGGTTATTCTTTGGGTGTCCTGGAAAAAGATTTGCAAAACACTTTTGTTTATTTACAGGCCGAGCAAACAACCGAGGCCGCGGGAATAGTGGTGGATGACCCCGGCTTTACCACAAATCCTTTGGATGTAGACAAGCAGTGGGGTTTAATTAAAACCGGCTTTGACCAGGCCTGGGAAAAAACCACGGGTTCGCAAAGCAATATCGTAGCCATTATAGATACCGGTATTGACGCCACGCACCAGGATTTGCAGGCTATAAATTATGTGCAGGGTTATGATTTTGTCAACCAAAAACCCATAGCGCCGGGCACGAACTCAGACGACAACGGCCACGGCACTTTGGTTACCGGTGTTTTAGCCGCCACGGCCAATAACGGGCTTGGCATAGTCGGTACGAATTGGCATATATCGATTATGCCCATAAAAGCCCTGGATTCTTCCGGACAGGGAGACGCCGGCACGCTGGCTCAGGCTATTGTTTGGGCCACGGACCACGGGGCGCAGTTTATAAATTTAAGTGTCGGCGGCGTGGGTTTTGGCCAGGATGCAACTTTATCCAATGCCATCTCTTACGCTTTTAATAAAAATGTGGTCATTGTGGCCGCGGCCGGCAACGATACCAACGCCGCGGGGCAAAGCCTGGACGAAAACCCCATCTTCCCGATTTGCGATGACAACAATTACAATATGGTTATAGGTGTGGCGGCCACTGACGTGAACAATCAGAAAGCCGACTTTTCCAATTACGGCCGCAATTGCATAGATGTGGACGCGCCGGGCAAGCGTATTCTTTCCACCATCAGTATTGATCCTGTTACAAAAAAACCGACGCCAAATTCCTACGCCTACGCTTCAGGCACTTCGCTGTCCGTGCCTTTTGTGGTCGGGCAGGCCGCGCTTATAAAGACCCTTTATCCTTCCGCCACCAACATCCAGATTCGGGACCGGATTATCGCCACGGCCGATTCAATAGACAGCCTAAATCCCACCCAATGCGGCGGCGGTTCCTGCGCCGGACTTTTGGGTGCCGGCGAAATAGACGTGCCCGCCAGTTTAAACCAGCCGATTTCCCAAATTTTTTCCGAGGGCGACCTGGTAAAAGTCAGCGACGAGAACGGCGCCATTTACCAGATTTCTGGCGGTCAAAAACGCCTGGTTTCGCCTTTCGTTTTCAATCAGCGCTTTAGCGACTCCCCGCTAAAAACCGCTACTTCCGCCCAGCTGGCCGATTACCCGGAAGGCGCTTACGTTACGCCGCTTGACGGTACTTTGGTTAAGTTTAACCAAAGTCCGGCGGTTTATATTATGGAGGAGGGCCAAAAATCGCCAATAACTTACCAGGTTTTTACGCAGAGAAATTTAAATTTTTCCAGTGTCAGCACTCTCAGTTCCCCGGAACTTAATTCCTGGACAACCGGTAATTTT
Source organism: Candidatus Doudnaibacteriota bacterium (assembly GCA_963837465.1). GTDB lineage: Bacteria > Patescibacteriota > Doudnabacteria > UBA920 > UBA920 > PALSA-1336. Next base: position 806,536 of record CAWINB010000004.1, read on the forward strand.
TTTCCGCCGCTTGACGGTACTTTGGTCCGCGGGCAGAAAAACCCAACGGTTTACTGGGTGGTGGACCAGGCCTTGCATCCTGTGGACAGAGCTTTTTATCTTAACAGGGGCCTGAATATTTTTCCGTTTATGCTGGTGCCTGACACGGACATTTCCAGCTACTCTCAGGGCCAGGCTTATATCAGCTAAACTGTTTTAATTACAACAATTTTTTAATGCTCCTTTCCCGGATAAAAAAAATAATTGCCTGCGCGTTGCTGCTGAGTTATCCGTCCGTAGTCTTTGCCCAGGCTGTGGATCCCAACGCCGTGGATCCGGCTTTTAACCCCAGCCTGCTCATTTCCGACAGCGCGTTTTCCGATACCCAGACTTTTGGCGGCGCGGCCGGCATCCAGCAGTTTTTGGAAATCAAAGGTTCGCCTTTGGCAAACACCAGCGTCGGTTTTTTGGCCGAGCTTAAGGAACCAAACGCGATTTTGCTTAAGGAAGGACTGGACGATCCCGAACCGAATCTGCCGCAGCTTCGCACAGCCGCGCAATTAATTTGGGACGCTTCACAAAGCAGCGGGCTTAATCCTCAAGTGATTTTGGTAACCATGGAAAAAGAGCAGAGTTTGATAGACGGGCAGTTTTCCTCGGCCGGTGATTTGCAAACGGCTCTGGACCACGCTATGGGTTTTGGCTGTCCCGACTCCACGGGTTGCGATGATTTATTTCCGGGTTTTTACTACCAGCTGTTTGGCAATTATGATTCCAGCGGCAACCGTTATTTGGGAGCGGCCAAAAGCCTTATGAAGTCTTTTAGCACGCCGGGAGGACGGGGACCGGACATCAACGGCCAGGCTGCCGTTACCGGCCAGACTGTGGATATCCAAAATAGTTTGGGAGGTTTCGACAATATTGCCGCTGACCAGCTTGTCCGGCTGGGCGATAACGCCACGGCCGCGCTTTACCGCTATACGCCCCATGTTTTTAACGGCAATTATAATTTTTGGAAATTTTTTACTTTGTGGTTTAAATACCAAAACGGCACACTGGTGGCGTTATCGGGCGACCCCAATACTTATGTTATAGAAGACGGAGGCAAACAATTGGTGCCTGCTTTTGTGGCCCAGGCGCGCGGTTTGAATTTGGCTTCTAAAACTACCATTTCTCCCACGGAATTTGCGGATTATCCCACCGGCCAGATTTACACTCCGGCCGATAATACCGTCATCCAAACCCCGGACGGACAAACTTACGTCTTTGTAAACGGCCAAAAACATCCGGCTTCGGCCTTTGTAATCAGCCAGCGCGGTTTGGGCACATCCACTCCTCTTAGCGCTTCGGCCGCCGATGCCTCTTTGTTCCCCACATCTTCGGTCCTGCCGCCCAAAGACGGCACGGTAATCCGCGGTAAAACCGAGCCGGCTGTGTATTTGGTCAGGAACGGACAGATTGAAATTTACACCGCTTACACTTTTGCCCAAAATAAAATCAAGTCCGGGCAGATTGTGATTGTGCCGGACAATGAGATAAGCGCCTACACTCAAAATGGTCTTGTTCCGCCGCGGGACGGCAGTTTAGTCAGGACGGCGGACAACGCCACGGTTTACCTGGTCCAGGACGGCACCAGGCACGCGGTGATTTCCGATGTCTTTAAAAACCAGGGCTACAGTTACAATAATGTCGGGACTATTTCCGATCCCCAAATTAACGCCCTGCCGGTGGGCGCTTATGCCCAGCCAAAAGACTACACTTTCTTCGCGGTTGATTCCAAAACCGGTCCGCTCTATGAATTTAAAAATGGCGTGACCCACTCAATCTCGTCTTTCGTGGCCAAGCAAAGAGGGATAACGCCGGATTACGTCTTTAGTAACGCCGTGTTCGTGGAGTGGTTCGGCGGCATTCCGGTTCCGCCCAGGGACGGGACATTGCTTAAAGGTGATGCCAGCGCCGCCGTTTACCTGGTCAAAAACGGCCAGCTAAACCCGCTCACTGCCGCGCAATTCGCCGCCGGCCGCTACAGCGCCAAAAAAATCGTAACCCTGCCCCAAGCCGAAATAAACTCCTACCCCACGCCGAACTCGGTGACACAGTAGGTTTAATCTCCGTTGTCCAAAGCGGAAGCCTAACCAACTTTAAGTTTGCTCCATTGAACATAGTTGATAAATCTGATAAACTGGAAATATGAATATTTTGCCTGAAGCAAGCTATAAAAAGACCACGCAGGTATTGAATTTTTTTGCCCAAAAAAAAGACGGCAAGATAAATAGGATGAAGGCTATTAAGCTGGTGTATCTTGCCGATCGTTTGCATTTACGCAAGTATGGCCGTCCTATTGTCGGCGATATTTATTGGGCGATGAAATTGGGCCCTGTTGGCTAACGCGCGAAAGATGCCGCCGAACTTGCGGATATACCGCCGGGTGTTTTTAGTTATGTAAAAAAATATATTCAGCCTGTCGACGGGAAAAAACAGATTTTTTCTTCCCTAAAATCCCCGGATTTGGATATTTTTTCAAAAACAGACATAGAATGTTTGGAAGCGGTTTTTGCCAAGTTTTCCGACAAAGACCAATTTGAACTCGCGGATTACACCCACACTTTAAACGAATGGCTCAAACATAAAAAAGAATTGGATAGCGGGAAAAAAAGAGTTAGGATGGATTACGACGATTTTTTTACGGATAGTCCAAAAGAAGACGATTTTTTTTCCGAAAATAAAACGGACTTATCTTTATCCAAAGAATCTTTTGATGAATTAAAAGGAGTCCTGGAATTTTTTGCGAAATAATTTTTAAATCCAATGGAAATACCCCCTAAAGTCAGAATTCCATTGCGCGTTGAGCAGGGTTCCGTCTTTATTTTTTACATCGATTTTGGAGACGCGAAAAGACAGTCAAAGAATCGCTATTTTGTAGTTCTAAGTCAGGAGCCGAAGACTGATACCGCTTTGACTATGGTTACCTCTACAACGCAAATATCAAAAAAGTTCGAGTACGTAACCAGGATGGGTATTAGCGAAAAAACGATTGTAGAAATTACAGCCAAAGAATACTCCGTGTTTGGTTCCAGTAGCTGTTTTAATTGTAATGACGTTTTTGAGGTAAGTTTGAGAGATTTGATCCGCAAAGTTGAAGAAAACGGCTCGGATAATTATCCCAAAATGCCGTCTCATTTACTTTTAAAACTTATAGATGGGGTAAAAACAAGCCCTCGTGTTCCGGAGGAGTTAAAAAAGATGATCTAAAAAATTATCGATAATCAAAGCTGTTTTTTTCTAAGAAGATGTTTAAAAAGTGCTTTGTAGGCGAAATTACAGAATTTTGCGCGGATTGACGGAAACAAATTTTGACGTTTAGCCTAAAGCTAAGCGGAAAAATTTTTTCCGGCAAGGCGCCAAACATTCTGGAATTGCGGCCCAAATGACTTTTTAAACAGCTTCTAAGCGAAAAAGCTAATGAGTTCCCATATTTCCAAAAATATTTTCTGGCTCACGGCCAGCAGAGTGGCGGCGCTGGTTTTGCTGGCGCTGGCTTATTTTGCCCTGTTTAGGTATTTAAAGCCTTTTGGCTCCGGCGAGTATCAGTTTGTCCTGTCTTACGTGCTGCTGTTTTCCACTGTCGTGGATTTTGGCATTCAGCAGTTTATCACCAAAAAAATCAGCGAAGACCCCAGCCGGACCCGCGAATATTTCCAGGAATTTTTTGCCTTTGAAACCGTCATCGCGTTTTCGCTGTACGTTTTGCTTATGATTGTGGCTTTTTTGCGCCACTACGACCGGACCATCATAGAAGCCATCAGCGTTGCCGGCATAGGCATGGTGGCCAACGCTTTGACTTATCCGTTTTTAGCTGTCATGGCCGCTTTCCAGGATTTGCGTAAAGTCGCTTTTATCAATTTTTTAAATTCGCTGGTCAACGTCGGCGTAATTTTCGCGGCCATTATTTTTCACCGCTACATTGTATTTTTATCCTCCGTCCAGGTAATTTTTGGCCTTTTGGATTTGGCCCTGTACCGTTTTTATATTAAGAAGTATATTGCCAACCCCCAAGCCTGGAAGTCGGCCTTTAAATTTGATTTCCACCTTATAAAAAATATTCTAAAACAAGGCTGGCCGTTTGCTTTGCTGGTCGGCTTTAGCGCCATTTATAACAGGATAGATGTAATTTTAATTTCCGCCATCAAGGGCTATACCCAAACCGGTTTGTATACCGCGGCCTATAAAATATTTGATTTGCTCGGATTTTTCCCGTCCGTGGTTTCCTATACTTTATTCCCGTTTTTTTCCGGATTAATGGCCAAAAAAGCAATAGCGGAAGTTAAGGAAAACTTGGAAAAATATTTGCGGCTGATGCTGGCGGGAGCCCTGCCCATGGCCATTGGCGGAATGCTTTTGTCCTCAAAATTAATCGGCCTGGTGGCCGGGCCCGGCTATGGGCCTGCCGCGCCGGTTTTGGCCATTTTAATTTGGGCGCCCGCGATTTTATTCGTTTACATCCCTTTAAATTCTTTGGTCATTTCGCAGCTGACAAAAAAAGCGGTTTTAATAACCGGTATTAATGTTATTGTTAACACGGTGGGAAATTTAATTTTAATCCCGCGTTTCGGCATCAGGGCTTCGGCCGTCATGACGGTAGTTTCCGAAAGCCTGCAAGGAGCATTTTATTTTTACTTTGTGCGGAAAAATATCACCAAGTTCAGTTTCTTGCCCATTTTATACAAGCCGTTAATCGCATCTTTGGTAATGGGTTTTTTGCTCTGGCCGGTGCGGTTTAAGCCTCTGGCTTTAACTTTACCTTTTGGCGCGGGAGTATATGTCGTGGCGCTGCTGCTGCTGGGTTTTATAAAAAAAGGCGACTGGTTGTTCATAAAAAGTTTGTTTGGCAACAAAATTCCGGCGTAAGCAAATGGAATTAAAAGTTAAGACAGAATTTCCTACTTTCATATGCCCCCCACCCGCGTAATGGTTTTTGGCACCTTTGATGTTTTGCATAACGGCCACCTGGATTTTTTTAAGCAGGCCAGAAAATTGGCAAAGCGCCCGTTTTTAATAGTATCGGTTGCTCGCGACGCGAACGTCAAAAAAATCAAAGGCCAAAAACCCCTGTTTCCTGAAAAATTCCGCCTGCGCCGCGTACGGCAGTCAAAATTGGTTGACCGGGCGGTTTTGGGCGGCCTAAACAATTATCTCCCGCACATTATCAGACAAAAACCCCGGATTATTGCTTTGGGCTATGACCAAAAAGCTTATGTTAAGGGTTTAAAATATTTGCTTTCGCAAAATGGCTTAAGAATAAAAATATTCCGCTTAAAACCGCATAAGCGACATGTATATAAAAGCTCCTTGTTAAAAAAGCGGGTTTTGTGATATAATGGTTATGAATATTTTAAAATCATTAATTTAAAATAGGTTCTAAAAAATAAAAAAATGCCAACAAACGAAGCCAATAAAAATACCAAGCATATAAGCACTTTTTGGGCTATGTTTATGGTTTTTGTGGTCACCGCGGTAGCCGGGGGAGTAATTTATTTTTATGCCAGAAATAACCAGTTCCAGGAAGATCTTTACTCCATAAGTTTTTCCTCGCCGGTGCATTTCCGCAAAGACCATCAGCCCAAAGCTAAAGCCCCTGTTCAAAAAACCATACCTGTAAAATAAACATCCAAAAAATGGCAAAACCGCCCTTGAATTAGAGTTACGGGCGGTTTTTTGTTATAATACGGGGACTTCCCCGCGTTTAAATTTAACTTATCATGACAATTGGCATAGAGGCCCAGCGGGCCAATCATCCTCAAAAAACCGGAGTTGAGCATTATGCCAAGCAATTGATTTTGCGCCTGGCCCAAATTGACCGGGTAAACAATTATACTTTGTATTTAAGGACCAAGCCCGAAAGCTGGTTTTTAAGTTTGCCGCCGAATTTTAAACTTAAGGTTATGCCGTTTCCGCTGTTTTGGACGCAGTTGCGCCTGAGCTGGGAAATGTTGGTTGACGCGCCGGAAGTTTTATTTATTCCCGCTTCCGCCCTGCCGCTTCTGCGCCCCAAAAAATCCGTGGTCACAATCCACGATCTGGGCTGGAAGTTTTACCCGGAGAGTTTCACCTGGTTTATGAGAAATTTTTTGGATTGGTCAACGGGGTTCGCGGCCAAAAATGCCTCTAAAATTATAGCTGTTTCGGAAAGCACCAGGCGGGATTTGATAAGGTTTTACAAAATTGATCCGGCTAAGGTCAGTGTTGTGCATCATGGGTACGAGCCAGATTCCAAATTCCAGATTCCAAATTCCAAATTGGATTTGCCGGATAAATATGTTCTGTTTCTATCCACTTTGCAGCCCAGGAAAAATCTGGAAGGGTTAATTGACGCTTTCAGGCGGCTAAAGGACGAACATCCCGAGCTGCCGCATAAGCTGGTTGTGGCCGGCAGGCCCGGCTGGAAGTTTAAAGCCATCCTGAATAAAATCCAGGCCAACAGCGATATTGTGATTTACCTAAACCACGTTTCCGACGCCGAACGTTTTGCCCTGGTAAAACGCGCCGAACTTTTGGTTCTGCCTTCCTTTTATGAAGGTTTTGGAATGCAGATTTTGGAAGCTTTTGCCCAAGGGGCGCCGGTCGCCGTGTCCGGCGCTTCCAGTATGCCGGAAGTTGCCGGGGAAGCCGCCGTTTATTTTAACCCCGGCAACATAAATGAAATTGCAGCCGCGATTAAAAGTATTCTGCTGGATAAGTCTTTGGCAGACAACCTGCGGGAAAAAGGTTTTAGGCGGCTGAAGGATTTTAGCTGGGAAAAATGCGCGGAAGAAACGTTAAAGCTTCTTACGAATTGAAAAAGCTGGAAATATACTTAATCTCTAAAAGCCGTATGACCAAAGATTTTATCGCCAAAATTAAGGAACTGCCGCGTTTGCGGCTGTTGATAATATTGTTCACTGTCTGGCAATATGTAAGCGTGGCCGGTATGGCCATACTTAACTGGCCGACTTTTTTTATCTGGCTAAACACCGGACTGCTGCTCGGTTTTATTTTGGTGTGCCCGGTTTACGAATCCCTGCTGCTGCTTATTTTATCCATTCCGTTTTCCGTGGCTTTGCCCAATTCGCGTTTTGACAGCCTGCCGATGTGGCGCGTTTTATACATTGCCTTGTTCCTGGTCTGGTTCGTTAAAGATAAAAGATTAAAGATAAAGGATATCCACTTCCTGCCCTGGGATAAATATCTGGCCTGGTTTTTGGGCATAGGCCTGCTTTTGGCTTTTGTATTCGGCAGTTTCCGCCTGGAAGCCGTAAAGCAGGCTTTATTCTGGCTGAATATTTATTGTCTTTATATAGTTTTGATAAACACGCCGCGCGGCAAACAGCAAATTTTTGAACTCATCCGTTATGTTATTTGGGCCCTGGTCATAATTATTACTCTGGGTTTTACCCAGCTTATTGGCACCTTTTTAACCAATCTTAATACTTTTTGGGTTTATTGGGACGTCAACATAGCCAGGCTTTATTACGGCAGCAGCTTTGCCGGCGTGGCGCTTTATTCCAATTCCTGGTTTTCCTATTCAGGAGCCACGGAATTGCGGATGTTCTCCATAATGCCGGACTCGCAAAGTTTTGCCTATATTTGTTTTATCGGCCTGTGCATGGGCACGGCTTTAACCCGGGGCGTGTTTAAGCACGTAAAAAAATGGCTGTGGAGCGGTATCCGTTTCGCCGCTTTGGGCATGATTCTTTCCGGTACGCGCGCGGTTTGGGTAGGCATGGTAGCGCCGTTTTTGGCCGTGATAATCGCCTATTACAAAAATTTCCAAAGGCATTTGGCCAAAAAATTCATCTGGCCGTTTTTGATTATTTTTATTTTATTCGCTTTGTCGCCGTTTATTAACGATGGCCTGGCCTACCTGCAAGTCAACGCTTTCCACGAAGATTTTTTGCTCCGCGCCGAAAGCATTTACAATTTAAACGAAGCTTCCAACCGCGGCCGCGTTGCCATGTGGAAAAACAGCGGGGAATTTTTCCTGCGCCATCCCTGGGGCGTGGGTTTTAATAATTTTTTGATCTCCTTTAACAAAAAAACGCCGGGTGAAAGCTATGACCAGCTGGCCAACCAGGTTAACTCCAATTACAACCTGCCGGTAAAGGATATTTCCGCCCACAGCCTGTATCTGCAGGTTTTGGTGGAAACCGGAGTGGCGGGTTTTGGCTTCTTCGCGGCTTTTTGGCTTTGCGTCATGAGATATTTTTGGAAGTTCATCAAAGATTATAAAAAAACCGAAGACTTTTTGGTTTATTTTGTGGCCCAGGCGCTGCTGATGGTTTTGTGGATTTTAGCCGCGGCAATTTTTGACATTACTTTGCTCAACGACAAGGTTTTAATGTTCTTTTTTATTAACCTGGGGCTGGCGGGGTTGATTGTAAAACGATATCACGAGTATGAAGGGGATTAAATAAAATTAACAAATTTGTTAATTTAAAAATTTTACTTAATGCCAAAAGTCACCGTCATCCAGGTTATTTATAACAACCGCCGGTTTATCGAGCCGGTATTTTCGGCTGTCTTTAATCAAAGTTATAAAGATATTAACGTCGTGGCGGTTATCGCGGGAAACGATGACGGCGGCAAAGAATTATTGGCCGAAAAATTCCCCCAGGTGGAAATTATTGACCCGGGCTTTAACATCGGCTTTTCCGCCGGGCATAATTTGGTTTTTGACAAATGCGGCAACCTCACCCCCTCCCTCTCCTCAAAAGGAGAGGGAGCGTCTGAATTTTTCCAGTTGGTCAACCCGGATATGGTTATGGACCCGACCTACATTGAAAATATTTTAAAAGCTTTTGACGACCCCAAAGTCGGCGCGGCAACGGGAAAGTTGTATCAGGTTGATCGCGATGCCATCGTAGACACAAGGGGAATCCTTTTGATGCAAAAGGATTCCCCTTGTGTCCTGGACACGACCGGAGTTGTGATTTCCAAATCCGGACGCGCGAGGGACCGGGGACAACATGAGGTTGATAACGGACAATATGACCGATTAACATCAGTTCAGGCTGTTTCCGCCGCCGGGGCAATGTATCGGAAGACGGCCTTGCAAGCTGTCAGCTGTCAGCTGTCAGCTGACAGATCTTCCCGCGAGTACTTTGATCAGGACTTTCACAGTTACTGGGAAGACGTAGATTTAACCTGGAGGATGTCCAACGCCGGCTGGAAAAATATTTTTGTCCCGTCCGCGGTTGCTTATCACGGCAGGGGAGCGGCGGCATCGGAAAACGGCTACGCCGATGTTCTAGGTTTCATCAGCCACCACAAAAAATTGTCTCCCCGCGTCCGGAAGCTAAACTACCAAAACCACATTTTTATGTACATAAAAAACTCGCCCTATTTTTACCCCCATTTTTTTGTCCGGGAATTTTTTATGTTTTTTTATATCCTGTTTTTTGAAACCGGCACTTTAAAAGTTTTACCGCGAATGTTTAAATTATTGCCAAAGATGTGGATGAAAAGAAAATTAATTCAAAGTTCTGTGTCGCCCTGAATTTATTTCAGGACCCATTTTTAAGATTATGGATTGTGAAACGAGTTCGGGATCGTATAAAAAACAGGCGTCACCCCAAACGTCAGTGTAAGAATCCCGGTAATTAGATTCTTTACTGCGTTTAGAACGACGCCATAAGCTAGGGGACAAACTTGATAAAAAGTTGCGTGTATTCGGGGTAAGACGTGCCGGGTGCGTGCACCCGAACCGTGGTTTTTACGCCCCTCGTAAACTCCACGAAAGCGCCAGCAGGGAGGTCTTCGGCACACGGATTATGCCCACCGAAGTTCCATGTTTTACCGAAATAGCTATTATTGTTGTATTTTTGGCAAAACAGTTTATCCCCAGCTTTAATGACCAGATTTTGCATCTACTCCTCCATTTCGCCGATTGCGAATAACAAAATCTACCATATATATATATGCCTTTAGTCAATAAGCAGATTGATTTATCAATCGTCATCCTCTCCTACAAATCCAAATCCCACCTGGAGGTTTTACTGCCGAGTGTTTTCGATAGTTTTGGGGTTGATTTTTCAACTCCAAAACTATCGTCCGACGAAGCCTTGGCGAAGTCGGATGGGGATCGGGCGGCCAAGGCTCGCCCCTACACCGCCGAAATAATCATAGTAGACAACGACTCTCGCGACGGAACCGCGGAATGGATAAAAGCGGAATTCTGTGATTTTGACGGCCGTCAAAATCACAGAATGGTTTCCTTGATCGAGAATTCCAACAATGGTTTTTCCAAAGGAAATAATCTTGGAATAAAACAGGCCTCCGGCAAATATATTTTGCTGCTTAATCCCGACACCAGGCTTGAGCCCGGAACTTTAAAAACTATGCTGGATTTTATGGACAGCCGGCCGGATGTCGGGATTTCCGGATGCAAACTTATTAAAGCCGACGGCAAGCTGGATGTAGCCTGCCGCAGAAGGTTTCCAAACCCATCCAATAGTTTTAAACGGCTGTTCCTGATGGACCGCATAGACTATAATTATTCCGATATCGATCAAGATAAGGAAATGGAAGTAGACAGCGTGGTCGGCGCGTTTATGCTTATCCGAAAATTAGCCCTGGATAAAACCGGCCTCTTGGACGAAATTTTTTTTATGTACGGTGAAGATTTGGATTTGTGCTGGCGCTGCGAGGAAGCGGGGTTTAAAGTCTGGTATTATCCCAAAACTTTTATCCATCATTACAAAGGCGAGTCCAGCCGCAAAACGCCGTTTAAATCGTTAAAAGATTTCCATAACGCCATGTGGATTTTTTACAAAAAGCATTACGCTAAAAATTACTTCGTAATTTTTAATTGGCTGGTATGGTTGGGAATTTATGCGCGGCTGGCCGTCTTGGTGATTATCAATAAATTCAAAGCCAATCCCAGTGTCAGCAAATAGCGTGCCCGATTTTCTGGGCGTCCTTAAATCTCATCAGCGCCGATAAATCGGCGCGCTACGCAGGGTTTTGGTATTTTAAGCAAAAGCTGTTATAATTTAAAAACTTAAACTTTATATTTTATCTATGGATTCGCAACAAAACCAGTCGCAAGAACAAAACCAAAAATCAAAAAAAACAGGCGCTTATTTTATAAAAGGAGTAGCATTTTTGCTTATTATAGTAATCTCCTATTCCGTCGGCTACCAAGCCGGGCATAAAGGTTTTATTTTTAATCCCAAAACTTTTAGCGTCATCAACGAAAATAACGCGCCCCAGACCGTGGACTACAACTTGCTGTGGGACACCATTAAAATTTTAAACACCAAATACATAAACCAGCCCATTGACCAGCAAAAAATTCTTTACGGAGCGGTTTCCGGAGCCGTGGCCGCGGTGGGCGACCCGTATACGGAATTTTTCGCGCCGCAGGATTTGCAGAACTTTCAAACCCAGCTGGCCGGAAATTTTGACGGCATTGGCGCCGAAGTCGGGGTTAACTCAAGCGGGAATATAGTTATTATCGCGCCCATAGCCGGCTCGCCCGCGCAAAAGGCCGGAATTTTGGCCGGAGACGTAATTGCCGGGGTCAATGGACAGTCCACTGCCAGCTGGACCGTGGACCAGGCCGTGGATGCCATTCGCGGGCCAAAAGGCACAACCGTTACTTTAAGCATTATCCGGGCCGGCAAAGATAAAGCCTTTGACGTAAAAATTGTCCGCGACACTATTGTAATTAAAAGCGTCAACTGGACTTACAAGACCGTAACCGCCGCCAACGGTCAAAGCGAAACTATTGCCATTGTAACCATAAGCGAATTTGGCGGCGACACCACATCCCTGTTTGGCCAGGCGGCCAAGGATATTTTAGCCCATCGCGTAAACGGCATAGTTATAGATTTGCGCAACAACCCCGGCGGCTATTTGCAAAGCGCCGTGGATGTGGCTTCTTACTGGGTAAAAGCCGGAGACGTTGTGGTGTCCGAAGACCACAGCGACGGTACCAGCATAGTTTACAAAGGCGAAGGCAACCCCGAACTGGCCGGCATTAAAACCGAAGTTTTGATAAACGGCGGCACGGCTTCGGCCGCGGAAATTCTTTCCGGCGCGCTGCGTGACCACGGTTTTGCCCAGCTTATCGGCCAAAAAAGTTTCGGCAAGGGCAGCGTGCAGGAATTGGATGATTTGCCGGGCGGCAGCGCCATTAAAGTCACGATTGCCAAATGGATAACTCCGGACGGGATAAACTTAAACCACAACGGTTTGAACCCCGACATTCCGGTCGCCATAACCCAGGATCAAATCACTGCCGGCAAGGATCCTCAAATGGACGCGGCAATAGCCCAAATTACAAATTCCAAATAACAAATTTCAAACAAAATCCCAAAAGTCAAAATTTAATTATTTGACATTTATTGGAAATTTGAAATTGGAAATTTGATATTATTTAAAATGCCCAACATTACCGCTCAGGAACTCCGAACCAAATATCTTGAATTTTTTAAATCCAAAGGCCACGCTATCATCCCTTCGGCGTCTTTGGTGCCGGAAAACGACGCTACAACTTTGTTCACAGGCAGTGGTATGCAGCCAATGGTACCTTATTTGCTGGGCGCGCGGCACGCCAAAGGCGCCAGGCTGGCCGACTCGCAAAAATGTTTCCGTTCCCAGGACATAGAAGAGGTCGGCGATAACCGCCACACGACTTTTTTTGAGATGCTCGGCAACTGGTCGCTGGGCGATTATTTTAAACAGGAGCAGATTCCCTGGATGTTTGAGTTTCTAACCGGCGAGGTCGGCCTTGACCCAAAAAATTTGTACGTTACCGTTTTTCGCGGCAAGCAAGATATAGGCGTGGCGCGCGATGAGGAATCGGCAACTATTTGGGAAAGCCTGTTTATGGGAGCCGGTCTGGACGCAAAAATTGTGGATTTTCCGGAAAGAGACGGTTTGCAAAACGGCAGGATTTTTTATTATGACGAAAGCAAAAACTGGTGGTCGCGGGTCGGCGTAACGGCCAATATGCCGGTTGGGGAACCCGGCGGGCCTGACTCGGAAATGTTCTGGGATTACGGGGCGCATTTGCTAATCCATGAAAAATCTCCATACAAAGACCGGCCTTGCCATGTTAATTGCGATTGCGGGCGCTTTGTGGAAATCGGCAATAATGTGTTTATGCAGTACGTTAAAACCCAAACAGGGTTTGAAAAACTGCAGCAAAAAAATGTGGATTTTGGCGGGGGACTGGAAAGAATCCTGGCGGCGGCCAACGGCCAGCAGTCGGTTTTTGATACCGACATTTTTGACCCGATGTTCCAGGTCCTGGAGCTGGACCAGGAAATAATGACCAACGACGAAGTCCGTAAAGCGCGGATTATTTTGGACCATGTCCGCGCGGCCGTATTTATTGTCGACGACGGCATTGAGCCGTCCAACAAGGACCGTGGTTATGTGCTTCGCCGTTTGCTTAGGCGCGCCATGGTTATGGGGCGTTTGTTGAATTTAAAATTGCACTGGCTGGAGGCATTAGTCGGAAAAGTTATAGCCACCTACGCCCAAGCCTATCCCGATTTGGTGGAAAATTCGGAAAATATTTTTGAGGTTATAAAAAATGAGCAGGAGAAGTTTGAGGGAACGCTGGAAAAGGGGTTGAAGGAATTTGAGAAGCTAGTGAGGATGCCATCCGATGTAGGGGCCGGGCTTGCCCGCCCGCTTTCTGATGACGGGCGGCTAAAGCCAGCCCTTACAGAATCATTGATAAGCGGAAAAGATGCTTTTGACCTTTATCAAACTTACGGTTTTCCCTGGGAACTTACCAAAGAACTGGCCGAACAATCCGGACAAAAAATAGACCACGCGGAATTTGAATCCGAATTTAAAAAACACCAGGAACTTTCCCGCACCGCGTCCGCCGGGCAGTTTAAAGGCGGTTTGCAGTCGCGCTCGGATAAAATCGTGCGGCTCCATACCGCGACTCACTTGATGAACGCGGCGCTCCGCCAGGTGCTTGGCGACAACGTTTGGCAAAAGGGGAGTAATATTACGGAAGAAAGAACCAGGTTTGATTTTACGCATAATAAAAAAATGACGCCGGAAGAAATCCTGTCCGTGGAAGCTTTGGTCAACGACTGGATAGCGCGCGACTTAAAGGTAAAAAAAGAAATTATGCCCTACGAACAGGCTCGCCAGCTTGATGCCATTGGCGTGTTCGGTGAAAAATACCCGGACACCGTGTCTATATATACGGTTTACGATGAAAAATCAGGTGAAATAATAAGCCGCGAATTCTGCGGCGGCCCGCACGTGGAGCATACGGGAGTAATCGGCAAGTTTAAGATACAAAAAGAAGAAGCCTCATCTGCCGGAGTAAGAAGAATTAAAGCAGTTATTAGTTAGGTTATGTTTACAAGAGAGCATGCAAAATTACCAAGAAACCCTGAGACCTATCCTGTGAAATTGGATATTGTGCCTTCCTTGGTAAATGACGAAAGAGATCTCCGTGAACATTTAAATATGGGCAACAGGGTGGTGTTCGCAGGCTATGAATCTCCTCAGAGAGAAATTAAAATACTAGTAGGCACACAGGTTCATGCCGACTTGGAAGCTGAACTGGGCTTGCCCACTTACCCCCCCCCCTTACTGGTAGCATAACAATTGACAGAGAAGGAGTTTTAAAATGGAGCGATAATATAGATTACTACTTTCAACAAATCGGAATTGATGACCAAAAAGCAAGAGAGTCTTTAAAAAATTCCACAATTGATAGAATTAAAAGAATTTTAGGTTTGATTAAATGAAACTTGAATTTTATAATTGCCCAAAGCCGGCTGATGCAACTTCGGTAAAATTGCCGGAGACCCCGGAGTTCGTAAACTACGAGCCGGATTTTGGCATGATGAAAGAAATATCAGCCCAATATCAGCAATATCCAAATATCCTGGTTATTGGCCACGGCGGCAGTATTACTTCTTTTTATGGTTTTTATAATGTTTTAATTGAGCAGGCCAAAAAACAGGTTTATTTTTTATCTACGGTGGATCCCGATTATATTTTTGAGCTAAAAAAACAACTCAAACCCGAAAATACTTTGGTCATCGCCGTTTCCAAATCCGGCGAAACCACCACCCAAATAGAAATGTTGGCCCAATTTTTGGATTTTCGGCTGTTGATTATTACCGGCAAAAGCAGTCCCCTAAGGGCTATAGGAGAAAAGCTGAACGCCAAAATCGTCACGCATCCCAGCATCGGCGGCCGTTATACCGGCCTTACAGAAGTCGGTCTTTTGCCCGCGGCCATAGCCGGACTGGATGTGGAAGGGCTTTACGAGGGAGCCAAAAAGTTTTACCAGGTTTATGACAAAGAAAATTTGGCCTGGAAAGCCGCGTCGGTGTTTTTTCAACTGGAGCAAAAAGGTTTTGTAGATGTGTTTATGCCGTTTTATTCCCGCAATCTTTTTGCCATGGGAAATGTTATTGTCCAGCTCTGCCACGAATCTTTCGGTAAAAACCAAAAAGGCCAGACTTACTTTGCCCACGAAGCGCCGGAAAGCCAGCACCATACCAACCAAAGGTTTTTTGGCGGCCAAAAAAATATTGCCGGATTTTTTGTCTCCAGCGAAAGCTTTAACCATCCTGCATTGACCGTCTACCCGCCAGCCCTGCACAGCGTGCAAATTAAAGGCCGCGCCCTGTTTGATATTAATAAAATTCCCCTGGAAAAAGCCCTGGAGTTTGAGCTTTACGGCACTTTGGAAGACGCGCGCATTAGCGGCATACCGTTGGCGCTTTTGGAGACGGCCAGTTTTTCCGCCCGCGAAATTGGCGGCCTGTTGGCTTTTTGGCAGCTCTACGCGGTTTACTCCTCGGCTTTGCGCCAGGTTAACCCCTTTGACCAGCCCCAGGTGGAAAACAGCAAGATTATCAGTTTCAATAAAAGATTGGCTTATAAGGGGTTGCTGTAATTGACGCTCAAAATCAGCCGTATTACAATGGTTTTGAATAAGGAGTCAGGAATTATGAATTATGGATGGGAATTCCTAATTCCTAATTCCTAATTCCTAATTCCAGCTAATGACCGTTCCCAGTGTTTACATAAATTTGGAAGATGACGTTTCAAGAGTAGTGACACGGCTTGGCCATCAGTCGGCGCGGCAGGTTGTTTTGGTCTGCCCCAAGCGCTGTTTTCTGTTCAGCGACAGCATTAATTTGCGCCTGCTTAAAAAACAGACAGACATGCTTGGCAAGGAAGTTTTTATTTTGACCATGGATGAACGGGGCCAGCTTTACGCCAAGGAAGCGGGGTTTGGGCTTAAATTTTTACCAAAAAACGGCGGCTCCAGAGTTATGTCGGATGTTCGGATGCCCCAAAAACCTGTAGTCGCGGCCGCATCGGACGAGCCCTGGGAAGTTGTCGGACCGGAAAAAGACGGGGCTGTATCAGGCTCTTTGGGCGCGATTGCCGGTAACGAGGAGGCCGTTACCCAACAATCCATGCTATTGCCTGAAGCGGCTTTGCCCAAAGAGCCGGCGGTTTCTTTGCCAGCTGTCGCGGAGCCATTGTCCCAAACTCAGTCCGATCCTGATATTCCGGTGGCGGTGACCGAAAGTTTTTTCCCGGCGGAAATTCAGGAAGAGTATAAAGACCAGCCAAAAAAATCCCATTCTTCAAAAATTATTTCGGCCATTGTGGCTTTGTCTCTAATCTTAATTTTGCTTTTGGTTTTCGTGGTGCTGCCCAAAGCCGAAGTAATTGTTTACCCCAAGGCCGAAGCGCTTACCCGGGATATGGACATAACTATCAGCGCCAACGCCACAGGTATTGATCCGCAAAAGCTGGTAATTCCGGCGACTAAGGTAGATGACACCATAAGTGTTTCCGATAACTTTACCAGCCAGGGAAAAATGCAGGTCGGCAATAAGGCCGAAGGCACGGTCCAGATTTATAATTTCACCCGCCTGCCCATTAACTTAAAAGCCGCTACCACCGTGCTTATGGTCGGCAGCCAGACTTATAACCTGGTTAACGATGTCGTGGATTTAAAGCCCACCGAATATAAAGATGCTCTTACCAAAGAAGTGGATCCAAACAGTCTGGGCGCGCCCATAGAAATCATAGCCACGCGGGGCGGGGATGATTATAATTTACCGGCGGGGACGCGGCTGGAAATTACCAACCAGGTGTTCGGCAGCAAGCCGCAGCTGCTTTACGCCAAAAGCTTTACGGACATTGACGGCGGCACCACCCGTTATCTTTCGCTTATTTCACAGGACGATATCGCCGGCGCGCAAAAACAATTGCAGGCCGAGGCGCTTGCCCAGGAGCGGCAAAAGCTCCAGGCCCAGGGGTTGGTTTTGGCCGATGGCGCGTATTCGGAAACTGCCGGCCAGTTTTCCGCCGATAATCCGGTGGGCACCCAGACCCCGAGTTTTAACGCCAGTTCAACCGCGCGGATCACGGGCCTGGCTTTTAAGCAAACCGATCTGAACACTACGGTTTACCAGCGCATCAGCCAAAGCCTGAGTTCCGACCAGACTTTGCAAACCGGCAATTCCGCCCAAATTACCTACGTAGTTAATAACCTGGATCTAACCAACGGGATGGCGGTTTTATCCACCCATTTCCAGGGCGAAGGCGTCTTTGATGTAAATGTCTCCAACCTCGCGCCGGAACTCACAGGCAAAAGCCAAAGCCAGGTTAATGAAATACTAAGTTCGCGGGCGGAAATAGACAGTGTGCAGATTACCCTCGCGCCGGCCTGGCAGAAAAATTTTCCCCTGTTCGCAAGCAAAATAAATCTAAGCGTCGCCTCTGCTACCCCGATATCCGGTTCCAATTAGCTTTATTTAAGCTCATTTTGGCAAAATCAAAGGCTTAAGTATTTTTTGAGTTGACAACTATCGCGGAGTTATGTTAAACTTTTGCAAGATAATTCAAATTAAATCAGTTTGATCTCCAGTAATCAAGACTCAGGGAAGTCACGACAAAATAAGAAAGATGTCATTGAACTTGAGGGCAAAGTTATAGAAAATTTGCCTAATGCTATTTTTCGCGTCCAACTTGATTCGGGGCAGATAGTTTTGGGCCATTTGGCCGGAAAAATGCGGGTTAATATGATTCGCGTTATGCCCGGGGACAAAGTCCTGATTGAAATGACCCCGTATGATTTAACCAAAGGCAGGATAACCAGGAGAATGAGGTAGAGTTTACGAAGTACGAATATTTACGAACTTACAAAAAGGTTCGCTTATCGTTCGTACGTTCGTAAATATTCGTACTTCGTAAAATATATATGAAAGTCAAAGCTTCAGTAAAACCCAGGTGCAAGAAATGCAAAATCGTCAGACGCTTCGGACGTGTTTATGTTATTTGCGTAATCCCCAAGCATAAGCAACGCCAAGGATAGTGCAATTGACAAGATTGACATAATTTAAAAAATTGACAAAATTAAAGCTGTGTCCTAATTATGTCAATTATGTCAATTTTATTTAATTTTGTTCAATAAACTTTATGGCCAGAATCGCCGGAATAAATTTACCCAACGAAAAACGCGTCGAAGCGGCATTGCCCTATATTTACGGCGTGGGTTTAAGTTTGTCAAAAAAAATTCTCGCTTCGGCCAGCGTGGATCCCGACAAGCGCAGCAAAGACTTAACGGAGCCCGAGTTAAACCGCATCCGCGAATATATTGAAAAGCACTTTAAAGTGGAAGGCGAGCTCAGGCAGCAGGTTTTACTCAACATCAAGCGCCTTAAGGAAATTGGTTCCTACCGCGGCATCCGCCATATAAAAGGCTTGCCGGTCCGTGGCCAGCGCACCAAAACCAACTCCCGCACCCGCCGCGGCAACGTGCGCAAAACCGCGGGCAGCGGCCGCAAGAACGCTTCGGAAAAGACCTAGCTTCACGAAATACGAACAGGCGCGAACTCACAAGCTTCGCTTATCGATGATTCATATATTCGTAAATATTCGCGCTTCGCAAATTCTGTAAACTCTATTATTTATGGCAGAAGAAACCACAACTGAAACCCAGACGGAAAATTTGCCAAAAGTTTCGGCGACCGAAGCCGTTGTTGGCGATGCCCAGGGTCCTAAAATCAAGTCCAGGAAGAAAAAGGCCAAGGTCAAGGTTACCAAAGGTAAAATTTACATCAATTCCACTTACAACAATACCATTGTTTCCGCTACGGATATGTCCGGCAATGTTTTAATCTGGTCAACGGCCGGCAAGAACGGTTTCAAAGGTTCCAAAAAATCCACTCCTTACGCCGGACAGCGGACTATGGAAGATGTTCTGGCACGTCTGCGCGAAAGGGGATTGGCGGAGGTTGACGTTTTGATCAAAGGCATAGGCAGCGGCCGCGAGTCTGCCGTCAGAGCGCTTCAGGGCAGCGGTTTAAGCGTGCTGTCCATTAAAGACCAGACACCCATCCCGCACGGCGGCGTCAGACCCAAGAAACCGCGGCGCGTCTAATCCGCAGTTAAAAGTTATCAAGTTGCAAGTTATAAAGTAACCGCAACTCATACTTGATAACTTTCTACTTTTAACTTTATAACTAATTTATGAGATACACCGGACCAAAAGTAAAAAAAGCCAGACGGCTTGGCATGGCCTTTACGGCCAAAGACGCCAAAATTTTGCAAAAGCGGGGTTTCCCGCCTGGCCAGCACGGCCAGAACCGGGTCAGGCTTTCCGAATACGGGACCCAGTTGCGCGAAAAGCAGAAAGCCAAAATCGCCTACGGAGTTATGGAAAGGCAGTTTGAAATTTATTTCAACAAGGCCTTGAAGCAGCCCGGCGTTACCGGCGATAATCTGCTCAAGCTTTTGGAAATGAGGCTGGACAACATTGTTTACCGTCTGGGTTTTGCCGAAACCCGCGCCCAGTCGCGGCAGCTGGTCAATCACGGTTTTTTTGAGGTCAACGGCAAAAAAGTCGACATTCCTTCTTACCAGGTCCGCTCCGGGGACTTAGTCGCCATCAGGGCTGTCAAGCAAAAAAAAGCCTACCTGGAAAAAATCAGGGAAAAGTTAAAGAATTTTAAAACCATGGACTGGCTGGAATTAAACGGCGGCAAGTTTTCCGGAAAAGTTTTAAGCTCGCCGCTGGTTGAAGGTCTTGAAAGCAATATCAACACCCAGCTTATAGTTGAGCATTACAGCAGAACATAATTAATAATAATATCCTTTATCCTTTATCTTTAATCTTTTACCGGTTAAAGATTAAGGATTAAAGATAAAGGATTCATCTATTATGGAAGCCATCCCTCTGCCAAATCACGCCCATGTTACGGACCTGGGCGACAATAAATATAGTCTGGTTTTAGAGCCCCTTTATCCGGGTTATGGTGTTACTATTGGCAACGCCATGCGCAGGGTACTGCTTTCTTCCATGCCCGGCGCGGCAGTAACTTCCGTAAAAATTAAGTTCGTGGACCACGAATTTTCCACCATCCCCAATGTTAAGGAAGATGTCATTCAGATTATCCTGAACTTAAAACAGCTTCGCCTGCAGAGTTTTAGCGGCGAGCCGGTTAAGCTGTCGTTAAAAGCAAAGGGAGAAAAAGTAGTGACCGCGGCCGACATAAAAGAAACCGATCAAGTCCAGGTTATAAACAAAGGTTTGCATATTGCCACTTTGGACAACAAAAATTCCGATTTTGATATGGAGCTGACGATTGAACAGGGTCGCGGCTACGTGCCGGTTGAAGCCCGGGAAAACCGCAAGCAGGAAGTCGGCGTTATTGCCATAGACGCGATTTTTACTCCGGTAAAATCCGTCCATTTTGATGTTACCAACGTCCGCGTGGGGCAACTGACCAACTTTGACCGTTTGGAAGTTGTTATGGAAACGGACGGCGGGTTAACCGGCCAGGAAGCGTCCGACATTGCCGCGCACATTTTGGTTGACCATTTCAGCATGGTTTTCCTTGGCGGTTTTGGCGCCGCGGAAACTCCAAAGCAAGCCGAGCAATCCGTTCCGGAAGCCCAGGCGCCGGAGGCCGCGCAAGTGGCCGGTCAGGAAAATGAAATAGAAGCTTCCGCCCTTTCCACCCGCGCCAAGAACGCGCTGGTAAAAAATAATATTACGACCATGGCCCAGCTTTCCGCCCTTACCAATGATCAGATTTCCAACTTAGGCGGCCTGGGAGATAAGACAATTAAGGAAATTACGGAATTTTTAGGAAGATAGGTAACGGCTAATCAGTAAATCAGCTAATCAGTAATCAGTACTGATATGCTGACCAGCTGATTCGCTGACCAGCTGACACATATGAGGCACAAAAAGAAGAAAAAAATCGGCAAAGGCAATGACCACAGAAGGAAGCTTCTTCGGACTTTGGCTTCGTCCCTGATTTTATACGAGAAAATCCGGACCGGCTACGCCAACGGTAAAGCCGCGAAAAGTTATACTGAAAAAGCCATCACCATTTCCAAAACCGGCACGCTCCACGCCCGCAGACAGCTTTTATCCAAGCTTTCGCCAATGGCCGCCAAAAAAGCCATGGAGGTTTTGGGCCCAAAGTACATCGACCGCAAGGGCGGCTACACCAGACTGCTTAAGCTTAATAATCCCAAGGCCGGAGCATCCAAAGTGCTGTTAGAATTAGTAGAATAAATTTACGAAGTACGAAATCAGTACGAACTTACGAATGGTTCGCATCCGATTCGTAAGTTCGTAAAAATTCGTACTTCGTAAACTATATATGAAATCCCAAAGCATTACATTACCAAAGACAGTAAAACGCTCCTGGCACCAGGTGGATGTTTCAAAGCAATCTATGGGCCGCGTGGCCACGGAAATTGCCAATCTGCTTCGCGGCAAGCACAAGCGCGACTTTACTCCTTATATGGATATGGGCGATTTTGTGGTTGCCGTTAACGCCGGATCGTTAAAATTTACCGGCCGCAAAGTGGAACAGAAACAGTATTTCCGCCATTCCGGGTACTTGGGCGGACTTAAAAAGACTTCGCTGAAGAATTTACTGGAAAAAAAGCCGGAAGAAGTTTTAAAAAAAGCCGTCTTTAGCATGCTGGACGACGTTAAATTCCGCAAGTCAATGATGTCCAGACTGAAGATTGTAAAAGATGACAAACATATTTACAAAATTGATTAATTAAAATTTTTGAATTAAATAAAATTTTTTGATCGATCAATTTTACTTAATTTTGTCAATTTTACTTAATTATTTTATGCCTACAAAGACCCATAAAACTCCAGCCGAAGGCCATTCCGCCCCGGCCGCAAAACCCGCCGCTAAAGCTCCCCGCAAACCCAGGGCGGCCGCGGTAAAAAAGCCCGCTGCCCACAAAGCAGAGGAAGACGGTTTGGATATCTCCAAAGTTTCGGAATCAGCGGAAGCCGAGCACGAGGTTCCGGCCAAAGCCCACAGCGAAAAAGGCAGGTACATTTTTGCCACCGGCCGACGGAAAACCGCCATTGCCAATGTGCGTTTGTTTGAAGGTAAGGGCGATATGGTTGTCAACAAAAAACCTTTAAAGCAGTACTTTGCTTACAGTTTCCATTACGACGAAATTAGCCGTCCGTTTGAAGTAACCGGGCTTGGCGGCAAGCACTATTTTACCGCCCACGTAAACGGCGGCGGCCCGCACGCCCAAGCCACAGCCCTCAGGCACGGCATCAGCATAGCCCTTGGCAAAACTTCCGAAGACGTCCGCAAAGTCCTGAAAAAGAACGGCTTCCTCACCCGCGACGACCGCAAAAAAGAACGCAAGAAACCAGGCCTTAAACGCGCCAGGCGTGCCGGACAGTGGGCGAAGCGTTAGAAATTATATCAAACACCCTGTAAATACAGGGTGTTTTTTATGTGATTAAAGAACCTCTGCTGCACTAAAAGTAACAAGTCGGGAAAGAAATCAGCGCGCTTAAACAACAGGCGGAAAATTGGATTAACCTTAACAACCAGCAAAAAAACCTGTTTAAGGACGAAGCCGATGCCTACTTTAAAAGTTACAAATACCTTGGTTTTACTTACAAATATGCCTATGAATTTTTAGAACAAACTTTGGAGACGAGAAATCCGTCGAGGGTTCTATCAAGATTGGCGCTAAGGGCTTTATAAGCAAGCCCTTCACAGCAGAAAAAATACTTGCGGCACTGGGAAATGGCACCCTTTAAAGACATGACGGGGAAATGGAGGAAAATTATACGAGTAAACCGAAGATTCTACAAAAATTCGGCACGGCGGGCAGAGTGTAATTATCTGCCTTCCTTTCCGAGTTCATCAAAAAATTGGTGAATTGAGAAGGGGATATCGCTTGGTTTAATTTAAAAACGCCCGGCAGAACGATTTTATGCTATACTGTAGGAAATAATATAATTAAACTTAATTTTATGGAATCAAATAATATTTTGCCAAAATGGTTAATAAATTGTTTGGGTGGTTTGCTGATACTTTTGGTGGCTTTGCTGGTTGTGCAAAAAGCTCAGGATTTGCATACGGCTTTTGCCAATAGTAAGCCAGCTAATACAATATCGGTTTCTGGTGAGGGTAAGGTTACCGCTACTCCGGATTTGGCTACTGTTACTATTGGTGTAATTTCGCAGGGCGTCGACCGTCGGCGGCCGTGCAGAGCCAGAATGATGATAAGGTAAATAAGGTTATTGCTTTTATTAAACAGCAGGGGATTGCGGACGCGGATGTTTCCACTTCCCAGTACAATATCCAGCCGCAGTACGATTACACCAAGAGCCAGCCTGCAATTACCGGCTACCAGGTTAACCAAAGCGTGGTGGTTAAAGTACGCGGCGTAGATAAATCCCAAACAGTTTTAAATGCTATTTTAGACGGCGCGGTAGGTAGCGGAGCCAACGAGATTGATGGTGTAGATTTGTCGGTGGACAACCCCGATGCCCTACAGGAACAGGCCCAGGAGCAGGCAATTTCCAATGCCAAACAAAAGGCTCAGGCGCTGGCCCAGGCCGCGGGTTTAACTTTGGGTAAAGTTGTTAGTGTTTCGGAAAATTCCGTAACTCCCGTTCAGCCGATGCCTTACGCCTTTAATTCCTCGCTGGCCATGGGAGCCGCTCCGGCCGCGGCTGTTGCCCCAAGCATCCAAACCGGCAGCCAGGAAATAGACGAGACAATGACGCTGACTTTTGAGATCAAATAACATAATTCTATAGACAAGATCCGCCTAAGCCCTGCGCAAAGGGGGACGAGATTAAATAAATTTAAAGCAGAGACAAAGAAAGTAAACGGAAGGACACGGATATAAAAAATACCATGAGATTTTTCATGGTATTTTTTATGCTCCGGGCAAACTCATAAGCCGAATTCTGTTTCTCTCCGCCTTCGCGTAAAGCTATGCGGATCAGCGCCGTAAAATAAATTACAGTTGCTGAATAATCATCTATCTAGCCCCGCCATTGCTGGCGGGATCGAGCAGCCTACCTAATTTGGCCTTGCACTCAAGTAAGGATTTAGCCGTTTCACCCTTCGGCTTCGCTCAGAGCCTCGCGGCCCCGGGTTTATATGAAGGTTGATCCAAATTTTGGATCCCCGCGCCTTTCGGCGGCAGGCGTCACTGTTCGCACCTCGCGGATTACTCCGGACGGGGATTACCCGCTACCAATTTTGATAACTCTTAAGAGGTTATCAAACAAGTGTTCGGACTTTCCTACCCTTAAAATAAATTAAGGATCGATTATTCGGTTTGCCCAAAGCCCATAAATATTAGCAAAAAAGCTTGTTTTTGTCAACCTAAAATGGTATAATAAAACCGCTGAATTCACGCTGAAGACTGCGACGTTGGTTATAACGCTGAATACGAATTTCAGCGACTGTTTAGCGTTAGAATCGGCATCATTTTAGCGGTTTTTATGAAGAAAACAGAGCTGATTTTTAACATTATATCCGTTCCCGTGGACGTTATTTCGCTTTTTTTGGCCGGCGTAGCGTCTTTTTATTTAAGGGAGCATTCCGTAAGCCTGGTCGGACCTATAGTTTACCGGTTGCAGCTGAGGGAATTTTTAAGCGTGGTCTATAAAATTGTGCCCGTCCTTGTTCTTATTTTCGCTCTGCTCGGTTTGTATAATTTAAGGGGCACGCGCAAATTTATCCCCGAATTCGGCCGGATAATCGTCGGCACTTCCATGGGCTTGCTTATTGTGATTTTACTGTTCTTTTTCAACCAAAGCATTTTTCCTTCACGCTTTATCATCCTTGCCACCTGGGGTTTTGGAATTCTGTTTGTGGTTTTAGGGCGTCTGGCCTTAAAACAGGCGCAGATATTTTTATTCCGCCAAAATCTTGGATTGCACAAACTGGTTATTATTAACGGCAATCCGGGCAGTCTGGAATTAATAGAACAGATTTTCAAAAACAGCAAGCACGGCTATAAAGTCATTGCCGAGCTCGATTATTCGCCGGCTGTTTTTGGCGGGCTGGAAAAGCTGTATCAGGAAAAAAAAGTTGATGAAATCCTCCAGGCCAATCCCGCTTTAAGCGATGACGTGAATTTAAAACTGGTGCAGTTCGCCAGGGGTAAAGGCTTAAAGTTCAGTTTTGTGCCGAATCTTTTTGAAGTCCAGAGAAATATCGTGGAAACCGACAACTTAAACGGCATCCCGCTAATCAGTCTTAAGAATACGCCCCTGGACGGCTGGGGCAAAGTGGCCAAAAGGATACTGGATGTCCTGGCCAGCCTGGCGTGCCTGATTTTAACCTCCCCGGTTTTTTTGCTGGTCTATGTGGCCATAAAGATTGACTCAAAGGGAAAAGCTATTTATTCCGCCGCGCGGGGCGGAAACGGCAGGGACTTTAAATTTTACAAGTTCAGGAGCATGTACAGCCACCTGAGCATAGGCGAAAAGTACGGCGGCCGCACGGCTGAACAGATGCGCAAAGACTTGTGGCAAAAAAATGACCGCGGCGGCGCGGAAGCGCCGTTTTTAAAAATAAAAGACGACCCGCGCGTTACCAAAGTCGGGCGTTTTTTACGCCGGACCAAACTTGATGAAATACCGCAGTTCTGGAACGTGCTTAAGGGCGACATGAGCATGGTCGGACCGCGAGCCCATGTTTTGGACGAAGTCAAAAAGTACCGCGACAGATACCCGCGCATGTTCAGCATAAAGCCGGGCATAACCGGCCTTTCGCAAATATCCCAGTTTTCCTGGGCCGATTTGCCGTTCGAGGAAGAAATCCGCCTGAATACTTATTACATAGAAAACTGGTCTCTGTGGCTGGACGTAAAAATTCTCGCCCAAACTTTCTGGCTGCTGTTTTTTGATGTTGAGCCAAAGGATAATTATTAAGCATGATGACAAATTTCCAATTTCCAGTTTCCAATTTCAAAATCGCTTTGGCCCACGATTCGTTTACCCAGGACGGGGGAGCGGAAAGAGTGATGGAGGGTTTGCATGAGCTGTTTCCCCAAGCCCCTGTTTTTACTTTGGTGTTTGACCCAAAATTCAGGGAAAAATACAAAGATTGGGACATCCGCACTTCCAAATTGCAGACTTTATACCTGTCTTTGGGCAAGCTCCAGTACCTTTTGCCGCTTATTCCGTACGGAGTGGATTCCCTGGATTTTTCCGGTTTTGACGTTATAATTTCTTCCAGCTCCGGGTTCATTAAAAATTTACGCCGTCCGAAAAACGCCTTGCATATAAATTACTGCCATACCCCGGCCCGGTTTTTGTGGAGCGATGCCAATTACGTAAACGAAGAAGTCAATCCGGTCTTTAGACCCGCGGCAAAATTTATACTAAACCGGATAAAGCTTTGGGATTTAAAGGGGGCAAAGCGGGTGGATTATTTTATCGCTAATTCACACGAAGTCCAAAACAGGATTTCGCGATATTATCAGCGTACTAGTACGCTGATACATCCGTTTGTCGATATGGATTTTTGGAAAAACGTTCAAACCAGGCAAAATTATTTTTTGCTCGCCGGCAGGCTTCAGGCGCATAAAAATAATGAACTGATTATCCAGATTTTTAATGAACTTGACCTGCCGCTGCGTGTGGCGGGTACGGGGCGGCAGGAAAATTATTTAAAATCCATCGCCAAACCGAATATTAAGTTCTTAGGGCGCGTCAGCGACGAACAACTGCGGCAGGAATACAGCGGAGCTCTCGGCTTTATTTACCCCCAACTGGAAGATTTCGGCCTAATGCCCCTGGAAGCCGCCGCCTGCGGCACGGCCACCCTGGCTTACGGCAAAGGCGGAGCTTTGGAAACGGTGACTTCTGGGGTTACAGGAGAGTTTTTTGGTCCCGACGCAGTTAGCCCATTTATGGGCTGTGGAACTGAACAAACAGCCGATAAATTGGCTAACTACAAGGACCAAATCAAACAGCTCATCCTAAACTGGCAACCGCAAAAATATAAACCCGACCAACTGCAATCCCAGGCCGAAAAATTCAGCAAGGAAAAATTTAAGGAAAATATTTTAGAATTTATTAATTCATTAAAAATGAAATGAAAAATTGTATATTCTGTCAAATCGTGGCGGGAAAATCGCCAAATTATAAGTTATATGAAGACAAAGATTTTTTGGCATTTTTGGACATTAATCCTATGAACTTTGGGCATTTTTTAATCATATCAAAGAAGCATTACAACTATATTTTTGATTTACCGGAACCCTTGTATTCTAAAATTTTTAAATTAACAAAAAAATTATCCAAGCCCTTAAAACTCGCAACCAAAGCAAAGCGGATTGGAATAGCTATTGAAGGGCTTGCAGTGCCTCATTTGCATATACATATGGTACCTTTGAACAATTTGTCAGATCTTGATCCAAATCGGGCAAAAAGAGCATTGGATAAAGAATTGAAGCGAACCCATAAAATGCTAAAAAAATATTTTAAATGAAAATCGCCGTTGATTTAAGGAGTCTTTCCAGCGGGCAGTTTACCGGGGTGGAAAATTACGCGCTTAATTTATTGGACGCGCTTTTGGCTTTGGACAAAAAAAACAGTTATATTTTATTTTACAATTCTTTGGGCAACGGCAAGACTTTGGATTTGAACTTTATAAATTCCACAACCAAGCTGACCCGCTATCCCAACCGCCTGTTGAATTTGGCTTTAATGGCCAGGGCCACCACCCTGGAAAAAGTCATCGGCGATTTTGACTGCCTGTTTATGCCCAATTTAAACCAGTTTAACATAGCTCCTTCGGCCAGGCTGGCGCTGACCGTGCACGACTTGTCGCCGGTGGTCACGCCGGAATTTTACGATGTTAAAAGAAGGATGTGGCACAAATTTTTAAATTACAAACGGGCCTTTGGGCGGGCCAATGTAATTTTTGCCGTGTCAGAATACACCAAAAACGATCTTATCCGGATTTTTGGCATCAGTCCGGAAAAAATTAAAGTCGCTTACCCGGGAATTAACAACAACGACTTCCGTCCGGATATTGGCATCTCCCGCCTCCGCCAGGTCCGTAACATTTACGGCTTGCCGGGAGAATTTATTTTATTTTTAAACACCATTGAACCCAGAAAAAACCTGGCGGGACTGCTAAGCGCCTTTGAGCGTACCGCCGGAGAATCCAGCTTGGTGATTATGGGCCGCCGGGGCTGGAAATACAAAGCTGTCATGCAAAGCATCAAAAACAGCAAAAAATCTGCTAAAATAAAGTACATAGGATACGCCGACGAAAAAGACAAGCCGGCTATTATTAAGCTGGCCAAAATGCTGGTCTACCCCAGTTTTTACGAAGGTTTTGGCTTTGGGCCGCTGGAAGCTATGGCTGTGGGCACGCCGGTTATTGTAAGCCAGGTTACGGCGTTGCCCGAGGTTTCCGGGGACGCGGCCCTGCTTGTAAACCCCTATGATACCGGCAGTATTACAACAGCTGTTGAGGCGCTGCTGAAGGACGAAAACTTAAGGCGGCGGCTGGTCGCCAAAGGTCTGGAAAAAGTAAAGCAATACAGCTGGCAAAAAACGGCGCGGGAAGTTTTAAGCGGATTAAATAGTATATAGAACCTATTTTAAAAATTAGGGGACAAATTTGTGGAAACGGATAAACACGGATTTAAAACAGGTGAACACGGATTACTGCATTCTGTACGTGTTAATCTGTTTGCCCGCTCCGTGTTCATCCGTGTTATGTTATATATAAACTGTCGGAATATATTTAAAACGAGTTCTTAATTTTATTTAATTCAATGATTATCGGAATTGACGCCCGGATGCTGGGCAGGAGGCACGGAGGAATAGGCAGATATGTTTTGGAATTATCCAAAAGTCTTTTGGAAATTGACCGCGTCAATCATTACGATATTTTTGTAAACTTAAAGACATCAGATGCGGCCGATGTTGACCAATTAAGGAAGTTTGAAAACGCCACCGTTGTTCCGGCCAACATCCGCCATTATTCCCTGGGCGAACAGCTGAGTTTTGCCCGCTTGCTTAATAAGTATCCGCTGGACATTGTCCATTTTCCCAATTTTAACGTGGCCCTAAATTACCAAAAGCCGTTCGTGGTTACCATTCACGATATGGTGCACCATAAAATAGGCGGCGCCAAAAAAAGCCACTTCCCGCATTTTTTGGCTTACAAAAAAGTTATTGAAAGCGCGGCGGAAAAATCAAAAAAAATTATTACCGTATCCCAGGCCGCGAAAAAAGATATTGCTTCGTTTTTGCGAATCCCGCCGAATAAAATCGCCGTGACTTATGAAGGTTCAAAGCTGAATACCAAAGTTAGTTCGGAACAGGTAGCGGAAATAAAAAAAAGGTACTTTTTGGACAAACCTTATTTTTTGTTTGTGGGAGTTTTGGAACGTAAAAAAAATCTGGTCAACCTGACCCGCGGTTTTGACCAATTTTTTCAAAAGTACAACATCGACATGGATTTAGTCGTAGTCGGTAAAACCGATCCACACTATCCGGAAATTAAGCATGAGGCTTTGGATATAAAACACAACGACCGTCTTGTCTTTACCGGGCAGGTGGAAGATTCCGAGCTGACCGCGCTTTACAAAGGCGCTTACGCTTTTGCCTCGGCTTCGGTCCACGAGGGTTTTGGCCTGCCGGGAGTGGAAGCTTTGGGTTTTGGCCTGCCGCTGTTAGCCAGCAACAGCGATGTCTTTAATGAAATTTACGACAACGCGGCCGTTTATTTTAACCCTTTTGATCCGGAAGACATAGCTGAAAAAATGCACCTGCTGGCCCAGGACAAGCAGTTTTATCAACAGTTGCGGGGAAAAAGCCTGCAAAGGAGCCTGCTGTTTGACTGGCGTAAGACCGCGGAAGAGACGTTGGAGGTGTATAGGATTTGCGTCTTTTAAGTTTCGTAATATTTCCACATATTCGAGAATATAGATGGAAAAATATTGAAATTGAAATAGTAGAAATAGGGTTGAAATAAATGGAAATATTGTTATGAAAATTTTACTGGTCGGCGGCGGCAGCGGCGGCCCTGTGTCGCCCCTGCTGGCGGTCGCCGAAGAGATAAAAAAAAATCATCCCTCGGCCAAATTCTTACTGGTCGGCACGAACAGCGGGCCGGAAAAACATATGGCGCGAGCCGCGGGCCTGGATTTTACCGCTATTTCGGCGGCTAAGTTGCGGCGGTATTTTTCCTGGCGGAATTTTTTGGCGCCGTTTTTGCTGGCGGCCGGTTTTTTTCAGAGCTTAAAACTGCTGGCATCCTTCCGCCCCGATTGCGTGCTCGGGGCCGGAAGTTTCGCGCAGGTGCCGCTGGTCTGGGCGGCTTGGATTCTGAAAATTCCCGTGGTTTTGCACCAGCAGGATTTACTGCCGGGTCTGGCCAACAAACTTTGCGAGTTGGCCGCCTCAACCATCACCGTAAGTTTTGAAGCTTCTTTAAAAAGCTTTCCCAGCAACTTTGGATTTTTTTACAAAAATACCAGACGTGATAAAATTATCCTGACAGGCAATCCATTCAGACAGGAACTTAAATCGGCCGACAAGCAGGAATCTTTAAAGTTTTTTAACCTAAGGCCGGATATGCCCACACTCCTGGTTTTGGGCGGCGGCACCGGAGCGGAATTTTTGAACGACTTGGTATGTGAAAGCTTGGCGCGGCTGGCCAAAACGGTGCAAATTATCCATTCGGCCGGCCCGGGCAAGCTTAAAGCAGTCCGGGCGGAAAACTACCGCGGCTACGAGTTTATAGATAATATGGCCGCGGCTTACGCCGCGGCCGACCTGGTGGTGTGCCGGGGCGGCCTGTCCACCATTACCGAATTGTCAAATTTAAAAAAATTAAGTATAATTATTCCTTTGCCCCGTAGTCCGCAGGAAATTAACGCCATGTTTCTGGCGCGGGCCAACGCGGCCATAATTTTAAGCCAAAACGAAGTCACGTCTATTGGCCTCATAAACCTGGTCCGCAAACTCCTGTTCGCCCACGATCTGCGGCAGCAGCTGAAAAATAATATTTTTAACATTATGCCAAAAAACGCCGGGGAAAAAATTGCCGAAGTTGTTTTAAGGCTGGCGCTCCATTACTAATTTATATTTAAAAGGCAGTCTCCAAGAGTCGTATTGTTCTTATTTTTTAACCTATCCGCCAAAAAGTAAATTAAAGACGCGGCTTCCGGAAACCCATTATGCTTAACTCGGCAAAACCCAAAGTCGGACTGGCTCTAAGCGGCAGCGGCGACCGCACGACTTTTTATATCGGCTTTCTGGAAAGCCTGAGCCGGCAAAATGTCCCCATAGATTATATTTCCGCCTGCTCCGGAGGGTCGCTGGTGGCCGCGGCTTACGCCTGCGGCGCCTTGGAAGAGTTTAAAAAAGAAGCCCTGTCCCTGAACGGCGAAGGCCTTAAACATTACATCGCCAAAAGCAGGGGCCGCGGAGGTTTTTATTCACTGGATGTGATGGAGGAAAAATTGCGCGGATTTACAAAAGGCAAAACTTTTGAGGAAGTCAGGCCGCTGATGTCGTTTGTCACAGTGGACATAGAAACAGGCGAGCAAATTAACCTTTGCATAGGCGATATCGCGCGCGCCGCCAGGGTTTCCTGCACCTTGCCCGGGGTTTTTGAGCCGGTGAAATGGGGCAACCGGACTCTGGTGGACGGCGGCCTGTTAAGCCAAATCCCGCTGGATTCCTTAAAACAGTTTCCGGTTGACGTAACAGTTGGGGTTAATATGCGCGGCACCAAACATATTTTTACCCAGGGGCAAATCAGCTTAAAAAAACTCCTCAACCTTTTGGGCAAGCTGCTGTTTGTCAGCGAGCTCGGCAGTTTGGTCAGAGGTTTTTGGGATGAAGACGAAGACGGGGATATTGATTTTGAGCGCAACCCCAGCACGTTTACGGTTTTAAGCAAGAGCCTGAATCTGGCCATTGCCGCCGAGAAAACGGGCTCGGAGCCGGATATATCCTGCGACCTGATGATAGTTCCCTCCATGCCGCCGGTTAAACGCGACATTACCGAGCAATTTACATTTTATTACGAAATGGGAAAAAAGTGCGCCGAAGAGTTTGGGCCAAAAATTTTACAACTTGTGGAACAGAAGCAAAAAATTATGGACGCGGTAAAATCATGAACCTGGATGATATAAAAAAAATATATTTTGTGGGTATTGGCGGCATAGCCATGTCCGCGGCCGCTGGTATTGCCGGACAGCGGGGGTTTGAGGTAACCGGCAGCGACGCGGCAGGAATTTATCCGCCGGCCAAAGATGCGCTGGATGCTTTGGATATCCCTTACTTTACCGGCTACAGCCCGGAGCACCCAAAGCGGGCGGGCGCCGATTTGTTTATTTTATCCGCGGGGGAAGGGCCGGAAAATCCCGAAGTCGGATATATTTTGGAAAACGGCCTTCCGCGCTCGGGCTTTCCGGAACTGCTTTATGAGCTGGCCAAAGACCGTCTGCGTCTGGTCGTGGCCGGCACGCACGGTAAATCCACCACAACCGGCCTTTTGGGGCACCTGTTAAAAAATCTGGACGACAGTTCTTTTTTGGCCGGCGGGGTCCTGCAAAACTACGACAGTAATTTTTATCTGGGCGACGGCAATTATTTTGTGTTTGAGGGCGATGAGTACAAATCGGAGTTTGACGACCCGACGCCAAAGTTTCAATACTACAGGGCCGATATTTCGGTTTTGACCAACCTGGAATACGATCATCCCGATATGTTTGAAAATTTCGAGGTCCTGCGGCAGGAATTCCGTTTGCTGGTTGAAAAAATGCCGGAAGACGGGCTGGTTGTTTACAACGCGGATGACGCGGCCCTGACCCAGCTTGTCCATGAATCCAATGTCAGCAGCGTCAGTTTTGGCATAGACAATCCCGCGGATTTTAAGGCGGAAGACATAAATTACTCCTCTGATTTTACGACAATTGAAATAATAAACAAATTTTCCAAAGCCATTTCCAGTAAACTGCTCGGGCAAACCGAACAATACAAAATCCAGCTGCCGGGGAAAATCAATGTTTATAATTCTTTGGCGGCCATTGCCACGCTAAGGTCTTTGGGTTTTGCGCGGGAGCAAATTGCCCTGGACCTTTTAACTTATAGGGGAATAAAAAGGCGTTTTGAAGTCGTGGGGGTAAAAAATGGCATTACCATCATCGACGATTACGCGCACCATCCCACCGCGGTAAAAGAAACCCTGGAAGCGGCCCGTCTCCGGTATTTCCCTCAAACATCAGGCATCAAACATCAGACATCAAAATTATGGGCTATTTTTGAACCCCATACCTTTAGCCGCACCAAAGCCACATTGGATGACCTTGCGAAAAGTTTTGACGCGGCCGATGAGGTTTTGATATCGGAAATTTACCCGGCCAGGGAAAAAGCATCAGCCGGTACTGTAACATCTTCGCAAGTTGTCAATGCTGTAACGCGCTCTGTAGGGGCTGCGCTCGCGCGCCCGCTCCCCGATGACGGGCGGCCAAGGCCAGCCCCCGCAATACGTTTGGTTTCGGATAAAACCCAAGCCCTAACCATCCTGAAATCCGAAGCCAAACCCGGCGACGTAATCATCATAATGGCCGTAGGCAGCTTTAACCGACTGGCTTATGAGTTGAAAGAAATATTATAAAGATGGAAATCGAAAAAGAAATTCAGGAAATTAAATCGCGAAACCGAAAAGTGGAAGCCGACAAAGCCTGGGAAAGAAGCTGGTCAAGAAGACTGTTTATAGTCATCGCGACCTACATAGTGGCTGCTTTTTGGCTGGTGGTTATAAAAGATACGCAGCCTTTCTTAAAAGCCTTAATCCCGGCTGTCGGCTATTTGCTTTCGACTTTATCAATACCCTGGGTAAAAAGAATATGGTTAAAGAATCACCCCCGATGAAAATCCAGGAAAATATTTTATTGGCTCCATACACCACTTTTAAAATCGGCGGGCCGGCGAGGTTTTTTTGCTTCGTGGAAAATCAGTTTGACGCTTTGGCAGGCTATGAGTTTGCCAAAAAAAATAATTTAAAAGTTTTTGTTTTGGGCGGCGGCAGCAATATTTTGGTTAGTGACAAAGGCTTTAACGGGCTGGTGGTTAAAGTCCAAAATAAAGGGATTGAGGTTATTAATAAAAACAATGACGATGTTTTGCTTAGGGTCGCGTCCGGCGAGGTTTGGGACGAAGTCGTAAGTTTTGCCGTAAAAAATAGCTGGTGGGGGATTGAAAATTTATCGCGCATTCCGGGCTCCAGCGGCGCCATTGCCGTGCAGAATGTTGGGGCTTACGGCCAGGAGGCCAAAAATATTATAAGTTCCGTAACGGTTTTCGACACTCAAACGCATCAGATTTCAAATTTAAGCAACGGCGATTGCGGGTTCGGTTACAGGAAAAGCATTTTTAATTCAGAGCAAAAAGGCGAATATGTTATTTTTTCCATAGATTTTATTTTGTCAAAAATTGCCGGGCCGAACTTAAGCTATGGGGATTTGCGTATTAAATTCGGGGATGCCAGTCCATCTTTGGCTGAAATCCGAAATGCCGTAATAGGAATAAGGGATAAAAAATTTCCTTTTCCCAGGGAAGCCGTAAAGGGAAACGCGGGATCGTTTTTTAAAAATCCCGTACTGAGCCCGGAGGGTTATAAAAACCTGCGGGTAAAAATAGCCGCGGAGTTCGGCAAAGCGGCGGCTGGTAATTTGGGGAAAAAGATATTTACGGACGATAACTTAACCAAGGTTCCGGCGGCGTTTTTAATTGAACTTTGCGGCTTAAAAAATTTGCAAAGCGGCGGCGCGGGTCTTAATCAAAACCAGCCTTTGGTGATTATTAACCAAACAGGAACCGCCACAGCTGAAGATATTATGAATTTAGCCAACCAAGTCAGGAGCGCGGTCCTGGAAAAGACGGGGATCAGCCTTGTTTTTGAGCCGGAGTTGATTGGGTTTTAAGGAAGTATGCTATAATGATTTTGTAAAAAATTAATTTTTAACAGCAAGCTGAACAGCAAAATGCGCGTTATTCGCCCGTTACGATTATGAATATCACAATAAAAGCCACCAACACAACTTTAACCCCGGCCATTAAAAGTTTTATAGAAGATAAGCTGGATTCGCTTGCCAAATTCATTAAGCCGGAAGACAAAGTCAGGGTGCAGATAGAAGCCGACAAAAGGCGCGCCGGCGAATTCGCTTTCCGCGCCGAAATAGACATCCAGCCCCACGGCCATTTTGCGGATGCCCGCGGTATTGATATTTACGCGGCGTTTGATCTGGTCGTCCCTAAGATTAAGGAGCAGCTGACCAGAAAAAAGGATAAAAAATTAAGCCTGCGCAGGGCCAAGCTTTCCGTAAAAAATTTAAAATAAAAAATCCCCCGGCCAAACCGGGGTATTTTTTTGCCATCTCAGAGATGCCAATATCAATCGAGCTGTGTTTTTGGTGTGTCATCCCGGAATTTTTCGCGACAAGCCTATTGAAAGGAAAAATGTCCGGGATCCAGAATCAAGCATGACCTTGATAAATCAGGACGGAAACAACCCATTACTTCTCCAGCATCTGCCTGAAACCGCCCTTTTTATTCATCAGTTCCCGCGAGCCGCGTGTTACAGTAGCCACGCTAACCTTAAGATTTTTGGCGATGTCCCTTTGGGGAACCTTTTGTTCCAGCTGTTTTACAATCTGCCAGCGCACAGCCAGGTCTTTATACTCGGCGGGGGACAGTAAATCGTACAAAAGCTCGTGCAACAAGGCTTTGCTTTTAGCCGCCTTAAACAACAAATTTTCCATCTCTACCCCGAATTTATAATCGTATTTCATGGTATTTTCCTGTTCGTAAATGTTACTGTACTAGTACAGTAACATGGCCGCCGGAGACGGTCAACAGGCTTTTTATATGTGGATAACTTTGGCTTAGGTTCGATATTTTTTCAAATTCGCGTGTTCTAGCGTACTAGTACGCTATTGACGGCGGATTTTCCTTGATGTAGTATTAGCTTATGATTTTTCAAAAATCCCGACAATCTCAACTATCCTGGCGGCAGGTTTTGTAACCGCAAAGCCTGGGTTTTGATACACCTTCAAACACCTCCCGGCCTTTTGCGGAAGGTGTTTTTTATTTGTTCTGATGATTGTTCAGTATAAAAAAGTGTGGCCGCATTTTTTATCCATACGATCACCAGCACAAATCCAAACCAGGATAACAAGGGTGCTGTCTTGCCTGGAAATAAAAGAGGATGGAATGCAGTTTTATTTTAGGTGTCGTTTTAGCCACAGGTCTGTCTCGAGAGGGGCATTGGCCAAAATTCTGCACTCTTCCCTGAAGAGTGTCACTTTGGAGATATTCCAAAGTGGCACGAGTAGCGAAAGAGCTACTCAAATTCAACGTTATGAAATGGAGGAGTTTCTTTATTGTTATTATCGCGCCAATGAGCGCGATCGGGATGTTAAGAATATACCTTCCGCCGTCCTGCGTAATTAGCAGGCTCCGGCGGTTCCATTTTTTTATTTTAACGTTTGGATTTTAAAACTTGACAGTATTAATAGGTTTGCTAAGCTCTATTTAGATGAATAAATTGACTCAAAATTTCTGGTTTTATTTTTACTTTACCCTGGGCGTTGAGGCCAGAAATTTTGAGTTGATTAGTCCACAGATGAGCAGATAGCGCAAATTGCACAAATGCAAACATCAACTCCAAACTTCCGACCTCAACAGGGGTCGATTTTTTATTGGCCCGATAAAGATCGGATAGTAATAAAATTCAAAAATCCCGCTTTGCGGGTGGAGGATGGAATAAATGGAAAGAAAAGAAATTATTGCGGCTACCAAAGACGCCGTTCCCGGGTCTCCGCAAGCAAAGACGTACGAGCTTGCGAGGGAAAACACGTCGGGGTTTGACGTTTGCGGCGCCTGCCACACATCTTTTCCGGAAAACTCCGGTGAAAGCTGTTGCGGCGTAATTACGGTAACCATTTTTTCTTTGGCATCAAATTGGTAGGTAGCCCTTATAGGGCAAGGAAAAAATTCTCGCAAGAGAGTATTTTCCTGGCCCCAAGAGGGGCGGATCAAAAAAGACAAAAGAAAGGAGGTGGGTATGGGCAATCTGTCCCGAGTTCAATTAACCCGAGCTGAAAGCGGGTCGCGATAATTCTTTCAGCACGGCCGGTCCTATTTTTTGGACCGGCATTTTTTTATACAATAGTTCTGAGTTTTGGCATTTTAACAGCCGATAAATCGGCTAACTACATCGGGCTAATCCACTTTACAAACCCTTCTTTCGGACAGCTTTTATTTATGAGTGGATTCTGTTATAATATCAACATGTAATTTTAATTAGATTATCCAGATTGCCGATAAATACCGTAGGACGACACAAGTCGGCGCGCTACACTATGTCATTTTTATCCAAAATTTTCAGCGGACAAAACAATTCCCTCGCCAAATTTTCCGGGGAGCTGGACGCGGTTAATGGTTTTAAGGAAGATGTGGAAAAACTTTCCCAGGAAGAGATTAAAGCGGAAATTTCAAATTTCAAATTGGAAATTTCAAAGCTCGAATCGGACAGGGAAATTTTCGAGCAGCTGCAAAAAATCGCGTCGCGGGTTTTTGCCTTGACCAGGGAAGCGGCCAAAAGAAGCATCGGGCAGGAGCACTACGATGTGCAGCTGGCCGGAGGTTTTGTTTTGGCCGAAGGCAAGATCGCGGAAATGAAGACCGGCGAGGGGAAAACCTTAACCGCTACTTTGCCTTTGGCTCTGTACGCTTTAGCCAGCAAAGGCGCGCACCTGGTTACGGTTAACGATTACCTGGCCCGCTGGCAGGCCAGCTTAATGGGTCCGGTTTACCGCTACCTTGGTTTGAGCGTGGCTTCCATCCAGCACGAAGCCAGTTTTTTATATGATCCTGACTACAAACCCGAGCAGGAAGAAATAGATAAGCTGGAAGGTGAAACCCAGGGGCTGATTATGGACGTTAAGCATATGCGCCCCATTTCCAGGCGGGAAGCTTACGCCGCGGAGATAACTTACGGCACCAACAACGAATACGGTTTTGATTACCTGCGCGACAATATGGCCCAGCACCAAAACCAAATTACCCAGCGCGGACTTTTGTTTGCCATTGTGGACGAGGTAGACAGCATATTGATAGATGAAGCGCGCACGCCGCTCATTATCAGCGCTCCGGACACCGAGCCGACCAGCAAGTATTACGACTTCGCGCGTTTGGTGGACGGCCTGGATGAAGCTACGGATTACACCGTGGATGAAAAACACAAAGCCGCCAGCTTAACCGACTCCGGCATCAACAAAATAGAAGCGTTGCTGAAAATCCCGAATATTTATGATACCAGCAAAGGCGTTACAACCATCCACCATATTGAACAGGCTTTGCGCTCAAGAACTTTGTTTAAAAAGGACCGCGACTATGTGGTGCGCGAGGGTGAAATAATCATCGTCGATGAATTTACCGGCAGGCTGATGTTCGGCAGGCGCTACAGCGAAGGTTTGCACCAGGCCATAGAAGCCAAGGAAAATGTTAAAATTCAGCAGGAAAGCAAAACACTGGCTACAATAACTTTCCAAAACCTTTTTCGGCTTTATAAAAGACTTTCCGGCATGACGGGCACGGCCAAAACCGAAGAAGAAGAATTTTTTAAAATTTATCAGCTGACCGTGCGGCAAATCCCGACCCACCGCCCCATGGTGCGCGAGGATTTGTCGGACTTGGTTTATAAAACCGAAGACGCCAAATTCAGCGCCATAGCGCGCGAGGTCAAACAGCGGAACCAAAAGGGCCAGCCTGTGCTTATTGGCACCGTCAGCATCGCCAAAAACGAAATGCTGGCCGAGGTTTTAAAAAAAGAAGGGCTGAAGTTTGAAATTTTAAACGCCAAAAACCACGAACGCGAAGCGCACATTATTTCCCAGGCCGGACGCTTTGGGCAAATTACTCTGGCCACCAACATTGCCGGACGCGGCGTGGATATTTTACTTGGCGGCAATCCTGTTGATGATGAAGAAGCCGAAAAAGTCAAGCAGGCCGGCGGTTTGCATATTTTGGGCACGGAAAGGCACGAGTCGCGCCGCATAGACAACCAGTTGCGCGGCCGCGCCGGCCGCCAGGGCGACCCGGGAAGTTCGCAATTTTTTGTTTCCATGGAAGACGACCTGATGCGTTTGTTCGGCGGCGAGCGCATGAAAAATTTAATGACCAGGCTGGGCTTGCCGGACGAGCAGCCGATTGAGGCGGGGATGGTTTCCAAATCCATCGAAAGCGCGCAAAAAAGAATAGAAGGCCTGAACTTTGACACCAGAAAACACGTATTGGAATTTGATGATGTGCTCAACCATCAAAGAAACGTAATTTACAAAAGGCGGCGGGGTTATCTGGCGGGGAACAATACCAAAGATGAAGATGGCAATGACATCAGCCTTTCCAATGAAATTTTAGAGATGATTCGCCAGGAAATCGGCGGCATTGTAAGCTACAACCTCAACCTGCTGGATGAATACGGCGGCAAAAAAGAGGACTGGGACAATTTATTTAAAAATGCCAACATAATTATTCCGGTAACTCCGGAGCTGGTAAAACAGATTAAGGAAGAAACCGTTAACGCCGCTGATCGTGAATTCGCCGTCAGCGATGCCTTGTACAACGCGGCTAAAAAATTATGGGACCAAAAAGAACAGGAAATGGGCAAAGATGTGTTTGAAGGCGCGCAAAGGTTTATTGCCCTGCAGTCACTGGACCAGTTATGGATGGAGCATTTGGATACATATGGACCATTTGCGCGACTCGGTAAGGCTGCGCGGTTACGGCCAGCGGGACCCGCTGGTGGAGTATAAAAAAGAAGGTCACGGTATGTTCCAGCTGCTGCTTAAGGAGATTAGCAAACAAATTGTTTCCAGTATTTTTCACATCACAGCGCAAAGAGCTCCGCTTCCTTCGGTAATACCGGCCAATTTGGTAACAAATTTATCCGATGGCTCCTCGGGCCAAAATTCGTCGCCTGCCGAAAATATCGGCCGCAACGAGCCGTGCCCCTGCGGCTCCGGAAAAAAGTGGAAGAAATGCGGAATGTTAAACACGCCGGAGCATTTAGCAAAGATAAAAACAAAATCCCTAATCCCTAATCCCTAATCCCTACTTTATGCCCAACGATTACATAAAAAAAGAACCTTCAAAAACCGAAAAAATGCTGTACGAATTGGCCATGAGCCAGCATCAGTTGGAAAAAGGTTTGTGGTCAACATCAACCGTGGTTATGGCTTTGGCTGTTTTAAGCAATGCCAAGCCGGACGATGTTGCCAAGCTGATGTTTGACGATGTCAGAATTAAGGAATTCAGCGACAAGGTCAACGAAGCCATAAAAAAGCTGCGGGCCGAAAAAGACCAAAAAGCCGAAATCCCGCAAGAGTTTGACAAAAAATCGGAATAGTTTTAACTTAAATGTATGGAAAATCAAAACTTTCAACCCATATTTGATTATATTGATGAAAAGTTTACGAACCTGGAAACGGGGCTACTTTCAGATATGGCCACTAAGGCGGATATTGAAAGAGTTATAAATACCATAGATGCTCTTGCAAAAATGACAAAAGATAATGATGACAGACTTACTATTGTAGAAAATAAGTCTGAGCGTATTGAACATTGGGTTATGAAAGCCGCTGAGAAAACCGAAATTCCCTACAAATCTTAAGCCAAAATGCAAAAATAAAAGCAATCTGGTATAATCAAGCCAGGTTGTTTTTAGTTGATTGCCTGTTCCATCCCGGAATTTTTAAGGGCCTTATCTTAAAAATATCCGGGATCCAGTACGGAGAATTAATTGTATGCCTAAGTTAGTATTGCCCTCGGCCGAATATAAAAAAAGTTTTCTGGAGGACTTTTTGACGCGAGAGGAAATGCAGGATGAGTATTCCTTAACCGGAATTTCAAAACAACAAGTTCCAAAGAATTTTAAGTTATTTTTGAAAAAATTACGGCAACAGGAAAAAGGAATTTATCCCGTAAAAGGATTGGTGCCTCAAACTGTATTTTGGCTGGTAGACGGAAAAAAATTCATTGGTAAAACCGGGATTCGACATAAATTAAACCACCACTTAAAAACAGTCGGCGGCCACATAGGTTATTACATCCGCCCGACCGAAAGGCAGAAAGGTTACGGGAAAATTATTCTAAAACTGGCATTGCGCAAAGCCAAAGCCTTGGGAATTAAGGACGCCGTAGTCACCTGCGACATTACCAATTTGGGATCTAAAAAAATTATAGAATCCAACGGCGGC
Source organism: Candidatus Doudnaibacteriota bacterium (assembly GCA_963837465.1). GTDB lineage: Bacteria > Patescibacteriota > Doudnabacteria > UBA920 > UBA920 > PALSA-1336. Next base: position 848,131 of record CAWINB010000004.1, read on the forward strand.
AGGTTAATGGCCAAAGTCAAAATGGGCAAACGCCTGCCGGATAAATTAAGGTATAGGATAAAGCTCTCATGAACACTTTTTCTGCTCTGGGTACAGGATTATTTTTATAGTGTAAAAAGTTTTTTTAATGCTTTGGCAAGGCCGGGTCTGGAAGCGGAGTTTAACGATAAAATTTTGGGGAAGGCTCCGATTATTTTGGTTCCCGGTATTGTGGAAAGGTGGAATATTTTCCGTTTCGCGGCCGTCAGGCTTAGGGATAACGGCCATCCTGTTTATGAAGTTAAAGGTCTTGGCTGGAATTTCATGCCGGTTGAACGGGGCGCGCGGTTGATAAGAAAAATGATTGACTGCAATAATCTGGAAAATGTGGTTTTGCTTACCCACAGCAAAGGCGGGCTGATCGGCAAATACGCGCTGGCTTTTTTAAATTCCGACCAAAAAATAAAAAAAGTCATAGCTATAGCCACGCCCTTTGCCGGTTCAGCTTTGGCGGAAAAAATTCCGCTGGACCCCAACCGTGAGCTAATTCCCGGCTCCGAGGTTTTAAGGACGCTTGATAACTATCCCGCGCTTAATTCGCAAATAACCTGCGTTTATCCCGTGTGGGACAATCATATTCAGCCTCTGGAAAGCTGCGCGCTGGAAGGCGCCCAAAACATCCAAGTGGACGTTTTGGGCCACCATAAAATAATTTATGGAAAAGCTACTGAAGACATAATATTAAAATTGGCGGATGATGTTTGATTTTTATGAAGATAATCGGGATAACAGGCCCTCATGGCGCGGGTAAAGACACTTTAATTAGGGAGATTGTTGCCCGGTTTGGAAAAACACATCCGGGGCTTTTAAGCAGGGCTGTTAATATTTATACGCGGAAACCAAGAGCTGATGAGATGCTTGGGGTTGATGTTTTTATTGCCGATGAACAGGAATTTATGGAAATGGTAAAGCGCGGGGAGATTAGCTATTATGAACATGTGGCCGATTATTTGGCAGGAACTTTAGTTAGTGAGCTCAAAAAGTCCCAAGCCGTTATTGTAAACATTACTTTAACGGGCATAACCGGGAATAGGGGAATTTTTGATCCAAAAAAGGACAAAGTCCTGACAATATACGTTACCGCGCCGCTTAAACAAAGAAGGCAAAGGATATTGGCCCGTAATCCCCATATACCGACCGATCAACTGGAGTTTAAGCTGGCCAAAGACCCGAGCGCCAATTTGGACCCGAAAGAGTTTGATTTGGTAGTGGAAAACTTAGATGGTGATTTTAATTTAACGGTTGATACTATTTACTCGGCAATAAGTGAATTTTTAAATAGTTAACTTTCGCCACATGGAGATAAAGCAAAGGCCAAAAGTTGGTATCGCGGTTTATATTTTAAATCATAAAAACCAGGTTTTATTAATGTTAAGAAAAGCTGTCGCAGGGGCAGGTACTTGGTGTCCGCCCGGTGGCCATTTGGAAATGGGGGAAGAATTTTTTGACTGCGTCAGGCGCGAATCCAAGGAAGAAGTGGGTTTGGCTATTGAAAGCGCGAAGCTCTGGGCGGTAAATAATAATATTATGGGACCCGAAAGGCATTATGTGAACTTGGATTTTGTGGCTACTGTCTGGCGAGGCGAGCCTAAAAATCTTGAGCCCAAAAAATGCGAAAAAGTAGAATGGTTTGATTTAAACAACCTGCCCAAACCTTTAATGGAGCCAACGGAGAATTTTTTTAAACAAAATCCTCTCTGCGTTTGCCAAAGCGGGAAAAAATATTTAGACTGCCATGGGAATAATAATTAAGTATTACGCAATTCTGACGGCCGTCAAAATCGTGTAATACAAAATAGCTTATGCTCAAGTTTATCACAGGAAATAAAAATAAGTTTTTGGAAGTTCAAAGAGTTTTGGCGCCTTTAAAAATCAGCCCGTCGAAGATAGATTTGGACGAAATTCAGGACTTGGACCCATATAAGGTTATTCGGCATAAATTAAACCAGGCGCTTAAGCATAAAACGCCCGATTTTTTTATAGAAGATACGTCGCTGGTTTTTAAAGGCTTAAGCAGCCGGCTGCCTGGCACTTATATAAAGTTCTTTTTGGATGAGCTGGGCGCGGAGGGTTTATTTAAATTTGTAAAAAAAATGGGCAACCCAAATTTTGAAATGCGGACTATAATCGCGTACGTACAAAATAACAGGAAGGTTAATTTTTTTGAAGGCAAGCTAAAAGGGATAGTTGTCGCGCCCAAAGGCAGCGGCGGATTTGGCCTGGATCCTATTTTAAAACCCATGGGATCAAAAATGACTTTGGCTGAATTAAAAGCTTTGGAAAAATACCAGTTAAGTACCCGCTATAAAGCGGCTTTCAAATTTAAACAATTTTTAATAAAAAATGGTACAATATTGAAACAGTAATAATATCTTATGAAAAAAATATCCGTACGATTGCCAGCTTACATCAAGCCCGAGCGTTATAGATTAGCAATTAAACCCGATTTTGAAGGTTTTATTTTTAGCGGCGAAGAGAGTATAGATTTGGTTTTGGGAAAATCCGTAAGCAGTATAACTTTGCACTCCAAGGAGTTGGAAATTTTTGATGTTGAATTCCAAATTTCTAATTCCTCCGCCAAAAGCGGATCGGCCGTCGGCGGAAAATTTCCAACCCAAAAGCATCATATACAATGAAAAAGCCGAAACCGCGACATTTACTTTTAGCAAAAAATTACCCAAAGGCAGGGGAGTGTTAAGTCTTAAATTTAAGGGGCTTTTGACGGATAAGTTGAAGGGTTTTTATTTAAGCAAGTACAAACACCAAGGCAAAGAAAAACATATTGCCACTACCCAGTTTGAGCCAACAGATGCCAGGCGCGCTTTTCCGTGCTTTGATGAGCCCGCGCAAAAAGCCGTGTTTGAGGTTAGCTTAAAAACCCCAAAAAATTTAACCGCGATATCCAACACCATAGAAACAGAAATTTTGGAGCACGAAGGCGGCTACAAGGTGGTAAATTTTGCTCCGAGCCCAAAAATGTCAACTTACCTGCTTGCTTTTATAGTTGGCGACTTTGAGTTTATTCAAGCGCGTTCCAAAGACAATGTTTTGGTCCGCGTTTTTGTCACGCCCGGAAAAAAATCCCAAGGACAATTCGCTCTGAACACGGCCATAAGGGCTCTGGAATTTTACAATAATTACTTTGACATACCTTATCCGCTGCCGGTTTTGGACCTTATAGCGCTGCCGGATTTTGCCTCGGCCGCCATGGAAAACTGGGGTGCCATCACCTATCGCGAGACCGCCCTTTTGGTGGATGAAAAGCAGACATCAGCGGCCAACAAGCAGTGGGTGGCCATTGTCATTGCCCACGAAATTGCACACCAATGGTTTGGCAATCTGGTAACAATGGATTGGTGGACCGATTTGTGGCTTAACGAGGGCTTTGCCTCGTATATGGAATACCTGGCCACGGACAAACTTTTCCCCAAGTGGCAAATGTGGGAGCAGTACGTTTCGGGCAGGCAAGCCGTGGCGCTTCGGCTGGACGCGCTCGGCACCAGTCACCCCATAGAAATAACCGTGCGTCATCCCGATGAAATTTCCGAAATTTTTGACCAGGTCAGTTACGCCAAAGGCTCCGTGGTAATTCGTATGCTGGCCAATTATTTGGGAGAAACTGTTTTCCGCGACGGCCTAAGGCACTATTTAAAAAAGCACAGCTACGGCAATACGGTTACCGAAGATTTATGGAAGTCCTTTGAAGCTGTTTCCAAAAAACCGGTAAGTAAAATGATGAAGTTGTGGACCAAAAAAACCGGATATCCCCTGATATCCGCCGTTCGCGAGGGCCAGCAAACCAAACTGTCCCAGCAAAGGTTTTTTTCCAGCAGCCTGTCCGGGAAAAAAAATCGGGACAACACGGTTTGGAAAGTTCCGCTGGAAATTTTAAACTACAAAGGCCAAAAAAATAAATTTTTGCTGGACAAAAAGTCAGGCCTCATCGGGACAAACGGCAAAGGCTGGCTAAAAATCAATCACGGGGAAACCGCGTTGGTCAGGGTTAAATATTCCGCCGGCATGCTTAATGAAATCAAGTCGGCAATCGCTTCCCGAAAATTGGGCCCGATTGACCGCCTGGGCATTATCCGAGACGCTTTCGGGCTGGCCGAAGCCGGTCATATGGCTACTGTGGAAGCTTTGGAACTGGCCAAATTTTACGGCCGGGAAGAAGCATTGCCGGTCTGGGAAGAAATTTCTTCGGGCGTAGCTTTGGCCGGCGGTTTTTATAAGGACGAAAAATGGTATAAGCATTTCCGGAACTACGCCCTGGGACTTCACAGGCCGCTGGCGCTTAAGCTGGGCTGGGAAAAAAAGAAAAACGAAAGTCATGCAACCGGGCTTTTGCGCGGCCTGGCGCTTTTTCAGGCGGGAAATTACGGTGATACCGCCGTAATAAAAAAGGCGCAAGCTCTTTTTGCCGCTCACTTAAAAGGCAGGCAAATATCTCCGGATGTCCGCGGCGTGGTCTATAATCTGGTGGCCCAAAACGGGGGATTAAAACAATTCAGCCAAATGGTCGGGCTTTACAAAAAAGCAAGCCAGCACGAAGAACAGGATAGGATTGGCCGGGCACTGGGAAGTTTTCAGGATAAAACAGTCCTTAAAAAAGTTTTGGAATTTGCCTTAAGCAAAAATGTGCGGGCGCAGGACAGCCCGAGCGTATTTATAGGCGTGGGCAGGAATTTTTACGGCGCGGATTTGGCCTGGGAGTTTTTAAAAAATAACTGGGATGAAATTTTAAAGCGCTATAATGTTGGCGGCCATCTTTTGGAGTGGTTTATTGTTCCGTTCGGCCGTTTTTATACCACAGCCCAAGCCAAAGATTTTAAAAATTTCTTTAAAAAACACCCAACTCCCAACGTGTCCCGCGCCATCAGCCAGGTTCTGGAAAAAATTTATTCCAACGAGGCGTGGATAAAACGGGACGGGAAGAATGTCGGTAAATGGCTTGAGGAGACAATTAACAATTGACGATCAACAATTGACCTTCGGCCTTTTCCAGCGGCATAAAAGCTTAAGCTATGGGATTTCGGAAAAATCCGACGGCTCTATGAAGCTGCAGGGTTCGGATGTTATGGCTGCAAAAAATCGGAGTAAGTTTTTTAAGTCCCATGACATCCGTACCGGACAAAATATCACGCCGCTGCAAAGCCATTCCGCCACTATCGCCAAAATTACCTCTGATGATAATCATCAGCCAAGCGCCGATGGCTTAATTACGGACGTTCCGGACATAAGCCTAACCGTAACCGTTGCCGACTGCTTTCCGGTTTATTTTTACAATCCTAAAACTTCTGCCATTGGGCTGGCTCATTGCGGCTGGCGGGGGATTGTCGCCGGTCTTCCATCCAAGATGGCGGGGCGATGATCTCGGCGCTAAATTGTCCCGCCGATGATATCCTCGCAGGCATTGGCCCTGGCATAAGAGCTTGCCACTTTGAAATCAAGCCCGATGTTTTGGAAGAGTTTAACGATTACCCGCTCCATATTAATTTTGTCGGCCAGAAAATTTTTGTTGACTTGCCCGCAATCATCACATCCCAACTAACAGCCGCGGGAGTTCTCAAACAGAACATCGCCGATTCCGGCCACTGTACCTACTGCCAAAAAGACAAATACTTTTCCTTCCGCCGCGACCATCCAAAAAAAGTCCGAGCCATGGTTGCTTATATTGGTTTAATTTAAGCTGTTACTATAACGCACGGCCGTGCGTTATAGTAACAGCTGTGTCTGACCCGTAGATGCCCGTAGCTAGATAGTAGATATTGTCTGTTAGCATAAGCCCATAAATCGGTTAGCTACAAAACCATTGCCAAACTCCGGTAGTCTGCTATAATACCCAAGATATTTGCCGCTGTTGCAGATATTATCTTATCTATTTATAAAATATCCAGGCCGTAAACAAGTTACTTTTGTCATTTCTGTCAATTTTGTCATTTTTGCTCATTTCCCTTTATGCATCCTAAACTCAAGCTTTTTTCCTCGCTTTTTGCCATTTTACTTATAGCTGCCGGTGCTTTGTGGATAGTTTTGCCCCGGGGCGGCCGCATTAATTTAAATAAGCTCAAAATCCCTTACAGCCAGTACTTTACGGTGCATTTGGGTTTGGATTTGCGGGGCGGCAGCCGGTTGGTTTACCAGGCGGATTTTTCGGGCATTCAGCCGTCGGACCAGGCCGATGCTTTAAACGCCATTCGCGATACCATAGAGCGGCGGGTTAACAGCTTTGGTGTTTCCGAGCCCGTGGTACAGGTCAGCGGCAACAACCAAATCAGCATTGAACTGCCGGGAATCAAAAACATCAACGACGCCATTAACCAAATTGGGCAGACGCCGACTTTAAATTTTGAAACCCAAAATCCCGCGGCCCAAACCGGCACAGTTTCAGCCAGCGGCACCGTAGCGCTGAATGCCGCGAGCCAGTGGGTTAGCACTGGGCTGTCCGGCAAACAGCTGGAAAGAGCTACGGTTGATTTTCAGCAGGGCCAGGGATTGAGCAATCAGGTTGTGGTGGATCTGCAGTTTGACAGCGACGGCACCAAACTTTTTTCCCAGTTAACTTCCGCCAATATCGGCAAACCTATCGGCATATTTTTGGATGGCCAGCTTATTTCCGCTCCGATTGTGCAGACTGCCATTACCAATGGCACGGCTGTAATCAGCGGCAATTTTACCGTGGATCAAGCCAAAGAATTGGTCAACAGCTTAAACAGCGGAGCTTTGCCCGTGCCCATTAAACTTATTTCCGAGGAAACAGTGGGCGCGACTTTGGGCAAAGCTTCGGTGGATCAATCCGTGGAAGCCGGGGTTATTGGTCTTGCCATGATAGTTTTGTTCATGATAATTTATTACCGTTTTCCCGGATTTTTGGCAACCCTGGCCCTGTTTATTTACGCTATTGTTTCTTTCGCCATTTTTAAAATCGGCATCTCGTTTACCGCGGTTATCCTGGTAGGTTTGTTTTTCTTTTTGGGTCTGACAGTAAACGCCTGGTTTGGGGCTCTGGCATTGTTGTCTTATTTAATCCTGCTGTTTGCCGGGGGGTTGGCGCCGGTGACGCTGACCTTGGCCGGCATTGCGGGGTTTATTTTGTCCATCGGCATGGCGGTCGACGCCAACATTTTAATTTTTGAAAGGTTTAAGGAAGAAATCCGCTCCGGCAAGGAAATTGACAGGGCCATTGAACATGGTTTCGCCCGGGCCTGGTTGAGCATCAGGGATTCCAACATGTCCAGTTTAATTACCACGGCCATCCTTTATATTTTTGGCACGCCGTCCATCCAGGGATTTGCCGTAACTTTGGGCATAGGTATTTTAATTTCCATGTTCACGGCCATTACCGTTACCAGGACTTTTTTGAGAGTTTTTGTGGGCAATAATATTTTAACCCATCCGTGGCTGTTCGGGGTAAGCAGGAAGAATTGACAAAAATGTCAAAATTTAAAAAATTGACAAAATTCTCTGTTTATCCAAATTATGTCAATTTTATTTAATTTTGTTCAATAAGCTTTATGTTCAACACCCTAAAATATTACAAACTTTGGTTTGCGATTTCCGGAATTATGCTGCTTTTTGGCATTGTTTCCCTGTCGGTTTACCATTTAAAACTCGGCATAGATTTTACCGGCGGCGCCCAAGTGCAACTGCAGTTCAGCCAGCCGCCGAATTTGACCGAAATCCAGAATGGGATTAAAAGCCAGAACCTGGGCGACTTCCAGCTACAGACGGCGGAAAACTACAGTGTTATTATCCAGACCGAAAATCTTAATCCGGCCCAGCACGCAAGCTTACTGGCTGCTGTTAAGCAGCAAGCCGGTAATTTTACCGAAACCAGCTACAATACCATTGGCCCGGTTATCGGCTCGGAACTGGAAAAGAGCGCGTTTTGGCAATTATTGTTCGTGTCTCTTGGTATAATTGTATACATCGGCTACGCTTTCAGAAGAGTGGCTAAGCCCGTGACCTCCTGGCGTTTTGGCGGCGCGGCGTTAATCGCCCTTTTTCACGATCTGCTGTTTGTTTTGGGGATTTTTTCCCTGCTTGGACATTTTAAGGGCGTGGAAGTAGACAGCTTATTTGTTACAGCCATGCTTACGGTTTTGGGCTTCTCGGTCCACGATACTATTGTGGTCTTTGACAGAATCCGCGAAAACCTCCGATTGTTTCCCGGCCAAAGCATTGAATTTGTGGTCAACCACAGCATTTCGCAGACTATAGTCAGATCTTTAAACACCAGCCTGACCGTACTGTTCGTACTGCTTAGCTTGCTGCTTTTTGGCGGCGACACCATTCGTTATTTCGTCCTGGCTTTGTTCCTTGGAGTTTTAGTTGGAACCTACTCCTCTATTTTTATTGCCAGTCCGGTTTTGGTTTTGTGGCAAAAATGGAAAACTGCCCCTCAAACCCGTTAATTTTAGTAATATGTATTCTAATAAAATCCCTCTGATTTAAGAGGGGTTTTATTTTAGAGCCCAATTTGACATCTTAACTTGTTTATGATATACTGTTGAATATTAATTTACAGCCGGTACTTAATAATCAATAATATACTGGATTGTAAACCAACCGATTAGCAATTATCTTCAACATGGGAATTCTTGACACCATAATTCATACCAAACAAAACGAATCTTTCAGCCAGTTTAAGCCTTCCGACATAGTCGCGGAAGTTTTGGAAAGCTTAAAACAGCGCGACAGGGAAATTTTGGTTAACCGCTACGGGCTGGAAGGCCGCGAAACCAAAACGCTGGCGGCCATTGGCCAGGAGCAAAAGCTGACCCGCGAACGCGTGCGGCAGATTGAAAAAGATTTGCTTAAGAGCCTGAAAAAGACCAGCCTGCAAAAGCCGAATTTTGCCTCGGCCAAGGATCTGCTTTTAAATATCATTACCGAGCACGGCCGTATTATCGCCGAGGAAAGTCTTTTGATGCACATGAATATTAAAGACCCCCGGGAAAAAAACGCCCTGGTTTTTATTTTGCATCTTATAGAAGAGCTGGACCGCTTTATCCATGACAATTACAAGCAGTCCTGGATTACGGTTTTATTTAATCAGGGACTGCTTGAAAATTTCGTGGAAACCGGCAAACAGATTATCAGCGGGCACGGCGCGCCGCTGCCGGGCGGGGAATTTTTGGAGCATTTTAAGCAAACGGAATTTTACAAAACCCACGCGGCCGATTTGCCGGACAAGGTTATTTTAAATTACCTGGAGCTGACTGTGGAGATAGAAAATAATGTTTTCGGCCACTGGGGCCTGAGCCTGTGGAAAGAAGTCAAGCCCAAAGATGTCGGGGATAAGGCTTATTTGGTAATGAAGCACCACAAAAAGCCGGAGCATTATTCCGCCATTACGGAAATGATAAACAAGGCCAAGTTTGACAGCCGCACCGCCTACAAAGAAACAGTGCATAACGAACTCATTAAAGACCCGCGGTTTATTTTAATCGGCCGCGGCATTTACGCGCTTTCGGAATGGGGCTATAAACCCGGCGTGGTGTCGGACGTCATTGCGGAAATTTTAAAGCAATCCTCCCAACCTATGCCTAAAGATAAAATTATTGAAGAAGTTTTAAAGCGCCGACTGGTAAAAAAGAACACCATTTTGGTGGGCCTTTCCAATAAAAAAATATTTAAAAAAATCGGCAAGAATTCCTACGCTTTGGTCTAGGTTTACGAAGTACGAACAAATACGAACGTACGAAGCGTTCATGTTCGTAAGTTCGTAAAAAATTCGTACTTCGTAAATTATTTGAAACACAAATGCAAATTATTAAAGGTCTTTTTCCAAATTTTTTCCAAATTTTCCATCTGGCTTTCCTGTTTGTCGTAGTTTATTACGGTTGGGTAATTTTTGTTATCGGGCTAATTTATATGCTCTGGCGCAGCTATATTGTTGAAATCCAGCACCAGTTCGTGCACCAGCAGGATTGGACCTTTTTACATATAAAAGTACCCAGAGAAAATATGGTCAGCACATTGGCCGTAGAAAGCATTTTTTCCCAAATACACTCCCTTCAAGTAAATAAAACGCCCATAGAAAAATATGTGGAAGGGCATATTCAGCTGTGGTACAGTTTGGAAATTGTCAGCATGGGTGGCAAAATTTCTTTTGTCTTGAGAATACCAACTAGGATGAAGGATGTTGTAGAGTCGGCTTTTTACGCTTATTACCCACAGGCGGAGATAAGCGAAGGTGCTGATTATATGGAAAATTTTAATTACGATGCCGACAACCCGGGAGATTATGAAATTTTTGGCTCGGAATGGAAGCTGTCTGAAAGTGATGTTATTCCCATTAAAACCTACAAAGATTTTGAACATCCCTCGGCAGAGGAAACTGTAATAGATCCTTTGGCTAACTTTTTTGAAAGCCTGGCCAAAATTCAGCCCTATGAGGTTATCGCATACCAAATGATTATTCAGCCTCTTTCCGATGAAGAATGGAAGCCGAGAGGTGAATTAAAAGTCAAAGAACTAACAGGCGAAGAAATTTCGCACGAAGCCAGTTTTTTAAGGTTTTTTTTGGCGCCTTTGGAGTGGTTTTCCAAGTTGAGCTACAAAGAGACTTTAATAGGCTCCCACCATGCCCATGCGCCTGAAGAGAATAAGCCCCGCAACAACTGGATGAGTATGACTGAAGCCCAAAAAGAAAGAGTCGCGCTTGTGGAAAAGAAAATAGGGAAACCGGGCTATAAGACAAAAATTCGAATGCTATACATAGTGCCTAAGGAAAAGTTTGATAACAACCGCAAAAGTTTAATGGCCGGTGTTTACAGGCCTTTGGGTTCCGCTATGACCAACAAGTTAAAGCCCGACGTCAGTAAAACCTGGACTGGTTCGGATGCCTTGATTTCCAAGACTTTTGAAAAGCCATATTTGGACTGGCTCGTCAGATTAAAAAAACGCCATTTTATAAGAGGGTTTAAAAATCGCGATGTCCATATTGGGACGTCGATGTTTATTTTAAATATCGAAGAACTGGCCACAATGTACCATTTCCCCATTACCACCAAAACTACATTGGCTCCTTCGGCCGTTGAAAAATCCGAAAGCAAAAAATCCCAGCCGCCCTCCAACCTGCCTGTGGCGGAAGAGTAATATTAAATAAAATTGACTGTAATTAAGCAGGATTGAACAAAATTTATTGCGGCCAGTTTTATTTAATTCTTTAAATCTCTTAAATTTTAGTTAATTCCCCATGGATCCCCAGGATAAAATTACTCTCTTTGCCAAAACCAACTTCCGCAACCAGGAAGTGCCTTTTGGCATTAAAACCGACGATCGGCGCCGGCATATGTATTTAATCGGCAAAACCGGAATGGGCAAGACTACGGTTATGGAAAATATGGTTATCCAGGATATCCGCAACGGGCACGGCGTGGCATTTTTGGATCCGCACGGCGATTCCATCCAGCGGATTTTGGATTCCATCCCCAGTAACCGGGTTAATGATGTTATTTATTTTAATCCGGCGGATATGGAATATCCGGTGGCTTTTAATATTTTGGAAGCTGTGGATACCAAGTATAAGCATTTGGTGGCATCGGGGCTTATGGGCGTGTTTACCAAAATTTGGGCCAATTTGTGGTCGGCCAGAATGGAATATATTTTAAACAATACTATTTTGGCGCTTTTGGACAGTCCGGGAAACACCCTGCTTGGAATTACCAGAATGTATGTGGACAAAAAATACCGCAAAAAAATCGTGGACAACATTAAAGACCCCATGGTCCGGGCTTTTTGGACGGATGAATTCGCCAACTACAACGAAAAGTACCGTACCGAAGCCATCGCGCCTATCCAAAATAAAGTCGGGCAGTTTTTGAGCAGCGGCATTATCCGCAACATTGTGGGACAGCCGAAAAGCACCATCGATTTGCGCGAAATTATGGACCAGCGCAAAATTTTGATAATGGATTTATCCAAAGGCCGCGTCGGCGAGGACAACAGCGCGCTTTTAGGGGCTATGATAGTCACCAAGCTGCAACTGGCGGCTATGTCGCGCACCGACGTGCCGGAAAAAGAACGCAAGGATTTTTATTTGTACGTGGACGAATTCCAGAATTTTGCCACGGACAGCTTTGCCACCATTTTAAGCGAGGCCAGAAAATACCGGCTGAATTTAATTGTCGGCCACCAATATATTGGCCAGCTGGTGCAGGAACGAAACACCAAAGTCCGCGATGCTATTTTTGGCAACGTCGGCACATTGGTGGTGTTTAGGATAGGGGCCGAGGACGCGGAATTTTTGGTTAAGGAATTTGAGCCGGTTTTCACCGAAGTGGACATTGTCAATCTCCCCAAATATCACATCCTGCTTAAGCTGATGATTAACGGCGTGGCCTCGGACCCGTTTTCCGCGGTAACTTTATCGCCGAACCCGGACGATATTACAGGTACTTTGGACAAAGTTATAAAAGTGTCGCGCGAGCGCTACAGCAACCCCGTGGCCGAAGTGGAAGAAAAAATTTCCCGCTGGATGGGAGCCGAATATCATCAGGACGCGGCTGTTGTGATTGGCGCTGACAACGAAGAAAAAACCGACACAAAACAAGAACAGCAGACAGTAACAATCCAAAGCGCGGAGCTGGTGGAAATAAACCCTCCGCCAAGCGAGACGCGCGCGGAATTTTCGGGAGCGGATGGCCGGTTAGCGGCAAATCCGGCGGAAGATATAAAACCTTTTCCAAAGGAACAATTGATCGCGCGGGGTGTTTCTGTTTCTTCCGATAACATTAAACGCAATACAACCACCGCGTCAAATAATAATTTTAACAGATCCTTCCAGCCGCCCGGTCAAAACGGTTTCCAAAATAATGGCAACAGGCACGATAAGCGTTCCCATAAACCCGCGAGAAGCAATCAGAGATCCCATCATCCGCAAAACCCTCCTAAAAAGGAAAATCCCATCTGGAACCAGGTAGCCGAAATTCACCGCGAAAAAACTAATCAGTCCAACCAAAAAACCCAAACCGCCCTGGGGCAAATTTTTAATGCTCCGTTGCCTTCCAGGCCACAGCCAAAGCAAAACCACCAGCAATCAATAAAATCTCCTTTGCCATCCGAGTCTCCTGCTCCGAGTCCTTCAAATACCTCAAACCGCACTGTCTTAAAAGCCGGCGAATCACATCCTTTGTAAATGCTGCTTAAATAAAATCCCACTGAAGGCGGCCTTCAGGAGGATTTTGGTTTTGACAATGGCAATAATAATTCTAAAAATGCTTTTTTATTTCGTTTTCCAGAGTGGACTTGGGAGCCGCGCCGATGAGTTCGCCCACGACTTTGCCGCCTTTAAAGAATTTTAAGGTGGGGATGCTCATTACCCCGTAGGTCGAGGCCAGGGAATTATTTTCATCAACGTTAACTTTCCCGACTTTAAGCTTGCCTTCGTATTCTTTTGCCAGTTCCTCCACGAGGGGCGACAGTACTTTACACGGGCCGCACCATACCGCCCAAAAATCCACCATTACGGGCAGGTCCGCCTTTAGTACTTCCTGGACAAAATTTTGTTCGTTTAAAATAAGTTCGCTCATATTTTTCTCCGTCCGAACTTATTGTTAAGGCTTGCCTTTGCCTAAGTTCGGGCTTATTTGGACATTATTTAAGTTACCAAGTAAGTTTATCCACAACTGTAAAATTTGTCAATAAGTTATAATATGGCTACGCGGGAATTCAGCCCCTTATTTTTTTTACAACAAGCCGATTCCCGGGAAAAAAAATAAAATGAAAACAAAAATTTTAAAAGTTCTGCCTGTTTGGTTGGTTGGATTATTGCTGATTGTAACCATCAGGATCGGTCTTCCCGTGCTTTTACCGGTACGCGTCAGCGGAAGCGCGATCCAAAGCCCCACTTCCCTCCAACCGGAAGTTTTGGGGGCTTCAACATCACTAGGCAGCCAAGACAGGGAAGCGGATACTTTAAAATTAAAGGCTGATTTGGAACAGGATTTTCAGTAAGCCTGCGGACAAGCTGAAACAGGCTCTGGTCCTCAGGAGCGGCCCGGGACTCCATCGATTAGCCGCTAAGCTTGGCTCTTAACTTTAAAAGCAAAAAACCCGCGTTGCCGCGGATTTGAATTTGACAAGTCTTATTCAAATGACTTGGACTTGGCTTGAACTTAACAATGCCAGCATAGGTGTCTTTCGTCCAATTTATAGGCTAACTACTGCTGGGGTGTGGGCTCCTAAGTTCGTAATTTTTTCCTAAAAACCATTTTTATGGTATAATTTTGCATATGGCTTACGCTGTTTTGACCAAAATTTTCACTTTAACTTCCCTGGCTTTTATTTTTGCCCTTGCTGTTACTCCGCTTTTAACCAAAACTCTCCTCAAAAAAAAACTTGGCAAGCAAATCCGCAATGACGGCAGTACGCCCCTGTTTTCGGAGATGCACAAACATAAAGCCGGCACGCCTACAATGGGCGGAATTCTGGTTTGGGGGACCCTGGTTATTTTAATGGGGCTTTTTTGGTTTTTGGACCGCGTGGCGCGCGTTGATTTTTTTTCCCGCTTTGATTTTTACTCGCGCCGCGAAACCCTGCTGCCGCTGGGCGCGCTGCTTGGAGCCTCCATAGTCGGTTTGTGGGATGATTGGCTGGATATTCGCGGCCGTGGGCACAAAGGCAGGGGATTGCGTTTCCGTTTTAAGCTGGCGCTTTACGTAATTGTTGCTGCCATCGGCGCCTGGTGGTTTTACTTTAAGCTCGGGTTTTCCGCCGTCTACATACCGTTTTTCGGCAACGCTCATTTAGGCGGCTGGTTTATCCCGTTTTTTATTCTGGTTGTTATTTCCACGGGCTTTGCCGTTAACGAAACCGACGGCCTGGACGGTTTGCTGGGCGGCACTTTAATGATATCTTTTTTTGCTTACGGACTTATCGCTTTTTTGCAGGGCAAGCACGACCTAGCTACTTTTATCGGCGTTATTTGCGGAGCTTTGCTGGCTTTTTTGTGGTTTAATGTCCATCCGGCGCGGTTTTTTATGGGGGATACCGGGTCCATGGGTTTAGGCGTTTTGCTCGCCGTGGTAGCTTTTTTAACCAACTCCGTATTTTTACTGTTTTTAATAGGGTTTGTTTTTGTGGCCGAAGCCGTGTCGTTTCTGCTCCAGGTTTTTTGGCGAAAAGTATTTAAAAAGAAATTGTTCAAGTCCGCTCCTCTGCACCATCATTTTGAAGCCCTGGGCTGGCCGGAAACGAAAGTTACAATGCGGTTTTGGATTATCGCGGCTGTGATGAGCATAATAGGAATAATAGTTTATTTTGTAGGATAAGATAATTTTAAAATTAACAAATTAAATGAAATTAGGCAGCGGCAAATTTTATTTAATTTGTTAATTATGGTCAATTTTACTTAATTTTTTATGTACTCTCTGCTAATTAGAAACGCCACAGTCGTAGACGGTTCGGGCGATCCCGGGCAGGTTTTGGATGTCGCGGTTCAGGGTGATGAAATTGTTAACGTTGCCCCAAACATCAGCTCATCCGCCCAAACCGTAATTGACGCGGCCGGCAAAATTTTAGCCCCTGGTTTTGTGGATTTGCAAAACCACAGCGACAGTTATTGGCAAATTTTTGACAATCCCGGTTTGGAAAGTTTGATTACCCAGGGTTACACCACCATCCTGCTGGGCAATTGCGGGGCCAGTCTGGCGCCGCTGCTCACCAAGGACGCGCTTTTGGCCATGCAAAAATGGCACAACCTGGAGGCCACCAATATAAACTGGCTGTCCTTCAGCGAGTTTATAGAACAGCTGGCTAAAAAGCGCTTTGCCTGTAACGTGGCCAGCTTAGTCGGCTATTCAACCTTGCGCCGCGCCCTGGTGGGCGACCGAGTCCGGGGGTTGGATAAGGAAGAGCTTTTAACTTTAAAGGGCGCGCTGGAACAAAGCATGGAGGCCGGAGCTTTTGGGCTTTCCAGCGGACTGTCGTACGCCCATGAAATTATTATCTCCGAGCTGGAACTGTTTGAGCTGGCTAAAATTATCAAAGCTAGAAACGGCTTGTTTTCCGTGCACTTGCGCAGCGAAGGCGGCGAAATAATCGAAGCCCTGGATGAGGCGCTGGATATTGCCAAAAATACCGAGGTCAACTTAAAAATTTCCCATTTAAAAATCCGCAACGAGGCCAACTGGGAAAAATTTCCCGAAGTCGTGGGCGCCATTGACACGGCCTATCATCAGGGCACCAACGTACATTTTGATGTTTATCCTTACGATACCATCTGGCAGGCGCTTTATTCCTATTTGCCAAAGTGGGCTATGGAAGGCGGGCGTACCGGCATGCTTAAGCATTTTACGCGATCCGGCGCAAAAAAATAAAATATTGATGTATTTAAACAACAGTGGCGTAAAATTTTCCACCATCCAGATCGCGTCCACGGCCAACAAGCTGAGCTTTACGGGAAAAACCATCGGGCGGATTGCCAAAAATCTGGAGGTGTCCAGCGAGCAGGCGGTTTTGGAGCTGATCCAAAACGGCGGCAGCGAAATTTTGGTGTTTGAAAAAAATTTGGATATGGCCCAGGTGGAAAAATTTACGCTCCATCCTTTATCTTTTATCGGCACGGACGGAGCGGGTTTCAGCGGCAAAGTCCTGGGTCGCATGGTACACCCGCGCTGCTTTGGCACGGCGCAGAAGTTTTTGCGGGAAAGCGTCGGCCGCGGTTCGCTTGCTTTGGAGACGGCAATAAAAAAACTTTCGTCCGGTCCCGCGGCCAAGCTGGGGCTTAAAAAACGCGGCGAAATTAAAGTCGGCAACTTCGCGGATCTGGTGATTTTTGATATGGCTGATATTAAAGATCTGGCCGGCTACCAAAACCCTTTCCAGCTCAGCCTCGGCATGGACTACGTTTTCATTAACGGCAAAGCCGCGGTGGCCGATGGAAAGATTACCGGCGAACTACCCGGGTATGCTTTAAGAAAAAATTAAGTCAAATTTAAATGAAAACTAAAAATATAGTTTTAGGTTTAATTTTTCTTTTTACAGGATTAGTGTTTCTTTTACTTTTTATAGTAAAAGGAGTTTACTTGCCTTTATACGGAACAGAAACCTCTGGCAGCGTCGTTTCCGTAACCGAAAAATTTAGTTCAAAGGGCGTCCCATATTACGAAGATGAAGTAGAGTTCAGGGATTTAAAAGGCCAGATGATCACAGAATTATATTCAGATCCAGGAGCGATATCACAAGTCGGCCCTGTAATAATAATTTATAGCAAAGCCAATCCAGGTGATTTTATTTTACAATCATCCGGAAATAACAAATACAATATATTTTTCAACTATTTGATTAGCTACTTTTTTGTCTCCTTAGTCTGTTTTGCCGGGTTTGCTTATTTTTTAGCCTTTATCATTAAAAACAAACCGAGCTTAGGCCAAAGCCAAAGCTCGGATGGTTTTAATAATGGACACTAGTGATCTTAAAAATAAACTAGTCGCGGTTATGGGGTACGGGGTTGAGGGTAAAGCTACGACCGCGTATTTATTAAAGCACGGCATTAAACCCGTGCTGTTTGATCAGAGGCCGTGGAGCCAATGGGATGAAATTAAGAAATTGGAAATTAAGAAATTGGGGATTAATTTTATTTTCGGGCCGGACGCGTTTTTGGAACTAAAGGGGTTTGACGTGGCTTTTCGAAGCCCGGGAATAGCGTTGTCCAAATTCCAAATTCCAAATTCCAAATTCCAAGTTACGAGTCAAACCAAATGGTTCTTTGACAACTGCCCGGCAAAAATTATCGGGGTTACGGGGACCAAGGGCAAAGGGACTACGGCGTCTTTAATATATGAAATATTAAAGACGCAATTCCAAATTCCAAATTCCAAATTCCAAAACATCTATCTCACCGGAAATATCGGCAAAACACAGCCTTTGGAAATTCTCGATGGCTTAAAGTCCGATGACTGGGTCGTTTACGAACTTTCCAGTTTCCAACTGCAGGATTTAAATAAAAGTCCGCATATCGGCGCGGTGCTTATGGTAACCTCGGAGCACCTGGATTATCATAAGGACAATGCTGAGTATGTTTCGGCCAAAGAGGCGATTGTCAAGTTTCAGGGCCCGGATGATTTTGCCGTTATAAACGCCGACTTCGAGGCGTCAAAAAAAATTGGGCAATTATCAAATGGGAAAAAATTATACTTTAGCCGGGAAAGAACCGATGTTGATTGTTACGTTAAGAGCGGTACCATAGTTATGGCTGCCTCCGATTCTCCGATTCTCCGATTCTCCGACCTTACGCTCCGAGGCGAGCATAACCTGGAAAATATCTGCGCCGCGATTTTGGCGGCTCATTGCGCCGGAGCCGGACTTGAGGCCATTAAACAGGCGGCCGTTAATTTTAAGGGCCTTGAACACCGTTTGGAATTCGTGGCGGAAAAAAACGGCGTAAAATTTTATAACGACTCATTTTCCACCACCCCGGAAACAGCCATCGCGGCCATTAAATCTTTTGGCGAACCGCTGATTTTAATTTTGGGCGGATCCTCCAAAAACTCCGATTTTACGGAGATGGGAAACGTTATCGGCGGCTCAAAAAACATCAAGGCCGTAATTTTGGCCGGCGAGGAAGCTGTTAAAATAAAATCCTCGGTAAATTCTTACAAGGTTGCCGTGATTGAGGGCGCGAAAAATATGGCGGAAATTTTTAGTCAAATATCGTCAGTGGCCCAAAAAGGCGATGTTGTCCTGCTCAGTCCGGCCTGCGCGTCGTTCGGCATGTTTAAAAATTATAAAGACAGAGGAGAGCAGTTTAAAAAATTCGTCGACGAATTTTAATTATAAATGCCAAATTACGAATTTAAAAATACTTCGGGCCGCGATTTAAGAATTTTGGCCAAAATCCCAAAAAAATTGTTCCGCTTAACTTAGATTAAACATCAAAATTTGTTTTGAAATTTTGTCTCAAATTCCGCCGCAAATTATTTTTCAGACAGGTTCTAGCCTGCTTTATGGCCAAAAAAAACGTCAAATCGGAAATCGACCGTGGTTTGCTGTTTATAACCTTTGCCCTTTTGGCGTACGGGCTGATTGTGCTGTACTCCGCTTCCACGGTTGAGTCGTTCCAGAATTTTGGCAATACTTACCATTACATTGTCCATCAAATAGTCTTCGGCGCTTTTTTAGGTCTTTTGGCCATGTATATTTGTTCCAGGATAGAGTACCACTTTTGGCAAAAAAATCTGCCCGTGCTTATCGCTTTCTCGCTTTTATTTCTGGCCCTGGTGAAAATTCCCCATATTGGCTTTTCCGCCGGCGGCGCCTCGCGCTGGGTCCATTTTGGGCCGATTTTTTTCCAGCCCGCGGAACTGGCCAAAATGGTTATCATCCTTTACCTGGCTTCCTGGGTGGATAAAAAGCGCGGACAAATTAACGATTTTTATTACGGGCTGCTGCCCTCGCTGTGTATTGTCGGCTTATTCGCCGCCCTGATACTCTGGCAGCCGGATTTGGCACTATGCTGGTGCTTTTGGGGGTGTCTTTTTGCATGCTGTTCGCCGCGGGTATAAACTGGAAGTATTTTTTTTACACCGCCTTGGCCGGCGCCCTGGCGCTGTTTATGATAATAAAAATCGAGCCTTACCGCGCGCGGAGGCTGACCACTTTTTTGGATCCGGGCCTGGACCCAAAAGGCATAAGCTACCAGATCAACCAGGCGCTTTTGGCCATTGGCAGCGGCCGGCTGTGGGGCTATGGTTACGGCATGTCCCGCCAAAAGCATAATTATCTGCCCGAAGTTATGAACGATTCCATTTTCGCGGTTATGGCCGAGGAACTCGGGTTTTTCAGGGTTATGGCGCTGCTGGCTTTATTTTTGCTTTTGACTTTAAAGGGTTTTTCCATAGCCAAAAATGCCCCGGATATTTTTGGGAAAATGGTCGCTTTCGGCATTACTGCCTGGATAACTTTACAGGCGCTGATTAACCTGGGCGCCATGGTCAACCTCCTGCCTTTAACCGGTATCCCGCTGCCATTTTTTTCTTACGGCAGCACGGCGTTGATTGCCAACCTTGCCGCCATCGGCATTTTGCTGAATATTTCCAGGCA
>CAWINB010000005.1:0-7258 GCA_963837465.1 Candidatus Doudnaibacteriota bacterium
TTTATATCTTTGGAAATACCGCGGCGCTGGGTGGCAATTTCCATAATCGGGCCTATGTATTCCTGCGGAGTCAGCACCTCCACCTTCATCCACGGCTCGTAAATATCTTTTATGATGCTCGGGTCCGGAAATTCCGCCGGGTTGTGGACGTACAAATTTTTTCCGGCTGTGGTGGTTATGTGATAAGCGACCGATGGAGCGGTTAATACGAGATCCAAATTATATTCGCGCGTTAAACGCTCCTGCACAATGTCCATATGCAGTAAACCCAAAAATCCGGTGCGAAAACCAAAACCAATGCTCGGAATATTAATAGGTTCAAATTCCAGCGCCGCGTCCGAAAGTTTTAACTTGTCCATAGCGTCGCGCAAAATAGGATAGTCGTCGCCGGAGACCGGGAAGATGGTAGCGTAAACCATGGGCTTTACGTGTTTGTAGCCCGGAAGCTGAGCCACGTCTTTTTTTCTTTCAAATAAAGTCACGGTATCGCCCACGCGCGCCTTGCTGACGTCCCGCAAGCCCGTAACAATGTAGCCGACTTCGCCGGTTTTTATTTCATCGCACTTTTCCATTTTGGGATGGAAATAACCAACCTCCAGACTTTCGGCCTGGGCTCCACTGCCTATCATAAAAATTTTCTCGCGGTTTTTTAGCTGGCCGTCCATGGCGCGCACAAACACCACCACGCCGCGATGAATGTCGTAAAGCGAATCAAAAATTAATCCTGTAAATGGCTTTGCGGTATTGCCTTTTGGCGCCGGCACTCTTTGGATTACGGCTTTTAAAATATCTTCCACGCCTTCGCCGGTTTTGCCGGAAGCGTATAAAATTTCATCATCGGTAAAGCCAAAAGCGGTCTTAAGTTCTTCCGCGGTTTTTTGCCGGTCGGAATTTGGCAGGTCTATTTTATTAACGACCGGAATTAGCACAAGGTCGTGCTCCATCGCCAGATAAACATTGGCAAGCGTTTGAGCCTCTATGCCCTGCGTGGAATCTACTACCAGGATAGCGCCTTCGCAGCAGGCTAACGAGCGGGAAACTTCGTAGGTAAAATCCACGTGGCCCGGAGTGTCGATGAGATTTAAGATGTAAGATTTGGGATTTAAGATTTGCGATTCATCTGGCAATGAGTATCCCATCCTAACCGGTTGCAGTTTGATAGTAATGCCGCGCTCCCGCTCCAAATCCATCTGGTCCAACAGTTGCGCCTTCATGTCGCGCTTTTGCACCGTGTTGGTAACTTCCAAAAGCCGGTCGGCCAGCGTGGATTTGCCGTGGTCAATATGAGCAATGATACAAAAGTTGCGAATATTTTCTTGTTCCATAAAATCAATCTTAAAACATTTTCCTTAAAAATCCAAACAAATTTTCCGCCTGTTCCAGTTTGATCTTATAACAAACGAGCAGGAACACGGCTATGGCCAGAGCCACGGACAAGCCGGACTGGATTATAATGCCAAAAGTAGTGCGGGTGTTAACCAGCGGGGCGAACAGGTAAATCGCGCCGTAAGCCACAAGACCCATTACCACGCTGGCGGATATAATTTTAAACATAAACTTTATAATCGCGCTGTCAAAATCCCGCAGACTGACTCCGTCCCGGTTAAGCTTGTAACGCAGGCAGATAAACATCAGCCCGGCGTCAAAACTGCAGGCAACGGCAAAACCCCAGGCAATGCCGACCAGGCCGAATTTTTTACCCAGGACGTAAGCCAGCACCGCGTCCAAAGCAATGGAGCAGATATTGACCATAACGGGAATAATGGTATTTTGCCTGGAATAAAAAGCGCGGGAAAACAGCGGGCTCAGGCTTTGCCCAACCAGGGAAAAAGTCAGAACGCCGAAAGTCGTGAACATCAGCGCCGTATCGTTCCAGTTAAACTTGCCGTGGCCGTAAATAATCCTCACAATATAGGCGCGGAAGATGACCATTAAAATGGCAATGGGGATAATAAAAAACAATACGGTCATAACGTTGCGCGCCAGGGTGTTTACAAAAGCGGCGTCATCCTTTTTGGCGTAATGTTCCGACAGTAAAGGAAAAGACGCGGCTGAAACCGACAGCGCGAATACCCCAAGCGGCGCGGCCTGCAGGTTATTGGCCAGGTTAAAAATAGTCACCGAGCCGGTAGCCAAAATCGAGCCTACGGTAGTGCCGATGATCAAACTGATTTGGGAAATATCCATGCCGATAATCCGCGGCAAAAACAGTTTGGCGATTTTTAGGAAGCTGGGGTCTTTTAAATCAATAACCGGTTTCCAGCGGTAGCCATAACGCAGGGCTTCCGGAATTTGCACGAGCAGATGGAGACAGGCGCCCAGTATCACGCCATAGCCCAAACCCATCAGGCCAAAGCGCGGGTAAAAAAAGAACAACCCGAAAATTATCCCCAGATTGTACATAATCGGGGCAATGCTTAAAACCAGAAATTTTTTATAGGAACTCAGGATGCTGGTAAAAATGTTGGAGGCCGTAAAAATTACGGGCGACAGCAAAAACAGCCGCATTAATTGGATGGTCCTTAGCAATTTGTCGCCGGAAAATCCCGGTACCAGCAGTTTGGTAAGTGGGGCGGAAAACGCCAAAAGAATCAGGCAAACCAGACCCATTGCCAAAACCGAGGCGTTAAACACTGAGTTGGCCACTTCATAAGCTTTGTTTTTGTCTTTGATCATCCATTGACTGAAAACGGGAATCAAAGCCACGGACAAGGTGCCCAAAACCAGCAGGTTAAAAATAAAGTCGGGCACCCGGAAAGCGGCGTAGTAAATGTCCAGGGTGTTGCCGACGCCGATTTTACCTGCCAGGAGCGGGTCGCGCGCCAACCCTACCAGCTTGGAAAGCAGCGTAAAAAAGCCCACGATAACCGCGGCTTTTGAAACACTGAATTCGTTTTCCAGGTTTTTAAGTTTTTGAAACATTATTCCATCGCATCACGCCACCCCGAACGTACGTATATGAAGAATCCTTTATCTCCCGGCATAAGGCATTCCCCGCCGCGCCCGGAATGGTAAAATACAGGCTACAAAGTTAAGTTATCTTATTGTTTTTGCAGCACCATCCCCAGCAAATAATCCTTATCCACTATTATATCAGAATCCAGGGAATTTGGATTGGTTTGGGAAGGGTTGATATTCCGCCATAAAACCGAGCGGCCGGGGTAGTTTACTGTCCAGCTGAAATTTTGATTTAGGGAGCCGACTTGCTTTTGCAGCAAAAGGCTGAAGCGGTCCACGGAGTTTAATTTAAAGGGCAGTTGGTAAACCAGTTTGACGGTTTTTGACTGGCCGGGATTTAAAACTATCCAGTTGCCGAAAAAAGTTTTACCGGCTTCCTGCCCTATCATAGTGCCGGTCAAATTATCCGTCAGCAAATTTTTTTGCCAGTTGTAAACATCGCTGTCAATTTGGTAGGGGGTGCCGGTAGCGGAATAATCCAGGTCTTTTTTGTCAAAGCCGCTGTTGCTGATAAGTAAGCTGCCCTGGGGCACGTAAACCCTTAAAAAATCCACGTTGCTGTTGTCGGGCAAATTCGGATTGTTGTTGGCGCGGGTGATGGTCAGCTGGTCGGTGATTGAGCCGTCCGCGGCTATGGAAGAAACCAGCTGGGTTTTTTGGTCAACTGCCAAGTCTGTTTTGGTGCCCCCCAGGTTGCTGTTTAAAACCAAAAGATAATCGCGGTCGCTGGGGGCAACGCTGCCGGTCCAGTTAAAAGCGGCCAGCTGATTTTCCAGCGCCGGATCTTTGGCGTAAAGCACAACCTGCTTTTGCGCCAGCTGGCTTTGTAAAATTTGCAGAATTCGCGACCAGCCGTCTTTGCCCTGGCCGCTGATTTTTTGCAAAAGCACGGGCACCAAATCGGCCAGAATCTGCTTGGGAGAATTGGTGGGCATGTTATCGCTAATGGTACTTATGGCCTGGGTTTCTTCCACAAAATTATCGGGGGTTAGAGTGATGTTGTATTCGGGCATAAAAACCGGCCCCGTAACTTTAAGCAGGTCGATGATTAAATTTGGCGTCATAGCCACTATTAAATCCGGCTGGATGCCGCCCTCCTGCTGGTAAAACCAGCTGATTTTTTGCGCGGAAAAAGCAAAATCCGCGAACCAGTTGGAGTCGCGCAAATACCATCGCTGGCTGACGTTCAAAATCGGCAAAGGCGGCTGGATTACCTGCTTTAACTGGCCATCCAGATCATAAATGCTGCTGACGTTGATTTTGTTTATCTGTCCATCGCTTAACCGCAATGAGCCGAACGTGCCCATAAACCCTCCGCCGGGGCGGAGTTCGTTGTTGTTTTCAAAAAGGATCAGCAGGTTTTTATTTCCCTCGATAAGATTTTCGGCCAGGACAAAAATGCTGTCAGCGTCCCTTAAAGCGTCCACCGTGGTTCCAAGCCTGGCTGCCAAGCCGGTAAAAGCCTGCCGGTCCCGGGAGGGCAAGCCGGCAGGGTTGACCTGGCCGACCAGGCTGTTGGCTCGCGATAAGTTACTTAAGGCCGAGCCCAACTGACTGTTCACATCGCGCAAAACTTCCGCGGTCGGCCGGCCCTGGCTGATAATTCCGTCCTGGGACACCCGTATTGTTTTGGCGCTGTTTTCCAGGCTGATAAAATTTTGAGCGGCCAGGGTTACCAGGGATGCCGCTTTCAGGAGCTTGACCGCGTCCTGTTTCTGCGGATCCAAATTGAGTATTTGATTTATAGCCAAGCCGCCGGAAGCCAGTTCGGTTTGGCTGTTGCCAAAAAATTCCAGGGCTTTGCTTAAACGGTTTTGGGCCAAATCCAGATTCTGGCTGCTGATTGCCTGCTGAGCGCCAAAAAGATAGTCGCCGCCGAGCAAAGCGTCCTGTTCCGTATCGCTTTTTATAATTAAAACTCTGTCCGCGGCCCTCAGGCCCGCTATGGCCGAAAAACCCGAAGCCGCCAAAACCATAAAGACCAAAAAATTACGCGCCCAATTGTTTTTTTTAAAAATTTTCAGCCTCGCAAAAAAAAGATTCCTGGTTTTTATAATATCCCCGACAACCATATTGGCGACTTGTTTAAAAAAACAGGCGCCGGCGCCTATAATTTTGCCGCAAACAAATTTCAAAAAATGGATAAAAGCCAAAACCGCGGCGCCCACGTTGTAGAAAACCGAAAAAAACAGGTTCCCCAGTTTGGATAAAAACCTGGCAAAGGGATTTTTGGATTTTTCCCGCAATCTTAAAAAGCTGCGATGGTGGGTATAAAGTTTAAATTTTTTTGCTTTGGACATTTTTTGGATTGCGAATTATCGCCGCATTTTTTGACCTTGCTACGCCGCGTTACCCCTGTGTCCATGCCTGGAAATATTCAGCAAAATGCCGATGGCGGCAAGGTTGGCAATCAACGCCGTGCTGCCGTAAGAAAAAAATGGCAGCGGGATACCGGTTAAAGGCAGGAGGTTGACCATGGCGCCCAGGTTAATCAGCGCCTGTAAAGTTATCCAGGCAGTAATGCCGAAAGCGACCATTTTCCCAAAAATATCCGGGGCATTTTTGGCTATGGAAAAACCCTTTAAAGTCAAAAGCAAAAATAAAGCCAGCAGCGCCATAACCCTGAAAAACCCGAGTTCCTCGGCCATAACCGCGAAAATGGAATCGTTCATAACTTCGGGCAGATAATTATGCTTTTGGCGGGACATGCCGTAACCATAGCCCCACAGCCGGCCGCTGCCAATGGCCAAAAGCGCCTGGTTGATCTGGTAGCTTATGCCTTTTGGGTCCAGGCCCGGATCCAAAAAAGTGGTTAGCCTCCGCGCGCGGTAAGGCTTGATTTTTATTATCATAAACAGCGCCAGGGCGCCGGCTAAGGCGGTGTAAAAAAAATACTTCCAGTTTATACCCGCGGCGAACAGCATGCAAAAAGACACCCCCAAAAGCACCAGCATAGTGCCAAAATCCGGCTGCCAGAGTATCAGGGCGGCGAATAAGCCGACAATACACAGCGAGGGCAGCAGCCCGTAATAAAAATCGTTAATTTGTCCGCGTTTTTTATCCACCCAGGAAGCCAGGTAAAGGATGATAACCATTTTGGCCAGTTCCGCGGGCTGGAAAAAAATCGGCCCAAAGTGGACCCAGCGCGAGGCGCCGCCGGCGGAAAAGCCAATATGGGGAATTTTCACCAGGGCCAGAAATAAAAGCGAGAAAGCGATAAGCACGGGCAGATTTTTTTGCCAAAAGTGGTACTCAATCCTGGAACAAATATACATGGCCAAAAGGCCTAAAAAAGCGCCGAAGACTATTTGATGGACAATGTAATGGTAAGTATTGCCAAAATTCTGGAACGACTCAACCGTGGAAGCGGAGTACAGCACAATCAGCCCGTACGCCAAAAGGGCAAAGGTTATAAACAGCAAACCACGGTCGATTTCCGATTTGACGGTTTTTTTGGGCATAAAGCAGGCTAGAACCTGTCTGAAAAATAATTTGCGGCGGAATTTGAGACAAAATTTCAAAACAAATTTTGATGTTTAATCTAAGTTAAGCGGAACAATTTTTTTGGGATTTTGGCCAAAATTCTTAAATCGCGGCCCGAAGTATTTTTAAATTCGTAATTTGGCATTTATAATTAAAATTCGTCCACGAATTTTTTAAACTGCTCTCCTCTGTCTTTATAATTTTTAAACATGCCGAACGACGCGCAGGCCGGACTGAGCAGGACAACATCGCCTTTTTGGGCCACTGACGATATTTGACTAAAAATTTCCGCCATATTTTTCGCGCCCTCAATCACGGCAACCTTGTAAGAATTTACCGAGGATTTAATTTTAACAGCTTCCTCGCCGGCCAAAATTACGGCCTTGATGTTTTTTGAGCCGCCGATAACGTTTCCCATCTCCGTAAAATCGGAGTTTTTGGAGGATCCTCCCAAAATTAAAATCAGCGGTTCGCCAAAAGATTTAATGGCCGCAATGGCTGTTTCCGGGGTGGTGGAAAATGAGTCGTTATAAAATTTTACGCCGTTTTTTTCCGCCACGAATTCCAAACGGTGTTCAAGGCCCTTAAAATTAACGGCCGCCTGTTTAACGGCCCCAAGTCCGGCTCCGGCGCAATGAGCCGCCAAAATCGCGGCGCAGATATTTTCCAGGTTATGCTCGCCTCGGAGCGTAAGGTCGGAGAATCGGAGAATCGGAGAATCGGAGGCAGCCATAACTATGGTACCGCTCTTAACGTAACAATCAACATCGGTTCTTTCCCGGCTAAAGTATAATTTTTTCCCATTTGATAATTGCCC